>NZ_JAFCLU010000003.1:307500-403656 GCF_018130385.1 Bradyrhizobium sp. AUGA SZCCT0283 | reverse complement strand
TTGTTGCCGTTGAGCACAAAGCGGTCGCCCTTCTTGTCGGCGCGGGTCTTCATCGAGACCACGTCGGAGCCTGCGCCCGGCTCCGACATCGCCAGCGAACCGACATGCTCGCCCGAAATCAGCTTCGGCAGGTACTTGCGTTTCTGTTTTTCGTTGCCGTTGCGGCGGATCTGGTTGACGCAGAGGTTGGAATGCGCGCCGTAGGACAGCCCGACAGCGGCCGAGGCCCGCGACATCTCTTCCAGCGCGATGCAGTGCTCGAGATAGCCGAGGCCGGTGCCGCCATATTCCTCCTCGACGGTGATGCCGTGCAGGCCGAGCGCGCCGATCTTGGGCCAGAGGTCGCGCGGAAACTGGTTGCTGCGGTCGATTTCGGCGGCGCGCGGCGCGATCTCGTTCTGCGAAAACGCATGCACCGTCTCGCGGATCGCATCCGCGGTCTCGCCGAGATCGAAGTTCAGAAGCAGCGCCCTGTTCAAGGCCATCATTTCCTCCAGTCTTCCAATTAAACGATCATACGTTTTTTTAACTAGCCTGCAAGCGGAACCTATTTGAACTCAAATAAAGTCTACAGGCGATTGAAATTACTATCCTTTCGTGCCAGAATTATACGATCGACCGCTCGTTTCCATAGCGGCGAATGCCACTTCAGAGGCCCCATGGCGCGAACGATCGGTTCACACGGCCCGAAGACGATGGAGGCGATCCGCAAAGCCGGGCTGCGCCTGATCTTCGAGCACGGCTTTGCTGCCATGAGCCTGCGCCAGCTCGCCGCCGAGGTCGGCATCCAGTCGGGATCGCTCTATAACCACATCTCGACCAAGCAGGAATTGCTGTTCGAGCTGGTGCGGGACCACATCAACGAATTGCTGCGCCAGCTCGATCGCGCCCTGCAGGGCAAGCAGCGGCCGGTCGACAAGCTCCGCGCCTTTGTCGCCTTCCACGTCAGCTACCACATGACCAGGAAGCGCGAGGTCTTCATCGCCAATTCCGAATTGCGAAGCTTGGAGCCGAAGAATTACGAAGCGATTGTGGCGCTGCGCGGCGCCTATGAGGCACGGCTCGCCGAAATCCTCACCGAGGGCGTCGCCGAAGGCGAATTCGAGGTCGTGGACGTCCAGGTGGCGACATTTGCGATCCTGGCCTTGTTGACCGGCCTCACCACCTGGTACCGGCCCGGCGGGCGGCTCACCAAGGAGGCCATCGTCGCCGCCCACGAAAAGCTGGTGCTGTCGAGCGTGGCCCCCGGCCCGGCGCCGGACCGGGCGCAAACCAAACGTCCCCCCTCCCGGCGCGTCGCCACGCGTGGCACGCTGGAGCGCCGATGAGGTGCCCACGAGGAGCCAAAGAAGAACCTATGACGGAACGCCACCCCCTCGACGACATCGACCTGAAGATACTGTCCGAGCTGCAAAGGGATGGACGTATCCGCAACAACGAACTGGCTGACAGGGTCGGCCTTTCCGAGCCGCCGTGCCGGCGGCGCGTTCGCGCGCTGCGCGAGCGCGGCTATGTCAGCGCGGTCAGAGCCACGCTCGACGAAACGCTGCTGGGCTACGAAGTCATTTCCTTTGTCCTGATCCAGTTGCAGAGCCAGGCCCAGGCCCCGCTGCAGGCGTTCGAAAAATCGATCGCGGCGGTGCCGCTCGTGCTGCAGAGCTGGCGGATTTCGGGCGATGCCGACTATCTGCTCAAATGCGTGGCGCGAAACGTCGAGGGCATGCACCAGCAGCTTCTGCAGTTTTCCGCGATGCCTGAAGTGCGCAATATCAGGACCTTCCCGGTGCTCGGCGTCGCGAAGGATGCGCCGCTGCCGATATCGGGCGATCCGTCGGCATCGGGCCTGGAGCGATAGCCCTCGTCCGGACTCCCGGCGTCGTCCAGCCTAATGCGTCCAGGGCTCGACGCGCTTGAAAGCGAAATTGTCGGCGTAGGCGGCCGGCCGGCGCTCCGAATCCCTGGGCTCGATCACCTGGTAGGCAATGCCCTTGCGCTCGCAATAGGCGATCGCGTCTTCCTTGGTGTCGAAGTGCAAGGTGAGCTGCTGCTTCATGTCGCCCGACGAGGTCCAGCCCATCAGCGGCTCGACCGCCCGGGGCTGCTCGGGCTCATAATCGAGCTGCCATTCCCGGGTCTTGGCCCTGCCCGATTGCATCGCGTTTTTGGCGGGCTTAAAAATGCGTGCGGTCATGGATGATTGGGTCCTCAAGCGATATGCGACACGGTAGCGTTTGGCGGAAACAGCCGGGATAGTATAGAGACACCTTTCAGGAAATTTGATCGGTGATTCCAGAGACCCGGATGTACCATTACCGTATCGGTATAGTCATTATGCCGTACTGTGACAATCTAGGGCTATCCGGCGCCCGGGACCTGCGCCATCCTCCCGAAAGCATCACTGCGAAACGGCAGCCATGAAAATCAACGCCACCCTGCCCGACAAAGGACGCGACCTCCGGCTCGACCTGTTTCGCGGGGTCGCGAACTGGGCGATCTATCTGGACCATATTCCAGACAACGTCGTGAACTGGATCACCACCCGCAATTACGGGTTCAGCGACGCCGCCGACCTGTTCGTTTTCATATCCGGCTATACCGCCTCTTTCGTCTATGCCCGGATGATGCTGGAGCGCGGCTTCATCGTCGGCGCCACGCGGCTGACCAAGCGGGTCTGGCAGCTCTATGTCGCCCACATCATCCTGTTCGTGATCTATATCGCCTCGATCAGCTATCTGGCGCTGCGCTTCGGCGATTCCGAACTGGTCAACGAGTTCAACGTCGTCGGCCTGGTCGACAATGCGACGGAAACGCTGCGGCAGGGATTGTTCCTGAAGTTCAAGCCCGTCAATCTCGACGTGCTGCCGCTCTACATCGTGCTGATGGGGCTGTTCCCGCCGGTGTTGTGGATCATGCTGCGCCAGCCCAACTGGACCATGCTGGCCGCGATTGCGCTGTGGCTGGTGTCGCGGCAGACCGGTTGGAACCTGCCCGCCTACCCGACCGGCACCTGGTACTTCAACCCGTTCTGCTGGCAGGTGCTGTTCATCTTCGGTGCATGGTGCGCGCTCGGCGGTGCACGGCAATCGGCAGGGGTGATCATGCACCCGGCCACGCTCTGGTTCTGCATCGGCTACATGATCCTGGCGCTTGTCATGACCATGGCCGGCAAGTTTCCGGCGTTCGGCGAGCTGTTCCCGCAGTGGCTGTATTCGACGTTCAACCCGAACGACAAGACCAACCTCGCCCCCTATCGCTTCCTGCACTTTGTGGTGATCGTGATCCTGGTCATCCGCTTCGTGCCAAAGGATTGGCCGGGACTGGAATGGAAGATTTTCGATCCGCTGATTGTTTGCGGCCAGCAGTCGCTCGCCGTGTTCTGCGTCGGCGTGTTCCTGTCGTTCGTCGGGCATTTCGAACTGTCGATGAGCTCGGGCTCGCTGTTCGCGCAGATATTCGTCAGCGTGACCGGCATCGCGATCATGACCATCGTCGCCTACTACATTTCCTGGTCGAAGCGTCAGGACAAGCCGCTCAAGCCGGCAGCGCCGAAAGCCGCCTGAGCGGCTCCTGACTGGACCGCGACAGCCGCCCTCAGGCCGGCTGCGCGGTCGAGGCCACCAGCGTCCGCACATCGGCGGCGATCGTGACCAGCGGCGCGACCACCTTGTGCATCGCGGTCTTCGAGACGATCGTATCGTGGATGACCAGATGATCGACGCCCGTGGTCAGAAAGCAGTTCACGGCATCCTGCGGCGTTTCCACGATGGGCTCGCCCTTGATGTTGAATGAGGTGTTGATCAGCACGGGAACGCCGGTCAGCGCCTCGAACTCCTTCAGCAGGCGGTAAAGCATCGGATTGGTTGCCTCGCGCACGGTCTGCACCCGTGCGGTGCCGTCGACGTGCACGATCGCCGGAATTTTATCCCGCCACTCGGGACGAACCGGTTTGGCGATCAGCATGAAGGGCGAGTCTTCATCGCCTTCAAAAATTTCCTTCATGCGCTCGGCCAGCACGATCGGCGCGAACGGCCGGAACGCCTGCCGGTGCTTGACGCGGCTGTTGAGGGTGTCCTTCATTTCGGGCTTGCGCGGGTCGGCCAGCAGGCTGCGGTTGCCGAGCGCGCGCGGCCCGAATTCCGACCGGTCCTGAAACCAGCCGATCACCTTCTGGTCGGCGAGCAGCCTGGCCGTGTCGCGGCACACGTTCTCGCTCTTGACGGCACCGACCTGGATGCGCACGAGGAGTTTCTTCAATTCCGTGGCGGCGTCCTGATCGCTGTAGCGCCTGCCGACATAGGAATGATCCATGACGAAGTCGCGGCGCTGCTTCAGAATTTCGAGCCAGCCGTAATAGGCGCAGCCGATCGCAATGCCGTCATCGCCGGCCGCAGGCTGGATCCAGACGTTCTCGAACCCAGCCTCGCGGGCGACCCGCCCGTTCGCCACGCAGTTCAACGCGACGCCGCCGGCCATGCAGAGGTTTTTTGCACCGGTGGTTTCACGCAGCCAGCGGGCACGCGCAAGCAGGACGTTCTCGGTGTCGTCCTGCGTACGCCAGGCCAGGTCTTCCCAGTGCCGCATCGCGGGGTTCTTTTCCCAGTTGCTGCCGGGTTCGAACACGTAAGGCTGCTTGAAGTCGGCGGTCCAGTGCGGCACCTGCAGCTTGCCGTCCGTCATTTCGAGCAAATGCTTGACCTGGTCGCGGCGGCCATAGGGCGCCAGCCCCATCAGCTCGCCGCATTTGTTCCAGTCGCCGAAAATGTAGGTGGAGGCGCGACTGTACAGCGCGCCGAGACCGGGCATGGTGTAGAATTCGTCGCTGAGGAAGCCGCGGTCCGGCTCCATCCAGACCTTCTTCAGGCATTCCAGCGTCGTGCCGCTGAACTTGTAGTAGCTCTCCGACTCCCGCGCGAGCGGCGTCGCCGTATCGCTGGCCGGAAAGGCTTCCATCACGTCGGAGCGGTAGCTGCCGACACCATCGACGATCATCACGACGCCATCCTCGAACGGCGACACCGCGAACGCGCTGTAGGCGTGCGCGAGGTGATGGGAGATCGTGACTACCTTGTCCTGACGCGACAGGTACAGCGGGTGCTTGGCTGCGTCGCCCCGCTCGAAATCCGGGAGGAAGCCCGGCGCATCGAAATAGACCAGCCGCTCCTCCATTTCCTGGACCGGCAGGATGTAACAATTGCGCACCACCAGATCGACGTCGTCGAGCGTAATGCCTTCGGCTTCGAGGCAATAGTCGATCACTTCCTTGTAGAAGCCCGATGCGTGCTTGGCCCGCGTGATCCGCTCCTTGGCGATGGCAAAGGCGATGGCGCCGTCGCGCAACAGGCAGGCGCTGACATCATGGTCGTAAGTGTTCAGGCCAAGGACATAAGTGTGTTTTTTGGACATGGGTACTCGTTAAGGCGAGGTGGTCTTACGCTGAGAAATGGAAATCGTGTCGAGATCAAGTTGCCGGCGTGGCCTTGCCGTAGCTTCTCTCGGAATTCTGCAGCGCACAATCATCCGTGTTCAGGAAGCATTCAGGAAGATGAACGGCGCAACGCAAAAATCCTCGGCAAATCGGCTGCAACTTGACCTTACCTGCCCTTCTTAATAGAGTCCCGAAAGCCCGCAAGAACCTTAGTAAAAATATTGTCTTAGCGCATCTGAACCGAATGCCTGCTCGCGCGTCTAAGTGAGACAGTGCTGAAGTCCAGGTGTCTGGAAGTGACCCGGAGATTCCCGAATGGCTAAACGCTACAATATCCTGACCCGCTGCCTCGCAGCGTTGGCTTTGTTGTTCGTCTACGTCGCCAGCACCTCTGCCATTCTGGTCGGCGGGACAACCACCTCCGCGCAGGCGCGTGGCGGCCGAGGCTACTATCGCGGCGGTGGCGTCTATCGCGGCGGCCGTGGCTTCTATCGCGGCCGCGGTTACGGCCGAGGCTACGGCTACTATGGCGCGCCACTCGTTGTGGGTCCCCGCTGCTGGTGGAATTCCTACGGCGTCCGCGTCTGCAGGTGGTGATATAGATCCGATCGCCGTCGCTTCAGACGGATCGGAGACAAGAATCAAGAATCAGGCGTGCCGGACAGTCCGGCGCGCCTTTTCTTTTTGGCGGCTCGCTCCACAACATGACGAGTGGACCGGCCAGCTCCCAAACTAGCTTGCCAGCCGCGGTAACAGCTTGAGCGCATTCCCCCGCTCGATCGCTGCGATCTGTTCTTCCGTAAACACACCCGCCTCGCGCAACCCCTTCACATGATCGCTGCCGGTCCGGTACGGGAAATCCGTTCCGAACACGATTTGCGATGGCGGGATGATCGCCGCCAACGCCGACATCGCGCCGCGGTTGGAGGTCTGCGCGGTGTCATAGAAGAAACGCTTCAGCTCGGCGAGCGTGCCATCAGGCACCGTCTCCTTGGCCTTCGGCACCAGCAGCGGATGACGGACGAAGCGCTCGATCAGGAACGGCATCGTGCCGCCGGCGTGCGAGAAGATCCAGCGGATATCGGGAAACCGCCGCGCATTGCCGGAGAAGACGATGTCGGCGATGGTGCGCGTCGTGTCGGTGCCGAACTCGATCATGACAGGCGGCTGTGTCGGCACCAGGTTCACGCAGCAATTGGCCGCCGTCGGATGGGTGTACACCAGCGCCTTGCGACGATTGAGTTCTTCCATCACGGGCAGGAATGATGGATCGCCGAGCCACTTGTCGCCGTAACTCGTCATCAAGGCGATGCCGTCGGCCTTCAGGGTATCGAGCGCATACGTCAGTTCGCGCAAGCTGCCTTCGGCGTCGGTGAGCGGCAGCATCGCGAAATTGCCGAAGCGTCCGGGATAATCCGCGACCAGTTTTGCGCCATACTCATTCGACTCGCGGCAGAGTTTTCGCGCGGCATCGCCCTTGGTGAAATTGACGGCGGGCGTGGTGACCGACAGCATCGCGGTGGCGATGCCGGCCTTGTCCATATCAGCCAGTGATTTCTCGATGCTCCAGTTCTTCATCAGCGGATCGCCAAAACCGCTGTCGTTCGACGCGGTCACGTAGGTCGGCGGCGACAGATGATGGTGAACGTCAATGCGGAACGGTTTTGTGTCGGCGGTTTGTGCCGTTGCCCGGTTGCTGCCTACCGCCGTTGTCAGCGCCAGCGCGCCGGCGCCGAACATGAAGCCGCGCCGGCTTGGGCTGGCGAGTGACGGACTTGATGGGCCACAGCAAAAGCATCCCCGCAGCGGGGGCGTGCGCAAATCCGTCATCCGTTCTCTCCCTGCTTTTGTTTGTTGTCGCATGCAGCCTTCAGCCGTCGAGGATGGCGACCGCCCGGGTCCAGCCCGCCGAAGCGCGCTCGATCTTCACCGGGAAGCAGGACACCGCAAAGCCGGTTGACGGTAGTTGTTCGAGATTGTGCAGTTTTTCGATGTGACAATAGCCGATGTGGCGACCGGCCTTGTGGCCTTCCCAGATCAGGCTGGCGTCCCTGGTCTCGGCATATTTCTTCGCGGTGTAGATGAACGGCGCATCCCAACTCCAGCCGTCGATCCCGGTCAGCCGCACGCCGCGCTCCAACAGATACATCGTCGCCTCGTAGCCCATGCCGCAGCCGGAGGTGACGTAATCGGGCCTTCCATATTTGACGCCGGCGCTGGTGTTGACCACGACGATTTCCAGCGGCGACAGCGTATGGCCGATGCGCTTCAGTTCAGCCTCGACATCCTTGGCGGTCGCGACATAGCCGTCCGGAAAATGCCGAAAGTCGAGCTTCACACCCGGCTGAAAGCACCATTCGAGCGGCACCTCGTCGATGGTCCAGGCGCGTTCGCCGCGGTTCATGGTGGGATGGAAGTGCCAGGGCGCGTCCAGATGCGTGCCGTTGTGGGTCGAGAGCGATACCTGTTCCACCGCCCAGCCCTGCCCGTCCGGCAGGTCTTCCGCCTTCAGCCCGTCGAAGAACTGCAGCATCCGCGGCAGGCCCTGCTGGTGGTCGATATACTGAATGGTCGGGTGATTGCCAGGCGGGTCGGCCGGCACGTCGTTTTGCAGGGGAACGGAGATATCGATCAATTTGCGCGCCATGGCGTTTCCTCGCGTGATGTTCTTATTGGTGACGTCGCCGGCAACAGACTATTGCCGCTCGACCCGGTTCTTCAACGTGCCGATCTTTTCGACTTCGAGTTCAATGGTATCGCCGTGCTCGAGATACCAGCCGAGCTCGAGGCCGCAGCCATTGCCGACGGTGCCGGACCCGATGAATTCGCCGGGCATCAGGGTCTCGTCCTTGCTGACATGGGCGATGATCTCCTCGAACGAGAATAGCATGCCCTCGGTCACGCCCTGCGAACGCATCTTGCCGTTGACGCGTGCTTCCATCTTCAATTTGTAGGGATCGCCGATCTCGTCGGGCGTGACGATCCACGGCCCCATCACGTTGCCGCCGTCGAAACTCTTGCCTTTCGCCGGGCCCAGCCGGCCCTCCATTTCAATGCGCTGGGCATCGCGCGCGGAAAAGTCATTGAAGATCGTATAGCCGAATATGTGGTCTTTGGCCTTGGCGGCGGAGATGTTGGCGCCCTTGCTTTTGGTAATGACGCCGAATTCTAGTTCGTAATCCATCACCTGGCTGTAGCGCGGCCACTTCACCGTGGTGTTGGTGCCGCGGACGCTGAAGCGGTTGGTGATGTAGTAGATCGGCTGCTTGCGGTAGACCTCCGGCAGTTCGCCGAGCGGTTCGGCCTCGATCCGCGCCAGTTCCGCCGTGTCGCCCTTGGCGCGCGCGGCGAGCTTGAGCTGCCCGCGCGGGGCCTGCAGGATGTGCAGCGGAAACGACATGCCGTCCCGCATCTGCCGCGGCTCAGGGACCGGCGCGAGAACCTCGGCCGTCCCGGTGTTGATTGACAGGCTCTCGTCCTTGCCGTGCTTCTCGAACACTTTTGCCGCCTGTTCGAGTGCGCTCTCGCCGGCGTCGATCAATGCCAGCATCGACGCGAAGGCCGGGTTGGCGCTTCCGCTCCGGCTAGCGGCGGCCGCGAGATCGAACAGAGCCGTATCGCCCGTATGCACGATTCCGATCTTTTCCTGTCCGCCGGATTTGAATGTTGCGAGTTTCACTGGATGACCCCTTGTTTTCCGATGAAATATATGATCAAAAAAAATATCGATAAACAAGCCTGAAAAATGTAGATGGGGAGAAAGCCGTGAAAAAGGTTCTTGCCGCCCTTGCGGTCAGCGTGGCGCTGACCGGCACCGCCTTTGCGCAAGCCAAGATCCAGGTCGGCTGCACGGCGACCTCGGACTGCGCTTCGGCGATGGTGGCGATCGACGAAGGCATCTTCAGAAAGCACGGGCTCGAGGTCGAGATGACACCGATCGCCATCAACTCGAATATCCCGGCCGCGATCCTGTCGAACTCGATCCAGATCGGCGGGCCGACCTCGACCGTGTTCCTGCAGGCCGCCGACGGCGGGCTCGATCTCGTCGCGATTGCCGGTGCAACCGTGATGAGCCCGGTGTCGAACGGCAACATCACCGCCTTCGTCCGCAACGGCATCACCATCAAGGAGCCGAAGGACTTTGTCGGCAAGAAAGTCGGCGCGCCCGGGCTGAACGCCTTCCTGCACGTGCTGTTCGTGAAATGGCTGGTGGAGAAGGGCGTCGATCCCAAGAGCGTCAATTTCGTCGAGGTCACCTTCCCGACCATGGCCGATATCATCAAGTCCGGCGGCGTCGACGCCGTGCTGACCGCCGAACCGTTCGTGACCCGCATGACCAATGCCGGACTGGGCTCGGTCGGCGCGCGCTATGCCGTCGAACTGGCGCGCACCCATCCCATCATCTTCTACGCAGCGTCGCGCGAATGGGCGGACAAGAACGCCGCGGCGATCAAGAAATTCCGCGACGCGCTCGCCGAATCCGCCGTCATCGTCAACAACGACCGCGAAAAGGCGTCGACCTCGATTTCAAAATTCACCAAGCAGCCGATCGAGCTGGTCAAGGCGACGCCGCCGAACCGCTCCGAACCGGTGCTGAAGCCCGAGCAACTCGCCTGGTGGATCGAGGTGATGTCGACGCAAAAGATGCTGCAATCCAAGCTCGACACCTCGAAGCTGGTCCTGAAGTAGAGGATTTCGCGATGCCGGCGTCCGAGCGCCAACCGAGCCGACCGGCGGCAGAGGCCGCCACGCTGAGCGAGCGCGCGGCCATGCTGGTCGAGCAGGACATCCTGGCCGGTCATCTGGCGCCGGGATCGCGGCTTGGCATCGTCGACCTCGTGCAGCGCTACGAAATCGGCGCCACGCCGCTGCGCGAAGGCCTGTCGCGGCTGATGTCGCGCGGACTGATCGTCGGCACCGGGCAGCGCGGCTTTCGCGTCGCCGATATCAGCCGCGAGGATCTGCTCGACATCACCTGCATGCGCACCGCGATCGAGGTCGAGGCCATCAGGCTGGCGATCACCCACGGCGATGACGCCTGGGAGGCCGGCATCGTCAGCGCGCTGCACCAGATGCGCCGCCACATCGAGCGGACCGGCGATGAATTCCGCGAGGGCGCGGAGGATTTCGACCGGCTGCACAAGGGGTTTCATACCGCGCTGCTGGCCGCCTGCGGCTCAAAACGCCTGCTCGCGGCGCATTCCGATCTCTACGACCAGGCCTACCGCTACCGCCGGGTGATGATGCGCTCCTTCGACAGCGGCAAGAAATTCGTCCGCGCCCATCAATTGCTCGCCGACCGCGTGATCGCGCGCGACATTCAGGGCTCGCAAGCGATGCTATCTGCGCATCTCCGCTCGACTATGGACTTCGTCTATCCGTCAGGCAGCGAGAGCTGACATCATGGCAAGCGCCGCAAAACGCCTCGAAGCCGTATCCGGTACCATTGCGCCGCAGATCGCATTTGACGGGGTCACGCTCGTCCTCGGCGGCAAGACCATCATCGAGAATCTCGGCCTCGGCGTCCGACCCGGCGAATTCCTCTGCATCGTCGGCGCCTCCGGTTGCGGCAAGACCACGGCGCTGCGTCTGGCGGCTGGGCTCTATCAGCCGACCAGCGGAAGAGTGAATTTCGACGGCCAGCCGATGCGCGAGCCGCGTCGCGAGATCGCGATCGTGTTCCAGGATTACGGCAAGGCGCTGCTGCCGTGGCGCACCGCGGCGGGCAACGTTTCGCTGGCGCTGGAAGCGGGCGGCATGCCGTCGGCCGAGCGCCCTGCCCGCATCGAGGAATTGCTGCGCACCGTCGGCCTGCCAGGCCACGCCGGCAAGTATCCGTCCGAGATGTCAGGCGGCATGCAGCAGCGCCTGCAGATCGCCCGCTGCCTGGCGCAGGAACCGAAGACGCTGCTGATGGACGAGCCGTTCGGCGCGCTGGACGCGATGACGCGGCAGGGGTTGCAGGACGAGGTGCTGTCGCTGGTGGCGGCGAGCGGCGCCACCGTGATCTTCGTGACCCACGACCTTGATGAAGCGATCTATCTCGGCGACCGCGTGATCGGCCTGCTGCCGCATCCGGGACGGATCGGGATCGAACTGCCGGTCAACCTGCCGCGCCCGCGCGATCAATTGTCGACCCGCGAGCATCCGGAATTCCTGCGGCTGCGGCGGCAATTGTTCGATTTCATCAAGGCGACCGAGCAGTGACGGGCAATTCCGCCAAGGCGCTGGCGTTGCCGCTCGCGGTGCTGCTGGCGTTCGAGGTGTGGGCGCGCGCCACCCATCTGCAAAGCGACAGCCTGGCGCCGCCGAGCCAGATCGTCATGGCGCTGATTGGCGCCTTCGCCGATTTCTCGATTCTCGCGGCGACGCGCGACACGCTGTTCTCGGCCTTCACAGGCCTCGCCATCGGCACCCTCATTGGCCTCGCGTTCGGCATCGCCTTCGGAATTTCGGATACGCTCAACCGCCTGATGGAAGTAACCGTCGAGGCGATCCGGCCGATCCCCTCGATTGCGCTGTTGCCGATCGCGCTGATCGCGCTCGGCTTCGGCTACCGCATGGAAATCGTGATCGTGGCGTTCGCTTGCGTCTGGCCGATCCTGATCCTCTCGCGTGCCGCCGTGCGCAGCATCGAGCCGCGGTTGATGGAAGTGGCGCGGGCGCTGCGGCTGCCGCCGGCGCAGCGGATCTGGAAGATCATCATCCCGGCGGCGCTGCCGCGGATCTTCGTGGCCTTTCGGCTGTCGGCCGGCATCGCCCTGATCGTCGCCGTGACGGTCGAAATCGCGATCAATCCGCTCGGCCTCGGCGCCGGCATCATGCTGGCGCAACAGGCGCTGCGCCCCGACCTGATGCTGGCCTATCTGGTCTGGATCGGCATCATCGGCTACGCGCTGAACATCCTTCTGACCGTAGCCCAACAGCGCCTGTTCGGCCGCGCCGCGTTGAGCGGAGACAGCCCATGAACCGCACAGCCCTTGTCTGGCGATTGGCGAGCTTTGCGGTTGCCGCCAGCTTCATTGCGCTCTGGCAATTGATCGCCAATTTGAAACTGGTCTCGCCGGTGTTCCTGCCGGGGCCTGACCGGGCCTGGGCGGCGCTGGTGCGCGGATTTTCCGCAGGCGACCTCTGGAGCAAGCTCGCCGGCACGCTCGAACACATGACCTATGGCTGGCTCGCCGCCTCGATCGCCGGCATCGCGATCGGCGCGATCATCGGATCGTCGCGCACGATGCGGACCTATGTCGCGCCCTCGCTGGAGTTTTTACGGCCGCTGCCGGTATCGGCGATCATTCCGGTTGCGATCGCCATGCTCGGATTGACGCAGGCGATGGCGCTGTTCGTGATCGCCTTCGGCGCGATCTGGCCGATCATGCTGGCGACCATCCATGGTTTTGCGGCGGTCGAGCCCCGGCTCTACGAGGTGGCGCGCTCGTTGCAGATGTCGCGGCTCGCCGTGATCTTCAAGATCGCGCTGCCCTCCGCCAGCCCCGACATTCTCGCCGGCATGCGCCTCAGCCTGACGGTGGCGCTGATCCTGTCGGTGGTCTGCGAAATCCTGGCCGGCCTCGACGGGCTCGGCCACTGGGTGCTGCTGTCGGCCCGCGCGTTCCGCTCGGCCGACCTGTTCGCCGGTGTCATCCTGCTCGGTGTCACCGGTTACGTGACGTCGGTGGCGATGTCGCTGGCCGAGAACAGGCTATTGGCATGGCAGGCGGCGCAGCGCTGACTGGGCCGCTACGGCTGCGAAGCATTCTCCGACACCGGTTCCGGCATCCGTTCAAGCCAGGCTGAATTCTTCTTGGTCCTGACCACGTCTCTGCGGACGTGCCCCATCCATCGCCAGGCGGCCTTGAGACTGAAGGTGACGAGCACCTCATGGTGCCGCATCCCCTTGCCGCCCTTGACCAGGCCGAGATCGCGGATGACGCAGTACGTCCCGCTGCTCATGCGGGCGAACTTCGCACCTTGAAAATGATTGCGCACACGCGACAACATGCGTGCAGCATGCACCGCACGTCGATTCCGTCAACCTTGACGGCCGCAGAATCAACCTGGCCGAGGTACGAAGCCGTCAAAGCGTTGCGTTGTTGCCGCGCTCGCCGATGCGATGCACCTGACCGGTCGGAACCCGCACGCGGCTCAATACCTCGCGGCGATCGCTCATCCGCGCGCTCGACGGCTCGCGCTGCGCAAAGCATTCAAGAATCTGGATACGGATTTCCTCCGCGACCGGACCTTCGACCCGGCGCATGCGATTCCAGAGCCGGATTATTTCCCGTTGCTTCTCGACATCCATTGGTCACCTCCGAGGAATAACCAATGAGAACATAACGAGAACAATATTGCAAGCCGCAAAGTTGCGACTTTCTCTAGAAGCAGATGCTGAGAATCTTCAGTCGGCAGGCCTCAGCCGCGCGCGATTTCGGCTTCGTCGTAGTTGCCTGCTTTGATTCCTTCGGCGAACTCTTTGGCGAACTCTTCGGCTTTTTGGGACTCTCATAGTCGCCCGCGATCACCATGGCCCAATACATGCGACCAGTCTTCGCGCTTTTCACGCTGGCAACACCGACGCGCGTGGCGCCGGGCAGCAGGAGGTTTTTTCGGTGCCCGGACGAATTGATCCACTGGTCGAGGGTTTTGGGGAAACTGTCATAGCCATACGCAATGTTCTCTGCGGCCCGGCCGGCGCCCGCCGGGCCGACGCGCGTATTGAACCGGCCGAGGACATCGTGATCCAGTCGGTCCTTTGCGGCCATCGCCTCGGCTTGATCGTGCGCAATCCGTGTGAGAGCAGCATCCAGGGTGACGCGCTTCTCCCCGTGCTTTAGCCGAAAGTCAGAAATCATCTGCGCCGGATTGGCCGCGGCCGTCCGGCCCAGGACTGTGGTGGCAAGACAAAGCGCCAGCCCCAGCAGCAGAGCCTGCCGCGCCAGAATGACTATCTTCGTACCAATCACACGTTTTCCCCTGCCCTTGCCCAATTGGGATCGCTGGGAAGATTCAATCCGAAAAAGACTCGGCAAGTCATTGATTTTATTGGTCGGGGCAGCTGGATTCGAACCAACGACCTGCAGTACCCAAAACTGCCGCGCTACCAGGCTGCGCTATACCCCGATCCGATGCTGGGAAATGCGTCGATACACGCTTAGACCCCGGCCATCAAGGCGCTCCGGACCGGCTCAGCGCTTATTGAACAGCGGGTGCGCCACCCGGTCGCCGGGCTGAATGCCATACTTTTGCGCGGTGCCCGCAATCACTTCCAGCACGCCCTTGGCGAGCCCGCCGGAGGAGATGATCTTGGTGGAGAACGGCTCGGTATTTTCGGCGATGCGCAGGATGCGGCCGTCGGCGCGGATGAAGATCATGTCCAGCGAGATGTAGGTGTTCTTCATCCACATCGAGATCTGCTGCTCCGGCGAGAAATCGAACAGCATGCCTTTACCGTCGGGTAGTTCCTTCCGGTACATCAGCCCCTGGGTCTTCTCCTCCTCCGTCGTCGCCATTTCGACCGAAAACACGTGCACGCCTGACTTGGTAGCGATCTCGAGCGGCTGAACGCTCGCGGCCCGCGCGGCAGGATTGGCGCAGAGGATGACGAGCACGGCGGATGCCGCGGCCAGCGACGTCATCAGGCGGCCGTCAATGCGAAGCCGCGCAACCATCAAAGCGAAATTCATCAAAGCACTCATGCCGGACATCAGGGAATTGCCGGGGAACCCTAACCTGATGATTGCGGCAAATGCCAGAGGCCGCCGCGCGGGTGCGCGGCGTCCGGCTCAAATTTCCGTCAGCAGGATCAATGCGACGACAGCGCCGACGGGCCGGTCTCGGGATGGATCTCGGCCGCCATCATGCCCTTGGACCCCGGTCCAAAGCGCACCAGCACATACTGGCCCGGACGCAGCTCGGTCATACCGAAGCGGCGCAGCGTTTCCATATGGACGAAAATGTCCGGCGTGCCCTCGCCGCAGGTCAGGAAGCCGAAGCCGCGCAGCCGGTTGAACCATTTGACCTGGGCCCGCTCCAGCCCGCTGGTCGGCGTGACGCTGACATGAGTCCGGGGCGGAAGCATTTGCGCCGGATGGATCGCGGTGGACTCGTCCATCGAAACGATCCGGAACGCTTGATAGCCCTTCGCGCGCTGCACGCATTCGACCACCAGCCGCGCGCCTTCATAGGCGGTCTGATAGCCGTCGCGCCTAAGCACGGTGACGTGCAGCAGCACGTCGGGCCAGCCATTGTCCGGAACGATGAAGCCGTAGCCCTTGGAAGCGTCGAACCATTTGATGACGCCGGATATTTCGACAAGGTTGGCTGCGGCATCGCCGAGCCCCGAAAACGCATCCACCGCCGGATCGCGTTGCGCGCCGGCTGTGTATTCACTCGGTCCAAGTCTGTTTTGCCCTGTCCCGCCTGACGGCGGCCCCCCGAGCTTCTTGGACCCAAATTCGTCCGACCCCATGACCCCGGACCTCACACATTCAAAAAAAGCGGTCCACTATCGCCATCGTGGACCGGAACACGCGCCCTACCATGACCATCATGGTAACGCAGCGCGAATCTCTCGAATCAAAAGATAACACTCCCGATTGCGGCGCATAGCTAAAAAAAACAAAATTGCGGGGGCTATGAACAGCCTTGCACAGCCGCGAATCAGTTGGAGATCAATTGCCTACAAACGGTCCGAGCGTTTCCCCGATGTCGAAACGGATCACCAGATCGGCGATATCGTCCTGTTCGGTCGGCTCGTTGTTGATGATGACCAGCTTCGCGCCGCTGTTCCTGGCCATCAGCGGAAAACCTGCGGCCGGCCAAACGACTAGCGATGATCCGATCGCCAGGAACAGGTCGCATTGCTGGGCCAGTTCGGTGGCGCGGCGCATTGCGTCTTCCGGCATCGCCTGTCCGAACGAGATTGTCGCAGTCTTCACCGGCTCGTCGCAGATGGTGCAGTCGGGGGCGTCGCCGGTTTCTTCGAAACGCGCTTTTACCCAAGGAAGATCATAGGCATGTCCGCAGCCGATGCAGCGGGCATAGGTGGTGTTGCCATGCAGTTCGACCACATCGTCGGCCTTGAAGCCCGACGCCTGGTGCAGATTGTCGATGTTCTGGGTGATGATCGCCGGGATCTTGCCGGCGTTGTAGAGCGAGGCCAGCGCGCGATGCCCGCGGCCGGGCCTTGCCGCTGCAAAGGTTGCTTCCATCGCAAAGCGCCGCCGCCAGGCCTCGGCCCTCGCCTCAGTGCTGGAAACGAATTCGTCGAACGCGATCGGGCGGTTACGGGTCCACAGGCCGCCGGGCGAGCGGAAATCCGGAATGCCGCATTCGGTGGAAATGCCGGCACCGGTAAAGGGAACGATACACGAAGCTTCGGCGATCATGTTGCCGAGCTGCTCGACACCGCTGCGCAAATCCTTGGCGATCACCGCTGAATTTTCCGAAACAATGGGCCGCGCCGACTATAGCACGGCCGATCGGATTACCAGATCGATGCGCCCAGCCCGGACGGGCAGCATGCGCATCGTCGGCCCTCCCACGTATCAGGCGGCTCTAATCATGCTGCCTTGGCGACCTGTTCCTTCGGCTCCTTGGCTTCTTCGGTCTTCTTCGCCTTCGGCGCGGGTGCGCTTTCCGCCTTCTTCACCGCCTTGCCGTACTGGGCCAGCTTTTCCAGTTCCGCTTCGAGCTCGGCACGGCGTGCTGCGACTTTCTCGAACAGCTTGTCGGTGGCGTTCTCGCGCAGACTAGCGAGTTCTTCGATACCAAGTGAATCCAGATCGATCTTTGCCATTGGAACCTCCCGTTTGTGTCTTTCGCTAACGGGAACCCGCGTGAGCGACAAGAATGCGCCACACCTTATCCACTGCCTTCGCTTCACAACCGCAGGCGATCACAATGCTGCAAGCCCGCTTCCCCATTCACGCCCCATTCGCGCGCGCCAATGATGGCGGGGCGCGAATCAAACAGAACACGGATGGGCGATGACGGAGAAAGAAGAAAGACTCGCGCGCGACCGGGCCGAAATCGCAGCCCGCGTCGCGAGCTTCAGGGAAACCCAGCAGAAGTTCGAACGCGAGCGTGAAGAGTATTACGAGACGACCTTGGCCAATGCGCTGAACGGATCCGGCCGGCCCTCGTTCTGGCGTTGAGGCGGAACCAGCAGAAGCTTGCGCGGCCTTCGCGTTATCACCGACAGGATATGGCGGGTGGAACCGCAAGCGGATTGCGCCAGGAAAATTCGCCAAGAAATTCCGAGAACGGCAGGAACGAAGCCGGCGCCTCGACGTTTTCCTGCCAAGTGCAGCAACCTTGCGAGAGGTGAAAGCACGAAAGACCCCGTCTGCATCTTCGAATGCAGGCGGGGTTTTTTCATTGTGGAGCGGACGGCCCGCGGCCGCGCGCGATCGCGAGCCATGCGATCGGGCGGGTCTGATCATCGGATTACGCAGGAACTAATATGGCCCTGGCGGAGTTCCCTACAGGGAAAGGTGTGCCATGCCCGCGTGGATGGAAATTCTGATCAATGTGATCGGCTATGCCGGCTTCATCGCCATCGCGACCTATCACAAATCGCCAGGCGAGAAATTTCCGGACCGCTGAGCGCTGGAGTGCCGCGCGCTAGTTCGCCTTGTGCGGTTCACCCGCGGTGCGGACCAGCCTGTCGGCCTTGACCAGCGCATGGCCGCTTTCGGCTTGCGGCCGCAATGAAAAGCTGATGACGACAAAGGCAAGGCAAAACAGCAGGCCGACCACCATGACGCGCCGGTGGGTCGGTTTGTCCGCGTTATGAAACGAAGGGACCATGGCCTGTTTTCCTCATGCCATCCCTATCGCAACTTCAAATACGCACAACGCGATTTGGGTTTTAACCTAACTGAATAGGGTTATCTGCGTTTTCGCGAGTAATCGATCCGACATCGATGGCGCGGAGCAAGACTCCTTTTGTTCTCAAAGAACGAACAGGGGGCGTGTTTTCCGGCACGGTTGCCGTGTTAAGATACCGTTACCTCGCCGCTTCGTCCTCTTACTCCTCCGATCGATCTCGCGCCGATTTGCTGTCCCTCATCCCGCCATGTTCGGTCGCGTGCCGGACGTCGAACCTTTTTGGCGCAGCCCGTACTTATCCAAAAAGGTGCTGCGATGACCCAAGCCGACCACTATCGAGATCAGTCCAACAGGGCCAGGCGGCTTGCCGAAGCCGTCAAGGATCCGGAAGCCTCGAAGAAGCTGATCGAGATGGCCGGGGAATTCCGTCTCTATGCCGAGCGGCTGGAAGAGACGCATTAGGACCTTTCGGTTCCGATTGAAGCCGCGCCGGCGCAGGCTTTCGCCCGAAAACGCGATAAATTTTTTTGACGCCGGTCATGGAAACTTAAGCCTCCATTTACCGAGCCTCCCTGAAATGTCGCGCCGTTAACCGAACCTCTTTACAAAGCGTAAATCGGCGCCTGACAGGGTTTGGCCCAGGAGGGTTAATCCCATGGTCATTTATCCAATACCGGTTGAAGTGACGCAGGCCAGAATACAACTCGTCGTCGATCAGAACGCCAAGGCGCCGCCGACGACGATCAACCAGGATCTTCAGGCCGTCTATCACGCCAAGGCGGCCGCCGTGGAAGCGGCCCTTGCGGATGTGCCGCCCGACGAACCGTCCCTGCTGGACGTGAAGGTCTGATCTGACGAATACCAATCTTGCGCCGAGGGCCAGACTGCGTCCGGCCCTTCTCGCTCACGATCGCCATGCGAGTTGTTGTGCGTGCACGACGCCGAGCGTCAGCAGCCCGCCTATGCCGGCGAGCACCGCTAACCCTGCGAACCAGACCCATTGCGGCCTTTCCTTGTAAGCGAGGAAGGCCGAGCAAATCGTGCACACGATGGTCGGCATATTTGCGACCAATAAAACCCACGCCAGCATTTCAACCTCCCGAAGTGAAGCGGATGTGCGAAGGCTAGCGTGCCGTCAGAACAACACTGTGCGTCCGGTCACATCCATCCCGCCTGCACTGGCGCTATCGTCGCGGCATGACGGCGCTTCGGGAAATCATGACCTGGATCATTCAAGCCGTGCTGTTCGGCATCGGGATCGGCTTTGCCGGGCTGACGGCGCATCTGGCCGGCCCGCTGCTGGCCACAGCTTTTGCGATCGACGAATTGATCCCGACCGCGCTCGTCTTCGTTGCCGTGGCGGCGGGCCTCGGCTGGATCGGAAACAGGTTCTGGCCGGAAGACTGGATGTACAATCCCCTGCTCTAACATCCGTCGCGATGGCTTTCCGGGCGGGGCGGCAGTTTCCTTATCGCGGTATCGCTTCCGCCCGATAGATCTGCGTCCCAGTCGTCTCGACGATGCGGCCCTTGAGCGATCTTACAAACGCCTTCGAACCTTCGACGGCGAAATGCGTGCGCAACGCCGCCTCGTCAGCCCATTGCTCGAAGAAGAACAGCCGCATCGGGTTCTGGCAGTCGACATGCACGTCATGCGAGATGCAGCCCGGCTCCTTGCGGGAGCGCTCGACATGCTCCAGGCAGGAATGGAGCACGTCGTCGAAAGTGTCCTCGCGCACCAGGATGCTGCTGGTCACGATGATCATGTCGAGGCCCCCCGCTGCCCGCGCGTCAGCCAACCGCCCGCCGCCGCAGGCGCATGGAAGCGGGCAGTTGTTGTTAGTGCATCAGGCGCGGCACGACAACCGAGACCGCCAGCAATACGCCGAGGCTGGACACCACGGACAATTTCATCCGAGCCGTCCTGGCGTCGGTAATCGGAAGCACGAAAAAGAAAATCATCGCGAGAATGAGCAGGCCGTTGATCAGAAACATGGTTGATCCCTCCGTTGGCGCGACAATGGAGGGGACAGCCGATCGGGTATGTGTGAGGGATCACGCAGGTGACGCGGCGTCTGGCTCGGCAAAAGGCAAAAAGACATTCGCCCGAAAACAATGCCGCGAATGCGTGTGGAGCCGCAGCTTCAGGGACCGTACAATTTTACGGTTTTGGTTTTCACAACGGCAACTTGGGCGTGCGACACCATTTCCGTCGAAATTCGAGAGAGAATCAATGCTCGGGAAGTTTCTGCGCGACGAGTCCGCCGCCACCGCCATCGAATACAGTCTCATCGCCGGGTTTATCGCCCTGGCCATCATCGCCGCCGTCGGAATGACCGGCCAAAGGCTCGTCGAACTGTTCGAGAGTCTTATTCCTGCGTTGACCCTGCCCTGACACGCCAGGTGACGATTAAAGCCCTGCAAGGTTGAGGATGGCGAGGCCGCCCGACATCCAAAGCGCAACCTCGGTAAGCCATGAGGCAAGTTCACCGGGGTCCTTCCTGTCAAATAGCTGAAGTACCGACGATCCGGTAGCAAGGAAGAGAAGCTCGGGAGGCAAGTAAAGAAGCCGGTCGAACATCTGGTTTCCGGGTCGCAATGGCGCGCGTTCGGCACATCGACCGCGACGTCTCACGGGGCCGCCGAACAGAGGCCTCTCCCCAAAGAGGCCGCCGTCCAGCGCGTGCGCTCCAGTCCGCGCGGCGTCAGCTTCATCCTTTCAGGTCGACACCCCACCTCGCCTTCGCGGCAGCCTGCATCTCTGGCTTCCTGGCGTTGCCCTTGCCGGTGGCGTGTAGCTTCAGTCTTGAGAGATTGATCGCCGACCACGGCAGCCCCGCCAGCTCGCAGGCGAGAACGGCAGCTCCGAGCGTTGGGAAGAAAGCTTTGACGCTTGAGAACTGTCCGAAGAATGGCTCTTCGATGCAGACGCCGGTGCACTCAGGCGGCGCGTTGCGGACGATGATGCCACTGCCGCCGACCGTGCGGCTGCAGATGTTGCCTTCAAGCCGAATTGTCTGGGCATCCGAACCTCCATCAATGAACACCCTGCTGACACAGGGTGTCGTCCCCAGGTGCAAGCCTAAGACAAATCCACAGCCCAATCATTGAGCTTCGCTTGGTTTACCCACAAGGAACAGCGGCGGCTTGCGCTTGGCTTTGCGAATGAAGGCTTAAACCTCGCCCGCGAGTTTGCTGGCAGGCGAACAGGAACGGTTGGCTCGGGTCCCCGGTGTAGACGTTCATCACCGCGAACATCTTCATCAGAACCTAATCTGGCTAATCAGCCACCCCACCGCCATCGGAATGATGAACCCGATCACAGATACTCCGAACTCTGAGATGCCAAGCTTTCCATCCGGCATTTTTGTAAATGGGTTGAAGCAAGGGCCTTCCCGCTCATCGCACGTTATCTGACCCCGCGAGAGCGCCGTTAAAACCGCAAGGCCGATGTAAAAACAAACCAAACCCGAACAGGTAGGTCGAAGCGGAGCCGCCCGTATATTTTGCCATTTTGGCTTCCTAGATTCACAAGGCGTCGCTTCATATCGCCGAAGGTGCAGTGACCGTTACTCAAGGTCAAGGTTTCGCCGTCTGGGGGGATGCAGCGGGTCTGCCCATCCAACAACAGGGCTGGAAAAGTATGGCACGCAAACGGCACGCAACACCCTGCCCCTTGGCGCATTTTGCTGCTATTTATCGCCCGCCCAAACCATAACCAATATCTCCAAACGTTCTCAGGAGGACAACAAACATGCGCTATCTCCACACCATGCTGCGCGTTCGCAATCTCGATACCGCGATGAAGTTTTACCGGGACGCGCTGGGGCTGAAGGAAGTACGCCGGGTCGACAACGACAAGGGCCGGTTCACGCTGGTGTTCCTGTGCGCGCCCGAGGACGAAGGCCTGTTCAAGGCCGCGCCCCAGAACCGCGGCGCGCCGCTGGTCGAACTCACCTACAATTGGGACGAGGAGAAATACGGCGAGGACCGCTATTTCGGCCACCTCGCCTATGAGGTCGACGACATCTATGCGACCTGCGACCGCCTGATGAAGGCCGGCATCACCATCAACCGGCCGCCGCGCGACGGCAACATGGCCTTCGTGCGTTCGCCGGATCTGCATTCGATCGAGCTGTTGCAGAAGGGCGAACCGAAGCCGCCGGCGGAGCCGTGGTCCTCGATGCCGAACACCGGCCACTGGTAAGCCTTGTACAACAAGTGAAAGCGCATGGCGGCTGACGCGCAGCCGCCATGCTGATGACGTCAATGCCGAAGTGCGCGAGGCGGTCGAGCGCGACGGTGACTTGCTGTTTCGAATTGGATTGCCGCTCCCGGAAATCCGAAATCATAAAACGTTCCTTCGCGCCAGGTTCTTTTCCGCGCAGGAACTGGCCGCGACCTCCGGCGTTTTCTCCTCGACTGCATTTTTGAGGAGGAAATGATGGGACGAGGACTTCTGTTGTGGTTGCTTGGCGTGCCTATTCCGGTGATCATTCTGCTGTGGCTGTTCTTCGGCCACTGACCGGCTGACGCCAGCCGACGCGATGCACGAGAAATCGTGGCTCTGTCGCACTGCGGCGGAGCCTGATTTTTTGTCGGGCTTCAACGCGCGCAAGAAGCGCGCTTTTTCGCTGATCTTCAGCTATGAACGGCGATCGGAAGATCAGCGGGAGCGACAACGCGTGGCCGACAACAACAAACAACAACTCACGATCTGGGGCCGGGCCAATTCGGTCAATGTTCAAAAAGTGCTGTGGTGCCTCGCCGAACTCGATCTCGCCTATGAGCGCATCGACGCCGGCATGCAGTTCGGCAAGAACACCGAGGCGCCGTATCTGGCGATGAACCCGAACGGCCGCGTGCCGACGCTGGTGGACGGCGACTACGTGCTGTGGGAATCCAATTCGGTGATGCGCTATCTCTGCATGGCCTATGGCGAGAATTCGCCGATCTACCCCGCGCAGCCGAAAGCGCGCGCAAGCGTCGACCGCTGGCTCGACTGGACGCTGTCGACGCTGCAGCCGGTCGACCGGCCGGTGTTCTGGGCGCTGGTGCGGACGCCGGTCGAAAAGCGCGACATGGCCGCGATCCAGAAGGATGTCGACGCCGAGGCCGTGGTGTGGCGGATCGTCGAGGCGCAGCTGGCGAGCGGGCGCTTCATCGAAGGCGACCAGTTCACGATCGCCGACATCGCGCTCGGCGCCTATGCGCGGCGCTGGCTGGGAGTCGAGGGCGTCACCAAGCCGAAACTGCCGAACCTCGATCGCTGGTTTGCGCAGTTCGCGGCCCGCCCCGGCTTCACACAGTTCGTCGCGCCGCCGATGACGTGAGCTAACGTGAGCCGCCGGAAACGCCGGCGCCGACGCTCACCGCGCCGCCGATTTTCATGCAGGTGTTGGTGCCTTCGATCTTGACGAAGCCCGCACCGTACTCCGCGCAGGCGTTGGCCGAATTCGAGCGCTTCAGCGGCAGCAGCTTGCCGGATGTTGCGGCCTTGTCGGGCTTCTGGGGACGGGGCTGCTCGGCAGCCGCGGCAACCGAAGGCAGCACCACAGCCATCATGACCAGGAGGGATTTTCGCATCCCGCCTTTTATCGCCGCTCGCCGATCAGTGCCAGAGTAGAGCCTTTCGGTTCTGATTGAATCAGAACCGGGCTCTCGATTCTTGTTTTGACGCGTTTTCTTGACGCGAACCGGTGTCCACTTCGCTCGAAAACGCTCTAGCGGACGAACTTGACGCCGACCGATTTGCCGCGGCGCCAGACCACTTCGCAGCGGCGTCCGGTCCTGGTGTCGCGCGAAAACGCCAGCCGCAACTTCGCCGGCAGCGAATTGGGATCGTCGATCGTGACCTTCGCCCCCGTCGTGGACAGATCCTGCACCACGCATTGGCGCGCGGCAAAACCGCCCTCGAGCGTGATCCACCCGGGCTGACTCAATGATTTACGCGTCTCGCGCTTTTTGCTCGATAGCAAGGCCATGTCGGAAGTTCCCCCGATGAAAGCCTTACGCCATGCGGCTTTAAAATCCGTTGCATCCCGCCATCCCCGGGCGTCGATGGAGACCCGGAACGGCCGCAAAAAACGGGTTTTCGAGCGGCTTGCCCACCCGGCCAAACGCCACTATACGTTCGCCCGTCGCCGCCTCCATGGAACAGGACGGCCGGCGGCCAACACGGCCTATCAATCGCATAACGCGTTGATTTTCCGGTTGTTTTGCTCCCTTCGTCTATCGGTTAGGACGCCACCCTTTCACGGTGGAGAGAGCGGTTCGATTCCGCTAGGGAGCGCCATCTATCTCAATGGCTTAGCTCACACCCTTCCATGTCCAATGTTCGCCCAACACCAATGCGTAGACATGTCCGGATTCGCCCATTTGTGAATCTCGCCTCGTGGAGTTGTGACGGGGCTGCCATGCATAGCTTACCGGCGTAGCGATCATTGTCGCCCTTTTACGTCGCGGTGCGGCTCCTGCCTCATAGTTGAACGGCCGGCATCGATCGCCGGCGTGTGCACCCCGCATCGTTAGCGGCGCAGTAGCGGTCTATCTGATTATCGCCGGTCTTCTCGGGCTGAACGGGATCCATCACTTCTTCAAATAGGTCCGGAGCGCGGGACCGAAGCCCCGCGCCTCGCTTTCTCGTTCTTCAGCCTTCTGGGGTTGGCGTGGTAGCTGGGAGACTCAGGGGGGCTCCTCCAAGAGAAATAGGTCCCACAGGTTTAGGCTGCCGAGCCATCCTCTTGTGCACGGCTCGGGACAGCCGGTTACGAGCGTGCCTTGTTGGAATGGAGGAAGTTACTTCCGGGGTTATTGCTTTTTGCAGCGAGTCGACCTTCGCTATAAGCGTGACAATCTGAGCAGACATCTTCTTCACGTCTGCATGTTCATCCGTTATCTGAGCGGATATTTTCTTCACGTCGACGTGCTCATCCACGACGCTCTGTCTTAGAGAAGCAAGCGTAATTGAACCCTGCTGAAGAAGATCGGTGTTTTGCTGCAATAAGAAGCTGTTCTCTTGCAGCGAGGCAACGTGTTGCTGCTGGGCCGACTGAATATCCTTCAATGCGGCGACAGCCGGATCCAGTATTGAATCGGAAGCTTTCTGGTGCGGAAGCAGTTCGGCCAGACTGCTGATATCAGGCAGAGCAAGATCGGAAGGCGACAGTGTATAGACGGCCGCAGTAGTGTTTATTCCAAGAGCGAACACCGCAAACGCCAGGATCGATTTCCGGCTCGATTTCCTGGTCGGTGCCGTCGATTCGGGTTGTTCGGTTTGGCTCTGCTTTTCCAATGTATTGGTCACGTGCATCAACCCCAAATGAGCGAACAAAAAAAGAGCCGTCGCCGGACCGTCCCTCGCGACGGCTCCTTTACGCGGCACCCAACTAGAACTGCCCAAGATAATAGGCTGATGAGATTAATTCGGCGTTAGCGCCTCAGTCGTCTGGCATGAGCCGCAAGCCATCGCCGGTTGCGCTTTCTATTGGCGCCGCAGGCGATCTCCGGCGGCAAAACGCTGACGTTCTTTTCAAGGTAGAATAGCAGGAATAAATACACAGTCTTCCTGATCCTAGTGCGGTCGGGCTTCCTTGCAGTGGGGCCTCGATGCCGCGCGGTCTCGGTGCCGCGCGGTCGTTTGCGATATCGTGTGCCGGCACGCCGAGTGAACGTCCGCACCCGGTCAGGAGCGCAAGGCATCCAGATCCGAACGCGGTGAAGCAGCTTGTGGGGAAGAGCAACGCCAACTGCGCTTTGGAATTCCCTGTCGGGGACGAGATCAACCGGTTTGCCGTTTGAGGCAAATTCGCGCATGCATTGATACGCAGCGTCTATTTCGGTCCTTGGCAAACCAATCGTGCGGTCGAGGACGCGCTTCGCGTCTTTCCCCGCACGTGATAATTCCGAGCTTCGGGCGCTCATTTAATACACATTGAATATCGTCCCCAATTAAATTGCGCCACGGATTTGCAAGCACAAATGCAGCCGCAGCGAGTGCTTCAAATAAAGGTGCGGCGCGGATACGACACAACCTTCGATCGATTAAATTAATTTACTGCGCGGTATGGCGGTAAGGTTAAATCGCTTTACCAAGTTTTAATGAATGGATACATTCGGGAAAAGCTGGCATATCAAGCCAGCCGATAAAGTTATTGCGAATTCCAGTACTGGCAGGAGTACGACCATGATTAAATCACGCAGAATATTGGCAGCCGCATTAATATCAGCCGCTGTTCTCTCGTTGGCCTCTGCCGCGCGAGCTGACTTCATCCTTGATCTGACGCCGGTCGGTCAGACCGTGAATCTCGCCAACGGCTCGTTTGCGGCAAACACCACCTTCTTTGGTACCTCCGGGTCCGAAACGATCGACTTCATGGCGAACGTCGCCGTCGATACCGCGAGCGGCACCGCGTCCATCAATGCGACCACCAGCGCTCCCCCCGGCCCGTGACCACTCCAATTAACACCTTGTGGATTACGCCAGAGGACGGAACCGCATTTAACCTGTTTTCGTTCCGCGGCGCGGTCTTCGGTAATGATGACCAACAAATCAAGGTGACGATCACCGACCAGTTCGACTCGGTCTTTCAGTTCCTCATCACGGATAATGGCGACTTCACACGCATCGGTTTCGAAGCGAAAGCGGGAACGGGTGAACTCATCAAGACAATTCGAATCGATGGACTGGGAGCAGGTTTTGATTACTTCAAGCAGTTGGGCTTCGGATATCAGCAGGATGTCGTAACGGGTGTTCCCGAAGCGTCGACCTGGGCCATGATGCTGCTCGGCTTCCTCGGCGTTGGCTTCCTGGCCTATCGACGCAAGAACCAAGGCCACATTCGCCTCGCCTAAGTCCCGCATGACGTCGCGTTGTTTGCTGTGGGCAGGCCGCCGTTCCGGCTGCCTGCCCACGGTCAACAAGTTCTGATGCGTTGCGTGCACCGCCTGATGCACACGCCCTCCGGTCCTGGAGCCTCGTCCTGGCAGCCTCGTCTTGGGAGCATCGTATGGCTCGAGATCCCCGCGCGAAAGAATTGGCTAATCTGAAACAGGCGCTCGCGAACTTCGAGCATCAGCTCGATGCATTTGAAGCCCGGGCCGGATACCCATCGAAGGCATCTCAAGTTCATTGTCTGGCCTCGACCGATTCTCATTTGGCATTGACCAATCCTCAAATTGCGTTTGCCAATGAGGTCGTCGCCGCCATGAAGAACCGCCTGACCGAAGGCCGCGCCATGGTCGCTATGCGGCGAGGCGAACTCTCCTAACGCCGCCAACGCGGATTTCCATTACGCCTGCAGCAAGGCCTTTCGGTTCGCGCGCGAGCGGCGGCCGACGACCGGCCGAAACGGCGGCCGAGGCGCTGCCACGGCGTTGGGCCATTCCCTGCTCGCGCCCCGCATTTTCCGCTCGCAAAACGCGAACTATTTCTTTGATGCAATTGAGCGATCGAATTATCCTCCCGCAAGGGCGCGAACCCTCTCACACGCTTGCGAGAAAATGCGCGGCTACACGCTAAAGGAGAAAGCGAAGATAACAGGTGGCGCGGTGGCGGCGCTCGTCATCGTGGCATGGCTTGCAGTCATCGCATTGGCGCTGCTGTCGGAAGGATAGATCAGGCGGCGACTTTCCCGGAACTTTGTTCTATTCCGGACACATCAGGAACTTTGTTCTACCCCGGAGAACTACGGACCGATATGTGAATCCATGGCTGATGATAATCTCTCACGCGCCGATGGCGCCCGCGTCCTCGCCGATCTTCACGCGTTGCGTGCGATCGGCACTTACAAGACCGGCGTTCACAAGCCGACGTTTTCGGAACCGCATCTGCGTTCCCTGCAGTGGCTGGTGCAGCGCCTTCCCGACGCCGGACTCACGGGCGGGATCGACGGCATCGGCAACATCCTCGGCACCAGCACGAAACCCGGGCCGAAATTATTGGCGGGGTCGCATCTCGAAAGCCAGAACCACGCGGGCTGGCTCGATGGGCCGCTCGGCGTGGTCTATGCGCTCGAAGCCGCCCGCGTCATCAATCGCGATCCGAATACAAACGGCGCGGTCGAAGTTGCGTCCTGGTGCGACGAGGAAGGGCATTTCGGACACTTCCTCGGCAGCCGATCCTATGTCGGCGGCGTCACCGAAGCTGATATCGACGCGGCACGCGACCGCAATGGCAAGAGCATGCGTGACGCGCTGCGCGAGGCCGGTCTCGCCGGCCGCGCCCGCGCCCGGTGCGAACGCGGGCGGCATATCGGATATCTCGAAGCCCATATCGAACAGGGCGAGACGCTCGAAAGCAGCGGCCTCAAAATTGGGGTAGTCACGTCCATCGTCGGGATCTGGCAATACCGCATCACCTTCACGGGCGAACAAAACCACGCCGGTACCACGCGGATGGCCATCCGCAAGGACGCCGGCCTCGCGCTCGCCAGATTTTGCGTCGCTGTCGACGATCGCTTCCCCGCCGCCTGCGGCCCCCGCACGGTGTGGACCACCGGCCGCATCACCCTCGATCCCGGCGCGCCGAGTATCATCCCGGGAGCCGCGGAAATGCTGTTCCAGATTCGCGACGACAATCCGGCCGTGATTGCGCGGCTGGAGGATCTCCTGCGCAGCATGGCCGCGGAGGTCGACAAACAGGGCCGCTGCAGCGTCGCCGTGGAACGCATTCGCACCGGCACGCCCGCGCTGATGGATGTCTCCTTCCAGCAGGCCATCGAACAAGCCAGCGCAGCCTGTGCCGGCGGCAGGTCACTCCGCATGCCGAGCGGCGCCGGTCACGACGCCCAGGTCCTCGCGACCGTCATGCCGGCGGGCATGCTGTTCGTGCCCTCGATCGGCGGCATCTCTCACCACTGGACCGAGAACACCGCCGACGCCGACATCGTCACGGGGGCCGAGGTCTTTGTCGAAGCGTGCCGGCGGCTGTTGGCGCGATGAGACGGCGCGCAGGGCGACATGGCTGCTGAAGCAAGGCCGACCTATTCGATCAGGGATATTCCACCGAGCGTATGGGTCCTCGGCTTCGTCTCGATGCTGATGGATGTCTCGTCGGAGATGATCCACGCCCTGCTGCCGATCTACCTGGTGTCGGTGCTTGGCGCATCGATGGTGACGGTCGGAATCATCGAAGGCATCGCCGAGGCGACCGCCTCCATTACGAAAATATTCTCCGGCGCGCTTTCAGACCGGCTCGGCGAGCGCAAATGGCTCGCAGCCTTCGGCTACGGTCTGGCGGCTTTCACCAAGCCGGTCTTTCCGCTGGCGCCAACGGTTGCCTGGCTGGTGGCGGCGCGTTTCGTCGACCGGATCGGCAAGGGCATCCGTGGCGCCCCCCGTGACGCACTGGTGGCAGACCTCTCGCCGGCCGATCTGCGCGGCGCGAGCTTCGGGCTGCGCCAATCGCTCGACACGGTCGGCGCCTTCACAGGCCCCTTGCTCGCCATCGCCCTGATGTGGTGGACATCAGACAACTTCAAGGCCGTGTTCTGGTTTGCCGTGCTTCCCGCCTTCCTGGCGCTGGCCCTGATCGTCTTCGCCGTGCGTGAACCGGAGCGGCCGAGAGAGCTGCGCGCCGTGCGTAATCCGATCAGCCTGGCCGAGATCAAAAACCTGGGGGCCGCCTATTGGTGGGTGGTGGCGGTGGCGAGCGTCTTCACGCTGGCGCGCTTCAGCGAGGCATTCCTGGTTCTGCGCGCCACGAATGTAGGGTTGCCGATCATGCTCGCGCCCGCCGTGCTGGTGGCGATGAATGTCGTCTATGCCGTCGCGGCCTATCCCGCCGGCGTCATCTCGGATCGCATCAGCCGCACGGCCGTGCTGGCGGTCGGCATTCTGTTGCTGGTTGCCGCTGACATCGCGTTGGCCCTGCTGCCGTCGGTCGGCGGCGTTGCGCTGGGCGTCGTTCTGTGGGGCCTGCATATGGGGCTGACGCAAGGGTTACTGGCCGCGCTCGTGGCGGATACCGCGCCGGCCGAGTTGCGCGGCACGGCCTATGGATTCTTCAACCTGCTCGGCGGCCTGGCTATGCTCGCAGCCAGCGTCATTGCCGGCGCGCTCTGGGATGTCACCGGGCCGCAGGGCACGTTCCTGGCCGGCGCCGGCTTCGCGCTGGTCGCGCTGGCGGGATTGCTGATGGTCCATGGCAAGATCGGCGGCAAGGCCGCCGCGTAGCCCCAGGAGGCCCGGATTTCAAATTGTTCTTGGCGACAACGAGTCGCGTTCTGGTTTCTTGCAAACAACTGAATTTGCGGCCATTTGGGCACCTGACGAGGTAAAGTTCCCGACATGTTGTTGCTGCAGGCCCTCCCCACATCGATCGGCGTTGCCGCCATTGCGCCGGCGTTGCTGGTGCTCTGGCTCGTCATTGCCGCCGACGAGCGCCCGGGCCCGCCCACGCGGGTATGGCTCGCTTTCCTGCTCGGGGCTGCCAGCATTTCTCTCCTGGGAATTGCGCGGGCCCCGTTTGCCGCGATCCTCGCGGTGCCGGGAAACCCCTGGATGACGCAGGGCCTGCGCTCGGTCTTCGGCGTCGCCGCCCCCGAAGAGATCGTGAAGGTCCTCGTGATCATTGCGGTATCGGTGCGGCGGCGTGCGTTTGCCGACCCGATGGATACCGTGGTCTACGGCGCGGCGGCGGGCCTCGGCTTCGCGGCTTACGAAAACCTCGCTTATCTCGTGCAGCACGCCGACATGTGGCGTTCGCTGGCCGCGTTGCGCAGCGTGCTGACGGTGCCGTTTCACGGCGCGCTCGGCATTATCGCAGGCGCCTATATCGCGATCGCGCGCGCGGGAACGGCGCTGGGCGCGCATCGGCATCATCGCGACTGGGCCCGGATTTCAAGTTGGTGCCTGGCGCTGTTCGCGCCGGTCGCGCTGCATGCCGCATTCGATTTTCCGCTGCTGACATTGCAGAAACATGCCGATCTCGGCCCCACCACGCGAATGCTGCTCGGGGCGGCAAGCCTGCTGATCGGCTTCAGCTCGATTGGATTTGCCATACGGCTGGTGCGGCGCGTCGGCCGCCACCATGCGCCGCGCACCGAGATCGCGCGTGAGCGGCTGAGCCAGTTGCGGCGGATGTGGGCCCTGCTGCTGGTGGGCAGCGGCGCCGGCTTCGCCGGGGCTGCTTTCGTGCTGACCTCGCTCCATCACTGGTTCGTCAATCCCGAGCGCAACGCGTCGCTGCTTCTGATTCCGCTCGGCCTGACCTCCATTCTGATAGGCTTGGGGTTGTTGCTGGCGACGGCGGCGGTTTATGTATTTGGCCGCAACCGCATCAGGACGTCCTCGGAAGGATTTTCGTCCGCGCCCGAGCCGGGCTGAATGTCATCCTTCCGTCGTTGATCTCGCTCAAAAAGGTCCGCGAACAAATTTTACCCGCAGACGGCGCACCAGCTATATTGGGCACGCCATCGGCGCGGCAGGCATCGGGAGTTTCCAATGACCCTTCCCCAGGATATCCCCCCGGACATCGGCAAACTGCAGTCCGAAATGAACGCTGTGGTGAAGGCGCATTGGAAAGCCTTCCTGTTCGAAGGCATCGTGCTCGCCCTGCTCGGCCTGGCTGCGATGATCGTGCCGCCGCTGGCAAGCCTCGCCGTCGCCATCTTCCTCGGCTGGATGTTCCTGATCAGCGGCGTTGCCGGGCTGTTCGCCACCTACTGGGCGCGGCAGATGCCGGGCTTCTGGTGGTCGCTGTTTTCGGCGGCGCTGGCCGTTCTGGCCGGCGGTATCCTGCTGGCAAAGCCCGTGGAGGGCGTCCTCACGCTCACGATCGTGGTCGGCGCCTATTTTCTGGCCGAAGGCGTCGTTACCATCATGTACGCGCTGGAGCACCGCCGCGAATTGTCGGAACGCTGGTCCTGGCTGCTGATCTCGGGCGTGATGGATCTCGTGATCGCATTCATCATCGTAACCGGGCTGCCGGGTTCGGCGGAATGGGCAATCGGCCTCCTGGTCGGGATCAATCTCGTGCTCGGCGGCGCGTCGCTGGTCGGCATGGCGCTCGCCGCGCGCAAATCCTGACGCCGATTATGGGATGACAAGCCCGGACGGGTGCGCTATAGAGCCCGCCATGATCATGATCGCCGCCAACAGCTTTTGGTATTTTAGCTACGACAGCTCGCTGGCGGTGGGAGGATCGCGCTCAATCTGACGAATTGAAGCCAAGAAGTCCGAACAGCCGCCAAACCTGGCGGCTTTTTTATTGGCCGGCAGGTTCCCAACGAACAGGAGCCACTGCCGTGTTGAGCACCACCGACGACCTTCGAATTAGCGAACTGAAAGAGCTGAGTACGCCGCAGGAGGTGATGCGTGAGATACCGCGCACCTTGACCGCGACGCGTGTGGTGATGGCGGCGCGCAACGCCATCCACGCCATCCTGAACGGCACCGACGACCGCCTGCTGGTCGTCGTCGGTCCCTGCTCGGTGCACGATCCCGTTGCCGCCGTGGAGTACGCCGAGCGCCTCGCCGCTCTTCGCGAACAGCTTGCCGACCGCCTCGAGATCGTGATGCGGGTCTATTTCGAGAAGCCGCGCACGACGGTCGGATGGAAGGGGCTGATCAATGATCCCAACCTCGACGGCAGCTTCGATATCAACAGGGGCCTGCGGCTGGCGCGCAACGTGCTGTCAGCGGTGAACAATCTCGGCCTGCCCGCCGGGACCGAATTCCTCGACATGACGACGCCGCAATACATTGCCGACCTGATGGCATGGGCGGCGATCGGCGCGCGCACCACCGAGAGCCAGATCCACCGCGAGCTGGCGTCGGGGCTGTCGTGCCCGGTCGGCTTCAAGAACGGCACCGACGGCAATGTCCGCATCGCAGCCGATGCCGTGAAGTCGGCCTCGCACCCGCACCATTTCATGGCGGTGACCAAGGGCGGCCGCTCGGCGATTGCGGCAACCACCGGCAACGAGGACTGCCACATCATCCTGCGCGGCGGCCACCAGCCGAACTATGGCCGGGAAAGCGTCGATGCCGCGTGCCTCGAATTGGCCCGTGCCGGCGTGGCGCCGCGGCTCATGATCGACACCAGCCACGCCAACAGCAACAAGAAGCCGGAAAACCAGCCGCTGGTCGTAACCGACATCGCGCAGCAGATCGCGAACGGCGAGCAGCGCATCACCGGCGTCATGATCGAGAGCAATCTGGTCGCCGGCCGCCAGGACGTGGTGCCCGGCAAGCCGCTGACATATGGGCAGAGCATCACCGACGGCTGTATCGACTGGGAGACGACGGTGTCCGCGCTGAACGTGCTGGCCGATGCGGTGGCGACGCGAAGGAATGCGCAGTCGCGCAATGTCCCGGAGGAGCGTTCGGCCTAGCCGCCAGTCGAATGATGGTGAAGCAGGGCACGCCATCGGCGCGCCCTGCTTCCGTTTCAATGAAGCTGCGCCCTCGATCCGGTGCGCGGACGCATAAATCCGGATTACTTCTCATGCAAATGGATGATTACCCGTAACAAGCACCGTCGTACGCTTGGCAAGAATCGACCAGCCTGTGGTGTACCTCACATGAAGAAATCGTGCGCCGAAATATACGTTGCTGCCAAGGTCAGGCCCGTCACCAAGCCGTAGCGGCCGCGGGGCCGGGCAACTCAAACAACGCTATTTTGGAATCGCGCAATGACGCCAAGGATTGTGAACAGCTTTGCCCCGGTCATTCGATTGCTGTTAACCGCAGCTCTGCTTGTCCCAAATTTGGCATATGCCGCTGACCGGGATCGCGTTCAATTTTGCTGGGCTATGGGAAAGCACGACCACACGATCTACTTCGCAGAAATCGAGAATCGCGAGGATCGTCAGGCAAGCTTCGATGCGCTGCTCGAGATTTCAGGCATAGATCACCACGCGGTGAAATGCAGCACCTCGGATTTAGCAATGCATCGTTTGGCGCGCGCAGCGCTATTCAAGAATTGGCGAGAGTCCGAGTTCGAAATCGTAAACACCACATTCCTGTCGGATCTTGATTACTAGCTGCGGTGACGAGATCGAAAGCGACCGGAGCAAGGCCGCTTCTCTTATCTTCCAACCGTCACACCCGCGGTTGAACGCAAGGCGTCCCTGACGCTGGTGGCCTTCATGTCGTCGAGCACGTCCCGCGTCAGGACGGTGGTTTGCCCGGGAATGTTGAGGATCGGTTCGGTCGCACGCGGCGACGAAAGGCGATTGGCCTTGTAAGGTGCCCCTGGGTCGACATAGGGATCGCGGTCGGCTGCCGGCGTCCGAACGGCATTTTGTTTCGCAGGCCGGGTTGCCTTGAGCGCATCCATGGACTGAGAAGCGCTGGCCCATCCCTGAACGGACGCCAGCGCATGGCGCGGCCGTCCGGCCGCGGCGGCGAATGCGCCGTCACACAAGCAGACGGCAGCGACCGCGATCATTCGCAACGTTGCAGCGGGCAGGCGACCTCCCGTGTCAGTGATGAGTAGTGCCCTAGCAGCCGCGGCAGATGCTCTTGATCTTGCGGTCGAGCGCGGCGTTTTCCTTGCTCAGCGGATCGTTCGGGTCGCTCAGGTTCTTCTCGCTGGGCACATCGCTGGCGCGCGGCTGCCGATGACCGACCGGCGCCTGAGGCAGCGGCTTGTCCGAATTCTTCGAAACGGACGACGAGCCCTGTGCGAACGCGTCCGGGCCGCCGATTAGAACCATCAGCGCCATCGAGAGGATTATTTTTCGCATGCTGGTTCTCCCGTCCTTCTGTTTATTCCTACCGCACCGGCGCGTCGATCGTTGCGCAATTGCGGCGTCCCTGGGCAGCGCAGTCCTGCGCCTTTCGTACATCGGCCATGGTGCTGAGCAACCAGATTCCGGCGGCCACCAGCACCACGAAGAAGCCGAGCATCACGGCGTTTTCGATGCCGCGATTGCCCTCATCTTCCGGCGGCTCCCGTTTCCCCTCGCCGTCCTCCGTCATCGCAGGTCACGGCTCTGGCGGGTAGAGGTGAACGTCGCCGCAATAGTCGACGATACGATACCGCGTTTCCAAGGATAGATCATATTCCCTGGAACCTGCATGCGACAAATAATTCGGGCCAATCGGCGCCTTTCCGTGGCCGCCGGGAATATCGAGCACATAATCCGGCTGGCACAGGCCCGAGACGCGGCCCCGCAAACGGCGCATCAGTTCCTGGCCCTCCGCGATCGTGGTGCGCAGATGCGACGTCCCCGGCGCCAGATCGCCATGATGCAGGTAATAGGGCTTGATCCGGTTTTCGACGAAGGCCCGCATCAGCGCTTCCAGGACAGCCGCATCGTCATTGACGCCGCGGAGCAGCACCGTCTGGCTGACCAGCGGAATGCCGGCATCTGCCAGCCGCGCGCAGGCGGCCCGCGCCTCGCCCGACAATTCGCGCGGATGATTGGCATGAACGGCGATCCAGGTCGTCGCGCCGTCAACGCGCAACGCTTCGATCATGTCGCCATCGATGCGCGCCGGCGCCGCCACGGGCACGCGGGTGTGGATGCGGACGATCCTGACGTGATCGAGACTTGCGAGGTCTGTCATGATCTCGGCCAGCCGCCGTGGCGACAACATCAGCGGATCGCCGCCGGTCAGGATGACTTCCCAGATTTCCGTGTGCTTGCGGATATAGTCCAGCGCGTCGCGATAGGCGTCCTCTGACAGCGCCGTTGCCTTGCCCGGCCCGACCATCTCGCGGCGAAAGCAGAACCGGCAGTACACCGCGCAGACATGCACCAGCTTGAACAGCACGCGATCGGGATAGCGGTGGACGATGCCGGGAACGGGCGAATGCGCGTCGTCGCCGATCGGATCGGCGTTTTCGCCTGCTACGCTCACCAGTTCGAGCGCGCTCGGAATGAATTGCCGCGCGATCGGATCGTCAGGGTTTTCCGTGTCGATCAGCCCGGCGATATCGGGCGTCACGGCAATCGCATAGCGCGCGGCGACCCGTTCGAGGTCGGCGAGGTCGGTCACCTTCGCCAACCCGCGCTCGACGAGCTCGGCGGGCTGCCGCAGCGTGGCCGCCAGTTTCGGATCTATCCTGTTCATGTCTCTCCTGCCGGTGGCGTCCACACCACCTGATCGACCCGCAGCGCGCCGCTGGCCAGCATCACCAGCCGGTCGAAACCGAGCGCGACACCGCTTGACGGCGGCATCGCGGCAACCGCTGCGAGAAAATCCTCGTCGAGCGGATAGCGCTCGCCGTAGCGCCGTTGTTTCTCGTCCATGTCAGCGGCGAAACGGCGGCGCTGCTCGGCCGCGTCGGTCAGTTCGCCGAACCCGTTGGCAAGCTCGACGCCGCAGGCATAGACCTCGAACCGTTCGGCGACGCGCGGATCGGCCGCCTTCGTCCGCGCCAATGCGGCCTCCGGCGCCGGATATTCGAACAAGACAGTCAAACGCCCCTGCCCCAGGTTCGGTTCGACATGCTCGACCAGCACCTTGCTGAAAATGTCCGACCAGGTGTCGTCATCCGTGACCCGCACCCGCGCGCTCGCCGCCGCCGCCAGCGCCACGCGATCGCCCTCGCCATTCGCGATCGTGGCCAACAGATCGATCCCGGCAAAGCGCTCGAATGCCGCCGCCACCGTCAGCAGTTCCGGTTCGGCGAAGGGATCGGCCGTTCTGCCCCGGAACGAAAACCGGCCGATTCCGGTCGCCTGCGCCGCATGCGCGATCACGACGACGGTGTCGGCCATCACAGCGTCATAGCTTGCCTCGGCGCGGTACCATTCCAGCATCGTGAATTCGGGCAAATGCAGATCGCCGCGCTCGCGATCGCGGAACACGCGCGCGAACTCGAATATTTTGGCTTCACCGGCGGCGAGCAGTTTCTTCGCGGCGAACTCCGGCGAAGTCCGCAAATAGCGCGTCACGCGCGTGCCGTCGCCGCTGGTCAGCTCGGTTCGCGGGGCATGCAGATGCGTCTCGTTGCCCGGCGATACCTGGAGGATGGCGCTCTCGACCTCGGAAAAACCCTGCTCGTCGAACCAGGCCCGCACCGCCCTCGTGATCGCAGCTCGCGCCAGCAGGAACGGCTTTCGATCGGCGTGCCGCGCGGGCGACCACCATGGCGACGGCTGGTCGGCCCCGACCATCAGCAGCGGTCCTTGCCCAGCCACGGCGCACTCTCCGCAGAGCCCAAACAGGCATTCAAGGAATCGGCAAATACCATTGAAATTGTTCGACTTTCTCTATGATGCCACCATAGGGCGGCAACGTCCCGCGCTTTATCCATCCTGTCATGGCGAAACCCGCCCGCCTTGTCCATTCCGCCCGATAGCCGAGGCCCGAGTGCTGAACCTTGTGGCCGGCTCAGCCGTCCAATGGCCAGAATTTGCAACAGGATATGGGCATGTCTGGCGGTTGGCTGGGAAGAACTGCAATCCTTTTGTTAATGGCACTGGTCACGGTGGCGCCGGCCAGCGCGGACAGTCCCGGCCGAAAATTCAAGCGTTTGGCGGACGAGGCCTTCACCTCTCCCGATGGTCAGGTCCGTATCGAGCAATATTCGAGGAAGTCGGATGACGACGTCGTCTACCAGTTCTGGTCGTTCGACCGGAAACGGCGCGGCTCGCTTCTCAATCCCAGGGAGGACAGCGATCTCGCCGGATACCCCGCCGGGTTCCGGTTCAGCCCCAACAGCCAATGGCTGGTGCGCATGCAAAAGCTCGGCGCGGGCTATCACACGTTGTTCCTGTATCGGCGGAGCGGCCATCAATTTGCGTCCGCTACCGCAAAGCCCCTGGGCGACCTGGCTTGGGACTATTTCTACAGCCAGCCGATCGCCAAAGAAATCAATCGGGATCCCAAGGACCACGACTCGCTCAATCACGCGCAGGTGCATCTGCTCAAAGGACTGGACGAGAACTACGCCTGGCTGGGACAGCATTGGCCCGACAGCCGCTATCTCGTGATCAGCCTCACCTTCGACGCCCAGGGCGAAGATAAGCCCTTACCCTGGGTCGAGGGCTGGCGTTGCGCCTACGACATGAAGACCGGGCAGTTCTCGATCCCTCCTGATTTCGCCGACCACAATGCCAAGGCGGTCAAGTTACCGGACCGGCGCACTCAATAGGCGGCCGGAATCGGACCGTTATGGCCTCAGTCTGTCCGTCCGAAATGGCGGTAAAACACTGGCATCGACGGGCAAAATCAGTATGTTGCAGCCCGAAACCGCCCGATTTGGCCCCTTGGACACGATGTCCGGATTGGCCAGAGGCCAGAAATTCAGGAAAACAGCTTTGAAAGTCATCGCCAGTTCTATTCGCAAGGGCAACATCATCGAGCAGGACGGCCGGCTTTACGTCGTCCTGACCGCCGAAAACATCCATCCCGGCAAGGGAACTCCGGTCAGCCAGATCGAAATGCGCCGGATTGGCGATGGCGTGAAGATTTCGGAACGCTACAAGACCACCGACCAGGTCGAGAAGGCGACCGTCGAGGATCACAATTACAATTACCTGTATGAAGATGCCGACGGCTTCCATTTCATGAATGCCGAGACCTACGACCAGGTCCAGGTCTCCAAGGAAATCGTCGGTTCGGCCGCGCCCTATCTGCAGGAGAACATGACGGTGAAGCTGTCGCTTCACGACATGAATCCGGTCGCGATCCAGCTGCCGCAGCGCGCGACCCTGGAAGTTGTGGAGACCGAGCCGGTCACCAAGGGTCAGACCGCGTCTTCCTCCTACAAGCCTGCTATCCTCTCCAATGGCGTGCGCACCGCAGTGCCGCCGCATATCGGAACGGGAACGCGGATCGTGGTCATGACCGAGGATGGCTCTTACGTCGAGCGCGCGAAGGATTAAGACCGCGCATTAGATTGCGGGGCACGCCGGGGGGCGATGCATTGAATACCAGGGCTGTCCGCTTGCTCATGCGTTGGCTGGCAGCCCTTTGTTTGCTCGCAGCCGGGCTCACTGCAGCCGCCGCCGAAGAGTTCAGGACGCCGTCGATCACGGCCGTCCGCGTCGAATGGCGGGCGGTTGTCGATCAGCTCCGCACCGAGATCGGCACCCGGCCCGCGATCGCTTCCCGATTTACATTTGCCGGCCAGCGGCGGGTGCCGGCATGGGATCCGCGCTCGACGCCCGCGCTGGTGCAACTGAACGCCATCAACGCAAGCACGTTCGCCGGGATCGGACGCAGCCCGGTGCCGGTGCTGTTGCCGTTCGATACGGCAGGCTACCTCGAAGACCAGGCCGACGGCACACCGCTTCCGCTGTCGCGCTACCAGGCCGATTTCCGCCCCGCAGACCTGTTTCACGCCGGTCCGGCCGGCTACGACGCGGTGTTTTCGCTGCACCCCGGCGCAGGCGGCTCGCGGACCTTCGCCAAGCCGGTCGAAGTGCAGATCACCGGCTCGATCCTCGTCTACGACCTCGCCGATCCGCTTGGCGGCAAGGGTGAGCCGGTCAAGGCGCTGGCGGCGCAATTCCCGGACATGCGCCGCTTCATCCGTGAAGGCTATGTGCGCTACGCCTTCACGCGCTTCGGCGTGCCCTATGTGGTGTCGATCCAGTGCCTCGACTCGACGCCGCGGCCTCGGCGGCTGGCCTGCCGCGAGGCCTATCCCATTGCCGAGCGCTTCCTGAAAGCCTTGCGCATCGCGGGCGGACAACCGTCGCAGCCGCGCCACGACATTCCGCCCGAGATCGCTGAACGTCCGACGGCGGTTTCGCCCGACTTCACCTATTACCCGGGCGGCGACATCATCGCCCGCAGCAGCGTGCGCCGGCGCGGCGGACGCGCCGATTTTGCCGCCTATTCGCAAATCCGTTTTCCGCTCGAGAAAGCCCCGGCCGCCATTCGCTCGCAATCCTTCGGCAGGAAAAATTCCGAGGCGGGCCGCAGCGTCTATCCGTGGCGGGACAATTTTTGCGAAGCGCGCAGCTTCCAGGTCGGGCAATGCGCCGCCGGCTTCGGGCATCAGGGCCAGGACATCCGCCCCGCCCCCTGCCCGCCGAACAGCAACAGCGAAAGCAGTTGCCATCCGAGGAAGCAGGCCGTCGTGGCCGTCCGCGACGGCATCCTGATCCGTGCACCAAAGCAGGAGGCGGCAACGCTGCAGATCAACACAAGCAACGAGCACATCCGCTTTCGCTACATGCACATGAACCCGTCAGCCATGGATGCGGACGGCATTCTCAACGGGCGCCGGGTCGCTGAGGGCGAAAAGATCGGCATGGTCTCCAACTATCTCGATTTCCCGAACGGCACCTCGTACCACCTTCACTTCGACGTGCAGGTGTTCACGCGCGACGGCTGGATCTGGGTCAACCCCTACACCACCCTGATCGCGTCCTATGAACGGCTGATCCGCGGCCGCGGCCGCGAGATCGGCACCGATCCTCCGGCTGTCGCCGCCGTGGTGCAAGCGTTGCCGGAGGATGTGCTTCGGCACAATGCCCGGGAAGGCCGCGAGAACTAATCGCTAGGAAGCCGCCGCCCCGACGGCCGTCTTCCGCGCCGGCGGCGTCCAGCGAAACGCCGCGCCGAACCGGTTCCAAACATTGATCGAGGCCACCGCCGACGTGAGATAGGCGAGCTCCTTCTCCGAAAACTCCGCACTCGCCTCTGCATAGACCTCGTCACTGACGCCCTCACTGAGCAAGGTCAGCGCTTCCGTCCAGGCCAGTGCCGCGCGCTCGCGCGGCGAGAACTGCGGCGCCTCGCGCCAGACCACCACCAGATTGAGTTTATCGGTGGGCACGCCGAGCTTCTCGCCCTCCAGGATGTGATACTGCACGCAGAAGGCGCAGCCATTGATCTGCGAGGCGCGCAGCTTGATCAGTTCGAGCAGTTGCTTGTCCATGCCCGCCTTGCCCGCGACCTGGCCGAGCGCCAGCACGGCCGCGTAGGCGTCAGGTGTCAGCGCCATGAAATCCCTGTATTCGCTGCGGGCGTGTGACATGCTTTCTACCTTCTGTTGTCGGTACTTTCTTGATTATAAGAGACACCCGCACCCCGTCCATGGCCAAGCGTTCCGGCAAAATTGCCACGCATTCTGCCGGAATCGCCGGTTCCCGCGGCGTCATGGCTTTTGGCGCGGGCCCGCCGCGCCGCTAGAATGCCGGCATGAAACAGCCTGATTCCCCTGTTGCTCCCACCCGCCGCGCCCTGCTGCGAGGCGGCCTCGGCGCCGGCGCCCTGCTCGCGACGGGGCTTCCCGCGTTCGCGGCAGCGCCACCCGGCTTCGACGCGTGGCGCGACAATTTTCGTTCGCGCGCACTTGCAAAAGGCATTTCGGACGCGACCTGGACGCGGGTGATGGGCCGCATCGAGCCCGACATGAGCGTGTTCCGGCAGATGCAGAAGCAGCCGGAATTCCACGAGCAGATCTGGCAATACATCAACCGCCGCGTCTCGGACTGGCGCATCATCAACGGCCGCGAAGCGTTGAAGAAGCACGAGGCGCTGTTCGCGCGGATCGAGCAGGATTTCGGCGTCGAGCGCGGCACGCTGCTGGCGCTGTGGGGCGTTGAATCAGCCTATGGCGATCCGCTGGTGCAGCAGAACCATATGCGGCCGATTTTCCCGGCGCTCGCCGCACTGGCCTGGAACGAGCCGCGCCGCCGCAGCTATTGGGAAACCGAGCTGATCAACGCGCTGAAAATCGTCGACCGCGGCTGGGGCACGCCGGAGGAAATGCGGGGATCCTGGGCCGGCGCGATGGGTCACACACAATGGATGCCGGAAGTCTGGCTCAATGTCGGCATGGACTACGACAAGGACGGCCGGGTCTCGCCGTTCGGCAAGCCCGACGATGCGCTCGGCTCCAGCGCGCGCTATCTGCTCAACCGCGGCAAGTATCACCGCGGCGAACACTGGGGCTATGAAGTGCGCGCGTCCGGCGGATCTTCGAGCGGCAGCCGGACCTACGCGGCATGGGCCAGCGCCGGCGTGACGCGCGCTGACGGAAAACCGTTCCCGCAGCCGAACGCCTCGGCGCAGATGTGGGTGCCGGTCTCGGGCGGCCCGGCGTTCCTGTTGGGCCCGAATTTCTATTCGGTGAAAAGCTACAACCCGTCAATGAACTACGCACTGGCGATCTGCCATCTCGGCGACCGCATTCTGGGCGCACCGCCCTTCATCCAGCCCTTCCCCGGCTCCGAACGCACGCTGACACTTGCGGAAGTGCAGGAGTTGCAGACGCGGCTGACAAAGGCGGGCTTCGACACCGGCGGCACCGACGGCCGTGTCGGCAACGACACCATGAAAGCGGTGAAGGACTATCAGGCCAAGATGGGACTCTTGCCGGCCGACGGCTACGGCGGGCTGAAGGTGCTGGCGCGGTTGAGGCAGGGAGGCTAACCCGCCGTCATAGCGGGCGTCAGCAATCGCAGAACAGAAATCATCGTTCAATTAGACCATACGCTCTCCGCATGCTCCAAAAGATATTGGTTAGCGGGACCGATCTCGTCCCAAGACATACGCCGGATATGTGAGAGAAACGCAGACAGTGCCGCCCGCTGATCCAGCGAAGCAATTCCAGAGAACTCGGACCACCATTGCCCACGCGGCACGTGATATTTATTGTCAGGAATTATCCCTTCGAGAGCAAGCTCGACAAATCCAATATCCTGAGACACACCCACAATGATTGAAGGGACGTAGTACATGAAGGTCCCGGGCTCCAAATAACGTCTGGCCAAAACGGGCGACGTTCCGGTCATCCTCCAATCCATGAGAGTAACTTCTGTCCACGGGCGCCCCAATAGTCTGCTTCTGAGTTCCTGGGGTATATCGAGATCAAGCGAGTCTTTCCCCTGCCTCCAAAAGAATTGAGCGGGCACCGGTTCTGCTGGAAAGGCGGTTCTGATGAGGTCCAAAAACTCCACGCTCTGCGTCATGGTGTGTCCTCCAATGAGATGGCTCACACCCTGCGTGCGACCCCACCCGCATTCATCCCGCCATCGATGACAAGCTCGGTCCCCGTCACGTAACGCGACGCATCCGACGCCAGATACAGCACACCCTGCGCGATCTCTTCAGCATGGCCGGCACGTCCCAACGGCGTTGCCATTTTCGCCCGCTCCTCCGGATCGATCGGTGCGTTCTGCCCGGCGCCTGCCGCCTCGGTCGGTATCTTGCCCCAGATCGGCGTGTCGATGATGCCAGGATGCACCGAGTTGACGCGGATGCCGTCGCCGAAGGTGGCGCATTCCATCGCGATCGCTTTCGCGAACAGCCGCACGCCGCCCTTGGTCGCGCAATAGCCGGAAAGACCGGCCGCGCCGCGCAGGCCCGCGAGCGACGACATCATGATGACGGAGCCGCCGCCGGTCTTGCGCATCGCCGGCAGGCAGTGCTTCACGGATAAAAACACGCCGTCGAGATTGATCGCGGTTTGCCGCCGCCAGTCTTCCAGCGACATTTCGGTAATCGACGGCACCGAGATGCCGATGCCGGCATTCGAGACCAGCACGTCCAGCCGCCCGTAGCGTTTCATGACCTCGGCCACGACCTCGATCCAGCGCTCTTCGCTGGTGACGTCGTGATGCCAAAAGCTCGCCTCCCCACCGGCCTTCTTGATCCGCGCGACGACTTCGGGGCCCTTCAAATCGTCGACATCGGTCACCGCAATTGAGGCGCCCTCGCGCGCCAGCAATTCGCAAACCGCTTCGCCAATGCCCGATGCGCCGCCCGTCACCAATGCGACCTTGCCCTGAACCTGTCCCGTCATTTCTTCTCCCATTGTTGTTCTTAATTGTTGAACTACCTGATCAGGGCTGGCCCCGGATCCGGCACCGCGACGTCGAGCACGCGCAACTGCACGCGTTCCGAACCCTGATAGCGATCGACCGCGAGCGAGCCCGCCACATGCAAAGGCTGGCCGCGGTTTTGCGTCAGCGCGTGACCGAGCTTCTGGCCGACCGAACGGAACGCGATGCCGTTGACGATGGCGCCGTCGCCGGACTTGAAACGCAGGCGCAGATGCGCTTGTCCCACTTCGTCGGCATAGACGAGCTGATGCGCCGGCAACGCGATCACCGGCTCCGGATTGGCAGCGCCAAACGGCCCGGCGCGGTTCAGCATGTTGGCGAATTCCACCGTCACGCTGCGCGCGCTCACCGCGCCGTCGATGAACAGCTCGTTCTCGTGACGGGAATTGGCGACGTCCTCGGCGAGTGCGCTTTCCATGAAGGCGCGAAATTCCGCGAGCTTCTCCTTGCGCAGCGTCACGCCCGCGGCCATGGCGTGGCCGCCGCCCTTCATCAGCAATTTCTCTTTCACCGCCTGCCGCACCGCCTTGCCGAGATCGACGCCCGATATCGAGCGGCCCGAGCCGGTGCCGATGCCGCCCGGCTCCAGCGCAATCGCAAAGGCGGGGCGCGCAAACTTCTCCTTCAGCCGCGAGGCGACCAGGCCGACGATGCCGGGGTGCCAGCCCTCGGCGGCGGTCACGATGACCGCGCCCTTGTCCTCGAGACCGAGCGACGCCAGCGCCTCGGCTTCGGCTTGCGCCTCCGCCGCCTGCTCGATGACGCGGCGCTCGCTGTTCAGTCGGTCGAGTTCGGCGGCGATCCGCGCGGCCTCCGAGACGTCGCCCTCCAGCAAAAGCCGCACCCCGAGATCGGCGCGCCCGATCCTTCCCCCCGCATTGATGCGCGGCCCCAGCATGAAGCCGAGATGCCAGGCTTCAGGCGGGCCGTTCAGCCGCGCCACATCCATCAGCGCGGTATGGCCGACATGGTCGCGGCGGCGCATCGCGATCAGGCCCTTGGCGACGAAGGCGCGATTGAGCCCGGTGAGCGGCGCGACGTCGGCGACGGTGCCCAGCGCCACATGGTGCAGCATGCCGAGCAGGTCCGGCTCAGGCCGTTCGGCATTCCAGAAGCCGCGGCCGCGCAATTCCCGGTTCACCGCGACCAGCGTGATCAGCACCAGGCCGACGGCGGCGAGATGGCCGAGGCCGGAGAGATCGTCCGGCCGGTTCGGGTTCACCAGCGCGTCGACCTCAGGCAATTCGTCGCCGGTCTGGTGATGGTCGATGACGACGACCGACATGCCGAGCTTCCGCGCTTCCGCCAGCGGCTCGAGGCTGGTGGTGCCGCAATCGACGGTGACGAGCAGCGTCGCGCCTTTGCCGGCGAGCGCCCGCACCGCCTCGACGTTGGGGCCATAGCCCTCGAAGATACGGTCGGGGATGTGGATCAAGGGATCGAGCCCGCAATGGCGCAAATGCCAGGCCAGCAGCGCGGCCGAGGTCGCGCCATCGACGTCGTAATCGCCGAAGATTGCGACCTTCTCGCCGCGCGCGGCAGCGTCGGCAATACGACTCGCCGCCGTCTCCATCTGCGTCACGGTGTGGGGATCGGGCATCAGTTTACGGATGGTCGGATCGAGAAAATCCTCGACCTCGTCGATCCCGACATCGCGGCCCGCCAGCACGCGCGCCAGCATCTCCGGCAATTGGTAGCGCTGCGTGATCGCCAGCGCCCGCGCCGCCCCCCTGGCATCGAGCCGGTCGCGCCACAATTTGCCGGTCGCCGAACGCGTCACGCCGAGAAACGCCGGCGGCAGTTCAACAGGAAGTGCGGATGCGGGAAGCGTCATGATGCCTTCGAGACATAGGGGCAATGCCGCCGCTGGGCAAACGCCAACCGGGGCGTTGGCGTCGTGCGGCGGCGCGCCGCGAATCGTTGTGGCCGGGCTGACACAACCTCGGCCACGTCGGCTTTGAGCCTATGCCGACAAAAACGACTTGCACAAAGAAGATGCAACTTGTCCCCGTAATACTACCCGCGGGACGCCAGAACATAAACCAATCGTTAGCCATGATCCCCGACAAAGGAGTCAAACGCGCTCCCGTCGAGTCCCGCCGATCCGCAGAAGATCGGCAAACGCACAAAGACTGAGGAATTCCCGCCAATGTCCGTCGCGCTTCGCTCCCAAACCGCAACGATCGCAAAGCAGCCAGCCAATGCAGCAGGCGCCGAGGATGAAGCCGACGTTTCCGCACTGATTGCCAGATTGACCGCCGAGGTCAACCAGGTCGCCTGCGAGAAGACCAAGTCGATCCAGAAGATCACCAACCAGATGAAGATGCTGGCGCTGAACGCGCTGATCGAGAGTTCGCGCGCCGGCGCCCAAGGCGCGGGCTTTGCCGTGGTGGCGCAGGAAGTCCGCAATGTCGGCCAGCAGGTCGAGACCATCGCCCGTGAGCTTGAAAGCCAGCTCACCAACCGGACCGGCAATCTGATGAACTCGATTGCGCAGATGGCTGACCGCTCGCGCGGCGAGCGCATGGTCGATCTGTCGCTGAACGCCATCGAGCTGATCGACCGCAACCTCTATGAGCGCACCTGCGACGTGCGCTGGTGGGCGACCGACTCCGCCGTCGTCGATTGCGCGGCGGCGCCGGAAGCGGCTGCTGTCGCGCATGCGTCGGAACGGATGGCCGTGATCCTTGGCGCCTATACCGTCTATCTCGATCTCTGGCTATGCGATCTCGACGGCCATGTGCGCGCCAATGGCCGCGCCGATCGCTTTGGCGTCGTGGGCCAGAACGTGGCGCACACAAAATGGTTTCGCGCGGCACGGGACCTGCGTTCCGGTGACGATTACGCCGTCGGCGACGTCGAATGCCAGCCGTTGCTCGGCAACGCCCAGGTCGTGACCTATTGCGCCAGCGTTCGCGCCGGCGGCAAGGCCAACGCCAAGCCGATCGGCGTGCTGGCGATCCATTTCGACTGGGAGCCGCAAGCCCGCGCCATCGTCCAGGGCGTCCGCGTCGGCGCCGCCGACAAGGCGCGCGTGCTGCTGGTCGATTCGAATTTCCGGGTGATCGCGGCGTCCGACGGCCAGGGCCTGCTCACCGAGCGCGTCTCGCTTCCACTGGAGGGGCGGCGCTCCGGCTTCCATCAGGACCGCTCCGGCGCGCTGGTCGCATTCCACGCCACGCCCGGCTACGAGACGTACAAGGGTCTCGGCTGGTTCGGCGTGATCCAGGGCGGGGCGGGATAGGCCCCTCGGGAGTTGTCAGCACCCCAGCCGATCGGCGATGCCGCCAAAATCCTTGGCGACGATGTCCCAGTCGCCCTTGGCCTCGAAATCATATTTCTGGTGCGGGCCGTATTCGGTGGGCCGCGCGACGAATGCGGTCTTCAGGCCGAGCTTCTGCGCCGCCTTCAGATCGTTGTTGTGGGCGGCGACCATCATTACCTGCTCCGGCGGCAGGCAAAGCAGTTTGGCGGCGCCGAGATAGGTTTCGGGATCGGGCTTGTAGTGTTCGAATAGTTCCGCCGACATGACGAGGTCCCACGGCAGGCCGGCGAACTTTGCCATGTTGGTCAACAGCGCGACGTTGCCGTTGGAGAGCGGCGAGATGATGTATTTCTTCTTCAGCCGCGTCAGCCCGGGCACGCTGTCGGGCCATGGATGCAGACGGTGCCAGCCCGTGGTGAGGTAATGCAGATCGGCGTCGCTCAGTCCCTCGATTGAGAACTCGGCGACCAGCTTTTCCAGCGACCGCCGGTGCAGCGTGTCCAGTATCTGATAGCCACGCTCGGGATGTTTTCGGACCTCGTCCATCGAGGCCATGTAGACGCCACGCCAGCCATCGACCAGAGCGGTCCAATCAGCCTTGATGCCTGATGTCTCCGACCATTTGGTGAAGTCGTTGATAAGGCTGGTGCGCCAGTCGACGACGGTGCCGAACACGTCAAACACCAGCGCCTTCACCGCGGACACGTCGGACATGCGAGCCCTCCCCGTTTCTTGTTTTCCGACACCGTCATTCCGGGGCGATGCGCAGCATCGAACCCGGAATCTCGAGATTCCGGGTTCGCACTTCGTGCGCCCCGGAATGACCGCCATCCTCAATCCAAATGGAACTTATCCAGTTGCCGGTGCTCGGCCTTGATGTAGCGCACCGTGCCGGTGACCGAGCGCATCACCACCGTTTCGGTCTCGATCACACTATCCTTGCGGAACTTGACGCCCGTGAGCAGCGAACCTGTCGTAACGCCGGTTGCCGCGAACAGGCAGTCGCCGCGCACCATGTCCTCGATGCCGTAGATCATCTTCGGATCGGTCACGCCCATCTTGTGCGCACGCTCCCGCTTCTCGTCGCTGTCGAGGATCAGCCGGCATTGCATCTGGCCGCCGATGCAGCGCAGCGCCGCCGCGGCCAGCACGCCCTCGGGCGCGCCGCCGGTGCCGATATACATGTCGACGCCGGTATTGTCAGGGTCGGCGCAATGGATCACGCCCGCCACGTCGCCGTCGGTGATCAGCCGCACCGCTGCACCCGTGCTGCGCACGCCGGCAATGATGTCGGCGTGGCGCGGGCGATCGAGCACCAGCACCGTGATTGCGGCGGCCTCGACGCCCTTGGCTTTGGCCAGGCGACGGACATTGTCGGCCGGCGACGCGTCGAGTTCGACCACGCCCTTGGCGTAGCCCGGACCGACCGCGAGCTTCTGCATGTAGACGTCGGGCGCATGCAGCAGCGTGCCGCCATCGGCCATCGCCATGGTGGCGATCGCGCCCGGCATGTTCTTGGCGCAGAGCGTGGTGCCTTCCAGCGGGTCGACGGCGATATCAACTTGCGGACCGGCGTTGAGCCCGACCTTCTCGCCGATGAACAGCATCGGCGCCTCGTCGCGCTCACCCTCGCCGATCACGACGGTGCCTTCGATCGGCAGCTTGTTGAGCTCGCGGCGCATCGCGTCGACCGCGGCCTGGTCCGCCGCCTTCTCCTGGCCGTGGCCGCGCAGCCGCGCGGCCGAAACCGCGGCACGTTCCGTCACCCGCACGATTTCAAGCGTCAGGATGCGCTCGAGCAGCAATTGCGGCGGGACGGAAATATGGGTCGACATCGGCTTACTCCTTTAAACCTGCACGGGCCTCTCGGACCGCAATCAATGCTTCGGCGCGCGATCCGTTCGGATCCCGCGTCAGTTCTTTTCAATCCGTATCACCTGCGGCCGGCCGCTGATCACCTTGTCGCGCTGAACGGCTTCGAGCGCGCGATAGACCGCGTCCTCGGAAGTGGCGTAGGTGATCAGGATGACCGGAACCGGTGACGTCTTTTTCGTGGCGCCGTTCGCGTCAACACCCTCGGGGTGGCGCTGCACGATCGATTCCAGCGAAATCTTCTGTTCGGCAAGACGGGTGGCGATGGTGGCGGCGGTGCCGGCGAGGTCACGCGCCATCAGGCGGATGTAGTAGCCGCCCTCGTGGCGCTCCATCGGCGCCTTGCTGGTTTCGCGCAGCCGCTCCACCGGGCGCCCGAACGGCTTGGCGCGAATACCGCGCGCCACGTCGGCGATATCGGCCACGACGGCGGACGCCGTCGCGGCACCGCCGGCGCCCGGTCCCACCAGCGTGATCGGCGGAATGCCTTCGCCGTCGATGGTGACGGCGTTGGTGACGCCCATCACCTGCGCGATCGAGGATGATTTCGGCACCATGGTCGGATGCACGCGCTGCTCGATGCCCTTGGCGGTCCGCACCGCCACGCCCAGCAGTTTGACGCGGTAGCCGAGTTCCTCGGCGGCACGCAGATCTTCCGGCGCGATCGAGGAGATGCCTTCCACATATACCGCGCTCTGCGCCACCTTGGTGCCGAAGGCCAGACTCGCCAGGATCGCAAGCTTTTGCGCGGTGTCGTGGCCATCGACGTCGAACGACGGATTGGCTTCGGCATAGCCGAGCCGCTGCGCATCCTTCAGGCATTCGGCAAACGACAGACCCTCCTGCTCCATCCGGGTCAGGATGTAATTGCAGGTGCCGTTGAGGATGCCGTAGACGCGATTGACGCTGGTGCCGGCCAGCCCTTCGCGCAGCGTCTTGATGACCGGAATGGCGGCGCCGACCGCCGCCTCGAAATTCAGGGCGCCGCCGTGCTTCTCGGCGGCCTTCGCCAGCCGAATGCCGTGCTTGGCGATCAGCGCCTTGTTGGCGGTGACCACCGACTTGCCGGACTTCAGCGCGGCCTCGATCGCCGACAGCGCCGGCTCACCGGAGCCGCCCATCAGTTCGACGAAGCAATCGATGTTGGGATCGGTGGCCAGCGCCAGCGGGCTTTTGGCCCAGTCGATGCCGCGCAGGTCCAGCGAGCGCTTTTTCGCTTTCGAGCGCGCGGTGACCGCAACGACGCGCACGCCGCGCCCGCTGCGCTCCGACAGCGTCCGCGACTGCGCTTCGATGAGGCGGACGACTTCGGCGCCAACGGTGCCGAGCCCCGCGATACCCACTCTCAGGGGTCCGACCATGAATGAGATAACCTGCAATAAAAGGAATTAGCGCCGGTTGGCGAGAGGAACCACGTTGTGCAACGTTTCAATGCCGCTTTCAAGGAAGCGGCGCACCCCGCGGGCGGCCTGGCGGATCCGCTGCTCGTTTTCCACCAGGGCGATGCGGACATAGCCCTCGCCATGCTCGCCGAAGGCGACGCCGGGCGAAACCACCACGCCTGACTTCTCCACCATCAGGGTCGCGAACTGCATGCTGCCGACGCCCTCGAAGGCCTTGGGCAGCGGCGCCCAGGCGAACATCGAGGCCTGCGGCGGCGGAATCTCCCAGCCCGCCCGGCCAAACGATTCGACCAGCGCGTCGCGGCGCTTGCGGTAGGTATCGCGCATTTCCCTGATGCAATCGTCCGGCCCGTTCAGCGCGGCGGTGGCAGCCACCTGAATCGGCGTGAACGCACCGTAGTCGAGGTAGGATTTCACCCGCGCCAGCGCGGCGATGATCCGCTCGTTGCCGACCGCAAAGCCCATGCGCCAGCCCGCCATCGAGAACGTCTTCGACATCGAGGTGAACTCGACGGTGACGTCCATCGCGCCGGGAACCTGCAGCACCGAGGGCGGCGGATTGTTGTCGTCGAAATAGACTTCGGCGTAGGCCAGATCCGACAGGATGAAGATCTCGTGCTTCTTCGCGAACGCCACCAGATCCTTGTAGAAATCAAGCTCGGCGACATAGGCGGTCGGATTCGAGGGATAGCAGACCACGAGCGCCAATGGCTTCGGGATCGAATGGATGATCGCGCGTTCCACCGCCTCGAAAAACTGCGGCGTCGGTTCCGAGGGCACCGAGCGGATCACGCCGCCCGCCATCAGGAAGCCGAAGGCATGAATCGGATAGCTTGGATTGGGGCACAGCACGACGTCGCCGGGCGCGGTGATCGCCTGCGCCACATTGGCAAAACCTTCCTTCGAGCCCAGCGTCGCCACGATCTGGGTGTCCGGATTGAGTTTTACGCCGAACCGCCGCCCATAATAGGCAGCTTGCGCCTTGCGCAGGCCGTTGATGCCGCGTGAGGCCGAGTAGCGATCGGTCCGCGGCTTGCCGAGTGTCTCCTTCAGCTTCTCCAGCACATGGGGCGGCGTCGACAGGTCCGGATTGCCCATGCCCATGTCGATGATGTCGGCCCCGGCATTGCGCGCGGCCGCCTTGGCCTGGTTGACCTTCTCGAACACGTAAGGCGGCAGACGGCGGATGCGATAAAAATCTTCCATGGGACCCTTGCTCCGACAACCGGCGGGACAGAATCGGGGGAACCTTCGCGGCTATCGAAACCGGATTGGGTTTCGGTCAGAAGTCGCGCTCAATCAAGGATTTAGAGCGAATTCAGGCGCGAGGTCCCTTGGGCTCTGGACCCGCAATGCGGTTGAATTGGGTTCTTTTACCACGGGAGCCCGGCGGCGCCACTTTTTATGGTGTTTTCAAGCACCCCAGCTCCGGACCCGATCCGGGGGCGGTTCGCGCCAGGACGGCGCGTCAAACCGGCGACCTTCTTACTTCTTGGCTGGTTTTGGCGGTGTAGCTGCCGTCGCCTGACGGTCGCGGGCGGCCGTCAATTCTGACTGGATTTTAGCCAGCTCGGCCGGCTTGATCGCCTCCTCGTTGCGGTCCGGCGGCAGGTCATGCACCGGTAGATAGCCACCGGCTTCCTTCGGACGCTCGGGCGCGTTAGCCGGCAGGCCAACGCCCGGCATATCCGCGATCTGGGTCGAGCAGCCGCCGAGCGCAAATGCCAACGCGCACAGCGCGGCAATCGACCACAGCCTTATCGTTCGATCTGCCGGCATCCGTCCGGAAATCCCCAACTACCTGCGCACCCGCTTCGCAATCGCATCTATGCGCTGGTACGAGCCTTGCAACGCAAAATCATCCCGCTGCGTTGAATTCGCTAAAACCGTTCAAACCATTGTCGCCCGAAACGATTAAAGCCCAAAGAGCAAATGTGATCGGTGCGGCTGCAATGTGTGCAACTTGTGTGAACACGCAAACTTTATCGCAGTGCAACAGGGTTAACCGCCACCCTCTTGCCATCAATCCACGCGGTGACGAACGCGAAATGAAGCTATAGTGTCCTTGATATGAGTGACGTCAACACCGAACCCCCGACTTCGAAGACCTTCAACGCCGAAGCCTTCGCCATGAACATCGCCAAGGCGGTGGAGACGAGCGGCCAGGCGCTCGCGGCCTATCTCAAGCCGCGCGAGGGCGGGGAACCGAAGGACAAGCCGCCCAGCGAAGTCGGTGAGGTCATCAAGACCTTCTCCAAGGTCGCCGAGTACTGGCTTTCGGACAACGAGCGCGCCGCGAACCTGCAGACGAAGCTCGGCAAGGCCTATCTCGATCTCTGGGGCCAGGCCGCGCGCCGCATGGCCGGCGAAGCGGCCAAGCCGGCGATCGAGCCGTCGCCGCGCGACAAGCGCTTCAAGGATCCGGAGTGGAAATCGAACCAGTTCTTCGATTTCGTGCTGCAGCTCTATCTGCTCACCACGCAGTGGGCGCAAGAACTGGTGAAGAACGCCGAAGGCGTCGATCCGCACACGCGCAAGAAGGCCGAGTTCTACGTTCAGCAGATCATCAACGCGATCGCGCCCTCGAATTTCGTTCTCACCAATCCGGAAGTGCTGCGCGAGACGCTGGCCTCGAACGGCGACAACCTCGTGCGCGGTATGAAGATGCTTACCGAAGACATCGAAGCCGGCCGCGGCACGCTGCGCATCCGTCAGTCCGACCCGTCGAATCTCGTCGTCGGCGTCAACATGGCGACGACGCCGGGCAAGGTAATCTTCCAGAACGAGCTGATGCAGCTCATCCAGTACACGCCGACCACGGAGACGGTGCTGCGCACGCCGCTGCTGATCGTGCCGCCCTGGATCAACAAGTTCTACATTCTCGATCTCAAGCCGGAAAAATCCTACATCAAATGGTGCGTCGACCAGGGCATCACCGTGTTCGTGATCTCCTGGGTCAATCCGGACAAGGAACTCGGCAGGAAGACCTTCGACGACTACATGAAGGAAGGCCCGCTCACCGCGATGGACGTCATCGAAAAGGTGACCGGCGAGATGAAGGTCCACACCGCCGGTTACTGCGTCGGCGGCACCCTGCTCGCCTCGACGCTGGCCTGGCTCGCCGAGAAGCGGCGCCAGCGCGTGACGTCTGCGACGTTCTTTGCGGCGCAGGTCGACTTCACCCATGCCGGCGATTTGCTGGTGTTCGTCGACGAAGACCAGATCTCGACGCTGGAGCGCGAGATGGAAGCAACCGGCGTTCTCGAAGGCAGCAAGATGGCGATGGCCTTCAACATGCTGCGCTCCAACGACCTGATCTGGTCGTATGTCGTCAGCAACTATCTGAAGGGACAGGCGCCCTCCTCGTTCGACCTGCTGCACTGGAATTCCGACGCCACGCGGATGCCGGCGGCCAACCATTCCTTTTACCTGCGCAACTGCTATCTGGAGAACCGCCTCTCCACCGGCAGCATGGTGCTCGACAACACGCTGCTCGACCTGTCGAAGGTCAAGGTGCCCGTCTACAATCTGGCGACGCGCGAGGACCACATCGCACCGGCGGATTCGGTGCTGTACGGTTCGCAGTTCTTCGGCGGCCCGGTCAAATTTGTGCTGTCCGGGTCGGGCCACATCGCAGGCGTGGTCAACCCGCCGGCGGCGGGCAAATATCAATATTGGACCAACGACAACATCAAGGACGTCACCCTCGCCGATTGGCTGAAGAACGCGACCGAGCACAAAGGCTCATGGTGGCCCGACTGGCGGCAATGGCTGGAGAGCCTGGACGCCGAGCAGGTGCCCGCGCGCGCCGTCGGCTCCGAGGAGATGCCGCCGATCGAGGACGCGCCCGGCAGCTACGTCAAGGTCCGCGCATAGCGCTGCCCGGCGCGGTTCGCTATAACCAGTCGTCCCGCGCCGGGACTTGAAATCGTTTGAGGGGGAACCAATGACGCGTGAATTGTTCTGGCTGACTCTGACCGTGATTTTGACCGGGCTGATGTGGGTACCCTACATCATCAATCGCTGTCAGGTGCGCGGCCTCTCCGGCGCCATGGCCAATCCCTCGCGCAACGACAAGCCGCACGCCGAATGGGCGACGCGGATGATGTTCGCGCACGACAACGCGGTCGAGAATCTGATCATCTTCGCGCCGCTGGTCTTGATCCTCAACGACCTCGACTATTCCACCAAATGGACCGTCTATGCCTGCGCCGTGTATTTCTGGGCCCGCGTCGCGCATCTGATCGTCTACACGCTGGGCCTGCCGGTATTCCGCACGCTGGCCTTCACCGTCGGCTTCCTCGCCCAGGCCGTGCTGGCGCTGGCGATCTTCAAGGTGGTGTGAAGTTTCCATCCGCCGACGAGCCCAAAAGCAAAAACCCCCGGAGCTCGGCCCCGGGGTTTTTCATTGGTGTCTCTGAAACGGCGGTCAGTACTTCGCGACGACCGGCGAATTGAAGTGATAGTTGATGCCGGTGCGGAAGACGTGCTCGGTCACGGACCGGGTCGTCGTTGCCGGAACCGCGCCGAAGACGAAGCTGTCCGACGTCGAGCCGAGATCGACATAGAGATACTCGGTCTTGGTGGTCCAGTTCGGGCCCAGCAATCCCAACAGCGTAAACGGCGTTTCGATGCCCGCACCTGCGGTCCAGCCGGTATTGGTGTGCGAGAACGATTGCGTCACCGGGCCGACGAAGGAATTGGTGTCGATCTTGGTCTTGATGCTGCCGTAAGCAAGACCGCCGGTGGCATAGAACAGGGTCGAGCCGACCGAATAGCCCAACCGCCCGCGCACCGTGCCGAACCACGGCAGCGTGGCGTCATAGGCCGCCGTCACCCCGCCGGGTATGCAGGAGAGGACGCACGTCTTGTTGTCTTGCTGGGTGCTGCCCTGAATATCGGCCTCCAGACCGAACACCCAGTTGGCCGCCTGCCAGTTGTAGCCCGCCTGGACGCCGCCGTTGATGCCGTCGGGCGCCAGGTTGAACGCCTGGAAAAACCCGACCGCGGGCAGATTCAAGGTGCTGCGGTCCCGTCCGGTGCCGGAACCGAAATTGCCACCGAGATAGAACCCGGCCCAGTTGGCGGCAGCGACCGGCGCATAGGCCCTGCCGCCGATCCGATAGTTCAGGCCGACGCGAAAAATGTTCTCGCGAAGTTCGGTGTTGATCGGGGTTGCGGCAGCCAGCGCGGCAATGTCGCTCTTGTTGCCGAGATTGAGATAGAGATACTCGATCTTTCCGGTCCAGTTGCCGCCCAGCGCGGCTTCGACGCCGCTGCCGACCACCCATCCGCCCTGCGTGCGCTCGTTCGAGAATGTGTTTGTGACGCCGCCGAACGTCGCGCTCGCGCTGGTCTTGACGTTTGCGTACGCAAAGCCCGCGGTGACATAGCTCAGCACCGGTCCATTGGCGATGCCGATACGCCCGCGCGCAGTCCCGAACCAATCGAGCTTCTGATTGTAGTTTCTTAAGACGACGGCTTCGTTGAAGGTGGTGCGATCATCGCTCAGGCCGGCACCCTGAATGTCCGCCTCGACACCGAAAACGATCGGTCCGAGCACCGAACCCGTCTGCCAATTGTAGCCGACCTGGCCGCCGGCAAAGCCGCCTTGCGGCGAGACGTAGAACGAATAGACCGATCCCACGCCAAGGAAGTCGTGCTGAAAGCGATCACGGCCGAGACCGACGCCGGCGTTGACGCCGATGTAAAAGCCGGTCCAGTCGTAGACGGCGGCGAGTGCTGGGGCTTTGGTGTAAGGCCGGGCGGCGAGGTCTGCGGCGATCGTCGGGGCGGATCCCAGGCCAACGAGAGCGGTGGCCAACAGGTACTTCTTCATTTTCATTTACGGCATTCCCAGTCCGGCATTCCCAGCACTTTCCAACAGACGCGCTGTTGGCACTCGGAATGTCCTTAACGGATTCGGATCTTAAAGCTGTAGCCCGCCAGCCACATCTTCCGGGGATTTCTTTCGCGCGACGAACTGCGGCAATATCCGGGCAATATCGCGGACCTGGAAGCCGTTCTTCAGTCGCCTTTTTGCGCCACGACAAACAACATCGACGCCATCTTGTCATCAAACCCTTTGACTTCGCCGCGCTCGATCGACAGCGAGTTCCAGTGGCCCGCGCTGGCGTAGGTCGCACGCAGCCAGTCCGGCGACGGATAATTGTAATAGCGATTGAGCGTGTCGCGGCCGTCGCCATCGCCTTCCTTGTAGCTGGCGAAGAAATGGCCCGCAGGCTTCAGCGCGCGCCAGATCCGAGCGAGAACATCCGCAAGCTCCGGCCTCGGTACGTGAAGCAGGCAGGCGTTGGCCCAGATGCCATCATAGGCCTCGACCTCATCGAGATCATGAAACAGCAGCGTCTCGACGGTGCGGCCGAGATGTTTTGAGGCGATCGCCGCCATTTCCGGCGACCCGTCGGTCGGGCGGACATCAAATCCCCGCGCCAGCATTTCCGCGGTGTCGCCGCCGGCGCCGCAGCCGAGTTCGAGTATGGACGCGCCCGGCGAAAGAAGCGCCAGAAACGCCATCAGCCGCGCCTGGCGCGAGGTGAAGGTGCGCCTGGCATAGGCCTCGGCATTGCCGCGGTAGAATTGCAGCGTCTTCTCGTCCACCCTGCACCTCCTGTCACGGAAACAGCGCGATCTGCTCCAGTCCTGCCGTTTCGGGCAAACCGAACATCAGGTTCATGTTCTGGATTGCCTGACCCGCAGAACCTTTAACAGATTGTCGAGCGTGGAAATCACGATCGCCCGGTTCTTGATGCGATCAGCGACAACGCCAATCTGAACATAGTTCGAGCCGCGCACATTCTGGGTCTGCGGCAGCACGCCCTTGTTCGCGACGTGCACGAAGGGTTCGTTGGCGTAGGCCTTCTGCAGCGCGGCCCGCAAATCGTCCGGCGTCGCGCCGTTGAGCTTGACGTAGGACGTGCAGAGTTCGCCGCGCGCCATCGGAATCAGATGCGGCGTGAAATTCACGGTCACCGCCCTGTCGGCGGCGACGCCAATCTCCTGCTCGATTTCAGGCGCGTGCCGGTGGGTGCCGACCGAATAGGGCGACAGGCCCTCGCCCGCCTCGCTGAACAGCGTGTTCTGCTTCAACCCTCGGCCGGCGCCGGTGACGCCCGACTTCGCGTCGATGATGATGTCGTCGACATCGATGAGCCTGGCCCTGGCAAGCGGCACGAGCGCGAGCAGCACCGCGGTCGGATAGCAGCCGGGACAGGCGACCAGCCGCGCGGCTGCGATCTTCTCGCGATAGAACTCGGTCAGGCCGTAGACCGCCTCGCCCTGCAATTCCAGCGCCCGGTGCTCATGGCCGTACCATTGCGCGTAAATATCCTTGTCGCGCAGCCGGAAATCGGCGGACATGTCGAGGATTTTGATCCTGGGGTTGGCTTTGAGAACCGCCGCGATGATCTCCTGCGTGGTGCCGTGCGGCAGCCCGCAGAACACCGCGTCGAGCTTGCTCCAGTCGACTTTTTCCCATTCGACGAGCTTCGGCAGGTCGAGCATGAAGAAATGCGGAAACACATCGCTCATGGCCTTGCCGGCATGGATGTTGGCGGTGAGCGCGGTGATCTCGGCATTCGGATGCCGCGCCAACAGGCGCACCGCGTCGGCTCCAGTGTAGCCGGACGCGCCGAGAATGCCGATCTTCTTCATGCCCATCGCACGCTCCTGTCAGGCGAAATGGTTTGCTGGTCTTGTACCGCAACGGCAGCGAAAAGCCGGCGGCCGTGCCGCGCGCATCACGTCTGCGCACGCGCGTCCTCGTTCACCCTGCTCTCTTCGAGAACGCTATATCTGCTACTTGTCGGCAAGCCCCAGCATCAGCCGCATGTTCTGCACGGCAGCACCCGAGGCACCCTTGCCCAGATTGTCGAGCCGCGCGACCAGCACCGCCTGACGATGTTTGTCGCTGGCAAAGACGTAGAGCTCGAGCTTGTTGGTCTCGTTGAGCGCCTCGGGCTCGATCCGCCCGCCTTTGGTCGCGGCGTTCTCCAACGGCATCACCGAGACGTAGGTGCTGCCGGCGTAGCGCTTTGCCAGCGCGGCGTGCAGGTCGGCGCCGCCAGGTTTGCCCGGCAGCGTGTCGAGATGCAGCGGCACCGAGACCAGCATGCCCTGCCGATAATTGCCGACCGACGGCACGAAGATCGGCCGCCGCGTCAGTTTTGAGTAAAGCTGCGTCTCGGGCAGATGCTTGTGCTCGAAGCCGAGGCCATACAATTCGAAGGACGGCGCGCTGCCATCCTCAAAACTCGCGATCATCGACTTGCCGCCGCCCGAATAGCCGCTCACCGCGTTGATGGTGACGGGATAGTCCGCCGGCAGCAGGCCGGCATCGACCAGCGGCCGCAGCAGCGCAATGCTGCCGGTCGGATAGCAGCCCGGATTGGAGACCTTCCGGGCGGTCCGGATCTTGTCGGCCTGGTCCGGCGTGAGTTCGGGAAAGCCGTACGTCCAGTCGCTGGCGACCCGAAACGCCGTCGAGGCGTCGAGCACCTTGGGAGCCGAAGCGCCCATGCTGTCGATCAGGGCCACCGTTTCCTTCGCGGCATCGTCAGGCAGGCAGAGGATGACGAGATCCACCTCCTCCATCAGCGCCCGCTTGGCGCCGGCATCCTTGCGCTTCTCCTCGGCGATGTTTTTCACCACGACGTCGTTCTGCAGCCGCAGCCGCTCCTGAATGCCGAGTCCCGTCGTTCCGGAGGCGCCGTCAACGAACACGGCGGGCCTGGTCGGGGCGCCGACGGTTTTCGACTGATGGCTGTCGGTGAGGGTCATGGCACGGTCCTTTCGAGCTGGTTCGTTTCGTTGGCAAAGGCCTCTTGGTTTGCAAACACGTTGGGCCGTGCCTCTTGCATCAAATGCGCGATCTGCTGTGCGCCGGTGTCGGCTTGCGAGGCCAGCGACCCCGCAACCGCCGCATAGTCGGTCTCGGACTTGTGCTGGTTCAGCTTGAAGCTGCCCTCAACTTCTTCAACCGTCATCTCAAGACCCACAATGGCTTTCTTCATCGCCTCCAGCCGCCCGGCCGTCATCTTCGACGACAGCCACGGCTTTTTCGGCGAGAGCCTGCCCTCGAACTTGGCGCTGAGCGCCTCGATCTGCGCTGCAAGTTCGCCGTCGGACATCGCCCGCACCGGGCCGGTCAGATGCACCGCCTGATAGAGCCAGGTCGGCACCTGGTCCGGCGAGACGTACCAGTCCGGCGACACATAGGCATCCGCGCCGTTCACGGCCAGCAGCCAGGACGTCGTCCCGTCCGCGAGCTTTGCCAGCGGATTGTGACGCGCGACGTGGAAGGCCGCGCGCGGCGTGCCGTCATTGGCCGAGGTCAGATAGAACGGCAGCGACGAGGCGACCGGCTTGTTGCCGTCCCACGCGCAAGCCAGCCCAAAGCCGCGCGCTTCCGCGAACGCGAGGCTCGCGGCGCGGTCGGACTTGAACGGTGGAGGCGTATACATCTCAAACTCCTGCTTGACGTAGGAGCCGCCAGTTCAGTCCGCGTTTTCTGGAAAAGGAAGAAGCCGCGGGACCGGATCCGGCGGCAGGGGCGATGATCTTAAACGCAGACAACCGCCCGAACCGCGATGATGCGGCGGCGGCGAGCGATGGTCATGGTCGCGGCAATAGTCATGGGCGCGGCTATAAGACCGCGCGGTTCCACGGTCAAGCCAAAAACACGGGTTGCGCTTTGAAGGTTCACCACCCCCACGCGGATATGATCCCTGCCCATTCAGGCCAGAAGCCCTGTTCGGTCTCGTTTTGGAGCGAACCGGAATTTTCAAGCAGACAGGGGGTTTCTAACTCAGGTGTGATCATCGGTCGGCTATCCTTTCGGTGCATGCCGTGAAATCTTCCGCCACCAATTCGAGGACAGCGCAATGACAGAATTTACCCGGCGCACGGCCTTGGCCGGCATCGCTGCATCTACCATCGTCCCGCTCGGCATCACGACACAGGCCCGCGCCAACGCGCCGTTAGCCGATAAGCAGGCTCCGGGCTTTTATCGTTACAACATCGGCACGCACCAGATTACGGTCGTTTCCGACGGTGTCACGGTTACCCCGCGCCCCGACAACTATGTCGCGAACGCGTCGAAGGACGACGTCAGCAAGGCTTTTGCCGAGAACTACATGCCGCCGGACAAGGCTACCCACAGCTACAGCCCGATCGTCATCAATACCGGGTCAAAGCTCGTGGTGGTGGACACCGGTCTCGGCCCCGCCACTTATGAGCAGAGCAAGGGCAAGGTCGGGCAGTTTCAGACGAATCTCGCAGCCGCCGGTATCGATCGCAACAGCGTCGATATGGTCATCATCTCACATTTTCACGGAGACCACATCAACGGGCTCCTGACTGCGGACAACAAGGCCGCTTATCCGAATGCCGAGATCATGGTGCCGTCGGCGGAGTGGAAATTCTGGATGGATGACGGCGAGATGAGCAAGGGGGCAGGAAATCCCATTCTCGAAAACAACTTCAAGAATTCACGGCGGGTGTTCGACGCTCTCGGCCGCAAGGTGACGCAGTATGACGCCGGCAAGGAAATCGCTCCTGGCATTACATCCGTTGCCAGCCCCGGTCATACCCCAGGCCATACTTCCTTTATCGTTGCCTCCGGCTCAGAAAAATTGTTGGTGCAGGTCGATATCACCGCGGGTGCCGCCTTTTTGTTCGTCAGGAATCCGGATTGGCAGTTGCTGTTCGACGTCGACAAGCCGCTCGCTGTCCAAACACGACGGAAGCTTTACGACATGGCGATTGCGGAAAAGATGCCGATCCAGGCGTTCCACGCCGGTTTCCCCGGGCTCGTGCGGGTGGAGAAGGACGGCAATGGCTACCGTTGGGTTCCAGCACTTTGGAATCCGTCGCTGTAGACCTATCGAACTTTGTCGGTCTCCCTCAAACGGGAAATAGCGACGGCGCTGGCCCTCTCCCTTGCCTGATGGAGAGGGTCAAACCTACGCCACCCGCCACAGCCATTCGGCGAGTTTCCCCATCACGTCGCCGACCAGCAGCAGGACGGCCGACCAGATCAGCGCCGAGACGAAATTGGCGATCTGGAACGGCCAGTAGGACATCTCGAAAATGCCGGCGGCGAGCGGCACCGAGGCGCGCAGCGGCCCGAAGAACCGGCCGATGAAGATCGAGGGCACGCCCCATTTTTTCACGAACGCCTCGCCGCGCAGCAGGATCTCGGGGTAGCGCGACAGCGGCCACATCTCGGCGACGTGCTCCTTGTAGCGGTAGCCGAACCAGTAGGAGACCCAGTCGCCGAGCGCAGCGCCTATGCCGCCGGCGAGCCAGACCGGCCAGAAGCTGACGCCGCTGACGCCGATCAGCGCGCCGATCGCGACCAGCGCGCCCCAGGCCGGCACCAGCAGCGACACGAACGCAAGCGATTCGCCGAATGCCAGCACCAGCACGATCGGGGCGGCCCAGGCCTGATTGTCGCGCACGAAATCAGCCAGAGCGCGCGCAAAATCTTGCATGTCTTGAGTGCCTTCCCCGCCCCGTTTTCGCCGATGAACCTTTTGGCAGGTTCAAAGCCCGGGCAACAGGTAAGCCAGCCCCTTGCGTGACTTCAAGTCACAAAGGCGGACACGGATTGTGATTACAGGCGGCCTGCCCGGACCCGGATGGCACGGCCCTGACTATCCCGCCAAGACCGCCGTCAAGACCTGCCGCCAAGACCTCAAGACCTGGAGCCTGAAACCCCGGTCAGCTCTGCGGCGGCGGCGCCCGCCTTGGCGGCCGCGGCCGGCGGGCCTGCGGCGCGACCGGCTGCAGGGTCACGATGACCGGATTCGGCTTGTGGTCCAGTGCGGCGCCGGTGGCGGCGTCGACGCCCATCCCGACCAGGCCGCCGATCAGAACATTGCCCGCGAAACCCGCCGCGCCGCTGCCGGGGATTTCCTTGGTCAACGGAATGATCTGGGGCTCATATCCCTCCTTGTTCACCGTGACGGTGATGTCGGCGTTGCGCTTCGCCTGAACCACGCACGGAGTGACGCAAGTCGTTGGAATATCTAGCCCGGCGATCTCGGCCGTCGCGCCCGCCGGTGTGCTCGAAATGGAAATATTCTCGGTCGTTCCCCGCGTCACGGACGCGCAACCAACCTCCCGGCCGCGAGGCTTTCCAGCCCGGCCGTCACTTTTTGAGCCCATCCATGGCATAGTCAGCGTAACCGATTCGGCACGCCGCGCCGCGTGCAACACACACGAAGAGCCATGTCCAAATCATTGAAATCAGCTGCAAAACCCAAATCTACCAACGACCTCTTCGGGGCGGAACCGAAAGGCCGCGCGACGCCAAAGGCCGGCTCGCGGGCGACCAGTGCCGAGGCCGGCTATACCGCGGCCGACATCGAAGTGCTGGAAGGATTGGAGCCGGTACGCCGGCGCCCCGGCATGTATATCGGCGGCACCGACGAAAAGGCGCTGCATCATCTGTTCGCCGAAGTCATCGACAATGCCATGGACGAAGCCTTGGCCGGGCATGCCTCGTTCATCGAGGTGGAATTGAGCGCCGACGGATTTCTGACCGTCACCGACAATGGCCGCGGCATCCCCGTCGATCCGCATCCGAAATTTCCGAAGAAATCCGCGCTCGAAGTCATCATGTGCACGCTGCATTCCGGCGGCAAGTTCGACTCCAAGGTCTATGAGACCTCGGGCGGCCTGCACGGCGTCGGCGTCTCCGTGGTCAACGCCCTCTCCTCACGTCTCGAAGTGGAAGTCGCGCGCAGCCAAAAGCTCTACCGGATGAGTTTCGAGCGCGGCCATCCCAAGGGCAAGCTCGAAGACCTCGGCAAGATCAACAACCGCCGCGGCACCCGCATCCGCTTCAAGCCCGACCCCGATATTTTCGGCGCCAAGGCCAGCTTCAAGCCGCAGCGCCTGTTCAAGATGACGCGCTCGAAAGCCTACCTGTTCGGCGGCGTCGAGATCCGCTGGCGCTGCGATCCCGCGCTGTTGAAGGGCATCGAGGATGTGCCGGCCGAGGATAGTTTCCATTTCCCGGGCGGCCTGAAGGATTATCTCGCCGCCGCCATTCACGCCGATACGCTGGTGCATCCGGATATCTTCTCCGGCAAGTCGGGCCGCAACGGCGCCCATGGCGCCTGCGAATGGGCGGTCGCCTGGACGGCGGACGCCGACGGCTTCCTCTCCTCCTATTGCAACACGGTGCCGACGCCCGACGGCGGCACCCATGAATCCGGCATGCGCAGCGCGATGCTGCGCGGCCTGAAGGACCACGCCGAGCGCATCGGCCAGGGCAAGCGCGCCGCCCCCATCACCTCGGAAGACGTCATGGTGGGAGCTGCCGTGATGCTCTCGGTGTTCGTGCGCGAGCCGGAATTCCAGGGCCAGACCAAGGACCGCCTGGCCACCGCGGAAGCGCAGAAGATCGTCGAGCAGGCGATCAAGGATCCGTTCGACCACTGGCTGTCGGGCAATCCGCTGCAGGCCAACAAGCTGCTGGATTTCGTCATCGAGCGCGCCGACGAGCGATTGCGCCGCCGCGCCGAGAAGGAGACTTCACGCAAGACCGCCGTGAAGAAGCTGCGGCTGCCCGGCAAGCTTGCCGACTGCACCAACACCGCGACCGAAGGCTCCGAACTGTTCATCGTCGAGGGCGACTCGGCCGGCGGCAGCGCCAAACAGGCGCGCGACCGCAAGACCCAGGCGGTGCTTCCCCTGCGCGGAAAAATCCTCAACGTCGCTTCCGCCGGCAAGGACAAGCTGACTGCCAACGCACAGCTCGCCGATCTGATGCAGGCGATCGGCTGCGGAACGCTGGCGCATTACCGCGAAGAAGATCTGCGCTATTCCCGCATCATCATCATGACCGACGCCGACGTCGACGGCGCGCATATCGCCTCGCTCCTGATCACGTTCTTCTACCGCCAGACGCGGCCACTGATCGACCAAGGCCATCTCTATCTCGCGGTGCCCCCGCTCTATCGCCTTACCCATGGCGCCAAGACGGTTTACGCCCGCGACGAAGCGCACAAGGAGGCGCTGCTGAAGAGCGAGTTCAACGCCAACGCCAAGGTCGATGTCGGCCGCTTCAAAGGCCTCGGCGAGATGATGCCGGCGCAGCTCAAGGAAACCACCATGGACCCGGCCAGGCGCACCCTGCTCCGCGTCGTGCTTTTGGCCGACGACCGCGAAGGCACCGCCGATTCGGTCGAGCGGCTGATGGGAACCAAGGCCGAGGCGCGGTTCGCCTTCATCTCCGACAAGGCCGAATTCGCCAGCGACGACCTGCTGGACGTCTGATTTTACTCATCCAGGCGGCTTTCGGACTATTTCCGGCATATTTGGTCGATTAGCGCCCGAATTTGCCCGTTTCCCGGGCATTTTCCGGTCATTCGTTTTCCGGAGGCTGTGTTCCTCCCGCAACAGCTTTTTGGGCGGAACTGCGTATAGTCACGATACTGGGTTTTGGGAATCGGGTGCTCGCGCATCATTAGAGCGATCAGATTTGACGCTTCTGGACTGAGGGATTGAAAATGAAAAAGGTACTGCTCGCTCTGACCGCGCTGGCGGCTTTCACCGGATCGGCCTCTGCGGCTGATCTCGCGGCTCGTCCGTACACCAAGGCGCCGGCCGCTCCCATTGCGTACGCTCCGTCCTGGACCGGCTGCTATCTCGGCGCTGGCGGCGGCGGTGCAATGACAAACAACGACAACAATCTGACCGACCCCCTGACTGGTCTTGCCGTTACCGGCAACGTCACCAACGGCGCGCGTGGCTGGTTCGGCACGGTTCAGGGTGGTTGCGACTACCAGTTCAACAACTGGGTCGTTGGCGCCTTCGCTGACTATGACTTCATGGATGTCCACGGCGACGTTTCCTTGTTCCCGGGCACTTCTGGCCAGCAGAAGCAGGATTGGCAGTGGTCTGTTGGTGGCCGCGTTGGCTATCTCATTCTGCCGCAGTTGTTGACCTACGTCTCGGGCGGCTTCACCCAGGGCCACTGGAAGTCGACGACGCTGAATGCCTTTGGCATCGGTCCAGTCCTCACCTCGCCGGGCTTTACCAGAAACGGTTGGTTTATCGGTACTGGCGACGAGTATGCCTTGAGCTTCCTGCCCGGCTTGTTCTGGAAGACGGAATATCGTTATTCGGAGTTCGACCGGGCCTCGGTTGGGATTAACGACTTTGCCACGGGCCTTCCGTTCGGCGTCAACTCGACCCAGAAGCTGCGCGAGCACAGCGTGCGCAGCGAGCTGGTCTACCGTTTCAACTGGGGTGGCCCGGTCGTCGCGAAGTATTGATCTCTGCTAAATCAGCAGTTCAAAAGCCCCGGCATCGTCCGGGGCTTTTTTGTGCCTGTAAGGAGCCGCACCAACTTATCGCGGGCGTGTGCCTTCACGGGCCGCCGGCCGCCACCGCCGCCTTCAGCGACCGGTAGGCGCGCCGCAACCGGCACTCGATCTCGGACCAGTCGGGATCCGTCATCGCTTGTCCGCGCTCATCGCGATAGGCCATCGCCTCGGCGCGGCCGATACCCGATATCAGCAGCGACGGGTCGTCCGGGTGCTTGCCATAGGTGATGGCGGCCACGCGGGCGACCGTCACGCCGTACTGCCCTGGGCCCACGGCTTCGCGCCTTGCCTGCCACCAGTCGAGCTCGAGCCGCGCCGCTTCCGCGACATCGAAGCCGCCGGGCGTGGCCGATGCGAGCAGGCGGTAGTAGGTCACGAGCGGCGGCAGCGCGGCGTCGGCCGCCTCGCGGGAGCGCGTCGGCTGGAACGCCTTGGCGGCCTGCGCCGCGGACAGCGCGATCCGAAAACTGTCCAGTGGCGAGAAGCCGAACTGCGTCCGCGACATCTCGTAGAGATGGCCAAACAGCGCGACATAGCGCTTCTCGTAATAATCGCGCCACATCGCCGTCTCCAGCCGTGCGATCTCCGCCGGCTCGAAGCCACGCAAATCCGCCTGCCGCGGCCATGACGCGTAGGCGCCCAGGACCAGCGCGAAGACAAGCGCGAGCGTGAGAATGACCGTCCGGCGGTTCATGATGGCCCCTGGGATTGCAGTGCAGCGACTTCCGGCCTTGCGCAGCCGGCCGGCTTTGTATTCGATCGGAAGCTACGGCCGCCGCAGGCAACGGTTTCCTTCGCGGCCGCACGACAAAGCCGCCGCCCTGTCCGGGGTCTGAGACGGCAACAGGGGAAATCCAATGGCCAGATCGCTTTCGATCATCGGCTTTCTGGCGCTTGCGATCGGTCTCTTGTGGATCGGTCAGGGCACCGGCGCCGTCCGCTGGCCGCCATCGAGCTTCATGATCAATCAACTGCAATGGGCCGGATATGGCGCGCTGCTCGGCGCCGTCGGCCTGATCCTGATCTGGCAGGGCAATCGCTAGATCCGTCGCAACTCGAACCCTCATGGTGAGGAGGCGCGTTAGCGCCGTCTCGAACCACGAGGCCCCACCGCTGCCACTCATCCTTCGAGACGCCGCTCCGCGGCTCCTCAGGATGAGGTCTGGCACTTCAAGGAGGCAGACTGAAATGAAGACACGACCCTTCGATCTCACCGGCAAGGTAGCCATCGTCACCGGCGGCAATGGCGGCATCGGGCTCGGCATGGCCGGAGGGCTTGCACAAGCCGGCGCGGCGATCGCGGTGGTGGGCCGCAACGAGGCCAAGTCGGCCGCCGCGGTCGCAGAGCTCAAGCAAGGCGGCGCCAAGGCGATTGCGGTCGCGGCCGACGTCACCGACAAGGAAGCGGTCGCCGCCATGGTCAGCCGCGTCGCCGGCGAGCTCGGCCGAATCGACATCCTCATCAACAATGCCGGCATCAATATCCGCAAGCCGCCGCATGCGCTCGATATCGCCGAGTGGAACAGCGTGATCCAGACCAACCTCACCAGCGCCTTCCTGTGCTCGCAGGCGGTCTATCCCGCCATGAAGGCGGCCGGCGGCGGCAAGATCATCAATATCGGCTCGATGATGTCGATCTTCGGCGCCAGCTTCACGCCGGCCTATGCCGCCAGCAAGGGCGGCATCGTGCAGTTCACCCGCTCCTGCGCCTGCGCCTGGGCCGCCGACAACATCCAGGCCAACGCCGTGCTGCCGGGCTGGATCGATACGGATCTGACCAAGCGCGCCCGCAAGGAGATCGACGGCCTGCATGACCGCGTGCTGGCGCGGACGCCTGCGGCGCGCTGGGGCGCCATCGATGATTTCGCCGGGATCGCGGTCTTCCTGGCCTCGCCCGCGTCCGACTTCGTCACCGGCACGGCGATTCCCGTCGACGGCGGCTACTCGATCATGGGCTAGGCGAAAACCGGGGACCAGGGCTTGCCTGATCTACCCAAATGAAAAAGCCCCGGCTTGCGCCGGGGCTTGCTCGCCTGAATATTTGCTGTTGATCAGTACTTCGCGACGACCGGGCCGCCGAACTTGTAGCTCAGACGAACCACGGCCGACTGGATATCCTTGGGCTTGGCATCGAAGGCGTAGGTTCCCAGAGCCGTGCCAGCGAGCTGGTAGCGCTTGGTCTCGAAGGCTGAATAGTCGTACTCGAGTCCGACGATCCAGTTCGCGGTGATGCCGTATTCCCAGCCGGCGCCGACGGTCCAGCCATTGTGCCACTGCGTCTGCGATCCCGAACCCACGTTCGCCGGTACCGTATCGGAGACCGCCAGGCGGTTGTTCACGCCGGCATAACCGCCCTTGACGTAGAACAGGTTGTTATTGACCGCGATACCGGCACGGCCGGTAACCGTGGCCATCCAGTCGGCACGCCAGCTGAACCGGTCATCAAGTCCGGCGCCGAAGACGGTGTTGAGCACGCTGCCGTGGTTGTCGAGGCCCGAAATGGTGCCCTCAAGACCGAACACGAAGTTGCTAGCTTGCCAGTTGTAACCCATATGGCCACCACCGAAGATGCCCGTTCCGCGCTGGCGGAAGCCCTCGCCGGGCCCGAGATCGCCGAACAGGGTGGTGTTGGCGGTATTGACCCACTCCTGGTTGGTCCAGGCGCCACCGACGTGGCCGCCGATATAGAAACCGCCCCAGTTGTAGACGGCGATCGGCGCCACGGGAGCCTTGGTATAAGGCCGCGCGGCCAGATCGGCGGCCGAAGCCGACATGGAACCCATCATGAGGGCGGCAGCTGCGATAGCGATCTTTTTCATAGTATTTCCCACAGTGATAAAACCAAAATTCTGCCGTGAATCTAGCCAGAACTACTCGGAAAAGCTGTAACTAGGCTGCAACAGCGACGGCCTCCGCACGTCCTGATTGCGGTTTTGCAGTGCCATTTTGGTTAATCATTCCCGGTTCCGCATTGTGGTTGCGCGGCCCCCGCCAGTAGCGTCACGCCCGAGTGAGCCTAATGGCCGCGAATCGGCGACTGCACATGCTCGGGCCGCACGCCGAGGCCGACAAACCGCGCCGTGATGCCCTGCAGCCAGGGCACGGCGGTGAGCAGCCGCAAAACCAGCGGAACCTTTAGCGGCGCGTTGCCGGGCTTCAGCGCTGCGTTGACGATATTGTTCTGCACGACGACCTGCATCCGCTGCGTCATCTTGATCGGAAACTCCCGGCGCCGGCGGACGGCATCGAGTTCGTCCTCGGACGGGCAGCCGTCCGCCAGCTTCGCCGCCAGCAAATTGGCGGTCGCCACCGCATCCTGCACCGCGAGGTTGACGCCGACGCCGCCGATCGGCGACATCGCATGCGCGGCGTCGCCGATGCACAACAGCCCCGGCCGGGTCCAGCGCTTGAGCCGGTTGACCGCAACCGTCAACAGCTTCACCTCATCCCAGCTCTTCACCTCGGCCAGCCCCGATTTCAGGATCGGCGCCATCCGCGCGATATCGTCGAGCAGATCAGGCAGTCCCCTCGCCTTCACGGCGTCATACTGCCCCTTCGGGATGACATAGGCGCATTGCCAGTAGTCGCCGCGGTCGAACGTCACCATCATCTTGCCGGGATCGACGCGGGCAAACAGGTTTTCGTTTTCGCCTTCCCGCTTGGCGGCGCGAAACCATAGCACGTCCATCGGCGCGCCGATTTCCTCGACTTCGAGCCCGGCGCGTTCGCGCACCAGCGAATGGCGGCCGTCGCAGGCAATGGTCAGGTCGGCCGCGATATCGATCACGCCATCCGGCGTATTCGCCTTCACGCCCGTGATGCGCTCGCCGTCACGAATGAGATCGACCGCTTCCGTCGACATCATCACCTTGAGCGAAGCAAACCGCCTGCCGCTCTCGCGCAGGAAATTGAGAAAATCCCACTGCGGCATGAAGGCGATGAATGGATATTTGACGTTGAGCCGGCTCAGATCGGCGATCCGCACCGTCTCGCCGCCGAACATTCCCTCCATCCTCTGCAGGCGCTGATGCGGCAGTTTCAGGAAGCCGTCGATCAGCCCAAGCTCGTCCATCACCTGCAGCGTAGATGGATGCACGGTGTCGCCGCGAAAATCGCGGAAGAAATCCGCGTGCTTTTCCAGCACCACGACATCGATGCCGGCGCGTCCGAGCAGGTAACCGAGCATCATGCCGGCGGGCCCACCGCCGACGATACAGCAGCGCACCTTCATCGTTCACCTCCTCGCATCGGTAGATGCCAAGCCTACTCATGCATATTGTGCTGCTGCCAGCGCAAGAAATGGGCCTGCAGCCGCCAGATCATGGCCGAAAGCGCCACCCCACCAGCATCAACACGATGACCGCGACCATCATCCCCGGGGGCTTCCGCCCGTGCCTCTGACCGATGATCAGCCGGCCGATACCGCGCTGCTGGCGTGGGACGCCGCCGGGATCGAAGCGGCACAGCCAAATCCATCACGCCCGCGGAATACGGTGCCGGCCTGGAGCTCGCCATCTCACGAGGCTGGCTGGAATTGCACGCGAGCGGCACGTTCGTGAAGCTCACGCAAAGCGGCGCGGACCTGTTCGCCTGATGCCATCCGAGTTCCAGATTTAACCTGCGCGACGAACATCAAGCTTAACATGCGAGTCTTGTTGCGGCTGATCCAAACAAGTCTAGCGTGGCTGCAGTCGCGCAGATTGGCCAGTCCCCAAGTTTAGCCTGCGTACTGCGCGATCAGGGGCCGCCTCGTGCCCTAGAGGCGGCCCCGCCCCCCAAGACAAAGGCCACGCGGGCGTTACGCCGCATGGCCTGATGCCGGGACTGTCCCGCTCCTCGCAAGATTCCGTCGCCGCTAAGACAACCGCCAACCAGCCAAGGCGTTCCTGTAACCAAAAGAAGCCCACCGGGTTGAGTCGGCGGGCTTCCTACGCAGTTACCAGATCCCGCGGGGCCTTGGGAGCGATCCGCGATTGCCACGAAGATAAGGAGCTGCGGTTAACAAAATGCCGAATGGCGGGCGCGCGTTCTACACAAAAGCCTGGGTAAGGCTTGCTCCCCCGAGGCCGGGGCGCCCTCTTCAATGAACCTTTGAGAGCTTTCGGCGACCTACTCACTGCTTGGGGTACTCATCTTGCAGTTTGTCTGCAGAGGAAGCTTTTTGGCGATGGTTCGGAAATCCTGGTCCTTCAAGGAAGATCGTCGCTTGCTGGAATTAGCCACATCTAAAAAGGCGCTTGAGCAGATAGCAAAGGCGATGGATCGATCACCGGAACGCATACGGAAAAGGGCCATGCGACTCGGCGTCTCGATCAAATCGCAAGCTGCCAGCAGGCGACACAGATCGCCTGGCGGCTGACAAGGGTTGGCAGCGCGAATTCGAGGATCCGATACGCTGTCCCGGTATCCCCGAAAATCAAGCATGACGGCTATCGGCTGATAGCGGGTGGAAAGCGGGTCCGGCAAGCGGCTCTAAAATCAGTAAGACGCCAACAACATGGCCACAACGCATACGGCGGCGATGACCCCTAATACCCCTTGGGCGCTAACCCGGCAGCCCCAAAAGTCGAACTCAGATTTCGGTAGTTCAGACATGACACAGCCATTGAAAAACTGAAGAGCGAATCGTTTTTGTCAGGGGGGTATTTTCCAAATCGTGTCAAAGCACTGACACAACCCGGACGGAATTCTTCAGCTAATCAATGGCTTAGAAATCGACTCTGACACAAGCATCGTGATTCCTGCTCGTTATGCAGGTAAAGCCTTCGAACTTATTGGTTTTTGGCGCTTGTTTTCGCCGCCATCTCCCCTGGCAAGGAACATCCCTACGCCGGATGATGACTGACGGACCTCGGCAAATTCAAAGGCGGCGCGCTCTCAGCCCGAGAATGCGCTCAGCAAAAAAAAATTTGGCGTCTTCATCTCATTCGCGGGAGTTCCGCGTTGACGAACTGCCCGGCCGGATCGGTTGATTTTGAGCGGCATTTCGCCAGCTTGTCGAGCTGGGGCTGAAGGCGAAGGGACATGACTGACAACGACGCGCCCAAGGCCGCTCCCAACCCGCACGTCAATTTCGATGCGCCGGCCACTCTCCGGAAATGGCCTTCGCGTAACAACGAACGCCTCCATGCAGCCCCCGGTCCCTACCTGATCGCCGAGCACGCGCTTGATGAATGCATACGGCAGTTCATGGCTAAGCCAGCTTCAGCCCGGCACCTGTATGAGATTCATACAACACCGCAGCCCCCGTTGGTGGGTGCCGTATTATCTCAAGAGATCGTCGCTGAACTCGCGCGACTTCGGGATTTTCTCTGAGCGGGAGCGGCCGGCATTCAACTTCCCCTGACGGTCGATCCGCTCGCTGGTCGCGCCAGAGCGGCCATCCCAGCGGCTCGCGCCGGACTCGCGCTTCTCAAAACGAAGGTTTGAATTCCGCTCACCTCCAGCTACCTTACTCACATGACTCTGACCCTGATATTGCTGGCGGCTATCGGTGTCATTGTGCTGGCAGAACGCAGCGCCAAGCACCTGCCATTCGCGATCGCGGCGCTCTCCCTTAGCGCGGCCGCAATCTCAATCATCGTGGGCGATTTCGACAGAGCGATACTGCTGGCCAGTGTGCTGGCCGCAGCGATCGCCGCCGCATCAACTGTCAAACATAATTACAGCGCGCTTAAGCTGATTGTAACCGACTTGCCACTGATGTTTGCAGGCACAGTTCCCTTTTTCATATCGCAGTACCCGCGCGCCGTATTGGCCGTTCTGACCGGGACTGCCGTACTCATCCTGGCTGTCATCGCGACTCTGATCCACGGAACCGGGCCTTCAGTTCCTTTGGATGTCAGAGTTTCTTTATTCAGCGTCACACTTGTTTGCGTTGTAACGGCCTTCAGGATAAGCGGCGGCGGCATTTCCTTCCGGCGGATCATGGCCCAGCGGCGGTGCTTTTACTCGACCTTCATGGCTTCGCTAATCGATCCACATTCCTGGCGGCAAGTCGGCGGATTGGCTCTGAGCGATATTGCAAATGACCCGTTGCCGCTCATGGCGGCCGTACCGGCGCGCACCATCGAATACCCCGACATTATCGTCATCCAGCATGAATCGATTTTCGATCCTCGCATTTTTGGACTTCCGATTGAGCCGACTGTCGAAGCGTTTCTGTCCCCAAGGAATGGCCTCTATGGAATCCTTAACGTCGACATTTTCGGCGGAGGCTCATGGCAATCTGAATTTAGCCTGCTGACCGGCCTTTCAAGTGCAAGCTTCGGTTCAAAGGCCTATTACCTTTTCAAGCAGGGCGCGGGCCGATTTCACAACAGTCTGCCCCATGCGTTGGCTGCGCTTGGGTACAGGACCATGCTCGCGTCGAGCTGTCGTCGCAATTTTCTCAACTACGATGAATTTTATCGTTCGATCGGCATTGGCGAACGCATCTTTGCGGACGATTTTCCTCCTCCGTTCGACGTCCGCCAGTTTGAGAGGACAAATTCCGATGCAATTTTTCTGGAAGCGGCGTTCGCGGCCCATACGAAGGGTATTGCCGATGACCCGGCGCCCCGTTTTCTATATGCACTGACCAACTTCAATCACGGCCCCCACGACCGAAGGCTGGCAGCACCCGGACAGTTTGAGAGGGAACGTGCCTTTGCCGCATCAAGCCTTCCCGATGCTCAATATGCCGAGTACTATGCAAGGCTTGCGGAGACAGCCTCAACCTGGAAAAGGCTCAAGTTTGAGCTGACAGCGAAGTTTCCCAAACGTCCTGTTCTCATCGTGCACTACGGGGATCATCAGCCCGTGGTGGCGAAGCGGATCGATCGGCAACTCAAACTCCCCAACGATGCGCGGCGCGCGTTCCGCACATTTTATGCGATGGAGGCGCTGAACATCTTTCCTGATCGCCTTGCTTCCGGACCGGGTGCGGACCTGGATATTGCTTTTCTTGGGACCATCGCCCTGCAGCAAGCAGGTCTGCCGCTTGATCCGATATTTGCCACCCGCGCCAGCTTGCTTGACCATTGCCGGGAAACCTACTTTGCGTCGCCTTCAGAACAGAAGCGCCGATTCCATCGCACGCTTGTGGATCTCGGCATGATAGACACGGGGCCGCGCGTTCCACACGGCCGCTACTCACCCACGCCGACGAAGTGATCGAATGAGCCAGCTATGTGCGCTGTTGGACCCCGTTGCGGACATCGACCTGCTCATAAGACAACATTGCTGTCACACCAAATCTCGTTTTCTGACTACCTTCCAGGAATGTTTGAACCAGGCCGGAGTTAACACCTTCGGCTGGATCGGGGGCTCGAAGGCGTAGCATGCAGGAGGTTCCTATGACCAACTTGATGATCAGGACTGTGACGCTGGCAACGTGTTCGATTACGCTGATCGCTGCGTTCTCGTTCACTCCGGTTGTTGCGGCCGGAGGCGGCGGTGGCGGCGGTGGCGGCGGTGGCGGTGGGGCAGACTATAACGTGATGGACCAACGCTCCGCTTATCCGCCTTCGTTTTACCCGAAGCGGTCGGGCACCAAGGCCACTCACGCCCCCAAGGCCAAGAAAGCCAAGCAGTCCCTTTTCGACGACCCCGCCTTCGCTCGTGGGTACCGCGCAGCTTATTCGACGGTCTACGACCGCACTGACTATGCCTCTGCGATCGAGCAGTTGAAGGCGCTCGGCCACGACGATCACCCGAATGTGGCCAATCTGATCGGCTATTCCTATCGCAAGCTCGGCGACTACAAGCTTTCGCAAGTCTGGTACGAGCGCGCCCTGAAAGCGGATCCGAACCATGTGCTGACCTGGCAATATTACGGTCTGTGGCAGATCGAGCAGGGCAACCGCGAGCAGGCAGAATATCATTTGAGCCGGATCGCCGCGATCTGCGGAACCGACTGCGCCGAATATCGGTCTTTGGCGGAGGCGCTGGAAAAACCGCCCGGCACAGGTCTCGTCTATTGAGTATAGCCACAACCCCATTCAGCGAGCGTGTCGGGCGCGCTAAGGGCCATGTCTGAGTTTTGGCACTTGCGGGATACTCAGACCGTTCTTGAGTATGTCCGTTATTGATAGCAAAGCCAAAGTGCAAAAGACTTCGGGTCGAAGCCTGTTGTTGATCCAGGTAGACACTGGCCAGCACCTTTACCCGGTGCTGGTTTGAGCCGATACGATGCCCGTTCCGGACGAGAAGTTGGGAGCGACGAGCCATGCACGCCATGAAAGCCTACTTGCCTCCGCTTGCGCGCTTGTTGATGTCTAGCCTATTCATCTGGGACGGCATCCTCCAGCTGCGCGATCCGAGCGGGACGGCAAAGTATTTTGCGAGCGTCCACGTACCAATTCCCGATGTGGCGGTTTGGATTTCTATCGTTATCCATCTTCTCGCTGGATTGGGCATCCTGGCAGGTTTCAAGATTCGGTGGGCGGCTGCAGCGCTCGTCGTTTTTTGCCTGGGCACCGGCTTTGGCGTCCATCTGGCGGCCGGGGACGTCAACAACATGATCCATTTCTATAAGAACCTAGTGATGGCAGGCGGCTTCCTTTACGTGATGACCTACGGCGCGGGTGCCATGAGCATCGACGGTGTGGACGAAGCGTAGTTGGCCTTCACTTCAAACCAGCATTCGATGTCGGCTGTTGGCACCTTTGAGACATGCCCGCCTATCCTGAGAATGTCCGTTCACCAGGGTAGACCGGAAGTCGCCGTGGTCCGGCCAAACCGACGCGATTGACCCGTTTCGGACATGAGCATAGCCAGACATCGGCCCGCAATTCTGCTATATAACCATTCCATTTCCCCGAGGCTCGGGGGTGCATCTTGAGCAGCGAGCACGTAGAGCGGCGGCTGGCAGCAATTCTGGCGGCGGATGTCGCGGGCTCTTGCCGCTTAATAGGGATAGACGAAGAAGGCACGCTGGCGCGACTGAAAGCGCTTAGAAGAACACTTTTCGATCCCAAAATCGCTGAGCATCACGGACGCGTCGTCAAGAATACCGGGGACGGCGCTATTGCCGAGTTCGCCAGCGTGGTCGACGCCGTGCGATGTGCCGACGAAATTCAGCGCGGCATGGCCGAACAAAATATCGACGTGCCGCAGGACAAGCGTATCGAACTCCGCATCGGCATTCACGTCGGTGATATCATTATCGAAGAGAACGATATCTTTGGTGACGGGGTCAATATTGCAGTGCGTCTCGAGGGGATTGCAGAGCCGGGCGGTATCAACATCTCGGATGACGCTCGTCGGCAAATTCGTGGCAAGGTGGATGTAACGTTTGAGGATTTGGGTTCGCAATCCTTGAAGAATATCGCCGAACCGATGCGGGTCTGGCGCGTCCCATACGGTCGCGCCGTGCCAGCTGTGCCGACCCGCCTGCGTGTTGATGACGCCCTTGCGCTGCCCGATAAACCTTCCATTGCTGTTCTGCCATTCACCAACCTGAGCTCCGATCCGGAGCAGGACTATTTTGCGGACGGAATGGTCGATGACATCATCACGGCGCTGTCTCATTTCAAGGCGCTGTTCGTCATCGCCCGCAACTCGAGCTTCACCTACAAGGGGCGCGCCGTCGACGTGAAGCAGGTCGGACGCGAGCTCGGGGTGCGCTACGTGTTGGAAGGTAGCGTTCGCAAAGCGGCAAATCGAGTCCGCATCACGGGACAGCTCGTCGACACCGCCACTGGGGCACATCTTTGGGCAGAACGGTTTGATGGTGGGCTCGGCGACGTCTTCGATCTGCAGGACCAGGTGACCGAGAGCGTTGTCGGGGCGATCGCGCCAGCGGTGGAAAAAGCCGAGATCGAGCGTGCCAAGCGCAAGCCGACCGACAGCCTCGACGCCTATGCCCTCTATTTACGCGGTTTGGCCAGGCTTTATCAGTTTGCTGGTCGGCAAGCGAACGATGAGGCATTGCGCCTGTTCAACAGCGCGATCGAGCTCGACCCGGATTTTGCCTCCGCCTACGGTCGTGCAGCCTTTTGCTATGTCGCTGCCCAGGGAAATAGCTGGATTTCAATCACAGCGAACGAGATTGCCGAAGTGCAGAGGCTCGCTCAGCGGGCGGTCGAGTTGGGCAACGATGACGCAATCGCGCTAGCCCACTCCGGGTATGCGCTAGCGTATGTCGTTCGCGATCTTGGGCTGGGTGCCGCCTTGATCGATCGCGCGCTTTTGCTCAATTCCAATTTGGCCGAGGCATGGTGTTTCGGCGGCTGGGTAAAAATCTTTCTCGGCGAGCCGGAAGCGGCGATCGAGCGTTTCTCGCGTGCCATGCGCCTGAGCCCACTTGATCCGTTTGTAACAGGAATGCGAAACGGAACCGCGTATGCAAACTTCCTCCTGGGTCGCTATGACGAAGCGGCATCATGGGCGGCAATGGCATTGCAGGACAAGCCGGACTTTCAACCGGGATTACGTACCGCCGCCGCAAGCAACGCAATGGCCGGACGGCCGGAGCAAGCACAGAAGGCAATGGCTCGGCTGCGTGAACTCAACCCCGCGCTACGTGTTTCCAATCTCAAAGACGTGCTGAGCCCTTACCTGTCGCGATACCAAGAAGGATTACGGCGAGCCGGGTTACCCGAATGACCAAAGCAGCCAGGTGATCGCCCGGTGGCGACGAGGTGATCGAAAGAGTGACTTCCGCTGGCACCTTTGAGAAATGCCCGCCTGTCCTGAGAATGTCCGTTCACGGGGGTAGACCGGAAGTCGCCGTGGTCCGGCCAAACCGACGCGATTGACCTCGGAGCGGACTATGACGAGCATGAGGGAGGCGGACTCGTCAGAGCCGGATGCCCCTTGCCCCAGTATCCCCGCAGAGCAAGCTATTTGGGTTCACATAAGATTTGACAGATTCCGGATTGTACTGAATTTGAGCCGCAAAGTTCAAAATTGATCCTGACAGTGCTGTTCCGCTCTAAGCATCCATGACCTATGAACTCGAACGGTTCCCGCCGGGGCCACCGTCTTCCGTGAACATGCCGATGCTTGTCCTGGCTCGGGCATGCACGACCGCGGTATTCATGACTTATCCCGCGTGTCTGGGTTGGCTCATGGACGCTTGGCAAATGACAGCAACCCGGGCCGGTTTGGTTCAGGGAGCATTCACAGCTTCGTTTGCCGCCTCCTTACTCGTCGTCTCCTTTCTGTGTGACAGGTTCGGCGCAAAAAGCGTGTTCGCCTGGGCAGCAATTTCGTGCGCTGCTTCAGCTCTCTTCTTTGCCGCGGTCGCACGATCTTTCGAGAGCGCACTTGTATGCATGGCACTTTTGGGGCTGGCCCAGGGTGCCACCTACACACCTGCCATCATGCTTGCTTCGACCAACGCACCGCCGAATCGGAGGGCTTCGGCTGTCGGATGGATCCTCGCCGGCATGTCAGCTGGCTACGTAATGTCCATTCTTATTGCAAACGCCATGCTCGCAGTCGCGGACTATCGACTGTCGTTCGCCGTCACAGCTGGCGTCGCGGTTGTCGGCTCGGCGCTCAGCATCGCCGCCACGCACAACGCCCGCGATCAGGTCGCGCAAATGGACCTGATCAAGACGTCGTACGATCGGCCTTGGAAGCGCCAGGCCCGTCTTCTCACTCTCGGATATATTGGCCATACGTGGGAACTGTTTGGAGCATGGGCATGGATCCCTGCTTTCCTGACAGCGTCGTTGCTATCACAAGGTCGAATGACCGGCATCGAGGTTGGCGTTTGGACAGCGGTCACGCTCCACGTCTCGGGCTTCTTCGGCTCCTTCCTGTCGGGGTACGCAGCCGATCACTTTGGCGCCAAGCCGGTTCTGGTGACGTTTTCACTGGTCGGCGCCGCCTGTTCCCTCGTCGTGGGCTGGCTGAGTGAGCTCAACGTTGCGCTACTGCTTGCTCTGGTCTGGATCTACGGCTTCGCGATCATTGGCGACTCGTCGGTGCTTTCTTCCGCCTTGACCGAAGCAGTGCCGGCATCGCAACTGGGCCGGGCACTTGGCTTGCGATCAATTTTGGGCGTTGGCGCGGGTTCCGTGTCGCCCATTGCGTTCGGCATGACACTCGACATGACACCCGCTTCTGTGTCGTGGGGTCTGGCCTTTTGCACTTTAGCCGTCGGCGGGGCGCTGGCGTTCACCTGCGCTATTGCATTGCGGAAATGACTTCTATTGGCCGCACAAAGCGGACACCGAAACAGCCAAAGCGGATGCCCGTTCTTGAGGGTAATGCAGACTTGATCCGGCGATCGACCGCCACAGCCGAGGCGCAGTTGTCCTGGGCGAGCCGCCTCGCCGAGATCACGCTTGCCAATTCAGAGCTTGGCAAAAGCGGAAGTCGGCTAAGGAGCAGATTGCCGCCGGTGTGCGGCTCGTGGCGAACTGCCTAAGTCTTACTCGGAGCGCAAAGGTTCATCTCTGGGCTAGAAAATTTTGCGCTTCCACTAACATAGCCACCGGCCGTAGAGTTTCTCGTTCGGGGTCAAGGCACATTTGAAATTGCATCAATTTGAACCCGGCTTGCCGCTCGCGAACCGCTTTTTGAATGCGATTTTGACGCCTTCCGCTCCGATGGATGAAGACTGTTCCGAAACCATCATTTCAGGAGGGACGAATGTCTGCAGTCGTTGTTCAATACGTTTCAAAGCCAAAGCCCGGCAGCAGCCTCGAGACTATCATGCAGTTATCAAAGGAAGCAGCGGCGCTTTGGAGAAAGCACGGAGGCGAAGTAAGCTACTGGTCCGTGGTAGGCGGTGAGATTGGAAATCTCGTTTTTGCGGTCCGGTTCGATAGCTTTGAGGCTTATGGGCGTACCATGGCTGCTATCGCAGCCGATCCCACCACCATGGAATGGCAAGCCAAGCGATTGAAGGCGGGACAGGCGGAATGGGTACGCGCCAATACCGCGTTTGAAATAGAGATCTGACCATCTGATCCAAGGCTGCCAGGCGGCTTCCGTCGTGTTCTCGCGCGGCAGCCGCCTCTCCGAGATCACGCTTGACTATTCCGAGCTTGCAGGGCCGGACAGGCGTTGCGCGCGAGCGGCCATGCCGCCCGCGACACCAACGCCCAGCACGTAGATCCACCCTTCGTGAAAATCGAACAGGTGCGAATTGAGCAGCGAACTGATGAAGTTCTGAACCACGATCACCAGGCCGATCCATGATGCAAAAAAGGATCCGCGAAACAGCTGCAGGTGAAAATACCACATCGCATAGAGGATGAGGCAACCGAGTGCGCCCCACTGGATGGCGACGTAAAGTGTCTGGTTATGAGGGTTGCGGATGACGTTGCCCCATTCGCCGCTCTTGCCTTCGGCTTCGCGGCTAAAGAGCTGCTGGGTCGATCCGGTGCCGTGGCCAAAAACCGGAGCCTCGGAAATCGACCGGATGGAAACGCGCCAATACGCCAGCCGCAGGCCATTCGAGGTTGCGGCAGCCGCATTGCTATCGCGATCCACCTTGGTGTCGCGATCCACCTTGTAGTCCTGCACCGTGCGCCCGACCCGGTCACGCAGATAGGGCGATGAGAGCAGAACCGCGAACTCGACAGCGGCCGCAAGCAGCAGAAAATAGATCGCACGTCGCCGGCTCAGATATTTGACGGCAAAAAGGATCAACAGAATCGGGAAGTAGGTGAATGCCGTGCGCGAGGTCGCGACGAACCGCATGTCGAAGTAGAAGCCCAACATGATGGCGGCGAAGGCGAAGGTCCACGCGCGATGACCGTTGGCTGCGAATGACAGGATCAGCGGCGCCATGACAAACAGGCACAACGCGAATTCGTGGCTTTGATCGATGTAGTTCCTGACCGGGACTCCGGCGATCCCACCCGGCGAGGATTTCCAGTCGGCGAAGTATGTCACCCATGACAATCCCATGAGAAGGACACAGGAAGCCACGAACGCGAACAACACCCAATGCCCGCGCTGGGAGCGTTCGTAGTGATAGAGGAGCAGCGGAACCGCCAGCAGCTTTGATACGGGCACGAGGCCTTGAATTGCAACGGGCCAGCTGTCCTCGGTCCAGAACAGGCCCGCAATCGCCAGTGCGAGGAAGGCCAGCGGCAGGTAGCCGGCTGGCGCGCGCAAGGACTCAAAAAACGCCTGCCAGCGGATCGTGGGAAGAACCACGAGCATCCACAGCACCATGAAAACGGAAACCGCCGTTGTGGACCATGGAAGCGAAGCGGCGGCCAGTGCCGGGTAGAGATCGACGCAAAGAATCCAGAACCGGGATTGCGGCCATGAGCCGATGAGTCCCGGAATTCCCGGCCGTACGATGGGAGCGGTCAGCTCTGACATCGCACGCCTGCAACGCGACAATGATCGGCAAGAAAGGACTGCCGCGATGCCGGCGAACGCGGGCCCGGAGCGATCGGCTCTGCTTTCGAAAGGTCATCCGAAATACGCACGTACATACACCTTGCTTGACAAACTACTACCTGGCCGTGCGCCTCGTCTCCCGGCACGCCCCGCCTTCCGAAAGGCTCCCAATATCGATGCGCGCAAACGGCAATTTGTTGAATAATTTCAGGCTGATTTGGGTCAACCAGTCCCCGGCGCAAAAATATTCCGCTTTCCCTGCCCCCCAAATCAGTGGCTCTTTCCGTGCTGTCCCGACCCGGCAAGAGGGGCGGATCGCGCGTCGTCACGAACGCGGGACGGGATGCGGTGGACGCAGGCAGCGTCAGGCGCGAAAGGTTGTTCGCAGGGCGGGTTTTCCCGTGAGCGAGCACGGCGCGCAGGATGACCGACGTTGCAGCGTACGGCAAAACCGTGTGGTCCCGACAACCGTGGCTGGTGCCAAGCTGCCGGTGGCGAATCTGATCCAACCGGATCGAAGAGCCATCAAGCCGGCAGCGACGGAGGCAAGACGAATTCGTCTCCGGGGAGAGCGCGGCATAAGCCGTCAAACCATTGCGCAGGGAATGCCGGAGTGCTCCGGCTGTACCTGTATGCTCGTGTGCGCATCTTAAGCGCTATTTGCACACGAGACCGCGGGTGCAGCAAGCACCCGGCATTCCCTGCTCCCTCTCGTTGGGGGGGGGAAGGAATTTCAGCAAAGCTCGGGCGCAGTGCGCCGCGAGAACGCAGACACACATTCAGTCGTCGTCACCCGCCTTGTGCGCAATTGCGCACCGGGGCGGGTGACCCAGTATTCCAGAGACAGCAGTGATTGAACCGATGGGCCGCAGCGTACTGGATACTCCGCCTGCGCGGGGTATGACGGTCGCCGTGATGCTTTGCCATTTCCTCGTCATTGCGAGCGAAGCGAAGCAATCCATCTCGCGGCATCAAGAAAGAATGGATTGCTTCGCTCCGCTCGCAATGACGTGGATAGGCCCGGGAGGCGAACTACAACAACTCCGGCTGCTCCGCCGCGATCGTATCGTCGGCGCTGATCGTGCCGCCCTCGATCACCTCGGCATAGATCCCGCAATCGGCGTGGCCGAGCCGGCGCTGCAGCGCTTGCGGGATGGCAAGGTCGCGCGCGGCCGTATCCGGATCGACATTGACGGCGGCGCAGCGGACGATGCGCTTCACCACCTTGAGTCTCACGTCGCCGATCGCCAGCGTGTGGTCGACGAGGTTGAATTCGTGCCAGGCCGGCCAGCCCTCGACATAGAGGTTGGCGCGGAAGCGAAGCGGATGGACCGGCGCGCCGACCAGGTTCTCGATGGCGCGGACGCTGGCGAGATTGATGATGGAGACGACTTTGCGGGCGACATCCGAAAAACTGTGGCCAGGACTTTCGAGCACCTTTGGCGGGCCCTTGATCTGGCTGGCAAAGGCGGTGGCGAAGAAATTTTCGATCGCCGTCCGGCCTTCGGGCATTGCGAGATTGCCCTGGGCCACGATCTGGCCGTTGTGGTTAATCGAGAGGACGTTGCTTGCATCGTCGAACTGGGTGCGCAGGCCGGCCAGCCATTCATCCCGCATCAGCATCAGGAAGTGTGGTTTCGGCAGCCATTTCGGCTCGGCCGGGTCAAAACCGGAGGGGCCGTTTTCGATGGCGTAGCGGCGGTCGGCCAGAAGCGTCTGACCGGGGCTAAGCTCGGCGCGGGCAAGCTGCTCGGGGGTCAGGCCCTTGACGGGGTAGCGATAGATTCCGGTAATCCGGGCAGGTGCGGCTGTGGCAGGCATGCGGCTTATTAAGGGATTCCCGCCGTCCACGCCACCGCTCCCGAATTTGTGACCGGGCCTCTTCCGTTTTGCGCCGCGATGCCCACATTTGCGTCAAGCCTGAAAAGAGGGCGACGACCCGCGGCCGATTGAGAAATGTCAATGCGGCCCGCGGATGCCCAATGAAGATGCCGTAATCATGCCTCAGGGGTGGGGACGGCAGGCCGAGGGAAGCAAACGATATGAATATTGAAAAATACACCGAGCGGGCGCGCGGCTTCATCCAGTCGGCGCAATCGCTGGCGGTACGCGACGGACACCAGCAGTTTTCGTCGCTGCATATGCTTAAAGTGCTGCTGGACGACAGCGAGGGGCTGGCCGGCGGTCTGATCGACCGCGCCGGCGGTAACTCCCGCGCCATCCTCAAGGCCACCGAGGACGCGCTGAAGAAGCTGCCGAAAGTCTCGGGAAGCGGCGCCGGGCAGATCTATCTTGCGCCCGACATGGCGCGCGCCTTCGATGCGGCGGAAAAGGCCGCCGAGAAGACCGGCGACAGCTTTGTCACGGTCGAGCGATTGCTGCTGGGTCTCACGCTCGAGAAGGGCGGCGAGGCCGGAAGCATCCTCAGCAAGGGCGGCGTCACGCCCCAAAACCTCAACTCGGCGATCGAAGCGCTGCGCAAGGGCCGGACCGCCGATAGCGCGACGGCTGAAAACGCCTACGACGCGCTGAAGAAATATGCCCGCGACCTCACGCAGGCCGCGCGCGACGGCAAGCTCGACCCGGTGATCGGCCGCGACGAGGAAATCCGCCGCACCATCCAGGTGCTCTCCCGGCGCACCAAGAACAATCCCGTGCTGATCGGCGAGCCTGGCGTCGGCAAGACCGCCATCGTCGAGGGCCTGGCGCTGCGCATCCTCAATGGCGATGTGCCGGAAAGCCTGAAGGACAAGAAGCTGCTCTCGCTCGACATGGGAGCGCTGATCGCGGGCGCCAAATACCGCGGCGAGTTCGAGGAGCGGCTGAAGGCCGTGCTGCAGGAAGTCACCGGGGCCGAGGGCAGCATCATCCTGTTCATCGACGAGATGCATACGCTGGTCGGCGCCGGCAAGGCGGACGGCGCGATGGATGCCTCCAACCTGCTGAAGCCCGCATTGGCGCGCGGCGAACTGCATTGCATCGGCGCCACCACGCTCGACGAGTATCGCAAGCATGTCGAAAAGGACGCGGCGCTGGCGCGCCGGTTCCAGCCGGTGTTCGTCTCCGAGCCGACGGTCGAGGATACCATCTCGATCCTGCGCGGGCTGAAGGACAAATACGAGCAGCACCACGGCGTTCGCATCACCGATTCCGCGCTGGTCGCCGCGACCACGCTGTCGAACCGCTACATCACCGACCGTTTCCTGCCCGACAAGGCCATCGACCTGATGGACGAGGCTTCGGCGCGGCTGAAGATGCAGGTCGATTCCAAGCCGGAAGAGCTCGATTTGATGGATCGGGAAATCATCCGGCTGAAGATCGAGCAGGAGGCGCTGAAGAAGGAGACCGACATCGGTTCCAAGAGCCGCCTGCAGGCCCTGGAAAAGGAACTGGCCGATCTCGAGGAAAAATCGGCGGCGCTGACGGCGCGCTGGAGCGCGGAGAAGAACAAGCTCTCCGACGCGCAGAAGCTGAAAAGCGAGCTCGATGCCTTGCGCATCGAACTGGCGAACGCGCAACGCCGCGGTGAATTCCAGCGCGCGGGCGAGCTCGCCTATGGCAAGATTCCGGAGCTGGAGAAGAAGCTCGAATCCATCGAGGCCAACGAAAGCCCCGGCGAGATGATGGAGGAGGCGGTGACCGCCAACCACATCGCCCAGGTCGTCTCGCGCTGGACCGGCGTTCCCGTCGACAAGATGCTGGAAGGCGAAAAAGACAAGCTCCTGAAGATGGAGGACTCACTCGGCAAGCGCGTGGTCGGCCAGGCCGAAGCCGTGCGTGCGGTGGCGACCGCGGTGCGCCGTTCGCGCGCCGGCCTGCAGGACCCGAACCGCCCGATGGGCTCGTTCATGTTCCTGGGGCCCACCGGCGTCGGCAAGACCGAGCTGACCAAGGCGCTGGCGGAATATCTGTTCAACGACGAGACCGCGATGGTCCGCCTCGACATGTCCGAATACATGGAGAAGCATTCGGTGTCGCGGCTGATCGGCGCGCCTCCCGGCTATGTCGGCTATGACGAGGGCGGGGCGCTCACCGAGGCGGTGCGGCGCAGGCCCTATCAGGTCGTGCTGTTCGACGAGATCGAAAAGGCGCATCCTGATGTCTTCAACGTGCTGCTGCAGGTGCTGGACGACGGCCGCCTGACCGACGGCCAGGGCCGCACCGTCGACTTCCGCAACACGCTGATCATCATGACCTCGAACCTCGGTTCGGAATTCCTGGTCAACCAGCCGGAAGGCGAGGATACGTCTGCGGTGCGCGATCAGGTGATGGGGATGGTGCGGGCGCATTTCCGGCCCGAATTCCTCAACCGCGTCGACGAGATCATCCTGTTCCACCGCCTGCAGAAGAGCGAGATGGGCCGGATCGTCGAGATCCAGTTCTTGCGGCTGCAGAAGCTGTTGGAGGATCGCAAGATCACGCTGACGCTCGATGCCGCGGCGCGCGACTGGCTGGCAGCCAAGGGCTGGGACCCCGCCTATGGCGCGAGGCCCTTGAAGCGGGTGATCCAGCGCAACCTGCAGGACCCGATGGCCGAGATGATCCTCGCCGGCGAGATCGCCGACGGCGACCGCGTCGTGATCTCGAGCGAAGGCAATGTGCTGACCTTCAACGGCAAGGCCCCGCAGACCGCCGAGATCGCGCAGTTCGAAACGCCGGTGCCGAAGCGTAAGTTGAACTGACCTAACTGGATGTGCTCCGGCGCGCGCGCCGGAGCATCTCATTCCTGACTGACGGAAGCGGGCGCTCCTCGGCCATCCTCGTCATCGTCAGGCTCGAGTTCGGCGAGAATATCGACGAGTTCGCGAACCCGCCCGGTCGCCAGCGGCCTGCCTGCGTTCATCATCGGCTCGTCATTGGCCATCCAGGCCAGCGCTTCAGCCAGTTCGTCGACGGTCGCACCGGTTCCGATGATTTGGGCGATGGTGGCGTCGTCAGCCCCGGTGATCGTCCTGGTGACGTCGTCTCGTGTGATACGTCTCATGGCCTGCTTCCTTCGAGACACCGTTCCGGCGCCAGCCGGATATCCAAGGTAAAAGAGCAAAACTACCCTGCGGGCGAGGTTGGCGACGTGGTCAACGTGCTTATCCGATCTCCTTGGCCTTCCATTGGAAGGGTTGCTCCTGCCCATAAACGGAATAGTCGTCGTCCCGGTTCCTTATGTTCGATGCTGTCAGGTGGCGCCGCACAGGTGGATGCTGCCCGCTGGAATGACCGGCTTCGACATACGAAACGCCGCCGATAAACGCAGCCTCATTGACGCGACCTGAGAGATGGTTAGGCGTACGCAATTCGGTATGGCGGTAGGCGCCAGTTTCATTCGCGAGGCATTCGATCCCCACCGCGGCGATCACATGTCATAAGGGTGTTGTTAAAAAGCGACACGCAGTTCGTTTATCTCGCAGGCTGTTGAATAAGTCTTGCACAACCGTTCGACCCGTTCGCAGAATGAATGATTAGGCGCGTGTGCGGGGCGTGCAATGCGTATTGTGATAATTGTTTTCGTAGTGTTTTCGCTGTTGCTCAACGGCGGATGCGCGATTTACGAGAAGGAAATCAGTAACCGCGGCGGCTATCTGGACGCTGTCTTCGACGATCATTGGATGAAGGCGGACTCCAAAGGCATGCGCGCCTTGCGCGCCTTCGCATCCAAGTTTCGTTGGCGCGCATCGCATCCGTTTCGGCAAAGAACGAGTCCGACCGTCAGTTACTGGCCATTCGCATTGGAGCCCTCACAAAGCGCTTCCAGCCAATCTATGCCTGCGCATTCGACACCAATCCGCTTGGGGTGCCGGGGGCAGAGAATGACCCTTGCTTCTACTACGATAGCGCGATGGTCGACTATTCCACGGGATTGTTCGACCTTGCGATGATTGCATTGCCGGTCGAGGATGCGAGAAGGCTCGTTACCACGGTGACGGGAAGTTTCGTCAATCCGATCAATATTGCCGACCTGCTGAGTACGTTGCTGCAGATCGGAAAGGACGCCCTGAGGTACGGTCGCGTCGTTGGAGCGCTTTACAGGGATACGGTTGAGCTGGAGGTCCAGTTGTGGCTTGCGACGCCAGCGATCGACAACCGGCCACCTCCATTCCAGGTCACGGAAGCGCATGTCGCGGCGTTGAGGGAAATCTATTCTCGCCGGAACGACGATATGGCGGCTTGGCTGGCCGCAATGGCTGCGCTCAGGGGCCAGGGTCTCGAGCCGATGCCCCAGCGACGATTCTTCGTCGAACTCGGCGGCTTGATGAACTATCTCTGCAACCTGATCACGAAAGATCCCGCTGCGTTGCCTCAGTGCAAAGCGGGCTTGCCCAAGACATTGCCTGCACCGGCAGCCGTGCTTGGCCCGTCGGTTTCTATCGGTCTCGGCAGCACAGGCAGGCCGGTCGGCGGAGGCCAGCTCGGTACAGGTGCCGACACCGCAAAATTCAATCGGCCAGGGCAACCCGCTGACAATGCTGCCGGACAGACGCCGATGACTAATCCGATGACGGCTGTCGAGAAGACCATTGCGGTCGCTGATGGGAAGAAGTTGCAAAGGATGCTCTGCGTCCCGCAATCCGGCGGGTTCGATGCGGCCACTCGCGAACAATTGAAGAATTTCAACAGAGCTGTCTTGTTTCCGGCCGACAGCAAGGCGGGCGATCTGATCGCCACAGATGCCAGCCTGCAGAAATTGCGTGACGCACAGCGGCTTTTCCCGGATTGCACGAAGGCGGGATTCCGCAATGGATTCGAGGTTGGCCTGGTTGCCCGTTTGGAATTTGCCGGCACCCCGATGCGGCCAATGCTTAATAAGGCACTAGCTGTCGCCGGCCTGGACGTTCCGTCGGCGCCAGCCGCCCCCGTCGTTATCGACAAGCAAACCCGGACTGCCATCGGCAGCCTCGCGGGTAAATTTGGGCTCGCGGGGACCGACATCACTCGGGAACTCTACGCGAAGATGAACCCTGAGAGATAATCCGGCGATCCCCTGGAGCGCAGAATGATCAAGTTCGTCGATCTTGCCGCGGAATATAAATCTCTCTGGGATACTGCTGCCATTCGACCGGAAAGGCTAAAAGAAGTGAAGGCGGTCGCGAAGACACTGCGCGGCCTTAAGCCGACCTATGATGAAGTGAGCGCCGCCACGACTGTTCCGTGGTTCATCGTTGGGCTGATCCATAGTCTCGAAGCCACCTTCGACATGGAGGCGCATCTTCACAATGGTGACCCCCTCACCGCCCGGACGGTACAAGTCCCAAGTGGCCGTCCTAAGAACGGCTCGCCAACGTTCTCCTGGGCTGCGAGTGCGATCGACGCCCTGACCATGCATGGCATGCAGAACATCGGGAAGGACGGTTGGTCGATCGAGCGGATTTCGTTTGAACTCGAGCGCTATAACGGATTCGGATATCGCCGAAACCACCCGACGGTGAAATCACCTTACCTGTGGTCGTGCACGAACCATTACACGTCGGGCAAATATGTCGGCGATCACAAATTCAGCATGACCGCGGTGAGCGCCCAGGTTGGCGCAATGGCGGTTCTCAAGCAGTTGGTTGCGGATGGTGTCGTCAAGCTCGGTGTGCAAGCCGACCTGCCGGCACCGAAACCGCCAGAACGGCCGCCCGCTGTTCCCGTCCCAACCGGACTCTTTCTCGCCGACAAGCAGCCGTTCGGGCTGCGCGCCGAACCAAAGGATGATGCTGAACGGCTGCTGCGTGTCGAGACCGACATGGCCGTGAGAAAATTGGAGCAACTCGACGCACCTTGGTGGAAAGTCGAAGTGATGGCTCCAGATACCTCAACGCATGTGGGATTCGCGCGGCAAGATTGGTTGACGCCGCAAACCGTCCTGTCCAGATTCGTGCCCGAAGAATTTGCGCAGGCCTGTCTTGATGTCGCAGCCCGGTACGGCACGAACGCGCATCTTCTGATCGCGCTTGCCGATGCCGAAACGGCGCTGACAAACAACGCAAGCCCGAATGGCCTCTATTTCGGTCCCTATGCCATTAGCGAGAGCGAATGGAAGGCCGTGAACGTGCCAGCCGAAACGGGATTTGGAGATGAAGGCCGCTTCGATCCGCTCGCGCGGGCGGCTATCGCGGCGCGCTTTATCGTCCAGCTCACTCAAGAGGCGCGAGAGAAGCTGCCGGACAGGAGGCTGCCCAGTGCGGAGGAGCTGTGTCTTGCCCGCATATTTGGCTCCGAGGTTCTCCCTGCCTTGTTGGCCGACGCCAACCAAACCAGAACCGTTCGCGAGGTATTGGCTCCAATGTCCGCCGCCGATATTGATGCCATCTTTGCGCGGCGACCGGGCCTGTTGACCACCGGTATCACGGTGAAAGATTTGCGCGCAGCAATCGATGCCAGGTTGTCGACCGGTTTCGAGGACGCTGCCGGGCTGATCGGGAAGGTTGATCCAGATCTTTCGTTCGGCCCCCCAGAAACGGCAGACGATGTCAGTGACGTGCCCTGGATGGTGAAAGCCAAAGAGGAACTGGCAAAAAAAATTCACGAATTTGAAAACGGCAGCAACCCGGAAATTGAAAAGTACTTCGTGGATACCACCCTGGGCCGACAGCCGGACGATGTGTCCTGGTGCGCCGCCTTTGTTTCCTGGTGCATCAAGGAATCAAACGGTGCCCGTTCGCCGGTGACCTTTTCAGCGCGGGCGGCCGACTGGCTGAAAAACGGAAAGGGCTTGGAGGGCCCTCAATATGGGGCGGTTGCTGTGACCAGACCGCTTGCCCGCGGCGCCAGCGGTCATGTTGGTTTCGTGATCGCTTGGGATGGAACTCATGTCACTCTTCTCGGCGGGAATCAGGGCAATGCGGTTTGCGCGCGGAATTTTCCGATCGATGTCGTGCGTGGCTGGCGCATGGTGTGAACCATTGTCGACATCGCCAGATCCAGGCGCCCGCAATGCGCTCGGCACCTCGTCCGAGATGACGGCTGCTACGCCGCCTCGTGGGATCATGCACTGACAAGGAATACAGGGGATTGCGATAGAGATCGTTCCGGGCGGGAGCCATCTCCACGAGACGTTCGCGATGGATCGGCGCCTGCCCTACTTCCTCACCACCCTGTAAATCGCGTTCTCGATATCCGACGAGAAGTAGATCACCCCCGTCGCGCCGACGCCGACGCCGGTCGGGATGTTGCTCGGCAGTCCGCCGGGTGCGGCCGGCAATCCGATCGGGAGGTTGCCGGCGATTTCGGTGACGGCTCCGTTGGCAGGATCGATCTGGATAATCCGCTTGGCGCCGACCTCGGCCACGATCAGCTTGCCGTCGGGCGCCAGCGCGATGCCTTCGGGGCCCTTCAGATCCTTCGCGATCACGGTCTTCTCGCCGTTGGCTTCCACCTTCGAGACCTGGCCGGCAAAGGCTTCGGTCAGATAGACCGTGCCGCCCGATCCGGCGGCGAGGCCGACCGGGCCTTCAAGGTCGCCGATCACGACGGTGCGGTCCTTGCCGTGCTCGCCGCTGGCGCGGACCAGCGATTTGCTGCCGAGTTCGTTGACGAGGATGCTGCCGTCGCCAAGCTTGACGGCGTCATGCGGCGCCTTGAAGTCGTGCAGCATCTCCTTGGTCTTGCCGGTTTTGCGGTCGATCAGTTGCACCGTGCCGGTGAACCAGCTCGACAGCAGCACATCGTCGCCCTTGGCGGTGGCGCTCATCGGATATTCCAGCGTCACGCCATCGGCATGCATGCGGGCGGGTTCGGAGACTTCGCCGGTCGCACCGTCCACGGTGCGGTAGGCGAAGACGTCGGCGATGTAGATGGTGTCCTTGCCGCCGTCGGAGACGACGCCGATGCCGCCGGGCAGCGCCAGCTTGCCGATAATGACCTGCTTGGCAGCGCCGGTTTCCGGGTCGACCTCCTGAATGCCGTTGTCGGCCATGTTGGAGACGAAGATGCGATCCTTGTCGTCGATCGCGAGGTTGTCGAGCGAGGGCTTGAGCTGGGCTACCATCTTCTTCGCCCCGGTCTTCGGATCGACCCGCACCAACTGGCCGAGCGCGGTATCGACCACCCAGAGATTGCCCTTGGAATCGAAATTGACCGCGGCCGGAACCTTGAAGCCGTCGGCGACCACGGAGAGTTCGGCCTTGTCGACGTCGACCCTGGCGACCTGGCCCTTGAACCACAGCGGGCCGTACAGCATGTCGTCCGGCCCGAATTCGAAGCCGTTGAGGCCGCCCATCTTCTCCATGATCTTGCGCGGCGGTTTGACACCCTCGACGTCGATCTCATAAAGCGCGTCGCCGAGGAACACCTGCGTCGCGTACAGCCGCCCGTCCTTGCGGAAGGCGAGCGAGTTGATGCCGGGCAGGCCGGAGGCGAGTTTCTTCACAGGACCGTCGCCCTTGCGCGAATAAAGATCGCCGGTCAGGAAGGCGGTCCACGCCATGGTGCCGTCGGGCGCAAACGCAATGTCGTCAGACATGCCTTCCGGGGAAGGGACGGCAATCTTCGCCGTGCCGTTGTTGCGATCGACCTCGTAGAGCGCGGCGCCCGCGACGCTGCCGGCGAACAGGCGGCCGGACTTGTCGATCCCGAGCCCGTGCACGCCATGAAACGCCGATCCCGGAACCAGCTTGGTGACCTCGTAGGTCTGCGCCGACGCGCCGGCCGTGCTTCCAAGGACGATCGCCGCAACGGCCGTTGCGAGTGCAAGCCTGCTCATCATGACGCTTCCTCCCACGGATTTTTATGGGGGGCAGTATTTGTCGCGGCGGGCGGTTTGGCAAACGAAACTGTCGGGCGCCCCGCGCGGCCGCGGCCATAAATCCGACACGCGGCGTGAGAAGCCGTGTCCGATCCCAAAAATCTTATCGAAGGTTCAGCTGCTGATTCAGCGGCTCACTTGGCGCGTCTGCGGCGTGGCGCCGGCGGCTTCGGAGACACGGGCCGCACTGCCGCGGTTGTTCATCTGGACATCGAGGCGGTCGCGCTCTTTTTCGAAGCTCGCCATCACCGCCCCCTCGAGCGAGCGGCCGCGCGGCAGCTTGACACGCATCGGATCGACGAACCGGCCGTTGACCAGGATTTCGTAGTGGACGTGGGCGCCGGTCGACATGCCCGTCGATCCGACGAAGCCGATCACCTGACCCTGGCGCACACGCTTGCCGGGCTCCATGCCCTTGGCAAAGGCGGACATATGGCCATAGGCGGTCTCGTAGCCGTTGTTGTGTTTCAGGCGAACGTACTTGCCGTAGCCGCCTTCCCAGCCGACCTTTTCGACCACGCCGTTGCCGGAAGCGAAAATCGGCGTGCCGTAGGGGGTCGCCCAGTCCACGCCGGTGTGCATCTTGGTATAGCCCAGGATCGGATGGCGGCGGCCGCCGAAGCCCGAACGCATGATGGCGTTGTTGACGGGCTTGCGCACCAGGAACTTCTTCGCGCTCTTGCCGGTCTCGTCATAATAGTCGACGACGGAATCGTCGGGGGTCACGAAGCGATAATATTTCTTGGTCTCGCCGCCGACCGTGAGCGAGGCGAACAGCACCTCGGTCTTTTCGGTGCTGGTGGTGCCTTCGTCCTCGCCGGCGAAGAACACGTCGAAGGAATCGCCGGGCTGCACCTTGCGCTGGAAATCGACGTCATAGGAATAGATCCGGACCATGTCCTCGATCACGGCGGCCGGCACCTTGTTGCGCAGGGCGGTCTCGTAGATGCTCTGGTAGAGCCGGACGCCGCTGCCGTCATCATCATCGTCATCCTCGTCATCCTTGCCGGTAGCGGCCTCGGCGATGGTATTCATGCTCTGCACGTCGACGGCGACGTATTTGCCGACGTCCGACAGTGCGGCCACGGCTTCGACGGTGGTGTCGTTGGCGACGATCACGCGATACGGCTGAAGACGGGCGGCAGGGCCGAGCCCCGAGGGCGCCATCAGGATGCGGACCTTCTGGCCTTCCTTCAGGCCGCCGTCGCGGCCGCGGGGGCCAAGGGTCAGCGCAACCGCCCTGGCTTCATCGGGCGTGGCGCCCTGGTCGCGCAGGATCGAGGCGATGCTGTCGCCCTTCTTCACGACGTGAACGCGTTCGCCGGACGGGTTGCCGCCGGTGATCTGGTCCTTGGTCTTCGGCAGCAAAGTGACGTTTTCCGGCACCACGCGGGTTTCAAAGCCGGCATAGGGATCGGAAACGTTGCCTTCCGTGGCATAGGCGAGCTTGAGATCGGACTGGGCGCCGCTGGCGTCGGCCGCGGCATTGGCAAGCGACGTGTAGCGTACGCCGCCCGAGCCGCGCCAGTTCGCGGCATCGCGCACCCGCATCAGCACTTCATCGAGCGCGACCACGGCGGCGAGTTTCGCCTTCGGCAGCACCGTTGCGAGATCCTTGGTAACGAAGGAAACCTCGGCGTCGGGCTCGACGGCTTCGGGATTGTTCGGATCCTCGGAAGCGGCCTGCGTCGTGGTGCCGACATCGGTCAGCATGCGCTGGGCGTTGAACGGCGGGATTTTTGAGCTGAGATCGCTCGTCGTCATCGACAGATTGCCGGAGATGCGGACGAACGGCCGTACCCGCATCACGTCGCGGTTGCCGACGCGGGTGACGGTCGATACCCGCACCACGTTGCGCGAGGCGGTGGATTCGCCGGGCGGCGGCAGGCGGTCGCTCTTGTGCAGGGTGGCGGTGCGGTCGTTGGCGCCGAACGCCCCGCGCAATGCACCTTCGACGCGCTCCGGCACCTTGGCAAAGGTCATCTCGCCGTCGAGCGACGCAAAAACGGCGCCGCCGATGAGGGCCGCACCGCACAGGCCGGTCAGGATAGTGCCGCTAAACCATTGTACGGAGACACGACGGCGATCGATCACCGCAGCCTCGGAGCCATCGACGGAAAGTGGCGGCTCGTGACCGAGATCGATGATCCCGGTCTCGCGTCCATAGCCGCTCCCGCGTGGCGCCTTCTGGCTCAACCCTGTGTCCCCCCAAATTCCATCGACATCCGACAAGACCTCGCCCGATCCAGACCCAAGTTTTCGCCCTTTTGAGGGAGCGATCCCGGAGCATGGCGTTGCCGCACGCAAGGAAATTCGGGAATCAGAGGCCAGAAGAAGACCGGCCACAGTCTCGAACGTCAATGGTGAGCAGATCTCTCGAAGTTTCCTGGCCGCGTGGGAAAGGCGACGGGTTCCTCGAGACCGCCTGTCCCGGGTAGCTGAACGCCGGCAGCCCCCACTGGCACCGACGATTCAATGCATACCTTATAGTCAGAACGTCGCAGGAATGTGGCTCAAGTGCGGCCAAAGGCCCGAAACATAGGGACTTCTTGGCGTCCCAAAAATCTTGCGGGCGATGCGACAATTTGTTGACGATGGGCGTTGACAACCCCGATCGGGCGGGCCTATAACCCGCCCACTGAGCGCGGCGATGCATTGGCCCCGAGGCCAAGGCATCTATTCGTGCCCCGTAAGCTCCTCATTACGATGAGTGACTCAACAGCCGATAACAGTCGGTTGTTATTTGTCGTCGGATGAGGTCTTCGGGAACCTTCCAGCAGTGGAGGGGTGGGGTCCCAGCGATCCCGGGCTGTTTGACAAGTGAAGATGAAGAAAGAGAAACGTGGACGGCGGAGTCCTTGCGTAGTCTCGAATACTTGAAAACTTCGGTTTTCAGCTTTCGAGGCTGGACGAAAGACTTCGGCGGTACACGTTTACATAGGTTACACCATCGTCGTCCGCGATGTGAATCGCAGGCGATAAATATGGTGGGACCTCGTCAAACGTTGTGATCAGCCGGTTTAAAGTTTCAAGTCCAACTTGAGAGTTTGATCCTGGCTCAGAGCGAACGCTGGCGGCAGGCTTAACACATGCAAGTCGAGCGGGCGTAGCAATACGTCAGCGGCAGACGGGTGAGTAACGCGTGGGAACGTACCTTTTGGTTCGGAACAACACAGGGAAACTTGTGCTAATACCGGATAAGCCCTTACGGGGAAAGATTTATCGCCGAAAGATCGGCCCGCGTCTGATTAGCTAGTTGGTGAGGTAACGGCTCACCAAGGCGACGATCAGTAGCTGGTCTGAGAGGATGATCAGCCACATTGGGACTGAGACACGGCCCAAACTCCTACGGGAGGCAGCAGTGGGGAATATTGGACAATGGGCGCAAGCCTGATCCAGCCATGCCGCGTGAGTGATGAAGGCCCTAGGGTTGTAAAGCTCTTTTGTGCGGGAAGATAATGACGGTACCGCAAGAATAAGCCCCGGCTAACTTCGTGCCAGCAGCCGCGGTAATACGAAGGGGGCTAGCGTTGCTCGGAATCACTGGGCGTAAAGGGTGCGTAGGCGGGTCTTTAAGTCAGGGGTGAAATCCTGGAGCTCAACTCCAGAACTGCCTTTGATACTGAAGATCTTGAGTTCGGGAGAGGTGAGTGGAACTGCGAGTGTAGAGGTGAAATTCGTAGATATTCGCAAGAACACCAGTGGCGAAGGCGGCTCACTGGCCCGATACTGACGCTGAGGCACGAAAGCGTGGGGAGCAAACAGGATTAGATACCCTGGTAGTCCACGCCGTAAACGATGAATGCCAGCCGTTAGTGGGTTTACTCACTAGTGGCGCAGCTAACGCTTTAAGCATTCCGCCTGGGGAGTACGGTCGCAAGATTAAAACTCAAAGGAATTGACGGGGGCCCGCACAAGCGGTGGAGCATGTGGTTTAATTCGACGCAACGCGCAGAACCTTACCAGCCCTTGACATCCCGGTCGCGGACTCCAGAGATGGAGTTCTTCAGTTCGGCTGGACCGGAGACAGGTGCTGCATGGCTGTCGTCAGCTCGTGTCGTGAGATGTTGGGTTAAGTCCCGCAACGAGCGCAACCCCCGTCCTTAGTTGCTACCATTTAGTTGAGCACTCTAAGGAGACTGCCGGTGATAAGCCGCGAGGAAGGTGGGGATGACGTCAAGTCCTCATGGCCCTTACGGGCTGGGCTACACACGTGCTACAATGGCGGTGACAATGGGATGCTAAGGGGCGACCCTTCGCAAATCTCAAAAAGCCGTCTCAG
>NZ_JAFCLU010000003.1:0-302500 GCF_018130385.1 Bradyrhizobium sp. AUGA SZCCT0283 | reverse complement strand
CAAGAAGGCGGCGCTCGCCGATCTCAACGAGGCGCTGAAGTCGCCGCCGCCGCAGATCGAGAACAAGGGCAACATCGATCTCGTGGCGAAATATTACGACAAGCTCGCCGAGGCGCTCGGCGAAGCCGAGGAATAGCCCGAAGCGTTTTCAAGCGAAGTGGACACCGGGCTCGCGTGAAGAAAGCGCGTCAAAAATAGAAAGCCACCCGTTCAGCGAAGAAGCCCCGGAGAAATCTCCGGGGCTTCCTTTTTGTCCGCGATCGTGCGCCTCAGGTGCGGGTACGCATCCGCATCATGAAGCTGTCGTAGCTCAATTCAGCGACCTGATTCCAGGCCAGCGATTCGTTACGGAACGCCGCCAGGCTCGTATACATCTTGTTGAAGTGCGGATTGCTCTTGGACAGATCTGCATAGATGCCGTTGGCGGCAGTATAGCAGGCCTCCAGGACTTCCTGCGGGAACGGCCTCAGGATGGCGCCCGCCGCCAGCAGCCGCTTCAGCGCCGGCGGATTGACGTGGTCGTATTTGCCGGTGACCCAGGTGAACGTATCGTAGGACGCGGTCTCGATCGCGGCCTGATAATGCTTCGGCAGGGCGTTGAACTTCTCGAGGTTCATGATGTTGTGGCCCTGGCCGGTGCCTTCCCACCAACCCGGATAGTAGTAGTACTTCGCCACCTTCACGAAGCCGAGCTTCTCGTCGTCGTAGGGGCCGACCCACTCGGCCGCGTCGATGGTGCCCTTTTCCAGCGCCGGATAGATGTCGCCACCCGCGATCTGCTGCGGCACGCCGCCGACCTTGGCGATGATGGTCCCTGCGAAACCGCCGACGCGGAATTTCAAGCCCTTGAAATCCTCCATCGACTTGATCTCCTTCCGGAACCAGCCGCCCATCTGGGCGCCGGTAGAGCCGGTCGGCACGCCGACGCAGCCATATTCCTTCAGCAGGTCGTTGAGCATGTCCATGCCGCCGCCGAAACGCAGCCAGGAAATATGCGAGCGCGTGTTGAGGCCGAACGGCAGCGACGTGCCGAAGGTGAAGGCCGGGTTCTTGCCCCAGTAGTAATAGAGCGCGGTGTTGCCCATCTCGACGGTGCCGTTCGAAACGGCGTCGAGCACCTGCAGGCCGGGCACGATTTCACCGGCGGCAAATGCCTGAATCTGGAATTTGTTGTCAGTGATTTCCGCGACACGCTTGGCGAAATATTCGCAGCCGCCATACAGCGTATCGAGCGCCTTCGGCCAGCTTGCCGTATATCGCCACTTTATCTCCGGGTTCGATTGCGCAATCGCAGGTGCTGCAACCGCACTCGCGGCGAGACCGACGCCGCCTACCTTCAAGAAATCACGACGTTTCATTTGCTTCCTTCCCCTCTGTTTTTGCCGTTACCGACCAAGGGACAACGATCTGATGTCGTCTTCTCTGGTTTACCGATGGCCGGTGCTGGACTGTTGTTTAGGAATGTGGGCCCTGAAACCAAGGCTCTTGGTTTTTCGAATGCAATCAATTTCCCGGCTTTGTGGACCTGCGGGCAGGATGACGAATTAGTGATTGATAATCAAGGGTTCTGCTTCGGCCGCAGTTGCGAAGAACTGCCTGAATATCGGGCGATTGAGCCGTTTCCACCCGACGAAAGACTAAGACGGCGAGCGATGCGTGGGTGCACGGCAAACCAGCCGGAAATGCCGCATTGCGGTAATTCCATCGCGCGAGTGCCCGCGACGGCTGAACCTGCGTGCGCAGGGCGATGAAATTTCCTGCTGCAGTCCGGCGCCAATGCGCGTCGCGCGATCATCGTCGCGCGGAGAATGCCGCTTCCATCGCCCGGCGCGTCTTGACGGTGTCGTTGTTTTCGTCGACCTCGACATCGCTCCAGCGCACCACCGCGCCATGCGCAACGTCGCTCTTCAGCTTGACGCGATGGGCAAGTCCGATCGGCAGCGCGCCGGCGGAGAGACTTTTCGATGCCGGCATCAGTCTGCCCCACACCGTGTAGCCGCCTTCGCCATCGAGCATTTCGCCGGCGCGCAGATCGCGCTTTGCAACCGCCGCGACGTCGCCGCGAAAATCATGTGGCTGCCCTGTCGGCTCGTTGCGCAGCGCAGCCGACAGGATGGAAATGTTCAGCTCGAGCCCGATCAGGTGATACGGCTTGTACATCGCCGCATATCGGCCTGACGCATCGGTCTTCAGCCCATATTGCTTGAAGCAATCGGCGGCATAATCGTTCGGCGCTTCCAGCACGACATATACACCCCAGCGCAGGTCCCTGAACACAGGGCGGCCGTCGCGTTCGAGCGACGAGACGACTTCCGCGAGGCCGGCCTTCTCCAGCACGCCGCCCTTGTCGTGTGGCCGCATCACGTGCGGCAAATCGTCGACGCCGCAGGGCGGAAACAGCAATCCCTCCGACGGCACGTCGAGTCCGCAAGCGTTGGCGATCGCCGCCATCTCGATCGCGGATTTGGTGCCGTCCAGAAACGAGTTGAACATCTGCGGGTTCATGCCGGCCGATTGCGCTTCGCCGGCCGTCAGTCCGTAATGGCTCCAGACGCCATCCGGCGTTACGTCGTGATAGGCCGGCAGATATTTGGTGCCCTTGCCGGCGGCGACGACGCGAAAGCCCGTGGCGCGCGCCCAGTCCACCATCTCGGCGGTCAGCGCCGGCTGGTCGCCATAGGCCAGCGAATAGACCACGCCGGCCTTGCGTGCTTCCTCGGCGAGCAGCGGTCCGGCCAGCACGTCGGCCTCGACGTTGACCATGACGACATGCTTGCCCGCCGCAATCGCTGCGCGGGCATGACGGATACCGACGGCAGGATTGCCGGTCGCCTCCACCACGACGTCCATTGCGCCGCCGGCAATCGCGCGCACGCCGTCGTCGGTGAAGGCGGTTCGCGCGATCCGCTCTGCATCCCAGCCGACGGTGCGGCACGCGTCGCGGGCGCGGTCGCGATCGAGATCGACGATGACCGGCACTTCAAGCCCCGGCGTATGCGGCACCTGCGACAGGAACATCGAGCCGAATTTGCCGGCGCCGATCAGTGCGACGCGAACCGGCTTGCCGGCCGCCAGGCGGGCGTTGAGGAGGCGATGAAGGTTCATGGGAATATCCCAACAGGTAGCCGTGCTGCGATGATTGTTCCGTCATGCCGGGCAAAAGCGCGAAGCGCGTCTTCGCGCTAGATGTCCCGGCCATCCACGTCTTTTCCGCGCGCGGCATCACAACACGTGGATGCCCGGGACAAGCCCGGGCATGACGACTCACTTGGTTCAGCGCGCGTAAGCTACTCCGCCGCCTGGCGATGCGCACGCGCCAATCGCAGCAGCGCATCGTCTTCCACCGTCTGGATCGGCGTGAAATCGCGATGGGCGATATATTCCGGCCGCGTCGGGTTGCGGATGTAGTTCGAAACCGCATTCAGCGTCAGATAGACGATCTTGCGCGGATAGGGCGTGATGTTGCCGCTCGATCCGTGCACCAGATTGCCATGGAACATCAGCATGCCGCCGGCCTTGCCGGTGGGTGCGACGATGCCGCCTTCCTTTACCAGCCGCGTGACCGTCTCCTCATCCAGCGTCCACAGCGGATAGGAGGTCGTTTCGAGATCGTGCGAGGCCTTGAGGTCGCCGGCATGCTGGCTCTTCGGCACCAGCATCAGGGGTCCGTTGATCGGCATCACCTCGTCAAGGAAGATCGCGATGTTCATCGCGCGCGGCTCGGGCATGCCGTCGTCGCGCTTCCAGGTGCCGTAATCCTGGTGCCATTGCCAGACGTCGCCGGTGAAGGCGGCTTTGGCGTTGATCTTGAACTGGTGCATGTAGAGTTTTTCGCCAAAAATCTGCTCGATCGGCTCGATCATGCGCGGATGCGCGCCGAGAACGCCGAACGCTTCGTTATAGAGATGCGCGGCAAAGGCGGTGCGCGGCGCGCCGCTCTTCTCGCGCCACACCTCGGGCCGGTTGGCGTCGTAGATGGCTTCGGCCTCGCGCGCGAGATAGGCCACTTCCTCGGGGCTGAACAGCTCGGGCAGAAACAGCCAGCCTTCGCGGTTGAAGAATTCGATCTGCTGCGGCGTCAGTTTCATGGCGTTCTCTCCTGTGGTTTTTTTGTTCGTCATGGCCGGACATAGCCGTCTGAAGGACGGCGTCGCTTCCGCTCGCCTATGCCCGGCCATCCACGTACTTTTTTCTCAGCGTGAAAGAAGGACGTGGATGCCCGGCACGAGGCCGGGCATGACGGATGTTTATGCGGCCCTATCGGTCGCCCTCAATCTCTCCTCAGTCATTCGTCCGGCGGTCTGCGCATGCGCCAGCGCCGCGGCCTCCGCCGCCTTCGCATTGCCGGCGAAAATCTCCGCGGCGATCGTCTCGTGTTCAGTCCAGGCGCTTTCGCGGTAATCGAGCTCGGCCAATACCGTCGCCATCGAGCGGCGCATATGCGGCCATTGCGGCGCAATCATTTCCTCGATCGCGGGATTGCCCGCGAGGCGATAGATCGCGCTGTGAAAATCAACGTCGAGCGCGATCAGCCGCGCCAGCGGCGTATTTTTATCAATGGTTCGCCCCGCTTGCAGCGCGACCTCGAGCCGCGCGCGACCCGTAGCGTCGATCCTGGTTCGCGTGGCTGCGAGCTTTGCTGCCAGTGCGTCGACAGCGCCGCGCACCTCGTAGAGCTGGCGGATGCGCTCCGGGTCGAGCCGGGTGACTTCAAAGCCGCGGCGGCCGCTTTCGGCGACAAGCCCCTGCCGGTGCAGCAAATGCAGCGCGTGGGACACCGGCTGGCGCGATACGCCGAGCTTTTCCGCCAATTCGTTCTGCCGGATGCGATGCCCGGGCGGCAGCGAACGGTCGGTGATCGCCTCGAGGATCCGGGCATAGACCTGCTCAATCAGGTTGGGGAGCGGTTCTAACGGGATCATGCCGGCCGTCCAATTTGGAATACGGAATTCAGAATTCAAAATTAGCGACTGACCCGAGCTCAGTCAAGGGGGCTGGGACCGGGCTGTCGCGGCGGGCGCGTGGGGGTATGCTTCGCCAGGGGCGATCGGAGGTCTGCCATGAGCAGCGACGCAGCCGGCTTCATTGGCAATATCCCGCAATACTACGATGAGGGCCTCGGCCCGATCATCTTCGCCGACTATGCCGCTGATATCGCAAGACGCGCCGCCGCCGGGCGCCCGGCGCGGGTGCTCGAAACCGCCGCCGGCACCGGCATCGTCACCCGGAAATTGCGTGACGCATTGCCTGGTGACACGCAGTTGACCGCGACCGATCTCAACCCGCCGATGCTCGATATGGCACGCGCCAAGTTTGGGCCCGGCGAACAGGTCGGCTTCCAGCCTGCCGATGCGATCGCGCTTCCCTTTGCCGATCAAAGCTTCGACGCCGTGGTCTGTCAGTTCGGCGTGATGTTCTTTCCCGACAAGGCAAAGTCCTTTTCCGAGGCCTATCGCGTTCTGGCCCCGGGCGGCCGCTATCTGCTCAGCGTCTGGGATTCACATCGCTACAATCCGTTTGGCCGCATCGCGCATGAGGTGGCGGCGCGCTTCTTCCCGGCCGATCCGCCGCAGTTTTACAGCGTGCCGTTCTCCTGCCACCAGATCGACCCGATCAAGGAGTTGCTGATTGCGGCAGGCTTCGGCGATGTCGGCATTGCGGTGATCAGGCAGGAGCGGGAGCTCCCTGACGTCGCGCACTTCGCGCGTGCGGCGGTCTTTGGAAACCCGCTGATCGATCAGATCCGGGCGCGCGGCGGCGTCGATCCGGAACGCGTCGTTGATGCGCTGGAGCAGGAATTTCGCCGCGAATTTGGCGGCAATCCCGGCCGGATGCCAATCCAGGCGATCGTGTTCTCCGCAGCGAGACGATGAGGACCGGGGCCTACGCGATCGATCAAAGAAGATGGCAAGCGCGGGCGGAGGGGCCCCGGGCCCCCATCCCCATGACTATTCGCAATTTTAACGCGCCGGATCGTGCTTAATTCACCGGCGCGCGCTAAACAACAAGCCGCGCCCGGATCGGCCGGGCTTTCGCTTGTGTGGCTTTCATCCCGATTCCAGATCATGTCCGTAGCTCTAGAATATGCATCCATGCTGCGACCGACCATCCGAAAGCGAATCCTTGGCATCGCGCTCGGTCTGATCTTCCTGATGGCGATCACGGCGGCGCTGTCGACGGTGATGACGCGCAAGATTGCCCATCAGCTCGATGAACTGACAACAAAATACGTCGAAGCATATGGGCATCTGGCGCGGATGAATGTCCGCTCGCTGGAGCAGGCGGTGGTGGTCCGCCGGATGGTGGTCGCCAAGATACAGACGCCGCCGGACGAGACCGCCTTTGCAAATCAGCAAACCGTCTATGAGGCGAAAGGCAGGGAGCTTGATCAGGAGGCGCAAGCCGCACGCGCCCTGATCATTGCGATCATTGATGATCCCACCACCGTCTCCGACGACGCCAAGCTCGGGCGGATCGAGAATCGAATCGAAACCGTAACTAGCGACCTTCGCCGTTATCTGGACGAAGAGAACACACGGATGTGGCCGCTGCTCGAAGCCGGCAACATGGTGGAAGTCCGGGCCAGTCTTGTTCGGGCTGACGCGCTCCGCGACGAATTCAATCGCAAGATCGAGGAAATCCGTCAGGACATGATGGCGCAGGTTCGCAGCGATGCCGCTGTGACGATGCGGGATCAGCAGCGCGCGATCATCGTCTCCGCAATCGTGACGACGCTTGCGGCCGTTCTTGGACTGACGTTCGCGCTCTTCGTTTCTACCGGCATTACCCGCCCGGTCCGGCGGCTCCTGGACGGCACCCGCGCCGTCGAAGCCGGCCGGCTCGACGGATCGATCGATGTCACCACGCGCGACGAGATCGGCCAGTTGACGGCCGCCTTCAACAACATGGTCGAACAATTGCGCCACAAGGAGCGGCTGCGCGAAACCTTCGGCCGGTATGTCGATCCGCGGGTCGTCGAAGGCTTGATCGACCCACAGTCGCTGGCCGCGAGTAACGGCGAGCGGCGGGTGATGACGGTGCTGTTCTGCGACATGAAGGGGTTTACCAGCCTGAGCGAGGGCATGACGCCGCAAGGCCTCGTCAAGGTGATGAACCATTACCTGTCGACCATGTCGGGGCCGATCCGCAGCCATCGCGGCATCATCGACAAATATATCGGCGACGCGATCATGGCCTATTGGGGACCTCCGTTTACCGAGCATAGCGAGCAGGCACGGCTGGCCTGCCTTGCCGCCGTCGAGATGGCGGATCGTGGCAAGGCGTTGCGAACCGAGCTGCCCGAATTGCTCGGCGTGCGCGCCGTGCCGAGCGATTGCGAGGTCCGCATCGGCATCGCAACCGGCGAGGTGCTGGTCGGCAGCATCGGCTCGGAATTCCTGATGAGCTACACGGTCATGGGCGACGCGGTGAATCTGGCGTCACGCCTGGAGAACGCCAACAAGTTCTATGGCAGTCATTCGCTGGCTTCGGAAGCTGCGATCATGGCGGCCGGCGACGCGGTTGAATCGCGCGAGGTCGATCGGTTGACGGTCGTTGGCCAGACCCAACCGGAAGCCGTATTCGAAATCATCGGGCGCGCGGGTGAGTTGACCGAGCCGCAACGGATGCTGTTGGCGCGGTACGCCGAGGGACTGGCTGCCTATCGGGCGCGCCACTGGGATGAGGCGCGTCAGGCTTTTCAGGCGGCGCTCGAGGCGGTCCCCGGCGATGGGCCGTCGATGGCGATGGCCCAACGTGTCGAGAAGTTTCAGGCCAACCCGCCGCCCGCTGATTGGGATGGCTCCTGGCGGCTGGATCAGAAGTAACGCGCCGCGGCGCGGTCAGGCCTTCAGAAACTCCAGCACCACGTCGCAAAATTGCTGCGGCGCCTGTTCGAACATCCAGTGCCGTGTGCCCGGGATCACCACAGTCTTTGCGCCCGGAATATGTTCGGCCAGCACGCGCCATATCACCGCCAGCGCGCCCTTGGTGTCGCCACCACCGACCAACAAGGTCGGGGTCCTGATCGATTCCGCTTCGCTTTTGGTAAACGGCTTGCGGTACTCATTGACCTGGCCGAGCAGCGTATAGATGTTGTCGCGCAATTGCTGCCGCGCCGCCGCCGGCCATCGCGTCCACGCGCCTTCGCCATCGATCCCGTCGACGAAGAGTGCGAGCGCACCGTCGATGTCGCCGTTTCGCACCATCTCGGCTGCGACCGGAACGCGCGGACCCAGCGGCACGGGGCCGGGAGGCGGACTGGCCGGCTGCAGCGATGGTTCGAGATCGCCGCCCGGCTCGGCAAGAATGGCCTTGCGCAACAGATCCGGCCGCGCCTGCGCCACACGGAATCCGATGTGGCCGCCGCGGGAATGGCCCAGTAGATCGACCGGCCCGGCATTCAGTTTCTCGATAAAGCCGATCACATCCGCGACATGCTGCGCCATCAGATAGTCATTGCCGATGCCGTCCCAATGCTCCGGAAAGAACCGCCGCAGGCTTAGCGCCACCACGCGATGCTTTTTCGCGAGCGGTCCGAGCACGGCGTTCCAGGTGCGGAAATCGCCCAGCGTGCCGTGGACGAGAACCAGCGGCGGGCTGTCGGCAGTGCCTCTGCCGACATCGAGATAGGCCATGTCGTAGCCGTTGACGCCCAACGTCTGCATGTCGGTCAATCCTCTGCGAGATAAGCGAGTACGATCTCGCAATATTTCTGCGGCGCCTGCTCGAACATCGGATGCGTGGTGCCGGGGATCATCGCGGTGCGCGAGCCCTTGACGTTGGCGGCCAGCGTATTCAGTACCTGCCGCAGCGTGCCCTTGGTATTGGCGCCGCCGATGAACAGTGTCGGCGTTTTGATTGCCTCCGCGTCCGCTTTGGAGAACGGCGGGCGCTGGTCGCGCATCTGCCCGATCAGCGTTATGGCATTGTCGCTCAGCAACCGCTTCGGCGTGGCCGGCAAGCGCTTCCAGGCGCCGGGGCCTTCCAGCGCATCCATGAAGAGTTGCAGCCCGCCGTCGATATCGCCCTTCGCAATCAACTCTGCAGAAGCCGCGATCCGCATGGCCAGCGGCGAGGGGCCGGGCTTGTAGGCGGGATCGAGGGTGGCGTCGAGTTCGCCGCCGGGTTCGGCCAGGATGAGCTTGCGCAACAAGTCGGGCCGCCGTTGCGCGACGCGAAAGCAGATATGTCCGCCGCGGGAATGGCCCATCAGGTCGACCGGTCTGGTATCGAGCTTCTCGATGAAGCCGATCACGTCGTCGACATGCTGCGCGATCGAATAGGTGTCGCCGACACCGTCCCATTGGTCGGGGAAGAAATGCCGGAGTGAAGGCGCAATCACCTGGTGCTTGCGCGTCAGCGGTCCCAGCACCGACGACCAGATCCGGAAATCGCACAGCGAGCCATGCACGCACACCAGCGGCGGGGCATCGTCGGCGCTTTGGCCGACATCGAGATAGGCCATGTCATAGCCGTTGACGTTTATTGTTTGCATGGGATCTCGTGAGGTGGGGTGAGACCAAAGGCCATTGAAGGGCGCTGGCGAGAACCCCAGATCATCGGAAGTTGTTCATGCCGTCAAGTTCCCTCAGGTTTCGGGTGGATAGCAATAATCTCCAAGCCTAGATTTGGGTCCAGAAGGAAGCTGGGGTGGCATTGAACAGGAGACTATGGAGCCAGCCATGATCGGGCATCATTTTACGATATTTGACACCGCGATCGGCCGCTGCGGCATCGTCTGGGGCGAGCGCGGCATCACCTCGGTGCAGCTGCCGATGGGCGATGAGAAGAAGACCCGTACCCGTCTGCAACAGCGCCATCACGATCTCATCGAGGCTGAGCCGCCCGCGAAGGTGCAGGCCGCGATCGAAGGGATCAAAGAGCTGCTCGAAGGCAAGCCGAACGACCTCGCCGATGTCGTGCTCGATCTCGACGGCGTTCCCGAATTCAATCGCGGCGTCTACGACATCGCGCGCACGATTCCGCCGGGCAAGACCATGACCTATGGCGATATCGCCAAAAGACTCGGTGGCGTCGAGCTGTCGCGCGACGTCGGTCAGGCGCTGGGTCGCAACCCCTGTCCGATCGTGGTGCCGTGCCACCGCGTGCTGGCGGCGGGCAACAAGCCTGGCGGCTTTTCCGCCAATGGCGGGGTGGTGACGAAATTGAAGATGCTGGCGATCGAAGGCGCGGCCGTGAATCACACGCCGAGCCTGTTCGACTGAGGGTTTCGGTTCTGATTGAATCAGAGCCGAAACCCTGGATTCTTGTTTTGACGCGTTTTCTTCACGCGAACCGGCATCCACTTCGCTTGAAAACGCTATCGGTTTCACCGGCCCTTGAAGTTCGGCGTCCGCTTCTCGTTGAAGGCCAGGACGCCCTCGCGGCGGTCCTCGGTCGGGACCATGCGGTTATAGGCCTCGATCTCGAGCGCGAGGCCATCCCGCAGCGACAGTTGCAGGCCGCGATGGATCGACAGCTTTGCCTGGCGGACGGAGATCGGGGCATTGCGGGCGATGCGTGACGCGGTCGCCAGCGCCGCCGGCAACAGTTCGGATAGCGGAAAGACCTCGTTCACGAGACCCCAGGCGTGGGCTTCGCTTGCGGTAAAGGGCTTGCCGGTCAGGATCAGTTCCTTGGCGCGGCGCTCGCCGACGGCCCGCGGCAGGGTCTGCGTACCGCCGCCGCCCGGCATGATGCCGAGCGTCACTTCGGTGAGCGCAAAACGCGCGCCCTCTGCCGCATAGAGAAAATCGCAGCAGCCTGCGATCTCGCAGCCGCCGCCATAGGCGGCGCCGTTGACCGCGCCGATGATCGGGACCGGGCAGTCGATCAGCGCCCGCACCATGCGCTCGAAGATGACGTGCTGGCGCGTCCACGCCTCGTCCGTCATGCCGCGGCGCTCCTTCAGGTCGCCGCCGGCGCAGAACGCCTTGTCGCCGGTGCCGGTCAGGACGATGCAGCGCAGGCTTTCCGGGTCGAGCGCTGCATCCTCGAAATAGCGAACGAGGTCGCGGCCCATCTGGGTGTTGAGCGCGTTGGAGGCATCCGGCCGATTGAGCCTGATGATCGTCACATGCTCGTCGACCGGCTCGACCGAAAGCGTCTCGAAGGTGGGCGGGTTTGAGCTCATATCGCCTCGCAGGAAAATCCGTTGCCCTTGCGCCGGATCTTTCCGACCGAAGGCGAAGGGAAATGCGCGGTGCAGCACAGCGTGTCGGTGTCGCAATAGCGCTCCAGGAAGCCGCGCCGCGTCGCGGCCGATTGCGCCGGATCGACGTCGGGTTTGAAGGAGAGTTCGGGATAGCGCGCCTGCAGCGGCGAGTGCATCAGGTCGCCGGACACGGCGGCTGCATCCTTGCCGCGGCCGAAAGCGAACGCGACATGGCCGGGGGTATGGCCTGGCGTTGGCAGGATGCGCACGTGATCGCCGAGTTCATGATCGTTGCCGACGATCTCGGATCGCCCGGCCTCGACCACGGGCAGCACGCTGTCGACGAAGGTCGGCACCGAGGCCTTCGCGTGCTGCTCGGTCCAGTAGTCGAACTCGGTCTTGCCGAACACGTAACGCGCGTTCGGGAACGTCGGTACCCAGCGGCCGTTTTGCAGCCGCGTGTTCCAGCCGACGTGATCCGAATGCAGATGCGTGCACATCACGAAATCGATGTCGTCGACGGATAATCCCGCCGCGGCCAGCGTGCGCATATAGGTGTCGTCGGTCTTCATATTCCACTTCGGAAATCTTGGCCGCGGCTTGTCGTTGCCGATGCAGCTATCGATCAGGATGGTGTGATGCGGTGTCTTCACCACATAGGACTGGAAGCACAGGATCAGCACGTCCTTGTCGTCGAGCGCGCCGGCCTTTTGCATCCACGCTCGGTTCTCCGCCAGCAGTTCCGGCGTCAGGCCCGGCAGCATTTCCAGTGCCGGCAGGAAGGTGGTTTCCTGTTCGATGATGCGGTGGATGGTGAGATCGCCGACGGTGAATTTGAGGCTCATGTTTTTCCCGGCTTGATTATCGCGTGTCGTTGTCCCTGACGCAGGGAATGATGAAGTTGGCGAGGATATCGAGCGCGGCATTTCCCTGCCGGGGGCTGCCATAAAGCCCTGAAGTCGTCACCATCACAAGGTCGAGTTCGGGGATGATGAATATCCGCTGGCCGCCGAGCCCCTGCGCCGCAATCCACTTCACGTCCTTGTCGCCGGATAGCGTGCGACCCATCCACCATTGCTGCCCGTAATAGAACAGCCCACCGAAAAAGCCGATCGCCTGGAAGCGCGGCGTGACCGATTGCTCGATCCATTTCGCCGAGACAATTTCCCGGCCGCCCCACGCGCCCTTGTTGAGCACGAGCTGGCCGATTTTTGCGGCGTCGCGCGGGCGCAAGCGAAGACCCGCGGCCGACGAAATATGCTCGTTCCGGTACTTCATCCATTCCCAGTCCGAGATGCCCAGCGGTGCGAACAGCGCCTCCCGCGCGAACGCCTCCAGTGACTTGCCCGATACCCGCTCGATGACGTTGCCGAGCAGGTCCGTTCCACCGCTATTGTAATTCCAGATGGAGTCCGGAGGTGCCGCGATCGGCTTCGACAGGACATAGCGGAACGGGTCGGCCTCGATGCTGAGTTGCCGTTCGTCATTTTGCGGATCGGCCCAGGGGCGGTTCTGATCCCACTGCATGCCCGACGACATGGTCAGAAGGTGACGGAGGGTAATGTTGTCCCAGCCCGGCGTTTTCAGCGCCGAGTAGTCCGGAAAGAATTTGAGGATGGGGTCATCCACGGTCTTGATCAGTTCGCGATCGATCGCAATCCCCACCAGCAGCGAAGTCACGCTTTTCGAAACCGACCGCATGTCGTGCTTGGTGGTTACGTCGAACTCGTGCGGTCCCCTGGCCATTCCCCAGAACTCGTCATGGCCACTGAAGTATTGCTCGAACACCAGTCTGCCATGGCGCGCGATCACCACGGCATGCACGTTGGCATTGGTGGCCGCAAGCCGTGCCGCGATGCCGCACAGGCGTGAGCCATCGAGGCTGACGCTCTCCGGTGTCGCGGTCGGCCAGCCATCGTTGAGTGATGTAGGGCTTCCGCAGGCGAGATTGCGCTGACCGATGGCCAATTGTTGGGTCTGCGCGGCAGCAGCAGATGCCGCGAGCATGAAGAGAGCGGCAAGACCGAGGCGCCGCAATTTTTGGCCACCCTCGCGCATGCCGCTATCTCCATTCCCTTATGTTACGCCGGCGGCGGCACCGAGATTTTCACCGACGGCCGCTCCAGCATTTTTTGATGGAAGGCGTCCAGCTTCGGATAGGCCTTGCGCCAGCCGCAATCGGCAAAGCGAAAATCGGCATAGCCGAGCACGCAAACAAGGCCGATCTGCGCAATATTGAACGGCCCGGACAACACGTCGGGCTTGTTCTCGAAGCGCGCCATGCCGGTCCAGGCGCGGTTCCAGTGATCGTCCGACCACGCCTTCCACCGCAGCGGCTCCGGCCGCACCATGGCTTCGTAGCGGCACAGCAGCATGGAATCGAGCATGCCCTGCAGCAGGGAATGGTCGCTCTTGACCTTCCATCGCTCGGGGCCGGAGGCGGGGATCAATTTTCCGCCGCCGGCGAGTTCGTCGAGGTACTCGACGATGACATAGGAATCGAGGATCACGTCGCCATTGTCGAGGATCAGCACCGGCAGCTTCTTCAGCGGCGTGATCTTCGAATATTCTTCGTTAGCCTGACCCGGCGCGACGGTCGCGGGAATGAATTCGATCCGGTCGATCAGGCCGGTCTCGATCGCGGCGATGCGGACTTTTCGGGCGAACGGCGAGGCGGGAGAGAAGGTGAGTTTCATGCTGGGAGTTTCCCTGGAAGGTTTCTTCTTGTTGTGCCGATCATTAACGACCACTCGATGTCATCATCCGCGAAGGCGGATGATCCAGTACTCCGCGGCCGTTCGGTTTACTGACCAACGCCGCGGCGTACTGGATACCCCGCCTTCGCGGGGTATGACGTCTAGGCCGCGATGATTTCCTGGCGCTGCTCGCCGAGACCGTCGATGCCAAGCGTAACGACGTCGCCGACATTGAGGAAGGTCGGCGGCTTCATACCGAGGCCGACGCCGGGCGGGGTGCCGGTGGTGACAATGTCGCCGGGCAACAGCGTCATGAACTGCGAAACATAGGAAATGCACTTCGCCATCGAGAAGATCATGGTCGAGGTGTTGCCGGTCTGGCGGCGCTGGCCGTTGACATCGAGCCACATGCCGAGCTTCTGCACGTCAGGGATTTCGTCTTTGGTCACCAGCCACGGGCCGACCGGCCCGAAGGTGTCGTGCGACTTGCCCTTGGTCCACTGGCCGCCGCGCTCCTGCTGAAAGTTGCGCTCGGAGACGTCGTTGCAGACGCAATAGCCGGCGACGTGGTTCAGCGCGTCGGTTTCCGAGACATACTTGGCGCGGGTTCCGATGATGGCGGCGATCTCGACCTCCCAGTCGAGTTTGGTGGAGCCGCGCGGCTTTTCGACGGCGTCGTTCGGGCCCGACAGCGAGGTGTTTGCCTTGATGAAAAAGATCGGCTCGGTCGGGATCGGAGATCCTGTCTCCTTGGCGTGGTCGCTGTAGTTCAACCCGATCGCGACGAATTTCGAGATGCCGGTGACCGGCGCGCCGAAGCGCTGTTTGCCGTCGACGGCGGGAAGCTTGGAGGTATCCAGCGCGGCGAGCTTGGCGAGGGAGGCCGGCGAATAGGCCTCGCCGTCGAGGTCCCTGACGTGGGCCGAAAGATCGCGCAACTGGCCGGATTTGTCGATCAGGCCGGGCTTTTCCGCGCCCCTGGCGCCGTAACGAACAAGCTTCATTTTGTCACTCCCTGCGGGGTTATCAGGCTTATTGGTGGTATACCTCGGCAAGCTTCATGGAACAGCGGGGCGGGAAATTCAACTGCCGACCTGCCTTGGCCTGTCACATACCAGACCCTCATCCTGAGGAGGCCGCGGCGCGGCCGTCTCGAAGGATGTGGCCCGAGTGGGGGCCTCATGGTTCGAGACGGCGCTTTGCGCCTCCTCACCATGAGGGACGAGATCATCCCACGGGGATAAACCGGAAGGCATCGCCGTCGCGCTTCATGTGACCGGCGCTGAAGTGCCCGCCGATCACCAGCGTCGGCGTGTCGGCAAAGCGCGAGAACAGCTCCCTCCGCGTTACCGCGGACTGCCGGGGATCGGAATCCGCCGTCGACGACCAGTCGAGATGGGCCATCTGGCAGGGATGGTGGGCGACGTCCCCCGTCAGCAGGCCTTCCTCACCATCCGATTTGATGTGGACGCTCATATGGCCCGGGCTGTGGCCGGGTGTCGGGATCAGGGTGATTTCGTCCGCAAGCTGCGCGTCGCTGGCGACAAGATCGGCCTTGCCGGCGTCGGTGATCGGCTTCACGGAATCGCTGAATACGGCCGCCCTGTCCGGCGCGTCGCTGTGGTCGCGCCAGTGTTCATATTCGGTCTTGCCGAACAGGTATCGCGCGTTGGTGAAGGTCGGCACCCACTTGCCGCCTTCCAATCGGGTGTTCCACCCGACATGGTCGACATGCAGATGCGTGCACAGCACGGTATCGATGCTGTCGGGCGGAAAGCCCGCCGCCGTCAGCCTGTCGAGGAACGGATCGTTGCGGTTGTTCCACGTCGGCACGTTGCGGCCCTGCTTGTCATTGCCGAGCCCGGTATCGACGATGATCCGGCGTGACGGGGTTTCGACCAGCAGTGAGTGGATCAACATTTTGAGCCGGCCTTCGGCGGTCGCAAAATCAGGGGTCAGCCAGGGCAGTTTCCGGATTTCCTCATGGGTCGCGAGCGGCAGGATGAAACGGGTGCTGCCGACCGTCTCCGTTTCGACGATCCTGGTGATCCTGACCCTGCCCACGGTCCAATGCATCCGGCGTTCCCCATATTGTTATTCTCACTCCGGCTTCCGATTCACCGCGCGCAGTCAACGATGACCGTGCCGAGCTTGTCGCCTTTCTCCACCGCAAGATGCGCCTGCGCGGTGTCCGAGAGCGCAAACTGCGCCGCGACGTTGTGAATGCGCGGGCCCGCCGCCAGCCACTTTGAAATGTCCGCCTGGGCTGCTGCCAATAGCGGCGGTGGCAGCGCGAACAGCACCAGCGCGCGAAGCGCGATGCATTTTTCCATCAATTCGCGCATCGGCACCACGGGCGTGCGATTGCCGTTGGTGGCGTAGACCGCGATGGTCGAATTCATGCCCATCAGTTTCAGCGTGGTGTCGATATTGCCGCCGAAATCGACATCGACGACGCGGTCGACGCCACGCTGCCCGGTGAAGGCCATCGTTTTGGCGACGACATCTTCGCTTCTGTAGTTGATGACGAGGTCGGCGCCCGCAAGCCGCGCCTGCTCGGCCTTGGCCGCCGAACTGACGGTCGCGATCACCTTGGCGCCACCCCATTTGGCGAGTTGCACGGCGTAGTGACCGACCGCGCCCGCGCCGCCGGTGACGAGCACCGTCTGTCCCACGATCGGCCCGTCGCAATAGAGGCAGGTCCACGCCGTCATGGCGGGGATGCCGAGGGTCGCGCCTTCCGCAAACGACAGATTATCCGGCAGCGGCGTCACCAGATGTTCGGCGAGCGCAATGTATTCAGCCGCCGTGCCGAAGGCGCGGCCGTTGCGCTGGCCGTTGAACAGCCAGACGCGCTGACCGGCCCTGAGGCGCGTGACGCCGTCGCCGACCTGGTCGATAATGCCAGCACCGTCGCTGTTGGGAATGACGCGCGGATATTCCATCGGCCGGTAGCCGCCACCACGGCGGCCGACATCGGCGGGATTGACGCCGGATGCCTCCAGCCGCACGCGCACCTCGCCTGGGCCGGCCACCGGCGTCGGCATCTCGCCATAGGTCAGCACCTCGGGCGCGGGGCCCGTTCGCTCGTACCAGACCGCCTTCATAGCGTGCCCGGAAACGCGCCGCCGTCGAGCAGGAGGTTCTGCCCGGTGATGAAGCCGGCCTTGGCACCGCACAGGAACGCGCAGGCATAGCCGAATTCTTCGGGGTCGCCGAACCGTCCCGCCGGATTGAGCTTGGCGCGCTCGGCGAGCAACTGATCCACGGTAATGCCGCGCTTCTCGGCGTCGACCTTCGCCACCGGTCCGCGCAGGCGGTCGGTATCGAACGGGCCCGGCAGCAACGCATTGATGGTGACGTTGTTGATGACGGTCTTGCGCGCAATCCCGGCGACGAATCCGGTGAGGCCGGCGCGCGCGCCGTTGGACAGGCCCAGCACCTCGATCGGCGCCTTTACCGCGGCCGAGGTGATGTTGACGATACGGCCGAATTTCCGGGCCATCATCCCGTCCACCGTCGCCTTGATCAGCTCGATCGGCGTCAGCATGTTGGCGTCGATCGCCTTGATCCAGTCGTCGCGGGTCCAGTTCCGGAAATCGCCGGGGGGCGGGCCGCCGGCATTGTTGACGAGAATATCCGGTTCGGGGCAGGCTTTCAGCGCGGCCTCGCGCCCGGCCGGCGTGGTGATGTCACCGGCGACTTCCGTGACGGTGACGCCGGGATTGGCTTTGCGGATTTCATCGGCGGTTTTTTTCAACGCTTCCGCGCCGCGTGCGGTCAGCGTGACATGTACGCCTTCATTGGCCAGCGCCATGGCGCAGGCGCGGCCCAGGCCCTTGCTCGATGCGCAGACGATAGCGCGGCGGCCTTTGATCCCAAGATCCACTGTTTCTCTCCCGTTGTGTCAGGTGATGTTCTTGTAGTCCGATGCGGCCACTCTAGCCAAGTCGAGCGGTCCTGATAAGCCGCCGAGGCCCGCCGATAATGCATATTGCGATCCCGGAAACCGGCTGTGTCAAGCCGTGGGGATGCGTGCTCCGCTCCCTCCACGTCATTGCGAGCCAACGGGTCGCGCGAATGCGCGCCCGATGACAGGCTCCGCGAAGCAATCCATCTCACGGCATAACGGATGGATTGCTTCGTCGCTGCGCACCTCGCAATGACGGCGCAACTGTCGCCGGCTCAACCCGCCCGCATCTCCGCCTTGATCATGTCGGCGGCCTTCTCGCCGATCATGATGGTCGGCGCATTGGTGTTGCCGCCGATCAGCGTCGGCATGATCGAGGCATCGACCACCCGCAATCCTTCGACGCCGTACACTTTCAGCTTCGGATCGACCACGGCCATGGGATCGTTGATGCCCATCTTGGCGGTGCCGACCGGGTGATAGACGGTGTCGACGCGGGCACGCAAGAGGTTGCGGATGTCATCATCGCTATGCACGCCTTCCGTGAACATCTCCTTCTTCTGCAACGCGCGCAACGCCGGCGTCTCCATCAGCCGCCGCGTGGTCTTGAAGCCCGCAACCATGGTTTCCAGATCGTCAGGATCGCCGAAGAAGTTCGGGTCGATCACCGGTGCGGCGAAGGGATCGGCGCTGCCGATCGTGACCTCGCCGCGGCTCTTCGGCCGCAGCAGGCAGACGTGGCAGGTAAAGCCGGTGCCGCGATGGCGCTTGCGGCCGTGATCGTCGGCCAGCGCCATGCCGAAATGGAGCTGGATATCGGGGATGTCGAGATCGGGCCTTGTTTTCAGGAAGCCGCCGCATTCGGCGAAATTGGACGTCATCGGCCCGGTGCGGTCGCGGCGATACTGGCGAATCGCCCGCAACAGCCGCGGCAGCGCCTTGAGCGAAATGCCGTTGAAATTGGGATTGTCGGACATGTAGCCGAACACGAAGTCCGGATGATCCTGCAGGTTCTGTCCGACGCCGGGCAAATGATGCACGGTGGCGATGCCGTGCTTGCCAAGCACGGCGCTGTCGCCGATGCCCGACAGCATCAGCAGCTGCGGGGTCTGGAACGCGCCGGAGGACACGATCACCTCGCGCCGGGCGCGGATCTGCTTTACTTCCTTGCCCTGGCGGTATTCGACGCCGACCGCGCGTTTGCCTTCGAACAGGATGCGGGTGGCATGGGCATGGGTCTCGACGCGCAGATTGGCGCGGCTTCCCATATGCGGGTGGATGTAGGCGCGCGCGGCGCTGCAGCGCTCACCGTTCTTCTGCGTCAGTTGATAGATGCCGAGGCCTTCGTGCTCGTCGGCATTAAAATCCTCGCGCAGGCGGAACTGCGCTTCCTGTGCGGCCTGCAGGAAGATCTGCTGTACCGGATTGCCGGTACGCGACTTGTTGACGGCGAGCGGGCCGCCCTTGCCGTGATATTCGCCGTCGAAATCGGAATTGTCTTCGGCGCGCTTGAAGTAGGGCAGCACGTCGGCGAACGACCAGCCGGCATTGCCGAGCGAGGCCCATTGATCGTAGTCGGCGCGGTGGCCGCGGATATAGACCATCGCGTTAATCGCCGATGAGCCGCCGAGCCCCTTGCCGCGCGGCTGATAGCCGATGCGGCCGTTGAGGCCTTTCTGCGGCACGGTGTTGAAGGCCCAGTTGTTGACGTTGCCGGCGACCATCAGCACGAGTGCGAACGGTGTCGTGACCACCCAATTGTCGTTCCTGCCGCCGGCGTCCAGCACCGCCACCGAAATGTTCGGATCCTCCGACAGCCGCCCCGCCACCGTGCAGCCGCCCGAGCCGCCGCCCACCACCACGAAGTCGAATATGTCTGTCACGTATGTTTCCCCTCATCTTGTTTGTTATTTCGTCATTGCCTGCGACAAACGCGAAGCGTTTGTGCAAGGGAGCGAAGCGACGAAGCAATCCATCGTTCCGCCGTGGCGCTATGGATTGCTTCCGCCTTCGCTCTTCGAGCTACGGCGGACAAGCCGCTTCGCTCGCAATGACGGCCCTACGACAGAAATCGCATCAATTTCTCCAGCCGCGCGATCTTGCTGCCATAGGGCGGATAGAGATCGGCGAGCCGGTTGAACGGCGAGCGATAGAACACCGGCTTCAGCTTGGTCATCGTCCGAAACCCCCATTCGCCGTGGTAGGCGCCGGAGCCGGACGCGCCGACGCCGCCCATCGGCTGATTGATCTGCGCGAAATGAAACAGGCAATCGTTGACCGTGACTCCGCCTGACACGGTACGCGAAAGCACCTCGTCGCGCGCGGCATTGTCGGTGCCAAACCAGTACAGCGCCAGTGGCCGGTCATGTGCGTTGATGTAGCGATCGACTCGGCGGCATTCCGGTAGCCCATGACCGGCAACAGCGGCCCGAAAATTTCCTCCTGCATGACCGCCATGTCGGAGGTCGCGCCGACGATGATCGTCGGCGGGAATTTGCGTTTTTGTTTCCACAGGGGATCACCTGATGCCGCCGCCTGCATGATCCGCGCGCCTTTTGCGCGGGCATCCGCTAGCAGCCCCTCCAGCCGCGCATAATGCCGGTCCGAGACGATCGAAGTGTAGTCGGTATTGTCGGGGTCGGTACCGAACATGCGCTGCATGTGTCCCTGCAGGCGTTCGGCGAAATCCTTCAGCGAGGCTTCCGGCACCAATGCATAATCCGGCGCGATGCAGGTCTGGCCGGCGTTGAGCAGCTTTCCGTAGGCGATGCGCTGGGCGGCCTGGTCGATGTCGGCGGAGTGGTCGACGATGGCGGGCGACTTGCCGCCGAGCTCCAGTGTGACCGGCGTCAGGTTGCGGCCGGCGGCTTCCGCGACCAGCCGGCCGACGCGGGTCGATCCCGTGAACACGAGGTGATCGAACGGCAGCGCGGCAAAAGCCTTGGCGATTTCCTCCTCGATGCCGGTCACGATCAACTCGGTCGCGGCGAACTTGCCGGCGATGACCTCCTGCAGCAGCGCGGAGAAGCGCGGCACCAGTTCGCTCGGCTTGATCATGACGCGGTTGCCCGCGGCGAGCGCGGCTACCGCCGGCGCCAGCGTCAGCTGCAGCGGGTAATTCCACGGCGCAATGATGCCGACAACACCGAGCGGCTGCGGGATAAGGCGATTCCTGGCCGGCGCAAATTGCAGCGTGGTCGAAATGCGCTGCGGCGCCATCCATTTCTTCAGATGCCGGGCAGCGTGCCTGATTTCGCCGAGCACCAGCATGGTTTCGGCGATCACGGTCTCGGTGGTGCTGCGATGGCCGAAATCCGCCGAGATCGCCGCCTCGAACCTGGTCTCGTTTTCGGTTATCGCCGCCCGCAACCGCTTCAGCCGGTCGAGACGCAGCTCAAGCGCAGGCGCTGGCTCAGCGCGCGACAGCTCGAACAGGCGGTGAAAGGCGTCCTCCAAGGCTTGCTGCCTCGGGCTCTTCAGGGACTGGTCCATGGCGTTTCCGGTCGGTCTTTGCCTCAAAACTCCGCTTTTGCGGCGTTTATGGCAAGAGCGGTTCCGAAAAGGGTTTTTCGCGGCTCAAACCCTCGTTTTTGCTGTCATAAAATCCTCAAAAGCAGCGCCTTGCCCCTTTCCAAAGCAGGGCGACGTTGATACATACCCCTCGCACCCGATGGCTTTGCCCGGGTTGCCTTCTCAGGAAGCCTCCGGACGGGATCGATCGGCGCCGAATACGCGTTGGCCGGTTTACTTCCGGTCCGGTTTTCGAAGGCAGTGCAACGGTTTAACGCGGGGTGGAGCAGCCCGGTAGCTCGTCAGGCTCATAACCTGAAGGTCATAGGTTCAAATCCTATCCCCGCAACCAAATCGGGCCTCTGATATCAGAGGCGCTCGAAAGCCGCCCTCGGAAGGGCGGCTTTCTTTTTTTGAGCAGATGTCAGGCTTCGTCGTGCCGTAGCAGGTCTGTCGTTTCAGGCGGACGCCGCCCCGGCCTTGGGTGCCCCAGGTCCCGGGTGGGTGTGCACCTGCTTGGCTTCGAGAGGTTCGCCGCACTCCGAACAGATCATCACCGGATCGAACAGCTTCCCGCAATTCTTGTGTTCGTGCAGCAGCGGGCGGCCGCGCTCGTCCACCATGTGCATATCGCCCCAGTGCACGATCGACATTACCACCGGATACAGATCAAGGCCGCGCTGCGTCAGGATGTATTCGTAGCGCGCCGGGCTTTCCTGGTAACGGGCGCGCCGCAGCACGCCGTAGCGGACGAATTTCTTCAGCCGGTCCGCCAGCAAGTGCCGGGTAATGCCGAGCTTCGATTGAAATTCCTCGAAGCGGCGTACCCGAAGAAAGCACTCGCGGAGAATCAAGAGGCTCCACCGGTCGCCGATGACCGCAACCGTCCGCGCCAGCGAGCATGGCTCCTCTTCAAGCGTGTCCCAGCGCATCCCGTTCTCCGGCATTGATCAATCGATTCAGGAACATAACACGTAAATTCCAAATCAGAATGCATAAAATAGGCGGTTTTCTCCGCTTTTGAAAGGATGAACAAATCGCAATCGGCTTGACAGTTCCTTTTTAGAACTGTAACGATCCGGGCCAGATCGAAACCCGGCCAGGCGACCGGGGCCGGCAAGAAATAGGGTGAATGGGAGGATCGAATGGGCGATGAAGGCGCGCTGAAGATTCAGTTCCTGTTCGATTTCGGCAGCCCGAACGCCTATCTGGCGGCGCGCGTGGTTCCGGACATCGAGCGACGGACCGGGACCAGGTTCGATTATGTGCCGGTGCTGCTCGGCGGCATCTACAAGCTCACCGGCAACAGCTCACCCGCCGATTACCTCAGGGGCATCAGGAACAAGCCCGAATACATGGCGCTGGAGACCGAGCGCTTCATCAGGCGCCACGGCATCGCCGCCTTCCGCCGCAACCCGTTCTTCCCGGTGAACACGCTGCAATTGATGCGCGGCGCCGTCGCGGCCGAGGCTGAAGGTGTTTTCTGGCCGTATTTCCAGGCGGTCTATCACCATATGTGGGAAGAGCCCAAGAAGATGGACGATCTCGAGGTGATGCTCGATGCGCTGACTTCGTCGGGAATCGATGCCAACAAAATCGTCGCCCGATCGCAGGATCCTGCCGTCAAGAACCGGTTGATGGCGTTGACGCAGGACGCGGTCGATCGCGGCGCCTTCGGCTCACCGACATTTTTCGTCAACGACGAGATGTTCTTCGGCAAGGATCAGCTTCGCGACGTCGAGGAGGAGATCGTTGCGCAGCAGCGCGCGGTGGCGGCCTCCGACCCGCCAAGGAACTGCCGCGCGTCCTGAAACGCCTAAATCAGGTGGCTACAGCGGGGCCAGAAAAAGGCCCGTCATCGAAGGAGGGTGCGGTGGAGATGGTTATCGAGAAGATCACCGTGCAGGACCTGATCGAAGGTCTCCCTTCGCGCGTGCACGAAGTCTACGCGACGTTCGCTCGCGAAACGCCTGAACATCCGGCGTTCATTGAAGCCGGACGTTCGTGGAGTTACAGGCAATTCTCCGACGCGGTCGAGGCGGCGGCCCGCGATCTGCGCGAGCTGCAGGTCAGGCCCGGCGACCGGGTGATGGTTGCCAGCGAGAACAGCGTTGCCCTTGGGGCGATCCTGTTCGCCATCGGCAAGCTCGATGCTTGGGCCATTGCGGTAAATCCGCGCCTGAGCGCGCGCGAACTCGAACAGATCCGATCCCATAGCGGCGCCCGCCGGGTGTTGTTCAACTCGGCGCTTTCCAAGGAGGCGGCCGATCACGCCTTGCGCGCCGGCGCGGCCACACGCTCGATCGGGCCGTTCGGTGGTATCGGCGTTGGGCCGTTGAACGAAGAGACACGGGCCGAGCCCGTCGCGGTAGACGCCGCGCGCCAGGTCGCGGCGCTGATGTATACTTCGGGCACGACAGGCGCGCCGAAGGGCGTGATGCTCAGCCACCGTAACCTGCTGGTCGCAGCGAAAACGTCCGGTATCCTGCGCAACAGCGGTCCCGCCGACCGGATCTACGGCGTGCTGCCGATGTCGCACATTGTCGGCTATTCGATCCTGCTGATCGCGACCCTGATGCATGGCGCGACGCTGCACGTTGTCGCAAAGGCCGATCCTGCCGCCCTGGCCGAAGCGATCGCGAAGGAAGGGATCACCACGCTTTACGGGGTGCCCGCTACCTATCAGCGTCTGCTCGAATACAAGGCGGTGAAGGGGATATCGCGCCTCGCGCGTGGCCGCTTGCGGATGATGTGCGTGGCGGGCGCGCCGCTCGATCTGACGTTGAAGCGCCGCATGGAGGATGAGTTCGGCATTCCGCTGCTCAACGGCTACGGGATCACCGAGTGTTCGCCGGGCCTTTCCGGCGTGCGGGAGAGCCGGCCCGCCAGGGACGAAACCGTGGGGCCGTTCCTCCCGGGCGTCGAACATCGGATCGTCGACCGCGATGGAAAGGAAATCGCCGACGGCGCCGTCGGCGAGCTGCATGTCCGCGGTCCCAACGTGATGCTGGGCTATTATCGGGCACCGGACCAGACCGCCGCCGCGATCGACCGTGACGGCTGGTTCAACACCGGCGATCTGGCGCGGATGAACCACGAGGGCGATCTCTATATCGAGGGCCGTACCAAGGAGCTCATCATCCGCTCCGGCTTCAACGTCTATCCGGCCGAGGTTGAGGCCGTGCTCAACGCGCACGAATTCGTGGTGCAATCGGCCGTCGTCGGACGGAACGTCAAGGGTAACGAGGAGGTGGTCGCATTCGTCCAGCTTCTGCCCGGCGCTAGAATCGGAGCGGACGAACTCAAGTCGTATTCGGCAGGGCTCCTGACCTCCTACAAGCGGCCGAGCGAAATCGTCTTTCTCGACGCGCTGCCCGCAGCGTCGACCGGAAAGATCCTGAAACACAAGCTGCGGGAAATGGCGAACGAGAGCAGAATTGGCCCGGCGACGGCCGCCGGCTGACATCGTCAGCCGCCGCAAAAGTCCGGCAGCAGCGAACAGGAGAGAATCAATGCCTGAGAGAAACGCGACCGCGGCGATCATCGGTGCCGGAGACTTTATCGGCGCCGAGATTGCCAAGAAATTCGCCGCCGAGGGTTTTACGATCTTCGCCGGGCGCCGCAACGGCGACAAGCTCGCTCCGCTGGTGAACGAAATTCAAGCCAGCGGCGGCAAGATTTTTGCGCGTTCGCTCGATGCCCGCAAGGAAGAGGAAGTCACGGCGTTCCTCAAAGATGCCGACAAGGAAGCGCCGTTGGAGGTCTGCATCTTTAATGTCGGCGCCAACGTCAATTTCCCGATCCTCGATACTACCGAGCGGGTGTTCCGCAAGGTCTGGGAGATGGCCTGCTATTCGGGCTTCCTGGCCGGCCGTGAAGCCGCGCGCCTGATGCTGCCGCGCGGTCAGGGAAACATCTTCTTCACCGGCGCCACCGCCAGCCTGCGGGGCGGACGCGGCTATGCGGCCTTTGCCAGCGCCAAGTTCGGGCTGCGTGCGGTGGCGCAGGCCATGGCGCGCGAACTTGGGCCGCAGAACATCCATGTCGCCCACCTGGTCATCGATTCCGGCGTCGACACCGAATGGGTTCGCCAAAGGCGGATCGAGGCGCTTGGCCCGGACGCGTTGAAAGATCCCGACGCGCTCATGCCGCCGGCATCGGTGGCGGACGCCTATTGGCGGCTCTACGAGCAGCCGCGCAGCGCATGGACGTTCGAAATGGAGATCCGGCCTTTCAAGGAGACGTGGTGATCCGCGGCCGCTTCAGGCCGCGCATGTGAGGGAACAAAGGGGGGAAGCCATCATGAAGAAAGTCGCTATTGCGGTTGCGTTGACGCTTGCGTTCGCGGGCGCACCGCTGCGAGCCGAAACCGTCGGCGTCACCGGGACCGAGATCAAGATCGGCGGAACGTTTCCGTTCAGCGGTCCGGCGTCATCGCTCAGCAATACCGCCAAGGGGCTGATCGCCTACATCACCTCGATCAACGAGCGCGGCGGCATCAACGGCCGCAAGATCAATTACATCAGCTACGACGACGCCTACAGCTCGCCGAAGACGGTCGAGCAAACCAGAAAGCTGGTCGAGAGTGACGAAGTCGCGTTCCTGCTCGGTCCGCTGGGCACGCCCGGCATCAGCGCGACGATCAAATACGTCAACGCCAAGAAAGTCCCGCATCTCTTTGTCGTCAGCGGCGTCACGAAGTTCGCGAACTTCGTCGAATATCCGATGACCACCACCGGCCTGCCCAGCTACCGGACGGAGGGCTCCATCTACGTGCGATACATCTCGCGGACCGCGCCCAACGCGAAGATCGCCATCCTCTATCAGAACGATGATCTGGGTAAGGATTTCGTCGCCGCCTTCAAGGAGCATCTGAAGGGTGACTTCGATAAGAAGGTGGTCGCCTCATCATATGAGGTGACCGAACCCACCATCGATTCCCACGTCGTCACGCTCAAATCGTCCGGGGCGGAAGCATTCCTGCTCGCGGGCACGCCGAAGTTTGCCGCGCAGGCCATCAAGAAGGCCGATGAAATCGGCTGGAAGCCTCTCTTCCTCATCAATCTTGTTTCCACGTCGGTATCGTCCACCATCGTGCCGGCCGGCCCGGAAAAGGCCATTGGCATCGTCGCCGCCACCATGCTGAAGGATGCGAACGACAAGAGGTGGGCAAATGATCCCGGCATGAAATGGTATCGCGCCCATTTCGAAAAGTACCTGCCGGGGGCTGACATCGGCGACGCCAACTATCTGTTCGGAACGCAGCAGGGCCAGATCCTCGAACAGGTACTGAAGCAGTGCGGCGACGATCTTTCGCGCGAGAACATTTTGAAGCAGGCGCGCAGCATTCGCGGATTGTCGCTTCCGACGCTGATTCCGGGAATTGCCGTCAACACCGGGCCCGAGAACAGCATGGCCTACACGCAACTGCAGCTTCAGCGCTGGACTGGAACTTCATGGGAGCAGTTTGGCGACGTCCTGAGCGCAGATTGAGCGGCGAAGTTCCTGCGCCGGAACCCGTGAGGCAATTTTTCAGCGCGTGAATGCGCGCAGAAAAAAATCGTCGGCCACCACGTACAAACCGAAGCGATCTTAAGCTGAACGTTAATCCCTCGCGCTATCCGTCGCACAAAGACGGAGCGCGGTGGTGGCAGATATCTTCGACATTCAGGGTTTTGGCGTGTTGTCCGAATGGAACGGGCAGTTCTCAAGCGCCTCGGCCAAGCAGGCATTTCAAAAGATGGCGTCGCTCGGATCGAACTCGATCGAGCTCACGGCCCGGATCTGGACGCAAACCGGAACCGCCAATTCCGTCTTCGCCGACCCGGCCAAGACCGAAAGCGACGCCAGCCTGCTGACGGGCTTCCAGGCCGCGCATGACGCCGGCCTGTCGGTACTTTTCAAGGCCGCGCTTTCGACGTTGAATGGAACCAGGGTGTCCAGCCTCGCGCCGGCGGACGTCGCTGATTTCTTCGCTTCCTACAAGGCCGAGATCGTCCACCTCGCCACCGTCGCGCAGGCCGGCGGCGTCGAGACGTTCGCCATCGGCAACGAGATGAGCAGCCTGTCCGGCGCGCCATATCGCGGCTATTGGACCGATCTCATTGCGGCGGTCCGCGAGGTCTATCATGGCGAACTGACCTATGCGGCGGCGACCGACGAGGCCGCCCATGTCAGCTTTTGGGACCAGCTCGACACGATCGGCGTCAATACCTATCCGCCATTGACGGCCAGCCACGCGCCGACCGTGCAGGAGCTGGTCGACGCCTGGACCTCCGTTCCGGTCAATCCCTATTTCGCAGCCGCCTTCGACTACAAATCGCCGGTCGACTTTCTCCATTCGCTTGCGACGAAATACGACAAGCCGCTGCTGATGACGGAGGTCGGCTATCGCAGCATCGATGGCACCGCCATTGCGCCGGGATCGTGGACCAGCAATGGCACGCCTGACGTGATGGAGCAGGCGGACGCCTATAACGCCTTCTTCCAGGTCTGGACGTCGCATAGCGGCAGCTGGTTCAAGGGCGCCGAACTCTGGCAATGGGATCTCAACAACCAGTATTCGAGCACGGGCTATTCCGTCATGGGAAAGCCGGCCGAGACAATCGTCTCGCAGTACTTTCACGGCAACGGTTTCGTGCCCGGCCTCACGGCGTCGGGATCGCCGGTCGCCGACATCATCGATCTTGGCCGCGGTAACGACGTCATCAGCGCCGGCTTGGGCGATGACCTCATTCGCGGCAGCGCCGGAGATGACATCATTATCGGCGGGCCCGGCGGCGCCGGTAGATTGGCTGTCACGACCGTTACCTTGGTGGGCTACGGTTCGGTGGTCGAGGGTGTCGGTGCCCAGGCCCAGATCTTGCTCAACGGCAAGCCGGTATCCGGACTGCTGGAATTCAAGCCGGCGGTGGATCCTGCGGGTTACCAGACCTTCACGGTCAGCTTCGAGAACCCCGAGGCGATCGCCAGCATCGACATCTCGCTGGCGAACGCCACGCCGGGACGCGCGCTGCACATCAAGGATTTTCTGATCAACGGCGTTGCCGTCACGCCTGCCAACGCCACCAACGCCAGTTCGCCCGGCACGTTCGACCTTTACGTCCGCAACATCCATGTCGACGCGTCCAGTCACCAGGACTGGTTCCTTGGCGCATCGACCGACAACGACGTGATCGATGGCGGGGCAGGCGACGATCTCATCGCAGGCGGCGCCGGCAACGACGACATCGACGGCGGAGATGGAAGCGATACGGCGGTATTCGCCGGCAGTGCCCGTGACTACGACATCACTATCGTCGGCGGACAGCTCGTGGTGCGCGACCGGAGCGCGGACCGCGACGGCCAAGACCATCTCGTGAACGTCGAATTTCTGCAATTCGCCGACGGCATCGTCGATGCCGGCCATCTGCTGGCGAGACTGTCGGGTCTTTCCGGCGATGCGCTTCAGGTGCTGGCGACCGACGGCGCCGGAAACATCACCAGCCAGACGGTTCGCCATGCCGACGGTTCGCGCGACGTCTATCTATCCGAAATCACCGGCAAGGATTATGCATCCGAGCATGACGTCATCAGCGCGACCGGCCGTACGGTTCTTGCCGAGCGCTTCTTTTCCGACGGCGATCTTGCCTTTCGGCAAACGGTCAACGGCGATGGCTCGGTCGACAGCGCCTCCTATGATGCAGAGGGTCATCTTCTCAATTTCCTGAAGCGTTTTGCCGACGGCTCCTTCGGTCAGTTCACCTACGATGCGTCGGGATCGCAGACCGGCGAAACGATCCGGCATGCCGACGGCTCGCGCGACGTCTATAGCTATGGCATCACCGGCATGGAGTACGCTTCACAGCACGTGATCAGCGATTCTTCCGGCCACAGCGTGCTGATCGAGCAGTTCCATGCCGACGGCACGCTGGCCCTGAAGCAGACGGTCGACGCCAACGGCGTCCGCACACTCGTTCAATATGATCAATCCGGGCCCATCGCCCAGCAGACGGTCACGCAGACGGATGGCTCCTACGTCCAGTCCAGTTACGCGGCGGACGGCGTCTTGAACGGCGAAACAGCGCGGCACGCCGACGGGTCCCGCGACATCTACAGCTACGGCATTGTTGGCAAGGACTATTCTTCGCAACATCTGGTCAACGACCCCGCCGGACATAGCGTGCTGATCGAACGTTTTCATTCCGACGGAACGTTGGCGCTGAAGCAGACCGTCGACGCCACCGGGGCCAGGACGCTCGACAAATATGACCAGGCCGGTCACCTCGTGCAGGAGACGGTGACACAAGGGAACGGGTCCTATCTTCAATCCAACTACGCGCCGGATGGCGCCCTGATCTCCCAAACGACCCGGCATGCCGACGGTGGCCGGGACGTCGATACCTATGGCATCGCGGGCCTGGCCTATTCGGCGCGCCACGATGTTTTCGATGCGGCAGGGCACAGGCTTGCGACCACCTTCGACAACCATGACGGCTCGCACACCATGACGGCCTATGCGTCCGGCGTCACGCTGACGTCTACGGCCGCGAGCGACATCATGAACAGCGCGGGCGGCGACACGTTTGTCTTCAAGGAGGCGGCCGGACACGACGTGATCCACGGTTTCAAGGCCGGAGATTCCGCAGGTCACGACGTCGTCCAGATCGACTCGACGATCGCCGCCGACATCGCGCATCTTTCCATCCACGTCGTCGGACACGACACGGTCATCGATCTCGGCCATGACGCATCCATCACGCTCACCGGCGTGACGTCCCTGACCGCGGGTCATCTGCTCTTCATCTGACGGCGGGGACGCGGCGGTTCAGTCCTGTTCGGGGCCGACGGTTATGACCATGACACCGTCGATCTTGATCAGGAACGTCATGGTGGGCTGGTCGGACCCCGGAGCCCGTTCGACCGCATGCCGGAACGCCGCGATCTCCTCTGGCGCGGCTATCCGCAGGCCGAGCGTTGAATCTGGCCCGCAGACCGGGACGCCGTCCGATGTGAGCGCGGCCAGATCGGTCTGCAGGTCGGCATCGCGACAGATTTCCTGCGCGGCTGCAAGGCCGTTTGCCTCAAAGGCGAGCGTCGGCTTCCGGTCGATGTCGAGGACAAAAACCTGAAGCGAGCCTGGTACGTCCGCTCGCTGCGATGGTTCGTGGGCTGACACGCCAAACAACTCCTCGATCACTCAAGCCGGGCCGACGGGTCAAGATTTGCTCAGGGTCGGGAATTGTCAAATTCACAATCGTTGCGTCGCGAATGCCGGGTTATTCCGGCTGAAGCCGATGTCTTCCGGTTGGCGGCGCCTGGCCGGGTTGGAAGGCGTTTCGAGGAATCCCAATATTTGGTGCGAAACAACGGAGCGGGTTTGTGCGTTGCGTTCCAGCAAGCCCTCCCGGTAGCGTCGGGCTGCAGCTTCCTGCGACATCCAAACGACATCCAGATTGCGACCATCCGAATAGTTCCCCGGTCCCGCATTGTTGCGCTGTCAGTGCATTCGAAATAGCATCGATTGCGAACAGGCGTGGGCAGGGCAGAAGAAATGACATGTGAGGCCCTTCTTTGCAGCTTTCTGCCGTCGACCGCTCGGTAGCGAATACGGAACCCACGCACTGGAAAAAACGCCTTCGCTGCCCCCGCTGTTCGTCGGCGCTGCGGAACGCGTGGTCACAGCCGTCCTGTTCGAACCGTGCCTGCGATTATAGCAGGGCCGGGTTTCCCATGGTCGGCGCGCAACCGGTGCTGATCGATTTTGCGGCCAGCATTTTTGAGCGCCGAATATACGACGCCGAGAACGGCTCGGTGCTGCTGCGGGACGTCAGCCGCCGTTCCATCGGGTCGCGGCTGCATCGCCTGACCTTCGGGGGTAATCCGGTGGCGGTCTCCAACAGCGCGAAATTCATCGATCTGCTGAAGCAGGAGGTGCGGCGGCCGGTCGTGCTTGTGGTCGGCGGCGGCACGATCGGTTCGGGCGCAGAGGAGCTCTACCGGGATGATTCCATCGAATTGGTCGGCACCGACGTTTATGCCTCGCCGCATACCGTGCTGGTGGCCGACGCCCACAGACTGCCGTTCGAAGACGGCGTGTTCGACGGGGTCTGGGTGCAGGCGGTGCTGGAACACGTGCTGGAACCTACAACGGTCGTTGCCGAGTTGCATCGCGTGTTGCGGCAGGAGGGCCTGGTCTATGCAGAGACGCCGTTCATGCAGCAGGTGCATGAGCGGGCCTATGACTTCTCGCGTTTCACGCAGAGCGGTCATCGCTGGCTGTTCAGGCGATTTTCCGAGATCAGCGCAGGACCTGTGGGCGGCGCCGGCGTGGCGCTGGCGTGGTCGATCCGCTATTTCTCGCGCGCGCTCGGCGCGGGCAACAAGCTGTCGCGCCTGATTGTGCTGCCGTTCTTCTGGATCAGATATCTCGATGCATTCGGCCGCGGCCGGGCCGCAGCCGACGCCGCCAGCGGTTTCTTCTTTCTCGGGCGCAGGGCCGAACAGGCGATGGATCCGCACGCCATGCCGGAATACTACAACCGGCAAAAGTGAGGTTCGGCGCGAGCGGGCCTTACGAAAGGCCCTTAATCTTCTTGCATGGCGTCGACGCGGTCGACGACATCCGCGCGACGTCGGTTACGGAGCGGATCGAAAGCTTTTCCTTAGCCGTGATGAAGCGCAGCACGCCGTGCGGATGAGCGTCGCAGAACTGCGCCAGCGTGGCGGCCGTTGCCGAAATACTGTCCTGCTTGGGGATCACGGCGATGCCGCCGTCCCTCAGCATGTATGCATCCTTCACGTTGGCCATGGCTGATGTCGCGATGCAGACCTTGAACAGGTCGTTGTAGGCTTGCGGCGTCAGGGCCTGGTCACCGCCGGGCGTGCCCAGCAGATACTCGCGGCTCTTGCGGCAGTTCTCGCTATCCGCCCGCGCCGCACCGGCCGCGAGCACGAGCAGCATCGCGGTCGCGACCACGAGCTTCATGCCACGGTTCCGATGGCGCGGCCCGGAGATATCCGCTTGCCGGCATAGGCCAGGCCGTAGGTTGTCGCCGCGCAGCGTTCCCATGAAAGGGCGCGGGCATGGGCGGATGCGCCCGCCGCGAGAATGGCACGCAGGCCTCGATCCGCGGCCAGCTCCGCGATCGCCTGCGATATGCTCTCCACCGACGGCGGCACGAGAATTCCGGTCTCGTCGGCGAGCACGGCGTCAGGGACGCCACCGACCTCGGTCGCGACGCTCGGCAGGCCGGCGGCGCCGGCCTCGAGATAGACCAGTCCAAATCCCTCCACCCGGCCGGTTGTGTCGGGCAATCCCGTCAGGCAAAAGAAATCCGAAGCGGCGTAGAGATCGCGGATCGCCTCGTTCGGCTGCGGGCCGAGGAAACGAATGTCGCAGGCCGCCGCGTCGGCGTCGCGCCGCAGGGCATCGACATAATCGGCTTCGCCGTCCGGCCCGATCACGAGCCAAGTGATGCGATGGCGCAGATGGTCCGGAAGCTGCGACAAGGCGGCGAGCGTCAGGTGATGTCCCTTGCGGCGCGTGATCCGCGCGACCGTGATCATCACCAGCCGGTCTTCCGGCAGCCGATAGGCCAGGCGAATCTCGCGGCGTTTCCTTGGCGCGCCGAACCAGAATTCCGATACGCCCAGATTGATCGCGCTGATCCTGCGCGGGTCGACGGCAAACCGCTCGCGGAACAGCGTCTCGGTAAACCGGCTATTGGCGACGACCTCCGTGCGCGGTCCGAACACGCCGGCGCCGCGGATCGCCATGCGCTTCAGCGGCGTCTGCGTCTCGTTGATCTCGGTGCCATGCACCGTCATCAAGACCCGCGCCGGCGTTCGCCATCTGGAAAGCGCGAGTGGGATGAAGAACGGCCAGTCGGCGGCATGGACCACATCGTATCGATCGCCGCGGACGCCGCGGCGCGCCAGCATGATCTTGGCCGGCAGATCGCGCATGGAATGGAGACCGCCGCGAAATCGAATGACCTCGAAGGGCAGGGACCGGTCGTCGTCGTTGGTCTGTTGCGCGTAATCGGGCGCCACCACGGTGACCTTTGCGCCGAGCCGGCTGGCGGCCGCCGCGATTTCGCGGGCATAGGTGCCAATGCCTCCCATCGCGGGAGCGAACTCGCTGGTCAACAGAAGGATGTTCAATCCGGTGCCCTCAATAGGTCGGCGCCGCGGCGGCAAGTCCGCGCGCATCCTGAATTTCCTGATGATAGCGGAACACCCGCGCGAGCTGGGTGCCCGGGGTGAACGACCTGATGTTGTCGGCGATTTGCACCGGATTCATCGCGCCCGCCTCGATGGCCGTCCTGATATCGACGAACCGCTGGACGAGCGTATCCACCATGTCGTCGCGACTGCCGTCCCGAGCCACCAGATAGCCGCTGACGCCAGGGCGGATCACGGGTTCGAGCTGCGGCAGGTGCATGGCAACGACGGGACGGCCCACCGCCAGGGTCTCAAGCACGCAACGCGGCATGCCTTCGAACTCGGAGGTCAGTATGCCGGCATGTGCACTCGCCAGCGTCTCCGCCATGCCGGCGGCATCCTTGAAGCCGTGGCGCACGGTGATGTCCTCGATATCTGCGAATTCCTCGAAGCGGTGCGGATCGCTGGTGCCGATGTAGTGAAACCTGACATCGCCATTCAATCGCCGCCGCAGGCGTTCGATGGCGCGAAACATCAACGGCGGATCCTTGAACTCATCGAGCCGGCCCGCGAACACGATCTGGAACGGCGAAGAGCTCAACGGCCAGAGTTGCGGCTTGAAGATATCCGTGTTGACCCATGTCCAGAGTGTGTCGATCTTGTCCTTGCGGCGCGGATAGGTCTGCTGCAGCCGCTCGGTGATGAATGGATTGACGCAAAGGAATTTCTCGCTCATGGCGACGGCGAACCGCTCGCCGGTGTTGTGAACGAAGGCGTATTTCCGCAGCAGCGAATCCATCTGCAATTTCGGCGCGCCCTCGCCGTGAAGCATCTGCACGAATGGCAGCCGCAGGATTGCCGGCAGCCAGGAGAATTCAACGCGCCGCAGATCGACCGAGCATCGCCTGGCGCGGATCAGCCTTGCGATCGGGCCGAAGTGGCGGAGCAGCGCCATGAAGAACTGCCCGGTTAGCGAGGTGCGGATCGTGCGGGCCGCCTCGCGCGCCTGCTGGTCCGAATAATGCAGGATGGGCAGGAAGTCGAAGCCGCGGCCACGGAACGTCAGCCGGTGAAGCTTTCCCAGCTCCAGCTCGCCCGTCGAGTCGACGCCGATAAAGAGGATATCGGTGTCAACAGGATGGAAGGTAATGAAGTCGCGGATGTAGGTTTCGAGGCCGCCGACCTTCTGGCCGCGCGGGTCGAACGGATGGATCAGGCAGATCTGATAGCGCGGCTTGATACGGCTGGTGTTTCGCGCCCGCAGCGCCAGGGTCAATGTTGAAGTCATGCGGCTTTCCTCATGCGTGCCTGGATGATTTGCGGAATGGTTCGCGCAACGAGACGCGGAACCGCGCTCATGCATCTGACGTAACGGGGACCGAGCCGCCGCGGCTCGCGCAGCATGCGCCACGCCCACTCCAGTCCGGTTCTGCGCGCGATAGACGGTGCGCGGTTCTGCGTGCCGGCAATGAAATCGAGCGCCGCCCCGATGCATAACACGCCGGTTCCGTTCAGCTCGTCGAGGCATCTCGCCGCGAACAATTCCTGCCGTGGCGCGCCCAGCGCAACGAAGCAGAGCCGGGCGCCTGAGGCACGAATGCTTTCGATCGCAGCATCGGCTTCGCTGGAATAGGGATCGAACCCCGGTCCCGGTGCAAGGCATCCCGCGATCTGCAATCCCCTGAATCGTTCCGACAAACGCCGCGCCGTTACCTTCAGCGTGAGATCGTTCGCGCCTAACAGAAAGACCGAAAGACCTTTCCTCCGCGCTTCCGCGCAGACCGGTTCGACGAGATCGGCGCCGGTCGTCCGCTCGATTCGCGTGCCCATGAGACGGCTCAGCACGACGATCGGGAACCCGTCCGCTGTGACAAATCGGGCACGGCGATAGGCGGCGCGAAAGTTCGCGTGTTGCTGCAATTGAACAACGTGATCGAGATTGAGCGTGCAGACGCTGAAGTTGTCGCCACGTTGCGCAGCCGACACGATCGACGAGACCGCCTCGGGGAGCGATGGAACATTGATGGCGATGCCGTCGACCGTGAGGCTGGGCTGCAACGATATTGGCGGTTCCGCCATGTCGACCTCCTGACGATGATTTGATTGAGAGATGCGTTCACGCTGGACGATCGACATGCCCGTGCTTCGCGGCGGGAACTGTCAGCCGAAAAATTCTCGATCGGCATCGTCACGAAATCGAACTAATGCGACGCAACGATGGCGATGTCGCAGCGCGAACGACAACACGTTGCGACGAATCATTCACATGATGGAGATCAGCTATGCAGCAGTGGTCGAGGCGAAATGCGCTCGCTCTCATCGCAGGTGCAAGTGTTGCGTCGTACGGGAAGAAAGCATTCGCCGCGCAGCCTGCGCAGAGTCTCGGCGCCATCGCAGCGCGCAACGGAATCGTGTTCGGCGCGGCTGCAGGTCCTGTCATCGACAAGGACCGTGCCTATCGCGAGCTCTATCAGACGCAGACGCGTATCGTTACGACTGACATTGCGATGAAGATGGGAACCATCGCACCGCAACCAGGACCAAAGCGATTCGAGAGCGCGGACCGGCTGCTGCAATTCTGTGCAAGCAACAACATTCCGATGCGCGGCCATTGCCTGATCTGGAACGAATGGGTTCCGCAATGGGTCAGGAACATGAGCGGCGCCGAGCGCGAAAAATTCTTCGATTCCTATATCGAGGAAGTGGCTGCCCGTTACGTCGGCAAGCTGCACTCCTGGGATGTCGTCAACGAACCGTTCTGGCCCGGGCACAAGGCGCCCGGCGGTTACAGGCTCGGTCCATGGTACGATACGTTCGGCACGGGATATGTTCGCCGCGCCTTCGAACGTGTGGCGACGGTCGACCGGAAGACCAGACTGGTTCTCAACGAGGCGCAGAGCGAGCGCGACGATGAGGTCGGTCTCACGGTGCGCAAGGGATTGCTGCAACTGGTCGACGAATTGAAGCATGCCGGCGTGCCGTTGCATGCGGTCGGATTGCAAAGCCACCTGCAACCACGGTACCCGCACGACCCCGGACGTTTTGCCGAATTCCTTCATGCGCTCGCCGATCGTGGCGTCGATATCTATCTGACCGAATTCGACGTGCGCGACGACACGTTTCCGGACGACATCGCGGCACGCGATGCCATGATCGCCGAGACGGCCGAAAGATTCCTGAACAACGCGCTACGCGTTCCGGCGGTCAAGGTGGTCATCGCGTGGGAACTTGCCGATAACTACTCGTTCTATACCGACGCGGCGAAGAAGAAGGATCCCCTCGCGCAGCGGCTGCCCCGGCCTCTCCCGTTCGATTCGTCGATGCAAAAGAAGCCGCTCTGGTTCGCGATGGCGCGCGCGTTCGAGAATACCAGGAAGTCGTGAGCGCCGATCGACGCTCATGCCCCCGAATGCTGGGGGCGTGGGCGGAGTATCCGCAGCAGCGACGGCGCGTAGAGCAGGGCGAGCGCGCTGAAATAGACGGCGGCGCCTGCCGTGACATGCGCCGCCAACACAGCGAGGGTGCGGGCTTCCGGGAAGATCCGCAGCAGCGCCGCCATCGCGATCGTGGCGAAAGCGATGCGCACCAGATGGCCGACCGGAAGGCGCAGGCCAAACCGGGTAATCCCGATCGAGAAGCTGACGCTTGCCGCGGCCAGCGCCGCCAGCACGGTGGCGCCGGCGACGCCGGGCAGCCCCCAGCGCGGCAGCAACAGGGCGCTCAACACCACGGTCATCAACGCGTCGATTGCCGCAATGGCCATCATCCAGCGCGTGCGGTTCTGCAGCAGAAACACCTGGTCGGCGAAATGGGCGCGCAGGTTGCGGATCGCGCCGGCAAGGGTGGAGAGCGGCAGGACGGCGAGCGTCACCGCTTGAAACGGCGCCGCGATCAATAGATGCACGATCTCCGTTCTCAGCATGAAGATGCCGGCGAGGCTCGGCGCCAGGATCGCGACCAGCAGCGCGCTATTGGCGGCAAGCTGGCGCATGCCGGCCTGACTGCCTTCCTGTTCCATGCTCTTTACCGCCAGCGGGAACGCGGCGGCCGTCACCAGCATGGCCGCGACCGCCGCCGCCCGCTGGCCGAGGCCGTAACCGACCGCGAACAGCCCGGCTGCGGCAACGCCGGACATGTCGTTGACGATGAAGCGCGACGCATTGAGGCCGACCCAGCCGAGCGCGCCGCCTATGATCAGCGGAATGCCGTAGCGCAGCGCGTGCACGACAATCTCCCGGTCGATGGGCCAAAGGCGGTAGCCACAGCGGAGTGTCGGTATCACGATCAGCGCTGCGATCAGTTGCGCCGCGGCGTATCCCGCAAGCGGCCACTCCGCCGATTGGCCGAACAATCTGATCAACGCCAGGCCGGCGACAAATCCGACCGACGGCCCGAACACCTGCTGGATCGTGTATACCCGGATCTGCTGCTGCGCGCGGGCGCGCTCGCCGATATAGACGTTGAGGGATCGGGTTATCACGTAGGCCGCGGCGGCAAGGAGAAGGCCCGTTCTGGCGCCGGGCGCAATGACCAGAAGCAGAATTCCGATGACGGCTGCGCTTTGCAGCACCACGGACGCCAACAGGACCGCATTTTCGGTGCGGTAGAAGCGCGGCGCATCGTTGACGTCCTGGTAGCGTCCGAGGAAACGCAGCGCATATTGCGACCACCAGGCGAGAAAGCCGATCTGCAGCAATTCGTGCGTGGCGGTGATCAGCGTGATGACACCGAGCGTGTGTTCGTCGACGACATGCGTCCATACGATCATCGCCAGCAGCTGGAACAGCGGTCCGACGAACTGCGCCGGCAGATAGAGCAGGGTGTGTTTCAGGAGCATCGCTCAGGCCCCCAGCCAGCGGCAGAGTCGGCGGGAAGCGAACTGCCGGAGGGCCAGCAGCGCGGCGGTAGAGACGAGGACGGTCAAGGTGCAGCAAACGGCAAAGCTGGCGACGCCGTCGAGCTGGCGCAGCCCAAAGTGATCGCGCAGCGCCATGACGATGAAGATGTGCCAGAGATAGATGAAGTAGCTGCCCGAGCCGAACCATCCAAGCAGCGGCGCGCCCGGCTGGATGGCGAACAGTGCGATGCAGAACAGGGCTGCATAGACGAGGAACGCGGTCGAATCGTAGGTGGCGGCGTCGCCAAGGCCGAGAATGCGCACGGCGGCGTAGACGATGTAGGCGGCCAGCATGGCGCCAAGCAACGCGCGGCGCATGCCCTGGTCGCTCAGGTCCGCGAACATCGCGGTCAGCGCGCCGATCGCGACAAACGAGAACCAAAACGGAATGTCGCGCATGCGGACTTCGTCGAGCAAGGCGTCCGAGGCGCCGAGCCTGGACATGGCCGGGTCGAGATAGCTGCCGGCAAGCAGACCGCAGCCGATCGCGAGGATCAGCAGCGCCGCGATCCGCTTTCTTGAATCCGACTGTCCCGTCTCGCCAACCGCAAGGACGAGCCACAGGCCGAGCGTGCAGCAGACATAGACGAAGACGTAGTAGTAGACGAATACGTATCCCAGTCCGAACCGCGCGAGCGTCGTGCCGATGCGATGGTCCATCGCCGGATTATGCAGCGCCATGTAGACATAGGCGGCGGCGAACGCGATCGCGTAGGGAATCAAGGCCGCCTTCAATCGCCTCGCAAGCGGCACGCGGCCGGAAAGCGCCGTCAGATATCCTGATACGAACAGGAAGACCGGCACGCAGGGCCGCAGCGCCGCGTCGAGCGATTTTTCCCAGATAGCATCAAGCGGCTGCGGCAGCGAATGGATTCCGATCACCATCAGGATGGCGATGCCGCGCATGGCGTCGATGACGCCATCGCGGCTTTTGGCCGGCGCATGGGTCACGCTCAGAGATCGCGGGTTTGCCGCTATGCGCTCTACGACCGTCATCATGTGCCCTCCTGCCGTGAGATCGCAGGAGACGGCGCGGGCCTGATAGCGCGGCGGTCGTAGGCCTCGGTCAGATATCGCCGCAGCGGCGTTTCGAACGTACGCAGCGAGACGACACTTGCGAATGCAAGAACGACGATCGCTACCGGTGCAAGAATCAGCCGCTCCTGCGGCGACAGGGACAGAAGCCGCGATCCGAAGGTGATGATGACGGTCGCAACTGGAATATGCAGCATGTAGCAGGAATAGGTCAGCGGCGACCAGCGATCGAAGCGGAGCCGCGACAGCAGCGTCTCGCGCCCTGCGCAATCGGCCTGAACGGCAAGCATCGCGATAGCGTAGATCGCGACCAGGGCGGTCATCGTCGGCAGCCACGAGCCGAGCACGATAAATGCGGCTAGCGATGCGGCCAGCGCGCCGGGAATCACAGGCCAACGCGCGATCCGGTCGCGAAACAGATAGCAGGCCATGCCGAGGTTGAAGGCCGGCAGCGCCCTGAAGGCGCCGCCCTGGTTGATCCAGTCGGCCCACGGCGTCGTTCCTGCCGCCCACACCCAAAGGGAGTTGGCGAGCGCGGTGAGGGCCACGAGCGCAATGATCGCCTCCTTGCGGCGTTGCGCGATCAGCGCGACGAGCGGAAAAAGCAGATAGCAGAACATCTCCGCCGACAGCGACCAACTCGGGAAGTTGAACGTCAGGCGCTCGCCGATGAAGGCGTGAAGCAGCAGGAACTGCGCGGGCAGGTCGGAAAGCGGGTAGCGGGCGGGGTTGTCCGTCCGGGCGGCGCCGAAATGAAGCGCTCCGGCAAGCGCCACATAGAAGGCTAGCGTGACGAGATGCAGCGGATAGATGCGGGCGAGGCGACGCCAGAGAAAGCGGCCGATCGATCCGGCATCATTGACGCGGCCGAAATATTGCCGGGCGATGACAAAGCCGGAGACGACAAAGAACAGATCGACGAACAGATTGAAATGCCAGGTGCGCGCGACCATGAAACGGCCGATCGTCACGTCCTTGAAGTAATCGGAATAGTGCAGGACCACAACGGCGCCGGCCGCAATGATCCGCAACCCATCCTGATGCCTTGTGCTGGTCTCATGCAACGCTACGATACTCCGGGCTCGCATTTCCTCGACGGTGAGCAAGGCGTGCGATCAGGCTGATGACATTTTCGCGGTCGCCGCGCGCCAGATCGTTCCAGCGCGCCAGATTGCGCACGGCCAGTGTCACGTACCGGACGCGCCAGTCTTCGTTCGACAGGGCAGCCGCGATCTGCGCGGCTGCAGCAGCGGGGTCGGCGGTATCGACGTAGATGCCGGACTCGCCAAGCACCTCGCGGAAAATGGCGGCATCGGGGGCGATGATCGGTAGGCCGGCGTGCTGCGCCTCCAGCAGCGGCAACCCCAGGCCTTCGTCATGGGAGGTGCAGATGAACAGGTCGGCGGCGTCAAGCAACTGATTGACCCGCTCAGTGGATTGATATCCGTGCAGCGTAACGCCGGGTTGGCTCACCAGCGCTTGCCAGTCGTCGCCCCATCCCGATCTGCCGACGATGTCCAACGTCGCTTCCGGAAATCCCTGCATGCGCAACGCGTCGAGGATTTGTGCCGCCGCCCTGAAATTCTTGCGCGGCTCGACCGTGCCCAGCGCGATCAGCCGAAGAGGTTTGGGCTGCGCGCTGCGTTCGCCGCGTTGCCCGGGGTCGAGGCCAAACACGTTGCGGACCGAAGGCCGATAGAGCGTCACTTCCGCGTCGGGCCGGCAATGCGCGGCAAGTTTGCGCTTCGTATCGCCGGAATTGGCAAGAAAGCGCGGGTAGTGCCGCAGCGCGAGCTTGAAGGGCCCGGCCATATAGAGTCGGGCCCGCATGTTGAGCTCGGCGCGCCGCGTGATCAGGAAGTCATCGTGGATATAGGGCAGCACCCGCGATGCGAACGGCCGCAGCAGCGGGCTCGGGGGAAAGCCGGGACACAGCAGGATCGAGGACGAGGCGGCGAGTCGCATCGGCAAACCCAGGGTCTGCGTTGTCAGCATCTGGCGAAGACCTTGCGCCTTCACCGGTACGACATCGAGCGGCGCAAGCGCGGCCTCGGAGAACAGCTCCAGCGTGATGCGCTCAAGGCCGGTGACGTGACGTCCGAGATGGGTGTTGTCGACATAGATGGTCATGCGAAAGAGAATCCCGAGTTAAGCCGGAACGGACCGGTAGCTGACAGGCGGGCGGACTGGCGCGGGCGCGGTGACGCGCCGCGGCTCGCGCGGCAGCAGGACCGAGATGAGGATCACGAACTGCGCGAGCTGAATGTTCTTCGACGAGAAGCTCACCGAACTGGCAGCGATGACGATGATCAGCAGCATGATGGCCCATGCCGCCGGGTTTGAGCGGCGCAGCAATTCGACGAAGAAGCAGATCAGTCCGATCGTCAGCAGGACGGTGTGGACGAGGCCGAACTGAACGATGGAGGCGATCCAGAAGTTCTCGATGCCGTAGTTGAGGCCGAGCTGCGACTGCAGCGCATTCACCCGAACCGGGTTGGGGCCGAGGATCAGTTCATGCCAATCGAAATGCGAGAGCAGGCTGAAGGTGGCGAAGCGCGCCAGCGTGCTGCCCTTGTCGGACGAGAAGCGCAGCAGCATCTTGTCGAAAATGCCGAGGTCCAGCGCGGCGAATACGATGGCGCCTGCGGCAAACAACACGCAGATAGCGAGAATTGCCGCGGGAAGCGGCATTCGCCGTCCCTGCATCAGGCGGAACGCCTCGAATAGTCCGACCAGTCCGATCATCGCCAGCACGGTGACCAGCGACGTTCGGCCGCCAAAGGCCATCAGCGATCCCAGGCAGAATGCGATCAGCGGCAGCCGGACCAGCAGTGGTGGACAGATCGCCGGACGAAACACCAGCGCCAGCACATAGGCGCCGACGATGCCGGATGCCGTGAGCGGATGGCCCAGCAGCGCGGCGGAGCGCCATTCTCCCATCACCACGACGTCACCGAGCGTCAACGGGATCAGCCGATGGCCGGAGAAATACTCATAGTATCCGAGCACGACGTTCAGGAGGATGGTGAAATGAATGGCCCAGGCCAGCGGGCGTTTTTGCGCCGGTGACAGCTGCCACATCACCATCGCGATCAGGATCGGCAGCAGAAACGTGTCGATGATGACCGTGAATGGGCGTTCGAGCACGATCACCTGGATCAAGAGAAACAGCCAGCAGAGCAGATAGGCCAGCAGCAGCTTCGATTCGGAAAGCATCCAGTTGAGCTCGCCGACCGGGCCGCGGCTGCGGATCAGCAGGAGCGAGAATGCGAACAATGTGAAGTAGGTTGCTGGATGCAGCTTTTCGTAAAAATTTCCGCCCGCCGTCAAATAGTGAATTTTCCAGTTGGTCAGTACGGACGACGAAAGCGTGAACGTTGCCATCACAGCCAGCAGCATCAGGCCGGCCGCGATCCGTTCGATGAAGGCGTCGGCATTCGCAGTGCGCCCATGCGCATAGGAAGCCGGCCTCCGCGCCGGTGATGCAAGGGGAAGACGATACACCCGCGCCACGCCAGTCGGTCCGCTCAACGGTCCGCGCATTCTCACCGCGCGGCTCCGGCATGGAGGCTCGCGGCGCCGTATGGCTTGAGATAGGCCGAGCTGCGGTAATAGTCGTAGAATTGCAAGCGGCTGAGATCGACGCGGGTCAACACCGTGCCCATGACCCGGTCGCGGACGGGGGACAGCAAGTCCATGGCATGGGACAGTACCTCGCCCGGGGTCTGGTCCCAGGCCAGCGCCAGGATGATACGATCGGCCAATTCGGCGAGCGCGCGGCCATCGACCAGGGGCACCAGCGGCGGCGAGTCGATCACGATCAACTCGTAGCGGTGGCGGAAGTAATCGAGAACGTCGACGATCCGGTCGGAAAACATCAATTCCGTGATGAACTCAACCTCCTTGATGGGGGTGGACGGCAGAATCGAAAGTCCGGTGCTGGGATCCACCAGAATGGCGCGCTCCGGCGCGGTCTGGCCGATCGCGACTTCCAGAAGCCCGGCATCGGCGCGCGGACAGAGTGCGCGGGTCACTTGCGGGTTGCGGAGGTCGCCATCGATGAGCAGCGTTCGGATGCCGAGCATGGCCAGCGACTGCGCCAGGTTGATCGCAAGCGTCGTCTTGCCCTCGCTGTCGAGCGCGGAGGTGACCTGTACGACCTTCACCGGCTGCGATCGCATCGTTCGTTGCAGCGCCAGGCGAACAGCGCGGATCGCTTCCGCGAAGAACGTGCCGGGTTCGTCGATCGCATAGCGCGTCAGGGGCGGCTGCAGCGCCGGCGGCAATAGCCCCGTCGCCTTCGGATCGTAGCGGCCGAGTTCGCGGCGTCCGCGCCGGGCAAGACCGGCTAGCTCGCGCGCGCCGATCAACGGAACCGCGGCAAGGGCCGGCACGCCCGCAATGGCTTCGGCCTGTTCGAGCGTCTTGACGCGGCCGTCGAGATAGTCGGCGAGGAACGCCAGCACGCTGCCGGCGCCGAGGCCGAGCATCGCCGCGAGGCCCAGAATCAGCATGGTCTTGGGCGATGACGGCCTGATCGGAATGCTGGCCTTGGTCACGATCCGGGAATCCGGCATCTCCAGGCTCTCTTGCGCGGTCGTTTCCTTGGAGCGCGCCAGATAGGATTCATACTGCGTCCGGTTGGCCTCGGCCTCGCGCTGCAGCTCGCGCAAGCGCACTTGCGCTTGCCCTGAGGACGTGGACACGCCCTGAAGCTGGTCGAGGCTTTGCTGCAGCGATGCCTCGCGCGAACGCGCCACGTCGTAATCGTGCTTCGTGCTCTCCAGGATTCGCCGGATTTCCTCGTTGATCAGCCGCTGGGTGTCGCGCCGCTGCGCCCGCACGTTGGCGACGAGGGGATGGCGCGCGCCATATTTGCTCGACAGGTCGGCTTCGTTCTTGGCGATGTCGGCATATTGGGTGCGCAGTTTCGTGATCATTTCCGAGGAAATGGCTGCGTTGAAGCCGCCGGGGTCGCCGCCGGATTTCGCGATGTCTTGGACCTGCTCATACTTGGCCCGCGCCTCCGCCGTTTGCACGCGCGCGGCGATCAGCTTGTTGTTGAGGTCGGTGAGCTGCTGGTCGTTGAGCGTGACGCCCTGCGACACCATCAGATTATTGGCCGAGCGATAATCCTCGACCGCCTTTTCGGAGGCGACGACCTTCGACTTCAACTCGTCGATCTGGCCGTTGAGCCAGTTCGCGGCAATGCGCGTGGCGTCGTACTTGGCGCGAACCTGCTCGTCGAAATAGGCGTCGGCGATCGCGTTGGCGATGGTGGCGGCTTTCTGCGGCGATTCCGAGCTGACGGCGATATCGACGAGGAAGGTGGTGCCTTGCCTTGTTACCTTCATCCGCTTCTGCAGGATCTCCACCGACCGCGCTCTCGCCGCGTCTTCGGGGCTCGCGCCGTTGCTTGGCCCGCTGCTGCTGAACAGCCGCTTGATCGGATCGAGCAGGCCGGGCTTTGGCCGGAATTCCGCATCTTCCGTCAGCTTCAGCTTGCCGACCACGCGCACCAGGATCGCAACCGACTGGATCAGCAGCGTCTGGCTCTCGATGGTCGCATCGTCGGTGCCGAAGTTCGACAGCACGGACTGGTTGCTTTCGACCACATTGGCGCGGCGCGGGTCGACCAGCACGGTCGATGTCGCCGTATAGAGAGTGGTGGCGAACAACAGATAGATCACCGCCAGCCCGAGCAGGGCCAAGGCCGGCAGCACCGCCATCTTGTAGCGACGGCGCAGGATGCGGCCCATCTCGCGCAAATCGACGCTCGGATACTGCCAGCCTTCGGCCGGGCGGCTCTGAGGCTCATCGGGGATCACATAGGGCAGGTCAGAATTGCGCTGTAACATTCATGCCTACCAGGTGCTTGTCGAAGCTGAAGACGGGGAGGTCGCTGTCGCGCTTGGTGTAGCGGTAGTAGGCGGACACGGCCGCGAAGCGGTTGACGAGATATTTGACGCGCGTGTCTGATGTCAGCACGTTGTCCTTGCGGAACTGACCGAAGAACTTGTCGTTCTCGTAACCGCCCGCGAGCGACACGATGACGTTGCGCCGCAGTTCGTAGTCGAGGCCGAGTTGAACCGCGTTGGCGAGCACGCCGGTGGCGCTGGTGTCGGATGTCTGCGTGACGATCTGCTCGGCATTGAAATGCACGTCGAGCAGGCGCGTCGGCCGCCATGTCAGCCGCGCGCGGTAGGAGGGGCCCTCGATGGTGCCGATCGAGGGATCGTCGAAACGCTGCTGGACATAGCCGGCGCCGAATTCGCCGGTCACCAGATTGTTCAGCCCGACCGTGATGCCGGTCAGCGCGCGATACCCTTGCGAGTCCAGGGTGTGACCCGGCGTTCCCTTGATGTCGCGCTGATTGCCTTCGACGCCGCCGAACCAGCCAAGGGTGGAAGAGATCGCATAGTCGATCCGGCTGTGCAGTGCGTAGATCTGCCCGTCGCGGGCGTCCTGGTTGATGACGCTGCCGTCCTGCGCGCGCGTCGATCCGAAGTCGTATGAATCGGTGCGGAAGCCAACCGATGTCGTCAGCCGGTTGAATTCCTTGCGCAGCGTGACGTCGCCGGACATCAGATTGTATGGCGTCGGCGATATGGCGTTGCCGGGTGAACTCAGCGTGCCGACACCTTCGTTCAGATGCGCGATCTGAAAGCTGCCGAGCAGCATCGTGTCTTTCGTGATGTCCAGCCAGCCATTGCCCTTCAGGCTGGCATTGTTCTGGTTGAGGCTCGAAAACTGGTTATAGACCGTCGACTGCGCATCCAGCTTCAGATCGACGCCATGCCGCCCCCACAACGAGTGCGCGCGCAGCGTCGGCTCGATCACCGCCGCGATATCGGAACGCTGCGCGGTGCCCGATGAAAAGACGTTGCTGTCGTAAAAGCTGCCGGCGGTCAGCGACGGGTTGAACATCCAGGAACCGGAGCGAATGCCGACGGGCTCATATCCGGGCTGTTGTCGCTTCTTCACCGGCATGTCCTCGGGCGGAATCTCTTCGCGGTTGTCCGGGTCGGTCCGGTCGGGCGGCGATGACGGTTCAAAGATTTTTTGTGCGTTCCAGGGTGACGCGAATTCTCCGTTGACCCACGGGATGGCCTGTGCATTCGCCGACGATCCAAGACCGAGCAGGATGGCGGCGGCCGGCACCGGCAAGAGGTTGAAGCGGCGCCGGCCGAATACGCGTATCGAACGGAGCCGTTCTTCGCTTCCTTCGAATGCATCCAGCTCTGCCATTTCAAACTCGAATCCCATCACCCATCCCTTGCGGGAACTCGAAGGCGGCGAACACTTCAGGGGCGAAGCCCATCGCTCAGAAAATGATCGTCGACTGCGCATAAGAAAGGCATGCCTCATACTCGGTACGCGGGCGCAAGGTTTTTGAGTTGTGAGATTGAAGTGATGCGCTCGCCTGCAACGCGCCTTGCCGGAAAAAGTTTTCCTCGCGTCGCAAAATTTTTCGCATTGCAAAAGGATGTGACGACAGCGCAACACACACGCCGTCATCCGCTCGCGAGCGGCATTCACCTCATCTTAAGATTCCGCGACGCTAGAAGTAGCGCTCCGGAATCCGAATGTTGTCGCCCGGGAAAACCGGAACAGGCGCATCGAGAGGCAAGATCTCTTCTGTACCGGTGCCTGCCCGGCGCAGATAGACCTTGTTTTCGTTGGCGCGATACGTGAATCCGCCGGCGCTTGCGACCGCGTCCATCACCGTCAGCCCATTGCGATAGGGGTATTCGCCGCTCTTCTTGACTTCGCCAAGAATGTAATACGGACGATACTGCGCGATCTCGACATTCACGCGCGGATCACGCACGATTCCCTTGGCAAGCGCGGATGCGATCGATTTTTCGAGCTGCCGCGTCGTGGCTCCCGCGGCCTTGATATGGCCCGCGAGTGGAATCGAAACCTGACCGCCATTGTCGATTTCATACTCGCCGGTGATGTCGGATTCGCCGTAGACCTTCAGCCTGATTCGGTCGTTCGGGCCAAGGATGTAACTTTCCGCAGACGATGCGGAGGGACGTGTTTGTGCTGAAGCGTGAACTGAAAGACCGGCGCTGATGCCGGCGATCGCAAGGACGAAAACAAGAAAGTGAAGCGTCAGGCCGGCGCTGGACGACCGTTGCTGCATGGCTGCATCTCCATGAATGCACGTACAGCCGTCGATCATAGAAAGGAAAACAAGGCGAAAGAATGTGATGCGGGAGTTCCATCGAATTCGAAATCGTGCGCGCGCATCACAAAGCGCGTATGCGCACATCACAAGAAGAGGATCGTTGATCCTTCGATCGCGATGCAGGTCAGGGTTCCCGTTCGCCACGCGCCAGTGTCGATGTTGATTCGGTTGTGCCTGATATCCGGATGCGGCACCGGCGTGTGACCATGCACGATGAATCTTTCGTGATCATGCGTGGACTCGAGGAACTCGTTCCGAATCCAGATCAGATCGTTAACGTCCTGTTGTTCGATCGGAATGTCCGGCCGAATGCCGGCGTGCACGAACAGAAAATCGCCGCAACTGAACTGGTTGCGCAAACACTGCATGAACAATTCGTGTGCACGCGGAAACGCGTCGAGAAAGCGGCGGTGCAAGTCAAAGGCGGTCTCGGCCTCGTCGTGCAGCTCAATGCCGTAGGATGCAAGCGTCTGCATGCCGCCCAACGGCAGCCAGTACTCCAGAATTGTCGGATCCTGGCGGAACCCTTCCATCACAGCTTCGTGGTTGCCACGCAGACACACGGCGCGATTGGCAACCAGACGGACTGCGAGCAAATCGATCACCGTCCTGGAGTGCGGCCCGCGATCGATGTAGTCGCCGAGATAGACCTCGACGGTATGCGCGATCGGCCGGCGCCGGATGTCGTCGTCGATCCGTGCCGTGATCTCGCTCAACAGGTCGGCCCGGCCGTGGATGTCGCCGACCGCATAGATGCGTGTATCGGCTGGCGCTGAAGCGTTGACGGAGCGCGAAGGTGCCGCGGACATCTGGTGCATGGTGTGCGATGTCGATCATGGAACCGGGTGGCGGTCAATCCATCATGCAAATGCGCCAAGGTGAGGTGTCTAGAAAAGGAGCAGACGGATCAGGATAACGATCGCCACCCACGCGATCGCATTTCCAACGATGATTCGATTCCTGAGCCTGCGGTCAGGCAATCTGTCGTATTGCACCAGTGCGCGGCTGTGCAGACGTTCGGCCATCATGGGCGCCTCCCCGGAATTGTTCCGCGAAGTGGACGGCTCGCGAATCGCTGCCGTCTCTATTTTCTTCCGAAGCCTTGCGACGACAGCACCAACTCGTGCGCGTTAACCACTGTGATCACGCTGTGGCACGTCGCTTGGCGTTCGACGAACAATCTCGTTCAAAATAACGCGGTGACAGGCCTTTGTTGCCCGTGCAGTGGCGCTGTATTTGTTCGATTGAACGTCGAGAAACGAACGTCGGATTTTGTTCCGCGATTTTCGAATATGCATGGCAGCGTCGAGTCACACGCAGCCCGTTAACCGGGCAAATCCAAACTAAGCGTCTCCGAACAAACCAAAATATCGCGTCGCACAATCGCGTGCGCGATTCAGTTCCGGCGTTGCGCGTGACCTATTTCACTTTCGCGCCAAATTTCGCTCAAGATTTTGGAAAGTCTTTGCGACCTCGAACGTGCTGACATTCGCTGCTGCGAAATCGTCACGCGCGGTGCCGCGCAAATCCACGTGCTCGGTCACAGTCCGGTTCCAGCAGAGAGGAGAGTCATGGCCTCGATCGTGACAGCCAACTTCGATCGGAACAACGTCACGCCGATTCGGAGAGAGCGGACAGAGATATCGGTCCGTCCTGTCGAGTTTGCCGGCGGCGGTACGCGTGGTGCGTATCGAGGCCGCCGGCGTTCGCGCCGTGCCGCGCGGACCGAGCCGTCGTCATCGATCGCCAAGCGCATCTTCGACATCACTGCGGCAAGCGGAGCATTGCTGTTTTTCGCTCCTCTCCTGATTGCGATTGCAGTGGCGATAAAGGCGACGTCGCCGGGCCCGGTGCTGTTCTTTCAATACCGCTATGGCTATCGAAACCGCCGCTTCAAGATCTACAAGTTCCGAACGATGCGTAACGATGCCGGTGATGTGCGCGGCGTAAGGCAGACGGTCCAGGGCGACGCGCGCGTGACGCCGGTCGGGCGAATTCTGCGCAAGACCAGCCTCGACGAAATTCCGCAGCTGTTCAATGTGATCAAGGGCGACATGTCGCTGGTCGGTCCCCGGCCGCATGTCCCGGGAATGCTGGCGGCGGATCTGCCCTACGAGGACCTCGTGCCATATTATTTTCAGCGGCATACGGCGCGGCCGGGCATTACCGGGCTCGCGCAGGTCAGCGGCTGCAGGGGAAGCACGGCCCAGTCCGGGCCGGCGATTTCGCGGATCGATTACGATCTCGATTACATCGAGCGATGGTCGCTGCGCATGGACGTCATGATCATCATTCGCACGATCCGCAAGGAATTCCTTTCGGGAAGCGGATTCTGACCAACGTCATCAAGACATCGAAGGACCATGCCATGGCGATGATCGAAGCGCGCGGCCGTATCGTGCCCGTTCTCTTGTCCGGCGGCGCCGGCTCGCGGCTGTGGCCGCTGTCGCGCGAGACCTTCCCCAAGCAGCTGCTCTCGTTGCTCGGCGAAAACACGCTGCTGCAACAGACGGCGCTGCGCGTTGACGACCGTTCGCTGTTTACTGACCCGATGGTGGTCGCAAATGCCGAGCACCGGTTCGCGATCGGCGAGCAGTTGCGCGCGGTCGGCGTCGATCGTCCGACCATCGTGCTCGAACCGTTCGGAAGGAATACCGCGCCTGCGGTCGCGATTGCAGCGTTGCTCGCCAGCGAGGCCGATCCCGACGCCGTGATCCTGGCGATGCCGGTCGATCACTGGGTGCGCGATCACGCCGCGTTTCGCGCGGCCATATCGACCGGCGTGACGGCGGCGCGGTACGGCCGCTTCGTCCTGTTCGGCGTTCGGCCGTCGTCGGCGGCGACCGGGTTCGGCTATATCCGGATGGGCGACGAACTGGACGCCGCGTCCCCCATTCGCAACGTGGCCGGCTTTGTCGAGAAGCCGGATCTGGTGACGGTCGAGCGCCTGCTGGCCTGCGACGAGCACGTCTGGAACAGCGGGATATTTCTGCTGCCGGCGCGCCAGTTCATCGACGAACTGACGCAGCGCGCGCCGGAGGTTCTCGCCGCCTGCCGCGAGGCGCTGACCGGCGCCACCCGCGATCTGGATTTTCTTCGCCTCGAGGAACGCACCTTCGAAGCATGTCCGTCGATCTCGATGGACTACGCGATCATGGAAAAGACCGACAATGCCGTGGTCGTGCCCGCCACGTTCGACTGGAGCGATGTCGGAAGCTGGTCGGCTTTGTGGTCGATGGCGGAAAAGGACCCGTCGGGCAATGTGGTGATCGGTGATGCGGTGATGGAGGACGCCTCCGGTTGCTATGTCCGCGGCGACGGGCAACTGGTTGCGGCGCTCGGCGTCGAGGATCTCGTCATCGCCACTTCGCCTGACGTGGTGCTGGTGACCAGCCGGAAGCGCGACCAGGATGTCGGAAAGCTGGTCGAGCGTCTGAAGGCCAACGGCCATCGCTCGGCGACCCAGACCCACAGCGTCCATCGCCCGTGGGGCTACTATCAGTCGATCCATGCCGGCGAGCGGTTTCAGGTCAAGCGCATTACCGTCAATCCCGGCGCCAAGCTGTCTCTGCAGAAACATTATCACCGCGCCGAACACTGGGTCGTGGTGAACGGCACCGCGATCGTCACGCGCGACGACGAAGAAATCCTGCTGCGCGAAAATGAGTCGATCTTCGTTCCCCTGGGATGCATGCATCGTTTGGAGAATCCCGGAAAGGTTCCGCTCAATTTGATCGAGGTCCAGTCGGGCTCCTATCTCGGGGAGGACGACATCGTTCGCGTGCAGGACATCTATGACCGCGTCTGAGGCGCGGCCGGGTGGGAGGCGGCATCCGCATCGAGGACGACGCAGCGACACTTGCGCGCGACACCAAGGGAGGCGGCGATGAACGCAAAGCAACAGGTCAAGGAAATGGTGAAGGATGCATTTCCCTCGGTATGGCTGCGTTGGCATTTCATGAAGCGTCCCAAATCGGCGGAGCGGGAACTGTCCTATCTCGACAAGGTGATTCCCGATGACGCGGTGACGGTCGATGTCGGCGCCAACTGCGGTCTTTACACGCGGCGGCTGGCGCGCCTGTCCCGGCAAGTCCATGCCTTCGAGCCTTCGCAGCAGATGGCGAAGCTGCTGCGCCGGACCTCGGCGCGGAATGTGAGCGTCCATGAGATTGCGCTGTCGGATCACGACGGCGATGCCGAGTTGTTCATCCCGCAGGGCGATGACGGCCTGGTCTATGGCCTGGCGTCGCTGGAGGCACGAACCGATCCGTCGGCCAGGCTCGTCTCGGCCCATGTGCCGATCGCGCGGCTCGACGCGGTCATCGACAAGGACGTGGCGTTCGTGAAGATCGACGTCGAAGGCCACGAACTGAATGTCCTGAACGGCGCCGTCGAACTTCTGGAGCGTTGCCAGCCAGTGTTTCTGGTGGAAGCGGAAGACCGCCATCGCGCCGAGGCGACGCGCCTGGTGTTCGAATTCTTCCGGAACAAGTCCTATCGGGGCTTCTTCCTGAAGGACAATGACGTGATCGCGGTGGAACAGTTCGATTCCCGCCGGCTCCAGGATGCCGATGCCCTGCGGCCGGACGGCGGCCGCAAGGACGGCCAACTCTACGTCAACAACTTCTTTTTCTTCCCCCGTCATCTCGACGGTGAATCGATATTGAGCAGCTAGCGCGTCGTTTCACCTTCCATCGCCGTCGGCGCGGCCACGGCCGCGCGCGGCTTTTCAGACAGGAACCGTAATGCATATAGCGATGATTGGCGCCGGCTATGTCGGGCTGGTGTCAGGGGCGTGTTTTTCCGATTTCGGGCATCAGGTCGTCTGTATCGACAGCAATGCGGAGAAGGTTGAAAGCCTCAACAACGGAGAGATGCCGATTCACGAGCCCGGATTGGCCGAACTGGTGGCGCGAAATGTCGGCCAGGGCCGCCTGTCATTTGCGAGCGATCTGAAGTCGGCGGTCAGCGAAGCGGAAGTGGTGTTCATCGCGGTCGGCACGCCGTCGCGCCGCGGCGACGGCCATGCCGACCTTTCCTATGTTTACGCTGCGGCACGCGAGATCGCGACCGTGCTTCCCGACCGGGCGGTGGTGGTCACCAAGTCGACGGTTCCGGTCGGCACCGGCGACGAGGTCGAGCGCATCATCCGCGACGAGAATCCGACCGCCGCGGCTGCCGTCGTCTCGAATCCCGAGTTCCTGCGCGAAGGCGCGGCGATCCGCGACTTCAAGCATCCAGACCGGATCGTGATCGGAACGGATGACGCGCGCGCCCGCGGCGTGATGGCCGAGGTGTACCGGCCGCTTCACCTCAACGCGTCGCCGATCCTCTATACCGACCGTCGCACCGCGGAGCTGACGAAATATGCCGCCAACTCCTTCCTTGCCACCAAGATCGCTTTCATCAACGAGATCGCGGACCTTGCGGAAAAGGTTGGCGCCAATGTGCAGGAGGTCGCGCGCGGGATCGGTCTCGACAACCGGATCGGTCAGAAATTCCTGCACGCGGGCCCGGGCTTCGGCGGATCCTGTTTTCCAAAGGATGCGATGGCGCTGATCAAGACCGGCCAGGACCATGAATCGCCGGTGCGAATCGTGGAAACGGTGGTTGCCGTCAACGATCAGCGCAAGCGGGCGATGGCGCGCAAGGTCGCGAACGCGTTCGGCGGCAATCTGCGGGGGAAGTCGATTGCGATCCTCGGCGTGACCTTCAAGCCTGATACCGACGATATGCGCGACGCGCCGTCGATTCCGCTGATCACGGCGCTGCAGGACATGGGCGCCGAGGTTCGCGTTTTCGATCCGGTCGGCATGGAGCAGGCGAAGAAAGTGTTCGAGAACGTCACCTTCTGCGAGAACGCCTACCGTTGCGCCAAAGGGTGCCACGCGCTCGTCATCGTCACGGAATGGGAGCAGTTCCGGGCGCTGGATCTGAAGGAGTTGTCCGCCATCATGGCCTGCCCCGTCATCGTCGATCTGCGCAACATCTACTCCCCGGAGGAGGTGGAGCGGAACGGCTTTCTGTATTGCGGCGTTGGTCGGCCGAAATCGGTGGCGTACTGACAGGCATGCGCCGCCATGACATTGGCTGGTTAAGGATGCACTTATGACAATGCCGGATCAGGCAATTCTGGTAACGGGGGCCGCGGGCTTCATCGGATTCCACGTGGCGCAACGGCTGCTGCAGTCCGGCCATCGCGTCGTCGGGATCGATAACCTCAATGGCTACTATGATCCGCGGCTGAAGGCGGCTCGCCTCGATATCCTTCGCAACGACCCGCGCTTTCAGTTCGAAAAATTGGATGTGGCGGACCGCGTGGCGATGCCGGCGCTGTTCGCGCGGTATCGGTTTCCCGTCGTCATCCATCTGGCCGCGCAGGCGGGCGTGCGATATTCGCTTCAAGATCCGCACGCCTATGTCGACGCCAATCTGGTCGGGTTCACCAATATTCTGGAGGGATGCCGGCACAATGGCTGCCGTCATCTGTTGTTCGCATCCTCGTCGTCCGTCTACGGGGCCAACCGGAAGCTGCCGTTCTCGGTGCATGACAACGTCGATCATCCGATCAGCCTCTATGCCGCAAGCAAGAAGGCCAACGAATTGATGGCGCATTCGTATAGCCATCTTTACGGGATCCCGTGCACCGGCTTGCGGTTCTTCACGGTGTACGGCCCGTGGTATCGCCCCGACATGGCGCTGTTCGTGTTTGCGGACGCGATCGTCCGCGGCAATCCGGTCAAGCTTTTCAACGGCGGGAGGATGCTTCGCGACTTCACCTATGTTGACGATGTGACGGAAGCGCTGGTCCGCCTGATCGATCGCGCGCCGCAGGGCGGGCAACACGCGCTGGGCGGAGCGCCAGACCCGGGATCGAGCACCGCCCCCTGGCGGATCTACAATGTCGGCAACAACAAGCCGCAGGAATTGCTGCGCGTGCTCGATATTCTCGAGCAGGAACTCGGGCGCAAGGCCAACAAGGAAATGCTGCCGATGCAGCCGGGCGACGTGCCGACGACCTATGCCGATGTCGATGACCTCGTGCGCGACGTGGATTTCCGCCCGGCGACCCCGATCGAGGACGGCGTCCACAGGTTCGCGAGCTGGTACCGCAGCTATTGCGAGGCTTAATCCGAGGCGGTTCGCTGCTCCGGCGCCACCGGCAGGCTGGCGCGAAAGTCCCGTGGCGTGGCGCCAAATCGGTCCTTGAAGGTGCGCGTGGCATGGGCGGCATCGGCGAAGCCGCACTGATGCGCAAGTCTCGCGATCGGAATATTTGCCAGCGAAGGCTGACGCAGCAGGTCCCGGAACAACTCGACCCGCAGATGAAGGACGTGGCGTTCGAACGTGGTCGCGCGGTCGGCGAAGATACGATGAAAAGTCCGTTCCGAAATGCCGAACTCGGCGGCAAGCGCCGGCGCCGGCCGGATCGTGGCGATGTTTGCCCTCAGGTAAGTATCGATCAGCCTGAACAGGCTCGGGCGGCTGAGCTCATGGCTAGCGCCAGCGGCAAGGCGCAGTATTGCCGACAGATAAGCGACGATGTCAGTCTCGCTTTGTCTTGCCGGTGCGTCCAGCACGGAGATCGCGTCGCGTACCAGCGCGCCAATCGCGCGCGCAACCGTCCCGGACAAGGGGATAGGCTTCGCGCATAGTCGCTCCGCTTCGGGGACGGATCGCAACAGCGAGGAGGCGGGGACGGTGGCGATCAGCAATTCCACACGCTGCTCGGGGCCGAACAGCCGATCCTCGAACGGCCGCCGCGCGTCATACAGCACGCCGCATCCCGGATTGATCGTGGCTTCATTGCCTGCCTGCACCATGACGCTGTGCCCGCGACGCTGAAAATCGAACATGAATTCGTCGGAGCCGGCCCGGCTCACGAGCCTGGCGTCGCGGGTGTAGCATTGCGGGCTGCTGTCGAAGCGGACGAGCTTGGCGTCACCGATCTCGACAAACTCGAAATGGCCGCTGACGACGGTGGAGCCGAGCGGCTTGGTCTCAATATTGGTGAATGACCGGCAGATCGCCTCGGTCCAGAAGGCCTGGCGCTCGGTCGGGCGGATCGGGTCAGTGGAGACGCTGATCGGCATCGTGCGAACAAGATCCGGTTGGTGGTTCCCCAGCGTCGCCCGGGACCGGTGGCCCTGGCAAGGGCGAACCGGCCGGATGTGGCAGGTTCATTCAAGACGTGGAGCCGCTGGCCGCCGTAGCCTGCGGCCAAATTCTGGAGAATTCGGTCCGATATGGTGCGCACAAACCAGTCTGCCGGCAGGAATGCCGGTCATCCGCTCGACCCGCTCAGCGAGACCGAAGTCGCGCTGGCGTCCGAAATATTGCGGAACGAAAAGCGGCTCGGCCCGCACGCGCGATTTACGCACGTGCAACTCGAAGAGCCGGCCAAGCCCGATGTCCTCGGATGGAAGCCGGCCGCCGCTCTTCCAAGGCGGGCGGCCGTCACCCTGTTCGACAGCAAGACCGGCGCGACGCATGTCGCGACGGTAGATCTCGATTCGAAACGCGTCACGGCGTGGCGCGAGTATTCGACCAAGGCCCATCCCTACGGCCAGCCGCCGATCACGATCGAGGAGGTGTTCAAGGTCGGCGACATCGTCAAGGCCGACGCGGACTGGCGGCGCGCCATGAAGCGGCGCGGCCTTTATGACAAGGATATCGAACTGGTTCAGGTCGACCCGTTTTCGGCCGGATATTTCGACCGCGAGGTGGAGAAGGGCCGCAGGCTGGTCAGTGCGGTGTCCTACTGGCGCAAGGACCTCAAGGACAATGGCTACGCGCACCCGATCGAAGGCGTGGTCGCGCTGGTCGACCTGATCGAGAACAGGATCGTGCATCTGGTCGACGAGCCCGACATCATTCCGATTCCGAAGAAATCGCGCAACTACGACCGGGCATCGATCCCGCGGACGCGCAACGACGTGAAGCCGCTCGATGTCGTGCAGAAGGACGGCCCGAGCTTTACGGTCGATGGATGGAAGGTTGATTGGCAGAACTGGTCGTTCCGCGTCGGCTGGACCGCGCGCGAGGGCCTCGTGCTGCACCAGATCGCCTTCCGTGATGGCGGGCGCGAGCGGCCGATCATCTACCGGGCCAGCGTCACCGACATGATCGTTCCCTATGCCGATCCGACCGCCAACCATTTCTGGAAATGCGCGTTCGATGCCGGCGAGTACGGGCTCGGCAAGCTCGCCAACGCCCTCGAACTGGGCTGCGACTGTCTCGGTCACATTCATTACTTCGACGTGGAGGTCGCCGACGATTACGGCAAGCCGGCCGTCATGAAGAACGCGATCTGCCTGCACGAAGAGGACTACGGCATCCTCTGGAAGCACTACGAATTCCGCAACGAGACCTTTGAGGTGCGGCGGTCACGGCGCTTGGTGATTTCTTTCTTTACCACCGTCGGAAACTACGACTACGGCTTCTTCTGGTACTTCTACCAGGACGGCACGATCCAGCTCGAAGTCAAGCTCACCGGCATCATCCAGACCGCGGCGATCGCGCCGGGCAAGCCGTATCCGTGGGGCGGCATGGTTGCCGAAGATCTCGGCGGTCCGACCCACCAGCATTTCTTCAATGCCCGCCTGCACATGATGCTGGACGGCGAGGGCAATACGGTGACGGAGCACGAATTCCGGCCACGGCCGTGGGGAACAGACAATCCGTACGGCAACGTGTTCGACACCACGTCGCGGGTGCTCTCGCGCGAGCGCGACGCGGTCCGCGAGGCCGACGGGCGGACCGGGCGGTACTGGAAGATCACCAATCCCAATCAAAAGAACAGCGTCGGCGGCGCGACGGCCTACAAACTCCTGGCACACGCTTCGCCCGTGATGCTTGCGCAGCGGGGTTGCTACATGACCGAGCGCGGCGGTTTTGCGACCAAGCACATCTGGGTGACGCGCTACGCCCCCGACGAACGCTATGCCAGCGGCGAGTTTCCAAACCAGCATGCCGGCGGCGACGGTTTGCCGAAATATGTCGCGAAAAACCGGTCGATCGAAAACCAGGATATCGTAGTCTGGCACAGTTTCGGGGCGACGCATGTCTGCCGTCCGGAAGACTTCCCGGTGATGCCGGTCGAATATGTCGGCTTCACGCTGAAGCCGAACGGCTTCTTTGCCGAGAATCCGGCGATGGACCTGCCGCCCGGCCGAAACAGTGCGAGCCGGGACAACCGCGACAAGGATTCATGCTGCGGCTGACGGTTCGCGGGTTCGCCTTTCATTTCACCAAGCAAGGAGACTGACCATGAATCGCAGGAAGCTCCTCAAGGCAGCCGGTGCTGCTGTCGCCTCGACCGCCGTCGCCGCCCCCGCAATCGCGCAATCCGCGCCGGCCTTGCGCTGGCGTCTCACCACATCCTTCCCCAAGAGCCTCGATACGCTGTACGGCGCCTGCGAGATGTTCGCGAAGGCGATCGCCGACCTGTCGGACCAGAAATTCCAGATCGGCGTGTTCGGTCCGGGCGAGATCGTGCCGGCGTTCCAGGTCTTCGATGCGGTGGCGAACAACACCGTGGAGATGGGCAACAGCGCCTCCTATTACTACATCGGCAAGGACCTTGCCTTCGCGTTCGGCACCGCCGTTCCGTTCGGCCTCAATACGCGACAGATGAACGCCTGGCTCGCCTATGGCGGCGGCCTCGACATGCTCAACGAGCTCTACGGCACGTTCGGCATTGTAGGCATCCCGTTCGGCAACACGACCGCGCAGATGGGCGGATGGTTCCGCAAGGAGATCAAGACGCTCGACGACATGAAGGGTCTCAAATTCCGGGTCGGCGGCGTGGCGGGGCAGGTGTTGAGCCGGCTCGGCGTCGTGCCGCAGCAGATTCCACCGGGCGACATCTATCCCGCGCTCGAAAAGGGCACGATCGACGCCGCCGAGTGGATCGGTCCCTATGATGACGAGAAGCTCGGCTTCCTCAAGGTCGCGCCCTATTACTACTATCCTGGCTGGTGGGAAGGCTGCGCCAACGGCTTCCTCTACATCAACAGCGCGAAATGGGCCGAGCTGCCAAAACTCTATCAGAGCATGGTGACGATTGCGGCAGGCCAGGTCGCGGCCGACCTGACGGCCAAATATGATGCCCGCAACGCGTCGGCCATCAAGCGGCTGGTTGCGGCCGGCGCCCAATTGAGGCCGTTCTCGACCGACATCCTCGATGCATCGTTCAGGGCGACCAACGAGCTGTTTGCCGAGGTCTCGGCAAAGAACGCAAAATTCAAGGCGCTGTACGAATCGACGATCGCATTCCGGAACGAACAGTACCAGTGGCATCAGGTCTGCGAGGCCACATACGACAATTACATGATCAGGCGAATCCGCGCCTGAGCAGATTCGGGAGGTTGAATTGGACATTCGTACCGGCCGGCCGGTCACGCTGGCCTCAAACGGCATGGTAACGTCGCCGCATTCGCTCGCCTCCGCGGCCGGCGTAGATGCGCTTCGGGCCGGGGGCTCTGCCATCGATGCGGCGATCGCGACCAGCGCGGTGCTCGCGGTGGTCTATCCGCACATGACCGGTCTCGGCGGCGATGCGTTCTGGCTCATTCACGACGGCGCGAGCGGCGAGATCCGCTACCTCAATGGCGGCGGCAAGGCGGCGGAGGGCGCCACGCTGCCCGCGCTCGAAGCGCGCGGGCTGAATGAGATCCCGCTTCGGGGCATCGTGCCGGCGACGCTGACGGTGCCGGGCGCGGTGGCGAGCTGGATCGAGGCGCATGGCGTCCATGGGCGGCTGCCGCTGCGGCGTGTGCTGGAAAGCGCCATCGGCTACGCGCGCGACGGCTTTCCGGTCACCGGCCGCATTGCTAGCTTCATCGAGATCATGCGCGATGATCTCCTGCGGGATCGCGAAGCCGCCGCGCTATTTTTTCCGGGAAGCGCGCCCGCACCGCCCGGCGAAAGGCTCACCAACGCCAACCTGGCGCGCACGCTGCAATCGATCGCGGATGACGGGTGGCGCGGCTTTTACCAGGGGCCGGTCGCCGCCGAGATGGCGCGCTTCTCGGAGGAAAACGCCGGCCTGTTTCGGCTCGCCGACTTCAGCCGGCAAAAGGCCGTCTGGGGCGAGCCGCTTGTCGGCCGCTACCGCGACGTCACGGTCTTCAATACGCCCCCGCCGACGCAGGGCTTTGCCGTGCTCGAAATGCTCAACCTCGTCGAGCCGCATGAACTGCACCGTAAGGACTTTCTTGGGCCCGATCATGTGCATCTCCTGGTACAGGCCAAGCAGATCGCCTATCACGACCGCGACCAGGTGCTGGCCGATCCCTCGTTTGCCGATGTGCCGGTCGGGCGGCTGATATCGAAGCAATATGCGGCCGAGCGCGGCCGGCTGATCGATGCCAGGTCGGCGCTGAAATGGGACATGGTGCCGTCTTTCGGCAGCCTGTCCGGCGATACGGTCTATGTCGCCGCCGTCGATCGCGACGGCAATGCGGCGTCGCTGATTCAAAGCCTGTATGGCGCATTCGGCTCCTGCGTGGTTGCGGGAAACACCGGCGTCATCCTGCAAAATCGCGGCGCCTATTTCTCGCTGGATCGCAACCATCCCAATCGCCTCGAGCCGGGCAAGATCCCGCTGCATACGCTGATTGCCTCGATGGCCAAACGCGACGGCAAGCTCTGGAGCGTGCTCGGCTGCATGGGCGCGGATGGCCAGCCGCAAATCCAGCTGCAGCTCTATTCGGCGATGATCGATTTCGGTCTCGACATCCAGGAGGCGATCGAAATGCCGCGGTTCCTTTCCGGCCGCTTCGCGCTCGGCGAGGGACGCGACACGCTGCACATCGAGAGCCGCTTTGCCGAAGCTACGATCGATGCGCTCGCACGACGCGGCCACAGCATCAATCGTTGGGACGCCTGGAACGAAATGGCCGGTCACGCGCACGGCATCACGATCGACCGGCGGAACGGCACGTTGAGCGGCGGTTCCGACCCGCGCAGCGATGGCGCGGCGATCGGGTATTAGCAGCTCGTCATCCCGGCATTGGCTCGCCTTTCCATTTTGCGCTACCAATCCTTTGGATGGGAGTGACGCCGATGCCGCTATGGACCTGCGAACAATGTGGGGCCCAGTTTCCCGAAAATGCCGAGCCGCCGCAGGCGTGCCCCGTCTGCGAGGATGAGCGGCAATATGTGAACTGGAAGGGCCAGGTGTGGCTGACGCGCGAGGAACTGGCGAAGCGTCACAAGCTCGTCTGGCGCGACGATCTCGGCATTCCCGGCATCGCCGTCGAGCCGGGTTTTGCGATCGGGCAGCGCGCGCTTCTGGTGCCCGAGGCCGATGGCTGCGTGATGTGGGACTGTGTGCCGTTGGCCACCGGCGAAGCCATCGACTACGTCCGCTCGCTCGGCGGCCTGAAGGCGATCGCCGTCTCGCACCCGCATTACTATGGCGCGGTCGCCGACTGGAGCGAGGCGTTCGGCGGCGTGCCGGTCTATCTGCACGGCGACGACCGCGCCTTTGTCACACGGCCGCATCCGGCGATCGTGTCATGGACCGGCGACAGCCATCGGATATCGGACGATATCCTTCTGGTGCGGACCGGCGGACATTTTGCCGGCGGCACGATCCTGCATTGGCGCGCGGGCGCGGAGGGCAGGGGCGCATTGCTGACCGGCGATGTCGCGATGGTGGCGATGGACCGCCGCTCTCTCAGCTTCATGTACAGTTTTCCGAACTACATTCCACTCAACGCCGCGGCGGTGCGCCATATCTGGGCTGCGGTCGAGCCGCTGGCCTTCGACCGCATCTACGGCGCATGGTGGGGCCGCAACGTCGCCGACAATGCAAAGGCGGCGTTCGAGATGTCCGTCCGGCGGTACATCGCGGCGATCTCCGGCTGAAACGGCCGGCTAGCGGTTGCCGGCGCCAACCGCGGCTACGCCTCGCGGCATCGGCGCCGTCTTTCGCGCCGGCTGCGGCGAGATGGTCCCGCTTTTCGGCTCGTTGAGCCAGCCGGTGAGACGCGACATCAGGCCGGATTGTTCGACAGTCCGCGGCTCCTGCACGAAGGGGTCGGTGTAGCACCGGGCGCCCGCGGCCTTTGCAACCCGCGCCACCGCATCGGTCATGACAGGCGCGCCCGCGGTATAGACCACGTCGTCCGGCGACAGCTTCGGCAGATGATCGGTCGGCCTGCCACTCTGAATGGCGTGCGAGATTTGCTGCGGCTCCGACACCATCGGGATCAGCGTAACGTTGGGAAACAGCGCCAGCCGGCACAGCGCAGCGTGCATGTAGAGCGACCGGATGCTGCGGGCCTGCACGATGAAGACCATTTCGCGCTGCGGCTGCTCCATGATCGCGGCGACCGCGACCGACCACATCGGGGCGAAACCGGTGCCGCTGGCAACGAGCACGATGCGTCCGGCATGGCCTTGCCTGAAAAAGGCGCGGCCGTACGGTCCCGTCAGCTTGACGCGGTGCCCGGGGCGGATTTCGCGGCCGAGCGCCGAGGATACCAGCCCGTCCGTGACCTTCCGGATGTGAAAGTGCAGCAGGTGATCGTGAGGCGCGCCTTCCAGCGGAAAGGTCGGGCTGTAGGACCTTGCCGGGAATCCCTGAAACTGCAGCTTGCAATATTGGCCGGGAAGGTAGTCGAGCGGCTTCGGCAGTTCGATGTCGACGCCCACCACATCGGGCGCGAGCTGAACGGTCTGCGCCACTTCCGCCGACAACGCCACCGGCTCGGGAGCGGCCTCGATCGCAATCTCCAGATCGGAGACGATTCGGGCCTGGCAGGCATGGATCATGTCGTCGCCGCGGCTGTGGCCGCCGAACACCGTGCCGTCAACGAGGCGCACGCGGCAGGCGCCGCAGATTCCCGAGCGGCAATCGTGCGGCAGATCGACGCCGTTCATCAACGCCCAATCGAGCAGAAGCTCGCCGCGATTCGCCAGAAACGGCTCGTCGTTGATCGTGACTTTGCAAATCCTGGACATTTATTCCACCTCGATACGAATGGGCCGAACGTGCCGTGTATGTCTGATCTGGCTGTGGTCGAAAGCGGCGACCCGCATGAAGACGCCGCTTCTGATCGGCACGTCAAACTGGCTTGTTGTGTCGAGCCGGCGTCTCACCTCGAGCGCCCAAAGGCCGGAGGCCCAGCGGGCTGCACATCGAACGTCGGCGCGATCGCCTGAAAATTCGCCGCCCAGGACGACGCCCGGGATCACGGTCCCCGTCGGGATGCGGGCGTCGACACTGGTCGAATAGGGCACCGAATCCTGTTCGGTCATGAACCAGCGCGCGCCGTCGCTTTCGCCGTGGGTGGGATCGAGGTCGATATCCCCCAGCGCGTCGGTCGTGGTGGCGACGACTTTGGGCAGGCGCAGCGGGGCGACCAGGCGGCTGCGGCGCGGACCGCCTGACGTGTCGGCCTCGACGGCGAAATTGTCCCGGTAGTTTGCCGTTCCGGGATCCGGCGCGAAGCCGCCTTTGTACGGAACGACGTTGGCCGCCTGCATCGGGGTCGGATCGAGCGGCGGCCCGAAATGGGCGTCGTCCATCCATCCGGCTGCACTGCTCGTCGCCTTCCACTGCCAGACATCGGCATAGCCGGCTGCCGTGTAATGCAGTCCGCGGCCGCTCATGGTGGCCGGCGCGCCGGCCACCGGCTGCGGTCCGGGATGAAAGGTTCGGCCGCCGGCCAGCGTGACATCCATCGTGGTCAGGAGCACCGAAAACTTGTCTTCGTTGTATTGATGCTCGTCGCCGAGCTGAAAGCCGGAATGAAGCAGGTGCCATCCATCGGCCTCCTTGACGAGCGGCAGGTGCTTCAGTGAGCGCGTCGAATCCTCCCAGGTGAAGAGGAAATACGCGTAGGTGCCGTCGTGAACCGCGCGGATCTCGATCCTGGCTTCTCCCTTGCCGTCGAAATTTCCGCCTTCTCCGGTCAAGAGCGAGAACGGCTTGACGCCGCGCCAGGCCCGATCGGACGTGTCGCCGTCGAGGATCGGTGCATCGGCGGCGTTGATGCGGCGAATGTGCACACTATCGACCGTCAGCCGATCGGTAGCTACGATCAGCGAAGCGCCGGTGATCGCTGCGGCGGCCGCCACGACGAACGCATTGGCCTGCAGGGTCGGGTTTCGCGATCTCGCGGGGCCGGTCTTGGATCGCGGCGCCGGATCCGGCTCACGCGTTCGGTCGTGGCGCGTGTCCGTGCGCGGCTGCAGCGGATGGGACGAGACCTCGGGCGGCGCGTCGAAACTTTCGGATTCCGGCAAGCGTGCTGACTGCTCAGCCAGCAGGCCCAGTAGCTCGATCGCATCGAGCCGCGGCGGCGGCGCCGGCAACGGCGCGGGACGAAAGATGCGCAGCAATTGCGAAGCACCGCCGCTCTTGAACTGCGTCAAGACATGCAGGACGACAAAGGCGAGGATCACCCAGGTCCCCACCCAGTGCAGCATCGCCACGTCGTAGCCGGAGTAGAAGCCGAAATAGAGCAGCCCGCCGCTGACCAACAGCCCCGACATCGTAACAAAGAAAATCCAGTACATCAGGGCGATCACGGCGCTCAGCCTGGCCTTCCCGCGGCGGAACAACCCGCGCAGGCGAACCTTGTCGAGCTGGACGCGGCGGCCGAGGCCGGAGCGGAGCATATAGACGATGTAGCCGATCGCCACGGCGACCAGGACGATCGCGGCCTGCATATGGGCGATCCATACGCTGTCGCGCGGCAGCACGGCGTCGAACCAGTTGATCCAGGTTCGGTCGGGCGTTTCGGTCGCAATGCGTAAACCGGTAACGAGCGCAACGGCGAATGCCGCGACGAACGTCCAGTGTAGAATGATGGTCCCATAGTCCGTCTTACGCTGCCTCACGCATACGCCCCGCTACTTCACTTCCGCAGCAGCAACCGCGCCGATTCCACCAACCGCCGATGTCGCTGCCGTACCGATGATGGTCCCCAAAGCCGTTGCTGAGGCCATCGTCCAAAGATCGTCCTTTGCGGGCCCAGGCCGGCGAAAAGCCCTCCGGTGCGCCCGCTGCGTGAGCCGGACCGGCGAACGCGTGCTTGACTCGATATATCGGCCTCCAGCCTCCCCGGAACATCGGGGACGGCTGGAGGCCGCGCCGCGCCGCTATCCCCACGTGTGATGTAAATGATGTGCCAATTCGGGCATGCCGGAATGGGCATGGTCCACGCCGTCGCCGCCGACGTCAGCAGTCGCAAGCGCTGTCTGCTCGACACTGACGGTAGGGGCCGCGACGGGTTGCACGTCCGGGGCAGCCGCTGCGGCCGTGACAGCCGGCGTTTCGGCCACAGGCGCTGCTGCGACCGCTGTCCCAAGCACCTCGGCGACCGTCAAGCCGTCGGGGTTGTAGGTGCCGCCGGTGACCGGGATATTGTTGCCGCCAACATCGGCCGAATTGGCGTGCATCTGATCCGCAGCAGCGGCAACCAGGGCCGCGTTGCCGGTCTGCAAGCCCTTGATCATCGCGTCGACCTCGGCGCCGAGCGTACTGGTCGCGCCAAGCAATTCGTTGTCGAACCGCGCCTCGAAGATGCCGCCCTGGGCGGCGTCGAAGTCGGTGACGTTCTTCTCGAATGTCCTGAGATCAGCAATCAGCGTGGCAATGGCCTGGGTGTCGCCGCTGCCCACGAGGTCCATGGCCTGCTTCCCAAGCGAATTGGACTGGGCGATGAAATTGGCCCAGAAATTCGTCTGCGCCTCGTTGTCGATGTACTTCGGTGTCGGGTTGAGGGCATCCGGAAACGGCGAGAAACCGTTGATACCGCCCTGCGACGCCATGTTCGCCAGATTGGTATCGCCCTGAACGATGTCGATAATGTCCAAGATGTTGTCGTTGCTGGCGCGTCCTGCATCGGGACTCACACCAGCCTGGTTGACATAGGTCAGTTCGAGCTCGAGCTGACGCACGATGGCGTCGGCATGGACGCCGGTCAGCCCGCCGAACAACAGCGGATTGTCGGTGATCAACGCCTCCATGTCGGTGATGACGGCATTGATGTCATCGGTGATCTGCGTCTTGTTGTCGGCATTGACGCCTCCAAGGATCAGGCTGGCTGCGTCGTTGAAAATCGCGCCGATCTCCGCAAGATTGGCGTGGGGTGCGTTGGCGGCGGTGGTCCCGTCGGCCAGCGGCGCAGGCGTCGCCGCAAATCCGTTTGCGTCGTTCTGCGTCGCCAGGTTGCTCAGTGCAGGATCGGTCTTGACGATATTGATGATGTCGAGATGGCTGGCGCGGAGCGCTTGTTCCGCGTTGGCCACGCTGCCGAACGTGCCGCCGCCGTTCACCGAGGCATTGGCCGCCGAAATCGCGGTGGTGATGTCGGACAGGATCGCCTGAACATGGCCGAGCGTGGCGCCGGAAAACTGCCCCGCGTTGACCTCCGCCAGCAGGCCGTTCTGCACCGCGGTGAGATCGTTCGTATAGCGGCCGACGCTGCCAAGCCCCTGACCGCCTTCCTCAACCGCGTTTTGCCATAGGCCGCCGACCAGCGCCCGGGTGGCGTCGTTGAAGGTGGCGCCGAGCTCGGAGAAGGTCGGAGCGGTGGACGGTGAGGGTGTCTCAGTGGGCGGAGGCGTTTCTTCCGGTGGTGTCGTGGACGGAGGAGTCGGGACGACCGGCGGGCTCGGGGTCTCGTCGACTGGCGGATCGAGAACAACGTGGTGGTGATGTCCCTTGTGCGTGAAACGAGCCATTGTTCGTCCCCTGTTATCTGGTGAAGTTTATGATGTGTGGGCGCACGCATCCGCCGGGGAGCAGGATGGGCGCATGGTGAAGGATCAGTTAGCTTCGTGGCGTCATTCGGCCGACACAGCGACCATTGAGCGCCGAAGCAAGGTGATAGACGGACGAATCCGTGACGCGCGCCGCGCCAAAAAACGGCGAATGGAACGCGCTCGAAGGAGGGATATTGCAGCCGCTGTCGGCGCCCATCGCGCGAATCCGAGAGGCCGGCCCTCCCATGCCGGAATTTTACTCGGGCGCGTGCACACGGGATCGGCGACATAGCGGCCTTTGCCATCGTTCTACCCACGAGCGAACTTGAACAATCGGCATTCGTCGCATTCTTGCCGAAAAATGGTCTGCATCGCGCGTCAAGGAGACTTGCAGGGAGACCCGGTCGACGGGTCGAAGGGCAGTTCAATGGGTATCGCTCAGGGGCAGGCACAGAACCGGGCGCGGGCGGCGCCGACGCCCCGCGCAATTTCGGGTCTGCTTTCGACGCTGGCTGCCGACGATCCCGTCGCGAACGCGATGCGCGCGAGCGCACGCCGCATGATCGGCGTCGCCGTCTTCAGCGGCGTCATCAACATCCTGATGCTGTCGGGCTCCCTTTATATGTTGCAGGTGTACGATCGGGTGATTCCGAGCCGTAACCTCGCGACCCTGTTCGGCCTGTCCTTGATGGTGCTGATCGCCTACCTGGTGCAGGGATATTTCGATGCGATGCGCTCGCGGATGCTTTGCCGGATCGCAACGCTGTTCGATGGCGCGTTGCAGGGGTCGATCCATTCGGCGCTCGCCACCCTGCCGCTGCGCGGGGTGAAGCCGGTCCTGATGCAGCAGCCGCTGCGCGATCTCGATCAGGTGCGCACCTTCATGTCGGGCCTGGGGCCGACGGCGTTCCTGGACATGCCGTGGATCCCGGTCTTTCTGATCGGGCTGTTTCTGTTTCACCCGCTGATCGGCTTCACGGCGCTGCTCGGCACCGCGGCGATCATTGCCATGACATTGGTGACCGAGCGGATTTCGCGCGGCGCGACCAAGGCGGCGATGGACTTGAACGCGCAGCGGCAGGTGCTGGCGGATGCGACGCAGCGCAACGCGGAAATCGTTCGGGCGCTCGGCATGACCGATCGGCTGACGGCGCGCTGGTCGGAAGCCAACGAGCGGTACCTGCAGGAAAACATCCGCGCGACCGACGTCTATGCCAATCTCGGCTCGAGCGCGAAGGTGCTGCGCTACATCCTGCAATCGGGAATGCTGGGCATGGGCGCCTATCTCGTCGTCGCCGACAAGGCGTCGGGCGGCATCATGATCGCGTCCTCGATCCTGATGGGGCGCGCGCTCGCGCCGGTTGAAATCGCGCTCGGCACCTGGAAGCAACTGGCCGCCGCCCGTCAGGGCCTCACGCGCCTGCGTGACATCTGCAAGGCGACCGCGCAGCCTCCGGCGCCGCCGGTGATGCTGCCGCGCCCGTGCCGCGAATTGTCCGTACAGAATCTCGCGGTGGCCGCACCAGGCTTCGACATGCCGATCGTGTCCGGTGTCACGTTTTCGCTCAAGGCCGGCTCAGGGCTGGCGCTATTGGGCGCGAGTGCGTCGGGCAAGACCTCGCTCTCGAAGGCGCTGGTGGGGATCTGGCCGGCGCATCGGGGCGCCGTGCGGCTCGACGGCGCGGCGCTCGATCAATGGCGCAACGCGGATCTCGGCCGGCACATCGGCTATCTCCCGCAGGATGTCGGCCTGTTCGATGGCACCGTGGCGGAGAACATCTGTCGCTTCGACGAAGACGCGAGCTCGGACGCCATCCTGAAGGCTGCGCAGATCGCCGGTGTCCACGACATCATCCTGCGCCTGCCGGAGGGCTATGCGACGCGAATAGGGCAGGGCGGCATGTCGCTGTCGGCCGGACAGAAGCAGCGGGTTGGCCTGGCGCGGGCGGTGTTCGGCGATCCCTTCCTGTTGGTGCTCGATGAGCCCAACGCCAATCTGGATGCCGACGGCGAGAACGCCTTGACGCGCGCCATCGGAATCATGCGCCAGAACAAATCCATCGTCGTCGTCATCTCGCATCGCCCGAGCGCGCTCTCCGCGCTGGATATGACGATGGTGCTCTACGAAGGCAAGGCGATCGCGTTCGGCCCGAGCGCAGAAGTATTCGCGCGCGTCCGCAACGCCGGCGGCAAGGGGGTGCCGGGATCGCCGCAGTCCCCGCCGCAGGCCAAGGCGGAACAGCGCGCATCACTTGCCGAAAGTGTTTCATCATGAAGGGTTTTGATCACGTGCATGCCGATGAAAGAGCTGCGCGACGCCGGATCGGGGGAACGGATGACGAGATCGCGGCGCCGCAGGGCCAGGCGCTGATCCTCGAACTGCAGCGATTGCGGCAGGCCTTCGAGCAGGACAATCTGCAGGACCAGCGGCCGCCGCTTCGCCGCCCGGCGAATGACGAACCACGTCAGGGCGCGCGGCGTTCGCGCCAGGTCCGGCCGAAGCGGTCGAAAAAGAAAGGCAAGATGGGACGGGTGCTGGATTGGCTTGGCCCCTTTGGATCCCAGTCCGAGGTTCTCGATCCCGAGCCTCCGGCGCCACGTGGCGGACGCATCACGCGTGAGCCGCAGTTCATGCCGCCGCCGCCGGCGGGCAGCGCGCGCGGCCCGGCAGGCAATGCTTCGGCAAACAATTCTTGGCAGAATGAACGGCAGGCGCGCGGTCCGATCATCGCGCCCGACGATCCGTCGCTCATGAACATGCCGAGGTCGCGGCCGGAGGTTCTGCCGATCGACGATACACGGCTGTCGCCTCGCATCGAGGCTCCCCAATTGGCGCCGCCGAGCCCGGCGGGCCCGGTGCCGCGCGATCGTTCCGTGACGGCGGTCGTCCGCAATGGCCTGACCGCTGGCGTCGCATTCCTTGCCAATCGCAATGGATCGGCGGATGTGGCGGGCGCGCCGGGCGAAAGCATCGTGCTGCGGGCGGCGCGCGCCTTTGAGGGTGAATTACGCACCGGCCTGCGGGCGCTGCTCGTTGTCGGCGGGGTGGCAGGCGGCTGGATGACGCTGGTGCCGTTGTCGGGCGCCGTCGTGGTGCCGGGCAATCTGGTGGTGCAGTCCAACGTCAAGACCATCCAGCATCCGACCGGCGGCGTGGTCGCGCAGATCCCGGTCCATAACGGCATGCGGGTCAACGCCGGCGATCTGCTGCTGCGGCTGGACTCGACGCAGGCGCAAGCCAGCCTTCAGGTGGTCAGCAAGCAGCTCGACGAAGTGCGGGCGAAGATCGCGCGGCTGGTCGCCGAGCGCGACGGTCTGCCGCGGCCGGCGATTCCGCCGGAAATGTCGGCCCGGCTGGATGACAACAATGTCAAGACGTTGCTTGCATCGGAGGCGTCGCTGTTCAGGGCGCGGGTGACGGCCCGCGAGAGTCAGAAGGAGCTGCTCAAGAGCAAGGTATCGCAACTCGGCGAGGAGATCGTCGGCCTTGAGGCCCAGGTCGCGGCCAAGGCCAAGCAACTGGACCTGATCACGGGCGAGCTCACGGGCGTGCAGGAGCTGTTCGACAAGCGTCTGGTGCCGCTGGCGCGGCTCACGGCCTTGCAGCGCGAGAGCGCCAGAATCGAAGGCGAACGCGGCCAGTTGATCTCCACGATCGCCGAGACCAGAACCAAGGTCGACGAGGCGAAGCTTCAGACAGTCAGGCTCGACCAGGACGTGCGGACGGAAGTTGTCAAGGAACTCGGCGAGGCGCAGGGCAAGGAAGCCGAACTCAGCGAACGAAGCGTCTCAGCGCGCGACATCCTCGAGCGCATCGAGATGCGCGCGCCGACGTCGGGTGTGATCCATCAGCTGAACGCGCACACCATCGGCGGCGTCATTCGCGCCGGCGACGCCATCATGGAAGTGGTGCCGGATTCCGATGATCTGCAGATCGAGGCGCGGTTGCAGCCGAATGACATCGACCAGGTGCGCAAAGGCCAGCAGGCTTTTGTCCGCTTCTCGGCCTTCAACCAGCGGGTGACGCCGCAGTTGATCGGTCAGGTGTCGTATGTCTCGCCCGACACGACCCGCGACCAGCAGACCAGCACGTCCTATTTCACGGTCCGGATCATGCTGCCGGAAGAAGAGCGCCGGCGGCTGGCCGGGCTGCAGCTCTCCTCGGGCATGCCCGCGGAAGTGTTCATGCAGACCGGCAGCCGGACCATGCTGAGCTATCTGTTCAAACCGATCCTGGATCAGTTCCAGCGCGCCTTCGTCGAGCGGTGAGGGGGACGATACGGGGTTGCAGCGCGGCTAAATCTTGCCACCCCGGATGGTATCGCTATATCAGGGCTTTGCTTTTGCCCTGTTCCCTGCGAGCCCCGCATGACCACCACCACTGCCCCCGAATCCCAGCCGTTCCAGGCCGAGGTCGCCGAACTTCTGAACCTGATGGTGCACTCGGTCTATTCAGAGACCGACATCTTCCTGCGCGAGCTGATTTCGAACGCATCGGATGCCTGCGACAAGCTGCGCTATGAGGCGATATCGGCGCCGGATCTGATCGCCGACGGTGCGCCGCCCAAAATCCGCATCGTGCCGAACAAGAAGGCCAATACGCTTTCCGTCGTCGACAGCGGCCTCGGCATGGACCGGCAGGAGCTGATCGATAATCTCGGCACCATCGCACGATCCGGCACAAAGTCCTTTCTCTCCCGCCTCACCGAGGCCAAGGACGGCACCAATCTGATCGGCCAGTTCGGGGTCGGCTTCTATGCGGCGTTCATGGTTGCCGAGCGCATCGTGGTCACCAGCCGCCGCGCCGGCTCCGATCAGGTTTTTGTCTGGTCGTCCTCGGGCGGCAGCGGGTTTGAAATTGCGCCGGCCAGCGAGGAGGACGCCGCCCGCATCACGCGCGGCACCGAGATCGTCCTGCATCTGAAGGAGAGTGCGGCGAAGTATCTGGAGACGCACGAGATCGAGCGGATCGTCCGCGCCTGGTCCGACAACATCCAGTTTCCGATCGAGCTCGTGCCAGAGGAGGGCGAGCCGCGCCAGATCAATTCGGCGAGCGCGCTGTGGCAGCGGCCAAAATCGGAACTCTCGCCGGAGGACTACAAGCAGGCCTATCAACAGATCGCCGGCGCCTTCGACGAGCCGGCGATGACGCTGCATTATCGGGCCGAGGGCCGGCAGTCCTATGCGGTGCTGCTGTTCGCGCCGTCGACGAAACCTTTCGACCTGTTCGACCAGGCACGCAAGGGCAAGGTCAAGCTCTATGTCCGCCGCGTCTTCATTGCCGACGACGCCGATATCTTGCCGGTCTACTTGCGCTTCGTCCGCGGCGTGATCGACAGCGAGGATCTGCCGCTCAACATCTCCAGAGAGATGCTGCAGAACAACCCGCAACTCACGCAGATCCGCAAAGCCGTCACCGGCCGCGTGATATCGGAGCTGGAAAGCCTCGGCGAGAAGGAGCCGGAGGCGTTCGCCAAAATCTGGGACGCGTTCGGTCCCGTGATCAAGGAAGGCATCTGGGAGGATTTTGAGCGCCGCGAGAAATTGTTAGGCTTGTCGCGCTTCACCACGACGACGGGCGAGAAGCGCTCGCTCAAGCAATATGTCGAGGACCTCAAGCCGAACCAGACCGACATCTATTATCTCACCGGTGACAGCATCGAACGGTTGAAGGCGAACCCGAAGCTGGAATCCGCGACCGCCCGCGGCATCGAGGTGCTGCTGCTGACCGATCCGGTCGACGCCTTCTGGACCTCGGCGTCGCTCGATTTCGGCGGCAAGCCGCTGAAGTCGCTGAGCCAGGGCGATATCGATTTCGCCCTGATCCCGCTGCTGGATGACAAGGCCGAGGACAAGAAGGACGAGGCCGGCGCAGATGAGGCCACGACGATTGCGCTGATCAAGGACGCGCTCGGCGAGCGCGTCTCCGACGTGCGCGCCTCGCAGCGGCTGACCTCGAGCGCGTCATGCCTGGTCGCCGGCGGCGACGCGCATGACCGCATGCTCGAACGCCTCTTGGCGATGCAGAACAGGGCGCCCACCACCAAGCCGATCCTGGAGATCAACATGCGCCATCCCCTGGTCGCGGCGATCACCGGCGACAAGGATGCGGCCAAGGACCTGTCGTTCCTGCTGTTGGAGCAGGCGCAGATCCTCGATGGCGAGTTGCCGGAAGATCCGGCGGCGTTTGCCAACCGGCTGAACCAGCTCGTGCTGCGCGGGATCGCGAAGGGGTAGGACGTTCAGCCGCACGCCTGAACCGGATTCCAAAATCGGCCGTATCTGCTAGGACAGATTTGAGAACCGGGGGCCCTCATCGCCATGACGACGCCTGACGGCACCGACATTTTCTACGGCTCGATCCCGGTCTTTCGCGGCTTTGGCAGCCTGATGGACCCGGCGATGTATTCGCCGCTGCCGGACGACTGGACCGTCGGCGTCGCCGACATCGTGGAATCGACCAAAGCGATCGCGAACCAGCGCTACAAGGCGGTCAACATGGCCGGCGCCGCCGTGATCGCGGCCATCACCAACGCGCTGGACGGGCGCGAATTTCCGTTCGTGTTCGGCGGCGATGGCGCGAGCTTCGCGGTGTCGCCCTCAGACCTCGCGCGCGCCCGCGACGCGCTGGCGGCGACGGCTTCATGGGTCCGCGAAGATCTCGATCTGGCGATGCGGGTGGCGCTGGTGCCGGTCAGGGATATCCGCGCGCAGGGCCTCGATATCAGGGTCGCCCGTTTCGGCCCGTCGGCCAATCTGTCCTATGCGATGTTTTCGGGCGGCGGTTTGGGGTGGGCGGATGCCGCGATGAAGCGCGGCGAGTTTGCGGTGCCGGCGGCTGCACCTGGTACGCAACCCGACCTGTCCGGCCTGTCGTGCCGGTTCGAGGAAATTCCCTCCACGCGCGGGCTCATCCTGTCGGTGCTGGTGGTGCCGGCCAGGGACGCCGATCCGCATCGTTTCCGCAAGGTGATTGAGGACATCATCAGGCTGGTCGAGCAGTCTCCGGATGCCGGGCGGCCGGTGCCGCCGGGCGGGCCGCCGCTGCGCTGGCCGCCGGCCGGCGTCGAGTATGAAGCGCGCGCCGCGCGCGGCGGGCCGCTGTTGAAGCGGCGCACCGTCGTGCTCGCGGTCACGCTATGGGCCTATGTCGTGATGCGCTTCGGCATCAGGATAGGCAATTTCGTGCCGAAGAACTACGTGCAGCAGGTGGTGGAGAATTCCGACTTCCGCAAATATGACGACGGCCTGCGCATGATCCTCGATTGCACGGAGGAGCTGGAGCGCGCGCTGGCGGAGCTTCTGGCGAAGGCGGCTTCAGCGAGGATCGTGCGCTACGGCCTGCACCGGCAGGACGCGGCGATGATGACCTGCTTCACGCCGTCGGTGATGCGCAGCGATCACGTCCACTTCATCGACGGCGCCCGCGGCGGCTACGCCTCGGCTGCGACCGCGCTCAAGGCGATGGCGGCGTAATTCGTAGTAATTCGGGTGGGCAAAGCGATGCGTGCCCACCATCTCTCCAGATCGTTGCTTGAAATGGTGGGCACGCTGCGCTTTGCCCCCCTACGCAGTCCCGCGCTACCGCCCCACCCGCGTCCAGGTCTCGCCGCCGCAGAGCGCGCCGACGCAGCCTTCGACCTTGAGCGTATCCGGGCCCGCCACCGAGACACTGCTGGCGTAGCTGGAGCCGTCATCGGCGTTATAGATCTGGCCCGACCATTTATTGGGCGCGGTGGACTGCATGCTGCTGAACAGCGGCAGGCCGATCATCGGCCGCTTCTTCAGCGTCGGATTGGGATTCTTGTCATCGACCTGGGGCTTGCCGGTGGCGGGATCGATCGGGTCTTTGAGGCCGACGATCACGCCGCAGATGCCGCCACCGCATTTGCTGACCTTCACCCGCGCATCGCCGGCCTGGGTCAGCCAGACGCCGGTCGGCTCGCCGGTACCCTGCGCGCGAGCCGACGGGGCGGCGAGCAAGGCCGCCGCGGTCGCGATGATGAAAGCTGTTCTGCAAGCCATGAATCATTCCTTCGAAAAAGCAGGCTTGCATAGCAACAAATCAGATTCGTGCAATGTCACATTAAGTTCGGTTTACAACTTGGGGTTCATTTGCCCCAGCGGGTGAGGCGGATCGACAGCGCCGTCCCGAGGCCGTAAACGACCATCGCGAGGCCTACCAGCGCGAACAATGTCCATGCCGGCGCGCCCGCTGACGCCAGCCACCAGCCGCCGCCGCCGACGATCAGCAATCGCGCGGTGCCGGCCATCACGGGGCCGCCGACCTTCGCTGCCCCTTGCGACGAGAAATAGAGGCAGGCGCCCATCCCGAAAAACGCGAACGCCGGGCCTGCCCAGACGAGATAGGAGGACGCCGCGGCGGTGACGCCGGGATCGCTCGTAAACATCGAAACCCAGAGCGACGGCATCACGGCGACGATCAATCCGATGGCGCCCACGGTGATGCCGGCAGCTGTGCCCGCGGTCCACGCCACCTGCCGCGCGCGCGTCACGAGACCCGCGCCCATCGCCATGCCGACCATCGGCACCGATGCCACGCCGAAGGCGAATGCGATCGGCGTCAGCAAGAATTCCAGCCGCGAGCCCATGCCATAGCCGGCCAATGTCTCCGTGCCGTAGCCGGCCAGGATTTTGGTGAAGATCAGCACCGTCAGCACGGTCTGCAGCGGCGACAGGCAGGCCACTGCGCCGACCCTCAGAATGTCGAAGAACATGTCGCGCTGAAATCTGAAGCCCTTGAAGTTCAGGGTCAGCCGGCTGCGGCCGCTGACCAGATGCCAGGCCAGGAAGATCGCACCGAGCGTGAAAGCGGTGAACTGGCCCGCGGCGACGCCGCTCATGCCGAATTTCGGCAGGCCGAACAGCCCGAGGCCGAGCGTGCCGCCGACCGCGACCTGCACCAGCGCGGTGCCGATCAGCGTCACCGATGGAATCCGCATGTCGCCGGTGCCGCGCACCACCGAGGCCAGCGTGTTGACCAGCCAGATCGCCATCGCGCCGGAGAACAGCACGTGCGAATATTGCATGGCCTGCTCGAGCACGCCGCCGCGCCCGCCGAGCAGCGTGTAGAACGCGCGGCCGAACATCAGCATCGTCACGGTGAAAAAGATTCCGGCGCAGGCGCCGATCATCGCGGCATGCAGCGCCAGCGTCGCCGCGCGGTCGCGATTCCCCGCGCCGATCGCCCGGCTGATGGCGGAGGAGACGCCGCCGCCCATCGCGCCCGCCGACATCATCTGCGTCAGCATGACGAAGGGAAACACCAGCGCGATGCCGGCGAGCGGCTCGGTGCCGAGCCGGCCGATATAGGAAGTCTCGGCGACGGCAACCAGCGTCGTGCCCACCATGGCGATCGCATTGGGCAGCGTGAGCTTCAGCAGCGTCGGCAGGATCGGCGAGGTGAGCAGGCCGTTGGCCGGCATGGGCGGAACCGCGGCGGTGGGGCGCATGTCGAGCGGGGCGTCCATGGTCATGCGTCACGTCATCCAAATCGAATAAATTATGGATGACATATTATGCGCCGGAGCCGCTGCAAGCCACCCGCGCCCGGTGCAGGGGTCACCACGGCAGGCCGCATAGGTCGATAATTCCGTCGCGCGGCTTGCGGGTGAAATCGAGCACGAACGGCGCCATCGCCTCGAAGCGAATCCGTCCCTCCGGCTGCTCGGCATAGACCTCGCCCTGGAAGCGATGCCAGCCGCGCGCCTGATAGAACGCTTCATTGTGCGGCTCGCAGAACAGCATCGCAAAGCGCACCGCCTCGTGATCGCGCAGGGTCTGGACAGCGGCGTTCAGCGCCAGCGTGGCGTAGCCGCGTCCCCGGCAATCCTGGCGCGTCGAAACGCCGCCGATGCCGCCGATATGAACCTTGCGCCCGTCCCAAATGGCATCACGGAAGTAGATGCCGACATGGCAGGCGAGACTCGGCTCGGCGGCGTCCTCCGGTGCGTCGATGAGCACGCGCAGGTCGGCCTGGGCCCATTTGATGTGGCCCCACGACAACTTTTCGACCACATGAGCCGGCCAGACCGCCTGCATCAGCGCCTCTGCCCGTGGCCATGATGCGTCCCCGTTCAGGACGTCGATCTCGATGCTCATTTCGTTCCCTCATCGCGCCAAAACCGCGTGGGCGCCATATCCGTCATACGCTGGACGCGGAGGGGCGTTACCCAGAACCTTAGGCGTTCTTGCCAAATTGCGGTGTTTATGCGCAATGGAACCTTCTATAACGGTTCCCGTTAGACCAGACCACGTCTCCCATCAGTTCGGACATCACCCATGACCTTCACGCTGCCCAATCTGCCCTATTCCCACGACGCCCTTGCGCCCCACATGTCCAAGGAAACGCTGGAATACCACCACGACAAGCATCACCAAGCTTACGTGACCAACGGAAACAACGCGATCAAGGGGACCGAATTCGAAGGCAAGTCCCTGGAGGAGATCGTCAAGGGTTCGTTCGGCAAGAATCCGGCCGTGTTCAACAATGCCGGCCAGCACTACAATCATCTGCACTTCTGGAACTGGATGAAGCCGAACGGCGGCGGCAGCAAGCTGCCCGGCCGGCTGGAAAAGAAGATCACCGAGGACCTCGGCGGTCTCGACAAGTTCAAGGCCGATTTCGCCGCCGCCGGCGTCGGTCAGTTCGGCTCCGGCTGGTGCTGGCTGTCGGTCAAGAACGGCAAGCTCGAAATCTCCAAGACTGCTAACGGCGAAAGCCCGCTGGTCCATGGCGCCACGCCGATCCTCGGCTGCGACGTCTGGGAGCACTCCTACTACATCGACTATCGCAACCGCCGTCCCGACTATCTGAAGGCGTTCTGCGATCATCTGATCAACTGGGACTACGTCGACGAGCTGTTCGGCAAGGCCGGAGCTTAAACACCGCCATTCCGGGTTCGTCGCTTCGCGCCGCCCCGAAATGACTGCGGAATAAAAGTTCGAGGGGGCGGTGGCTGCGGTTGCCGCCCCTTTTCATTGCTTTCCGATCCTTGCGGCGAGCGCTCCGGTGCGGCACAAGCGGCATGCCGGGTGACTGTGGGGAAAATGCTGCGATGAGCTATTTGCTGGTCTTTGTCGGCGGCGGCCTTGGCGCGACGCTGCGCCATCTGATCAACGTCACCTGCGCCCGCACCCTCGGCACGGCGTTTCCCTGGGGTACCTTCATCATCAACATATCAGGCTCGACCGTGATGGGGCTGATCGCGGGCTACCTCGCCTTCAAGGGCGAGGCGTCGCAGCCCTGGCGGCTGTTTCTGATGACCGGCATCCTCGGCGGCTACACCACGTTCTCGGCCTACTCGCTCGATGCGGCGCTGCTCTACGAGCGCGGCGAACTCGCATCCGCGGCGCTTTACGTCGCAGGCTCGGTCGCACTCTCGATTGCCGGGCTGTTTGCCGGCCTCGCGCTGGTCCGCCATCTCACCTGAACGGATGGCCTGCTGGCGGGGGCAGGGCCGCGTGACGTCCTCGCATGGGCATGCCTGAGATGCGCATGGCTATCGTTGCGTCGCCACCATGGCGGGACTAAGCAGGGATGGAATAGCATCACCCGCAAAACCCACAGCCCTTGTCAGAACATCAGATAAAAGACCCGGCGCCTGCCGATGACGCCGAGCCGAAGCCGCGGCGCGCCCGCAAGCCGGTCGGCTGGTCGATGATCGTGATCGGCGCGCTGGTCGCGGTGTGCGCAGGCCTGGTCTGGCGGCGCGACGGCATTGATGGCGTGCTCAAGATCTTCACCCATGATCTCTGGCTGTTCGGGGAAATCATCCCGCGCGTGCTGGCCGGCTGTCTGCTCGGCGCCTTCATCGCGGAAATTCTGCCGCACGACAAAGTTTCGCGCGCGCTGGGGCCGAACTCGGGCCTGAAGGGACTTTTGATCGGCACGGCGTTCGGCGCGATCCTGCCCGGCGGTCCCTTCACCGCCTATCCGGTGGCGGCGGCGCTGCTCACGGTCGGCGCCGATTTCGGCGCCACCATCGCGATGGTGGTAAGCTGGACGCTGATCGGCTACGGCCGCGCGGTCGCCTGGGAGCTGCCGATCCTCGGCACCGAGTTCACGCTGTGGCGGATCGTGATCTCGTTGCCGATCCCGGTGCTGGCCGGCGCGCTCGGCCGCTTCGTCTTCGTGCGGATGTACCCGAAGGGCGAGCCTTCGTGAATATCTCCGCGCTGATCATCGACATCACCTTGTGGGGCTCGGTCGCCGTGCTCGGCTTCATGGCCTGGCAGCGCGGCCGCGTGGTGCTGGTGTCGTCGCTGCGCGAAGGCAGCATGGACTTCATCAACATCGTGCCGCGCATTGCGCTCGGCGTGATCGGCTCGGGCTATATCGCCGCCGTCATCCCGCCCGAAGTCATCACCGGCTGGCTCGGCCCGGACTCGGGCTGGTTCGGCGTGGTGACCGCTGTCATCGCAGGTGCTGCAACCCCCGGCGGCCCGGTGGTCGGTTTCTCGATCGGCGCGGTGGCGCTGAAAGTCGGCGGCGGCCCGCCGCAGGTGATCGCCTATGTCGTCGCCTGGGCGCTGTTCGCCTTCCAGCGCATGATCCTGTGGGAAATCCCGTTCATGCCGGTCCGGTTCGTGTGGTTTCGCGCGGCGGTGTCGCTGCCGTTTCCGTTTCTGGCGGCGGCAATCGCGATGGTGATCGGGAAGCCGTGAGGGGAGCGGGGCTGGCGGCTCCGAGACCGGTCGCGAGCAGCGGCTCGCACAACCGCGGGCCACCGATCATCTCGACCGCCATGGGGTCATCCGCGGAATCCAGCGCGGGACGGCGGCGCGGAACGCCTCGTACTCTCTCCCAAACGTCTCCTCGAGCGTGGGTTCTTCGTACGCCACGACGAAGACGTGGAAGGCGAGCCAGAGCAGCGCGCCGTAGACGATGAGGCGCCAATCGCCCATCAGCACCGCTTGACCCAGGATGATGGCAACGACCGCGACGTATATTGGATTACGCACATAACGGTAGAGACCGGTCACCACGAGATTCCGGGTCGGCGCGATGGGCGCGGGGGTGCCGAGACCCTGCAGCGCGAAACGCGCAAATGCGTCAACGAGCCCAGGCACGCCTGCGAGAATCATTATCGCGCCGATGCCGCGCGTCAGCTCCAGACCAAGGAACGGCGGCCGGAGTTGCCAACCCGTGATCGACCATGGAACGAGCCCCGCCAGCGTACATGGGGCGACCACGAAGAAAACCGCCGAGCCCAGGACGGCAATGGTTCGTTGCACGGCGGTTCCCGACACTCGCTGCGAGGTCATTCCAACCTCCCCTTCATGGTTTCCCGTCGTCATCCGGGTGCCGACACGCTCCCCATGTTATCCCAAAAGCGGAAACCGCGCATGCGTGCTGTCGAGAGCCATTCGTTCCGGCGATCAGAGGCTGATCGATATGTTGGTGGCATGACGTTGAAGGTGTCTCCGCCTTGCGATGTGATTTTCTACCGGTCCGACCCGACCGGTATTGTCATAAGGGATTCGGCATGCTGCGCCGAGGCTGCTTGGCGCCGTCGATTTCTGAACTTGCTAACCTGGTTGCGGCGCGCGCCTGCCGACGAGCATCCTCTGCGCTAAAATCCATATCCCAAGCAGCGCCAGCCATGCCGCACACATCAGGGTCAGCGGGTGAACCAAGGCAGCCGTCGCCGGCCACAACTCCCAAAGCCAATAGGCTTGAGCGATCCCGGGCAGCAGGAATGTGAAGACCAACCCCGTGAAGCTGGCCGGAGCCGTTGCAAGGGTGCCCAGATGGATCACCGGGGCGAGAGCGATGAGCAGGATTTCGCAAATTCCCGCGAGCAATTTCCAGCTCACGCCCTGCAGAGAATGCGTCAGGGTGTAAGCGCCGACGAAGACGATGAGCCCGGCGACGAAGCCTTCCGGCTTGTAATGGAAAACGGCCAGCGCACCCATGCCCAGCGCCAGCATGTCGATCAACCACGCGCGCAGGCTGTTGCAGTGCTCGGGATCGGCAGGACGGTGCTCTGGATTGGGATTCTCGGTCATCACGGCAATTGGTCACCCCAGTCGGCGACCGCGTTCAAGCGGTGCGGGGCCGGCTTCTCCCCGCCGGACCTACCAATGCCTGTGTTGCCCGTCAGGCAAATCACGCCAGCCCTTGGTCCAGTACCCGGCGCAAAAATATTCCCCTTTTGTTCTCACGCAAATCAGTTCATCGATGCGCCGTCCCACCCGGCAAGAGGGGCGGCTCGCGATCGTCACGAACGCGCGGTGGGATGCGGTGGACGCGGAGGCCTGACTGACGAGGCTGGCATGACGCGTACGGCGAAGTCGTGTGGTCCTGACGCCGCGGTGCTGGCGTCAAGTTCTTGGGAAGCAAGCTTCTCAGGGGCGACGGTGGCAAGAAAGCCGTTCACCGGGGAGAGCTCGAAGTAAGCCGTAAAGCCATTGCGCAGGGAAGGCCGGAGTGTTCCGCCTGTACCTGTATGCTCGTGTGCGCGTTCTTTGTGCGCAATTGCACACGAGACCGCGGGTGCAGCGTGCACCCGGTCTTCCCTGCGCCCTCTGACAAAGAGGGCGGGAAGTTATCCAGCAAACCTCGCACAGATGATGTGGCGAGATCGCGAAATCATGTTCACTTGTCATCGCCCGGCTTGACCGGGCGACCCAGTATTCCAGAGGCAGCAGTGATTGAGCCGAGAAGCCGCAGCGTACTGGATCCCCCGCATGCGCGGGGGACGACGACCTGTTGCGTGGCGACGGCCCGGATTGCTTCGCCGCAAGCGCGCTCCTCGCGGTGAAGGCGGCCGAAGGCAGGCCGAGGCGTCCGGAAAGGCCCAGCCTGCGGCCGTGCCAACGCGTGGACTCCCGTAATGTTATATTATAACATATGCCCCATGCCTCACGACCACTCCCACGACCCCGGTCATCTCCATGACCACGCACATCACCACCACGGCCATGCCCATGGCCCGGCGACGCCGCATCCGGCGCAGGCCGCGCCCTGGTCGATCCTGCGGATGACGGTTGCCGCCCGGCTCGCCGCAGCGTTCGCGGTCAGCGCCGCGCTGTGGGCGGTCGTGCTTGTCGCGATGAGGTGAGTATGGCGGCGCAGCTTAAATTCCACAACGTCACGCTCGGCTATGACCGGCATCCGGCGGTGCATCACCTCAATGGCGAGGTGGCTGCGGGCGCGCTGGTGGCGGTGATCGGGCCGAACGGCGCCGGCAAGTCGACGCTGTTTCGCGGGCTCGCCGGCATTTTAAAACCGCTCTCCGGGTCGATCGATCTCGGCGGCCTCGATATCCGCGACATCGCCTATCTACCGCAGAGCGTCGACATCGACCGCAGCTTTCCGATCTCGGTGTTCGATCTGGTCGGCACCGGCCTGTGGCGCTCCACGGGATTTTTCGGCGGCATGGGCAAGGCGGAGCGGGACAAGATCACGCTGGCGCTCGCCGCGGTCGGCCTCAACGGATTTGAGAACCGCTCGATCGGCACGCTGTCCGGCGGTCAGATGCAGCGCATGCTGTTCGCGCGGGTGCTGCTGCAGGACGCGCGCCTGATCGTGCTGGACGAGCCGTTCAACGCCATCGACGCCAAAACATCAGCCGATCTGCTGGCGCTGGTAAAGCGCTGGCATGGCGAGGGCCGCACCGTGCTGGCCGCGCTGCACGACATGGAACTGGTGCGCGACCATTTCCCCGAAACCTTGCTGCTCGCGCGCGGGCCCGTGGCCTGGGGCGCGACCGCAGAGGTGCTGACCGCGGAAAACCTGATGGTCGCGCTGCGGATGTGCGAGGCGTTCGATGACAGTGCCGCCGCCTGCGCGGACGATATGCCGTCACGGGCCGCCTGATGCTGTACGACGCACTGATCTCGCCCTTCACCGAATTCGAGTTCATGCGCCGCGCGCTGGCCGCCGTGATCGCGCTCGCGCTTGGCGCAGCGCCGATCGGCGTGTTTCTGATGCTGCGGCGGATGAGTCTCGTCGGCGACGCCATGGCGCACGCGATCCTGCCGGGCGCCGCGATCGGCTTCCTGGTCTCCGGGCTCAATCTGTTCGCGATGACGACGGGCGGATTGATCGCGGGCTTTACCGTCGCGCTGCTTGCAGGCCTCGTCGCGCGCCATACGGAGCTGAAGGAGGACGCTTCACTCGCGACCTTCTATCTGGTGTCGCTCGCGCTCGGCGTCACCATCGTTTCCGTCAAGGGCACCAATATCGATCTCTTGCACGTGCTGTTCGGCAACATCCTGGCGATGGACGACCAGACGCTGCTGGTGATCGCCTTCAACGCCACGATCACGCTTTTGGTGATGGCCGTGATCTTCCGGCCGCTGGTGATCGAATGCGTCGATCCGGTGTTCCTGCGCACCGTCTCTCGCGCCGGCGCGCCCGCGCATCTCGCGTTCCTGGCGCTGGTCGTGATCAACCTCGTCAACGGCTTTCACGCACTCGGCACGCTGCTCGGCGTCGGCCTGATGATCCTGCCCGCCGGCATCGCGCGCTTCTGGTCGCGCGACATCACCGGCATGATCTGCATCGCGGTCGCCAGCGCCATCGTCTCGGGCTATGCCGGGCTGGTGCTGTCGTTCCAGACCAAAATTCCTTCGGGTCCTGCGATCATCCTGGTCGCGGCAGTGCTCTATGTGGCCTCGCTGTTGTTCGGCCCTGTCAGCGGCCTGGTCCGGCAGATGTTCCCCGGCCGTCATCTCGAGGCGTAGCCATGATCCGGTTCTGGCTTATCGCTCTCGCCCTGATCGTGGCTGTTGGCCCGGCCCGCGCCGCGGATCGCCTCAACGTCGTCGCCAGCTTCTCGATCCTCGGCGATTTCGTCCGCAATGTCGGCGGCGACCGCGTCGATGTCACCACCTTGGTCGGCCCCAATAGCGATGCACATGTCTATGTGCCGACGCCTGCCGATGCTAAAAAAGTGGCGGATGCGAAGCTCGTATTCGTCAACGGCCTCGGGTTCGAGGGCTGGTTGTCGCGGCTGGTCAAGTCTGCCGGCGGCAAGGCTTCCGTCGTGACCACGACAGCAGGCATTGCGCCGCTCAAGCTCGGCTCGGACGCCGATCCGCACGCCTGGCAATCGGTCGCCAACGCGAAGATCTATGTCGCCAATATCCGCGATGCGCTGGCAGCAGTAGCGCCTGCGGACGCCGAAGCCTTCAAGTCCAAGGCGAACGCCTATCTGGCTGAACTCGACGCACTGGAGCGCGAGGTGCGCGAGGCGATGGCGAAAATCCCGGAAAACCGCCGCAAGGTAATCTCGACCCACAATGCTTTCGGCTATTTCGCCGCCGCCTATGGTGTCGAATTCATCGCGCCGCTCGGCGTCTCGACCGAATCCGAGGCCAGCGCCCGCGATATCGCAAAGATCATCACCCAGGTCAGGGCCGCCAGAATACCGGCCGTGTTTCTGGAAAATATCAGCGACCCCCGCCTGATGGGCCGGATATCGGCCGAGACCGGCGCCAGGGTCGGCGGAACGCTCTATTCGGACAGCCTGACGGCCGAAAAGGGCGATTCTCCCACTTACATTGCAATGGTCAGGCACAATATAAAGGCCCTGACCAGCGCGCTGAGCCCATAGGGCAGGGGCCTCCCTGCCTGCTCGCGCGATCATTCCGCTCCGGAGTTATTATGTCTGATCTTTCGTCCCAAAAAATTCCAGTGACCGTGCTGACGGGCTATCTCGGTGCCGGCAAGACCACGCTGCTCAACCGCATCCTGTCGGAAAACCACGGCAAGAAATACGCCGTCATCGTCAACGAATTCGGCGAGATCGGCATCGACAACGACCTCATCATCGGTGCCGACGAGGAAGTGTTCGAGATGAACAATGGCTGCGTCTGCTGCACCGTGCGCGGCGACCTCGTCCGCATCATGGAAGGCCTGATGAAGCGCAAGGGCAAGTTCGACGCCATCATCGTCGAGACGACGGGGCTCGCCGATCCGGCGCCGGTGGCGCAAACCTTTTTCGTCGACGAGGACGTGCAGAAGAACGCCCGGCTCGATGCGGTCGTCACCGTGGCCGACGCCAAATGGCTGAGCGACCGCTTGAAGGACGCCCCCGAAGCCAAGAACCAGATCGCCTTCGCCGACGTCATCGTGCTGAACAAGACCGACCTCGTCTCCAAGGCCGAACTGGCCGAAGTCGAAGCCCGCATCCGCGGCATTAATCCGTACGCAAAACTGCATCGCACCGAGCGCTGCAAGGTTCAGCTGTCGGACGTGCTGGAGCGCGGCGCGTTCGATCTGGATCGCATCCTGGAGATCGAGCCGGAATTCCTCGACGCCGGCGATGGTCACGACCATGACCATGATCATCATCACGACCATCACCACGATCACGGCCACAGCCATGGCGGCCTGAAGCATTACCACGACGAGGACATGCAATCGCTGTCGCTGCGGTCGGACAAGCCGCTCGACCCCACCATATTCATGCCGTGGCTGCAAAACCTCGTCGCTACCGAGGGGCAGAAGATCCTGCGTTCGAAAGGCATTCTCGCCTTCACCGACGATGACGACCGCTACGTGTTCCAGGGCGTGCACATGATGCTGGAAGGTGATCATCAGCGTAAGTGGAAGGAAGGCGAACCGCGCGAAAGCCGCGTCATCTTCATCGGCCGCGAATTGCCGGAGCAGATGATCCGCGACGGTTTTGAAAGCTGTATCGTCACGTGATGAAAGAGTTTGATCCGGGCGACGCGCCCTCCATCGCTTCCATCACCGACCAGGTGCGGGTGTTGGCTGTCGGCATGCCCGCCGCCTCGATCCATTTCCTTGGCGATACCGCGGTGTTCATCGGTGTCGAGGAAAACGCAGCGATAGTGAACGAAGCGGGCGAAGTTTCGAAAGTCGCCATTCACGGCGGCGCCGTGCTGTGCGCGGCGTCCGATGGCAAGCGTATCGTCACCGGCGGCGATGATGGCAAGGTTGTCGCGCTCGACGCCAAGGGCGAGGCAACGGTGCTCGCGACCGACGCAAAACGGCGCTGGATCGACAATGTCGCGCTGCATCCCGATGGCGCGGTGGCGTGGTCGGCGGGCAAGACCGCGTATGTCCGCAGCAGCAAGGGCGATGAGAAAAGCTTCGATGCGCCCTCGACCGTCGGCGGGCTGGCCTTCGCGCCAAAAGGCTTGCGCGTGGCGGTTGCCCATTACAACGGCGTGACGCTGTGGTTTCCCAACATGGCGGCGAAGCCGGAATTTCTGGAATGGGCCGGCTCGCATCTCGCCGTCACCTTCAGCCCCGACAACAAATTCCTGGTCACCGCGATGCACGAACCGGCGCTGCACGGCTGGCGGCTCGCCGACAACAGGCACATGCGGATGAGCGGCTATCCCGGCCGCGTCCGCTCGATGTCATGGAGCGTGGGCGGCAAGGGGCTAGCCACCTCCGGCGCCGACACCGTGATCATCTGGCCGTTCGCCAGCAAGGACGGTCCGATGGGCAAGGAGCCCGCCATGCTGGCGCCGCTGCAGGCACGCGTCTCCATGGTCGCCTGTCATCCGAAGCAGGACATCATGGCCGCAGGCTATAGCGATGGCACCGTGCTGATCGTGCGGCTCGAGGACGGCGCGGAAATTCTGGTGCGCCGCAACGGCAGCGAGCCGGTCTCGGCGCTGGCCTGGAACGCCAAGGGCACGCTGCTGGCTTTCGGCACCGAGGATGGCGACGCCGGGATCCTCGAATTCTAGGCGCCTCGGACGGCCCCTGGTTCCCCGCGGAACCATGCGCCCTGCCGGCCGTTGACCTCACGAACAATTTCGTGGGTTGAACGACATGTCTGCCGAAGACCGCCAACGCGAATACCGACGGGATATGCTGCTCGCGTCCGCGCTGATCGCGGCCGGGCTGGCCATTTCCGCGCTTGCGCTGACCGCGCTCAGCGCCCGCGATCCCCAGCAAATCGCGCAGGCGACGCAGCCCACGCAATCGACGCCGGGCGCGGAAACAAAACCGTCCGCGCCATCAGAACCGGCCACGACCGGCCAAAGGCCCTCAGACGTTCCGCCGCAACCGGCCCGTCCTGACCCGGACGCGCAGAAGGCAGGTGCTCAGCCCGCGCTGCCGCCGGCACCGGCGGAGAAGGTCGCGCCGCCGATCCGCGAGAAATGATCCCACTTCCGTCGCTCGATTGTGCAGTTGCAAAATGCGTGGGCGGGCAGAAACCTGCGGTGCGCGTCCTGATGCATCAATGTGCAGGGAATGTGACCCCATCCATTCGTATCAATTTGTATGAGGGGGCGCAGACGTCGCCTTCGAACGCCTTGTGTTGATCCCCAACAAGCGGTTAGGCTTGCTGCAATAATGGCCGGTGGCTCGAAAAACAGCCGGCAGCTCAGGGAGTGACGCATGCGTGAGTTAACGCCTGAAACGATCACGGACGCCGTGCTCGACCAGATGGCGACAACGCCGGACCCGCGCCTGAAGACGATCATGGCGTCGGCGGTCAAGCACCTCCATGCCTTCGCCCGCGAGGTCAATCTGACGCCGGCGGAATGGATCAAGGGCATCGAATTCATGACCGCTGCCGGCAAGATGTGTTCGCCGGAACGGCAGGAATTCATCCTGCTGTCCGACACGCTCGGCCTCTCGGCGCTCGTCAACGGCCTGCACGACGCCACCGCCCTCGAGGAAGCCACCCATACCAGCCTGCTCGGCCCATTTTACCGCGAGGCCACGCCGACGCTTGCCGCCGGCAGTTCGATCGCCAAGGATCCGAAGCCGGGCAGCGAGTGCGTGCTTTACGGCCGCGTCACCGATGCCACCGGCAAGCCGGTCGCCAACGCCACCGTCTCGATCTGGCAGACCGGCGCCGACGGCCTCTACGACATCCAGGTCAGCGCGAAATCGGTCGATTATCGCGGCGTGTTTGCAACCGATGCGGACGGCCTCTATGTGCTGCGCACCGTGAAACCGCTCGGATATTCGATTCCCATGGACGGGCCTGTCGGCGCCATGGTGAAAGCGCAGGCGCGGCATGGCATGCGGCCGGCGCATATTCACTTCCTGGTTGGCGCGCCAGGCTATCGCGAACTGGTCACCGCGCTCTATCTGCGCGACGATCCGCATCTGGCTGACGATGTCGTGTTCGGCTCGTCGGGCGATCTCGCCGTTGATGTGGTCGCGAACGATCCGGACTGCCCGATCAAGGGGATGCCGAGCATCCGCTTCGACATGCGGGTTGCGCGCGAAAGCGAGGCCGACAAGACCAGCGGGCGGGTCGGCGCCGATCCGTCGGCGATCATGAAACAATCGACTAAAAATGAACCGGCGCCGGTGGGCGCCAAATAATCCCGGTCTGACCTAACCATTCGCAGCGACCGGACGGAGATCCGGCGGAGCCAAATGACTGATAACAACGACAAAATGAGGGGGATTCAATGAAACGCAGGACATTTCTCGGCGGCGCGATGGCCGTCGCGGTGGTTGGGCAGGGCTCGCGCGCGCTGGCGCAGCAGCCGCCGATCAAGATCGGCATGTCGATGCCGCAAACCGGCGGTCTCGCCGGTGGCGGCAAGGCTTCGCTGCTCGGCATCGAAATCTGGCGCGACGACATCAACGCCAAGGGCGGCCTCCTCGGCCGTAAGGTCGAACTGGTCGTCTATGACGACAAGTCGAGCGCTTCCGAGACGCCGGCGATCTACGCCAAGCTGGTCGATGTCGACAAAGTCGATCTGCTGTTCGCGCCTTACGCGACCGTGCCGACCGCGCCGATCATGCCGTTCGTCAAGCAGCGCGGCCTGCTGCTGATGGGGAATTTCTCGTTCCAGGTGAACAGCAAGGTCGGCCACGACATGTGGTTCAACAATGCGCCCTGGGGGCCGGCCGACAGCTGGGCCGCCTCGTTCCTCGATCTGGCGCAGAAGGCCGGCGGCAAGAACATGGCGCTGCTGACGGCTGACCAGGAATTCGCGCAGAACCTCGCGCTGACCGCGCGCGACGTCGCCAAGCAGCGCAACATCCCGGTTGTGTTCGACCAGTCCTATCCGCCGAACACGGTGGAATTCGCCTCCATCATCCGCGCGCTCAAGGCCGCCAAGCCCGACATCGTCTATGTCGCGTCCTATCCGCCGGACTCAGCCGGCATCCTGCGCGCCGTGAACGAGATCGGGATCGGCGACGACGTCAAGATTTTCGGCGGCGGCATGGTCGGCCTGCAGTTCGCGGCCGTGATGTCCAATCTCGGTTCGCTACTCAATGGTGTCGTCAACTACAACACCTGGCTGCCGGAACCGAGCATGTATTTCGACGGCACCAAGGAGTTTTTCGAGAAGTACACCAAGCGCGCCATCGAGGCCAAGGTCGATCCGCTCGGCTATTATCTGGCGCCGTTCGGCTATGCGATGGGCCAGATGATCGAGGCGGCGGTCGGTGCGACCAAGTCGCTCGACCAGAAGGGCATCGCCAAATATCTGCGCGAGAACGAGCACAAGACCATCGTCGGGCCGATCGCGTTTTCGGCGGATGGCGAGCGCAAGGAAACCGCCACGCTACAGGCGCAATTCCGGGGCGTGAAGGACAAGGACATCGAACAGTTCCGGTCCTCCGGCAAGCAGGTGATCCTGTTCCCGGATAAACTGAAGACCGGAAATCTCATCGTTCCCTTTGAGGCGGCCCGAAAGTAGGCCTCGTGGCTTTTCCGGCCCGGAGCCAAGGGGGGACCTGACGTGTTTTCGATGGACCTGCTGCTTGGAGCAGTGGTGCTTGGGGTGCTGCTCGGCTGCTTCTATGCAGCCGTCAGCGTCGGGTTGTCCGTCTCGTTCGGACTGCTCGACGTTCCCCATGTCGCGCATCCGGCGTTCCTGGTGCTCGCCTCCTACGGCGTGTATCAGCTCAACGAAAGCTACGACATCGACCCGTTGCTGGCGGGGCTCGCGATCACGCCGCTGTTTTTCCTGTTCGGCCTGCTCGCCTACCGCGTCTATTACGAGACCTTCGAGCGGCGCGGCAGCGACGCCGGCGTCCGCGGCATCGCGTTTTTCTTCGGCATCGCCTTCATCATCGAGGTGCTGATCATCCTGCAATTTGGCGTCGACCAGCGTTCTGTCTCGGCGACCTATATCGGCAAGTCTTGGCGGTTCGGCGAGTTTCGGATACCGATCCGGCAGCTGGTTGCGTTCGCGGTGGCACTGGCGCTGACGGTGCTGCTGGCGGTGTATCTGTCGAAAACCTTCATGGGGCGCGCGATCCGAGCGGTTGCGCAGGACGAGGAGGCGCTGCGGCTGATGGGCGCCAATCCGGTCCGTATCAAGCAATTTGCCTTCGGCATCGCCACCGCCGTGCTCGGGATCGCCGGTGCGCTGCTGATCATCGTGGCGCCGGTCGAGCCGACACTCGACCGCGCCTATATCGGGCGGACCTTCTGCGTCGTGGTCATGGCCGGGCTCGGCAGCATCAGCGGCACGCTGATCGCGGCCATCATCCTCGGTGTCGCCGAATCGATCGTGCTGACGATGTTCGGCGCCTCCTGGGCGCCGGCGATCTCGTTCGCGATGCTGCTCGGCGTGCTTGCCGTCCGGCCGCAAGGTCTGCTCGGCCGATGAACAAGCATCGCCACAGCATCGCATTCTGGGCCGGCGTGGCCATCTTCCTCGTCGCCGTGCTGTCGATGACCCAGATCGTCCGCAACGAATATCCGTTCTTCGCCGGCTACGTCATCCTGCAATTCATCGCGCTCGCGGTCGCCTGGAGCATCCTCGGCGGCTATGCCGGTTACGTCAATTTCGGCACCAACGCCTTTTTCGGCGTCGGCGTCTACACGGCGGTAGGCTTGTTCAAGGCGACAGGCGCGCCGCTCGTGGTGCAGATCGCAGCCGCCGCTGTTATCGGCATGCTGCTCGGCTTTGCGGTCGGCCTCCTCACCTTGCGGATGCGGGGCATCTTCTTTTCGATCGCGACGATTGCGCTTGCGATCATCATCGAGACCTTCGTGATGAACTGGCGCTTCGTCGGCGGCGCAGCCGGCATCCAGTTGCAGCGACCGCCGGTGATGGCGCCGTTCGACAGTTACGTGAAGATGCTGTTCTTCGTGCAGGCGCTGCTGGCGGTCACCGCTGTTGCGATCGCGCGCTACATCCAGAATTCCCGGATCGGCCGCGGCCTGCAGGCGCTCAGGGACGACGAACTCGCCGCCGAATGCACGGGTGTGCCTACCCTGAAGCTGAAACTGGTCGCCTGCATGATCTCGGGCGCGCTGATTTCCGCGGCCGGGGCACCCGCCGCCATGTACCTGCAATATGCCGATCCCTCCTCGGCGTTCAATCTGAGCTACTCCGTCTCGGCCTTGGCGATGGCGCTGATCGGCGGAACCGCGCACTGGATCGGCCCCGTGCTCGGCGCCATCCTGCTCGGCTCGACGCAACAGCTTCTCGCCGTGACCATCTCCTCGGAAGTCAACGTGCTGGTGCTCGGCATCATGCTGGTGCTGTTCGTGGTCGGCGCGCCCAAGGGCATCATCGGGCTGCTGCGGCCGCGCTATCGCCTGCGCGCGGGGGGCAAGCCATGACGGTGACAGCCGCGCCTGACGCGCCCCTGCTGCAAGTCGGAACCCTGACCAAGACTTTCGGCGGCTTCACCGCGCTCGACAATATCAGCGTCGATATCCGTAAAGGCGAACGGTTCGGCCTGATCGGTCCGAACGGCTCCGGCAAGACCACGCTGATCAACTGCATTTCCGGCGCGCTACGTCCGCAGGTCGGCAGCGTGGTGTTCTGCGGCGAGGACATTACCCAACTGCCGCCGCATTTGCGGGCGCGCCGCGGCATCGCCCGCAGCTTCCAGATTCCGAGGCCGTTCAAGAGCATGACGGTGCTCGAAAATCTGATGGTCGGGCTCGACTTTGCCGCCGTCGGTTCCAGCCTGCCGGAGGAGGACGTCGCGATGTCGATCCTGACGCGGATGGGGCTCGCGTCGAAGGCCGGCGCGTCGACCGATACGCTGAGCCAGGTGGAATTGCGCAAGATGGAGCTCGCGCGTGCGCTGGCGGTGCGGCCGAAACTTTTGATTTCGGACGAGGCCATGGCGGGACTTTCCTCTTCCGAGGTCGACGAGGTGCTGGATCTTCTGATCAGCCTCGGCGAGGAGGACATCACCATCATCATGATCGAGCACATCATGCAGGCGGTGATGCGCTTTTCCGAACGGGTGATGTGCCTTGACGCCGGAAGAATCATCGCGATCGGCGCGCCGGCCGAGGTGATGGCCAACAAGCGGGTGCAGGAGGCCTATCTTGGCACTTAGCCTTGCCATCGAGGGCCTCGATGCCGGCTATGGCGCCGTCAAGGCGCTGCGCGGCGTGACGCTGCATGTCGAGGCCGGCGAGACCGTTGCCTTGCTCGGCACCAATGGCAACGGCAAGAGCACGCTGATGAAGTGCATCATGGGCCTGGTCCGCCCGGACCGCGGCCGTCTGACGCTGACGATCGACGGCGAGGCGCACGATCTGACCAAACTCTCGCCCGAGATGATCGTCGATCTCGGCGTCGCGCTGGTGCCGGAGGGACGGCGGCTGTTTCCCAAGCTGACGGTGACGGAAAACCTGATGCTCGGCGCTTTCCGGAAAGTGGCCCGCGGCGCCATCCGGCAAAATCTCGCGCTGGCGTTCGAGACCTTTCCGGCCCTGAAGGAGCGCCGCAACCAGCTCGCCGGCACCATGTCCGGCGGACAGCAGCAGATGCTGGCGATTGCGCGCGCGCTGATGTCCTCGCCGCGGCTGCTATTGATCGACGAGCCGTCGGTCGGGCTGTCGCCGCTGTTGGTGTCGCAGACCATCACCAAGATCGGCGAACTCAAGGAGCGCGTCGGCCTCACGGTCTTGATGGCCGAGCAGAATTTCAACCAGGCGATCCGCATCGCCGACCGCGGTTACATCATCGTGCACGGCGAGATCGCGGTGGCGGCGCAGTCGGTTGACGAATTGAAGGCCAACGACATCGTCAAGCGGCTCTATCTCGGCGGCGTCGCCTGAGGGAGGCGCGCCGCAGGCGTGCGCTTACTGCGCGCCCCTCAGCGTGCAGGCGGTCGAGCAGGTCGTGATCACGCCGCGCTCGCAGGCGATGCACACCGCGACGCACTGCTTCTTGTCCTTGGGATTGTACTGGCTGTAAAGCTTGCGAACACAATTGTCGACCGAGCCCGTGACGTCATTGTTGCTCTCAGGCGTGCACGCAGCCAGTGCTGCGGCCGACAGAACGATGGCAATAATGACGCGCATGTTAGTCGCTCCGACCGGGAGCCCTCGCTCAAAAGCTGCGGCGACGGCCTTGGGCCGCCGCAAAAATGACCCCTCAGGGTCGCGCGATTGAATTAATCGAGCGTTACGAGGGGGGCGGGTTCCCGTGCGTAGTTCTACGCCGGAATCGCGCCGCAGGCTGTGCACCGCAGCGGGAACCGTCGGGGGCCCCGCACCGCCTCTCTGACTGTGCGGTCAGCGCGCGGTTACCGCACCAGCACGTTGCGGAATTGCCAGGGATCGGTCGTGTCGATGTCTTCCGGAAACAGACCGGGCCGGTCCGCCAGCGGCGTCCAGTCGGTGTAAAAACCCTTCACCGGGCCGAGATAGGGCATCTGGATTTCGAGGCAGCGGCGGAAATCCATCTCGTCGGCCTCGACGATGCCGGCCTCGGGGTTTTCCAGCGCCCACACCATGCCGGCCAGCACGGCCGATGACACCTGCATGCCGGTCGCGTTCTGGTAGGGGCAGATGCGCCGCGTTTCCTCGATCGAGAGCTGCGAGCCGTACCAATAGGCGTTCTTGCCGTGCCCGTAGAGCAGCACGCCGAGCTCGTCGATGCCGTCCTCGATCTCGTTCTCGTCCAGAATATGCCACTTCTGCTGCATCTTGCCGGTTGCGCCAAAGATCTCGTGCAGCGACAGCACGGCGTCGTTGGCCGGGTGATAGGCGTAGTGGCAGGTCGGGCGATAGATCACCTTCGCCCCGTCGCGCACCGTGAAGTAGTCGGCGATCGAAATCGACTCGTTATGCGTGACGAGGAAGCCATATTGCGCGCCCGGCGTTGGGCACCAGGAGCGCACGCGGGTATTGGCTCCCGGCTGCAACAGGTAGATGGCGGCGCCACAGCCCTCGGTGTGCTGACGGCCGTTGTCGGGCATCCATTTCTCATGGGTGCCCCAGCCGAGTTCGGCCGGCTGCATGCCCTCGGAGACAAAACCTTCGACCGACCAGGTGTTGACGAAGACGTCCATCGGCTTCGGCTTCTTCGAACGCTGGGTGTCGCGCTCGGCGATGTGGATGCCCTTGACGCCGAGCTTCTGCGCGAGCTGGCCCCAGCCTTCGCGGCTCTTCGGCTCGTTGACCGCAACGCCCGTGTCGCGGGCGATGTCGAGCAGCGCCTGCTTGACGAACCACGACACCATGCCGGGATTGGCGCCGCAGGTGGAGACCGCGGTGGTTCCGCCCGGGCTCTTGTGCTTTGCCGCCAGCAGCGTCTCGCGCAGCGCGTAGTTCGAGCGCTTCTCGGGACCGATGCTCTTGTCGAAATAGAAGCCGAGCCACGGCTCGACGACGGTGTCGATGTAGAGCGCGCCGATCTCGCGGCACAACGTCATGATGTCGACGGACGAGGTATCCACCGACAGGTTGACGCAAAAGCCCTGGCCGCCGCCTGCGGTGAGCAGCGGCACCAGCACCTCACGGTAGTTCTCGCGGGTGATGCCCTGCTTGATGAAGCGCACGCCGTGCTGTTTTGCGAGCTCGCCGTCCTCATGCGGGTCGATGATGACGAAGCGCGACTTGTCGTAGTCAAAGTGGCGTTCGATCAGGGGCAGCGTGCCTTTGCCGATCGAGCCGAAGCCGATCATGACAATGGGGCCGGAAATTTTCGCATGGATTTGCGCGGACGGGCTCATAGATGGGACTCCGAAAGGAATAGTGTCTGTGAACGGGGGATCAGGCGGTGCGTCGCTTCGCGGTCACTTCGATTTCGATCTTCATCTCGGGCTTGTAGAGGCCGGCGACGACGAGGAGCGTGGCGGCCGGGCGGATCTCGCCGAGAACTTCGCCGCAGACCGCGAAATGGGCATCCGCATCTTTGGGGTCGGTGATGTAATAGGTCGCGCGGACGATATCGGCCATCGCGAAACCGCCTTCCTTCAGCGCAGATTCGATGGTCTTGAAGCAGTTCCGTGACTGGCTCGTGACATCAGCCGGCATCGTCATGGTGGCGTAGTCGTAGCCGGTGGTGCCGGCGACAAAGGCGAAGTCGCCGTCGATCACAGCGCGGCTGTAGCCGGCGGCCTTCTCGAACGGCGAGCCGGTGGAAATCAGGCGGCGGGGCATCGGAACCTCGATGGTGGAAGGAATGGGCATGATCCGGGGCGGGTTTGGCGCGGTTTAAGGGCTTTTCGCCTGTGCGCGCAACCCCTCGCGGGGCTACCGGGATGGCCGGACAACGTCGGAGGCCGGGGGCGCGGAGCCGCCCCAGCGGCGCACGAGGATGTCCCGCACGATCATGAACGAGATCATGATCAGGAGCACCGTGGTGATGACGCTGCGCAAGCGCGGGCGCGCGCTGGCGCCTGGCTCGGGAAGGCTCTCCGGCATGGCTTCACGCCACGCGCGGCACGAGCAGCGCCTTCCTGGCGCGGCTTGCCTTGGATTTAGGCAGCGGCGCGCCGGCCGGCGCGATCATGCCCCAGGCACCGTCAAGCGCGCCCTCGCGCAGCTCCAGGCCGAGCAGCCGGTCGCGCTCGAACGCGCCCGGCAGCGACAGCCCGCCGGTCTTGGTGGCCGAGAAGCCGAAGCGGGCGTAGTAGGGCGCGTCACCCAGCAGGATTACTGCGCGATGGCCACGCGCCTTCGCCGCCGCGAGCGCGTGGTCCATCAGCGCAGCCCCGACGCCGAGCTGGCGGGAGGATGCCTCCACCGCCAGCGGGCCGAGCATGAGCGCCGGGATGCCACCGGCGCTGACGTGCCACAACCGCACGGACCCGACGATCCGGCCCTGGCGCACGGCCGACAGGCTGAGGCCTTCGGCGGGCGCGCGTCCGTCGCGCAGGCGCTGGCAGGTGCGCGTATGGCGGTTGTCGCCAAAGCAGGCATCCAGCAGCGCCTCTCGCGCCGCGACGTCCGAGGCCCGCTCGCTGCGGATCGCGAACGGAGCGGCATCGGAGATGAGGGCAGCAGTGGTCTTCCGCAAAACAGTCATGGCACGTCAGTCCCCGCTCGCAACGGCTCTACGCCGCGCCAAGCGTTGTCGTTGAATTGGCATGTGCAGGGGAGGGAGCCGGCGCGCCGGCTCCCAATTAATCGAGCCTCAAACGAGGCGTCAGATGTGGTAGGTCCGCAGCGGCGGGATGCCGTTGAACGCCACCGACGAGTAGGTCGACGTATACGCCCCGGTGCCTTCGATCAGCAGCTTGTCGCCGATCTCGAGCGTCACCGGAAGCGGATACGGCATCTTCTCGTACAGCACGTCGGCGCTGTCGCAGGTCGGGCCTGCGAGCACGCACGGCGTCATTTCCGCGCCGTCATGCGGCGTGCGGATGGCGTAGCGGATCGACTCGTCCATCGTCTCGGCGAGACCGCCGAACTTGCCGATGTCGAGATACACCCAGCGCACCTCGTCCTCGTCGCTCTTCTTGGAGATCAGAACGACTTCGGTCTCGATGATGCCCGCATTTCCGACCATGCCGCGGCCCGGCTCGATGATGGTCTCCGGGATCTGGTTGCCGAAATGCTTGCGCAGCGCACGGAAGATCGACCGGCCGTATTGCACGACCGGAGGAACGTCCTTGAGGTACCTCGTGGGAAAGCCGCCGCCCATGTTGACCATGGACAGGCTGATCCCGCGCTCGGCGCAGTCCCGGAACACCGTCGAGGCCATCGCCAGCGCGCGGTCCCATGCCTTCACCTTGCGCTGCTGCGAGCCGACATGGAACGAGATGCCGACCGGCTCCAGGCCCAGGCGCTTGGCGAGGTCGAGCACCTCGACCGCCATCTCCGGATCGCAGCCGAACTTGCGCGACAGCGGCCATTCGGCGCCTGCGCAATCATAGAGAATGCGGCAGAACACCTTGGCGCCGGGGGCGGCCCGGGCGATCTTCTCGACTTCGGCGGCGCAGTCGACCGCGAACAGGCGAATGCCCAGCGCGAAGGCGCGCGCGATGTCGCGCTCCTTCTTGATCGTATTGCCATAGGAGATGCGGTCCGGGGTCGCACCGGCAGCCAGCGCCATTTCGATCTCGGCGACGGTGGCGGTGTCGAAGCACGAGCCCATCGAGGCCAAAAGCGACAGCACTTCGGGCGCAGGATTGGCCTTCACCGCGTAGAACACGCGGCTGTCCGGCAAGGCCTTCGCGAAGGTCTGGTAATTGTCGCGCACGACTTCGAGGTCGACCACGAGGCACGGCTCGGTGTCCTGGCCCTCGCTGCGGCGGTTACGCAGGAATTCCTGAATACGTTCGGTCATAGCACCCTCCAAACGGCCCAGCGACGGGACCCGTTCAAATTTTGATCTCGGACATGAGTGCTTCGGCGTTGTCGCACGATGGAGACGCGACGAGGCCTTGAACTCAGACCGAATTGTGCTGCCGTGGATTGGTTGGGAATTTCCCGCCCGCACACCTGGCAATGAAGGACAAGCCTTTTCAGTAGCCCGCGCCGGCGGTGGAGTGCCGGTAGAGACCAAAAAAGCCCGATCCGTCGTTGCTTTAAGTCGCGTCCCCCGTTGAGAGCGGGGTGCGCCGGTTCGCCTCCGGCTGCCAGTCACGGTTGCAAAGGATGCAGAGACCTTCAACGGCATCTCTTGAGAGAGATGCTGGCCACTCGAACAGGAGCGACCCTCGGTTCTTCATCCCTTGGCGGCTGTCCGGCCTCTTGTCCGGATACCTACCGACTGACACACGACCACAGGCACGTGCGAAATTGGGCAAGGCTGGAAATAAGTGTTTTGAGTCTGCTTCGCAACAATTTTTTTAGGCTGGGGACAAATTTCCCGCGCGAGTGCTTTCAAATTCGTTCTCAGCGCGCGCCGCTGACAACAAACATGAACGGACGTTAAGACTTCTGCAGAAGCGTGAGCGCTTCAGCGCCTGTGCCGCAGCGCCTTTCTTGAACGCGCGTCAGGCGCGCTTGAAGAACGGCTCGATGCGTTGCGCGGTGCGGATGAACGCCACCATGATCAGCACGCCGATCCCGAACAGCACCGCCTGGAGGATGTGCGCGGCGGTGTCGTCGAGGCCGAACAGGATCGCGAGCGCCCAGCCGCCGGCAAACGCCGCGCCGAACACTTCTGCGCCGATCAGGATCGCCGCCGAGATCACGGTGATGACGCTCGGCCAGACGATCGCGCGGGAGGAGGTGGAAGCGGGCTGTGGGCTCATGGAAAAGGTCCTGTTCAAGGGGCGCAATCTCTCCGAAAAGGCCCCATCTATCAAGCGCAAAAGGCGCAAAAATGCCGCATCGCGTGATATAGATTGCCGCATATTTTCAAGGAAAAGACGGGAATTGTGATGTCAGAAACCCAGCACGCGGCAGCCGCTCCGGAAGCTGGCGCAAATCCGCTGCTCAAGCCGTGGCAGACGCCGTTCGAGACGCCGCCTTTCGCCGAGATCGAACCGGAGCACTTCCTGCCCGCGTTCGAGCGGGCCTTTGCCGACCATGCCGCCGAGATCGCGGCGATCACCCATGATCCCACCCTGCCGGACTTCGCCAACACCATCACGGCGCTGGAGCGCTCCGGCAAGCTGCTCTCCAAGGTCGCAGCCGTGTTCTACGACCTGGTATCGGCGCACTCCAATCCGGCGATTCTGGAGATCGACAAGGAAGTCTCCTTGCGGATGGCGCGGCACTGGAACCCGATCATGATGAACGCGGTGCTGTTCGGCCGCATCGCGATGCTGCACGAGAAGCGCGCCACGCTCGGCCTGACCGGCGAACAGATGCGGCTGCTGGAGCGCACCTACACCAACTTCTATCGCGCCGGCGCCGGCCTCGACGAGACAGCCAAGAAGCGGCGGGCCGAGATCAACGAGCGGCTGGCCCAGCTCGGCACCTCGTTCAGCCACCATTTGCTCGGCGACGAGCAGGACTGGTTCATGGAGCTCGGCGAGGACGACCGCGCCGGCCTTCCCGAGGCCTTCGTCGCCGCGGCCAGGGCGACTGCGGAAGAGCGGGGCATGGAAGGCAAGGCGATCGTGACGCTGTCGCGCTCCTCGGTGGAGCCGTTCCTGAAGAGCTCTTCCCGCCGCGACCTGCGCGAGAAGGTCTTCAAGGCCTTCACCGCGCGCGGCGACAATGGCAACGCCAACGACAACAACGCCACCATTATCGAGATCCTCGCGCTCCGCGAGGAGGCCGCCAAGATCATGGGCTTTCCGACCTATGCCGCCTACCGGCTGGAGGATTCCATGGCCAAGACGCCGGAGGCGGTGCGCAGCCTCTTGGAGCGGGTCTGGAAGCCGGCTCGCGCCCGGGCGCTCGCCGACCGCGACGCCCTGCAGGCGCTGATCGCGGAGGAGGGCGGTAATTTCACACTCGCGCCGTGGGACTGGCGCTACTACGCAGAGATCCTGCGCCAGCGCCGCGCCAATTTCGACGACGCCGCGATCAAGCCCTATCTCGTCCTCGACCACATGATCGAGGCCGCCTTCGACTGCGCCACCCGCCTGTTCGGGATCACCTTCTCGGAGCGGAAGGACATCCCGGTCTGGCATCCGGACGTCCGGGTCTGGGAGGTCAAGGATGCCGACGGCAAGCACAAGGCGCTGTTCTACGGCGATTACTTCGCCAGGCCCTCGAAGCGCTCGGGCGCCTGGATGACCTCGCTGCGCGACCAGCAGAAGCTCGACGGCGAGATCGCCCCGCTGATCATCAACGTCTGCAACTTCGCCAGGGGTGCCAATGGCGAGCCGTCGCTGCTGTCGCCGGACGATGCGCGGACGCTATTCCACGAGTTCGGCCATGGCCTGCACGGCATGCTGTCCAACGTGACCTATCCCTCGCTGTCCGGCACGTCGGTTTTCACCGACTTCGTCGAACTGCCGTCGCAGCTCTACGAGCACTGGCAGGAGCAGCCGCAGGTGCTGCGGCAGTTCGCAAAACACTACCAGACCGGCGAGCCGCTGCCGGACGACCTGCTGGCCCGCTTCCTCGCCGCCCGCAAGTTCAACCAGGGCTTTGCCACCGTGGAGTTCGTGTCCTCGGCGCTGATCGACCTGGAATTCCACACCCAGCCGGCCGCGGCCAGCCGCGACGTCGGCGCGTTCGAGAAGGCGGAGCTGGAAAAGATCGGCATGCCCGCGGAAATCGCGCTGCGGCACCGGCCCACGCAATTTGGCCATATCTTCTCCGGCGATCACTATGCGTCCGGCTATTACAGCTATATGTGGTCGGAAGTGATGGACGCCGACGCGTTCGGCGCCTTCGAGGAGGCCGGCGACATCTTCGATCCCTTAACCGCCAGGCGCCTGCATGACGATATCTATTCGTCGGGCGGCTCCCGCGACCCCGAAGACGCCTATGTCGCGTTCCGCGGCCGCGAGCCGGAAGCGGACGCGCTGTTGCGGCGGCGCGGCCTGCTCGAAACCCCGGAGGCGGCTTGAGGTGACATCAATCATGCACCGGTTACTTGGTTTGCTCCTCCTCGCGGCCGGCATCGCGCTCGGCGCGGCCGCGGCGGAGGCGCATCCGCACGTCTGGATCACCGCAAGGAGCGAGGTGGTCTATGCGCCCGATGGCTCGATCACGGGGGTGCGCCACGCCTGGACCTTTGACGAAATGTTCACGACCTACGCGCTGCAGGGTCTCGCGAGCAAGACCAAGGGGGTCTACACCCGCGAAGAACTGGCGCCGCTGGCGCAGACCAATGTCGAATCGCTGAAGGAGTTCAACTTCTTCACCTTCGCCAAGGCCGACGGCAAGAAGGAGAAGTTTGTCGAGCCGGTCGATTACTTCCTCGAATACAAGGACAGCGAGCTGACGCTGCATTTCACGCTGCCGGTCAAGACGCCGTTCAAGGCCAAGCAGACGGCGCTTGAAGTCTTCGATCCCTCCTACTTCATCGACTTCAAGTTCGACGACAAGGATCCGATCAAGCTCAACGGCGCGCCCGCCGCCTGCCAGATGCAGTTCCAGCGGCCGAATGACGGCACCGCCAACGCCCAACGCCTCAACGAGCAGAATTTCATGAACGGCGACAATTCCAATTACGGCGCGATGTACGCCAACAAGATCATGGTTGATTGCCCGTGAGGTTAATCCCCGCAGGTCTCGCGCGAGGCATCGCGATCACGGCCGCGGCGTTCGCGGCCGTGATCGTTTTCGACGCCACCTTGCATGCGTTGATGGCGCAGAATCCGTTCGGCGGTCCGCGACCTCCTGCCGAGCCGCAGGTCGGTGGCATCATCGGATGGATCCTCGCCAAGCAATCCGAATTCTATCGGGAGATGTCGTCCACCATACGCGCGGCGAAATCGGACGGCAGCGCGGTCTGGACGCTGCTTTCGATTTCCTTTGCCTACGGCATCTTTCACGCCGCCGGTCCCGGCCACGGCAAGGCGGTGATCTCGTCCTATCTCGTCGCCAACGAGGAAACCGCGCGGCGCGGCATCGTGCTCTCGTTCGCCTCGGCGCTGTTGCAGGCGCTGGTGGCGGTGGCGCTGGTTGCGGTACTCGCCTGGCTGCTCTCCTCCACCGCCAAGACGATGTGCTCGGCGGAGAAGGCGATCGAGATCGTCAGCTATGGCCTGATCGCCGCCTTCGGCGCCCGGCTGGTCTGGACCAAGGGCGGCGGTTTTATGCGCGCGCTGCAGGCGAAGCCGGAGCCGGCGATGGCCGTCGCGCACCATCATCATGATCACGGCCACGGTCATGACCACGGTCATCACCACCATGATCACGATCATGGACATGATCATGCTCACGGCCATGACCATGTTCATGACGAGCATTGCGGCCATTCCCACGGACCGACGCCGGATCAACTCGCCGGCCCCGGCGGCTGGCAACGCGGCCTGGGCACCATCTTTGCCGTCGGCATGCGGCCCTGTTCGGGCGCGATCCTGGTGCTTGTGTTTTCGCTGGCGCAAGGCCTGTTCCTGGCCGGCATCGCCGCGACCTTCGTGATGGGGCTCGGCACCGCCATCACGGTCGCGACCATTGCCGTCGTTGCCGTGTCGGCGAAGGGTCTCGCCCGCCGGCTCAGCGCCGGCCGCGAAGGCAGCGGCACGCTGATCATGCGCGGCATCGAATTCGGCGCCGCGGGCCTCGTGCTGCTGTTCGGCCTCGGCCTGTTGTTCGGCTATCTCGCCGCCGAACGCGCGACGTGTCTTTGACCGCCCGCCACCAACCAAGTAGGTCCAGCAACTGTTTGCGAGGCCACTACCGAGGGGCACTTATCGCAAATGCGCATCAGTACGGGTACCGATACTGTTGGGGGCAGACCCAGTTGCCGTAGGTGTCGTAGGTGCAGTTGTTATTGTAGTTGCCGTAATAGCCATAGGCTCCCGCCGCGGCGGCACCAACAGCGGCGGCACCGTAGCCCAGCCCTGGTCGATAATATCCCCCTCCGGGATAACCGGCGATGGGGCGGCCCGGCCTTCCGGCTATGGGATAGCCCGGTCGACCCGGACGGCCCGCTATGGGATGCGCCGGTCGAACGCCTCCGCGATAACCGCGTCCGCCGTGAATGCGCCCGGCATGTATCGCGCCGCCCCGAACGTGAGCGGCTCGCATTCCGCCGTGGAAGCCTCCGCCACCTCCGCGGAAGCCTCCGCCGCCACCGCGCCGGGCCAAGGCGTCGTCCGGAACCAGGCTTGCGCCTACGATAACCAACGCTGCCAATGCAGCCAGTGAACAACGAAGCATGGCACTTCCTCCTGTTGATTGGGGCGCCATGAATCGGGTTCGTCGGGTCATGCCGCGCGAAGCGCGATTGGCACCCCCATGTCAGCCTTGGTGCGCGCTGGATTGATCACTTGACTTAAATCAAGGGTTTCCACCGATTGACGCGGAGCGCCGTCCATCTATCAGGTCTGCCTCCGCACGATCTCAAATCCCTTTTCCTGCAATTCCAGCAGTATGTTCTGCGCCAAGTGCACGCACTCTTCGGGCGTGATCCAATGCGGACTTCTCCAATCCGGGTCGTCTTCCTTTGGGTAACTGGTGAATGCTGAGCGAATGGCGGCTTCGATTACGTCTATGGGGACGGGGCGCTTCGCAGCGCCGACCTCCTCTTCAAGGGTGAGGTCAAAGTCGCGCTCTAATCCGGCCGACGCTCCGGCTTTATGAAACGGATCCGGTGGGATATGCAGGCTACATTTGAACACGCCAAAGCGCCGCCGGGGGAATAATGTCACGCGAGCAATTCTGGTTCTTTCACCCGTTCCGGGTGCGCTATTCCGAGATCGACGGCCAGGGCGTCGTCTTCAACGCGCACTACCTGACCTATTTCGACACCACCATCACCGAATATTTCCGCGCGCTCGGCTACGACCAGTATGCCGACGCCAAGCAGACAGGCGAGGATTTTCACGTCGTCAAATCGGTCATTGAATACAAGGCGCCGGTCCGGTTCGACTGGGAATTGGACGTCGGTGCGCGCGTGGCGCGGATCGGCAATTCGAGCCTCACCTTCGAACTCGCGATCTTCCTGAAGGACGGCAATGAGGCGCTCGTGACCGGTGAAATCGTCTGGGTCAATACCAACCAGCAAACCCATCGCCCGGTCCCGATATCGAAGGCGATCCGGGAGCGGATCGCTGCACGGGAGAAGCATCTGGCCTGATGCGATGTAGATGTAGGGTGGGCAAAGGCGCGTTGGCGACGTGCCCACCACCAAGTATTCCGCGCGTGAGGGTCGGCACGCTGTCGCTTTGCCTACCCCACGGACTGCGGACTGATTTGCTTCGCGCGCAAGCGCGATCTCGAGGCACGACTGCGAGCAAAGCTCGGGCGCTATCCGCGCCGCGAGAAGGTAGGACCACGTCGGAAAACGCCGTCATTGCGAGGAGCGCTTGCGACGAAGCAATCCATGCATCCGTTATCCCGCACGATGGATTGCTTCGCTTCGCTCGCAATGACGTGGAGGGAGCGTGCGCGACGGCAATGCCTGCCTCATGCCGGCAAGTACCCCCTGATCGCCGGCAGAAAGAAAATCGCGATGTTGATCGCGAAGCCAATGCTCCAGAGGATCGAGCGCAGCGTCGGGCGGTTGCCGAGATAGGTGAAGACATAGGCGACCCGCACGATCAGGAAGAGAACCGCGAGCTCGTCGACCAGGTGCTGCGGTCCCAGGCGGAATTCCGCCAGCAGGACGGCGACCGCAAAGAACGGAAACGCCTCGATGCCGTTCTGGTGGGCGCCGAGCGCGCGGGCACGGATCGCGTCCTCGTAGAAGGCGGGATCGCGCGGTCTGGCATTGTCGAAATGGCGATGCCCGGCCCATTTGACCGAGGCGATCGTCAGCAGATAGAGCATCAGCGTTCCGAAAACGCACCATTCGGCGATCGTCATGGTTCCTCCCGCCCGCGGCAATCGTACCGAACCGATGGTTATCTTGACAAGGATGGTGCAACGCGCGAAGCCATCGAAATCATGACCGCGGCAGCCCCCCTTGGACATCCAAAGCCGGCATCGGCACCCCAGCCGCAACGCGTCGGCGTGCTGCTGGTCAATCTCGGCACCCCCGATACATCAGACGCCCGGGGCGTGCGGGTTTACCTGAAGGAGTTTCTGTCCGATCCGCGCGTGATCGAGGATCAGGGCCTGCTCTGGAAGCTGATCCTCAACGGCATCATCCTTCGCGTCCGTCCCGGCCGTAAGGCGCGCGACTACCAGAAGATCTGGAACACCGAGAGAGACGAATCCCCGCTCAAGACGATCACGCGCTCGCAGGCCGAAAAGCTTGGCGAGGCGATCGCCGATCACGACCACGTCGTGGTCGATTGGGCGATGCGTTACGGCAACCCGTCGATCCGCTCGCGCATCGACGCCCTGACCGCGCAGGGCTGCGATCGTATTCTGGTCGTGCCTCTCTATCCCCAATATTCCGCCGCGACGTCAGCAACCGTCTGCGACGAGGTGTTTCGCGCACTCGCCGACATGCGCGCGCAGCCGACGCTGCGGGTGAGCCCGCCTTACTACGACGATCCTGACTATATCGAGGCGCTCGCGGTCTCGATCAATGCGCATCTCGCGACACTGCCGTTTCAGCCTGAACTGATCGTGGCGTCGTTTCACGGCATGCCGCAGAAATATGTCGACAAGGGCGATCCCTACCAGGCGCAGTGCATCGCGACAACGGACGCGCTTCGCAAACGCATGGGGCTTGATGCCTCCAAACTGATCCTTACATTTCAGTCGCGCTTCGGCTTCGACGAGTGGCTGCAGCCCTATACGGACAAGACCATCGAAAAACTGGCGAAAGATGGTGTGAAACGCATTGCCGTCGTGACCCCCGGCTTCTCCGCCGATTGCCTGGAGACGCTGGAAGAGATCGCGCAGGAAAACGCCGAGATTTTCAAACACAATGGCGGCGAGCAATTTTCAGCGATTCCCTGCCTCAACGACAGCGATCCCGGCATGGACGTCATTCGCCAGCTTGTGCTCCGCGAGCTGCAAGGCTGGATTTAACCACCCTGCAGAACAAGGCGGCTATTCGGATCGAATTCATCTGGTGGTCGCCAAACAATTCCCCAGCTATATAATCATAACTTGAGAACAGCCGGCTGAACCGGTGCCGCGGCGTTGCTGACAAAATGAGAGACCGCGCCCGGCAGCGCACCTTGCCGGCTTTGGAGGGATTTTATGAGTGGCTTCGACATTTTCGCGATCGCATTTGTTCTGCTTGTCATTGTCACGTTGTTCGCGGGCGTCAAAACGGTGCCGCAGGGTTATGACTGGACCATCGAGCGGTTCGGCAAATACACCCGCACGCTGTCGCCGGGGCTCAACATCATCGTTCCCTATTTCGACCGCGTCGGTCGCAAGATGAACATGATGGAGCAGGTGATCAGCATTCCCGAGCAGGAGGTGATCACCAAGGACAACGCCACCGTGACGGTGGACGGCGTCGCCTTTTATCAGGTGTTCGATGCCGCCAAGGCGAGTTACGAAGTATCCAATCTCGATCAGGCGATCATCGTGCTGACCATGACGAATATCCGCTCGGTGATGGGCGCGATGGATCTCGACCAGGTGCTGTCGCATCGCGACGAGATCAACGAGCGGCTGTTGCGCGTGGTCGACGCCGCGGTGTCGCCGTGGGGACTGAAGGTCAACCGCATCGAAATCAAGGACATCGTGCCGCCGGCCGACCTGGTCGAGGCGATGGGCCGGCAGATGAAGGCCGAGCGCGTCAAGCGCGCCGACATCCTGCAGGCCGAGGGCCAGCGCCAGTCGGAAATCCTGCGCGCGGAAGGCGCCAAGCAGGGACAGATTTTGCAGGCCGAAGGCCGCAAGGAAGCCGCGTTCCGCGACGCCGAAGCGCGCGAACGCTCCGCCGAAGCCGAGGCCAAGGCGACGCAGATGGTCTCCGAGGCCATCGCCAAGGGCGATGTCGCCGCGCTGAACTATTTTATCGCCGACAAATACATCAAGGCGTTCGGGCAACTGGCGGATTCGCCGAACCAGAAGATCGTCATGCTGCCGATCGAAGCGATGAGCATTCTGGGATCGCTCGCCGGCATCGGCGAGATCGCCAAGGCGACCTTCGGCGAAGCTGCGACATCAACCGCCGCCGCACGGCGAACGTCGTCGGTGCCGAACACCGGCCCGACCCCGCCGCCGGTGACGCCGCAGCGGTGAGTATCGATCGCGACGTTCATTCTCGTTGATTAGAGGTTCGTGTCATGGCCGAGATGTTTTCTACCCTGGGCACCTGGAACTGGCTGATCTTCGGCTTCATCCTGATGGCGCTGGAGCTCTTGGCGCCGGGTGTCTTCATGTTCTGGCTCGGGCTCGCGGCGCTGCTGGTTGGGCTGTTGTCGTTTGCGATCAATCCGTCCTGGCAGGCGCAGCTCCTGATGTTTGCGGTGTTCGCGGTCGCCGCCGTGCCGGCGTGGCGGTACTTTGCGCGCAGCGAGGGCAGCCGCAGCCGGAGCAACCCGTTTCTCAACAAAAGGACCGAGGCGCTGATCGGCCGCGAATTCACCCTGGAAAGGCCGATCGTCGACGGGACCGGCACGGTGCGGATCGACGACACGATCTGGCGCGTCGCCGGCCCCGACGCGCCGGCCGGCAGCCGCGTCAGGGTCGTGCAGGCCGATGGCGCGAGCCTGACGGTGGCGGCGGCTTAGCTGGTTATTCGCTTGCTCCACCGCTCGGCGAAGTGGTGTAGCGGCAGGAAGCTCTCCATCAATTCTCTGCCGAGCGCCGTGAGGCGATAGCCATCGCCGGCCAGGAGTTCGACGAGGCCGGCCTCGCGCAGCTCCGACAGCCGGGCCTGCATCACCGTCGGCGAGGCGTCGTCGCAGGCGGTGCGCAGCGCGCGCGAGGTCAACGGGCCGTCGCGGAGCTCCCAGACGACCCGCAAGGTCCAGCGGCGGCCGAGCAGATCGAGCAGCGCCATGACCGGCCGGCCGGTTCTGGAGCCGCGCACGGCAGTTTTCTTGGCAACGGCGACCGGTTTCGGCATCGAAAGCCCTCTTGCATGCCGCTACAGATAATGTAGCGTATTGCTACGGTATTTGTAGCACAGGAGCCCGCCGATGTCACAGACCGCACCGCGCATCGCGCCGCTGCAGCCGCCTTACGCACCCGAGATTGCCGCGCAGTTCGACCGCATCATGCGCGGCGCGCCGCCGCTGGTGCTGTTTCGCGTCATGGCGGGCAACGCCCGCGCCTGGGAAAAATTCCGCGCCGGCAGCCTTCTGGATCGCGGGCCGCTCTCCTTGCGGGAACGCGAGATCGTCATCGACCGTACCTGCGCGCGAACGGGGTGCGAGTACGAATGGGGCGTGCATGTCATGACGTTTGCCGACGCCGCGCATCTGACGGAAGAACAGGTCCGCGCCTCCGTGCGCGGTGCCGCCACAGACGGGTGCTGGTCGCCGGCCGAGCAGGCGCTGATCGCCGCCGTCGACGCGCTGCACGATCGCGCGACGCTCAGCGAAGCCGAATTCGCGGCGCTGTCGGCGCATTTCGACGAAGCGCAGATTCTTGAGATCATCCTGCTGTGCGGATTCTATCGCACCGTGTCGTATCTCGCGAATGGACTGGCGCTGCCGCTGGAGGAGAAGGCGGCACGGTTTCCGCGTTGAGCGGCTGTGTCGTTCCGGGGCGCGAAGCGAACCCGGAACCTCGAGATTCCGGGTTCGATGCTGCGCATCGCCCCGGAATGACGCCTACGCCACGCCCGCGCGCAGGAAATCGTGCAGATGCACGATGCCGACCGGCTTGCCGGCATCGGTGACGATCAGCGTCGTGATCTTCGAGGAATTGAGGATCTCCAGCGCCTCGCCGGCCAGCACGTCGCGGTCGATCGTCTTCGGATTTTTCGTCATCACCTCGTCGACGGTAGCCGTCATCAGACCGGGCCCCATATGGCGGCGCAAATCGCCGTCGGTGACGATGCCGGCGAGGTGTCCTCTGCTATCGACGATGCCGACGCAGCCAAAGCCCTTCGACGTCATTTCGACGAGCGCCTCGGACATCTTGGTACCGAGCGGCTTCAGCGGCACGGCGTCGCCGGAATGCATGAGGTCGCGGGTGTATTTCAGCAGCGCGCCGAGCTTGCCGCCCGGATGCAGCACGCTGAAATCGACCGATGTAAATCCGCGGCCTTCCAGCAGCGCAATCGCCAGCGCATCGCCGAGCGCCAGCATCATCAGCGAGGAGGTGGTAGGCGCAAGATTGTGCGGGCAGGCCTCGCGCGCCTTGGGTAGCGTCAGCGCGATGTCGGCCGCCTTGCTGAGCGAGGATTCCCGCTCCGCCGTCATCGCGATCACGGCAATCCGGAATCGCGCGGCGTAGCTGATGAGGTTCTTCATCTCCGGCTGCTCGCCGGACCAGGACAGCGCCAGGATGACGTCCTCGGCCGTGATCATGCCGAGATCGCCATGGCTGGCTTCGGCGGCATGAACGAAGAAGGCGGGCGTGCCGGTGGAGGCAAAGGTCGCGGCGATCTTGCGGCCGATATGGCCTGACTTGCCGAGCCCGGTGACGATCAGCCGTCCCTTGGCGTTTCTGATGAGGTCGGCGGCGGCGACAAAGGGGGCGCGGAGATCGGATTGCAACGCTGCCGTAATCGCGGCGATCCCGCCGCCCTCGGCGTCGAGCGTGCGCAGGGCCGACTCGACGGCGGCATCAGCGGTATCGGTGCCGGATGATTTTGCCATCAGCGGGTTCGGATTAGCCATGTCTGTTTCCAGGGAAGAGGGGCGTTGCCCCCGGGCCCTTCCTTAGCATGGCCCGTCCCGCGATGCGACGCGCACGGCGGCGCTCTCAACGGCTCATTAACCATAATTGTTTTAACTCCATTAACGACGTGATCCTGCGGGCGCTTGGGGCGCAACAATCAAGTATCTGTTTTTGTTGGAGTATTTCTTGTCGTGAGGGCCAGGCCAGCAACGGGCCGGAACAGCCGCGCGCGCGTCTTTCGCGCAGCCTTGCCGTGCCTTGGGCTGATCGCCCTGACGGGAACCGCCGCGCAAGCGCAAACCGTCACGCCGGACCTGTTCAGCTCAACGCGCACCAGCCAGGTGACATCGCCGGACTCGCCACTGCGCCGGACCGCGGCGGAGGCGAACGATCCGCTCAATAGTCCGAAGCTGCAGGAGCGTGACAAGCCGGCGTCGTCGCGGATCGGGCAGATCCCGAAATACGGTCTGCCGGCCGCGAGTGGAGCTGCCGATTCCGGCTACGACTCGCTCAACCGCAAGCGCAGGAAACCGAAATTCTATCCGGGGCAGGCGAAGCCGAAGCCGCCGGTCGGTCCCGGCAGTCCACCGCCGCCGATTGCGTCGAACACGCGGCTGCGGCTTTCGATTCCTCCGTCGGAGTCGGCGCACAAAACGCCGATCCCGCCGGCGATGGCGGGCACGGTGGTGGGGCAGCCGCCACGCAAGCGCCTGCGGATCGACGACGATCCGTTCGGCGCGGTCGGCGATTACGCCGGCAGTTTCCTGATCAAATCCGCGGTCGAATTCTCCGGCGGCTACGACACCAATCCCGGCCGGCTCGCGGCGGCGCAGGGCAAGCCGTTCTACGTGATCGCGCCGGAATTCCTCGCGGTCTCCGACTGGGAACGCCACGCGCTGGTCGCCGATCTCCGCGGCTCCTTCACCGGCTACACCAGCAATCTCACGCCGAATGCCGACGGCACGCCGCTGTCGGCGCCGCTCGATATCGATCGGCCGAGCTTCACCGGCCATATCGACGGCCGGCTCGATGTCAGCCGCGACACCAGGCTGACCGGGCAAGGGCGGCTGTTTGTCTCGACCGACAATCCCGGCAGCCCGAACGTGCAGGCAGGGATGGCCAAGTATCCGATCTACACCACGGTCGGCGGCACCGTCGGCGTCGACCAGAATTTCAACCGGCTGCAGGTTTCCGCCGGCGCCACCGTCGACCGCACCGACTATACCAACTCAAAGCTCACCGACGGCACTTCAACGACCAACGACGACCGCAACTTCAGCCAGTACGGCGGCGTCGGCCGCGTCAGCTATGACTTGAGGCCTGGCCTGAAGCCGTTCGTGGAGGTGCAGGGCGACAACCGTGTGCATGACGTCAAGCTCGATCGCGCCGGTTACGCGCGCGATTCCACCGGCGGTTACGTCAAGGGCGGCACGAGCTTCGAATTCTCGCGGTTGTTGACCGGCGAAATCGGCGTCGGCTACGCCGCGCGCGATTATGCCGATCCGAGGCTGAATCGCCTGGAAGGCCTGCTCGTCTCGTCTTCGCTGGTCTGGACCGCGACGCCGCTGACGACGGCAAAGTTCTATTCCGACACCACGATCGCAGAGACCACGCTGCCCGGCACGTCGGGCGTGCTGACGCACATCTACACCGTCGAAGTCGACCACGACTTCCGACGCTGGCTGACCGCGATCGGCAAGTTCACCTGGGGCACGCTCGACTATCAGGGCGACAACCGCCACGACAAGATCTACACGCTCTCGGCCGAGGCGATCTACAAGATGAACCGCAACGTCTGGCTCAAGGGCACGCTGCGCCGCGATTGGCTGGATTCGAATTTGCCGGGGAACAGCACGGCGTCAACGGTGGTGATGCTGGGCGTGCGGCTGCAGAATTGAAGACGCATAATCCCTTCCGATTGCGGGGAGGGCGTCTCTTTGGGGCCACGGCGACTGCAAACAAAAACCCCGGCACAAGGCCGGGGTTCTGGAGTATCGTGCAGGCAATCGTGCCTTACGGGCAGGGATGGCGGAAGCCGTCGTTGCCCAGATAGGTCATGCTTTGGGGATCGTACGAACGAAAGCGCTGCATGCAATAGCCGATGGCGTCGCGCCGCTGCTGCTCGGCGGCGCTCGCCGCGATCGCGCCGCCGACGATGGCCGCGCCGATTCCGATGCCGACCGCCGCGCCGACACCGTCACCTCGGCCCCAGCCGCCGCCCCGGCCTCGACCCCGGCCGCGCTGCGCGAAGGCCGGAGAGACGCCCGCTGCGACGAAGGCGCCGGTCGTGGCAACCATGCCGAATGCGTACATGAATAGCAGCGCACCGGCCGCCAAGACGCGTGTGATACGCCGGCGCACGGAATTGCCCGTTCCCTGAGTTCTCATATTGTCGCCCTTCTCTGTGATCCCAAACATAATGCCCATCTGGGTCACGATGGGCGTTGATCTGGGTCGAGCGAGGTTGCGGGCAATGCGATGAGGTGTCTATGCACATCGCGGCATACGTGGGCTGCCCCACGCATCCATCAGCTTTCACTGCAGGGGTGAGGCCGGCGACGGCGGTCGTCACCTCGGCAGCGTCGTCGACCCCATCAAGTACTGATCGATCGCCCGCGCGCACAGCCGCCCCTCGCGGATCGCCCACACCACCAGCGACTGGCCGCGGCGCATGTCGCCGGCGGAAAACACGTTGGGCAGCGAAGTCTTGTAGTCCTGCATATTGGCGCGGACGTTGCCGCGTTGGTCGAGGTCGACGCCGAGATTCTTCAGCATGCCCTCGTGCACCGGATGCACGAAGCCCATGGCGAGCAGCACGAGCTGGGCTTCGAGTTCGAATTCGGTGCCGGCGATCGGCTTGAACTTGTCGTCGACCTGGACGCAGTGCAGCTTCTGCACCTTGCCGTTCTCGCCGGAGAATTTCTGCGTCAGCACCGCGAATTCGCGTTTGGCGCCTTCGGCCTGGCTCGACGAGGTCCGCATCTTCAAGGGCCAGTTCGGCCAGGTGATGCCCTTGTTCTCGTGCTCGGGCGGTGCCGGCATGATTTCGAGCTGGGTGACGGATTTGGCGCCCTGCCGGAACGAGGTGCCGATGCAGTCCGAACCGGTATCGCCGCCGCCGATCACGACGACATGCTTGCCTTCGGCGAGAATCTCCTTGGCGCCGCCGAGCGGCTCGGAGGAGACGCGGCGGTTTTGTTGGGGCAGGAAATCCATCGCAAAGTGGATGCCGTCGAGGTCGCGGCCTGGAATGGGCAGGTCGCGGCCGGCTTCGGCGCCGCCAGTCAGGGCGACTGCGTCATACTGGTTCAGCAGTTCGCGGGGATCGATCGCGCCTTGCGAGGTGCCGCCGACATGGACGCCGTAATGGAACGTCACGCCCTCGGCTTCCATCTGCGCCACGCGGCGGTCGATGACGTGCTTTTCCATCTTGAAGTCGGGAATGCCATACCGAAGCAATCCGCCGGCCTTGGCGAATTTTTCGTAGACATGGACGTCGTGGCCGACGCGCGCGAGCTGCTGCGCGGCCGCAAGTCCCGCGGGTCCGGAGCCTACGATCGCGACCTTCTTGCCGGTCTTGGCCGGCGCAATCTCGGGCTGCAGCCAGCCATTTTCCCAGGCGCGATCCACGATGGCGCATTCGATGGTCTTGATGGTGACCGGGTTGTCGTCGATGTTGAGCGTGCAGGACGCTTCGCACGGTGCCGGACAGATGCGGCCGGTGAACTCGGGGAAATTATTGGTCGAGTGCAGGTTGCGCGAGGCTTCTTCCCAATTGCCCTGATAGACGAGGTCATTGAAATCGGGGATCTGGTTGTTGACCGGGCAGCCCGGCGTGCCCGGCGCCACCGAGCCGGTGCCGTGGCAATAGGGGATGCCGCAATTCATGCAGCGCGCGGCCTGGTCGCGGGTATCCTTCTCGCTCAAGGGAATGACGAATTCGCGATAATGCTTCAAACGCTCGGCGACCGGCGCATACTTGCGGTCATGCCGGTCGATTTCCAGAAAACCTGTGATCTTGCCCATTAAACTCTGACGTCCCTGCATCTTCCTTGACCCCAGGTTCGAGAGGGCGCAAGCGCCTCCTCACCATGAGGAAATGTCCAGACTTTTCCCCTCATCCTGAGCAGCGGCGCGTTGCGCCGCGTTTCGAAGGATGAGGCCCCGATTACCTAGGCCCCGATTGCGATTTTTGGTTCGGCGTCGGCGTTCGCCTTCATTTCCTTCAGCGCGCGGCGGTATTCCACCGGCATCACCTTGCGGAATTTCAGGAGCCACGTCTTCCAGTCGTCGAGGATCTCGGCCGCTTTCTTCGAGCCGGTCAGCTTGGCGTGGCGCGTGATCAGGATGTGCAGCCGCTCGATATCGGACTCCAGCAGATTGGCGAACACATCGACCCGGCCATGCGCCTCGAGATCGCCGGAGTGATTGTAGGTGCCGGCGTTGATCAGCTCTTCCGACAGTACCGGCTCGAGTTCGACCATCGAGAGGTTGCAGAGCTTCTCGAAGTCGCCGGCCTCGTCCAGCACATAGGCGACGCCGCCCGACATGCCGGCCGCGAAGTTGCGCCCGGTCTTGCCCAGCACCACGACGATGCCGCCGGTCATGTATTCGCAGCAATGGTCGCCGGCGCCTTCGACGACCGCGATCGCACCGGAGTTACGCACCGCAAAGCGCTCGCCGGCGATGCCGCGGAAATAGCATTCGCCCTCGATCGCGCCGTACATCACCGTGTTGCCGACGATGATGGATTCTTCCGGCACAATGCCGGAGTTCCGCGGCGGCTTGACGATGATGCGGCCGCCGGAAAGGCCCTTGCCGACATAGTCGTTGCCTTCGCCTTCGAGATCGAAGGTGACGCCGCGGGCGAGCCAGGCCCCGAATGCCTGGCCCGCGGTACCCTTCAGGCTGACCTGAATGGTGTCATGCGGCAGCCCGGCATGGCCGTAGATCTTGGCGACCTGACCCGACAGCATCGCGCCGGCGGAGCGGTCGGTGTTGTTGATCTCTTCCTCGATCTTCACCGGCGCGCCGCGGTCGAGCGCGGCCTGCGCCTTCTCGATCAGGCGGCGGTCGAGCACCTTCTCCAGATGATGGTTCTGGGCCTCGGCGTGATGGATCTTCTGGCCCTTCTCTTCCTTCTGGCGGACGAACAGTTTTGAGAAATCGAGGCCCTTGGCCTTCCAGTGCGCCACCAGCGTGGACTGGTCGAGCATCTGGGTCTGGCCGACCATCTCGTCGAACTTCTTGTAGCCGAGTTGCGCCATGATCTCGCGGACTTCCTCGGCGACGAAGAAGAAGTAGTTGATGACGTGCTCGGGCTGGCCGGTGAAGCGCTTGCGCAGCACCGGGTCCTGCGTCGCGACGCCGACCGGGCAGGTGTTGAGGTGGCACTTGCGCATCATGATGCAGCCGGCCGCGATCAGCGGCGCGGTGGCGAAGCCGAATTCATCGGCACCCAGCAGTGCACCGATCACGACGTCGCGTCCGGTGCGGAAGCCGCCGTCGACCTGGACCACGATGCGGCTGCGCAGCCGCTCGCGCACCAGCGTCTGGTGGGTTTCGGCAAGGCCGATTTCCCACGGGCTACCTGCATGCTTGATCGAGGTGAGGGGAGACGCGCCGGTGCCGCCCTCGAAGCCCGCGATGGTGACGTGGTCGGCGCGCGCTTTCGCAACGCCCGCGGCCACGGTGCCGACGCCGATTTCGGAAACCAGCTTGACCGAGACCTGACCGTCCGGATTGACGTTCTTGAGGTCGTAGATCAGCTGCGCCAGATCCTCGATCGAATAGATGTCATGATGCGGCGGCGGCGAAATCAGGCCGACACCCGGCGTCGAATGCCGCACGCGCGCAATGGTCGCGTCGACCTTGTGGCCGGGCAACTGGCCGCCTTCGCCAGGCTTGGCGCCCTGCGCCATCTTGATCTGCATCATGTCGGAGTTGACGAGATATTCCGTCGTCACGCCGAAGCGTCCCGAGGCGACCTGCTTGATCGCCGAGCGCATGCTGTCGCCGTTCGGCAGCGGCTTGAAGCGGTCGGCCTCTTCGCCGCCTTCGCCGGTGTTCGACTTGCCGCCGATCCGGTTCATGGCGATCGCGAGCGTGGTGTGCGCCTCGCGCGAGATCGAGCCGAAGCTCATCGCTCCGGTGGCGAAACGCTTGACGATGTCCTTGGCCGGCTCGACCTGGTCGAGCTTCACGGGCTTGCGCTTCTCGTCCTCGGCGGTCTTGATCCGGAACAGGCCGCGCAGCGTCAACAGCCGCTCGGACTGCTCATTGAGGATTTTTGCAAAGGCCCGGTAACGCTCCAGCGAGTTGCCGCGCACGGCATGCTGCAGCGTGGAAACGGATTCCGCCGTCCAGGCATGGTCCTCGCCGCGGGTGCGGTAGGCATATTCGCCGCCGACATCGAGCGCGGTCTTGTAGACCTGAGCGTCGCCGAATGCGTCCGTATGGCGGCGCGCGGTTTCCTCGGCGATTTCGGCCAGGCCGACGCCCTCGATGCGGGTGTGGGTGCCGGCAAAATACTTCGCGACGAAATCGGCCTTCAGTCCGACGGCGTCGAAAATCTGCGCGCCGCAATAGGATTGGTAGGTCGAGATGCCCATCTTGGACATCACCTTCAGCAGGCCCTTGCCGATCGACTTGATGTAGCGCTTGACGATTTCATAGTCGTCGAGCGAGCCCGGCAGGCGGTCCTTCATCGCGATGATGGTTTCGAACGCCAGGTAGGGATTGATCGCCTCGGCGCCGTAGCCGGCCAGACAGGCGAAATGGTGCACTTCGCGCGGCTCGCCGGATTCGACGACGAGACCGACCGAGGTGCGCAATCCCGTGCGGATCAGATGATGATGCACGGCGGCGCAGGCGAGCAGCGAGGGAATCGGAATCCGGTCCGAGCCCGCCATGCGGTCCGACAGGATGATGATGTTGACGCCTTCGCGCACCGCGCCCTCGGCGCGGGCGCAGAGTTCGTCGAGCACCTGCTCCATTCCCGCCGCGCCGAAGCCGGCGTGGAAGGTGGTGTCGAGCGTGCGCGACTTGAAATGGGTGTCCGCGACGTCGGAGATCGAGCGGATCTTTTCCAGGTCCGCGTCGGTCAGGATCGGCTGACGTACTTCGAGCCGCTTGGTCGAGGCCATGCCCTGCAGGTCGAACAGGTTCGGCCGCGGCCCGATGATCGAGACGAGGCTCATCACGAGCTCCTCGCGGATCGGATCGATCGGCGGGTTGGTGACCTGCGCGAAATTCTGCTTGAAGTAGGTGAACAACGGCTTCGGTCGGTCCGACAGCGCCGAGATCGGCGTGTCGTTGCCCATCGAGCCCGCGGCTTCTTCGCCGGTGGCCGCCATCGGCGTCATCAGGATGTTGATGTCTTCCTGCGAATAGCCGAACGCCTGCTGCCGGTCGAGCAGCGGCAGGTTCGAGCGGATGCCCTTGGTGGGCGCGTCGGGCAATTCCTCCAGCACCAGCTGGGTGCGATGCAGCCAGTCGCTGTAGGGATGGCTCTTGGCCAGCGTCGCCTTGATCTCGTCGTCCGGGATCAGGCGTCCCTGTTCGAGATCGACCAGCAGCATCTTGCCGGGTTGCAGCCGCCACTTGGTGACGATCTGGTCCTCGGGGATCTTGAGCACGCCCATTTCGGACGCCATCACGATGCGGTCGTCCCTGGTGACGAGATAGCGCGCCGGGCGCAGCCCGTTACGGTCCAGCGTCGCGCCGATCTGGCGGCCGTCGGTAAAGGCGATCGCGGCGGGGCCGTCCCAGGGCTCCATCAGGGCCGCGTGATATTCGTAGAAGGCGCGGCGCTGCTCATCCATCAGGGGATTGCCGGCCCACGCTTCCGGAATCATCATCATGACCGCGTGCGGCAGCGAGTAGCCGCCCTGCACCAGGAATTCGAGCGCGTTGTCGAAGCAGGCGGTGTCGCTCTGGCCTTCATAGGAGATCGGCCACAGCCGGCTGATGTCCTTGCCGTAGAGCTCCGAATGCACGGAAGCCTGGCGCGCCGCCATCCAGTTGACGTTACCGCGCAGCGTGTTGATTTCGCCGTTATGGGCGATCATCCGGTAGGGATGTGCCAGCGACCAGGTCGGGAAGGTGTTGGTCGAGAAGCGCTGGTGCACCAGCGCCAGCGCGCTTTCGAAATCCGGCTCGTGCAGATCGGGATAGTACTTGCCGAGCTGGTCGGCGAGGAACATGCCCTTGTAGATCACGGTGCGGCACGACAGCGAGACCGGGTAATAGCCGGCCAGCCCGCGGTCGCGGCGCTGATAGATCGCCTGCGAGATCGACTTGCGCAGGATGTAGAGCCTGCGTTCGAATTCGTCCTCAGTCTTCGCCGTGCCGTTGCGGCCGATGAACACCTGCATGTGATAGGGCTCGGTCGGCTTGACGGTTTCGCCGAGCGAAGCGTTGTCGGACGGCACGTCGCGCCAGCCTAGCAGCACGAGGCCCTCTTCCTTGATCTGTTCGGCGATGATGCTCTGGATCACCTTTCGCCACGCCGTCTCCTTTGGCATGAACAGCGCGCCGATGGCGTATTGGCCGGGCTCCGGCAGCTTGAAGCCGAGTGCTGCGGCCTTGCGGGCGAAGAAGGCATGCGGGATCTGCACGAGAATGCCGGCGCCGTCGCCGGCGCGCGGATCGGCGCCGACAGCGCCGCGATGCTCGAGGTTGCAGAGAATGCTGATCGCGTCGGAGACGATCTGATGCGACTTCTTGCCCTTGATGTTGGCGATGAAGCCGACGCCGCAGGAATCCTTCTCCATGCTGAGGTCGTACATGCCCGCGGCCGGCGGGCGCCAGCTGTGCTCGCGTGGAGAATCTTCAAGCAAAGTGTCGGCCGGTTTCGAGGCCGCGGTCGCCGACAGTGTTTCTGCCACGATGTTTTCGCGCTCGAATTCCGACCCGCTCATCTCATTCCTCTCAAAAAGGCTAAGGGCCTCACCGCATCGTCGGCGCACCATGGACGCTTGCGGCACCCACCGGGCCACCGCTCGTCGTCCGCGAGCCGCAATTTCTTAAATTCAGGCTTGGGCGTTCAACGTCCCTGAGGAACGGCCTTGCCTGCACTGCCCTGGAGCTCGTGGCGCCACGGTTTCGTTGCAATCCCTGTGCCGGGACCGCCCCGCAATTGAGACAGCGATACTGTCCTAACTCCGACCATGCCAAATTTTTGTCTATCACACAAGCGCGTGAAAGTCCTCGCCCGCATGCAGATCGGCGCTTGGCGGCCGGGGAAAAAACCGCCGGCGGGGGTTTGCGGCAGCGGCGCCCCGATCCGGCCCAAGGACCGCCGGATTTCGCAATGAAAACTTGGCCCGGGCCGGCAGGCGAGCAAGCGAAATGCTCCCGCTCAGGCCCGGTGGCTGCGGGGCTTACAGGAGCTTTCGGTGATGAAGTTTTTCACGGGATCTTTGGCGGCGGGACTGGTCCTTCTGGCGGGCAGCGCGCAGGCGCAGGTGCCCGGGCCTTACACGGCGGCATCGGATTTCGACGCCCCCTACGCGGTGGCACCGCAGCCGGTTCCCACGCCGCACTACGGACCCGGGCCGCGCTTCGGATACAGCCCCGGCCTGCTGCCGTCGACGGAAGTCTATTCCGTGCTGCGCGATAACGGTTTCTCGCCGCTCGGCATCCCCAGGCTCCGCGGCTTCGTCTACACGATTGCGGTGATCGACCGCGGCGGCGAGGACGGGCGGCTGATTATCGATGCGCGCAACGGCCGGATCATCCGCTTCCTGCCGGCCTACCGCATGGGCGACAATTACTACGAGGAGCAGAGCGCGCTCCACGGATCCTCCGGGGCTGCTCCGCCGCAGGCCCAAGCGCCGCTCGATGTCCAGGCCGCGTCGCGGCCGTCACGGCCAGCTCCTCATGTAGCGAGCCGGGCGGTGCCGATGCCGAAGGCCAATCCGATCGCATCCAAACCCGCTGCCGCGCCGATCAAGCAGGCGGCAGCGCCAGCGCCGAAGCCGGCCGAGGTGCCGGCAGCCGCGGCGGTGACGACCGGCTCGGTTCCGGCCAAACCCGCCCCGCAGATTGCACCGACCCAGGACATGCCCGCGATGCAGGGGCTGGAGTGAATATGTAGCCCGGACAGAGCCGACGGGCTACGTACCTACGAACCAAAAAACGCCCCGGTCCTCCCGGGGCGTTTTCATTGCGCTGAGCTATTCGTGCGCGCCTGCGGCGGCCAGGATCAGGTCGGCGACCTTGTCGGGCTGCGAGACCAGCGACAGGTGGCCGGCCTCCAGTTCGACCGTCGTGGCGTTCATGCGCTTGGCGAGAAACCGCTCGAGGTCGGGATTGATGGTGTAGTCGAGTTTTGACACCGCATACCAGCTCGGCCTGCTGCGCCAGGCGGCAGCGGTGGTGCGGCCGGTGAACAGGGAAGCCGCGGTCGGCTCCTGCACGGCGTAGAGGACTTCCGCGGTCTTCCGGTCGACGCCATTGGCGAAGTATTTCAGGAACGCGTCCTCGGACAGTTTGGTGAAGCCGTCATGTTCCTGAACGCCGGCGCGCGCGGGACCTGCCGGAAACTTCTGGGACAGCGCCACGAAATCCTCGCCCGCATCGGGCGCGCGCGCCGCGATATAGACCAGCCCCGTGACCTTCGGGTCGGTGCCGACTTCGCTGATGACGGTGCCGCCCCAGGAATGCGCCACCAGCACGGTCGGGCCGTCCTGCTGCGCCAGCGCGCGGCGCGTGGCGGCTACCGAATCCTCCAGCGAGGTCAGCGGATTCTGGACCGCGGTGACGTGAAGTCCCGCCGCCTGTAGCCGCGGAATGACCTCCGACCAACTCGATCCGTCGGCCCAGGCGCCATGCACCAGCACGACGTTCTTGGCCTTGACCGGTGCCGCGGCCAGCGCCGTCTGCGCGCTGAGCGATCCGGCAAGGATGCCGGCAATAACTGTCAGTGTTCGTAAGCTCTTCATCGATCTGCTCCGTGTCCGTTTGCCCCGGCTCACTCGCCACTTCGATGAAAGCAGCCGCGTCGTTACGGCTGTCACGCCGACGTGAGCCACTTGAGGCCCTGCAAAATTGCGGATCAGGAATGCGCGCAAAAAAAAACGCCCCGGTTTCCCGGGGCGTTTTCGCGTTCAGCCAATACCGGCCGAAAACTTGACCGCCTTACGCGGCGACCGAAGCGTCGACCACCTGCGGGGCCTGCGCGCCGGAATTGATCGGAATGCTGCGCGGCTTCTTGGCCTCGGGGATCTCGCGGACGAGATCGACGTGGAGCAGGCCGTTCTCGAGCGAGGCGTTCTTCACCTGCACGAAATCGGCAAGCTGGAATACGCGCTCGAAGGCACGCGCCGCGATGCCGCGGTAGAGCACTTCGGAATTGTCCTTGCCGTTCTCGTTGGCGGTTTTCTCGCCCTTGATCGTCAGCGTGTTTTCCTTCGCGACGATCGAAAGCTCGCCTTGCGAGAAGCCGGAGACCGCAACGCTGATGCGGTAGGCATTCTCGCCGGTGCGCTCGATATTGTAGGGGGGATAACCGGGGCTGCCGTCTGCAGTCGCCTGGTCGAGCAGGCTGAAGAAGCGGTCGAAGCCGACGGTGGAACGATAGAACGGGGTGAGATCGTAGGTACGCATGGGTAGTCCTCCATTGAGCGACTGTTTCAAGTAACCCGCCCGCCATCGGGCCGGGCCGTAGTCTGGTGCAGCCTTTGGTTTTGGAGCCTTAGGTTTTGAAGCCCTTGGGGTTTGAAGCCCTTGGGTTTCGGTTCCGAAACACTGGTAGCGGCCTGCACAGAAATGATATGGGAGGGGTGAAACGGCGTTCAAGAGGGGCGAAACAGGCCCCTTTTTTGCGCTCTCGCCTTGATTTCCAGCCCTTTTCACCTAGCCGGTTGCCGTCATGACGCTCGTCTCTATCCCCGCCAATCCGGTTCCGGAGGACGTCGTCTCAGGCACCATCAAGACGCCCGACGGCGCGGAATTGCGGTTCGCGCGCTGGGCGCCGCCGGCGGGGCGCAAGGGCACGGTCTGCGTCTTCACCGGGCGCAGCGAGCAGATCGAGAAATATTTCGAGACGGTGCGGGACTTGCGCGATCGCGGATTTGCGGTGGCGATGATCGACTGGCGCGGCCAGGGGCATTCCTCGCGCCGGCTGCGCGATCCGCGCAAGGGCTATGTGCGCGACTTCGCCGATTTCGAGGTCGACGTCGAAACCTTCGTGCAGCAGGTGGTGCTGCCGGATTGCCCGCCGCCCTATTTCGCGCTGGCGCATTCGATGGGCGGGGCGGTCATGCTGCGGGTGGCGCGTGCGGGAAAACGCTGGTTCGACCGCATGGTGCTGTCGGCGCCGATGATCGACCTGCCGGGGCGCACGACGGCGTTCCCGGCGCGGGCGTTGCTGCGGCTCATGCGGCTGATGGGGCAGGGCGGCCGCTACGTGCCCGGCGGCAGCGACGCGCTGACCGGAACGGAATCCTTCATCAACAACCCCTTCACCAGCGATCCCGTGCGCTACGCGCGCAACGCCGCGATCCTGGAAGAAGACCCGACGCTGGGCATCGGCTCGCCGACGGTGGCCTGGGCCGATACCGCGTTCAGGGCGATGCACACCTTTCGTGGCGCGACCTATCCGTCCGAAATCCGCCAGCCGATCCTGATGCTGGCCGCCAGCAACGACACCATTGTTTCCACCGCCGCGATCGAGGAATTCGCCTATCATCTGCGCGCCGGCTCGCATCTGGTGATCGCGGGCTCCAGGCACGAGATCCTGCAGGAGCAGGACCGCTACCGCGGGCAATTCTGGGCGGCGTTCGACGCTTTCGTGCCGGGCACGCCGCTGTTCAAATAGTTGCTTGCCGTGATTTGAGCCGGTTCAATCGGACGCGAACCGCGCTGGCGGTAGTTTGGGTCTGGAGAATGCCGTCATGATTCGTGGAAGCTGCCTGTGCGGCGCCGTCAGGTTTGAAGTCGATAAGGTACGATCGATCACACACTGCCATTGTGCCAATTGCCGCAAACTTACCGGCGCGGCATTCGCAACGTACGCTCACGTCGAAGTTGACAAGTTCCGATTTTCGGCTGGCGAGGACATGACCGTGCGCTATGAATCCGCGCCCGGCAGTTTCCGGTATCGTTGCAAGATCTGCGGCTGCCTGACGCCAGGCAAGGCAAGTTATCTGAAGACGGTCAGTATCCCCGCCGGTTTGTTCGACGACGATCCCAAGGCTCGGCCGCTCCTGCACGTATTTACGTCGTCGCGTGCGCCCTGGTGGACGATTCAGGACGACTTGCCCCAGCATGAAAAATGGGTTCCGGGCTACGGGCCGAAGCCGTAGCGAATGCGTGGCCGGCCGCACCCGCCTGCGGCAGTTATCTTCCAGCCCCCGGCTTCGGCAGCCGCGCCGTGATCCGCTCGGGCAGCCGGCGTTCGACGAACAGGGTCCTGACCTCGGCGACGCTGAGATAACGCTCCTCGCCTTCGCCCTTGCCGAGGATTTTCAGCAGCACAGGCCATTCGCCCTTCATGAGGATCGGATAGTACCAGCGCGCCGCATCGCCGTCGCGCTTGAGATTGGCCTTCATGAAGGTGTCGATCTCTTTCGCCGTCAGGCCGCGCTCGATGCCGCCGGCAGGATCCTTGCGGTCTTTGCCGAAGCCGGCGAGCCGGGCGATTTCGTCCTCATGAACCTTCGCATCGACGTCGAGAATGCGCGAGCCGCCGCCATGCTTGTCGAGCGGGCCATCGCGCAGTTCGTCGAGCACCGCGCCGGAGGTTGCGCTTTTCAACACGCGCAGCGGCCCGAGACCGTTCGCAATGACGGCGACCATCCGGGTTTCCATCCGCACCTTGTTTTGGGCAGAGCCGGTTTCGCCGCTTGCCAATCCGATCATTTCGGAGAGCTGCGAAAGCGGCACGACGTGACCGCCGACATAGCCGTTGGCGACCAGCGCGCGCAAAAACGGGCAGGGATTGTTGGGCGAAACGGGAATCTGTCCGGCCGGCGTGGCGCCCGGAGCAGTACCGATGGGGTTGTCCGACATGGCTTCAAATCCTCAAAGCGCCAAGTATGAAAATCGGTCCGCTGCCAAGGGAAAGCGGATGACGGTTCTGAAAAAGGGAATTCAGCGGCGCGCTACTTCAGCGTGTAGGCAAGTTTTGGCGGAATTCGACGCCATGTCAACCGACGGCCTGTCCCATTCTCAGGAATCGGCGGCAAGCCTTGGAGCGGATTCGACCAGCGTCAATTTACTGAAGGGAAGGCCGGCCTTTACGAGGCCGTCGCGGAAATGGGCAATGTCGGCCGGAAGCTTCCAGTGAAAATTCCGCAAGTAGCGTTCGACGGTCAGGGTCGGGTAGTTGCTCAGCACAACCCCGGCCGCATTTGCCGCCTCGTCGGCGCGTCCCAATTGGGCGAGCGCTGCGGTCCGTATCGTGAGCGCCTGCAGATGATTGGGATTGGCGTACAGGGCCTCGCGCGCCCATGACAGCGAAGCGTCATATTGGCCGAGCAGGTAATGGCTGAACGCGTTGAACGTCTCAAATTGGTATCGGGGATCGCTGTTGCCACGCTGCGCTGCCATCGTAAACAATTCGACGGCGGCCCGATGTTCACCGCTGTAGAGATGACACGCGCCAAGTACGCCACGTGCGCCCATGTCGTAGGGGTTGAGCCCGACCGCCCGTTTGGCAGCATCCATCGCCGCCTCGTAATGCCCTTCCAGCGCGTGCAGATAGGCCAGAATCTGAAACGCAAAGGACGAACGGGGATCGAGCCGGACGCTGCTCTCCGCGAGACTCATCGCGGTATCCCACTCTTCGCGCGTGCCCTTGATCCACCCGAAATGGATCGCCTGGGTCAGGATGGTGGCGAGATAGGCACGCGCGATCGACAGCGTCGGATCGAGCGCGATGGCTTCCTTGAACAGGCCGATCGCGGTTTCGAAATCCGCCTTGGTCTGCAGGTAATAGTAGGAAAGCCCTTTCAGGAATCGATCCCATGCGGTGATGTCGTTCGATGAGGAGCGAGGCGGGGCGGACGCTTCCGCCCGGTAGATCTCGGCCGCGATCGCCGCGGACAGGCTGGTGGTGAGCTCATCCTGCATCGCGAACAGGTCGCCGATGTCGCGGTCGAACCGGCCGGTCCACAACTGCTCGCCGGTCTCAGGTGCGATCAACTCGGCGGTGACGCGAATCTTGTTGGCGGCGCGGCGTACGGAGCCCTGGATCAGGTAGCTCGCATCGATCTCGCGCGCGATCAGGCGCGTGCTCACATTCCTGCCTTTAAAGGAGAAGGTCGAGTTGCGGCTCAGCACCCGGTAGAACGATTGCAGTGAAAGCGCGTGGATCAGGTCCTCGGTCAGCCCGTCGGAAAAATACTCGTCCGCGCTTTCGCTCAGATTCGCAAACGGCAGCACGCCCACGATCGCCGTCCGATACTGGGCTGGAAGATTGGCGACCGATGTTCCGGTCGAGGCTCTGGGCGCAGGGCCGCTGGCGTCGGAGCCGGCGGGCTGCCAGGTCCAGACCTGGATCGGCTCGTCGATGTTCTTGAACCGGTGGGGGCCGGCGTCAACCAGCGCGACGCTGAGGCGTTTGCCCGCCTCATGGCAGGCCTTGCCTGAAACCGCCACGCCGCCGGGGGCGGCGACCGATTCGAGGCGGACGGCGATGTTGACGTCGTCACCGAACACCTCGTCCTCGTCGGCCATCACGTCGCCCATGTGGATACCCATGCGGAACTGCATGGACCGATCGGCAGGGAGGTGCTCGTTGCGCTCGGCCATCACCATCTGCATCGCGATCGCGGCCTCGATGGCGCCGACGATAGAGGGAAATTCAAGGAGGAAGCCGTCGCCGGTGTTCTTCACCAGGCGGCCGCCATTATTGAGGATGATCGGGTAGATCGCGGTGCGATGGGCCTTGAACGTGGCGTGCGTGCCCGCCTCGTCGACCCCCATCATGCGGGAATAGCCGGCGACGTCAGCACAGACGATGGCTGCCAGGCGTCTTTCCATGTCCCCAGTATATCCCCAACGGCGCCGGAATGGGCAGGATAACCACTACGTGGTCGGCCGACCAATTCCAATGTTTATAAAATATGCGCAATCTGATGGAAGCCCGATTTGCTCATGATAGTACTGCAAACCGTCTGGAATGGCACACGCGCAATTTAAGGGCAGACAGGGTCATGGAACCGGTCAAATGATGGTTGAGACGCTCGGCATTCATGAACTCTGGCTTTTAATCCTCTCCGGGCTGCTGCTCAACGTCACCCCGGGGCCGGACACGGCCTACATTATCGGCCGCAGCATCCAGTTCGGATGGCGGGGCGGGGCGGCGGCGGCGACCGGGATCAGCGTCGGCTGCCTCGTTCACGTGTTCGGCGCCGCCATCGGCCTGTCGGCGCTGTTGATGGCGTCATCTGCCGCCTTCACGGTGCTGAAATGGGCCGGCGCCGCCTATCTGTTGTTTACGGGCATCCAAATGCTGCTGTCACATTCGCGTCCGCTGGCGGAGGCGGCCGTGGCGGGCAACGAGACCTCGCTTGCCCGCGTGTTCTGGCAGGGCGCCCTGACCAACGTGCTCAATCCGAAGGTGGCGCTGTTCTTTCTGGCGTTCCTGCCGCAATTCGTGGCGGCGGAATCTGCCCACAAGACGCTGGCCTTCCTCGTGCTCGGCCTGATCTTCATCACCAGCGGCACGTTGTGGTGCTTCGGCATTGCCGCCTTCGCGGCCAGGGCCGCCGGACGCATCCGGCAATCGGCCGGCGCGATGGCCTGGATCAACCGGGCTCTCGGCGGGCTGTTCGTCTATCTCGGTATCCGCGTTGCGATGCTGGAGGCGCGCTAGGTTCGGCTGTCGGCCTGTCCGGGGAAAATTCCGTCGCTGGGAATTCGCAGGCTTTCCTGCGTGGCTTCGGGGAAGTTACGGCATCAGTTTCGCAAGCGCATTGCTGGCGAGGTAGAGGCCGAGAATAATCATGCTGATCTGGAACCAGCGCCGAAAGATATCCGGCTGCAGCCGCGTCCGCACCGCCTGTCCGATAGACATGCCGGCAAAGGACGCTGCCATGGCGACCGCGCCCGGCAGTGCGGTTGCGGCCGTGAGCAGGCCGGCGCCGGTGAGGTTGAGGCCAAGCGCCAGGGTCGCGACCGTGAAGAACACGCCCAATGCCTGGATCAACTCTTCCTTCTCCATGCCAATGGCCTGCAGGAATGGCACCGACGGAATGACCTGCACGCCGGTTGCCGCCGAAATCATGCCGGTGAGCAGCCCGACGATGCCGCCGACCCATTTTTCGTTTCGGCGGGCAACGGTGAAATCGAATTTGCTCAGGCCGATGATGGCATTGATCGCCAGCAACAGGCCGAGCGCGATGGTGGCATAGCGCGCATAGGGCCCGGTCAGCGACCCCGCGTTCAGCCAGATGCCGGCGGCCGTTCCGGCCAGCAATGGCCATAGCCGCCGGAAAATATCGCGCAAGTAAGGACCGCCGAAGGTTTGCCAGATGTTGGTGACGATCGCCGGCACGATGACGATGGCGATCGCCTGGGCCGGCGGTATCGACACTGCAAGCAGGCCCATCGATACCGTCGGCAGGCCGAGCCCGAGTGCGCCCTTCACGAAGCCCGCGAGCAGGAAGGTGGCGGTGACGAGGAGAAGCAGGGAATCGAACATGGGGCCGACATTGACCTATCGGTATAATACGCACAATCTGGAGATTACGGAGACAGCCTTCGTCTAAGACGAAGGCTGCGTGCCTCTTCCGTCATTGCGAGCGAAGCGAAGCAATCCATATCGCGGCAGAACGGATAGCTGGATTGCTTCGTCGCTGCGCTCCTCGCAATGACGGCTTCGACGCGAGTTACTTCGCGAGGAATCCCGATGCGCTTCGATCTGGTCGATCTTCAGCTCTTCGTCGCGGTGGCCGAGACCCGCAGCATCACCAACGGCGCGGCAAAGGTTCATCTCGCACTGGCCTCGGCAAGCGCGCGGATCAAGGGGCTGGAACAAGCGCTCGGCGTATCGCTGCTGACGCGCGGCCGCCGCGGCGTCGAACCGACGCCGGCCGGCGAAAGCCTGCTCGATCACGCCAGGGTCGTGCTCCACAATGTCGAGGCGATGCGCGGCGATCTTGCCGCCTTTGCCCGTGGCGCAAAGGCCACCGTCCGCTTCCTCGCCAACACATCGGGGCTCTCGGAATATCTGCCGAAGGCGCTGGCTGCCTTTCTGGCCGCGCATCCCCGCATTTCGATCGACGTCGAGGAACGCGAAAGCGCCGACATCGCCCGCGCGATTCTGACCGGCGTCGCCGATCTCGGACTCGCCGCTGAACACGCGCTTGCGGACAATATCGAGCGGATCCCGTTCAGCGAAGACCGCCTCGTGCTGGTCACCGCGCGCGACGACGAACTGGCGAACCGGCGGCAGGTCGATTTCAGCGAAGTGGTGGAGCGCGAATTTGTCGGCCTGATCAGCTCGATCGCGTTGCATACCCATGTCAGCGGACATGCGGCGCGGCTCGGCGCGCGTCTGCGGTTTCGCGCACGGCTGAACAATTTCGATGCGATCGGCCAGATGGTCGCCGCCGGCATCGGGATTGGCGTGATGCCTGAAGTCGCTGCAAAACGATGCGCGCGATCGATGAAGATCAATGTCGTCAGGATCAGGGATGGCTGGGCCAATCGGCGGCTCGTGATCTGCGCGCGGAGCTTTCGGGCGCTGCCCAAGCCGGCGCAGCAACTGGCGGAGCACCTCCGCAAATCTGCGCCACATTGAACACGTGGCCGCCGCTGCCGGGCGTGCTAGCGCTGGTACCGCGCGCTAAGGGAACGCGAAGCGTTCCGAACCCACATCATGATTCCGTTCGTGGAATTGCGTGGACGCCTGCTTGATTTTTGACAGGGCGAAGCCGGACGTCATTTGCCTGTGGCAAGGCCAGCGGCCTTGATGACGCGCGCCCACTTCTGGGTCTCGGTTCCGATGTAGTCGCGAAAATGCGCCGGCGTGTTGCCGGCAACCGTCAGGCCCTGATCGGCGAGCTTCTGCTTCACCTGCGGATCGTTCATCGCCTCGTTGGCGAGGCGGTTCAGGGTGGTGACGATCGGCTCGGGTGTCCCGCCCGGCGCGATCATGCCGTACCAGTTTTCGATCAGGAGGTCGGGCATGCCGACCTCCGCGGTAGTCGGCACGTCAGGTGAGGTGGGCGCGCGTTTCGGAGCGCCAAGCGCAATCGGGCGCAGGGTGCCGGCCTTGATATGCGGCAGCAGCACCGGCAAATCGAGGAACGCCATCTGCACTTGCTGGCCGAGCAAGTCGTTGATGGCGGGGGCAGCGCCGCGGTAGGGTACGTGCACAATGTCGATCCTGGCCGTCAGCTTGAGCAGTTCACCGGCAAGATGCGGCAGGCCGCCGACGCCGGCGGATGCGAAATTGAGTTTCCCCGGCTGGGCCTTGGCGAGCGCGACCAACTCCTTCATGTCGCCGACGGGCACGTTGCTGGCGACGACCAGCATTTCCGGCACCGTGGTCACCAGCGTGACGGGCGCAAAGTCCTTCGTCACGTCGTAGGGCACCTTTTCCATCGTCGGGTTGATGACCAGTGCGCTCGCGCTCACGATCCCGATCGTGTAGCCGTCGGGGGCTGCCTTGGCGACGGCATCGGTGCCGAGCACGCCGGCCTGGCCGCCGCGGTTGTCGATCAGCACCGGCTGCTTCGTGAGCTCGGACATGCGCTGGCCGACCAGGCGCGCGATGATGTCGTTGGGGCCGCCGGGTGGGAACGGCACGATCAACTTGATGGGCTTTGCAGGAAAATCCTGCGCCGAGGCCAGGGCCGGCAAAAGCAGCAGCGTCAGTCCGGCAAGCAGCCTGCCCAGAAATCCCATGAATGCCCCCCGATCCCGCATCTATGGTGCGTGTTCGAGGGGCATCGTACGCGATGAACCGTTCGATGCAAGATCCCGGTTGGTTGCGGCGCCAGCCAAGCCTCGTCAAATCAGGAGTTCGTCCGTACATGCGAGCCGGACCGATCGCTGCGTGATCAAATGGCTCCAGATCCAGTTGTGGTGACGAATGACGCTCGCGGCGTCGAGGTGGGGCCGGTCGTTCACGGTATGGCCGTCGGTCACCGCCACGACGTTGTAGTGGTTTGAAACGGCCGATCGGACGGTGGCGTCGACGCAAAGATCGGTTGCCCATCCCGTGATGAAGACGCGCTCCGGCGCAATTTCTTTCAGGCGTGCCGCGAGGTCGGTGCCGACGAAGGGATCGTTCAGGGTCTTGCGAATGACGATGTCGGCAGCCGCGCGATTGAGCTCTGGCAGAAACGCCCAGCCCGGCGTGCCCGGCACGAAATCGTCTTCCGAGCCGCTGCAATGCTGCACGAAAATCACCACGCCGGACCGTTCGCGCACCTTCGCGGCGAGCCGGTTGATTCGTTCGATGACGCCGCGCAGATCGTGTTTCGGCTTTCCGTTGAGGAGCCCGACCTGCATATCGACGATGATCAATGCATCCATCGGATCCTGTGTGGCTGAGCCCCTAGCTGGTGAGCAACTTCAGCGCCGCCTCGTGCACGCGGGCGTCGCCGGCGGCGATGATGCGGCCGCCGCTCTGGGCGGGCTGGCCTTCCCAGTTGGTGACGACGCCGCCGGCGCCGGTGACGATCGGGATCAATGCCGCGATGTCATAGGGCTTGAGTTCGGTCTCGACCACGAGATCGAGATGGCCGGCCGCCAGCATGCAGTAGGAATAGCAGTCGCCGCCATAGCGCGACAGCTTCACTGCATTCTCGACCCGGCCGAAGATCTCGCGGTCGGCGGCGTTCATCAGCAGCGGACTGGTGGTGAAAGAGGTCGCTTCCTTCAGCGTCGCGCAGCGGCGCACGGTGAGCCGCCGCTCGCCGGACGGCCCGGAATAATGCGCCGAGCCAGAATCGCCGGAAAAGCGCTCGCCGATATAGGGCTGGTGCATCATGCCGAACACCGGCGTGCCCTTGTGCAACAGCGCGATCAGCGTGCCCCAGATCGGAAATCCCGCGATGAAGGATTTGGTGCCGTCGATGGGATCGAGCATCCAGACATATTCGGCGTCCTCGCGCTCGTTGCCGAATTCCTCGCCGACGATGCCGTGCTGGGGGAAGTTGGCCTTGATCAGGCGGCGCATCACCGCTTCGGCGGCGCGGTCGGCCTCGGTGACCGGATCGAAATCGCTCGCGCTCTTGTTGTCGATGGAGAGCGAGGTTCGGAAGAACGGCAGGATGGTTTCGCCGGACGCGGTCGCAAGGCGGCCGATGAAGGCTGTGAAATCGATGACCGTCACGGCTGTCCCTTACCGGAATTGAGGAAGAATACTGCCTCTTGCCTAACTCAATCCGCACCGTCGCGCACCGCCAACGGCGCGTTATTCCCATTCGTATTGCGAACCGACTTTCGAATCGGCTTTCGGAAAGGCTTCGTTTAAGCGTGGATTTTCGGTTAGCCCTGCCATCACGAAGTTGCGAGTTTTGGCATACCAGCACTGCAGTGGGGCCGGGGCTTGGCCGGAAATCCAATCAAGCCATTGATTTTACTTATATAAAATCCACGCACCGGACCTGTGGCCGATCCGCCAGCCTGTTCCACTTTGGACCGGAACCAACCCAAAAACCCTTGCCTTTTGTGCAGCGCGGCCGCATATTGTTGCGGTGCGGTAGCGCCTCGCGCTATCGCTGCCCTCCTTGGGCGTTTCCTCCCTAGACTTGGGCCGCTTGTTCATTCAAGCGGCCCTTTTTTCTTGGGCGTTTTGTCATTCCGGGGCGCGCGAAGCGCGAGCTTTGATGTGCAATCGCACATCAGGGAATGACGGGGATAGAATCTTACTCCGCCGCCGCCTGGAACGGCCCGAGGTCCGCGAGCGGCACTTGGGCCAGCGCGTCGGCGAGCGCGGCGAAATCGGCGGCCACTTGCGCAAAGCGCGGGCTGCGCTCGCGCCGCCGCTCGTCCATATAGATCGCGCGGTTGAGCTCGAGCTGCACGGTGTGCAATCCGCTGGCCGGGTTGCCGTAATGCTCGGTGATGAAGCCGCCGGCATAGGGCTTGTTGCGGCCGATCGAATAGCCGAGCTTGCTCATGATTTCCTCGACGACATCGGGAAGCAGGCTGGCGCAACTGGTGCCGTAGCGGTCGCCGATCACGATATCGGGCCGCCGCGGCTCGTCGCGCGACACCCCGACCGACGGCATCGAATGGCAATCCACCAGGATCACGGTTCCGAACGCCTGATGGGCCTTGTTGATCAGCCGCCGCAGCGCCCGGTGATACGGCTTGTAGAGCGCCTCGATGCGTCCCAGCGCGTCGTCGACGGAAAGCCGCTCCCGATAGATTTCCTGCCCGTCCCCGACCACGCGCGGGATGGTGCCGAGGCCCCCGGCCACCCGCATCGAGCGGGTATTCGCGAAGCTCGGCAGGCGGCCGGTGAACATCCGCGGATCGAGCTCATAGGGCTCGCGGTTCACGTCGACATAGGAGCGGGGGAAATTGACCCGGACGGTCGGAAAGCCCTGTTCGCTCAGGTCTCCGATCAACTCGTCCATGAACGAATCTTCGGAGCGGCGCAGCGCGGCGACGTCGATCCGGGAGGCGTTGAGAAATTCGAGCGGATAGACCGAGCCGGAATGGGGCGAGTTGAAGATGATCGGCGCCCGCCAATGCGCCGGCTCCACGATCTGAAACGGGGGCGACAGCTCGCCGTCAAACTGGGTCATCGTGGGGCGCCGTCCCTTGAATGTCCGCATTCCCTTCTGCAGCGATCGATCATGCGACCGATTCTGCCGGCGAAGGGCAGGGCTTTTGTAAGGATGTATTGTCCGTAATCGTAATCATTCTGCCAAGCGAAAAAAGCCGCCGTTCTCCTGGAAGGTATCGCAAACGCCTGAAAAGCGCCGCCTTGATCGATCTTGTTACGTTTCGCTACAGAAATAGCGACGCCCGCCGCCGCCAAGAAGCAATTACCTTTCACCCGAAATTTACCCTCTGTCGGGCTTAGTGGGCGCAATGATCCTCCAAGCCAGGTTCGATGACTGACCGCCATGCACAAGATCCTCCTCGCCGAAGACGACAACGACATGCGCCGCTTCCTGGTTAAGGCGCTGGAAAACGCGGGGTTTCAGGTCTCGTCCCACGACAACGGCATGTCGGCCTATCAACGGCTGCGCGAGGAGCCGTTCGAGATGCTGCTCACCGATATCGTAATGCCCGAAATGGACGGCATCGAGCTGGCGCGCCGCGCCTCGGAACTCGACCCCGACATCAAGATCATGTTCATCACCGGCTTTGCTGCGGTCGCGCTGAATTCCGATTCGGAAGCGCCCAAGAACGCCAAGGTGCTGGCCAAGCCGGTTCACCTGCGCGAACTGGTCAGCGAAGTGAACAAGATGCTGGCGGCCTGATTCGGCCTCGATTTCGTTCGAAATCACTCCGGAAATTACGTCCAAGCATCCTTGCGGGGGCGCTTTGGAGCCGATATACGGACCCCACCAATACGACTAAAGCTGGAGCGGGATGATCGGTCATCCCATTCTAGGGCGCGTAGCTCAGCGGGAGAGCACTACCTTGACATGGTAGGGGTCACAGGTTCGATCCCTGTCGCGCCCACCACCCAGTCTTCCCGAACGGTAGGAGCCGTCGTCTATCGAAAAGAGCCCGTTGCTGCGGGGATATTGCTGCCTATTCTGGGGGGTTCGGGTCTCTGCCGTGAACAGTGGTCTCTCCGGCGGGTTCTTGGCCTCCAGTCTCTGCATCCAAAAATTCCGTTCCCCGCGGTCCGAACTTCAGGACGAACTGATTAGCGAGCGCTCGGGAATTGACTGTTGAGATGTGAGCTCGAGCGGCGTCCGAACCTATCGTGGATTGAGTCCAAGCCCTTCGAACTGTCGGCTCCATTCCGCGGGCTGGTCGCGGAGTCGCTCGACACCGATACCCCGGGGCAAACGGCCCTCGACCGCTGCTTTGACGAGGTCCGGTGCCAGGAATGCGAGCGAGACGGTCATATTGACCTGTCGCACGCTGCATTTTTGCCGTGTGGCGATCTGCTCAATGTTAGTAACTGAGCCTGAAACGATCTCGTCAAGCCATCGGCGGCCTCGCGCAATAGCGTTGACAAGACGCGCGCGTCGCTCAATGCGGGTCGGCCGAACTTCATTTCGGAGGACGCCAAACGGGATGAGGATCTGTCGGGATTTTCTGGAGGGCGGTTTCTGCCAAGGGATCGACAGCGTTTGACCATCTGTCGAGTGAGCTTCTTCCTCAGTGCCCGCCGATTTGAATCGAATGATCAACCGATCCTTATGCACATCAATGCGGACCACTTGCTCCGCAATCAGGCTGCGATCGTCCGCGAGTGTGCTGCTGGCAGTGGGTTCGGCGTGCTGGGCTCCAAGATATTCGTGCACCGATTTGAGAATGATGTCTTCGATGTCCGTTGCAGGAATGCGGGAGACCGATCCGACGGATACCGTCTTGGACTCTCCCTTGAGGTGCGGCAACGAGACGTAATAGCGATAGCGGATTCCAGTTTTGGTGGCGTGGGTTGGGATCATGCGATGGCCCGCATCGTCGAACAGGAGGCCCGTCAGGCGATGGTCGGATTTGGTTTTGGCGTGATTTCGGTGGGACCATTGATCCGTGAGCTTCTGCTGAACTGCATCAAAAAGCTTCCTTTCCATAATTGCTGGCTGCTCGCCGGGCAGGATTTCGCCTTTGTACTTGACCTCGCCGATATAGAACCTGTTGCGCAACAGATAGAATAGGGAGCCACGTTGGAAGAGAATGCCGCCCTGGGTCGCACCGGTTGCGCGCAGTCTTGTCTTTGTTCGAATGTCTTTGTCTTCGAGGTCCCGCACCAGCGCATTGACTCCGCTGAGTTCGAGGTATCGCCGATAAATCAGCCGGACTCGTTCGGCTTCGTCTTCGACGACGGCAATCTTGCCGTGCTTCATCTCATAGCCGAGGGGCAGGGGACCGCCGACCCAAAGACCCTTCCGCTTTGAGGCAGCAATCTTGTCTCGGATCCGTTCGGAGGTGACTTCTCGTTCGAATTGGGCGAAGGACAGCAGCACGTTCAGCGTCAGACGGCCCATGGAGGTCGTGGTATTGAAATGCTGGGTGACAGAGACAAATGACACGCCGTGGGCATCGAACAGTTCGACCAGTTTGGCGAAGTCTGCCAGTGATCTAGTCAGACGGTCGACCTTGTAGACGACGATGACATCAATCTTCCTGGCGCGGAGGTCGTCCAACAATCGCTGCAGGTCGGGCCGGTCGGTCGATCCGCCGGAGTATCCGCCATCATCGTAGCGAGAGCGGATCAGGGCCCAGCCTGCATGGGCCTGACTTTTTATATAGGCGGAGGCAGCCTCATATTGCGCGTCCAGCGAGTTGAACTCCTGGTCGAGCCCGTGCTCAGTGGAGACCCGGGTATAGATCGCGCAGCGGACTGGTTTGACTGAAGGAGCTTTCATGACCGGGCCTCTCCTCTGGCCAACCGATCCTCTTTGTCTCTCAGGCCAAAGAAGCGCGGTCCATTCCACCTAGTGCCGGTAATCGCAAAGGCAACCTTGGAAAGGCTGTCATAGGTCTGGCCGTTCCAGGAAAATCCATCTGACATCACCATTACCCGCTGCGAGCGCCGGGCCCATTCCCGAACCAAGACTGTTCCGGGTGTCAATTGGCTCCGCTTCTGATCGAAAGTGACCAGCCGCGCCGACATCGCCGTGCCGGATTCGCTCGCACCGGTACGATCCAGCAACTGCCTCGTCTCATGGTCGAGGTCGCCAAAGCGATCGGCTTGAATCCGATAGGCGATGATCGCAAGCAGCAGATGCCGCGGCAAATGATCGGGCGCCGGTCTTTGCAACACGCTCTGCCACCGCGCGCGCAGACCGTTGAGATCGAGACCGCGCAAATAGGCGATCTCGTCCTCAATAGATGTCTCGGTCGTGATACGACCATCGCGACGTTTCTTCCGCATCGCATCAGGCTGCCTGCTTCATGCGATCCGCAGCTCCGGACGTAGCCTTGCTATCCTTGATTCGGTAGACTCGGCCCTTGTCGGATTGTTCGGAAACCAGATTCAAACCGAGTTTCTTGCGAACAACGCCGGCGAGAAAGCCGCGCACTGAATTCTGCTGCCATTCCGTAGCCGTCATGATCGCTGCGATCGTAGCGCCGGCTGGCGTCCGCAACATCGCAAGAATACGGGCGTGCTTGGTGTCGCGCCGCATCGAGGTATTTTGTGATGAACGTGCGGATCGCGAGCGACGTTTGGATTTGCTGGTCGTTCGTGCAGCTGAGCGACGCGAGGTTTTGGACTTGGGCTTGGATTTGGTCATGGGGCCCTCCGGGTTGTGCGACGCCATCCGCCGCACCACCTCAGCCCCGCCCGGGCAAAAACCCGGCAGGGCAAGACCCCAAAGCGGCCTCGGCCGCTCCAAGTCACGACAGCAACGCTCGGATCAAACACGAAAGCCAGTCAAATCTGAGCAACATAGTTGCTCCTCGACAGCACAGGCCGGCTACGGATTTCGGATATTTTACAAGCATGTCGGCGGTTCGAATCCCCTCTGCGCCGCCAGCAAGTCACTGATATTGCGAGAGAAAAGTTCGTCTACTCAATTCCAGCGTGACTTCCGCGGGTTAGCAGCCGTAGTTGCTCGAGTTGCCCACTGAGAGAGCGAATTCCCGCGGCTTTGCAGGTTCAGTGTCGGCCGTTTCTCAGTAGACAACTTTGCCAGTGGCTTTCTCCGCCAATGACGGTGATGGTTGCAACAGCGCACCGTTCTTCGGGCTGCTGTAGATGCAAAATTGCACGGCGCCAACGTGAGCAAAAGTTCGGTCGGACAGCTCAAACTGCAATTTATGAGCATATCGGCAGTTTGAATCTCTTCTCGCCCGCCAAGGAGTCTGTCAATTTCGGCCTGGGAGCTCTCCGAGCGAAATTGGCCGTTATTCCGCGGGTTTATTGGCCGTCGAAAACGTCTGGCACTATGAGAAAGCCCTCGTGCGGGAAAAGTGGCTCTCGAATCGAGCCAATTCTCAGGATGGGCAAAGGCAGTGGCTTCGCTGGCTTGAATAGCCGTTAAATTTGGGAGGTCAGGGTTCGACTGCCGCCCCAGCCATCCAAAACGACAACAGCTCGCTTGCCTGCGTCGTGACGGCAGTAAACGCGCGCGGAATTGCGCCCTTTTCTACAAGGTTCCGGTACCAGTTGGCGAACTCATCGACCAATAGCCGGGCCAATTCGCTTGCGCTATACTCACCCGCAAATCCGGAATCGTCTGCCATTCCTACTCCATTACTGCACTTTCTGAATCGCTGGGTCGATCAGGCTACGCGCGCCCTGCGCCTTGCTTCTAGAAGCCCTCGAATTCTCGCAACATCTACTGTGGTATCGCGCTCTCACCGACGGCGATTACTATTAGATCGTTCGGATGTCGAAACCGGGACAGGTCTTGAGCCATAACTACCTCGGCTCTGTCCGATGCGGCATCAAGTTCGGATTTCCTCAGTGCGGCGTCCTTCGGACGCGGAAGGTCAGTGGTCTGAGGTCCTTCCAGCAGCTTAGCAATAATACGGTTGCTAACTTCGAAAGACCCGCTGCTGTCTCTGTCAACAACGATGAGTTTCTCGCCCTGGGGACGGCCTTGATCGTTCTGGTAACGAGCGAGAAAAACGGAAAAAAACTCAGGCAATGCTGGATTAACCGCAAAAGCGGCGTACGTCCCCCCAAACTCGGCTGACGTAATCGTTTGAATCAAGAACTGGACAAATGTCGTCGAGAAATCCAGCAAGACAGTCTCACTTTCGGCGCGCCAGTCCCGTCGCCTCGTAGTGACAGGAATGACAGTCCGTGCGCCAAATTCTGGAAACTTGCCCCGCATCTCAAGAGGAAGACGCAAGGTAAAGCGCTCGGCATCGAGTTCGCTGTCCAGGTGTACTTTTACAAAGGGAAGTGACCGCTTAATGATTTGCGCGACTTGCTCCGTCGAGTAGTAATTCTCTACAAGTTTGGTGACTTCTAGTTGGTCGGTGCCCTTAAAAACTTCTTCCTGGATCGCTTTAGCCTTCCTAGCTTCTTCAATTGCAGCATCGATCCTGTCCTGGGTGCGGTCGACGTGCCCCCTCCGTGCTTCGTCGAGCAGAGTTGTGATGTCGACCCGTTCCAGAATGTCTCCCATCACGTCTGCTGCGTAGGTCCCCATCTCGTTGAATTCTGGACCGACGCCGGCCATCTCGGAGACTATGGTGGTAACGCGTTCGACCAACGTGGAAACAATTTCATTATCAATTGTATCTCGCGCGTGGAAGTTGAAGACCAATACCTTGTGAAGTTGGCCGTACCGGTAAAGCCGTCCGATCCTCTGGATAATCTTGGTCGGATTCCAAGGAAGATCATAGTTGATCATAACGTAGCAGTCGCGATGAAGATTGAGCCCTTCACCGCCAGCCTGAGTTGAGATCAAAACCGAGGCATGGTCTTCAAAAGCTTGAACGGCCGCTAGTTTTTCTTCGGCGGTTTGGCCGCCGTGTATCATCGCTGGAAGTGCTCCAAGTAGCGCCTTTATCATATAGAGTAGGTATGCTTGCGTCGCACGATATTCCGTGAAGATGAGGACCTTCCTCTTTTCCTCGAGCACCAGCTTCCGCACGAGCTCGATAAGTTGAGCGCCCTTGCGATCCGATCGCATGCAGAGTGCACTCTTTGCAATCAAATCTGCAAGCATTCGAGCTTCGTCCTCAAAGAACGGCAGCCTACTCGAAGATTTTGTCGTTTCGACAATATTATCGTCAATATCGGCCTCGTCGTCATTCTCGTCGGACAGTGCAGGTCGTGATCCTTCGGAGGCGGTTTGATTGATCCGATCCAATCGATTCATAAGAGCGATATGCAATGCTGCGACCGAGGACGAGGCAAGTTTTCTGTATATTGTCATCACAAAGCCGACCGCGCGCCCCTCCGAGCCGCCAATAGAGTCGCCGGCCTGATACCCTTTTCGCAGGTATGCCTTCAGCTCGCTTTCCAGTTGGGAAAATTCTGCATCATGTGTGACCTCGATCCGGCTCACAATGAGACCCTTGAAGAGGAAGTTCCCATTAAGGTCGACGGCGTCGATCTTGCGATTTCGCAGTACAATTTCTCTGACGACATCGGGATTGAATTCGATCTGATCAATCGCAGAACGAAGGTCCGGTCGGACAAGCGATAGGAGATTACGGAATTTTCCAGTGTCTCCCTGGTGTGGAGTGCCGCTCAGAAGCACCAGGGAATCAGTTTTCTGCCGGAGAGCCTGTGCGAGCTTGAAGCGTAAAGTTGATCTGCCCTTGTCGTCTCGGGAAAGTCGGTGGGCCTCGTCGAAGACAACTATATCCCAATTACCGGCCGCCAGAATCATGCCGAAGGCCGTGTCAGTGTCCGATCCATCATCATCCCCGCTTCTTGGTTTGGCGAGGTCAAGTGAGACGATAACGTGTTCGAATAATCCCCATTCCCGATAGTCCGATACTCGGAAATCAATGCCATAGATTAGGAAACGGCGATCAAATTTGAGCAGCATTTCGTCCTTCCATTGCCGGGTAAGTCCGGAAGGAACCACGAGAAGTATTCGGCGGATGTTTTGCCTTCTCTCGAGACCGGCAAGCAATAGTCCGACTTCAATAGTCTTTCCCAGGCCGACGTCATCACCAATGAGCCAATTGGTCTGCCCGGAGTTAATTATGCGATGCACAAGCGCGATCTGATGAGGTAGCGGATCTACGTCGAGCCTATCTAGGGCGCCCGTTGCTTCGTTCCAATTTTTAAGGGCGTGACCAAGGACATTTAGTGCTACACGTTCTGCTGAATCTTTTTCCGCCGGATCAGCACGTCTATATCTGAGTGCGGGGTCCATGATGCGACGCAAACGCTCGAAGGGAAGCCAGATTGTTTCTCCAGACCCGTGAAGCTGCACAAGCGCCTGTTGCCGTGTCGCAATCTCTCTGATCTCGACCACTGTTCCGATGCCAAGAGTTTGTCGGACACCGGAAAGAGGCACGTCTTGTACGGTGAAGCCTGGGCGCAGTCCGCAACCCCATTCGCCGCTTGTTAGCCGTGACTTTCCGCCAGGCCCGAAATCTACCTCAATAATCGAGTGCCCGTTGAGTTTCGAGATTCCGGTGACAAAACCGATTTGGTCGGGTTGGTCCTTACGACAAACCCAGGCATTTTCGATTGGAACGAGGTCAACCATCATAGATATCCGCGTTCTCCGAACTCTTGGGTGCAGTCGGTGCGTCGCATGAATATTCCCAACGGTCCGTATAACCCTTTGTGAGCATCGATGTCCGCGAAAAGTTATTAAACGGTGAGAACCCGTCGATGCTGATATCTTTGATAGGTGACACGGCGGATCGCCGATTTGTGGGAGGAACGTCGAGGGCGCCAGCTTCCACAGAATCGATCCGCGCGTCGATGTAATCGACAAACCGCCAATACAGCGGATCGCCATAAGGGATATTCAACCAATCATCATACCAGTCCGGATTGATGATTTGCTCTGGAGGAACGCCGCGGCTTTGCGTAATCAGCTGGACCGCATGTTTCCAGCCGAGCAAAGAGGATCTGTTTGACGCGATGAACAACTCTCGGCGCCTAGTACGAATAGAGGAGAACAACGGAAAGTCATTCCAAATCTGCTTGAGGATAAAGGCTGATATGAAGTCGTCAGCGGCAAGGTCTTCAAGGGCGAGGTCGGACAACGCCCTGAATGTCGAGTGATGAGGGTATTCGATAAAGATATCCGTGAATGCGCTCAAAAAGCGACGCTGTCGGGCATTATCTTTGACACCAAGCATACTGAGCAACCAGCGAGCCCGCTTCTCCGGTAAAATCTCTTGCCTGTCTTCTGAAAAGAATCCCGAAAACGGGTTCTCCGAAGCAGAGGGGTCGTAGCTTGGAAACGGTATTCGCACCGACCAATCGTCGGCCAAACTCCGATGGACCGATGGGACCTCCACCACAGGTGAAGGTTCCCAAAAATCAGAGCCGCCATCTAATTTGACGGATGGGAAAGGGGCCGGCGTTGCCTCGATACGTTCCCAAGGATCAATAGCCTCGGCGGGCGGTCGTTTGCCAGCAAAGTCGTCATGATCCCTCCCTCCATCAAGACTTTCATTCGGTTTAACTTGAATGGTAAGTGGGCTTCGATGTGAGCCTGTTCTAGGAAATGGCGCTGTTAGTTCGATCGGTGCAATCTCTTGAAACTCAGGATCCCAAAAGTCTTTGGCACCGAGCGGATCGCTTGCCCCGGCCAAAAAATCTTCAGGCCTCCAAGTTTCAGCCATCGAGTTTAAAACAGTCCCAAATTGATCGAGCCGGTAGCGGCTGGCCTAACCCATTATTAGCCAACGCGATATGCAGCATCAACCTTAGATCGTTGCTGCCATTAGACGGGTGCGGCTGCCAACGGGGGTTTCGCACTGCACGATCTCTTGGACGAAAGTCTGAGATGCAGGCGGCGTACAGGGTCTGGTTAGCTCGCAACTTGCGAAAACGGACTGGCGGCTCAGCGGGAAGCCCCGGGGTCGAGGTTGATATCAGCGAGACTTTGGGCCAAAGCTGCAATGCAGGCTCTGTGCAACTGAGTCGCGTTCTGGTTCGGGAATGTACAGACCACAGGGATGAGGATGACGCTAGAACCGCTGCCGGGGCCCATTTTATTACCCTCGGTGAGCAATCACATCTGGGTTCTCCGTAGTTCTACGGAGCTTTATCTCGATGGCGACATCAGTGGGTATCGACGAGAGCATCTCCCCGAAGTCGTTCGTTGTTTTTCGCCCTTGGAACGACTACCGGCAGTTCGATGAGAATGTTGCCGTCCCAAATGCTCCGCGTGACCAGTCCGGCTGAGGACGCTGTTTTCAACATGCTCCGGCGCCTCGATCTCGGCCAAGGTGCGGTTTGCCTTCACTCTCTCAATTTGCCGCGTCACCAATACAAGCGTTGGGCTGAGGCGGACTTCATCATCGTCTGTGAATTCGGTCTGTTGGTGCTTGAGGTGAAAGGTGGCCGCGTCTCTTGTAAGAATGGACTGTGGGAGTTTCAAAATCGGTACGGCGAAATTACAAAGAAGTCGGAAAGTCCGGCGATACAGGCTAAAACAGCCTTTTTTGCTCTGCGAGACAATTATTTGCAGCCCCGATTCTCTTCGGCTTTACGAAACATACCGATGGGGTGGGCCGTGGTGTTCACGGGAATCGAGCGATTAGTTTCGGAGGGCCGTTCACCTCTCCCCGACCAGCCCGACGACATCACTGCCTATCGATCAGAATGCCTGGGTCATAACGTATTTGGGGCATTTATCAGGCAAGCCTTGCAGTATTGGGGGCAGAGAACCGGAAGGTTTGGAAGTCTATCACCAGCGGTTATGAACGAGATCGCCAGTTACTTGCGCCCGAATTTCGAGCAGGTTCCGCCTCTTGCAAACCGGTTGGATGAATTTGGCGAGGATCTTGCTGCGCTGACCGATGAACAGTATGCCCGATTGGATGACATCCAGGAAAATGATCGAATCATCGTTCGGGGCGGTGCCGGAACTGGCAAAACGTTCTTGGCAATGGCATGCGCTCGGTATGATTTTGCGCAAGGGCGCGAGGTCTTGTTCACAACCCGGAGCAGACATCTTGTCGAAGAATTGAAGTCGGCTTCACCACCCGAGGGCGTGGACGTCTTGGCATTCAATGACGTCGAACGTGAACTCGAATCAAGAGGACGACCTTGGACAAGCTTGGTGATCGACGAGGGGCAGGACCTCTGCCAGTTTGATTCAGCTGATCTCCTCAGTCGCGCGGTTAGTGGCGGCCTAGAAGGCGGACGATGGCGCTGGTTTGGTGACCCAAACCGGCAAGTGTCTGAAAGCCATCCCGTAGACGAGGACGTTCTATCCTACTTCGCTCAACTCGCTACCAAGTGTAAGTTGAAGCAAAACGTTCGCAATGCACCCAAGATAGTCGAGGCGATTAGCCGCTACGCTGGCGCCGACGTTGGTCTTCCACCGGCCATCGGCCAGGGCAGCGACGTGGTGTTCCGTGATTGCGGTGACCCGGCCGGAATCATACCCGGTGTGGTATCCGTGGTTCGGTCCTGGGTTGCAGGACAGAATGGTGCGCGCCGTTCAGACGTGGCGGTATTGGTGCCGCTCGAAGAAAACATCGCTGCGACCATTAACGCACTCGGCGGAGCCGGCATCAGATCCGAACGCTTGGTAGCGAGACCGAGAGGTAAAGTCAGGGACGCTGTGGTCGTTGCCCAGATCGAAGAGTTCAAGGGGCTTGAGAGGCCCCTTGTCTGTGTCGCAGGTCTCGCCTCGACGGATGCATCGGCAGACGCAATAAAAGCAATGGTCTATCGCTCCTTCTCAAGAGCCAACCATACACTAGCACTCTGCTGCTCATCGTTCGAATCCGAAGGACTTGCAAAAGTCGCGGTAGCCCTGTCGGCTTGAAAGGACATCGGAATAGCAAATGAGTGCAAGAGAAGCCGTCGTAGACTATCTGAGGACCATGCTCATCGGCCCTGGTTTCGGAGAGGCCGATCCTGTTGATGGATATGAGCGCGAAGTGATATCTAACCGGCTTAGCCTCGCCTACATGATGGGTTTGCTTTATCCGCGGCAAGTTTCTGAGGAGGGCGATCTTTCATCCGATGAACTCGGCGAGGGTGTGGACGAAGATGAGGATGTTGACGCCGACGATCCGCTCAGCATGGCAGCAGCGCTACTTCCGGCTTCCATGGGCCTTTCACTCTGTGTTTCATCGGATGCATTGCTCAAAGTCGTTGCGAAGGCCGCAGTTTACGAAGAGTTGCCGCGTGAAGAAAAGGGTTCGCCGCGCCGTTGGCAAAGGCGTCCGTTGGAGCCTGAAACTCGAATAGTCGGACCGGGGGGACTATCGCGAACTTATTTATTTGGCGGAAAAGGTACACTGGAGGCATTGGATCGAACGCTGCCGGATGGGTCACGGTTGATAACCATCAGCCTTAGTAATGCGGCTGAAAATGAGGGTCGCGCAGACATTACGCAGGCATTGTTCCAGGCGGGGTTGGAATGTTCACCAACCAAGGGTGAAATTCACCCATACCCATCGACGCGGTTCGTTCCACCAACAGCGGAAGAACGCGAGCTCAGGATTATCTATGGGGAACAACGTCCATATGCGACTGGTCACGGTATCGCAACAGAATGGTCGATCGACGGCGACATTTGCACTTCGGTTCGGACTGAAGCCCTTCCCTGTGCCCACGTGTGGAAACCTGTGTTCGATAGGCTAGAAGCCGCAACGCCTGACGGCACGGTCACGTTCGAGGATGCCGAGATCTTTGAATTGCGCAGCTTAGCCTCTGGAACGATCGATGCTTCTGCGTTAGCGGACCGACTGCGTAAGTTGGTCAAACTTTATCGACGCTGGATAGACGTTCAAAAGGCGCTGCCAGTGGAAGTAGAACTGCAGGCAGATGCCGCCGCAATTGCCGCTCGTTGCGAGCGCAGTGCGGCACGTATGGAAGAGGGCATTTCCCTGCTGCAGAACGATCCAATCGTCTATCGTGCGTTCACCCTCGCCAACCGCGCAATGCTTATGTCCATGTGCCACGCTGCGCGCGCGACTGGACGGACCCGTGCCGATGGTCGCCAAGGCCCGTTCGAGCTTGGTGACGCTGAAGTTGGACCGATGGACTATTTCGCGAATGCTTCTGCGAAGTGGCGGCCGTTCCAACTAGCGTTTTTCCTTCAAGTTATTCCGTCCCTTATGGACCCTGGTCATCTCGACCGCGACGTTGTTGATGTCATTTGGTTCGCGACGGGTGGCGGTAAAACAGAAGCGTATTTGCTAACGGCCGCATTTGAACTCATCCGCCGTCGACTCGTCCACGGGGTGCGCGGCAATGGGGTCGGTGTGCTTAACCGCTACACTTATCGCTTCCTAACAGCGGACCAGTTCCAACGAACCGCAGGGATGATTTGTGCCTTGGAGATCTTGCGCCAGCAGCTCGCCTCCGCTGGCGATGACACGCTTGGCAGCGAAGAGTTTTCGATTGGCCTTTTTGTTGGTGGCGACGTCAGCCCAAACCAGTATACCTCGAGCTATGACGATAGGGGTGCGCATGAACTTTGTACGGCGCTGCTAGAGGCAAGCGAACCACGCGCAGCCAACAGTTTTCCAATCGAAGCTTGCCCATCCTGCGGAACTCTCTTAGTGCCTGACACGCGCAAGATGCTTCCTGACGGCACTCCTGACAGAACATTTTATGGATTCGACAGTAGCGCCAACTCGTTTGTTACCCGCTGCCCTGATGAAGATTGTTGCTTCCATGGACACCTTCCACTCTATTTCATTGACGAGCAGCTCTATTCGAGGCGGCCTTCGTTTCTTTTAGGAACAATCGATAAGTTTGCGATGGTGCCCTGGCGCGAAGAAGCCGGCAAGCTGTTTGGCGCTGGCCGAGGTGCGCCGTTGCCGCCCTCCTTGGTGATCCAGGATGAGCTTCATCTGATATCGGGACCATTGGGAACGCTTGCTGGAATCTATGAGGGAGGATTTGATACGCTCGTTGCTGCGCTGGGCGGTAGTCGCGCGAAGGTTATTGCATCGACTGCTACGATCAGGAACGCGTCGGCTCAATGCCGCCGGATATATGGAAAGGATTCATCTGTCTTTCCTTCTCCAGGAATCAAGGCAGAGGATTCGTTCTTTTCCAGGCTTGACGTGGCTGAATTCGATCGTTCACGGCTTTACGTAGGAATAATGGGCCAAGGCGTTCGCTCTACGATTGCCGTGTCATGGGCTATGTCCGCAATTCTGCAGGGCGTCTACAAACTCAGCCGCGATGGTCGCTTTAATCACGACGAGACGGATGCGTTTTGGACTCTTGTGGCTTATCACAACAGCAAGCGCGAACTTGGGCGTATAGCTAACGCGACCCGCGACGAAATACCGACGCGCTTAAAAGTGTACGCCAAGTTCCAAAACGAAGAACGGCCTACTAGGTTCGATGTACTTGAGCTTAAAGCTCACGCTGAAGTACCTATACCTCAAGCACGCCAGCAGCTTGCACGCAGACACTCTGCAACCGATCCTGCTGTTGATATTGCGCCCTGTACCAGCATAATTTCGGTTGGAATAGACATTGAACGGCTCGGACTAATGCTCGTGAATGGCCAGCCGAAGCTGACGGCTGAATACATTCAGGCGACAAGCCGCGTCGGTCGCGGCAAAGTGCCTGGCCTTGTATTCACATGTTATTCACCAAGCAAACCCCGAGATCGTTCGCACTATGAGTCCTTCCGCGACTATCATGAGAAATTTTATAGCTTTGTTGAACCCACCAGCGTGACGCCCGGCGCAATCCCTGCAATTGAGCGTGCTCTTCACGCCGCGCTGGTCACTGTGGTTCGACACGGTGGGGGGCTCGTGAGCAATGCAAACGCTCGCGACTTTGATCCTTCTGTTTCTGCGATTGCCGATCTGGTCGCGGCTCTCGAGTTGCGCCTCAGGAGTGCATATGCAGATCCCACAGAACAAGAAGAACGCGACAGGATAAGCCAAGGAATTGCCGACCGAGTAAGCCAGTGGGCAGGTTGGGCCGCAGCCGCGCGAGCGAACGGAAGTTTGCAGTACACCGCTGCGCCTCGCCAGGTGAGGCCAGCTTTGTTCTATCGGTTCGGCGATCCTACCCCCCCGATCGGGTGGCCGACGCTGCAATCCATGCGGCATGTTGATCGGGAAATACTTATGGAGATCTAGGAATGAGCAAGCCCTCAATACGCAGCGGCCAGTTGATCGCGCCGTTCGGAGTTGGCTCACTGTGTGAGGTTGATGGTCAGTCGTTTTTCGTTCGGGGTACGGGGCGCTGGAACAGAGGCAGGAATCTCGAAGACCTCGAACTGCGTGCCCTGACGAGCCGATTGCGCGCGGGAGTAACGCTTAAGCGCCCAGTGTATTCCGTAGCCGTTTCACGTTTCCCCCGTTGGCACTTCTGTCCAGCGTGCCGCGCTATGGTATTTTGGGATGCCCAGCGGGATCAGGTAGCGCAGCCGTCAGATCCGATGCCAAAGCCGACCTGCGGGGATCCGAGGTGCAGAAGGCAGCGTCTCGTCCCGATGCGTTTTGTGGCTACTTGTGACGGAGGCCACCTGGAGGAGATCGATTGGTATTTTTGGGCACATAGGAGGTCGCAACGAGCCCATCATGGTTCTTGTGATCGGCGCACAGCGCAGCTTTCGTTTTTGGTGACAGGCCAAAGTGGCGGTGACTTCTCCAGCATGGAGATAGCCTGCAACTGCGGTGCGCGTTCTTCGTTGGAGGGCATCAGTGAGGGACCGCTACCGCAGCGGTGTACAGGTCGTCAGCCTAATGAGGCTCCAACAGCCTGCGTCGATCCCAACGATGCGCAAGGGCGTGCGTATTCGCTGCACATGGAGCCAAGAGGATCCAGCGCCTTGCATTATGCGTCGATCATTTCAGCGTTGGATATTTCAGTTGACGCCACTCAAAGCGATGCCATAGCAGCTTTAAAAGCCGATCCGACCTTCAAATCTTTGCTGGGCGTTGCAATCAACTTGGGTCGGGCTGACAATGCTATATTTGGCGGGCAACTCACTATGCTAGGTGACGCGCTCGGAGTCTCGGCGGAGTTAGCTTGGCAAGCGTTTGATGCCGAAGTCTTGCGGCATCAAAGCAGCGCCGCTGGCGGTCTGGGCGGTCCAGAAGATATTCGCCAGAGTGAAATTTTGGGTGATGAATTTCCAGTTTTGGCGGACGACATCGGAATTGTATCGCGAACGCTGGTTACTCGGCCTTCGCCACCGGGCGCTCGATACCAGCTCGGCACACTGTTAGAGAAAGTTGTACAAGTTGAGCGATTGCGCGAAGTGAGGGCCTTCCGCGGCTTTCAGCGTCGTAAGCCTACTGACGAAAATCCCATGATCACTCCCAGCCTCGGCCAGCCTGCACCCGTTTGGCTTCCTGCAATCGAAGTTATTGGGGAAGGCATATTCGTTGAGTTTTCGAGAACTGCTTTGAGGGCGTGGCTTGATATCAATAGGGAGGCAATCGCTGCCTTTACAAGCCAACAATTGCAGTCGGCCGAAACTCTTGGGCTTCCTGGCCGAATGGGTTTTGAAGCGAACCCAGTCTTTGTGATGGTGCATACTTTTGCGCACCTCCTTATAAACCAGCTTTCGTTTGATTGTGGTTACTCGTCTACGTCGCTTCGGGAGCGAATATATTGCGGACCGGCCGATGACCTTTATGCCGGCGTCTTAATTTATACGGCAGACTCAGATTCTGAAGGATCGATGGGGGGGCTAGTTGAGCTCGGGTCAGCGGGCCGATTTGCAGAGGTGGCTTATCGCGCAGTGTCGAGAAGTGAGTGGTGCTCCGGAGATCCTGTTTGCCGCGAACTAGAGGCGCAGGGAATAGACGGCTTGAACCGTGCCGCCTGCCATGCTTGTTCGCTTGTCGCAGAAACAAGCTGTACTTTCTCGAATGTTTTGTTGGACCGAGTTCTTGTTTCCGGTGACGGCCAGTTAAACGGTCGAAATGTTCGGGAACCAGTCGGTTTTTTCCGACCCATGATGGAACCTTGACGTGCGCTTCCCGGCCCTGAGCGATCTCGATCGAGAGCAACGTCGCATTTACGCGGAAGCCCCGAGTGATGGCGCGATATTAGTTATAGGAGCGCCTGGGACGGGTAAGACGATCATGGCCTTCCATCGGGCGAAGAAGCTGCATGAGCTCGGCCAACGCCCGAAGGTTATCATGTTCGGTAGCGTCTTGATGCAATACACGTCGGGTGGTTCGCGTCCCGACGGCGACTTTTCAATTTCCACTATGCACAACTGGGCAAAGCGTTGGTGGATGAACGCTTTTCGAAAGTGGCCACCTCGAGAGCTAGGTTCGCTCTTCGATATCGATTGGATAGAGATTTGTTCTAAAGGACTCGCTGCAGCAAAGGAAACGGCGGTAGCGCTCGACTGGGGGCACTTGGTTATTGATGAAGGTCAGGACTTTCCGCCAGAGATGTATGTCACGCTCGGTCTCCTGTCCAAGCAACTAGGAAAGGGGGGAGAAAAGCCACGCGTGACCGTTTTTGCTGATGACAATCAACGCCTCCAGATTCATCGCAACAGCGAGACTGCAGGAATTCGAAAGAGCCTGTTTATTACCGGCGACGTCAACCGTAATTTTTTGCTCAGAAAGAATTTTAGAAATACAAAGGAAATAGCTAAACTTGCAGGTCACTTTCAGGTCGGCCAGACTAGTGGTCAGGCAGAGCTTCCCGAACGGCGCGGCGATGTTCCCTCTATATTGATATGCGACAGTGATCAGGAGCTCTACGATTTTGTCGCGAGAAAGGTGAAAGGTAGTCCGGGCAAACAGATTGGTGTGATCGTGTGCGGGCCAAGTCGGGAGGTTACGCGAACTTATAACAAGCTGTCCATGCGCGTCGAAAGATCCAAAGCTAAAGCCAAGGTGCAGATGTATGTGAATGGCGATAAGAAACGACCTGCATCGTCACTGGATTTTGATTCCGCCGACACGGTCACAGTTTTGCATCAGCAATCTGCGAAGGGACTGGAGTTCGACATCGTTTTCTTTGTAGGTTTGCAGCGCATGGACCTTGGCATCTCCGGAGGAGTCAACGAAAGGATGGCGCTTTACGTCATGTGTTCTCGCGCCCGCTCCGAGCTCTTTCTGGCGTTTTCTGAGTTGGATGTTTCTGCACCTATGCCGACCGGCATGGCACTGATGCCGCCGCCATCGGCGAAACTGTGCAACTACGTTGGTGTCGGAGGTTTTGACGGGACCGTCGAAAAGGTAATTGCAGGAGTAGAGTGGCTTGCACCAGTTTTCAACGATTGAGGAGCGGAGGCATGACGGCCTCGCCTAGTAAGCCAACGCTGCTAGTTCCTATGCACGCCGATAATTGGGCTTTGGCGTTGGCGTCGGGTTATGTTGGTCCAAGCCTTCGCAGCGATCCGGCAGTTGACATACAAAACCTGGCTGGCGGATCAGTTCTAGCGTTTCCGGGCGATGTCGTACCGGCATGGGCAATTAATTATGGCGAGGGTGGCCCTCGCGTCTTGTTGGAAGTGGAAGCGACGAGTAATGCACAAGACGGACCAGGCGGGGTCGTGCTTTTGCCGGATATAGTTCGCGCGACCCGAATAACTCTTGTTCGGTTCGCCGACGAGGAACAGCAGCGCAATTTCGTGACTTCTTATTCTCTCTTTCCAGACGTTCCCGTCGCTCTGGTACCGTCTGTGATTGGAGGCTTTTCGATAGATAGCACCGCCCACCAAGTGCCGAAAATTGATGGAACACCCATCGACATCGAAGCGCGGCGTGCTATCGAGTACTTTGCTGGATGGGTAGGCGGCCTTTTTGACGAATTGTTGGCGGGAAAGCACGAGGCTGCTATCCGGCAACACCTTCGACAGCCTGGAGATAAGCCGGCTGCATTAGGATCATCATTGCTTCAGTCACTTCATTCATCGGCGTCCGCTCTTGATCGAGCTATTTGGGGAACTGTGATCGAGGTTTTATCGGAACGAGCAGCGGCTCATGGATTTGATAAATCGGAAGTACTACAACAGGTTGCACAGCGGCTCGAAGAGTCGCGGGTCGAAGATTTGGAGGGCGCACAAGCGTGGATCTCGATCTGCACAAAGGTTGTTAGGGCATCGATCGACCCTCCACCGCTCGACGACCAACGACATATTGGTCAGCGTGCTGCTTTGGCGGCTCTACTATCACCCGATCCAAGATCAGCAGCATCTCTTGCCGAGACCTTGGGTGCGGGACCAATCGTTCAGTCTCTCGCAATGGTTGCAGCTCGCGCTTTCGACGGTTTGTCCCGCCTGGATTCCAGCAGAAAAAATACCGTCGCCCGCTTGGACGCCATTCTAACAACAGCCGAAGCGATAACTTTGGGCTCCGGCGTGGACGCATCGTTCACGCCGCGGAGGTTTACGCAATCGTTTGGGTCTCGAGACGCGCTTCTGATTGACGGAAAAGAAGCATTCACACGAGAGCTTGAGCCGCGTTCTTACGGCCCTCTGTTAAGCGCTCGCGCTGCAGAGGCAGGGATCAAGTTGCAAATTGATCCTGATCAGGGTGGAATTTATTTCGTACCGTCAACTAAAAATAATCTTAAGATATTCGTGGAGGAAGACCCCGCTTCAACCGAGAGTGATCCGATCGTGCGCTTCCTTATTCCTCTTGGAATTATTGGAGCTCGTTCTGGAAGTAAACTCCAAGCTTACCTCAATGCCGCATGGAAGACTGGCTGCGCAGTTGGGGTGCGCGATACCGTTGAGGGTCGCTTAGCATGCGCGTTTGCCTCGCAACCAACCGCAACGCTCGACCGAGATGAATTTTCATTTCATGTTAGTCGACTCTTGGCATTTACAGCGTCAATGGGCACAAAGCGAAAACGTTCGGTCAAGGCGCCGCCGAAAGACTAAAGGAAGAGCCCGCGATCTGGTCCCGCTCTCTCGTTCACAATGCCCATAAGCATTTCTCCTAGTGCCTCGGCGAGCAGTGGCGGGACTGCGTTTGCTACCTGAGTGAATCGCGGCACCTCGTGCCGCCGCCGTTTCCCACCAGTAGTGTACTTCCCTTGAAAAGCAAACCAGTCTGGAAAGCTCTGCAGTCGGGCGTTCTCGCGAACTGTAAGGGTTCGCGGTTCGTGGTAATGGATTAGGTCATCGGGCATGCTAGTGATGGTGGGAGACGGACGCGCAAGATCCATGACTCGGGTAGCCTTCTTTTTGAGCCCAAATCGCTGGCGCATGTCGGCCGATAGTTGGACATGAAGCCGCTCTGCCTTTGTGCAGGCTTTTATGATCCGTCCAAACCTTTCGATGATTTCAGGGTTGTGACGTGCGACGCGTGTATCGGGGATTGGACCGACGTGCCCGTCCTTCATTAGTTGCTGGTAAGGAGTTAATGGTTTGGATCCCGTGATGGCGTCGAATCCAGCGCTGTCGGGACTCGGCTTCAGTCCGCTCTTGGTGATCTCCAGGTCCGAAATCGCTGCGCCGCTTCCAACGCTTTGCGCGATGTCTCGCTTCTTACGAAAGGAAGGTAAGCTGGCCGCGAGTCGGGCAAAAGGATCGACGTTCTTGCCAAATTCGCCGAAATAAGATTTCGAAAGGCCGATTATGATAAAGCGACGACGGACCTGCGGAATACCGAAATCAGGCGCGCTGACGAACGACGAAAAAACATAGTACTGTTTCGAAAGGAGTACCTCGAATTCCGCGGCAAAGTTCCGCGGAGAGTGTCCTGGTCGGTCCGCAATAAAATCAAATGTTATGCCTGGGACGTTCTCTATGAGAACAACTTTGGGTTTGATCGTTTTGACAAAATCCAGATACCGCTTGAACAGCCGGTTACGAGGATCGCGTCGAATCCGCCGACCGGCACTTGAAAATCCTTGGCAAGGCGGCCCCCCAGCCAACAAGTCGACCTTGCCACGCAACTTAACTAATTCACGCGGATGCCGCTTTAGTACGTCCTCGATCGACAATGGTTGCTGTTCAAGCCAGGCTGGCCAGTCGAAGCAAACGCTTCGACGCTTGCCCGTCAAGTTCTCCTGGATGGTAGCAAAGGCCATTGGGTCCTTCTCGACGGCGAACAGGCCCTTCCAACCCGAACGCAGAAGGCCAAGGCTAAGCCCTCCGCAACCGGCAAAAACATCCACGAACGTGCGTTTCTCTGTGAATGGCTGATTAGGCTGAAGGCAACGGGGAGGCCCCGCCGGTTGCCGGGCATTTCTGGAACAACGGGTTTGACCTAGAAAGCCTTCAAGCCTCCTTGCCAAACGCTCTTGGTCCTTAAGCTCGCATTCCCATATCGTTGCTACGTTCCAACCTGCCTCGATAAGCAACTTGTTGTTGCGCTCATCGCGTTCCCGGTTATTTGCGAACTTCGCCTCCCAATATGGACTCCTGGATTTCGGCACGTGGCCAATATCGCATTCGTGGTTGTGCCAAAAGCAGCCGTGGACGAAGATCGCCTTCTTTCGCTTTCGGAAACAGATATCGGGGCGCCCCGGCAGGTCTCGAGCATGCAATCGAAATCGATAACCTAGGCCGAAAAGAATCCGTCGAACGGTCAGTTCGGGCTTGGTGTCCTTGCTTCTGATCAGTGCCATTCGGGCACTGCGCTGTTCGCTGGTGAGCGTGTCCGTCAATTCTGTCCCCTTGGAAAGCGTTGCTCTTCGCTAGGTCACGCTAGTGGGGATAGATATCACAGCGTTCTTCGTTTTCGCGGCGAGCTACAGATATCCCCGAACCTATTCGTTTAAGTGCAGTCGGCGCCCTTCGTCGTTCGAGGTTGAACTCATCTACGGGGGCATAATTCACGTTTTGCAGATTCGAACCAGGCTCGTCTCGTCATGAAGAGAGCTACATGATGAAAAGAATCGATGGCGCTGCATTCCAAATCACCTTCAACGAAGGTATTATGGTATGCTTTCCGGCGAGTTCAAGTAATGAAGATCCAAGGGCATTTCGATGTCGTACGTGTCCATTGGTGGCGGCGCAGGACCGCGCAAGCGGCGGGGCAGGGCAATCGCGCACCGGGAGCGCAGTTGACCTCGCCCACAACGGTTCCTGTCGGTATCTCGCGCTTGTACCTTGGCTGCGGGGAAAGGAGTTATCGAGGAAGACAATCTCGTCGATGACGTTAATGACAATGACGCGCTGTTTTAGCGTGATGAACGCGCGATTGTAGCCCTGCGTAGCCCCGATGTCGCTTTTGCTGAAGAATTCGCCAGTCCATGGGGCTACAAAATCTCAGAAGCCTTTGATTTTGCTGGTGCCGGTTGAGAGGATTGAACTCCCGACCTTCGGTTTACAAAATCCAGGCCTGGGGTCTCTGGCCCTCCCATGGGATATCAGGTCTGTTGTAAAAATCGTTAATCTCACAATCACTTCCCCCTGTTTTATTCTCTAGGCGTATCCTAAAGTAACAAGGCTTAACCCCTCTCCATGTTACTCCGGGGTTACTTTTCATGACGAAAGTGCTGACAGCCCCAGGCCGTATCCAAGCTCAAGCCCAGCGGTCATCTGCCGCGGGAGGTGGCCGACTCCTCCGTCCCTGGCCTGTATTTGGTCATCTACCCATCGGGCAAGAAGTCCTGGGCCCTCAGATTTCGCAGGCCAGCGGACAGGCGGACTAGCAAGCTGGTGCTGGGCAGCGTGAGCACGGTGGCCGATGACAGGCGCGATCCCGATCCGGTGGTTGGCGGTCACCTCACGCTGGCCGGAGCCAGACGACTGGCCGCCCTCTTGAAGCACGAGATCGCGACCGGCAGGGACGTTGCCGCGGAGGCCCAAGCGAAGAAGCGCAGCGTCGCGCTGTTGGCGGAGAACACGTTCTCTGTCGCCGCCGCCGATTTCATCACGCAGCACGCCAAGAAGAAGACGCGGCGGTGGCAGGAGCAGGCCAAGCTGCTCGGGCTGCGCGAGGTCGACGGCAAGCTGGAGCTGATCGAGAGAGGCCTGGCGGCGCGCTGGCAGGACAAGCCCCTGGGCGAGATCGACGCGGACTTGGCATTCCGCCTGATCGAGGAGGTCAGGCACAAGGGCGTGATGGGCCTTAAGCGCAATAACGATGAGCCGTCGGAGCCTCGGGCCAGGGCGATGCATTCCGCGCTGTCCAAGATGTTCAACTGGGCGCTGGAGAAGCGGCGCGTCGGCCAAAACCCGCTGGATGCGCTGAAGCGCCCGTCCGCGCCCAAGGCCAGGGACCGGGTGCTCGATGACAGGGAGATCACCAAGCTGTGGCGGGCCACTGGGCAGGTGAGCAAGCCCTTTGACGCGGCGGTCAAGCTCTTGTTGCTGACCGGCTGCCGGTTGAACGAGGTAGCGCAGATGGAGGTCGGAGAGCTGAGCGACGACCTGTCCATGTGGACCATTCCTAGTGAGCGAACCAAAAATGGTCGCGTGCATCAAGTGCCATTGTCTCTGCTGGCTAGAGCCATCATCGCCAAGACGGAGCGGTTGGATGGCTGCAAGTTCGTGTTCAGCACCACTGGGACGACGCCCATCTCCGGCTGGTCGAAGACGAAGGCGAGGCTGGATGCCAGGATGGAGGGCGTGGCGTCGTGGAGGATTCACGACATCCGGCGCGGTGTGGCCACCGGCATGGCGGAGCTGGGCATTGCGCCCCACGTCATAGAGCTAGTTTTGAATCACGTTTCTGGAGCGCGAGGCGGCGTGGCCGGCATCTACAACCGGGCCGTGCAGATGGCGGAGCGACGCGCCGCGCTGGAGGCCTGGGCCAAGCACATCGAGGGACTCGTCGGACATGTTTCCAGCGCCGGTTAAGTACCCAAAGCCGCCGAAGTGGCGCGATGAGCCGGAGGTGCTCAAGCTCGTCACGCGCTGGTTCGATGAGCATGAATATAGTGAGGTGATGGCGATCGCGGCGGCAGATGACGGCGGCCCTGTCGCGATCCCGCGGCGCCGTGACCTTCGCGACCTCGCCAGGATGCTCAGGAGCGGCGAGGAGATTAATCGGCACGACGGGATGCACTTTGCGGGTCTGGTCGAGGAGCTGATCGAAAAGCAGCAGAAGCGAAAGCGAGGCAGGCCACCAAAGCCCAAGGAAGAGCGTCGCTCCGTCTCCATTTTGCCGGACGCCAAGGCGTTGTGCTTGGCGGTGATCGACTTCTTGAGGCTCAACTACCCGAAGGAAAGTGCCGGCGTCATCAGGGATCGGGCGATCCTGTGGACCGTCGAGAAGATGGCGACATACGAGGTGGGCGGAATCAATCCGCTGACGGAAAACAAGCTGCGCAACTACATGGCCCGCTCCAAGCGCGACCCGCGAGTTCTCTAGGGGCCCAATAATCCTCATTTATGGGCCGATGACCGCCACGGCAATACGAATTAAATGTGTGTGCATGCGCAACCTTACGAGAAGGGGCGGGCACCATGACCGACACGATTCTGACCAACATATTCGAGGACCCGCGCTGGCGCCCAATCGGGCGAAGACTGTACTCCGCAGAGATCGACGGCCGGAAGATCGGGGGCGTGCTCGCGACCTACAACAAGCGCTACGGCAACTATGCCTTAAATCGCACTGAGTATGAGCGATTGATGTCAGCCAAGCGCGAGGGGAAGGTCGATACGGCCTTTGTGATTGCGGTGATGAACAACGGCACAGGCCGGTACGAGTTTCGCAGAGCAGTCTATGCGGAAGAGCTGCACGCGAAACTTCTTAAGAAGCCCATCATCGACGGCAGCTTCGGCCCATTTTAGGCGCTTGAGCAATACGATCTCGAAGATAAGGATGCACCGTGGTGACGACCGCAACCAGTTTCTCCGCGACGACCAAGGGGTTCAAGGGTTCTCCCCTGAACCCTTGAAAGATCGCGCTATGCGTCTTCCCAACCTGTGGTTGTGTGTGCTTAGACTTGCCCAAACTCCTTTGGGGAGGTCTAGGCGATGCGCACCACAGAGCTATCTCGCGTCAGCAGAGCGGCAGAGGCCAGGAGCATCAAGCGGGCCATTACCGCCTCCTATCTGGCCACGGTCAGACGAGGCAACTGGAGAAGGTGCTCAAGGCGGCATGGCCAATGGACGAGGGCGCGCTCTACCTTCTTAGGGGCGCGGTATCACAGACCACATCTGCGGACTACCCAGCCATCGACCAGGCCGGGACCTTCAGCAGCCTCGCGCCGGGGAGCGCCGCGTTCAAGCTGTAGCCGCGCCAAAATTTTTCACCGGAACGTCTCCTGGGGAGCTTCGTAGCCGGGCGCTAGGTGGGCGCTCCCGCATCGGTTAGCACCCAAAAATGGCGCTTATGACGCGCCGCTATTTGCGAGTTTGCAGGAAAGGCAATTTCCAAACAAAATCAATGCCGCTCGCTGTGCCAAGACCAATCCAAAGGTCGTGATCGGCCGCCGGACCGCCGAGGTTTGGCTCAGGCGCGGCGCGGCACAGCTCATCGTGAACAACCGGAAATCGCGCCGGGAACGGGAATTTTGCGACCGGAGACCAAGGGCCGAAATCGCCGCACTTCCGCGAACGGAGACAGGGATCGGTCAAAGCGCAAACGAAAAACCCCGCCAGTATCGCCGGCAAGATCCACCAAGGATCACAAGATCATCGGCTATATCGCGGAATTCAACGGCGATTGGTATTGATCTCAAGGAAGTACGGGTGATCGGCGATGAGGCGTAGCGGGTCTTTCTCGACAGTCTCTGCAAAATGCCAAAACAGCGGACTGGGTGGTGGGCGCACCAGGGCTCGAACCTGGGACCCGCTGATTAAGAGTCCAGACGATTGCATTTGAGATCAATGGCATAAGAGCAAACTTTGTTTTTAGGCCCTAAAAAAACGACGCACCGATTGCCATGGTCGCGACAAGCAAATTCCTGTCCAAAAACAAGTTCCTCATCTCGCAGCTCGTTTCCGCGATGAGCAGGCAGCCGTGGCACGCGGCACCAGTCCCGGATTGGCAATCTCTACGAATGGTGATAAAATTTTGTGCGCTTGTCACATACTGCAGTAGGAGGCGCTTATGGCAAAGAAAACAGGGAAAAAAACAAAAAGGGAAAAGAAGGCAACACTTACTGAGGCGTTCGGAAGAATTCGCTCCGACAGGAATTTGGCAATGCGGTTCACGCAAGAGCCAGAAACGATTCTGAAAGAGCTGGGCGTGCCGACCGCACGCCTGTTGATTCAGAAATATCCTGCGGACCGACCTCCACCGCCTGCCTCAGCGAGGGCAGGTTTGACGGTCTGCGGGAGTCTTGGTTACATCATATGTGTAACCGTTGGAGACGGCGGCAATGGAAACGGCGATCCAGGGCCGCCCATGGGGCCGGATCCGGAGCCGGAGCCGTTAGAACCGGAGATACCCTGAGCCGCTATGAGCGCAACCGCGACCATATGTGACGCGCAAAGGATTTCTCTGATGCCTGCGAAATTCAACGAAGATGACATTAGCAGAATGGCTGACGAATTGGCCGAGTTCGCAACGAGCCCTCAACTCCTGAGCGCACTTGAAGCTGTTCGGCAGAGTCCTTCGGAAGTTGAAGCGCTCTCAGAGGCCAGAAGGGTTGCATCGCTCGACTATTTGATATCGAGAGGTCTTAAGCCTCCGGCTACCTTTCGAATTACCACGCGATACTTCGAACCGCCAGAACTCGCCCCGTTGGCTGACGCACGCGAAAATCTTCCCCTCGTCGCGTTCGAAAACGGCAGACTCACTGTGACGTCATGTAATGGAGTCGTAAGTGTAGAAGAAATGGTTCAAATGAGCGATGTCACAGTGAAACCGCGCGGGGTCATCCGAGTTGAGATTAAGGATGCGATCAACAGTATCGGCCAGTTTGTTTGTCAACCCGAGTTTCAGGCGATGCTATCGGAACTCTACGCTCTCGACGAGACCGCTCGGCCGAGCTTCGTTCTTCGGGTAGTCCTGAACGAGGGGGAACGCAAGAAACGTGGAATTGCAGTTCCCAACGGGATGGTCATTCAGCGCTCGACGTTTGCCGACGACCGTCCCACGCTGTTTTGCGTGACGCAACACACACCCTTGGCGTGGCCCTGGGACAAGGTCACGGTGACGTTCGATCAGCCGGCCCTACTAAGTAGAGCTGCCAAGCACTAATGCGGCGGAAATTGACACGACCGCGGTCGCTTTATGCAACGGATTCTGATCGTTACTCCTCACACGCTTTCGTGCGGCGAAGCGATTACAGCGATCCATGTCGCTAATCACCTTGCCCGGCATGGATGGCAGGCTAACTTTCTTGCGTCACCCAACACCGCAAAGCTCATTCCACCAAAGTTCGAAACCCGTTTGCTTGCAGGTGACCTGAAGGAGAACCAAGTCGTATGGGTTCAGACTGTGCGGCGGCTCAAACCGAAACTCGTCCTCTTTGCCGATTATCCCCTTCTTGCCCTGCAGGCCGGGAGCGTTCCCCTCGCAAACGAGGCATGGATTGAGAGTCTTGAGCTGCTTGATGCGGCGCTCCTTACCTTGGATCATCTGGATCTCGCCCACGCGGACCGTTTACCCTCCCTGCCGCCACCGAATCGGATGGGGATCCTGTTGCCCTGCCCGATTCACAATCCCAGCCGACAGGCAGGACCAAAGCTCGCCTTATTCCGATATTGGACGCCACCCGCGACACTGGATTCTGACCGGCGCTCGGCGCTTCGTGCGCGATATCTTGGATGCTCCCGCGGATTACTAGTATTCCATGCCGTACCACGGTGGACGCAGTTCATGGCGACCATAATGAATCAACCTTTGTACAATTTCTTGCCGAAGCTGCTCATCCGTTACCTGGCCGGAATGCCCGACCCTATCACCGTTGTTTCAGTCAACGACGGGACACTCCTTCCTTCACTGACCGTAAATGATCTAACGATTGTCAATCTGCCAAACATGCCTCCCAACGAGTTCGAGGAAACGCTCGCGTGTTCGGATCTGATGCTGTCAGAAAATTGTTTCTCCGTTAGTCTCGGCAAGGCTGTCTGCTCGCTTGTGCCCGCAGTCCTATGGCGACACACGCTCAATCCTATTGACGTTCTGACCTCGGAGGACGATTTAGTCAGCTCAGTCGCGGCGGAGATGATCCTCCACAACCCGAAAAGTCTAAATCCCTGGCTCGCGTTTCCGAGCTTTGATCCGAGCCTGGTGAGCGCGTTCAACTCATTAAAAGATGAGCCAGCGATTCAGTGCCTTGAAATTTTCGGTGGCACCTCGACGCATCGGGCGATCCGCGCGCTGCTCACCGATGAGCGCGAACGCGAAATGTTCCGAGCGAGGCAACTTGCCTACCGGGAACGGGTTTCTGAACTCCCGACACCTCTGGAAGCGATCCAAAAGCTGACCGGTTGTTAAATTGGGCTCGCCGTTTGTTAACCACGGGATGGCTCGCGTGTGACCCAGGAACTCTAAGCCCTACTGGTATCCAGTATGGCGCGCTCGCGCATCATTTTCGATTCGCCTTTCGATTTCATGGGTGGTCCCACCGATTGGCAAAGATACGTGGAGATGACTTGTGCTCACCATGGCTACGATTGAGAGTTTTGCTAAGGCCAACAGGGTGATGAGCGATTTCGATCGCCTAATTCATCTTCAATGGGCGGTGTTCTGCGTCCTCTCGGCCAATGTTGAAGGTTCTTTCGTCGAACTCGGTTGCAATGCAGGCAAAACGGCCGCCTATCTCGGACTACTGCTCGACCACTTTGGTCAGCGTGACCGCAAGTTTCACGTTTACGACTCGTTCGAGGGACTTCCACGCCGATCGAAACATGACGACTTCCTTAAGGCAGGACAGCTCGCGGCGAGCCCCGATCAAGTCATTAGTGAGTTTGCCAGGCGTGGCCTCGCACCCCCATCGATTCATCCCGGGTGGTTCGAGCAGACGCTCCCGCAACAACTGCCCGAGCAAATAGCCTTCGCCTACCTTGATGCGGACTTCTACGAATCGACCAAGGTCGCGCTAGAGACCGTTTACCCTCGTCTCTCGCGTGGGGCTCTTCTGGTCGTCGACGACTATGGCGACCGGATTGCGAATCCGCGCGCATGGGACGTTTTCAAAGGGGTAAAGATCGCGTGCGACGAGTTTATCAGGGGCAAGGCCGAGCGCTTTCAAGTTCTCTGCGCGACGAACGACCTCGCGTTTGGCCTTCTGCAGAAGATGTGACCTGCGAGGTGATGACTAGCGGTAATCCTGCGTCCTACGCTGCTAACCCAAGACGCAGGGCGCCGCGTAGAGCCATATTGCCAGGCATTCGTCCTAACACTACTTTGGCAGATTTATTCATGCTGCTTTTCGCTGCAAATCCATTTTCTGCAGTGCGGGCATCGCTGCGGCGGTGGTCGAGCTATGAGTTCGAGGATGGCCTCGCGCACGGCGGGCAATGTCAGTCGCGGCGGCAACCCGTTGATTCTTTTTTTCCCGCCTTGCTGTTTTGAGCCGGCGATATTGGAGGAAAGCGTAGGCGATCATCGTCATGAGCGCATGATGGTGAAGGCCCTGCCAGGATCGGCCCTCGAAGTGATCGAGACCAAGTTCTTCTTTCAGCTGCTGGTGAGCCTGCTCGCAAATCCATCGCGCCTTGATGGTGGCCGCTAGGGTGCGCAGGTCAGTCTTCGCCGGCAGGTTGGCAAGATAGTATTTCTTCTCTCCCGACATCCTGTGTTCGCCGATGAGCCAAGCCTCGTCGCCGGGCAGATGTTGCTGACCCTTGTCCCTGATCCGCTGCGGCGGTCCGTCGGCAACTCGCACGCGGACCGCAGCAAAACGAGCCTTGAGCTTTCCTTTCGTGCCGGTGCGCCAACTGATGGTGCGCCATCTGGCGTTGGCCAGCATGTCTTCGGCCGGTATCGATAGAATTTCCGGGACGTGCCGCTGGCGGGGACGACCGCGCCTAGCAACCGGCCAGATCATCCGCACATCGGCAGGGTAAACCTTGAGGTGCCGCGGAATGCCGACCGCCCAGGTCAGTTTGCGAGCAGTGAGCCCTTGGCGGAACGGCGCACTTAGCCCATAACCGGCATCCGCCAGCACGCAGCCGAAGCGCACACCGGTCGTGATGACACGATCGATCTCTGCCAGAGCCTGCTCCGGCTTCGTCCGAGGCCGTTCGATATTCGGTTGGAACACCCGCTCGCTTCAGCCGACCTTGATTGCTCGTCCAACTCTCGGGAAGAAACAATCGCAACCCAAGCATGACTGGTACTTCGCCGCGCGCAAGCGTCAGCGATACCAGGGTCTGGCAATTGGCGGTCTTGCCCAGCGCCGAAGCATATTGCGGAGCAACACCCACCGAATGCGTGCCTTTCTTGGGTATCGCAGTGTCGTCAATCACCAGCACGGCATCGTCGCCGCCAACGAGCCGATCTGCTTGGATAAGCAGTTCTGTTTCCACTGGCGTTGCATCCCAGACCCCGGCGGCAATGAAGTGGTGCAATTGGTCGCATTCGCCGAGTGCTAGCCGCTTCGCCATCGGCTGAATCCTCTTGCGATCGCCAGGACCGATCAGTCCCGACACGTAGAGCGGGCACATTTGTCGCCGTGCCTGGTGACCAAACCGATCTAGAAACGGCTTGAGCCAACGGCCAAGCTCGTCTCTCCAATCCGACGTTCTGCTAACCATGGTCGGCCCCTCCAAAAAGCCGACCACCCATGAGTCACAGAAAAACTGATTTGGGAATCCCGTGCCCGCGAAAAATCTGCCAAAGTAGTGCTAATATTCGTAGCCGTTTTGGCTCAGAGCTGCAGGCTTCAGTCCATGCGTTGCCATCGTTGTCGCTACCGGCTAGTAGGTAGCGCCGCGGGGGAGGATATTGAAGCTACGGTGTGTTAACCATGGGACGGCTTGCGTCAATAGCGCACGATACCTGAACTGGCTTCCGCGAACCTCGCTATGACTTTGGACACTCCTAGAATGCGTGCCGTCATCGGTCTGCTCCCGGCGGCAGGCCTCGGGACACGCCTGGCCCGTCACTGGCCTAAAGAACTCGTGTCCCTCTCGAGGACGCGCTCCGAGCCAATCTGCACGCTTGCATTGCGGGCCATGAAATGTGCCGGCGCGGAGCGAGTTGTGGTGGTCATCGCCCCGCAAAAGCAGTTGATCCGAGACGTTTTAGGAAACGGTGCTAAATTTGACCTCAGTCTGGAGTACGTGATTCAGCCTGAGCCGTTGGGGCTGCCCAATGTGATAGCCTCCGCCCGGGATCATCTCGGCGATGATAACGTTGTTTTTGCCTTGCCCGACACGATCTTCTTGCCAAGCGATGCCCTTCGTATCGTGCATGCTGCCCGGCTCCGATCAGGAGCAGACGTGATGCTTGGTGTTTTCCCGACAAGTCAACCCACTCACCTGGCGCCGGTACGGATGAGGGGGTCCGTGGTCACTAGCATTCTTGACAAACCGACCAAGACGGCGCTTCGCAATACCTGGGGAATCATAGCGTGGGGCGCGGAATTCACGAGATACTGTTATCAATATGACAGGAAGGCGCGGGTCACCCGGGAGGGGAACCTAAGCAGTGTCATGGACGCTGCGCTCCAAAATGGTCTGAAGATCGTCGCACGCCGATTTTCGCAAGGTGCCTTCTGTGATGCGGGCACGCCGGATGGTTTACGAGCTGCGCGAAGTCTCTGGAGCGCGCACCACTCAGACCTTACCAATAGGCGCAGAACGTGCTGATCGCGCAATTGCGGTCACGCCTGTGTGTACCGAAAACCTTATCCGAATTGATGACGTGATGGAATCGCCTAAGCTGGCGGAATGATCGGGCTGCTCTGTTTCGCTCTGGCCGTCCTGGCCTCGCCATTCAAGTCGAAGTTACGGCTTGAAGCTGAGAACGCGGTGCTTCGACATCAGTTGATTGTCTTGAGGCGCAGGCTGAATGGTCGCATCCGGCTCACGAACCATGATCGCTGGTTCTTGATCCAGCTGTATCGCTGGTTTCCATCAATCCTGAAGGTTCTCACAATCATCCGGCCCGAGACGCTCGTGCGTTGGCATCGGGCCGGTTTTCGCTGCTACTGGCGTTGGAAATCGCATCGACGGGGAGGGCGACCGCGGATCGATATGGAGCTGCGCGTATTGATTCGGCGGATGAGCGTCGAAAATCCGTTTTGGGGCGCGCCACGCATTCACGGCGAACTGCTCAAGCTCGGGTTTGAGGTCGCGCAGTCGAGCGTCGCCAAGTACATGGTCAAACGGAGGGGGCCGCCCAGCCAGGGATGGCGAACCTTCTTGCATAACCACGCGCCGGATATTGCCGCCATGGACCTGTTCGTTGTTCCGACTATCGGTTTCGACCTGCTCTATGCCTTAGTCATCGTCCGGCTCGGCCGCAGAGACCTCGTCTGGACCAACGTCACAGCAAATCCGACGGCCGAATGGGTTGCACGTCAAATAACGGAAGCATTTCCTTGGGACGAGGCTCCGCGTTATATGATCCGGGACCGCGATCGGATCTACGGCAGCGTCGTCACCCGCCGATTGCGCGCCATGGGCATTCGGGACAAGCCGATTGCACCAGCCTCGCCCTGGCAGAATGGCTTTGCCGAACGGCTGATCGGATCGATCCGGCGTGAGTGTGTGGACCACATCATTGTCTTGGGCGAGATGCATTTGCGTCGCGTCCTGAAATCCTACGCCGACTATTACAATTTCGTCAGAACGCATCGATCCTTGAACAAGGATGCGCCGGTTTCTCGCCCGGTTCAGCGAACCGGTGTGATCAGTTCACGCGCCATCCTGGGCGGACTTCATAACCATTACGCCCGTGTTTAAGTTTTCGGCACACACACCGGTAAGAACCCTCAGACCGCAAAACTTTACGATCGCACAGGTGAGTCTGTGACACTGAAGGAAGTTGAACGAATTATCATCTGAAATCGAATTGAAAAACCTCTGCAGTCGTTCAAAACGCAGCGGAGCCGGCGCTCCTACTCTTGAGCCGAGCATTCGGTACGGGCGACGGGTTGGAAGATTTCAGCGGCTCGATTAAGTGTCGGGTGTGTACCGAATAACGCCGTATCGATATTAGAGACTAGCTCCCGAAAGTCCGGCCTCAAGTATTGCTCGCACAATACTCAACTGTCAGTCGCTTGATCCAAGTCACGGCGGAGCACCGATAGAACGGAGCGTAGCCAACATGATCGGATGAATAGCCACGCAGATCGCCTGCTACACAGGAGTCATCCAGTTTACTTAAGGCTTCGTGGCCCAGAACGTTCCGTCTAATAACATCGACCCAATGAAAACTTTTGATTGCATAACCTGTCGGCGCGCAGAAGCGTATCGGGGCAACCTGTTGCCTTACACAATGCGAGCTTCTGCTCCCTAAGCCTCTACTTCCTGAGACTTTCAGCTCAACAGTCATCTCTTTCGTTTCACACTTCTGTCCCTGAGCCGACGCCGGATTGATCGACAGAACCAACAGGCATGCCACGATAATCTGATAAATCATGTCCATCCTCGGCACTAAAGCTCGGAGTGAGCCAGGGATTTGGTGGGGTATATCACAAGTCGTCAGACATTAGTGTAATAATGGACCGCCTGCCGGCGCAGATCCCCGCCGCTAGCAAGCTTGATGTGATATCTATTGATATATGGGCGATGCTGCCGCAGGTGGGGGTATCCATTGCGTCATACAGCATCAGCCAGAATTGCGGCACCAACGCTCGCCTTTCGAGGCCCAGCCCCGAAGCCAGAGCCGGTCCCGGTTGTCTGAACAGAATCCCCGCATCGATAAGTGGGGTTTCTGCCGGGGTTAGGCCGCCAAGCGGAATGGCGGTTGATTGAAGTAGGCTTGATCCGGGGTGGCGCCGTCAAGGCTCGAATGGGGTCGGCGGCCATTGTAAAATTCGAGGTATCGGCCAATCGAGCTGCGTGCCTCGCCGACGCTTTCGTAGGCCCGCAGATAGACCTCCTCGTATTTGACGCTGCGCCACAGCCGCTCGACGAAGACGTTGTCCCGCCAGGCGCCTTTGCCGTCCATGCTGATGGCGATGCCATTGCTGGCGAGCACGCCGGTGAAGGCCGCGCCGGTAAACTGCGAGCCCTGGTCCGTGTTGAAGATTTCCGGCTTGCCGTGACGAGCCATGGCATCCTCCAGCGTCTCGACGCAGAAAGCTGCTTCCATCGTGATCGACAACCGCCACGACAGTACCCGGCGAGTCGCCCAATCGAGCACGACAGCGAGATAGACAAAACCACGCGCCATCGGGATGTAAGTGATGTCCATGGCCCAGACCTGGTTCGGCCGCGTGATCTCCATGCCGCGCAGCAGATATGGATAGATCTTGTGACCGGGTTCGGGCTTCGTCGTGCGCGGACGGCGATAGAGCGCCTCTATCCCCATCCGCTTCATCAGCGTCTTCACATGCCGGCGGCCGATCTTGCACCCCTGCAAAGCCAGCAGGCCGCGCAACATCCGCGAACCGGCGAAAGGGAACTCCAGATGTAGCCGGTCGAGATGCCGCATGATCGCGAGATCGGCATCCGGAACCGGGCGCGGCAGATAATAAACGCTGCCGCGGCTGATCTGCAGAACTTCCGCCTGCCTGGTGATCGACAGATCGTGCTTGCGGTCGATCATCGCTTTGCGCTCAGCAATCCCGCCTTGGTGAGCGCTCCTTCTAAAAAATCGTTCTCCAGCGTCAGTTCCCCGATCTTGGCGTGCAGCGATTTCACGTCGACCGCCGATTGCTCCGTTCCGGCGCCGCCGGCACCGAATGCATCGGCCGCCTTGCTTTCCAGCTGAGCCTTCCACGTCGTGACCTGATTGGGGTGGACGTCGAACTGCTCGGCAAGCTGCGCAACGGTTCGATCACCCTTGACGGCGGCAAGCGCCACCTTCGCCTTGAAGGCCGGTGTGTGATTCCGGCGTGCTCGTCTACTCATCGTCGCTCCTGATTCGCAGGCACCAGCGTGCCCGCTGTCAGGCAGAAACTCCACTTATCGCCCTGTCCAGAATTCCGGGACCGGCTCTGCCGCGCCAATTGGCTAGATTTGCAACTCGAGAATTTTCGCATCGTGGCCGCGGATGCGTAACGGCCGAGCCGGCCGATACTCCGCTTCCCTAAGACACGATTGATGGTGCGCTGTGCCAGGATAGGGAAGCAGCGTAGGAAAATTAACGCCGGTACTTCAACTCTGTCCCAACCACGCAGTTCACTGCTCGCATTTCGATTCGCTCTTCCAGACGCAGGCGTAATTTCTGGCTCTTGTGTATGCGGCGTGAAGGTGTGCCACTTCATCTTCCGCCTTGCTCAAGGCTCTGCCCTTTAAATCTAGGGCCGTTCTTGTAGTGTTATACGCGGCCTGCAACGTTCCCTTTTGCAATTTCTGTCTAGTATCAGCCAGCTTGTCGTCGAGCGCTTTAACTGATTTTGCGATACCATCAATCGCTGAACGGCTCGAATTGATGGTGTTTTGAGCGCCAGTCAAAGCGGAATTTGTTTCGTTGACCGCCTTCTTAATTGGCTCGCACAGGGGATTAGGAGCTGATCTCACTCCTGGGCCGACGGGTTGAACGCACACCGGTCCCACCCATCTGTCACATCGCGGGGGCGTCGGCACGAGCACGGAGGGAGCGCATGCGGCCAGCCTCGCCGCATGTGAGGTTGCACTACTGCGAAGTTGATTTACCTGTGTTGTGGCTTGTTGAATACCATTCTCCAAATTAACGCGCTGCTTATCCAGCTCATCCCTCGTTGATTTATACGTATTCCCAACAAACTCATTAGCATCGTCTAACGCTTTCTTCGCCGCGTGATTTGCTTTTTGCGCCTCCTCATTGCCTGCTTGGGCGGCCTGGAGAGCTTGTTTTGACTTCGTAAAAAGTTTCTCAACGCCATCTCCATATTTTAGGAACATGGCGAATAGCTCGTCGAAAATATTCTTTTTCACTCTCATCTTATTGTAGAGTTTCGCTACGAAGACACAGTCCCATCCCATGCTTTTTAATTTGCTTCCATCTTGATCATTCGCCTTCTCCCAAATCCAATCGGACTTGATTGATCTATCTCCTGCTGCCGGACAGTGAAGTATGATCTTTGATCTAACAGTCGGCGTAGGGCCATTAGCCAACAATTGGTAGAACGGATCCCAGGGCACTCGCGTCGCAATAGCCGTCGCGGATAATCTTATTGTCATCAAATCAGCCCCGTCAGAAACGCCGAGTTTCATAATATCGGGCAGAAGGGATTCTGGGTCAGGGAGGTCTGGCAGATTATTCATCTGCATTGAGGGATTTAAGATCATCATGCGAATCAAAACGCGAATTGCATCGAGGTGCGTCGGGAAATGTTTCGCGTCTACTGTAGACATTAGGACGAGAGGGTTTGTTCCGGCAACAAAGACGCCACCTGGGATTGCTAGAACTGCGCCCTTGGCAGCGCTGATTAGTCCGCGCGACTTTAGATCCCAGGCTGCAAGTCGCGGAGGGAATGACGTTTTCACGGCATCGTTCACTGCAGAAAAATCCAAAGTATCCCACGGACGAAGCGCGCATTTACCCCCATAACGTCCGTCAATTGCAAAACCAGGATCTTCGTCTGAATTGAGATGGCCCAGGTCGTCCGTGCATACCCTCGGCCACTCAATTTTAATACAGTCCTGGGTTGGTTCTCGATTGACATCAAACGTGCATAGTTTTGTGTTCTTGGATTCGTTATCAAGCCACCTAAGCCACCTGTTGTACCGATTCACATCCCTTGTTCTGAGAGTGTAGAGTAGGACACCCAAATTCATATCCGGGGAGAACCCATAGGCGCAGTTGTCGTTAAATAGCTGTTTTTTGTTGGATTTCGCGAGAGCAGCGCACCGTGCATTGCTCATCCAAAGTCGATGCGGCGAGCGAAACCAACGTCCGCTTCCGTCCTGGGCCCGCTCTACGGCCGCGCAACCTTCCGAGTCGCCTGCTGCGCACAAAAGTCCGTTGTAAGTTGTTTGATCGCCATCGTCGCAAAGCCCGCCCGGATCCGATGCGTCGACATCCTTGGCATCTCGGTCTCGTGGATGCGTGCAGCCGTTGGTCCCCTTGAGACATAAGTTGCCCTTGGATGGAAATGCTGCGTATTTCCCAGGTGCAACCTTACAGTAATCGCCTTTCCATGATGCAATTAACTCATCGGGGATCGGATCGCCGACATTGTCGATCGGCCAAGAAGGAAGTAAGCCGGTCCTGAAGGGATTGATGTCTTTTGCGAAAGCTTCGGTTGAACAAATAGCCAAGAGCGCCATTGCGAGGTACGTGAGCAAAGTCCTCATCTGGGATTCTCCGGATTAACCGTTACTTTGATGAACTTCCCGGGACGGGACGGCTGTTTTTGTGGTCCGTTGCGTGCAACCCGGTCCGAGGGTAACATAGCTGGTTCCAAACTGTCCGGTTTTCCTCGGCATCTCCGCAAGATCGCCTCGCGGCCTCATACTCCTTCAAGATCCCGATGATCTGCTCTTCCGAAAAGCGGGCTGCGCTTGGCAGGTTCGATCAATTCGCACGCTTCCAAATTACGTCAACTACGTCTCCAACCGATGGACGAACAGTCAGCGTCAGCTGTTCTCCGGCGATTGCGACAAAGCGCTTCTGGTCCGTCCATTCCAGTTTGGAAAGGAACTGCCTACGACGTTAATTGCGATGCTTCTATCTGCCTCGCTTATCGAATAGGTCCCGAAGTAGGTGATCGTGCCCTCGGCTGTTTCTTAGTTTTCGTCAGGGGTGCCCTGCCATAGTATCCGTCTGGTGAAGGCCGTCTTGCCGAGTGAAGCGTGGTTGTTGAGAACTCTCCTTATGGACAGTGATAGGCGCAGTTCCCAAGTCGACTGGCTCGAGGTGGGTGGAGACGGGTCGCCGGCGGCGCTGGTCCGAGGATGAGAAGCTCAAGATCGTCCTGGAGAGCTTACAGGCACCGCGCCAGGTTGCAGTGACGGCGCGGCGATATGTCGGGCAGGCGGGCGAGCACGTCGGCGAGCCAAACATCATCCCGCCAAGCGCATCCACCAGCTCATGCCCTGGAATTGGCGACCTCAGAACGTCGCTCACGCCGAATAAGAGCGGTCAGCCATCCACTCAAGATGACCTGACCAGGGGCCGGCGCCGGACGCGTACCGTTTGCCGGTCGTGGTCAGGCTTGCACGAGGCAAAGGCGAAGATCGTGGCTCACGGGGCGCTGCGCTAACACGAGCTCAGTTAGGTTAGAAGGTATTAGGAAACGCCGCAACTGGGACCCTTACGCCGAAAGGAATTTGAGGAGCTCGCATTTGCGCGACCGTAGGGTGCGGATGGGCGAGGCTCATTGCAGCTGACCTTTGAAATATCGCTTCGCGTCGCGGTCGTCGTTATCCATTTCGCAGCATAACCCCTGACCTCCAGCGTCTGTATTCCGCTTCCGCCAACATGCCATTGCCATGTCGGACGATGAGGTATCCCTTCCCGGAACTGGGCTATATTCCTGAACCCAATTCTTCCGGGGTTTCCCCGCAGCTTGATCAAAGACGCTGAAACTGCAGCCCGATTCTGCGGAAATGCATTCGCAGGCTAGGAGCTCTTTTGCAGTTGACGAGCCTTGAAAAAAAATACTGATGAGCAGAGTGATCGTTCCACTTTTCAGCTTCAAGCCCTGCCTCCTTCGATTTCAGTCCAAATTTGCTACCTGGGTACAAATTTCGCATCTACACCCTCGTCCCCGGCTATAGCGACGGATATGCTCTTTAAAGTCGGCGCAAGTGAAGGATCAATTTGGTCCCTACCCAAGACCTCGATACGCAAGGAATATAGCGATCGGAATGGGTAGGTGAGAGATAGTTCTTCGGCTGTTGTTTCGACAGATTTTGACCATGCTTGCAGAGTGTTCGAACCTGCGGGGAAGTTGTTAAGCCAGCTTAACGGAGTAATCGGCTTTCCATCGACCCCGACTCCACGTACGAATGTGCACTTGCTGTTGTGGTAGACCACTCCATACCCGGGGTGTGAAATTGCAAAGCGAATTGGAATACCCTTCAGAGCGGTTTCATCTTCAAATTGCGCATCATAGACAGTAGCGGCAACAACGCGCTCTGGTCGCTCAGAGGCTCCGATCGATACTGGGATAGGAATTTCGATTAGTTTAGGTTCGGACTTCCGCTTAACTTGATTAGCTATCTCCGCGTTTATTTCATCCACGAATTGTTGTTGCCGGGCGGAGCGCTTCGATGCCTCGGCCGCGATTTCCAGTCCAGAAAATTTCAAAGTTTTTCGCCCCAGAAGCTTCATTTTTAGGTCTTCATACTCTAGCGAAGCGATGAGACCTTCAAACATTCTATTGATTTGAGCGCGACTCTCTTCCAGACGTTCTGTCGTCTGGCCGGCCAATAGCATGTTGAGAGATGTCGCATCAGAGAGGCGAGGGGAAAACGACTGACGCATCGTTACAGGCAATTCTAGCGGGGCGCCAGTTCTATACGAATAGCTCCTAAGCAAATTCAACGCACGATTCTTCAATTCTGTAATTGTGCGCTGTCGATACCAATATGCAATATTGAGCTGCCGCGCATTTTCTCTGACGTCTCCCACCCGCGGTGTTAACAGGGCATCTAGGCCGGTACGGGTTGCACCTAAAGCATCCATCGCACGCGCTTTTGCCATCGCGCTGGTGGCAATCTTACCCCTAAGGGTCGCCCCTTGTTCTTGTAAGTCGGAAAGCTCATTTAGCAATTCCTGAAGCCTTGCGTCCTTTTTTTCAAATGCAGTTTGTCGGAAGATTGCGCGTTGCGGCGGCCGCGCTGATCTTTCTATGTCCTTTGCAGCTTCGAAAAATTTCTGGGCAGCCGCGCTTGCGTTGGTTAGCGCGCTCGCTTCTTTACGAAAGCCGGATCGAACATGGTCTACAGCGGCCGCCCCCGTACCTTTGAGTCCACCTTTGGAAACCGGATCCTGACCGTCTGGTTGTCCCTCCCAAGCTTGTTTCAAAGTCTTTATTTGTGCTGAATATTGCTTCTGAAGCTCGGTCATTTCACTGAGGCTTATCGCAGCCTCTTCTACACTGAACGATTGGCCTCGATTGTGGTTAGCTATCGCTTTCGATGAGACTCCTAGGCCGGCACCAACAGATAGCGCAATCGGCGCTGTGACTGGGAAGAACGTTCCCACGGCCACTGCCACAAGCTGGAGAACCTTTCCGGCGGCCTCGACCTCTCCGGCAGCCTTGAGTCGTCTGGCTTCCGCTGCTGCCGCGGCTTGGGCGGCCTGTCGGCGAGTGTCGATTTCCTGAAGTATTGATAAAATTCTGTTATCAGCACCTACTAAGCTGTCTACAGCAGCCTGAATTTCAGAGTCGGCTATCTTTACCTGATTGAGCGCGGAATCTTCGTCGGCTTTTAGGGCGCGAACGGGGGCAGCCTCTGCAACAAATCGAGTCTTTGATTTAGATATAGTTTCATCCCAGAGCGGGAGCGATCCACCGGTTCCGAGCGTCCGCGCTTTTCTTTCCTTAAAATCATCGAGAAGATTTTTGAACGAGATCATCGGCATGTCGTAAGCAGATAATCCTCTCAGGTCTAAGCCCTCTGCTATGGCGTTCTTCGTGGCTTGAAATCGCAAAACGGAAGTAGGATCGCGCTTCCCTGAGAACCTCTCCAAGTAACTATCCACGGCTATACGAAGCGAGTTCCGAACGTCCGCATTGTATGGCGACGTCGAGAATATTTCGTCGATCCTAGCAGCTGTTAGTTGAGGCCATATGAGCTTATCAACAACCAGTCCCTCGTATTCGCTCAATGCATTAGATCCTAGGCTTACATCATAAGCGTCCTCCCAGCCCTCTGCTCGGCTCTTTCCAAAATCGAGTGATAAGTTGTGAACAAGACGGCTCTCTCTCGATAAGTCATAGGTGGGGGCCTGTGCCTTTGGTGGGAGGAGTATGGTCCCGACGTGAATGGAAATGCGATGCTGAACTTTTGGTTCAGGGCTTTTCCAGTCGCGCGTATAGGTCGCGAACGGTAAGAGATCGGACCGTGTGAGATCCAGGACCTTGCCAAGGATCTTAATGCTGCGGACGTCCGATTTCGCAAATTCGGTTATGCCTAACGATCCGCGTCCGCGAATGGTTATCTCATCTGCAATCAATTGAATTGACGCATCTCGAAATCGTAGGGGCGCCGAGACTATTATCCTTCGCGCTTCGAACGTGATGCTCCGTACTGTTGGCACAGCAAGATTGTCGGGCGGAAAGAAGAAAGGGAAATTTTCTGCATCAATAACTATGACGTCGCCCGCGAAGTAGAGCTCAGTTTGGTCTTCAGAAGTGGAAAATACAAAGTCGCTTGGCTTTTCCAGTTCGTCGGTAACATTGACGGACGGTTGTTCTATCGGAAGTGCGGAACAGTCAATTTCTGCGGTTACCCCTTTTGCACACATCAAGACTGACACGCTCATGATAAGCAACAGGTGCCGTGCGTGTTTCATTTGCGCCTCAGTGCTTCGTGGACGTAATTACTCCTTGCACCCCGTCAGGCCCTTTGCTTCCCGGGTCGCCAATTGTTCCTGGATCTCCGGGGGGCCCCGCTTCGGCCGGGCCTCCGCAATTGCCACCTTCACCCCTTATACCGCCAACTCCACGGGTACCTGCTTTGCCGCGCTCGCCTCCATCACCTCCCTTTCCCGGGCTTGATGTCAAAACGAGCTTTCCACTTTCGAGAAATTTTGTGAGTTTCTCGTTGTGGATAATGGCACCTCCGTCAGCGCCTGGGCCGCCTGTACCACCTGTCCCGCCCTTGCCGCCGGTGCCACCCTTGCCGCCATTCCTCGGCGAATCGCGATGGCCGATCGAGCAACGTCGGTTGTGGCCGGGCCCGCCGTCGCCTCCCATGCCGCCAGTTCCGCCCATCTGGCCCTTTCCGCCGTTTCCCCCGTTGTTCAAAACGAGCAGCCGACCGGGTCCTATAAGTTCACTGATCCTTAGCCTTGCAACACCGGCCTTTGCACCAGGTTCTCCCGTGGCACCAGTCGCGCCGGTTGGCCCCGTTGCCCCTTGCGATTCCTTGGCCCCGCCGCCGCCTTTGGGACCCGGAGCAGCTTCACCTTGTTTGGCTGGAGCCGTCTTGCCCTCGGGGAATGCACGGATTGAAAAATCTCCCTGCAGTTCAACTTTACCTGCGTTGATGTTGAGAGCTTTGCCATCCAATACGAGCTCACCTGACGGAAAAACCAAAATTTCATCAATCGGGTCTGCGGTTATGAACATTTCGGCTCCGCGTATCTCAATCCGTTCCGTATAAGGAATGGAGTTTTGAGCTCCCGCTTGCCAAGATGACATGAGCAAGATCGCGGCTGCGCTTAAGTGCCCCCGGATTGTATTGTAAGAAATCACGCTATTGCCTCCCCAGCGCAACACAATCAGAAGATTATGACGCGGATTCCGAATTGCGCAAGGTTGAGAATCGAGCCGGGCAATAAAAGGGTTTCAGGCCAACCAAAACGCGGCTAGGCCGGCGCCAACATCGAATGCTCGGAAAGGATATGGGGCAAGGGTATTGCTGAGACATTCAGGACCGAGATGAGCGCGCCGCGACAAAACGCAAAGCAAATAAGACCAGAAAGGATGATGCCGAGACCCGTTGATCATGTCTGAGATCGTGAAAGCTGTTAAGCCCACTAACGTTCCCGATATTTGCGCGGGAGTTGCAATGTATTATACAAGAAGCCGCGCTTTTGTCTGGCCGGTAATCATCACCGGGCGACGATTATAAGGCTATGAGTGGCGATCAACCTACTCGCGGCGCCAAATAACATCCGCGAACTGCGTTCAGATCGCTTCGAACTACCAACAACTACATTCAAAATGAATAGCGACCACCGTCCATTTTGTCTTGCTGCAATAGTTGCTTTAGGGCCTGACGACCGCCGTCCTCTTCCACGATAAAGCAACGAGGCTTCCCTTCTCGTCAAGTGCAGCCTGAATCTTTGCTGGCGGTTACAGCGCCGCTCGCCAGACGTTGGCGGGCTTGCGTGCGTCGCAAGCCGCTTTTCAGTAATTGGGTCAAGCATATCGTACAGGTTGTCGCACGAACGTTTTTAACTTGCAGTCGATTCACGATCGACTTAGTCTGCACCATTGATCGTTTACTGGTTTGACTGGGCGGCGGGCTGATTGTCCACGCTAATGATTTGAGCGGAGTTTTTGCATACAGAAGTGTTGGGGGCATCATGTCCGCTTACACATTTCGTTTTTGTGCGTGCGCATTAGCACGCCTTCTTTGGACCTCCTCTGCTTCAGCAATACTTGAAGGTACTCGCGCTCGCATCCGAGTTGTCGACGATCCGGCCGGCCTAGACATCGGTCGCGCGTTCGACGTTGAGCGGTTGGCGAAACCTGAGTCGCCCCATCCCGGCCAGGGTTGCTTAGCGGGAGAATCTTTTTCAGCGCTGAATTTGAGGGTTTGCCAAAGGAGCAGATGGGATAGATAGGGGGAAATCTACGATGTTGAGATTTTCGCTTCGCCTCGGGTTAGCGCTTCTTACCGGATTGCATTTGTGCGTGGTCCACTCTTACTCGGCACTTAGCTTTTCTTTAAAAACGCACCTCTGGGTCGCTCAAACGATTCTCGATGATGTGAAAGTCGACTGCGCTGTTCGCATTGTTGGCGAACAGTATGCCTTGACCTCCGAAGTGTGCGCCGCTTTGCGAAACCATCCCACTGCGTTTCTTTCCGGTGCGCTCGGTCCAGACATTTATCCGGATCTTGTAGTAGGACAAACAACTACGCACCCCGGCATTCAAGGCGGTTGGCAGACTGATCAGTGGCTCGCTCACACCGTCAAATCTGCTTCTTCGCCGGATCAACTGGCGTTCGCTTATGGGTACCTAGTGCATGCTGCCACTGATATTTTTGCGCACACATACGTTAATAACTATTCCGGCGATGTGTTTGCCCTGGGCGACGAACGAGCCGTTGAACGGCGTCATTTTGTTCTTGAGAGATACATCGACGAGCGACTTCCTACTCCAGCGCCCGATGCGAAGACCATGACCGTGCCGATCGATTGGGCCCGTGACACCTTTATCTTCAATAACGATGCGGTAGCGCAATATTTGCGAACTAGCTACGCTGCTCACTTGGTTGGGATGAATGGAGTGCGGAGGTCCGTACAAGAAAGCATTAAGCTCCTTGAAGAAATAGAGAAGACAGCTGCCACTCTCGTAGCACGGTACGTCGCTGAAACAGTCGATCTGAGCGCGCGGCAGGCTTTCGGTGAGGTTCAGCTCCAAGTCGCGAGAGAGGCTCTTCGCCTCCAGGAACTCCGATTAGCGGAGCAGAGACGCGCCGTCGATCTCGCCGAGAGAGAAGCTAACAGATTGCTGGGCGAGATACGAAGGCACGAACAGCTAATAGCATCCCTGACGAGCACGGCCGACGTTCAGCGGAACCAGGCTCGCCTTGCTCGTAACCGGCGTGACGCCCCCACCTAGCCATCCCTCGGCTTGCGCGCGATACAGCCTGGCATGAGCGGTTCGTTGGAGGTGGAACGATGGCAAATGCCATGCTTGATGCCAGGCAGGAAGGCGATTCCTATCGTCGCGTCGAGGTAATCACCGGGGAGCGCCGGCGGCGACGATGGACGGGCGAGGAGAAGGCCCGGATCGCGGCGGAGAGCTTTGAGGAAGGTGCGAACATCTCCGAGGTGGCGCGACGCAATGGCGTTTCCCGCGGGCTGCTCACGGTGTGGCGACGCCAGGTTGCGGCGGTGGTGGCCGGCAAGGCGCCGAGCTTCGTGCCGATCCAAATTGGTGCCGAGAGCGACGGCGGGACAGCTGGCGAGTCCGAACGTATTTTGGCGGCACAAACGACGCCTTTGGAGATCGCCGCGCCACCGGCCAAGCCCTTCGGGGTGATCGAGATCGAGCTGAGTGGGGCGCGCATCCGGGTTGAGCCGGGCGTGGAACTGGCAACACTTTCGACGGTGCTGTCAGCGCTTCGGGGCATCCGGTGATTGCACTACGGTCTGACCTCAAGGTGGTGCTGGCGGCACAGCCGATCGATTTTCGCAAGTCGGTGCACACGCTGTCGGCGCTGGTGAGCGAAGCGCTGCGTGCGAACCCGTATTGCGGCGACGTCTTCGTGTTCCGCAGCAAGCGCATGGACAGAGTGAAGCTTCTGGCGTGGGACGGCAGCGGCATGGTGCTGGTGACGAAGTGGCTGCACCAGGGGCGCTTCACCTGGCCGCCGATCCGCGACGGCGTGGTGCATCTCAGTGCGACGCAGCTCGCGATGCTGCTCGACGGACTTGAGTGGACGCGTGTCTCACCCAAGCCTGTGAAGCAGCCGGCCGTTGTTGGCTGAGAGGTGAGGATTTCGCTGGAGCATGCAGTGGGCGCATGTATCGTCTGATCATGGCGATTCGCCCCGATGCTCTCCCGACCGATCCGGCGGCTCTGACCGAGATGGTGCTCGCGCTTGACGTCGAGAACGAGAAGCTGCGCGTGGCGATGCAGACGCTCAAAGAGATGATCTTCGGGAAGCGCTCGGAGCGGCTTGCCACGCTCGTGGCCGAGCAACTCGCGCTTGAGCTTGACGACCTTGAGACCGGCGCCACCCCGCCTGCGGCTGCCAACGACGATGCGGCTGCGGCGAAGCCGTCTGATAAGCCGCGCAAGAAGGCGCGCCGCAACATCGGCGCGCTGCCCAAGCACCTGCCGCGCTGTGAGCAGGTGCTGGAGCCGGAGGCGACCGCCTGCCCGTGCTGCCAGGGCCAGCTCCACAAGATCGGCGAGGACGTCAGCGAGGTACTGGACATCATCCCGGCGATCTTGCGGGTGCTGCGGACGATCCGTCCCAAATACGCCTGCCGCGGCTGCACCGATGGCGTGGTCCAGGCGAAGGTGCTGCCGCGCCTGATTGAGAGCGGCATGGTTTCGACGGCCCTGGTGAGCCACGTGGTGGTCTCGAAGTTCGCCTGGTATCTGCCGCTGTACCGGCAGGTGCAGATTTTGGCCGGCCAGGGCGTCCATCTTGACCGGTCGACGCTTGCCGGCTGGGTGAAGCGTGCGGCCTGGTGGCTCAAAAGCCTTTATGAACTTCAGCTGCGGACGATCCAGGCCTCGCCGCGCGTGTTCTGCGACGAGACCCCGATGCCGGTGCTCGATCCCGGGCGACATCGCCCCCGCATCTGCCAGTTCTGGGCGCATGCCATGGATGACCGCCCCTGGGGCGGGCCTGCGCCGCCGGCGGTTGCCTACGTGTTCGCCGACGGCCGCGGCACCAAGGAGATCGCCGCACAATTGACGGGCTTTTCCGGCATTCTGCAGGTGGACGGTTATGCCGCCTACAAGGCGCTCGCCCGCGATCATGGTGGCGCAATCCAGCTCGCCTTTTGTCTCGCCCATGCCCGACGCAAATTCGTCGAGGTGTTCAAAACGACCCAGTCGCCGTTTGCGCGCGAGGTGATCGAACGCCTGCAGGCGGTCTATGCGATCGAAGCGGAGATCCGCGGCAACAGTGCGGAGCAGCGGCTGGCCAGCCGCCGCACCAGGAGCGCAGCGTTGATGGCGGCGCTCAAGGCGCGACTGACCGAGATGGTGGGCCAGCTCTTCTCCCAGTCGAAGTTGGCAGAGGCGATCAACTATGCGCTCAATCACTGGGACGGGCTGACGCTGTTTCTCCGCGACGGCCGCGTCGAGGTCGATTCCAACACGGTCGAGCGTTCCATGCGCCCGATTGCCATGGGAAGACGCAACTCATTGTTCAGCGGCAGCGAGGGCGGCGCCGAGAGCTGGGCGATCCTGGCATCGCTCGTGAACACGGCAAAGCTCCATGAACTCGATCCTCAGGCCTATCTGACCGACGTGCTGGAGCGCATCGTGTCCGGGCGAACCAAGAGCCATCAGTTGTACGAGCTGCTCGCCTGGAACTGGAAGGCGGCGCGCCAGCGCACCGCACAGGCCGTGGCATGAGCTCGCGCCGCCATAAGGCAGCGCCGTCGATGGCGGCAGCCGCGATGCCGCTTGAGGAACTCGAGCGGTGGCTGCAGGCTCGCGTCGATCGGCATCCTGCCGCCACCAGCATTCCCATGCTCGACGGCTACGTCGCCGCGATCGTGGTTGGACCGATCTCGATGAGCCCGCTCGACTGGATCTGCCCGCTGCTCGCCATCGATGCCGATGCTTTCAACCACGGCGGCACCCCGGAGTTCGCGGCGATTTCCGCCGTCGCGCTGCGTCATAACGAGATCAGCCAGACCCTTTCGACCACGCCTCGCCAGTTCGCGCCGATGCACCGGCGTGAAGTCAGTGGCGATATCGATCCGCGTCCGTGGTGCCAGGGCTTCTACGCCGCGATGCGGCTCAGGCTGTCGGTGTGGACGCCGTTGCTGGACGCCAGCAACGTCAATCACGGCCTGCTGCGGCCCATCCTGCTGCACTGTCGCGACGATCAGGGCCGTCCGCTGCTCGGACCGCCGCGAAGCGGCCGCGAGACCGAGGACTTTCTCCGCAATGCCCACCTCGACATTCCAGCGACCGTCGAGGCGCTGCGCCAATACTGGATGCCGATCCGCTACGCACGCGCCCGCTGATCACTGCGGACGTGGGAGCTCATACCGGTTACCCTTGCTCGTGACGCGGCGACAGCAGCTACGCAACAAGTCAATACTCTCAATCAAGAAATAAACAATTTGCAAGCACGTCTGGCCACCACGCCGACCCAGCTTGCCGAAAGGCAGTGCAGGTCAGTCCCACGAACTGCCTGCGAGACGTTTTGCCCGGGAGGAAGATTAAATCCTATTTGTCGTGAAGTCTGCAGGACCGTTACTGATCAGGTTTGCGATATGGTACAGGTCGTCAACCAAGAATGGAATCGCTTAACACAGGAGGTCACAAATGCTCAAAATCGACTGAGTGCCGCACAGGCAGAGGCGACTCGGTATAGCGCAATGGCATTGGAGGCCGCGGCTAATGAGGGTGCTGCCTTGCAAGAAAAGATACAACGCGAATCGACCCTCTCGGCCTTACGAACAACGAAGGTGGCGGCAGATCTCGCGTTCGACACTGCGAGGAGTTCGCTAGAGGTACAACTCGTAGCTACACAGAAGGCCCGCGAAACCGTAGAGCACCTGGAACGCGAAATCGAAAATTTGCGAAAACAGCTTGTCGACAAGCAGGCGATCAAGGCGACGATTCAGGCGGCGCTCGATGACGCCAATTTCCTCAGCTTCTTTTTTCGGAACTGGTCCACAGGAATTGACCGTGCCGGCTCCGCCTACATAGAGACAAGCCTGGAGTTAAGCAGAAACATGATTGGCGGAAAGAGCGAAGCGTTCGAATTGTACAAACACTGGCTCTCGTGCCACGGGACAGTCTTCACAGCTACACCTTATCAATTAGCAGAGGGTGGGTGTAACCTCGAGACCGAGTACCAACGCGCGCAAGCACGCCTCGATCAGCTACTAGAACGCGTCCTTCCGAATTTCATTGCTGATTTAATTGATAAGATCAACAAGTTGAAGGCACACGTCCGTGAGGAGCTTAAGAAGGCCGTCGAAAAGGCTGCGATTGAACTAGTTAAATTCGTCACAGACCCGACTACCGCAGACTTCGTTGACCTGCTGGTGAACCCCCAAAACGCTACTGCCGCGAAGCTCAACGAGGTTTTCAATGTTGAAGCGGGCGCGGGTGGGAAGCGGCTGCTAGTTTTTCCAAAAGTCTCGGACCTGATCGATTCGGACATTGGTTGCAGGAGGGACGGCTCAGCCTAGATGTATTCAAGAGCCTGCAGTATGCTATCACTCTATCAAAACTGTCTCTAATGCAACCCGGCGAGCTGAATCGGATGGTGCGTAAGGTAAGTGCAACGCCGAATTTGCCGGATGTGTTCACCGTCTCCCCGGGTAAGTACTCGGTTTTGTTTGACTCTGTCAGGTCTATTGATGGAAATCATCAATGGCAGCCGTTTGGGCTACCTTATCCACGGCAGTCTGGCGCGCCAGAACCACACGATAGCAATCATCGACATTTCGGCTACGGCCCTCTCGACGGACCCGGTAAAGGCTTCAAAATCTTCATTGAGCCTTCGCTGCGCCGCACGGTATTTTTGAAACTTTTCCCCGAGCCTATCGTGGGGTCGATCCAACAACTGCCTCAACTCAAGCCACCGACATATCCGTTCCCTGCATGTAGCAGCAATCCTTTTCCTCTCTCCTTCGTCGCGAATGGGCAACCTGCTATCGCTGACGATAGTTGCCCGAAGTGAGAACTTTCAAGGATCTGACGCTCTATCTAGGCCCTCATGACGTGGCGTTCCAGTAACAGCTGCCGGGAGACTATCAGACCTGCACCTCCCTCGCCGTACCGCGCCTGGCATCTGTATCTCCTGCCGTCTCACGGCTGTGGTTTTGATCTCCTGACGGCTGCGACGTCCTCGAGCTCGAAATCGCTGAGCTCGCAAAATCTCATCCAACTGCGAGGACAGACTGTAGACGCGCTCCAGACAGACGCCTCTGCCAGAAACAAATGGCAGCTTTCTAAAGAAGGGCTTCGAAATATTTTCGCAGACGCAATAGTTCGCAATGCCACGTTCATCGCATTTATTTCAAGAATACCCGCCGGATCGATTCTGATCGGGCAAGAATGCACGAAGGCCCGCTGCGGCACTTTATCGAGCGCTTACATTTTTCCCTACTGCGATTAACTTCGCGCCCTCAGCACGTACTAGGCTGCTCTTTCCGGATCATCATGGAACGACCGCAAGATTGCACTACCTGTTGGAGGACAATTCGGTCAAAATCGGGAGTTGCACCGGCGCCCGATTGTGGTTTCGCCGCAAGCGTTTGATCTGCTCATCTACCTGATACGCGATCGCGTAGTCAGCAAAGACGAGTTGATCTCCGCGATATTAGGGCGTCAACTCAGCCGTTGCTGCGATATCAGCGACACCCGCGGCTCGAACCCTTTGTCCGCTTCTGGCCCAGTCGGCTGCACAGCAGACGCCGTTGGAGTTGTCGCCTTGGCGCGACCATCAGGCGCCGTCAAACGTAAACGCTGGTTTATCTTTTAAGCCCCGACGCAAGATTTTTCTGCGCCTGCCGTGATCTCCGGGCCCCAACCCTGTGAAGGTTAGGGTCGAAGCGACAAGCGTCTTCGCAGCTTATGTTAATTGATTCATGCACACGGACGGGGAGCTGTGGGAGCCGGCAAAGCGGCGGCGCGGAGCCGCAACTCCTCTCCGAGAAGTCGCAGCATGCCTGCCGTAGTCGGCTCTACTACCAACAGCGTACATTATGGCCAGATCCGCGTTCATCTGCTTTGGGCCAGAGGCCGTCATCGAGCGACTTGGATGCCCAGGTGGCGACAAGTTGTGGCAAGACTCCTACGTCACTCGGGCAACCACTTTGAGCAGGCCGTCCAGCAGGTGATCGAGCAGGACCGGTTCGGAATAGGGCTTCGCAGCCGCGCGGCGACCGTGACGCTTGGCCATGGCGTTTGGGACGTCTTTCCGGCATTGGCAAGGATGCCGCAAAGTGCGGCGTAGTGCCAGGAATGGAACGTCGCCATATTGCCGAACGCTGCAATGGCCTCGTCGAAGCACCTAAATGAAAGAGGGCCAATGAAATGGAGTTCCCCCAGTAGGCATGCAGATCCGCATCAGTGCGCAAGAGCGCATCGTCGGCAGCTGCGACGATGCTGATTGGTTTGCAGAGCAATCAAATCGCGATATCGCCGACGGTAGATGCCGACTCGGAAGGCTTACTGTGGCAAGGCGCAGTGGATTTGCCGTCGAGCCGGTAAGTCCGGCCAGTTTCGGCTTCTTATCGAGGAACTGGAGTGGCAGAACACCGTAGATCCACACTCGTGATCCGACCGAACTGTCCGTGCCTCGCGTTATCTCGGGAAAACCATGACACTCTAAGAAGCCAGGATCTCGTCTCGACACTCTCTATCTAAGAACGAGAGCTGCCATCGCGCCCGACAAATTCGCCAGGTCGATTGCAAAGGCGTCGTCAAACAGACTCTCAGACTCTTCCGGTATCTCCGTCTCCGACAATATTGGATGCGCTGCCCCGGGATCGAACGCCTCCAACACATCCTCCGCAGCGCCGCTCACGCCGCTCGCCACTTCATTGAGCGCCGCGCCCGGCGCGTCGGGCGGCGATCCCCAACATTCTTTGTAGAACGCTTGCACTTCCCCGAGACTCGCGTTTTCGAACCCGATTGCGAAATCTTGCTTCACCGCATTCCATGTCTCGTTTATCGTGAACATTGATCCGCGAATGGAGTCCTGGAGCTCGATGCAAACATTGGCATTCTGCCTCACCGCGTCGGCCTGGACACCGGCAGCATTGAAATCGCTCGCGGCGATAGCGCCGTCATGCCGCTCCAGCGCGGTGAGGAGGGCATAGCAAGCGTCGGACAATTGCATGTGCCGTGCGGCCAGCAAGTGCAAGCTACGCACTGGTTCTTCCGTCGGAACGGAAGCGTCATCGATGGTCGCGCCTGTGATCCACACTTCATCGAAATCGTCGCGCGGCGGATCGGCTGCCACGACGAAGTAGTAGGACCCGAGCAGGCCGATCATCGCAGCAGATATGGAGGCGACTCTCCCGGCGGCCTTTAGTTGATCGTTGGGGAGAATACTCATGATGCCACCCGCGACTGCCAATACACCAGAAGCTTTGGCGCACGTTAACGCGAACTCACGTGACTGTTGCTTAAGCCGTTGCCTGGCTTCAGGGTCTACTTCTGGCATAGCAACCTCCGGCTCTCTATGGGTTCAGACTTCAGCCAACGTGGTTAGGAATAGCGGCTTCCGGCACGGTTCACTCACGCACGGTCATATGGAGGACTAGTGATCGCGCAACGATTTGCCAACTGCAATCGATATAAATTCAGGTCTGCGAGGGTACCCGGGGCTGCGTGCCAATTCCACGCAACCTCGCAATTTGGACTGTTGCGCGTGAATTGGCTTGGCATGCTCCACGGACTTGGATTGATCCGGTGCCACAGCCGACGGAAGACGACGTGATCTCCCTTGTCACTGAGTCCCAGATGCCCGGGCGATTTTAATTGGTACTCTTACGTACAAGCGGCGGAGACTCATCGTGGAGCCGGAGCAGGGCCGACTGGACTTGAAGCAACTTGAATGCTTCCTGCTGCCGCTCGTCGAGTTTCTTCACCCTAGCATCAACAACGGCCCTCAGCAACACATCCAGTTCGCGGAGTGACAGATCGCTGACCCAAGCGACGTCGAACGGCTTCTTTTTCACTGGCACCTCCGCTTGGGCCTGAGGCCCGCTTTCGTCTCACGACAAAATCATAGATCAGGAAATGGTTGTAAGTTCAGCCAAGCTGGTCCATCGCTCGACACCGAAGAAGAAATTCAGAATGGCAGGGAGCCCGCTGTGAACGCCGGACGGAAGGTGTCCACCGGGCGGGCCGAGCGCTTGTGCCAGTTTGCTCCCGACGAGGGGCGCAGTCGCATCGGCCGGATGCGTGGCAGCAATGGAAACTTCTCGCGCTTCTGGCCAGAAGAGGACCATGAAGACCACCGGACCTCCGACTAGATCCAACAGCATCCATCTGAAGCATCCGGCAAAGGCGCAAAACTGCGGGGCCGCCCCCGAATCGGAGACAAATTGAAAGTGGGCGGACTTGTTGATGCGTGTGAGCACCCCTTGGTCGATCTGGGCAGCACCGTGGCGTGAAAGCTTGCCCAGCTTCATCCGGCTGCCTAGCGTCAGCGGACACTGCAGCACCTTGATGTTCGCGAGCCCGCGTGCGTCGGTGATGGGATTGCCCTTGAACTGGATTGGCGGAGGCGGCGGATCTTCGCTGTCGTCGTCGGCATCGTCCTGGAGGCCGCGACCAAACGCGACGCACTGCAAAGACTGCATGTTGCGTAACGGTTCGAGGTCCGAAACTTGGTTGCCCGTGAAGTCGAGCACCTCCAGGTTCAGCTGTTGCTGTAGCGGCCCAAGGTCCGTGATGAAGTTGCCGCCGACCTGTAGCGATCGGAGACCGTTGATGGCGGAGAGTGCTTTGATGTCCTGAAGCAGACAGCTGCGTGCATCCAGGTATTCGAGCCGGGAGAACGTCTCGAGGCCTGTCAGGCTCTTTATCCTTGTAGACGGAACGTAAAGGGTTCGAAGCGGTCCGGAAAATATCTTCGGAAGACTTTCCAGTGAGGAGAGCGGTGCTTCGGGGTCGAAGGGCATACGCGGCATCAGGTACAGCTTTTCGACCCGGGCGGCCGCACGCTCCATCAGGTCCGGCGCTGCACCGGACGGTGGCACGAGCAAGAACTCGCGGGCAGCATCTCCGACACGAAGAATGATCAGTCGCTCATCCGCAAGCAAATCGAGGTCGTCCAGGCGTTCCCACCATTCCCTGAACGGCTGAATGGCCGCTCGCCTGAACAGAGGAGGCGTGGGTTCGTTCTGGGGAATGAAGAACGCGGGCTCACGGGTGCCCGCCGACACCTCTCGGGCGTGAGCCATCAGGTCGTTGAGGACGCGGGTGAATTCTCTTTCCAGGGCCTGCAGTTCGGCGCGCGGAGGCAGGTCAACGAAAATCATTGAGCCATCCTCTGTGAGCGCGTAACGGATGTCGCTCAGGGCGGACCAATACCGTTGCTTCCTCACAAGGCAGTCCGCGAGCACTTCGCGCTTCTGCTGCGATTCGAGTTCGGACCCGAACGGGATCGCGAGCGTGTCGTAAGTGACAAGCTCGGCTTCGTACGCGGCTGCGTGCTCGTGGGCCGCCTGTGCGAAAGTATTCAAGTGGGCCCGAATGCTCGCGGCGTCGGAGCCTGGAATTTGGATTTGCTGTCCTTGACCGGCAGTCTGGTTGATTTCAATCGCAATTTCCGTGTGCGACGAGGTGTCGGCCGTCGCGGCACCAAACGCGAGATTGAAGCTGCCGCTGGCGATAAAACCGTTCAATTCGCCGTGCAGGCTCGCCGCAACCTTCTGCTGATGACTGGTATTGGATGAGGTAATCCGCACCAGGGCATGAAGTTCTCCGCCGGTGCGGAGCGCCTCAGTAAAGCGGTCGCCGAAGGAACGCCGGAACTGCTCCTTGTCCATGGCCTGAATTAGCGCAGCCGCATTGGGTGTCGGCCTGAAGTTCCTGCCAAATCGCAGCGCGTTTGTGACGACGCATGATGCAAGAATGTAGGTCGAAGATCGATTGATGGCCTGGTTCTCTGCAAACGAAAACTTGGCGCCGCCGGAGAAAAGACCATAACGCGCATCAACGTCCGCACTGAAATTCAGCGCCTTCTCCAGCGACTCCTGCGAAGTGACCATCCGAAACAAGAAACGGGCTTGCTGACCGTCTGCGACCGGATCCTCACCGGCGGTGTCTGGGACCAGACCGGTGCCAACTCTCTCCATCGTGAATGAGTTGAAGCCCTGACCGATTACGTGGCCATCGAAGGGAACAATGATCCGTTGGCGTTCAGGCATTGTCACCCCCTGATGGCAACCCGTTCGAACAGAATTTCGAACGCTTACTCATTCTCCGCAGGGCCAAGATACGACTGCCAGCATCTATTTCACGAAATAGCTGCACTGTTAATGCCCGCCGTTCGCGTGATCGAGAACGCCTGTCGACGATCACCACCCGGACACGGGTCGGAACCGATTCCGGTTCAATTTCAATTCCGCTCTTGGACAGACATTGCGCGAAGTCATCTTCGAACGTCATGGGTCCCCCTAACATCCATTCGTGCTGAAAAACGCCACCGCACCCTCATGTTGCGCCAAAATTACGGCACAACTGCGGCTCTTTTCGGGGCGCGCCAAACGAGATCCGCGAGCAGACGCTGGAGAACGATTTTAGAGAACGCGCTCACCACAGCGAGCTTGCAGCGCAAGACGATGATCGACTGCGAAATGGTTGCGGCGACCTGCGCGCTGTACGCCACTCCGCAGATATCGAGAACGACCGGAGCGCCTCGGAGAATGCCTCGCGCAAGGCAGTGTGATCGTCACCGTTGGCAGTTGCCCGATTTGTACCTGTTGGCGTGCGCATGCGGACTGCTGCCCGAGACGATGCGCACGCAGCGTCGCGCAAGAGCATGTGGCTCTACTCGACGTGCTTTTCCCCAATACTGCACTCCCGTGCGCGAGATGCCGAGATCAGCGGTGATTGCAGGCAGAGGTTTCGCGAGCGCCAAGCGTCGCGAGACTAGATTGCGGATGGTCAGCAAAGGGTCAAAAGCTGCCATGTTGACGTGCTCGTGGGCAACCAAGCCGCCGATGGACATCTCCATTCGAGGATGCCATCCGTCGGGCATTGATTGACGCCGCGGCGTCGCTGACAACGCCTATTGTCTGCGACCAGTCGTTTGCTCGATCTTTCGACCCACGGCAGGACCACGGGCACGCTGGCGTGGCATGGGATGGCCGTCCACGACTTGGCCGTTGACCTTTAAGATGCTGGTGCCACCCTTGCCGAAGCTTGGGCCGTCATACTTCCAGTCGAACTCCAGCGTGTGCTTGCCCGGCGCGAGCTCCACCTTGCCCTGCCATTTGACGCGCGGCAGCTGCAGGACATTCCACGTGAACACCGGCCGGCCTTTCAGCAGATAGAAACCGTAGCCGCCGAACCGTCGGCCATCGGTGATCCGCCGCTCTGCGGAACGGTGATCTCCGCGGCGATGGTGTACGCGCGATCGAGCAGGTTGGACGCGCCGCCGATGACGGGGAACGGCACGTTGCTCAGCGAGCCCGTGTAGGTGAAGAGAGTCCGACCGGGGGCGTGGTTCGGCTTGTCTGTTGAGACGGACCTGGCATGTGGCGCACGCAGGCACCGGCTCACATTGGCGGCGAGCACGTCATGCCGAAGCTCAGGCAGCCGTGGCCTGGACAAGGGCGCATACCCTGTGGGCAAATAGGCGTAGGCGTTGGATCGGGCGGAACCCCACTGCACGTCCCCAGGTCCCGATAGACGAAGGTGAGCGGCTGGTCGCAGTTCCTACCCCACTGGCTCACTCTGCAAAGACGGACGGTCACCTCTTCGCCGCCCGCCGCTCCCAGCGCGTCGCCATTCACGGACCATGACCCTCGGTCGGAAAGACCGGAAGGTTTCCAGGCGCCGCCGGCCATGAGCCGCTGCAAGAGAACCTGCTCGTTCTCCTGGAGGACGCCCGCACCCCGGCAGATGCAGTAGATTTGCTGGCTGCACTCAGAGCTGCATGAGCACCCCGGGAGCGGTACCGCAGGTCGCGAGAGCCGGAAAAACCGAATGAAGTAGTCACTTTCCCTTATGGAGGTCGTCAAGTAAAATAGAGGGGCTCGGTCGTCTTCGGTCTCGAGTGCGCGCCGCAATTCGATGGCTCCCTTGTCGAGCTCGATGTTCATCTTTCGAAGAGGGATCATATCGGGCTTAAGGTCCTCCGTGGTTGCGTTTAGCCCAGATTCACCTCCGCGCAGCTCGGGGGCGATCTGCCCGGCAAGCAAAGGTATAACATCCCAGGTCGACGTGAATCGTGCTCCCGCGAAACCAATGCTCGCTGAGATCATCGAAATTGGGCCTTGCAGGTACGGCTCGGGAGGATCAGGCGGATCGGGCGGTGGATCGAAAGGGTCTGGAAGCTGGGCTACATTCAGTTCCGCGTCGAACACGAGCGTCAGTCTGAGCACGACGGCGAATTCGGCCTGAATGCCCGGATCGGTCGAGGCTGGCAGGGGTCCAGGGGTTGGTGACACGAACCCGATTCGATTCCCGCTCACCACATACTTTAGGTCGAGGCGATTGGGAAACAGCGACGGGTTCAGTTGACGCCCTCGGAGTTCGCCAGCCGCGGCGAGATCGCAATAGAGCCACGCGCGCACCGAGCCCCTTGCCTCAAACCTCCCCCGGATCCGGTCGCAAAACGTGGGCCTAAAGTCGGCCCAAGCAAGACGAAGACGGTCGCTCAGCGATGGCCCTGCCCGCTCGGCAGGTAGCGGAATCGCTTCCGGCTGCCCCGGGGATGCCAGCTCAAGCCTTATGTTCCCCGGCCAGTTGTCGATGTAGCCTTCTTCGTCGGCCGAGGCGCTGGCGGCCAAGAAAGACGCAGCCAGGACGACCCCGAGAAACGTCGCCGCAAGGCTATGTTCTTTCTCAGACATAGGAGCTCACTCCGGCAAGGATCGGGTCCATCGCCGGCGCGCAGGCACCGATGTCGCGGCGAGTGCGAGGGTCCCCCAGGTTGCATGTGAGACTAGCTCGCCAGGCGAGCGCCGGCAACTAACGCAGCGTGTATTTGAATGCATGAAAGCCTGAAAGCCTGACAAGGATTCCGGCCCCGGCGGGGCCGCCGCGAGCCCGCGCGACAGCCGGTGCTGCAGGTGCCAGAAACAGACTCATTGCACCGCAGCTTGTAGTTTTATCCGGTCATCTAGTCGTGGCGCAGCAACACTTCCCGCCCAGCTTTAGCTGAGCGGGATCGTCTGGGCGGTACGGCAGCTTCAGCCGCGCCTGGCGGCCGCGACGTAGCCGGTCGTGACCTCGTCCTTGTGGGCTGCAAAAGCTGCCAGGACTTCGGCCTTCTCGCGTTTCGGGACCTTGGCGAAGTCCAGCGTCCGTCCAAGTTCGGCTGCGACCTCATCGAATTCGGCCGGGGAGATACGGAGATCCCGATGGGCCTCCTCCAGGCCAACCGGCGTCTTGCCGGGCTTGGTCGCGGTGAACTGGAAGGGCCCACCCGAAACGTTGCAGGCCCATAGCGTGCGCATGAACTTGAGGCCGGGCAACCTTTTCAGGTTCTTGGTGTGCCATTCCCGCAGTTGCGGGTTCTGGACTTCTGGCCGACGACGGGGTTCTTCACGACGGCGTCACTGAAGTGATCCACCACCGCCGCGATGGCGAATACGCCCCCCAGCCGCTCGTACAGACTTTTCTCAGACATGGTTTCCTTCGTGGTTTCCTTGGCCTGCGCGTAGGCGGTATCAGCCCACGCCAAAGCAACCGGGACGGCGCTCAGTGTCTTGTGAGGGAAGTCGAAAGATCCTGTGCCATTGGTTGTCCTCCTTGGTTATGTTCGAAGGGTCCCATCCCGAGGCACGTACGCGGTGTACGAACTCGGTATTGTCCGGTGCCAACGGATCTGTCCGCAGGTCCCTGGACCTGTCGTATCGGGTTTCCTCGCTGCCCACCTTGGATGGTCTTGAAGGGAAAAGGTTCCCGTCAAAACCGGAGCGGCGTCGGATCCCTAGGAACGCAGGCGCAATGGCGAGGCGTATTGCTCCGTGTTCCTGGCGGCGGCGGATTACGCTGCGCTAATTCACTCACCCGCAGAGGGCTCACTTTAACTAAAGCTTTAGACAGGCTGGCATTGTTGGACTGAACCGAACAGGCGATTTTCTGGAAGCCGCCTCACGGATCGAGCTCTATCGCTGACCCATGAAGTCCGATTTTTCAATTGGCAGCGCTTATGTCTGACGGAGGTTGAAGAACGCGTGCGGACCTTTCATCGCTTCGCGTTCCTTCATGGTCGCCTTTTAGGACCTCAACCTGCGCAGGGTCAAGCTCGGAGAACAAATGCGCTGTTTGTTTGATGGCTTCACCGGTTTCTCCTGGGTTGTACCGGTATCATCGCCGGCACGACTCCGACCCCGAGAACCGCAAGGCGCTTGGCGGGGCTGAGATGCAAACCGCTGCTTGAGCGTCACCTGCCCGTGATGCGGTTAATAAGGCTCACGGCATTTAAGAGCGTGGATGCCTCATTAAGCGGTTGCTCGATATCCAGCGTAATCTCCACCGCCTTGTCGGAAAAACCCGCGCCGGCCCAGGCATCAGCCGCCCGCACGATCCCGGCGGCCTTATCGAGACGAATCCGGACCTCGCCAGGGACAAGTTCTACACCCAGGCGGTCGACGACCTGCACCCTCTCAAGGCGGTGGACGAGGGCGCCTAGCCAGCGGCCTCGCCGGCGCGGGCGGCCAGCGACAGCGGCGAGGTGTCGGTCACCTCATAGGCGCCCATCGCCTCGCGCAGCCGCGGCGGCATCGGGTCCAGCATGCGCATGTCACGTACGGTTAGTTCACTGGCTTCTGCATCCATTGGCTTTGGCTCCTTTGCCGCGACCAGCAATGCTCCGTATGCGGCCGAAGTCGAGCGAAAAACGAGGCAATCATGTTGCTTCTTTCAAGCGAGCTCTAATGATCAGACGATTTTCACGAGCTTTTTCAGAATTCCGACGGAATCGACGGATATTTCGCGGCAGATCGCTATGAATTCCACGACGTCAATGCGCCGTTCGCCGGCCTCATACTTGGCAACGAAGGACTGAGGCTTGGCGAGCCTGGCTGCCAATTCATGTTGGGTGAGGCCGGCGGCTTTGCGCGCATTGATCATTAGCGCACGAAAGGCGATCTGCCCTTCGGAATGGACTGATTTGTTCAGTTTGCGCGCGCGAGTTCCCATCGGCGCGGCAGCCTGATCCCATGTTCGGATAATCCCAAAATGGGATAATTTTAACTGTCTTGCTGCATTGTCTCAGCACCCGGTGGACTTCCCCCGGAAAGGAAGTGAATTGCCGTCAGGTCAATTCAGAGGCTTTGCCATGGACTATGACGAAAACGCGCTACCAGCGACGGACAATCTCAACCCGTCGCTCCCGGGCCGCCTGGCATTTCATCCACCGCATTTACTGCATGCTGGTGCTGTTGACGCTGCGACGGCGGTTGGTGACAGGACGGCCGTATCGTTCGAGCCTGTAGCAATGAGGTACATCAAACTCGGCGAGAACGGAAAGTGGGCTACTAAGGCGCTGCAGGAGGGTATCCTTCCCTTTGGCTATCGATCGATCGACCATCACAGTTGCCTGATCGGCGATTGGAACGAGGTGCGTCACCAACTGGTTGGGATAGGACGATCGGCACAGGGCGCGAGCCAAGGCTTGCGTGAAATAAGGGATTTCTATGGTCTGCCGGCCGGCACCCTTTGGGTTACGGCGGCCGATGGCCATTTTTGGTGGGCCTTCGCGGACGGCCCCGTCCTCGTGGATGATCGGGACAATCAAGATGAACCCCCGCGGTATCGGCGGACTCGCGCGGGGTGGTCCAACAAAAGCTTGAACGGGCAACCGCTCACAATGCGAAGTCTGAGTTCGGCATTGACGCGCACCGCCAGCTATCAAATGACCATCTGTACCGTTAAACACGCGGATTATTTGTTGCGACGCATTCGCGGCGTACGCAACCCGCTGCATGTCCAGGCAACCGAACACGCGACCAAATTGCGTGAGGCCGGCCTGCATATGATTCGGCAACTGGATTGGCGGGACTTCGAGACCTTAGTGGATTTGATCTTCGCTCGGGGCGGATGGCAGCGCACCAGCGTGCTGGGAAAGGATCAGATCGATGTGGACCTGGTCCTTAGCCAGCCGCTCTTAGGAGAGACCGCCTGGGTGCAGATCAAGTCCACGGCGTCTCAGGCGGGTCTCAATGATTACCTTGGTCGGTTTCAACGGGATGGGAGTTGTGAACGCTTCTTCTTCGTCTGCCATTCCGCTGCAGGTCCGCTTACCCTGCCTGCGCAACCGGGGCTGCATCTTTGGACCGGCGGGCGGCTGTCTGAGGCCGCGATCGATGCTGGCCTGCTTAACTGGCTGATAGAGCGGACGGGCTAGAGGAGCCAGCGGCTGGCAGAACGTTCGCGAACTCTTCGGGCTCGTTGACCTTCATGCAGAAGCCTCCAGCCTCGGCGCCTCTTGTACTACGCGCGCAGTTGCGCTGGCCCTCTCAGCCTCGACCTCGGCAAAGTTCTGCCCAGTGGCCTCCAGAACGGCATCTAAGCCGCTTTTCTTATTGGCGAGCGCTACGGCCGCCTCTCGACGCGTGCCGCGTACGTAGCGGATGAGTAGCCTTAACAATTACGCATCAGATTCTATATTCACCAAAACTTCCCCGGCGATGATTTCGGGTTCTCCAAGATTAAGGTCAAACAGGCTTGCTTGAACAAACTCTAGTACTTTCTCGTTCGCCGCATTGGCGCTTTCGCGGTCCTCGAATATCATCACAGCGACACCGACGCCTTCGCCCCCATCCAATACATAATAAGATCTGAATCCGTGCGATTCCCTTAGGATCTGACCGATGCCGCTTTTGGCGCGGCGGGCAGCATCCGCAACCGAACGAACCTTGGTGTACTTTCGAAGCAATATGTACATCAGGCCACCCATGCGTCTCAGTTCCAGCCCGCCACGCATCAAAGCATATCGGGCCGCTGCTGGACTAGGGTGGGTCACGAGCTGTACTACTTGCGGCCAGCAAAACACGTCGGCCCGACTCGTCGCCAATGGAAATTGTGCACCCGACCACGTGGATACTCCGAGCTCCGTTAAGCGCAAAGCTTAAAACCTGTGGTGAAGCCGGTTGCCTTGCGCATCAACGTGCGGCGAATAATTACACCACCTCTGGGGCAGGCTAGCGGTCAATGACCACGGTCCGCTCTCGATCCTCGCGATTTCTCTCGATTGCTGCAATCGTCTCTGGAGATTCAAATTCACCTTCTTTGACAAACGCTGTGTTCCGGTCCGGCTCGCCACGGTGTTGGGCCGATCCCACCGTGTAGGTGGTGTCTAACGATGCCAGGCTTACTCCAGGTTCGCATTCTTCTGAGCTGGCCGGCATGATCCCCCACGCATTCACAACTGTTAGCAAGGTCAAAACGTATCTCATGATCCGCTCCTTCTTGCCCACTAGAGCCAACAGTCTGCAGCGGCAACGGTTCCGCGAGGCGCAGCACTCGCTGCTGGCGGATCAAAATCATCGGACCACACGCGACACGTTGCTCCGCGCTCCCTTCTTATCCGCGCGAAGACCCCCGAGCGGCAGTTGCAGGCAATTCGGGCTAGTTGCGGCGCATTCTTGAGGTCGCCAGGAGGCAGTTGATGCCCTTCGTCGCCGGAATGCCAAAGCGCCAGGAGCCAGCTGGCCGGTCGCCGCCGGAAGTCGAACGCCTTCTAGCGCTGTCGCCACCCGACCCTCCCGGTGGTGGGGAAGCCGAGGGGGCGCCATTTGAGGCTAGGGGCGCTAGCGATCTCCCGGCCTCTGTGACCCTCATGTTGCGCCCTCCAGCCTCGGCGCGGCTTTCACCGGGGTTGGGGCCGCCGCCGCCCTGAGTGCCTCGATCTCCGCAAAGGGCTGTCCGGTGGCGTCCAGAACGGCGTCTAAGCCGCATACAGCGTGCAGCCGGCGAATCGTGACATCGCAGTAGGCCGGATCTATCTCGATGCCATAGCCCCGGCGTCCGGTCTTCTCAGCTGCGATCAGCGTTGTGCCGGAGCCGGCGAAGGCGTCCAGAATTATGGCCTTTCGATGTGAACAATCCCGGATAGCGTCCGCGACCATGGCCACGGGCTTAACTGTCGGATGCAGGCTCAGATCATCCCGGTCGCCGCCAAAGCTGTTAACGCCAGCATAGCTCCAGACGTTCGTGCGATATCGGCCGTGCTTGCCGAGCTCCACATTGTTGATGTGGGGCGCGGTGCCCGACTTAAAAACGAACACAAGTTCATGCTGCGACCGGTACAGTGAACCCATGCCGCCGTTGTTTTTGACCCAGACGCAGAGGTTTTTCAGGTCGGTATACGCGGCGCTACCGGCGGCCAACATTTCCTGCAGATGGCGCCAGTCCATGCACTGAAAATGGATCGATCCGTCGACAGAGTAGGCCGCGAGATGGCCGAATACGGTCTGCAGGAAGGCTGTGAATTCGGCCGGCGACATCTCCCCCGATGCCATCGCAAATTCGCGGTGCTGGACCGCGCCAAGGCCGCCAACGTGCCCGGCAATCGGCACGTTATAGGGCGGATCGGTGAACACGAGCTGGGCGCGCTGCTCGCCTAGCAAGGCCTGATAGGTCTCGGATCGGGTCGAATCGCCGCAAATCAGCCGATGGCTGCCGATGCGCCAAAGCTCGCCCGGTCGGGTGACCGGCGGGCCGGCACTGACCTCAACGGCGGCATCCGCAGGGTCGTTATCGCCTGCCGTTGACAGCTCGCCGATCAGCAGATCGATTTCTGGCAGCTCGAAGCCGGTAAGGGTAACGTCGAAATCAACATCGAGATCGGTGAGGTACTGCAGCTCAAGACCCAGCAATTCACGGTCCCAGCCTGCATTTTCAGCCAATCGATTATCGGCGATCACGTAAGCCCGAATTTCGGCTTCGCTCATCGCCGACAGGCGTACCGTCGGAACCTGGTCGAGACCAACGGCTTTGGCAGCTTCCACACGGCCGTGCCCGGCGACGATCCCGTTAGCGTCGTCGACCAGCACGGGGTTGGTAAAGCCAAACCGCCGTATCGCGGCAGCGATTTGGCCGATCTGCTTCTTCGAATGGGTCCGGGGATTGGTCGAGCGAGGTTTGAGGGAATCGACGGCTTGGTAGACGATCGCGAGGGTGGGGCGGTTCAGTTGTGTCAGCGGCATTGTAACCTCCTGTGTGAATTAGGAGGTCCTAAGGCCCGCAACCGCAGCAATCATTCAGGATAAATCGGCTGGAATTATTATGAAGACGAGACGCGGTTCAAAAACGATCGCCAGTCGATGTGGGGAAGCCAGCGCGCCGTGGCCATTCGGGCCGCACGTTCGTGGGGCGGTCCGTGCCACCAGGGTTTGCCGCGCAGGGTAGGCCATCCGCCCAGCCCAACCGAGCGCTCGCGTTTCTGCAACCGAGGTAGGTACTGATGATATTTGGCCATGGCGAATTGGAAGTAAATGCTGGAAAGCGGGTTCTCATCCTTTGGTCGACCACGCTTTTTCTTCAGTTCACCGCGCAGGCTTTTTACGACCAAGGCGGAAAACCATGCCGGCAGTGGCTCCGCGGAATTTGCCTCCAGCACGGCGGCCAGTTCCTCAGCGGTCGGAATTTTGCCCTCGGCGAGGCGCCGCTCCAGGTTCAGCAGGCTTGTTGCATCGAAGAGGTCAAAAAGACTTGGACGTGATGACATCAGGCCTCCCCGTGCGTCCGCACCGCAAGGCTAGCTGTACCAGCGATTCGCCCGGTGGATAGCTAGCCCCAACGTCTATGGAAGGCCAACAGGGCCTCGCCTAGGGGACTGTCGATTCCCTTGGCCGCCTTGCACATTTCGTCGACTTTATGATTAACGTAATCCGTATCCGACGGATCTTGCGCGTTGGCGTTTCGAGCTTCTTCTTGCGCGATGAACTCTTGCTTCGGCAGATCTGCCGGGGCGAGCATGAAACCGTTCTTTTCCTCGTCCTGAGTCGGACTGACCTTCGCGCGGATCTGGGCGAAGAGTGCGACCATCGAGGGCACGCCCATGGCAGCTTGCCTGGCCGTCGACTCGATAACCAACTGCAGCAGCGTTTTACGCAAGATCTTGCCGTCGACCTTAACGGTATGCTTCTTTCGAGCGACTTTGCAGGTGAGCTTTTTCAGGTCGACAGAGCCTTTTGGCCGGCCTCTCTTGTTGCCTGACGTTCCCTTGAGAAATTGGTGTTCCGCCGGGGGCGGTTTGCGCCCCGGCGGAGATTTAAGTGCATCATTCATGGTCCAAATCCTCTAAAAATTTCTAGTATAGTTTTTCGATGCGCGTCTCATCGTGCTTAATTTCGGCCTCGATGGCGGCCTGTTCATCCCGCTCCCAAGGCGGGAAGCCGTAGGTCTCGAACATTACTTTAGCTACCCTGAGATCAACACCTCGCGGTGCGTCGAACACGCCGTGCATCTTCTCCAGTTGCTGCGGCGAAAGCATTCCCGCGATCTCGCATTGCTTGAGAAACTCCTTCGCCGCCCGGTGCTCGCCATTTAGGGCTCTCTTGCCGAGCGAGTTCATGGCGGCCTCGTGCGGGTGCATTCTGACCGACTTGGCGCCCCGCTTGACCTTCAGCGGCTTGTCGATCCAGCTGGCAACGTCGAGGCTATCCTCCTTTCGCTTACCGCCAGTCGGGCGGGCGGCCGTTTGATGATTAGGTTTGAATTGGTGTTCTTTGGGCGGCTTCTTATAGCCAACCTTGTATTCGTTCATGGAAAGCTCCGTGGTTGGGAGCTCGCGCTATAAAAAAAGCGCAGCTCCGGTTGTACCGAAACCACGCAATCTGCCCATGCAGCGTCGAGGTACCTTAAGAGCGGCCCCGACCCATGCCGGCTATCCGCTCGCAACGGGGTGAAAACCGTGACCCATGCCACGCCTCCAACCAGACCCATCTCAGGCAAAATCAAAATAGGCTTTCCTGACGAAAATTCAAGGATCGGGGGCCGTAGAACCGCTGCATCGCTGCAACGATGATGCAAGGCGCCGCGGTCCAGGCTTGTTAGCCGCCGGCGTGATACCTGCGCGCGCATCGGCATTATTTTCGGGCTAGGCCCAAACAAATTCACGTCGGCGATTGAAAAATTCCCGGGCTGCTTGCACCGGAATTTCTAGTAAAAACGCCTGCAGCACAGGGTTAATTCATACTGGGGATCACGAAAAAGGCCCGGATTCGCGAATTTGCCCTGTTAATTCCCATAGTCGAGTCAGAGACCGGTTCGTAGGTGACTGCGCACACCACCAGCCTTCGCTTGCTTCGCAAGCTACGGCTCGGCAAGCCACACTCAGTCCTATCGTAGCGAAGCAAGCGAAGGCTGCCGCGGCGTAGCCCGAAGGGCGAAGCCGGGCTCGTACCGCATCGCTCACGCCGGCAGGCCGGCCTTGAGAAGGCCGGCCTCGTGACGCCTGCGATCGGCTTCCTGCTTGTAGTGCTGGGTGGCGAGATAGGCCGCCACCGAGAAACCCGGTTCGAGCTTCACGACCTCTGCGGCATGCGCCGCGGCGGCAACGCCATTGCCCATCTGCGCGAAGGTTGCGGCGAGGAAGGCGTGATGCGTGTAGTCGGGGCGCGTGATTCGCGCGAAAGCCTCGGCGGCATCGGCGTATTTCTCGGCGCAGTAGCAGGCGCGACCGAGATGGTTCCAGAAGCGCTCGGGGTGGTACGGATTGAGGCGCATCGCCTTCCTGATCCAGTCGATCCCCTCCTCCGGCCGTCCCAACCAGGTCAGAAACTCGCCCTGCTGCACCACGACGATGTCGTAGTTGGGATTGAGCGCGAGTGCCCGCTCCTGATGGTAGGCCGCCCGGTCATGATCGTCGCGCGTCAGGTTCACCGCAGCCAGGATGCGGTGCACGTCGCTGTCGTTGTCGTCGAGCGCCAGCGCGATCTGCAACTCGTCAGCCACCTGCTGAAAGGTGGCGTCACGATCCGCGCACCATCCATAGACCCAGGTCTGGCCCAGCACGCACGCCTTCCAGGCATGCGCGTGCGCGTAATCCGGATCGAGCGCGATGGCGCGGTCGAGCAGAACCTGCGCCTCGGCGTTGGCTTCCCGCTGCGAGCGGTGGTGCAGCACCTTGGCGGCGAGGACGCACTCATACGCGGCCATGTTGTCGGTTCGACTGCGCTTCGCGCGTTCCTGCGTCGCCGCTTCGACGCGGCCGGGAAGCGTGGCCACGATCGCGCCAGTCACCTCGTCCTGGATAGCGAAGATATCCTCGAGCTTGCGGTCATAACGTTCGGCCCAGACGTGCCGGTCGGTTTGCGCGTCGATCAGCTGCACGGTGACGCGAACGCGATCGCCGACCTTGCGCACGCTCCCTTCGAGGACGTATTCGACGCCGAGCTCGCGCGCGACTTCCTGCACCTTTACGGCTTTGCCCTTGTGCACGAAGGTCGAGTTGCGCGAGATGACGAGAAGGTCGCGGAAGCGCGACAGCTCGGTGATGATGTCCTCGGTGAGGCCGTCGGCAAAGAATTCCTGCTCCGGATCGCCGCTCATGTTGACCAGCGGCAGCACGGCGATCGACGGCTTCCTGGTCGTGATTGTCGCCGTCGCGCTGTCCTTGCCGCTCACCGGCGCCGCGGCGGCATCCGGCTCGAACCGCACCCGAAAGACGTGGATCGGGCGGGTGATGTTCTTGACGTTCTGGTTGCCGAGATCCTCAAAGGCGACGTCGTCAAGCCGGTCGCCGACCTGATCGCGCACGGCGCCCGAGACGCAGATGCCGCCGGGCTCGGCGAGCACCTCGAGACGCGCCGCGACGTTGACGCCATCGCCGAAAATATCGTTCTCCTCGATGATCACGTCGCCAAGGTTGATGCCGATGCGGAACTGGATCCATCGCGCCGGCGACACGTCGGCATTGCGCCGCGCCATCCGGCGCTGGACTTCGGCGGCGCAGGTCACCGCGTCTACGACGCTGTGGAACTCCACCAGCATGCCGTCGCCGGTCGTCTTGATGATGCGGCCGCGGTTCTTGGCAATGGAGGGATCGATGAGCTCAAGGCGATGGGTCTTGAGGCGTGCAAGTGTTCCCGCCTCGTCGACCTCCATCAGCCGGCTGTAGCCGACCATGTCGGCGGCAAGGACCGCAGCGAGTCTTCGCTCGGGTCCGGGCGCTTCCATTTTCCGCCTCGCTGGCAAGCAGTCTAGCAGATTTGCCGCGTGCGCCAAGGATACATCCGGATGCAAGGATGCATCCGGGATGACGGCAGCCGCAGTTCTATCTCAAGCGGTAGGAAGGTGGGTTCTGCAATTACGCCGAATCTGGCAGTTCGAATAGAACGGCGAGAACCGCAGGCGACTTGAGCACCGCGAACTTCTCCCGCGCGCCGAGAAAGCTCGCCGCCTCCTCGAAGGTTTCAGCATCTTCGATTTTCGCGCGCGCAATCGCGAGATGCGGATCGACCTCGCCGCGCTTTCGCGGCCTTTGTCCGGAAAGATTGTTCAGATGCGCCTCACGCAGCGCGGCATCGCGGCGCAACTCGTGCAGCGGGCAGGCGAGCGGCGAATGCGGCGCGCTGGCCAGTTCATTGGCCCTTGCTAGTACCGGTGGCGGTGCGGTCTGCTCCGGGGTCTTGAACAGTCTGGACCTGCGGTTCGGGCTCGACGATGACGACAATATTGCGATTGGAATGGAAAGCAGCAGGCCGAGGATCACCGGCGTCATCCAAAGCAGCAATGGCAGCGAGACGGCATAGGCGGCCACCGCCATGGCGATCCCGACCAATGTCGGCACCGCATAGGTGTTGACCGTGTCCCGGTGCGAGACCTCGCCGTCGTCGCGGCGCTGAACTTGCCATCCGGCATCGCGCCCGAACAGGATTTCGCCGACGGCGGACGACTGGAAGATCATCATGACAGGCGCGGTCAGGCCCGAAAGCACGGTCTCGGCGAGGATGCTGACAACCACGCGAAAGCTGCCGCCGAATTTCTTGCGGGTGTCGCGGTTCGTCAGGAGCACGATAAACGCGAGAAATTTTGGCGCGATCAGCATGCCCATCGTGCCAGCGAACACCCACGCCGCCAGGACCGGATCCTGTGCCGGCCATTGCGGGAACAACGAATATCCCTTCGGGAAATATTCGGGCCGGACAAACTGCGCCTGCAGCGAGACGAGTATTCCGAATACGAGAAAAATCAGCCAGAGCGGCGCGGTGAGATACGATCCGATTCCCGTCAGCAGATGAAGCCGCGATACCCAGTGAAAGCCGCGGGTCGGCAGCAGCGCCAGATGCTGCAGATTGCCCTGGCACCAGCGCCGGTCGCGGGCGGCGAAATCCGAAAGTGTCGGCGGAGATTCCTCGTAACTGCCGCGAAGCGTCGGCGCCATGTGGATCGCCCAGCCGCCGCGCCGCATCAACGCCGCCTCGATGAAGTCGTGGCTCATGATATGCCCGCCGAACGGCTTGCGTCCCCTGAGTTCGGGCAGCCCCGCATATTGCGCAAAGGCGCGGACGCGAATGATGGCGTTGTGGCCCCAGTAATTGCCTTCGGAGCCGTGCCACCACGCGATCCCCGCGGCCAGCATCGGGCCGTACAATCGCCCGGCGAATTGCTGCCAGCGCGCGAACAGCGATCTTGCATTGACGATGACAGGCAGCGTCTGAATCAGCGCAGCTTTGGGGTGCGACTCCATGGCGGCCACGAGGCGAACGACGCTGTCGCCGGTCATCAGACTGTCGGCATCCAGAATCAGCATGCACTCATAATTGGCGCCGAACCGCCGGACCCATTCCTCGATATTGCCCGACTTGCGCGCGGTGTTCTCGGTGCGATGGCGATAGAAGATCGCGGCCGCGCTGCCGACGTCCTGTCGCAGCTTCAGAAAGCATTTTTCCTCGGCGATCCAGGTCACGGGATCGGTGGTGTCGCTTAGCACGAACCAGTCGAAGCGCACGCCGTGCCCTGTCTCCTCGACCGATTCATAAGTTGCGCGCAATCTAGCCAGGACACGATAGGGATCCTCGTTGTAAGTCGGTAGCAGCATCGCGGTCCGGCTGTGGATCGCGGGCAGGGGAGCCCTGGGGTCGATGCCAAGCTCGTCCTTCTTCCTGGTTAGCAGCACGAAGAAGCCGGCAAGCGCCGACATGAAGGAGAAGGCGATCCATGCAAACAGCAGCACGAACAGTCCAAGGATGATCGATTCCAGGACCGTGACACCGCCGACCTGGAGAACCCGGTACATCTCGTAACAGCCCGCCGCGGTCAGGAATGCGGTGCCGGTCAGGACGAAGCCGCGCCGGGCCCACATCGGTGCAAAGCGCGGCGCGGGTTGCGGCTCGAACCGCCGCAACGGCTGCGCCGCCATATGCATCGGCGCTTCCCGGGGAAGAAATTCGTTCAACGGGATCTCGCCGGTCTCAGGCGCGCGGATTTTTGCTAGGGTGTCCATCGATAGACCCAGCTCTCCGATATCGCCTCATTGTCCTGCATGAGCGATGCGCGGATTTCGACCGGGGTCTTTTCCTTCAACAGCTCGAAGCTCAATCGCCAGCCGCCGGTCGCCGGGTTTGGCTGGGTGACGATGTTCTGGATTTTCGCCTTCTCGGCCGTCACGACGCCGCGCAGGATTTTCGGGTCGACCGATTTCAGCCGCTCGCCGGTGACGTCGAGCACGAAGATCGTGGCGTTGTCGCCTCGCGCGCCGATGCCGGTTCGGGAAAATCGTGCGAGCGAGGTGGGCTTCGGCACATCCGGTCCCCAGTGCAAACGATAGGTGTAGGTGTGCTCGCCCTTGGCGGCCAAGGCAGCCTTGGGAAGCCAGAACGACGCGATGTTGTCGTGAATCTCTTCCTTGGTGGGGATTTCGAGCAGCTTCACCGCGCCTTCGCCCCAATCGCCGATCGGCTCCGCCCACAGGCTCGGCCGGCGCTCGAAATTCGATTCCAGATCCTGGTAGGCGGCAAAATCCTTCTGACGCTGCATCAGGCCGAAGCCCCGCGGGTTGAGATCGGCAAACGAAGAGACTTGCAGGTCCCTTGGATTATGCAGCGGCCGCCAAAGCTCCTCGCCGCGGCCATTGAAGATCGCAAGCCCATCCGAATCGTGGACCGAGGGACGGAAGTCTTCGACATCCTTGCGGTCGTTCGGTCCGAAGAAGAACATGCTGGTCATCGGTGCGAGGCCGACATGATCCAGATCCACGCGCGGATAGATCGCCATTTCAACATCGAACACGGTGGTGTTGCCGGGCCGGATGGTGAAACGATAGGCCGCCGCGGCGCTCTCGCTGTCGAGCAAGGCGTGCACGACGATGGAATTGGCGCCTGGTGCCGGCTTCTCGATCCAGAATGTCTTGAAGAACGGGAATTCTTCGCCCCTGGCTTCGCCGGTGTTGATCGACAGGCCGCGCGCCGAAAGGCCGTATAATTGGCCCTTGGCTACTGCGCGGAAATAGCTTGCGCCGAGAAAGACACAAACCTCATCGTAGTAGTCGGGTTTGTTGATCGGCGCATGCAGTCGGAAGCCGGCGAAGCCGAGGTCCACCGCCGGCCCCGGCGGCGTCAGATCGCCGAACGAAAAAAAGTCGGGCTGGTAAGCGATTTTTGATGCCTGGCCGTTCCTCACCTCGAAGATGTCGACCCGGTTCTTGTAGAAGAACCCGCGATGGAAGAACTGCGCCTCGAATGCAAGCTTTTCGCCGCGCCAGAGTGCGCGCTCGGGCAAGAACCGGATCGCTCGATAATGGTCGTAGTCGATATCGGCGAGACTGTCGGGCAGTTTTTCGCTCGGAGCCTTGTACGGCTTGCTTGCGAGATCGCGCGCCATTTGCCGCACAATGGACCGGTCGAACGGCGCGGGCTGGGCATGCGCTGGTGACAAGAGCCCCGGCGCCATCCCGGATACCAACGGCAACGCGGAAGCGGCGAGGAAATCCCTGCGATTCACGAAACAACCTCGCGGTTACTAACGACGACCCTCGGCAACGCAGTGCACGTGCGACGGTTCCTCGCTTCGGAACAGAACTTCCGGTTTTTCCCGATCCGGTCACGCGGACCGTGCTAGCTCCGCAGGGTGCGGCTTATCCGCGTAACCACGCTGTCCCACTGGCGCTTCTCCGCGGCGGGATAGTTGATCAGCACGCAATTCATGGTGCCGTTGCCGCGGTTGCAGCGGTTGTACCAGATCCGGTCCTTGCGGATGCTGGACACGACGAAGAAATCAGGTGTGATCCGCTTGTAGATGATGCCGGCAGGCGGTCGCTGCTTGGCCAGGAACGTCGCGGGTGAATCGTTCTCGGGATTGGGAACGGACTGCACCGTCAGATCGGCGCGGCGGTCTTCGGTGAAAAACCGTCGCCCGGTTCCGCCCTCAGGCGGTCCGGCATCGCTGGTGAAGATCGAGACCGGCATGTCGACGCTGGTCCCGGAGCTCGGGATCACGTATCGCCGCCATTCGGTATCCCCGGCAAAGGCGAGCGCGGGAGTGAGGGCCAAGACGGCGAGGGCTGCGGCCAGGGCTTGCGCGCGCATGGATCGATCTCCGGTTCGATTCGAGACAATCGAATCGATCGACGTTCGTTCCAGCTCCAGTCATTTCTAGGGCGCGGCTGCACCCGCGATGTGCTTGCCCGCGATATACCCGAACGTCAGCGCGGGTCCGAGCGTGATGCCGGCGCCGGGATAGTTGCCGCCCATGATGCTCGCCATGTCGTTGCCGGCGGCATAAAGGCCTGCGATCGGCTGGCCGTGTTCGTCCAGCGCACGCGCGTGTTCGTCGGTCCTGATGCCGGCATAGGTGCCGAGATCGCCGATCACCAGCTTGATCGCATAGAACGGTCCGTCCTTGATCGGCGCGACGCAGGGGTTCGGGCCATGCAGCGCATCGCCCTGGTAGCGGTTATAGGCGCGCGAGCCCTTGCCGAAGGCGGGATCGCGGCCTTCCGCGGCTGATGCATTGAATTCGGCGATCGTGGCCTCGAGCCCTTGCCGGTCGATGCCGGTGCGGTCGGCGAGTTCGGCCAGCGTGGCGCCGCGCTTGAGATAGCCGGTCGCGAGATGATGGCGCAGCGGCATCGGAAACGGCGGCACGCATCCAAGGCCGTATTTTCGCAACGCTCGATGATCGCACACGAGATACGCCGTGATCTCTTCGCCCGGCTTCGCCGCCTTCACCATCGCTTGCACGAAGTCGTGGTACGAATTGCCTTCATTGGCGAAACGCCGGCCGTCGCGCATCACGGCGATGACGCCGGGCTTGGCGCGGTCGATGAAATGCGGCATCACGCCCTTGCTGCCGTCCTTGCGCTCGGTGATCGATACCGGCACCCAGGCCGCGGCATTCGGCAAATTATCCTCGATACGGCCGCCCGCGGCCTCCGCCAATCGCAAGCCGTCACCGGTGTTGCCGACGGGACCCGGCGAGAAATGCTCGGCGCCGCTGGGCGCGTGCGGAAACATCGCCTTGCGCCTTGCGACGTCATGCGGGAAGCCGCCGCAGGCCAGCACGACGCCGCGCTTGGCGTTGACGCGGACCAGTTTTCCCTGGCGTTCGACGATCGCGCCGCGCACCGCGCCGTCCTCGACGACCAGTTCGTGCACCGGCGACGACAGCCACAGCGGTATCTTCAGGTCGAACGCCGATTTGGCGAGGCGGCCGGCGAGCGCATTGCCGTTGGTCAAGGTCATGCCGCGACCATGGCGCAGCACGTCGATCGCATGCTTCGACAGGCGCTTCGCCACATAGATCGCCGAGGTCAGCGATTTGGTCGCGCGCATGAAGTGGACGATGTCCTTGCCCGATCCCAGCATCATGCCGAACACCGTGAGTTCGGGGAGGGGACTGCCGAGAGTCTTGATGTGCTCGCCCAGTTCGCGGCCGTCGAACGGCCGCGTCACCATCGAGCGGCCGCCCTGCGTGCCGCCCGGGGCTTCGGCATGATAATCCGGAAAGGTCAGCGGCATGTCGAAGCGCACTGCGGTCTTGCCGGTGAAAAAATCCACCGCTTCGGGACCGGCGGCGAGAAACGCATCAACGCGCGCGGCGTCAAAGCTGTTGCCGGCCTCATGCCGCAGATAGGTCTTCGCCTGATCGGGGCTTTCCTCAATACCCCAGGCCTTCGCCAGCGAGGTGCCGGGAATCCAGAGCCAGCCGCCGGAGCGGGCGGTGGTGCCGCCAAAGCGCGGCTCCTTTTCGACGATCAGAACATTGAGGCCGTGATGCCCCGCGGTGACCGCCGCCGACATGCCGGCGCAGCCCGAGCCCACCACCAGCGCGTCGCATTCGTAAGTTTCTTGCTCGTTGCCCGCCACGCGATCCGCCTTGCTTGCTTATTCCTTAGGCGGCCATTTGGGTTGGGATCGATCGGCCTGTCAATCACGCGGCGATGGTGCCTGCTTCCCCTCAATTCCCGGTTTCGAACGAACACGTCGCGCGGCCGCCGGTCTTCTGCCTGATCTCGGCCGGATCGAGCGTGCAGTTCAGCTTGGAGAGGCTTTCGGACACCGATCCGGCGGCGCCGTCGGATGGCACACCGGCCATGGCTTCGGTCGCAAAGATTTCGCTGGCCCGGCGTCCGGTGATGGTTTGCTTGGCCCCCTTGAACGTCAGTTCGCAGGAGCGCGCCGTGATATCGACATTGCTGACGCGGCAGATGATCTTGTCCGCGGTGACCGAAATCTTTTTGGCGTAGCGCACGCCGCTCTGCCCGACGAAGAACGCCGAGACGGCCTCGCGTTCATCCGCCGTCAGCAGCGGCGAATACAGCGCCACGACGCCTGCGAGCGCCAGCGCCGCGGATCCGTTGGCCGTTGCCGGGGCGGCCGACGCGGTGGATGCGCCGGCGGTGAAAAGCGAGACGGCGAGAATCGCCAGCCTGCCGGATTTCATTTTCATCTCCTTTGCGGATGCGCGCTCGCCCTCCGTACCACAGCCGGCGCGCTTCGCCAGCCGCGAATATTTCGTGTTGCGAACGGCAACTCCGGCGCGCTGTGCAGTTCGGGCAGGGCGGCCCCCTCGGTAAAGCGCTTGCGCCGCGCCCCGGTGGCTTTACCCACCTACGACTCAAATCAGTGGCTTCGCCGTCAGCCCATCGACCATCGCGCCGACGATGGTCGCAATTTCCTTCCGCAGCGCCTCGACCGGCACCGCGATCAGCTTTTGCTCGAGGCCGAGCAGCACCATGCCGTGAACGGCCGAGAAAAGACTTCGCGCCGTCACGCCCAGTTCGGCCGGCGTTCGCTCTGGAAAGAGGTTGGCGAGCGGACGATAGATATGGCGAAACAGATCCATCTGTTCACTGACCGCCCATTCCGGAACGGGCTTGCCCGGCGCCATCCGGTGTTCGAACAGCGCGCGCCACAGTTCGAGATTTTCAGCGGCGAAATCGCAATAGGCGACCGCGATGCGCACCAGCGTATCGCGAGGAGAGGTTAAGCCCTGCGCTTCGGCTGCGGTGAGGGAAGCATCCAGCCGCGCAAGCGTTCGCGACCCCACCCGCAGGATCAGTTCGTCCATGTCCTCGACGAGATTGTAGACCGCGCCATTGGCGACGCCGATTTCCCGCGCCAGCTCCCGCGTCTTCAGGCTTGCCAATCCACCCGCGGCGATGCTTCGTTCCGCCGCCAGGATCAGTTCTTTCCTAAATTTTGCTCGTCTTTCCAGTGCTTTAGACATTATTTGCCAATTCTTGAGCGTCGCTCAAAATAGTTCTTGAGCAATGCTCACGATGGTGCTACAGGTAATTCATGAGCGATGCTCATAACACAGGGAGCCAACAATGTTCAAAACTGTTTTGACGCTCTTCCGGGGCAGCGTGGCTGCCGCCGGGGAAGAACTGGAAGACCGCTCGGCGCTTCTCATTCTCGACCAGCAGATGCGCGATGCGGCCGCTGCCGTCGAACGTTCCAAGCGCACGCTGGCGCTGGCGATCGCAGGCGACCAGCAGGAGGGCCGCCGTCTCGACACCACCAACGCCCGGATCGCCGATCTCGAAGTCCGCGCCACCGCAGCACTTGATGGCGGCCGGGAAGATCTCGCCCGCGAGGCGGCGCAATCGATTGCCAATCTCGAGGCTGACCGCGACGCCGCGATGACCGCGCGGACGCTGTTTGCATCCGAAATCACCCGCATGAAGCGCCAGGTCGCCAATGCGGAGGCGCGCATCACCGAGCTCGATCGCGGCCGCCGTATCGCCCGCGCCTCAGAAGCGGTTCGCGCGCTGCGCCGGGGCGGCATCGAAGCCGCGCGTCCCTACGAATCCACGCTGCCGGAGGCAGAGAACACGCTGAAGCGGCTGCGTGAACGGCAGATCGAGGCACAGGCTGCGGCCGACGCCCTGATCGAACTCGATGCCGCCAGCGGTCCGCTGGCGACCGCCGAAAAGCTCGCCGAACAGGGCTTTGGCCCTCGGCTGAAATCAACCGCGGATGACGTGCTCGCGCGGCTGAACGCCAAACGCACGCAAGCTGCCTGAAACTGAATCTGATCGATTAAACCCATATCAAACAGGAGATTATCATGAACCAGAACGTCCAACCCCACAGCGGTGCCTGGGTTACCTTCACCTATGTTTCGTTTTCCGCCTCGGCCTTCATGGTCGCCATCGGCGTGTTCTTCCTGCCGCTCGATCTCTGGATCAAGGGCTATCTCGCGATGGGCATCGTGATGCTCGTGCAGTCCTGCGTCACCCTGACCAAGACCGTGCGCGACATGCACGAGAGCGGCAAGCTGGTGAACCGTATCGAGGACGCCAAGGCCGAGCGGCTGCTGATGGAAGTTTCCAAGGCCGCGTAACCTGTGACGCGGTGCTGGCGAGGGCGGGCGGCGGGTGCTTCGGCATTCGCCGCCTGTTTCGGCAGCCAGGCGTGATCGAGAAATCCCTGCGATCCGGCTTCGCGTCAAAGACTCAAAGGAAGGATCGACTTCAATGAAACGAACCGTGACGTTTCTTCTGCTGGGCCCTTTGCTGGTCACGCTAGCGGTGTGGATGGTCGCTGTTGCCATCGCGGGTCGGATCGATGATGCTTTCGTTGCAATATGCGCAACAGCGTCCTTTCTGTTCGCCTTGCCTGTATCGGCGATCACCGGGCTCATGGACGGGTATCTTGCGCGGGGTTTGCCATCGCTCTTGAGGGCATCTCTGACCGCAGCTATCGGCGCGTCCTTGGCCAGCGGCCTGTTTCTCACCTTGTTCACGATCATGTTCTCAAGGCCAGTGCCGCCAGAGGTCATGAACGGCGCACTCTGCGCAGGCTTCTTCTTGCTGCTGCCGATGGGCCTGTGCTCGCTGTTGTCGGATGATGATGGCAACCGGCGACAGCATTTGATTGAACCGGCCTGTGCGTGAGGAACGGATGTACGGACCGCGTAACCCGTGATGCGGTGCTGGCGAGGGTGGACGGCGGGTGTTTCGGCATCCGCCGTTCGCTTGTCGGGGGCGGCCTCCAGCCGTTCGAACCTTGGCGGTGAAGGGCTGTCTTCGATGAAAAGAACGTTCGTGTTCCTGTTGCTGGGTCCAATATTGGGACTTTTTGGAGCCACGCTCAACGAAGTCGTCGCGCGCGGGCGATTCCATTGGGAGTTCGGTGAAGGCGCCGCGATGGCGTTGATCTTCAGCGTGATCGTATCGGCAGTCACCGCGCCGGTTGATGGATATTTTGCCCACGCCTTGCCCCTCCCTTTGAGGGTGCCATTGACTGCCATCGTCGGGGCAACGATAGCAGTCGGCCTGATTCTCGCTTTGGGCGGCAAAATGTTGCCGCAAGATGTGCTGATGCGGTTCACGATCACCGGCGCACTTGCCATGGGCACCTGTTCACTGCTCTCGCACAATTCACGAGCCATGTGGTGGTGAAGGACTGGCTTGTCATCAATCATTTGACATCGCCGCTCAATGTATCATTTACCCTCACACAACCTAAAGGTGCTCACTTCATGACTCCTTAACTGCCGCGGGCGCAGAAATTCCGGGCGGCTCCGCAATGGCCTCGCGAAACGCATGCAACCCGTCTGAAACCGATATTTTATCGCATAATCACATTTGCAATCACATTTGCAGGACGGCGCCATGAATCAGAATATCCAGCATCACAGCAACGCCTGGGTCACCTTCACCTACGGTTCGTTTGGCGCTGATGGAAGTTTCCAAGGCTGCCTAGTTCGAAGGGCTGCATGATTTCCAAGACCGCGTAACCTGTGGCGTGGTCGTGGCGAAGGTGGGCGGCGGATGCTTCGGCATTCGCCGTTCGCCTGTCTCGCAGGGATGTTTGACGTCACCAACACATCGTTTACCCTCCTGCCACCGTAACGTGTCGCACTCATGGCTCCTTAACGGGCCCGGCGCACAGATCCGGACCGAGTGCGGGCAAGTGGCATGGCGTTAATCTCAAGCGGCAATTCGGCGATCCGTCGTGCTCTGGGGCAGGTTCGCTCCGCGGCCGGATGTCTGGGCGGCTATGGCGTGTTCTGGCTGAAGGCGCTGCGCCAGCCGACCATCGATCTCACCATTCGCACCCATGCCGGCCTGGTCACGCGCATTGTCGAAACCCCCGGCCTGTCGCTTTCGGAAGTCGAACTCGGCGAACTGGTATCGCAGCTGCGTGTCGTGGCCGCCAAAACACTGCCTGAGGAAAGCCTCACCTATGGCATTTTCTCCGGCGACCGGGAACGGTTGTCACGCGCCATCGTCACGCTGATCTCTGAGGAAGCGACCGGGCGGCCGATCGCCTTCAATGCGCTGTCGGTGATGGAGGTCGAACTCGACGGCGAACCTGTCGAGGTCACCCATCTCGGTCTTGTCATGGTCGATCCCGAGGAGCGCGGGCGGGGGCTGTCCTGGGTGCTCTACGGTCTGACGGCGCTGGTTCTGTTTGTCCGCGACGGGCTGCGTCCGAAATGGATCTCGAACGTCACCCAGGTGCCGTCGGTCGTCGGCATGGTCAGCCAGACCTTTTCGGATGTCTTTCCGTCGCCGCATCCGGACGCTCGCCAGAGTTTTGCCCATCTGCAACTGGCGCGCGGAATCATGTCGCGTCACCGCGCCGTGTTCGGGGTGGGTGAGGAAGCCGGCTTCGACGAAGCCCGCTTCGTCATCACCAATGCCTATACCGGCGGATCGGACGCGCTGAAGAAGACCTTTGAAGCCGCGCCAAAACATCGCGACGAGCAATACAACGCGTTTTGCGCCCGCGAGCTGGACTACGCCAGGGGCGACGATGTCCTGCAACTCGGCCGCATCGACCTTGCCGGCGCACGCCGCTATCTCCTGAGCGAAGTGCCCTCTGGTTCGCTGCCGGCACTGCTCGGGACGGGCGCGGCGCTGGCCTTGCAGCGCCTGGTGCTTCCCGCCGTTCACTGGATGGACGATACGCGGCCCTTCGGTATCTTGCGGCCGCGGATACCCGGAAACGGGAACGGCCCATGACGCCGGAGATGATCGCCGATTCCATCGTCAACCTGTGCGGCGCGATTGGTCTTGGCGTCGCCATGGCCACGCTTTACCGGCGTGATCCCAGGAGCCCGCTGACCCGGCGCCTTCTGATCGCGCTTGGCATCATCGCGTTGCTGTTCCTGGTGCGCGGCACGGCGTGGTGGAGCGGCAGCGGGGTGCTTGACAATTTGTCGATGATCCCGGCCGCGCTGATCCCGCTCGGCGCCTTGATCGTCACCGAAGGGATTTTGCGGCGTCATGCGCCGCGCCCGGCCAAGATCGTCATTCTGACCGGCGGCATCGTGCTCGGTCTCGCCGGCGCCGTCGGATCGGAGCGTTTTGCCGCGCCCTTTGCCGTCCTGCTCGTCTTGTTCCAGCTTGGCGGCTTTGCCATCTGCGCCTGGCTGCTGGCGGCGCGCGACCGGACCACGCTGATGGCGTCCGAGAATCGCAGCATCGGTCGCCTCGCCGTCGGCGCCGTCCTTGTCATTCCCTTCATTGTCACGGATTTCAGGGTGCTGATGCCGGATATTCCGGTCAGGCTCGGGGCTTTGGGGGCATTGCTCGTCGTCACCGCGATCCTGATCGCGGAACGCGGCGCGGAGACGCAGCGTCAGGCGCTGCTAATGACGGCGTTGCGGCTGTCGAGTTCGGCGCTTCTCGGTATCGCCGCGGCGTTTGTCGCGCCGGATGTCGATGCGGCGCAAATCATGCGATTTTGCGCCATCGCGATCGCAGGCGTCCTCACCATCGGCCTGATGGTCGACGCGCTGCGCGCGCATTTTGAATCGCAGGTGCCCGGCGTGCTTAATTCCGTCGCGGCGTCGCCGGCCAGAACGCGCGACGCGTTGATCGCGGAACTCGCGCGCCATCCGATCTTCGAGAGCGCCCGGCGCTATCGCGAGAGCGAACTCCTGGCTTACGATCCGCCGCTGCTGCGCGATTTCCTGTCGGGCGTGCGGGTGCTGCGCCGCCCCGACGCGCCATGGGGGCTGAAATTGTCCGATCCCGCCGTCGAGCGCGTGATATCGCTGCTCGCCGCCAACAGCGCGACGCATCTCATCGTCCTGTCGCACGATCCGATCGACGTCATCGCGCTTGCGGTTCCCGTGATTTCGGCCGATCCGGCCACGGAAACGGCGCTGGCCCTGGTGCGGCGCCTGCTGGCGCTGACGCCGGAGACCGTCTGACATTCCGTCACGCAAATTTTCTTGACTGGCTTACGAAATGCATCGCGATTGTGATAAGACCGCCGCCGTAGCGGTTCATGACGGGGCAGGCCGATGTCGAAGCAAGCGATGCGCGAGGAGGCCGAGCGCCTGATCCGCGAGACGATGGAAAAGAAGGCCCTCGTCGTCAAGCAGGGCAACACCCGGATCGAGGCGGTCTGCGGCAAATGCGGCGCGCCCAACCGCGTCCAGGCAGAAAAGGGCGCCACCCGCGTCAAATACGTCTGCAAGCAATGCGGCGACAAGCAGGTGACGCTGTAGTGATTTCGGTTTGTAGGGTGGGCAAAGCCACCGGGTCGCGCGAACGCGCGCCCGATGACAGGCTCCGCGTGCCCACCATTCCTTTCGGAGTGCGTGATGGTGGGCACGTCGCTTCGCGCCTTTGCCCACCCTACCAACTGCCGCTATTCCCCCTTTACAAACCTGGCAAACGCCTCTGCATAATCCGGATGCCAGCGCGACAGCGCCGGCCGATTTTCGACTATATCGCCGGCGGCCCACAGCATGCGCCGTTCGTCGAGCTGTCGCGGCACGTCGTTGTCCGGGCACAGGATGTAGAAATCGCCGGCATCGATGCGCGCGATCATGAAGTCGACGGTCTGCTCGGCCGTCCAGGCGCCGGGTGGCTTCTCGGTGCGGCCACGCGCGGTCAGCGCGGTGAAGACGTGACCGGGAATCATCAGATGCGCTGAAATCCTGCAGCCCGGCAGGTTCCGTAACTCGTGCTGCAGCGCCTCCGTCTGCGCCTTCACGCCGGCCTTCGAGACGTTGTAGGCGGGATTGCCCGGCGGCGTCGTGATGCCCTGCTTGGAGCCGGTGTTGATGATGAGGCCGGGGCGGGCGCGTTCGATCATGCGCGGTGCAAAAGCCTGCGTGCCGTGAATGACGCCCCACAAATTGACCGCGAGGATGCGCTGCCAGTTCTCCAGCGGACCAAAACTGTTGCTGTCGGGGCCGATGCCGGCATTGTTCATCAGGATATCGGTGCCGCCGAACCGCTTTTGCACCGCGGTCTCCAGGCCGGCGACTTCGTCGAAGCGGCTGACGTCGACGGAGGCCGTCATGATGTCGGCAGCGCCGCCCTTCGCGACGGATGCCAGTTTCGCAGCCGCTTCGGCGAGCCGGTCAGTCCCGATATCCGCGATGCAGACCTTCATGCCGAGGCCGGCGAAATGTGCCGCAGCCGCGAGTCCGATACCGGACGCGCCTCCGGTGATCACGGCGACATTGTTCGGCGACATGGCGGGATGGGGCATGTAAAGTTTCCTGGACGGCTTGGGGGGACCTCGGCGCGTCCAGTTATCGCACACTTTCCGCTTGTGATCAGCCCGCGCGTTTCTTCGCCCGGCCGATATCGGATCGCAATGCCTGCAATTCCTTGCGCGCCGCGCTTGCAGCGGTGCGCTCGATCTTGCGGTAGCGTGCGACCAGCGAGAGGCCGAACGGCGTCAGCACCGCGCCGCCGCCGTTCTTGCCGCCGGCCTGCCGCTCCACGGCGGCCTGGCGGCAGATCCGGTTGATCTCGTCGACCAGATCCCACGCCCGCTTGTAGGACATTTCCATGGCCCGGCCGGCGGCGGAAATCGAACCGCTTCGATGGATCGTTTCGAGCAGCTCGATCTTGCCGGGACCGATACGCCCCCCTGCGTCGATATCGATGCGGACGCTGAGCGAAGGGTGGGACTTGCCGTTCGGTTTTTGCATGGAAGATGTGCTCACTCGCTTCGAGGCGACACGTTGCGTCCCACACCTTTTACGAACAAGCTGAAGCGATTACATATCCGTATCAACACGGGGGTCTGGAATAGACATGAATTATCCATCGCTGTTTTCGCCGCTCAAGGTTGGCCCCTATCAGCTCCGGCATCGCCTGGCGTTGGCGCCGTTGACGCGGATGCGGGCGGCAAAACCCTCGCTCGCGCCGCGGTCGCTGAACGCCGAATACTACGCGCAGCGCGCCACGCCGGGTGGGTTGCTCATCGCCGAAGCCTCGCCGGTGACGGAAACGGGTTTCGGCAGCCCCGGCGTGCCCGGCATCTATACCGAGCAGCAGATCGCGGGCTGGCGCGAGGTGGTCGATGCCGTTCACGCCAAGGGCGGAATCATTTTTCTGCAGCTCTGGCATGTCGGACGCGTCTCGCATTCCTCGTTCCAGCCTCATGGCGTGTTGCCGGTCGCGCCGTCGGCGGTGCCGATCGCCGATCTGAAAACCGGGACGGCCGACGGCAAGGCGGTGCCGTACGAGACGCCGCGCGCGCTTGAGACGTCGGAAATTCCCGGTGTCGTCGACGCCTACCGGCAGGCCGCGAAGAACGCGCTGGCCGCTGGCTTCGACGGCGTCGAGGTGCACGGCGCCAACGGCTACCTGATCGAGCAGTTCCTGCAGTCACACACGAACCTGCGCACCGATCAGTATGGTGGCTCGATTCCGAACCGCGTGCGTTTCCTGATGGAAGTGACCAAGGCCGTGGTCGATGTCTGGGGCGCGGATCGCGTCGGCGTGCGGCTGTCGCCCTATGGCGTCGCCAATGGCAGCGGCGAGCCGGACCCGATGCCGCTCTATACCTATGCGGTCGAACAGCTCACCCCGCTTGGGCTGGCCTATTTGCATTTCATCGAGCCGCGCTCCTCCGGCGCCGGCCGCGCCGAAGTCAACCATCAGAACGTGCCGTCGGCGATGGTGCTGTTTCGTCCGATCTGGAAAGGCGTGCTGATTGCTGCCGGCGGCTTCACCGGGGAGACCGCGGATGCCGCGATCCGGGACGGCCATGCCGACGCGGTCGCGTTCGGCCGCATCTTCATCTCCAATCCGGACCTGCCGCGCCGCTTGCAACGCGGCTTCCCGCTGACGCCGTACAACCGTGCGACGTTCTATGGCGGCGACGTGGCGGGCTATACGGATTATCCGGAGCACAACGAGCTGGAGCAGGCGTGACCGCTTCGTAGCCCGGATGGAGCGAAGCGCAGTGTGAGCTTGTCATTCCGGGGCGATGCGAAGCATCGAACCCGGAATCTCGAGATTCCCCGATGTGCAATTGCACATCTGAGGTCTGGTCCTTCGGACCATCCCGGAATGACGGAGTACTCGCCGCTTTGCTCTTCGCAGCGACGAAAAGTGAGGACAGGGCCAAGATGTTTCCTGAACCGGAGGAAAAGAAAAAACCCAAAGCGGTCGCGCTCGGCAAACCCGCCGCCGGCCAATGCCTGTGCGGCAAGGTCGCCTTCGAGATCGACGTGCCGGCGCGCTGGGCCTGGCACGACCATTCGCCGTCGAGCCGCCGCGCCCATGGTGCGGCGTATGCGACCTATGTCGGAAGCTGGCGCAAACGCTTTCGTATCACCAAGGGCAAGACCAGCCTCACGCGCTACGAGGACAAGGCCACCAAGACCGTGCGCAGCTTCTGCTCGCACTGCGGCACGCCCATTGCCTACGAACGCCCGCGCTCGCCGCATATGGTCAATATCCCCCGCGCGCTGTTTTCGGGCCGCACCGGGCGGCAACCGCTTTATCACATCGCGATCGAGGAATTGCAGGAATGGGCCTACACCGGCGAACCGCTGGTGCCGCTGAAGGGATATCCCGGCGTGGTCTGGCAGCGCTCGAAAAGGAAGAAGCGCGCGGATCGTGAAGGGATGGTCTAGGGCAGGATGAGATTAGGTTGAGCCATGACGACGGACCATCTCCTGCCCACGGACGCAAGCGGCCTGAGTGCTGCGAGCCGGGGCCCATTCTACTTTGCATGGGGTCGTTTTCGCGATTTTGTGTCTGGGCCTGCGGTGTGCCGCCGAAGAGTATCTGCGCCGCGTCGGGGACACGGGAGTGCACGCGCAGGGCAGCCATGACCTCGCTCCATTGCGCGCGCCCTTCAAGTTTGGTCATCTGCCTCCATCCCGCAGGCCAACGGACCGGCGGGCAGGAGGGGACATGAAAAACAAGATCACCGGGCGCTCCGCATTTCTGGCGCTGCTGAAAGACGAGGGCGTCACCCATCTGTTCGGCAATCCCGGCACCACCGAACTGCCGATCATGCACGCGCTGAAGGATCATCCGGACCTCACCTATGTGATGGCGATGCAGGAGAGTCTGGTCGTCGCCATGGCCGACGGTTTCAGCCGCGCCTCGGGCAAGCTCGTCGCCTGCAACGTCCACGTCGCGCCCGGCCTCGGCAATGCGATGGGCTCGCTCTACAACGCCAGCTTCACCGGCACGCCCTTGATCCTGACCGCCGGCCAGCAGGAGCAGGGCCACGGCCTGACGGAGCCGGTGCTCTATGGCCCGCTGGTGCAGATGGCGCAGCCGCTGGTGAAATGGGCGGTCGAGGTAACGCGGCTGGAGGATCTGCCGCGCATCGTGCGCCGCGCCGCCAAGATCGCGACCACGCCGCCGACCGGGCCGGTATTCATCTCTCTGCCGGGCGACATTCTCAATGCCGAGGCCGGCATCGAACTCGGCCGCTCGACCCGGGTCGATACGCGCGTCAAGCCAGCGGACGAAGCGCTGCAGGCGCTGACCGCGCGCATCCTCAAAGCCGAGCGGCCCTTGATCATCGTCGGCGACGAGATCGTCAAGAGCGACGCCTTGCAGGAGGCCGCTCAACTGGCGGAAACGCTGGGCTGTCCGGCGTATCAGTCGTCGACGCCCTATGGCGCGCATTTCCTGTCCGAGAGCCCGTGCTTCATGGGCGCGCTGGCGCGCATTCAGAAGATCGCGCGCGAGACGCTCGCGCCTTATGACCTCATCATCGCGCTCGGCGGCGATCCCTTGCGGATGTCGGTCTTCAGCGAGACCGACCCGCTGCCGGACGGGCTCTCGATCGTGCAGGTCGGACTGGTCGATCACGATCTCGCCAGGAATTACGGCGCCGACATCGCTCTCAAGGCTGACGTCAGGGAGACCCTGCGCGCGCTGGTGCCGGCACTGAAGGCGTCGGGCGGCGGCGCGCTCGAGGCACGCGCCAAGCAGGGATTGGCCGCGCTCGCTTCGAAGAATTGGACGGCCCGGCGCAAGCCGCTGATCGAACAGATTTCGAAAGCCGCCCACACCTCGCCGATCGATCCGGACTGGCTGGCGCTGCAGGTCGTCGAGGCGATGCCTGATAATGCGATCCTGGTCGACGAGGGACTGACCTCGTCGCGGCAGATGATCGCGCTGCGGCCGCATCGCGACCGCTACGGCTATCACGCGCTGGCCTCGGGCGGCATCGGCTGGGGATTGCCGGCGTCCGTCGGCGTCAGTCTCGCCAATCCGGAGCGGCCGGTCGTGTGTTACTCCGGCGACGGCAGCTCGATGTATTCGATCCAGTCGCTGTGGACCGCGGCCAACCACAAGCTGCCGCTGACATTCGTGATCGTCAACAATGGCGGCTACCGCATCATCAAGCAGCGGCTGCTCGCCTTCCATGGCGACGATCATTATGTCGGCATGGATTTTATTGATCCGCCGGTTGATTTCACAGGCGTGGCGAAATCGCTCGGACTTGAGGCGACGCGGGTCACCGATCCTTCGCAGTTGAAGTCCGTATTGTCATCCGCCTTCAGCCGCCCCGGCGCGAAGCTGATTGAGGTGGTTGTGAGCAATTCGGTGAACTGATTACCCGTCATTGCGAAATTGTAGGGTGGGCAAAGCGAAGCGTGCCCACCATTCAGAATAGCGATGTGGATAGATGGTGGGCACGGCGCGAAGTGCGCCTTTGCCCACCCTACAAGTTATTCCGCCGCCGCAGCGCGTGGCTTCACGCGATAACTTGCCGCCGGATGCGCTTCCGTCAGCCGCGCGCGTCCGGCACCGAACAGCTTCTCGCGCAGCGTTCCTTCCGCATATTCACTCTTGTACCGCCCGCGCCGAGTCAACTCCGGCACCAGCATATCGGCGATATCCTCGAAATCGCCAGGCGAGGTGGCGAACGCGACGTTGAGGCCGTCGACGTCGGTCTGCTCGAACCAGGCCTCGATATCGTCGGCGACCTTTTCGGGCGTCCCGACCACGACGGGGCCGGCGCCGCCGATGCCGACATGCTCGACGACCTCGCGCACGGTCCAGACCCGGTCCGGATCGGCGCGGGTGACATTGTCGAGCGCGGTGCGGCCAGCGTCGTTCTGAATGTGGCGGACCTGCTGGTCGAGGTCGTAGCCCGAGAAGTCGATACCCATCCAGCCCGACATCAGCGCCAGCGCGCCCTCGGGAGCGATGTGGCGGCGATAATCGGCGTATTTCGCTTTCGCCTCGGCCTCGGTGCGGCCGAGAATGATCGTCATCATCGAGAACATCAGGATCTCGGCCGGATTGCGCCCGATTTCCTGCGCGGCCGCGCGGATCGCGGCCACGCGCGGGCCGATGATCCTGGCCGACGGGCCCGACATGAACACGCATTCGGCGTGCCGGGCGGCGAATTGCCGTCCGCGCGGCGAGGTGCCGGCCTGGTACAGCACCGGCGTCCGCTGCGGCGACGGCTCGCTGAGATGAATGGCGTTGAGCCGGTAGTTGTTTCCCTCATGCTCGATCCGATGCACTTTCGACGGATCGGCGAAAATGCCGCGCGCGCGGTCGCGCAGCACGGCGTCGTCCTCCCAGCTTCCTTCCCAGAGCTTGTAGACCAGCTCCATATATTCATCCGCGATCTCGTAGCGGTCGTCATGCGCGGTCTGCTTGTCCTTGCCGGCGCCGCGAGCGGCAGAGTCGAGATAGCCGGTCACCACGTTCCAGCCGATCCGTCCTTCGGTCAGATGATCCAGCGTCGACATCCTTCGGGCAAACGGGTAGGGCGGCTCGAAGGAGAGATTGCTGGTGACGCCAAAACCGAGATTTTGCGTCACCGCCGCCATTGCCGGGATCAGCATCAAGGGTTCGTTCGCCGGCGTCTGCGCGGCATTGCGCAGCGCAGCGTCCGGGCTATCGCCGAACACGTCGTAGACGCCGAGCACATCGGCGAGAAACAGTCCATCGAACCGGCCGCGCTCCAGCACCCTTGCCAGATCGAGCCAATAGGGCAGTCGGTTGTAGCCGAGGGTGCGGTCGCGCGGATGGGTCCAGAGCCCCGGCGATTGATGCGCCACGCAGTTCATGGCGAAGGCGTTGAGCCGGATTTGCTTTGTCATGGCGCGGACCTCGAATGCACGCAGAGTTCCCTGCGCATGTGCCCGGTTACACGCCGGGCTGTTGCCTGAAATTGTTGCATCCTCGCGGTTTTTAGCAAGGCCCATTCGGCGAGACCTGCCACTTCCAGCGGGCGGCTTATCCCGATAGGTTGCGCTCCACAAATTAGCTAACAAGGGAAAGAAATATGGCTGATAGAGCCGACGCGATTGCGCGGGTACGTGAACATCTGAATTCCGGCGCGTTTCTCGCCGAGCTCGGCCGCAGGGTCGGCTACCGGACCGAAAGCCAGAACCCCGGCAGCGGCGAGGCGTTGCGCGCCTATCTCGTCGACGACCTCCAGCCCGCCTTCGCCGCGCTCGACTTCTCCACCCGCCTGATCGAATCGCCGAGCGGCAAGGGTCCGTATCTGCTGGCGGATTATCGCGAGGATGCCTCACTGCCGACCGTGCTCACCTATGGCCATGGCGACGTCGTCGATGGGATGGAAGGCGAGTGGCGCGACAATCTCGATCCCTGGAAAACCACGACCAAAGGCGAGCGCGTCTATGGCCGCGGCACCGCCGACAACAAGGGCCAGCACAGCATCAATCTCGCGGCCTTGCGCGCCGTGCGCGAGACCCGCGGCGGCAAGCTCGGCTTCAACGCCAAATTCATCATCGAGACCGGCGAGGAGATCGGCTCGCCCGACCTGCGGCAGGTGTGCGAAGCCCACTGCGGGGAGCTGAAGGCGGATCTGTTCCTGGCGTCGGACGGACCGCGGCTTTCGGCCGATCGGCCGACGATCTTCCTCGGCTGCCGCGGCGGCAACCGCATCCATCTCGATGTCAATCTGCGCGAGGGTGGGAACCATTCGGGCAATTGGGGCGGCGTGCTCGCCAACCCCGCGACAATCCTTTGCAACGCCATCGCCAGCCTGGTCGACGGCAAGGGGCGGATGAAGCTCGACGCGCTCAAGCCGCCGCGGATTTCGAACGCCGTCCGCGCGGCGCTCGCGGACGTCAAGATCGAGCCGACCGCGGACGAGCCGGCGCTGGCACCCGACTGGGGCGAGGAGGGATTGTCGCCGGCCGAGCGGCTGTTTGCCTGGAACACGCTGGAAGTCCTGGCGATGTCGTCGGGCAATATTGAGAAGCCGGCCAACGCCATTCCCGGCCGCGCCAATGCCGTGCTGCAGCTTCGTTTCGTCGTCGGCACCAAATATGAAGAGGTCATCGACGCCGTGCGCGCGCATTTGCATGGCAACGGCTTTCCGATGGTGGAGGTCAGCGGGACGCAGCGCTTCGCGGCCTCGCGCACCGATGTTGACAGTCCCTGGGTGAACTGGACGGCGAACTCGATCCTCAAGACCACCGGCAAGGCGCCGGCGATCCTGCCGAATTTCGGCGGTTCGCTGCCCAACGACGTGTTTGCCGAAGGGCTGGGGCTGCCGACGATCTGGGTGCCGCATTCCTATCCCGGCTGCTCGCAGCACGCGCCGGACGAACACATTCTTCTGCCGGTGACCGAGGAAGCGCTCGTCATCATGGCGGGGCTGTTCTGGGACCTCGGCGAGATGAAGCGGGCGTTCTAGGTATCGGGTGAGTGGAAGGCTGGCTTGGATCTTACCTCTCCCCGCAAGAGTGGGGCGAGGGAGAACAGCTAGGCCCCTTCGTCGAGCGCAACAAGCTCGCGCTTCTTGCGCAGCGACGGCAGCAGCGGGCCGACCAGCAGCATGACCGCGAACGCCAGGCAGACGGCCGAGATTGGCCTTTCAATGAAGGTCATGAGATCGCCCTGCGACAGGATCAGCGACTTGCGCAGATTGTTCTCCAGCATCGGCCCGAGCACGAAGGCCAGCACCAGCGGCGCCGGTTCGTAGCCAAGTTTGCGCATGAAATAGCCGATGATGCCGAACGCGATCATCACATAGACGTCGAACACGTTGTTGCTGGAGCAATAGACGCCGATGATGGTGAACAGGATGATCAGGGGGAACAGGATGTTGTAGGGCAATTTGAGAAGCTGGACCCACATGCCGATCATCGGCAGGTTGAGCACCAGCAGCATCAAATTGCCGATATACATGCTGGCGACGATGCCCCAGAACAGGCCCGGGTTCTGCGTGATCATCAGCGGACCGGGCTGCAACCCGTGAATGACGAAAGCGCCGAGCAACAGCGCCATCACCACGTTCGGCGGAATGCCTAATGTCATCAGCGGGATGAAGGCGCCGCCGGCCGCGGCGTTATTGGCGGCTTCGGGTCCAGCCACGCCCTCGATCGCGCCCTGGCCGAACCGTTCCGGCGTTTTGGACAGCCGCTTCTCCAGCGCGTAGGACGCGAACGACGAGATCACCGCGCCGCCGCCGGGAAGGATGCCGAGGAAAAATCCAAGGATCGTTCCGCGCGTCATCGGGCCGGCACTGGCTTTCCAGTCCTCTTTGCTTGGGAGCAGGTGCGTGATCTTCGTGTTGATGACGTCGCGTTTGATGACCTGCTCGGTGTTGAACAGGACTTCTGCGATGCCGAACAGGCCCATGACCACGGGGACGAGGCCGATGCCGTCGATCAGTTCCAGCCGGCCGAAGGTCAGGCGCGGCTGCGCGGTAATGCTGTCGAGCCCGACCACGCCAAGCACGACGCCGATGCAGGCCATCAATAGCGCCTTTGCCATCGAGCCCTGCGTCAGGAAGGTGAGGACCACGAGGCCAAGCACCATCAGGCTGAAATATTCGGCCGGTCCGAATGCAATCGCGACACTGGCGAGCTTGGGCGCCACCAGCATCAGCGCGACCAGTGCGAAGGTGCCGGCGAAGAACGAGCCGAATGCGGAGATGCCGAGCGCAGGTCCCGCGCGGCCCTGCTTGGCCATCTGGTGGCCATCGATACAGGTGACGACGGAAGCGGCTTCGCCGGGAATGTTGACCAGGATAGAGGTGGTCGAGCCGCCATACATCGAGCCGTAATAGATGCCGGCCATCATGATGATGCCGGACTCCGGCGTCCCCGACAGCGTGATCGGCAGCAACAGCGACATCGCGGAGATCGGGCCGATGCCCGGCAGCACGCCGACCAGCGTGCCGATGAACACGCCGATGAAGCAGTAGATCAGATTGACGGGCTGAAGGGCGACGCCGAAGCCGTGGGCGACATTGATGAGTGTGTCCATGGTGCGGTCAGCCGATTTCGAAGATGCCCGAAGGCAGTTGGATCAGGAGCAGGCGTTTGAGGACCCACCACATGCCGAGCGGAACCAGTACCGCGATCGGGACGGCCAGTGGCCAGCGCACCGGATCGACCACGCGCAACAGCAGCAACATCAGCGGAGTTGCGGACAGCAGAAAGCCGAGCGGGTCGAGGGCGAAGGAAAAAGCGATGAGGCAGACGATCACCAGCAACGGCTTGGTCCAGCGCGTGTCCACCCAGCGCGAGCCAAAGGTCGGCCCGCCCTCGGTCAATGCTCCGATGATGATCGAGGCGGCGAACAGGCACATCAGAATGCCGGTATAGAACAGCACGAACCCGGCGCCGGGATCGTTGATGGTGCCGAGCTTGAGCTTGAGCCCGGACCAGATCACGAAACCGCCGAGCGCAAGCCCGATCAGCCCGCCCCACAGTTCGGAATTGTTGAGGCGGAATTTGACGTCGGATTGATCGCTCATTGACACTTCTTTCTCAGTCGTTCCCCGGACGCTGCGCAGCACCGTCAGCGCGTTTACGCGCGTCTTGACGCGCTATGGTGATGCGCTGCAGAGTCCGGGTCCATGTGTTTGCGGACGCAATGGGTCCCGGCTCTGCGGAGCAGCGCAGAGCGCTGCGCCGCGTCCGGAACACGGCCGAAGCTAGTTCGTCTTCTTCGCCAGACCCAGCTTGTCGACCACCTTGCGCTCCGACTCGGTGACCTCGACGACGAACTTCTTGTAGTCCTCGGTGCTCTTGTAACTGGGCACCATGTCGAATTTCGCCAGCGTCGCGATCACGGCCGGATCTTCCAGCGCCTTCTTGAAGGCGTCGTGCAGCTTCGCGACGATCTTCGGATCCATGCCCTTTGGTCCGGCAACGCCGAACGGCGAATCATACACCATGGGATAGCCGAGCTCCTTCAGCGTCGGCACGTCGGGATAATTCGGCGAGCGCGCCGAGGTCCACACCATTAACAGCCGCAGCTTGCCGGCGTCGACCAGCGGCCGCCAGCCGGTCGAGTCCGCCTGCAGCATGGTATGCTGTCCCAGCACAGCGGCATTGGTTTCCGCGCCGCCCTTGAAAGGCACCTGCGTCAGCTTGATTCCCGCCATGCTGGCGATCTGCTCCATGCCGATATGCAGCGACGTGCCGGCGCCCGGTGTCGCATAGGTCACCTTGCCGGGATTCTGCTTGGCGTAGTCGACGACGTCCTTCCAGGTCTTGAATGGCGACTCGGCGCTGGTGGTGACGCCGAACGTGTAGCCGGTGAGATGAACGATGTAGGTGAAATCCTTGTCCGGATTCCAGGAGACTTCCTGCATCAAGGGCAGGCGAAACACGGTGATCGGGATCTGGGCGATGGTGTAGCCGTCGGGCTTGGCGCCTGCCGCCATGGTGGCAGGGCCGACGGTGCCGCTGCCGCCGGCCTTGTTGTCGATGGCGATCGGCTGTCCGAGCAGCTTGGAGGCGCTTTCGGCGATCGCGCGCATCGAGATATCGGTCGAGCCGCCCGCAGGCCACGGGACGATCAGCGTGATCGGCTTGGTGGGATATTCCTGCGCGCCGGCGGCTGCTGAAATCAGCATGCCGACGGCGGCGATGGCGATCGTCAAACGGCGAGATCTTGACATATCGAACACTCCCTTGCGGCCTCATTGACGGGGAGGCGCGCTTATCTTCTTTTTCTGGGTTTGATCTTCTCTGAAATCGCCTGAGAAGAAAAGCGTGTTGACCGCGGCGGGCGGCGTCGGGGCGGGTCGCAATCGGCCGGAAATGCGACATGCGACAATTGGTCTGCCGCGTCCTCCCGAGATACGGAATTTATGCCGCGCGCCGCAGTGCAAACGTGCTCGCCTCGCTTGCCGATGGCTTGCGATCGATCATGTCGGCCGCCAGTCGCGCACTGCCGCAGGCGAGCGTCCAGCCGAGCATGCCGTGGCCCGAGTTGATGAACAGCCCCTCGAGCGGCGACCAGCCGATGATCGGCCGGCTGTCCGGCGTCATGGGACGAAGCCCGCACCACGGCTTGACGTCGCCGGCGGCGTCGATGCCGAGCAGCTCCGCCGCAGCGCGGCGCAGGATATCGACACGTCCGGTGTCGATCGTCGTGTTGTTGCTTTCGAGATCGGCGATGCCGGCGATCCTTGTCGCCGTGTGATCATCGCGTACGAGCGGTGCAAACACGAGTTTGCGTTCGATGTCCGTTACGCTGTGTCGCAGCACGCGTGCACCGGGAGCCGGCGTCAGGGTGATGCTGTAGCCCTTGAGCGGATAGATCGGCAGATAGAATCCGCACGCTCTCGCGAATGCGCTCGATGCCGCTCCCATACACAGAACGAAGCGGTCGGCCTGCACATGTCTCTTTCCTGTGTCGATGGCGACCAGGCGGCCGCCGGATCGCACCGGCCCGATGACTTCCGTGCCGAGTAGCCATTCGACATTACGTTGCCGTCTCAGGCGGAACGTAAGCCCAGCACAGAATGCCGCGCAATCTCCGACCTGTTCGGAGGCCGTGAAGATGCCGCCTGCGAGTTCGCCGGCGTCAAGTCTGAGCGCAGGTTCCAGCGCCAGGCATTCCGCCGGCGTCAACACCTGCTGGCCGTCGTTGCCGGTCTTCGCGGTGATCGCGCGGCGCGCCGCGCCGAATTCCCTCCTGCTGCGGAACACCACAAGCTTGCCGGCGGTTCGCAGCCCGAACGAAAGCATCAAGCTTTGGGAAAGCCGGGCCAGCTCGCTCCGGCTCAAGGCGGCGAGCGCGAGCTGCGCTGCAATGGTCTCGCGCACCGCTGCCGGCCGGCAGGCGAGCAGGAATCGCGCGCCCCAGGAGATCAGGGCCGGATCGAGGCCGGCGCGGATACGCATCGGCGAATCCGGCGACAGCAGCAGCGATGGCAATTTCAGCAAGGTTGCCGGAGACGCCAGCGGCGCCACGAACGCGTAAGAGAGCTGGCCGCCATTGGCGGCGCTGGCGTCTTTCGCGGTGGAAGCATGGCGGTCGACGATGATGACGTCGTGACCGGCCTCGGCAAGGCACCATGCGGTCGTCAGTCCGATGACGCCGGCACCCAGTACACAGATTTTCATTTCGGGGGCTCACCTTAAGTGATCGTCCGGCCGGAACGCGAGAACCGACCGGGCACAGGGTTGTCGCGCACCAGGTTAAGGCCTCCGGACGCCGCCATTGATGCCAAGTCTGCATAATGCAAAATTTGCATAACCTGCCCGCGGCGTGGCAGGCTAATGAAGGCGTGACCTGATGGCGAGCGCGGGCCGGCTTATATGACTGGGCGAGGAATGATCGGGATTGTCGCGCCGATGACGGTGAGGTGGCGTGATGCAAAGCTTGCATTGGCCAGCCTGCCGGCCGATCCGCTACGTTTCCCGGCATGGGGCTTCGCATTCCGTATCGAGAACCAGCGCCGGTTGGCGACCGCGGGCTTGCGCTGCCCCGAGGCCGGCGTTGCAACCGTGCGGCGGCCACGGCCTGCACCAAAGCGGGGAGCATGATGGAGCTTCGCTGGCTTCAGGATTTTCTAATGGTGGCCGAGACCGGCAATTTCACGCGCGCCGCCGAGAAACGAAACACGTCGCAGGCGGCGTTCAGCCGGCGGATCAAGTCGCTGGAGGCCTGGCTCGGCTTCGACCTGATCGACCGCAGCGTCTACCCGACGCAGCTCACGCCGCAAGGCGAGCGTTTCCGCGAGCATGCCAGCGAGTTGCTGCGGCAGATGCTCGACAGCCGCGGCGAGCTCGGCGGCAAGCCGCTTGGCCGCAACGAACATATCCGTATCGCCTTGCCGTTCGCGATGGCCACCGCGCGGCTGCCGCATTGGTGGCAGTCCTGGTCACAGGAGCGCCGGTTGAGCTGCTCGGTCGTGGTGGGCAACATCCACGATCTCGTCACCTCGCTGGTGTCAGATAATGTGGACCTGATGATCTGCTACCATCACGCGCAGCAGCCGATCCATCTCGATCCGGATCTTTACGAGTGTGTGACGCTCGGCACAGAATTCCTGCGGCCCTATGCCAGCGAAACGCTGGTGGCGAAGGGAGGCGCGTCGCTGCCTGGACGGGCGTCGAATCCGGTGCCGCTTCTGATGTATTCGCCCGGGGTCTATTTCGCCCGGCTGGTCGATCTCATTCTGGAAAATGCCCCTATTTTCGGCGTGCGGGTCATCGAAAGCGATATGTCCGACGTGCTGTGCGGGATGGCGCTCGGCGGCCGGGGCATTGCCTGGTTGACCGAAGGCACCGTGGCGGCTTATGGCCGGAAGCGGCTGACCCCGATCGGCGGCGACAAATGGGCGTTGCCTTTATCTTTAGTCGCATTCAGGGGTCGAATGCATGATGGTCAACGGGCACTAAATCTGTTTTGGTCCGAATTGTGCAGGCACAGTGCCGGGCACGCCGGGAGCGGTCTTGCAAGGACAGCTTCGAGACCGCCGGCCAAACGGCCCGGCAAGTCGCTGAGTTAGGGTGGATGAGCAATCATCTGAAACCTTTAGAGGGAGAAGTTACGTGAAACACCGTCAGATTATCGGCTGCCTGCTTGCGGGTGCGTTGTGCACCGCCCCGGCAATGGCGCAGGAGCTCACCGGGACGCTGAAGAACATCAAGGAGACCGGCGCCATCACGCTTGGCTTCCGCGACTCGTCCATTCCGTTCTCTTATCTTGACGACAACCAGAAGCCGATCGGCTACGCCATGGACATCTGCTACAAGATCGTCGATGCCGTGAAGAAGGAGCTCAAGCTCGATAAGCTCGAGGTTAAGCTCAATCCGGTGACGTCGTCGACCCGCATTCCGCTGCTCGCCAACGGCACCATCGATCTCGAATGCGGCTCGACCACCAACAATGTGGAGCGTCAGAAGCAGATCGCCTATACCAACACCCACTTCCTGACCGCGAGCCGCTACGTCACCAAGAAGGCGAGCAAGATCAATTCGATCGACGATCTCAAGGGCAAATCGGTGGTCTCCACCGCCGGCACCACCAACATCAAGCAACTCACCGAAGCCAACGGTGCGCGCAGCCTCAACATCAACATCATCCCGGCCAAGGATCACGCCGAGGCGTTCCTGATGGTTGAGACCGATCGCGCGGTGGCGTTCGTGATGGACGACATCCTGTTGGCGAGCCTGATCGCCGGCTCGAAGGCGCCGAATGATTACGTCATCTCCAAGGATGCGTTCTCCAAGCCCGAGCCCTACGGCATCATGCTGCGCAAGGACGATCCGGCCTTCAAGAAGGTGGTCGATGCCGCGACCGCGGCGCTCTACACGGGCGGCGAGGGCCAGAAGATCTACGACAAGTGGTTCACGCAGAAGATCCCGCCCAAGGGCCTGAACCTCAACGTGCCGATCGGTCCCGAGCTGAAGAACGAGTTCGCCAAACCGTCGGACTCGCCGGATCCGGATTCGTACAAGTAATCGTTTCCACGCTCATGCAATGGCCCGGTCATTGCATGAGCGTGCTTTATGAGGCGACGCGGCGGACGGTAGGGGCCCGTGAACTATAACTGGAACTGGCACATCTTCTTCGAGCCGAACCCGACCGGGGCCGGCACCTATCTCGACATGCTGGTGTCGGGACTGCTGCTGACCATCAAGACCGCGCTGCTGGCCTGGATCATCGCGCTGATCTTCGGTACGATCATCGGCATCTTGCGCTCGCTGCCGTCGAAGACGGCATCGTGGGTCGGCTTTGGCTACGTCGAATTCTTCCGCAACATGCCGCTGTTGGTGCAGCTGTTCCTCTGGTTCTTCGTGCTGCCGGAACTCCTGCCGCGTGCCGCAGGGCTGTGGATGAAGCAGCTTCCGAACGCGCCGTTCTGGACGGCGGCGATCGGGGTCGGCCTGTTCATGTCGGCGCGCGTCGCGGTGCAACTCGCCGCGGGCATCGCCTCGCTGCCGCGCGGGCAGAAGCAGGCAGCGACCGCGCTCGGGCTGACGACGGCGCAGGGCTATCGCTACGTGCTGCTGCCGATGGCGTTCCGCATTATCATGCCGCCGCTCACGTCCGAGTTTCTCAATACCGTGAAGAATACTTCCGTCGCGATCACCATCGGCCTGATCGAACTGACCGGCCAGGCGCGGGCGATGCAGGAGTTCTCGTTCCAGGTGTTCGAGGCCTTCACCGCCGCGACCGTGATGTATCTCGCGATCAACATCATCGTCGTCACCGGCATGCGCTTCCTCGAACGCAGCCTGGCGATCCCCGGCTACATCACGGGGAAATGACGATGTTCGGAAACCTCGATTTCGATGTCATCCGCCGCTCGCTGCCCTATCTGTTCCTCGACGGCATGAGTTTCACGCTGATGCTGACCGGGCTGTCGGCGCTGGGCGGCCTGGTCTTCGGTACGATGATCGCGCTGATGCGGTTGTCGAGCTACAGATTGATGGGCCGCATCGCCGGGCTCTATGTAGACTTCATGCGCTCGCTGCCGCTGGTGCTGGTGATCTTCTGGTTCTATTTTCTGGTGCCCTATATCGGTCAGTGGGTGACGGGTGCGTCGCGGCCGATTCGCGTCGGCGCGTTCACCTCGTCGCTCGTCACCTTCATCATGTTCGAGGCGGCGTATTTCTCCGAAATCATGCGCGCCGGCATCCAGTCCATTTCCAGGGGGCAGCCCGCGGCCGCAAGCGCGCTCGGCCTGACCTACGCTCAGTCCATGCGCTACATCGTGCTGCCGCAGGCGTTCCGCAACATGCTGCCGGTGCTGCTGACCCAGACCATCGTGCTGTTCCAGGACACTTCGCTGGTCTACGTGCTGTCGATCCCGGACTTTCTTGGGGCCGCCAGCAAGGTGGCGCAGCGCGATGGGCGGCTGGTCGAGATGTACCTGTTCGCGGCGTTGGTCTATTTCGCGATTTCCTGTCTCGCGTCCTATGGCGTCCGGCGCCTGCAGGCGCGCATTGCTATTGTCCGGTGAGAACCCATGATCGAAATCAGCCACGTCAATAAATGGTACGGGCCGACCTTCCAGGTGCTGAAGGACTGTACCACCAGCGTCGCCAAGGGCGAGGTCGTGGTGGTGTGCGGCCCATCAGGTTCGGGAAAGTCGACGCTGATCAAATGCGTCAACGCGCTGGAGCCGTTTCAGGAAGGCCAGATCATCCTCGACGGCATCAAGGTCAACGATCCCAAGACCGATCTGCCAAAACTGCGCGCCCGCGTCGGCATGGTGTTCCAGCACTTCGAGCTGTTTCCGCATTTGCGGATCATCGAGAATCTGTGCCTGGCACAGGAGAAGGTGCTGGGCCGCTCGCATGGCGAGGCCGTGGCCAAGGGCGAGAAACTGCTCGAGCGCGTCGGGTTGACGGTGCAGGCGAACAAATACCCGGCCGAATTGTCTGGCGGCCAGCAGCAGCGCGTGGCGATTGCACGCGCGCTCGCCATGGACCCGATCGCGATGCTGTTCGACGAACCGACTTCGGCGCTCGATCCCGAAATGATCAGCGAGGTGCTCGACGTGATGGTCGATCTCGCCCACGAGGGCATGACCATGATGGTCGTCACCCATGAAATGGGCTTTGCCAGCAAGGTCGCCAATCGCGTGATCTTCATGGACAGGGGCGAGATCGTCGAGGACGCGCTGAAGACCGATTTCTTCGGCAGCCCTCGCAGCGAGCGCGCGCAGAAGTTCTTGTCGAAGATTCTGTCGCATTAACGATTTGGGTATAATAAGCGCGGCGCAATTGCTTTGCGCCGACAGGAGACTCTACTTTGGAACAGATCGCTTACGTCAACGGTTCATTCGTGCCCCTTTCAGAGGCGAAGGTCTCGATCCTCGACCGCGGATTCCTGTTTGCTGACGGCATCTATGAGGTCGCCGCCGTACTCGACGGCAAGCTGATCGACAATGCCTCGCATCTGGCGCGGCTGGAGCGCTCGGTCGGCGAGATCGAGCTGGCGCTGCCGGAAACCACGGCGCGTATCCAGGAGATCCAGAAGGAACTGGTCAAGCGCAACAATCTCGTCAACGGCATGGTCTATCTGGAAGTCACCCGCGGCGCCGACACCGGCCGCGACTTCGCGTTTCCGAAGGGCGTCAAGCCGACGCTGATCATGTTCACCTCAACCAAGGACATCATCAACGCACCCTCGGCCAAGACCGGAATCAAGGTGATCACGGTGCCCGACCTGCGTTGGGCCCGGCGCGACATCAAGAGCGTCGCGCTGCTGGCGCAGGTGCTGGCCAAGCAGGCCGCCGCAGCGGCCGGTGCCGGCGAGGCCTGGATGATCGAGGACGGCAAGGTGACCGAAGGTGGTTCGTCGTCGTGCTTTATCCTGACCCAGGACGACGTGATCGTGACACGGCAGAACGGCAGCGAGATCCTGCCCGGCTGCACCCGCAAGGCCGTGGTCGCGCTTGCCGAAGAGCGCCAGCTTCGCGTCGAGGAGCGGGCGTTTTCTGTCGAGGAGGCGCTGGCCGCCAAGGAAGCCTTCGTCACCAGCGCCAGCGTGTTCGTGCAGGCGGTGGTATCGATCGACGGCAAGATGGTCGCCGACGGCAAGCCGGGCCCGATGACCAACCGGCTGCGCGAGATCTATGTCGAGTTCGCCAAGGCCACGGCGGTTTGATCCTGCCACGTTGCCCCCCGCTGGGGCTCGCGAACCCGGTTCACCTGATCGCGGTTCCCCGCTAGGATGGCGCTCATGTATGTGAGCGCTTCCGAGAGCTGGGTGCTGGCGCGCATCTTCGGGCTGTTGTCCGAAGACCTCAGCGAACGCGACGTTCGCGAGGCTGTCGGTCATCACCTGCTGGAATTGCTGGAAGCCGATCACTACGCCTCGTTCGTCTGGCAGGATGCGACCGGTCGCTTCGAAAAGGCCGTGTACCTGAACATGGACCCGGACAACATCGCGGCCTACGACCGCTATTATCAGCAGCACGATCCGATCACTCTAAAACTTCAGGCCCGCCGCGAGGCGACGCTGGTCACGCAGGTGATGCCGCAACGCGACCTGATGCGGACCGAGTTCTTCAACGATTTCCTCGCCCGCGACGGCCTGCATTGGGGCGTCAATGCCTATAGTTTCGCCGGCGGCCGCAATATCGGCGACGTCAGGATCTGGCGCGGCCGGCGCCGCGAGAATTTCGACGGCCATACGCTTGAATTGTTGCGGCTGATCGAGCCGGCCTTCACCGGGGCGCTGGTGCGCGCGGCCGGCGGGGCGGCGGCCATTGCGGCGGATGGCTCACCGATCCTGAAGCTTTCAGTGCGTGAGTTCGAGATCGCGCGGATGATATCGGATGATCTCAGCGACAAGGAGATCGCGCACCGGCTGCAGGTCGAGGTATCGACCGTCCGTACCCATATCGAGCGGATTTTCGCCAAGCTCGGCGTCCGCCGCCGCAGCGGCGTCGCGAGCCTGTTTGCGCGGCATTAGCGTCGCGAGCCTCGCCCTAGCGCGGCGGCGGGGGCAACCGTCCGAAGATCTTCTCCATCGCCATGCCGACCGCGAGCAACTTGCGATCGCTCCCCGCGGGTCCATCGAGCTCGAGACCGACGGGAAGTTTGCTCGACGCGCCAAGTGCGATCGGAAGCTGGATGCCGGGAATGCCGGCATTGCTGCCGGGATCGATGTTCTGGATGAACAGCACGAAGTTGGCCAGACTCGAGGAATCGGGATTCGAGGCGATCGCGACCTTCGGCACGGTCGGGAAGGCGATGGCGTCGAGCCTGTTCTTGGCGAACGTATCGCGATAGAGCGCCTGCAGCGCGGGCCGGGCGGTCTTCATGGCGGCGTCATAGGCCGGCTTGGCGTCAGTGACGGTATTGTTCGGTCCCGGCAGCTTGCGCGGAATGACGAGCCCGTCATAGGTGCCCTTCACGTCGGGGCTGGCGATTTCCTTGGCGAGGTTCTCGATGCTGACGCCGGTGCCGCTTTTCTTGAGATAGGCGACCATGTCGTCATAGGCCTCATAGAGCGCGAGCGGAAATCCGACCTGGCCGTTGAGCTCGGCAAGTTTTGGCATTTCGATATCGACCACCGTCACGCCGCTCACCTTTAGCTTCTCCAGCGCGGCCTTGAATGCAGCTTCGGTATCGCCGTCGAGATTGGCCAGCATGGATTTGTCGACGCCGATGCGCACCCGTTTCAGCTCGGCGGGCGCAATCGCATCGCCGCCGGCGACGACGCGATCGAGGATCGCCACATCGGCCATGGTGGAAGCCATCGGGCCGGCGGTGTCGCGGGTGTGTGAGATCGGCGCGATCCCCGCCTGGGGATAGCGGCCGACGGTCGGACGGAGCGAAGCGCAACCGTTCAGGGCGCAGGGGACCCTGACCGAGCCGCCGGTGTCGGTGCCGAGGCCGGCGGTGACGATGCGGGCGCCGACTGCCGCGCCCGTTCCCGCCGACGAGCCGCCGGCGATTTTCGTCGCATCATAGGCGTTGCGCACCCCGGACTCCGCGCCGGTCTTGAACGCGGCGTTGTAGCCGGAGATGCCGAAGGCGAGCTCATGCATGTTGGTCTTGCCGATGATGATGGCGCCCGCCGCGCGCAGTTTTGCCGCCACCGGCGCATCCTTCTTCGGGACGAAGTCCTTTAGCGCCGGCGTTCCCGCGCTGGCGGGAAGCCCGGCCACCTCGATATTGTCCTTGATCACGATCGGCACGCCGCCGAGCGGCTTGCACGAGCCTTTCTTGCGGCCGGCGTCGAACGCTTCGGCGGCTTTCATCGCGCCGGCCTCATCCAGCGTGATGAAGGCGTTGAGTTCGCCCTTTGCCTTGGCGCGCGCCAGCGCCGCCGAGGTCAGCGCCTTGCTGGTGATTTTTCCCGCGCACAAATCGGCGGCGGCCTGGGTTGCGGTCAGTTGGTCCAGATTGATTGCTGGTTGGGCTGCCGCAGGAGACGCCGCGGCGAGGACAAGACTCGTGAGAGCCGAGCCGAGCAGGATTAAGCTGTGAGCCATGATGATCCTCCGCAGGATAGACACCCGTTCGGACGAACCTTACCCAATGCCGGTTCCGGCGCTTGTCCCCATTTCTGAGGACGCGGGCCTCCCGGGCTGGGCGCAAATCCCGAGAACGCTAGCCGCCCTGTTCGACCCTCACCCTGAGGAGGCCGCGCAGCGGCCGTCTCGAAGGGCGAGGCCACCAGCCGGGCCGCATCCTTCGAGACGCGCTTCGCGCTCCTCAGGATGAGGTCCGAGGTCTCAAACCTTCTCCGCCACAAACCTATTCCGCAACGTGCCGATCCCCGTGATGTCGATCTCGACGACGTCGCCGGCCTTCAGGTTGGGCGAGGCGCCGTCGGTGCCCATCCAGATCACGTCGCCCGGCCACAGCGTGAAATATTTGGAGAGTTCGACGAGGAACGGCACGATGCCGAAGATCATGTCGTTGGTGCGGAAGCGGCCGGTCTCCTTGCCGTTGACCCGGATCGCGGTTTCCATCCTGTCGAGATCGACCGATGTTTCGATCCACGGGCCCATCGGCTTGAAGGTGTCGGCATTCTTGGAGCGCCACAGGCTGCGATCGGCCTTCTGCCAGGTGCGCTCGCTGACGTCGTTGCCGATGGTGTAACCGAACACGCAAGCCATCGCGTTGGCTTCGGTGAGATGTTTTGCCTTCTTGCCGATGACGACCACCAGTTCGCCCTCGTAATGGATTTTCTCGGTCGCGCTCGCCGGGATCACCACGTCTTCGTCGTGCGCGATCAGCGCGTTCTGGGCGCGATAGCCGATCTCGGGCCGGTCGGGCACGTTCGGCACCGTGCCGGCCTTGTCGGCGGCTTCCTTGAGATGCTTGAGGTAATTGAGACCGACGCAATAGAAGGTGCGCGGGATCAGCGGCAGTTCGATCTTCACGTCTTTCAATGCATGCGACTGCGTTCCGCGCTGCCATTCGCCGAACGGATCGCCGTCGACGGCGATCACACGCTCGCCCTCGACGATGCCCCAGGATGTCTTGCCGGCGGCGCTGAATTTGAGCCAACGCATGAAGTATCCTCTTGTTATTCGGCCGCGGCCCGCGGACTGGTTTTCCAGGCGCCGGCGGCAGGACGCGGCAGGCCGAGATTCTCGCGCAGCGTCTTGCCGGCATAATCCTTGTGGAACAGGCCGCGGCGCTGCAACTCCGGCACCACATGCCTCACGAAATCGGCGTAGGAGCCGGGCACGATGGTGGCCGCGATGACAAAGCCGTCGCAGCCGCGCTCGACGAACATCTCCTCTAGCTTGTCCGCGATCTCCTTCGGGCCTCCCACGATCGCGTCCTGCACCTGGCCGCGGCCGGAGAAGGTAACGAAGTCGCGCGCGCTGGGGTTGGTCTTGCCTGAATTCCTGAGCACGCCGTCGCGAATGCCCAGGATGCCCTGCATGCTCCTGAGTTCTTCAGTGGTCAGCGGCTCGTCGAGCGGCTTGGAGGCGAAGTCGTAGTTCAGCGCTTCCGCGAGCAGCGACAGCGCATCGATCTGCAGCGGCAGCTTGTTGATGACAGCCATCTTGTCCTCGGCCTCGGCCTTGGTCGCGCCGCAGACGGGTGTGGTGAGGTTGCAGAGGAACATCTGGTCGGGATCGCGCCCGGCTTTCGTCGCTTCGTTGCGGACCGCTGCATAGCCTTCCTTGGCGGCGGCCACATTGCGCGCGGCGGTGAAGATCACCTCGCCCCATCGACCCGCAAAGCGCTGGCCGCGGCCGGACGCGCCGGCCTGGATGATGACGGGATGGCCCTGCGCCGAGCGCGGCACGGTGAATGGACCGCGCGACCTGAAGAACTCGCCCTTGTGGTCGAGCCGCTTCACCCGGGCCGGATCGGCGAAGCGGCCGCTGTTCTTGTCCATGATCAGCGCGCCGTCTTCCCAGGTGTCCCAATGGCCGAGCACGACTTCCATGAATTCGTCGGCGCGATCGTAGCGGTAGTCATGTTCGAGATGGGCGTCCTTGCCCATGTTGTGGGCCTCGCCGTCATTGAGCGAGGTGACGACGTTCCATCCCGCGCGTCCGCCCGACATCAGATCGAGGGTAGCGAAACGGCGGGCGACGTCGAACGGCTCGTAATAGGTGGTCGAGCAGGTCGACCCAAGCCCGAGCCTGGTCGTGGCCATGCCCATCGTGGTCAGCACGATCAGCGGGTCCATCTTCACGCAGCGGATGCCGTATTCGACGGTGTGGGCGTGATCATTGCCGTAGCGGTCCGGCATCGCCAGGCGGTCGTCGAAGAACGCCATGTGGAATTTGCCGGCCTCGAGAATCCGGGCGATCTCCTGGTAGTAATCGGCGGACATCGAATCGTCGCGCGATTCCGGGTGCCGCCACGAACTCGGCAGATTGGTGCAGTTCTGCGCCTGCAGGAATCCCACCAGCGCCATTTGCCGTGTCATGCGGTTCTCCTTGTGCTGGGGGAATTCATTTCAGGTCAATCTCGGCGGCCAGCTTGTAGTCGGTGGCCAGCGCCTTCAATTTGTCCCAGGTGGCATCCTCTATCTCGATGCCGTCGCGCCGGCGCTGCTGCTCGCGGATATGTTCGATCTCGCCGGGATAGAACACACCGGGCGATCCTTCCGACGGCGGCGTCGATTTCAGATAGCGGGCGAATTCGCGGACTTCCTTCTCGAAATCCTTCAGGGGACGGAAGGCTGCGACATTGAACACCGCCATGAAACATCCGTCATTGTGACGGCCGGTCGGTTCGACGCCAAAACCGAGCCCGGTGAGCAGGCCGCACAGCACCTCGACCATCGCGGCCAGCCCGCTTCCCTTGTAACCCTCGCTGCCGCCGAGCGGCAGCAGCGCGCCACCCTTGCGATACTGTGTCGGATCGGTGGTGTGCCGTCCCTCGGCGTCGATGATCCAGCCCTGCGGGATCTGTTCGCCGCGCGCCACCGACAGCGCGATCTTGCCGGCCGCGACCGCCGAGGTCGCCATGTCAAGATAGAACGGCGCCTCGAGATCGGATGGCACCGCAATCGAGATCGGATTGGTGCCGAGCCTTGCCTCGCGGCCGCCGAACGGCGCGACATGCTTCGGCGAGCGCCCGGAATCGGCGGTGGCAATACCGATCATGCCCGCCCGCATCGCCATCAGGGGATAGGCGGCGAGCCGCCCGACATGGCTCTGGCGGAACACCGTGCAGGCGGCAACGTTGGCGGTCTTCGCCTTTTCGATCGTCAACGCCATCGCCTTGGCGTTGACGTGGAAGCCGAAACCCCAATGACCATCGATCACGGTGGTGGTCGGCGATTCCTGGACGATGGTCCATTTGGCGCCCGGAACGATATGGCCGGCCTTGATGCGGTCGATATAGGTCGGGATCGCGATCACGCCGTGCGAGTCATGGCCGGCGAGATTGGCGTTGACGCAGCCGGCCGCGACGGCCTGAGCCTCCTCCTCCGAGGCGCCGGCGGCCTTGAGCAGCGCCGCGCCGATTCGCGTGAGACGGTCGGCCTGGACCATCGGCATGGAAATTTCCTCTACCTATTAAATGCCCACGTGAATGGCGGGTCTTGCTTGTTGCCGCAGCCGGCATGCTCTCAAAGCGGCGGCGGCAGGGCAAGCGTGGAAATATCCTGTTAGCCATGCCGCCGGCACGGCCCTCGCGCGCTCGGAATTTCATCCCGCAAAATTCGAAAGTTGCCGGCAGGCTCGCATCCCGGCCGGCGCGCGCCGGCGGTATGGCTGAGAAATCGTGAATGAGCCCGTAGTTCTCCTGAGCGACGTCGCTGTCGTTGGTCCGGCATTTACTGTGAATCGCGACTCCCGGTCGCCAATAACGGGCATTTAGGCCTCCTGCACGCATAAAATCCGCGGGGGCAGCCCGGCGCTGCCGGCAGGGAGCTTGGGGACGGTGAAGACCGATATCGCGCGGACGTTCGCGGCGTTGAATGCGACCAACGAAGCGATTCTGTACGCCAAATCACCCGAAGAACTGTACACGAAGGTCTGCGAGGCCGCGTTCTCGGTCGGGGATTTCCTGGCTGTGGCGATCTTCCTGCTGGAGCCGGAAACCAACCTCCTGCGCTTCGCTGCTGGCTGCGGCGACGACGTCCCGCGTCTGCGTAGCATCGACATTTCGATCGTGGCCGGTACGCCGGAGGGGTGCGGGGTCTCCGGGCAGGCCTTCCGCGACCGGAAAATATGCGTCAGCAACAATTTCCTGAACGATTCGCGCTCGCTGGCCTGGCGCGAGGGGGCCAAGGCCAACCAGGTGGGCGCGGCGGCAGCGCTGCCGCTGACCTGCAATGGCGAGAGGGTCGGCGTGTTGCTCGTTTCGCGGCGCGAGGCGCACTCGATCGACGGGCAGCTCGTCTCGATGCTGGAGCGCGTGTCGGCAAACATTTCGTTTGCGCTCGACAATTTCGAACATGAGGCCGCGCGCAAGAGCGGCGAGCGCGTGATGCGGCGGCTGAACCGCATGTTCGGCGCCATCAGCGCGACCAATGAAGCCATTCTTCGCGCCAAAACCGAACAGGAACTCTATCAGCGCGTTTGCGATGCCGCGGTATACAGCGGAAAATCCGCGGCTACCGTGGTCCTGCTTGCGGAGCCGGACTCGATCTGGTTGAAGCCGCTTGCCGGGACCGGCGCGATCGTCCAACAGATCATGCGGGCGCCGTTCTCGATCGATGCGGGCAACCCGTATGGAACGGGCGTCTGCGGCAGGGCGTTCCGAACGCAGCAGCCTGCCGTCAACAACGATATTCTCAACTCGACACAGGGGCAGCCCTGGCATCAGGCCGCACGCGAGACCGGCGTCACCGCCTGCGTCGCCGTTCCCCTGATCAAGGCCGACGAGAGCATCGGCGTGTTGTTGTTCTTTGTCGGAAAGCTGTGGGCGGAGGACGAAGAGATCGTCGCGCTGATGGCGCGGATCGCCGAAAACGTCTCGTTCGCGCTGGACAATTTCGAGCGCGCCGGCGAAAAGGCGAGAGCCGACGCCCAGAAGGAACGTCTGGGGCGCATGCTGGCGGCGCTCAGTGCGACCAACGAAGCGATCGTTCGTGCAACGTCGCGGACGGAATTGTTCGAGCTGGTGTGCGAAGCTGCAGCGATGGGCGGACGGTTCAACTCGACCAGCATCATGCTGGCCCGATCCGACAGCGATTACACCGATTTGGTGGCCGTGGCGGGGCCGACGGCCGACAATATGCGCCGGGTAAAGGTTTCGACCAACGCGGATCATCCGGAAGGGCGCGGGCTATGCGGCAACGCATTCCGCTCCCGCCGGGCCAGCATCGCCAACGATTTGCGCGCTGACCCGCGCCGGTCGGCGTTTCACCAGTTCATTCACAGCGACGGCGCGATGTCGGGCGCTGCGTTCCCGCTGCTGGTTTCCGGCCAGGCCGTCGGCGTGATGTTTTTCATTTCCTCCGAGAAGAATACGTTCACGCCCGAATTCGCCGAACTGCTGCAGCGGCTCACCGACAACGTGTCGTACGCGATCGGGACCTTCGATCGGGCCGACGAGAAGGCCAGGACCGAAAGTCAGAAGGAGCGGCTGACGCGGATGTTCGCCGCCCTCAGCGCAACCAACGAAGCCATCATGCGGGCGAAATCCCGCGACGAGCTGTTCGATATGGTGTGCGAGGCCGCGGCGAACGGCGGCAGGTTCACCTCGGCCACCATCGCGCTGGCTACGTCCGGCAGCGACCTTCTCAGAATCGTGGCCGCCGCGGGGCCGGCGGCCGAAACGACGCGGCACGTCAGATTGTCGGTGGATGAAGCCCGTCCCGAGGGCCGCGGGCTCAGCGGAACGGCATTCCGAACCAGGCGGCCGTGCATCAGCAATGATTATGTGACCGACCAGCGCGTTGCTGCATTCCAACCCATCGTCAGCACCTATGGCGCTAAGTCGGGCGCTGCATTCCCGCTGCTGGTTGGCGGCGAAGCGGTTGGCGTCATGATCTACATGTCGTCCGACAAGGATACGTTCACTGCCGAATTCTCGGAATTGCTGCAACGTCTGGCCGACAATGTCTCGTTCGCGCTGGAGAATTTCGACCGCGCCGACGACAAGGCACGGACCGAAATCCAGAAGGAGCGGCTGACGCGCATGCTGGCGGCGCTGAGCGCGACCAATGAGGCGATCATCCGCGCGACGTCGCGGGCGGAATTGTTCGAACTGGTGTGCGAGGCCGCGGCCGACGGCGGCAAGTTCACCTTGACCTCCATCACGTTGGTGAAACACGGCAGCGACTATCTCGACGTTGTGGCGGCCGCCGGTCCGACTGGGCTCAGCGCGCGCCTGGCAAAGATATCGGTCAACGAGGCGCACCCGGAGGGACGTGGGCTGTGCGGTCAGGCGGTACGCTCGCGGCGGGCCTGCATCATAAACGATTACCTCGCTGATCCGAACGCTGAGGCGTTTCACCATAGAGCGCGCCTTGATGGCACGAATTCCGGCGCTTCATTCCCCTTGTTGGTGCAAGGGCAGGTCGTCGGCGTGATGTCTTTCATGTCGCTCGAGAAGGATACGTTCACGCCCGAGTTTGCGGAGCTGTTGCAGCGGCTGGTCGACAACGTTTCGTTCGCACTGGAGAATTTCGACCGCGCCGATGAAAAGACCAAGGCCGATGAGCGGATCGAGTATCTGGCGTCGCACGACAGCCTGACCAACCTGCCGAACCGGGAAATGTTCAACGGCATGCTTCGCCGCGCGATCGATGGGGCCGCGCGCTATCAGCGGCAGTTCGCGCTGCTGTTCATCGACCTCGACAGGTTCAAGGTGATCAACGATTCGCTGGGACACGACGCCGGCGACATGCTGCTGGTGGAGATCGGCGGCAGGCTGCGCCGCGCGCTGCGTTCGAGCGATGTGGTGGCGCGGCTCGGCGGCGACGAGTTCGTGGTGATTCTGGAGGAGACCGCCGAGCGTCCCGAAGTCGAGCGCATTGCCGGCGAGCTTCTTTCCGTACTGAGCCAGCCGCTACAGCTCAGCGGCCACGAATGCCACACCACCGCCTCGATCGGGATCGCGATGTACCCGTCCGACGGCACCGACATGCAGACGCTGACCAAGAACGCCGACATGGCGATGTACCTCGCCAAGGAGGACGGCAAGAACGGCTTCCGCTTCTTCACCAAGGAAATCAAGACGCAGTCGATCGAGCGTCTGACGCTGGAGAGCGCGCTGCGCCGCGCGCTGGAGCGCGACCAGTTCTCGCTGCACTATCAGCCCAAGATCGACATGGCGAGCGGCCAGATCACCGGCGTCGAGGCGCTGCTGCGCTGGAATCATCCCGATCTCGGCACCGTCTCGCCGGGGCAATTCATCCCGCTGGCCGAGGAAACCGGGCTGATCGTTCCGATCGGCCGCTGGGTGCTCAAGGAAGCCTGCGCGCAGAACATGGCCTGGCAGCGCCGCGGCCTGCGGCCGGTGACCATGGCGGTCAACCTGTCGCCGCGGCAATTCGCCGATCCGCATCTGTTGCACGATGTCGATGAGGCGCTGTTGGCAAGCGGCATGTCGCCGGTGCTGCTGCAGCTCGAAGTCACTGAAAGCATGGTGATGCGGAACGTCTCGCGCGCGATCAAGGTGCTGGACGCGATCCAGAGCCGCGGCATTCGCCTTGCGATCGATGATTTCGGGACCGGCTATTCATCGATGTCGCTGATGAAGCAGTTTCCGATCGATACCATCAAGATCGATCGCTCCTTCGTTCGCGACCTGCCTGTCGATTCCGAAGACCAGGCCATCGCACAGGCGATCATCAGCATGGGCAAGGCGCTTGGCATGACCGTCATTGCAGAGGGTGTCGAGACCGTGGAGCAGGAGACCTTCCTGCGCAACCACGCCTGTGACGAAATGCAGGGTTTTCTGTTCTCCAAGCCGCTGCCCGCCAAGCAAATGGCCGATCTGCTTCGGGCCGAACCGCGGCACGCCTCGCCGCCGTTGCAGCCGGAAGCCGGGTCAGGGTTGAAAAGCACTGTCGTCTGACGGCTGCGGGTGCAACTCCCGGACCGTCGGATCCGGGATAGCCGTTTTGCGGGGAAAATCATAAGGCCACGGCACAGACGTCTGGCCTGCGAAGGTCTCAAGGAAGATTTCTGCGGCGGAAGCATAGGTCGCCCGGTCTGGCAATCCGAGCCCGGCGCGCCATTCGGCGGGGAGCGGCTGGGAGGAGGCGCGCAACTCCATCGCAGGCCCCCACCACCACGCCGGCGCCGGCGAGCGTTCCGTTTCCGGAACGGTACGCCACGTGTTGTATTCACCGATCATACGTTCAAGTTGCAGTACTGCCGCCGGATGCATTCAATCTCCTGAAGCCTGATGATATCGGCATCCACGGGCGGTGCAATGCATGTTGCCGGTTATTGCCGGCCATGCTGCCAGTGCGAAGTCACATCCGCGCCTGACTTGTTGAGATGGACGTGCTGATCGACGTGGTCGACCCACGACATCGGGATAAAGTGATGATGCTGGCCATCGGGCGAACTCTGCCTGGTCAGCTTGATCTTGTCGGTTCCTTCCAGATGGTCGACTTTTCCGACCGTCTTCTTGTCCGACGAGATGACGTCCATATGTTCCCGGATCTGTGAAGCAGAAGCCATGTCTCATATCCCTGATTTAGTTGGGGACATAAAACGCGCCGCTGCTGAAATGGTTGCTAGGTCGCCGGACCAGCAACCGCCGGCAAGCCCAAGAGCCGGGCGGCATTGCCGCCGGCCACCAGCGCGATGTCCTTTTTGCTGACACCCTTGATCCGGCCGAGCAAGCCAACCGGGTCCGGTTCCGCCATGTCGAACGGGTAATCGGTGCCGAGCATGATGTGATCGGCGCCCCAGATCTCGATCAGATGCCTTAGCTCGTGCTCGTCGAACACCACTGTATCGAAGTAGAGCTTCTTCAGATACTCCGACGGCTTCTTCTTGATGCTGACGCGGCAATCTTCGCGATGCGCGAAGGCGTGATCGAAGCGTCCCCAATAGCCCGGGATGTAACCGCCACCATGGGCGATGCAGATTTTCAGCTCGGGAAAACGTTCAAGGTAGCCGTCGAAAATCAGATGCCCGACGCACAGCGTGGAATCCAGGGGATGTCCGATGGTGTTCGGAAAATAATGATCCTCCATGCGGCCGACCAGGCTGGTGCCGAATGGATGCAGGAAGATCATCACGTCGAGCTCCTCGGCGCGGGCGAAGAATTTTTCCAGGCCGGCGCGGGTGAGATCGACGCCCCTGACGTTGGTGCATAGTTCGACGCCGCGGAAGCCGAGCTCCTTGACGGTGCGGTTCAGTTCGGCGACGGCCATCCCGGGATCCTGCAGTGGCACGGTGCCCATGCCCATCAGCCGGTCGGGGTGTTTTGCCACCATGCCTGCGATGTGGTCGTTGACCATGTGGCAACTCTCGCGCGCTACTTCCGGCGGGGCCGCATAGACGAAATGGCCGGGATAGGGCGAGATCACCTGCACGTCGACACCGTCGCGGTCCATGTCGGCAAGACGGGTGTCGAGATCGGTCAGTTTCGGGAAATCGATCTTGCCCCGCTGCGGCTGGATGCTCCTGGTGAGGGCATTGACATGGGCGTTGGCGTTCGGTGTTTCGCCGCCGCCGGGAATCCCGGTGGCCTTCAGCACCATGGCATTCGCTTCAGGCACCATGCAGTGGCAGTGAATGTCGATGGTGCGCCAGGGCTTCTTCGCCTTGCCGGAGCGCTTTGGCGCGCTGCCATGATCGGTCGCGGGTCCGCAGGCCTTGCATTGAAACAGCATGAGATCCGCCGTTGAAAATAATTGCAGGAATAGATTGGCTGTGCCGGGGTTGTTTATCTTCTGCCGTTGAGGTCGCCGGGCCTTCCTCCATCGATCGGCGCGTGAGCTGAAATCGGCTCATCTCTGTTCTCTGTCCATGCTAGCCGGTCTCCTTCCCGCGGAGCAAGGCGCGCAGGTGGATGCGTGATCGGCGGTGGCGGAAACCGAACTGTCGCACAACGCAACTGCAGCATGAAAAGTGGATTTACGCCGCGCGCCGCGGTGATAGGTTGCGGCCCAACTAAAAAGCAGCCATGGGAGGGTTACGTTCATGAAGCGCTTGTCGATACTCGCGGCCGGTCTGTTGATCGGCACCGCCGCTATTCAATTTTCCAGCGTCGCGTCCGGTCAGAGCGATGGCTGGGTGACGCTTGTCGACGGCACCAAGATGGGCGACTGGACCGAGGTCGGCAAAGCCAACTGGGCGATGAAGGACGGGGCGCTGGTGGCGGACAAGATCACCGAGGGCAAAGATCCCTCTTATCTCGTCAGCAAGAATTCCTACAAGGATTTCCAGATCAAGGCCGAGTTCTGGGCCGACGATGACGCCAACAGCGGAATCTTCATTCGCTGCGACCAGTCGGCCAAGATCGACGCCAAGATCTGCTACGAGGTCAATATCTTCGACAAGCGGCCCGATCCGACCTACGGCACCGGCGCCATCGTCGATGTGGCCAAGGTCGATCCGATGCCGAAGGCGGGCGGCAAGTGGAACACCTACGAAATCACGGCCAAGGGCTCTCAGCTCGTCGTCGTGCTCAATGGCCAGAAAACCGTCGATGTCCAGGATTCAAAACACGCAAGCGGCCCGATCGCGCTGCAATACGGTTCTGGCGTGGTCAAGTTCCGCAAGGTGCAGATCAAGCCGCTTTGATCAACCGGTCCGAGGCCGGCTCGCCTCAGCAGGATCACTCGTCTTCAGCGGGTGAGCCTTCTTGTGCCACGCCCACGCGGTGCGGATGATCGTGGCCAGATCCGAATGGGCGGGACGGAAGTTCAATGTCGCGCGTGCGGCAGAGGGATCGGCAACCAGATAGGTTGGATCGCCCGATCGCCGCGGCTTGACGACATGCGGGACTTCGCGGCCGGTCTCGGCCGCGATCGCGGCGAGGATCTCGCGCACCGAGAAGCCGTTGCCGGTGCCGAGATTGAACGCGCCGCCGGAATGACCTTCCAAAAGCAGCTTGAGCGCCAGCACGTGGGCGGTCGCCAGATCGGTGACGTGAATGTAGTCGCGGATCGCCGTGCCGTCGGGCGTTTCGTAATTGTCGCCGAACACCGCGAAGTCTGGCACATGCCCTTGCAGCGCCATCATGGCGCGCGGGATGAGGTGAGTTTCCACCTCGCGCAGCTCGCCAATGCCGCCGGCGGGGTCGGCGCCAGCAGCGTTGAAGTAACGCAGCGCGAACGAGCCGAAGCCATAGGCTGTGCGATACTCCGCCAGCACGCGCTCGATCATCCATTTCGAGGCGCCATAGGGGTTGATCGGCGCGCACGGGTAGTCCTCACGCAGCGCCTTGCTGTCGGCATTGCCATAGACCGCGCCGGTCGACGAAAACACCAGGCGGTTGCAGCCGGCCGCGCGCATGGTCTCGAGAAGCGACAGCGTGCCGGCGAGGTTGTTGACGTAGTATTTCTGCGGATCGGCAACGGATTCGCCGACCAGGCTCGACGCCGCAAAGTGCATGACGGCGACGATGTCGTGCTCGGCAAAGGTCCGCGCCAGCGTGGCCTTGTCGGCGATGTCGCCGACCACCAGCGCGTCCGCGGCGAAGCTGCGGTGGCCGGTCGAAAGATTGTCATAGGTGACGGGCTGGTAACCCGCCGCATCCAGCGCCCTGCAACAGTGCGAGCCGATATAGCCGGCACCGCCGGTGACGAGAATGGCTGGACGGCTGCTCATCGATTGTGTGTCCCGCCGATATCAGTCGATCGGCTCCTGTTCAGCAACAGGTAAAGCGCGCGCGGATTGGTGGTCAGATAGCGCCAGAGCAGGCGGCGCGGCTCCAGCCAGATGCGCCAGGCCCATTCCAGGCCCGCGTGCTGCATCCAGAGCGGCGCGCGGGCGCGGCTGCCCGACAGGAAATTGAACAGCCCGCCCGACGTCTTGATGACGCCGACATTGGAGAGGTTGGGCGTGAATTCCTCGACGAATGCCTGTTCATAGGGAACGCCGAGTGCGACCCAGAGATAGTCCGGCGCCAACGCGTTGATTTCGGCGACCTTGGCACGCAGCGCCTCGCCCCGCAGAAAGCCGTGGCAACGGCCGACGATCTTGAGGTCGGGATATTGCTCGCGAACGCTGCCGACCGCGGCGGCGTTCTCCGCCTCGTCCGCGCCCAGCATGTAGAAAGTGAGACCGGCTGCCTGCGCCTTGCGGGCAACGACGTGAAACAGGTCGGTGGTCGCGACGCGTTCGGGCAGCGGTGTCTTTGATCTGAACCGCGACACGGTCACCAGCGGCTGGCCGTCGGCATTGATCAGGTCGGCGGCCCGAAACAGCCGGTCGGTCATCGGTTCGGTCGAGCAGCGCGCCAGCACCTCGCCATTGGCCGAGGTCAGATAGAGCGGACGATTGAGGCGGCGTTGCGGGAACACCACGTCGATCATGAAGTTCGCGGTCTGCTCGAGATCAAGCACGGCAAGCCGCAGCCCGCCCAGCGTGACGCGAGGCACGCTGGCGGTAGCCGCTCTCCCGACGGGATTTTGGCGACGCTCACGCATATTGCTTGTCCCGCTGCGGATTGACGGCCGTCGGGTTGACTTCGCTGAGGACGACACCGACCAGCTTGCGCTCGGCCCCGCCGAGGGCTGCGATGATGTCTTCCATGCTGTCGTTGATGTCGAGATGCACCGGGAGGATCGCAACCAGTCCCTCGGCCAGGTCGAGAAGTTTGCGGTCGGTCGGGCTCCACGGCATGGCCGGCCCGTCGAGAACCACGACGTCATAGCCGCCGGCGGAACGCGCCTGCGCAATTGCCTTTCGGATGGCGTCGCCGGCTTTCGCATCGGTGGCATTGGCGGCCGGCAGGATCGAAATTCCATTGGCGGTCGGAATCGCGCGGGCGGCCTTGGCACTGAAGCTGAGCCAGCCGAAGCGGCTGGGCTCGCCCCTGGCCAGGTGGCTCACCTTGCCCGACAGCGCGCGTTGGTTGAGGTCGGCATCGATCAACAGCACCCTGGCACCGTCACGCGCCGCGGCGAGCGCAATGTTCAGCGCGGCGATGCTGCGGTCCTGGTCCGGACCGGCGCCGATCACGGCCATCACGGGCAGGGGTTGTTCGCCGGCGCGCCTGGCCAGCGCCGCACGCATCTCGCGCATGGCATTGAGGACGGTCATCAGCGGAAAGCCCGCGCGCAGCGTCGGCCAGCCCAGCCGCGTGACGTCGGCGGTGCTATCGGTTGCCAAGATGCCGCCGAGCGTGCGCATCACGTCAGCTTCCTGCAGCCGCGCGATCAGCGGCTTTTCGATCAGGCTGACCGCGGGCTGCGGCTGTGGTTCGGCGGCGGGCGGCTGCTTGGCGGCCGCACGAGCGGCCGGCTCCTTCGTGGCTTCCGGTGGCGCCTTGTCCCGCGGCCGAACCGGGTTCGTGCCCGGCATCAACTGGTTGAGCGCGACGAACCAGCCGGCGGCTGCGAGCCCGCCAAGAACGAAGCCGATCATCGCGAGCAGGCTCATGGCCGGCGGGAAGGTGCGCCGCTGCGGCACGGTGGCGTCGCCGATGATGCGTGCGTTCGAGGTGTTCAGGCTCTCCTGCTCCTCGGTTTCGCGCGATCGCTTCAGGAACGACTGATAGACGTCGCGGCTTGCCTCCACCTCGCGTTCGAGTTCGCGCAGGCGCACCGAGGCCTGGCTCATCTGGACGCTCTGGCGCTTCTGAGCTTCCAGCGCCTTGTTGAGCGAGGCTTCAAAGTCACGGGCGCGGATCAGGTCGTTCCTCGCGGACTGCGCGAAGCGCTCGACCTCTTCATTGATGGCGCGGCGCAGGTCCTGCACCTGCTGTTCCATCTGGCGCAGCGCTGGATGACGCGGTCCCAGTTCGCTGTGCAATTCCGCCTGACGCTTCCGCGCTTCGGCATATTGCGCGCGCAGATTGGCGATGGTCTGCGACTGCAGCGCCTCAGGGACAGCGCCGGCATCGGCCGATGTCTTGCGGCCGGCTTCGATCTGGTCGTACTTGGCCTGCGCGTCGAGCGTTAGCGCCCGAGCAGCGGCGAGCCGCTGGTTGCTGGCGGAGAGCTGCTGGTCGCTGATCAGCGTGTCCTGGGTGCCGACGAAATTGTTCTGCGCCTTGTAGACCGCGAGCGTGTTCTCGGCGTTGCGAAGCCGTTCCTGCAATTCCTTCAACCGGCCGGAAAGGTCGGTGGTCGCGCGCCGCGCGGCGGCAGCCTGCGACTGCTTGGATTCGGCGAGATAGGCCTTCGAGATCGCGTTGGCGAGCATTGCCGCCTTGGCCGGCTCATACGACCAGACGTCGATATCGACGATGAAGGTGCGGTCGGTCTTCTTGACATTGACGTGGCGAATGAGCGCTTCCAGCGCGCCCATCTCAATCTGCTTCTGCTGCTCGGCGGTGGGGCGCAGTTCGACCCCGAACAGGCCGATCAGCGATCCCAGAATGCCCTTGGAATCGCCGCCCCCGAACTCCGGATCCTTTTCCAGATGGGTGTCGCGGATTACCTGCAGCAGCACATTGTTCGATGTGATGACGCGTGCCTGGCTTTCCACCACCATCGCGAGGCCGGACATATCCTGGGCGCGCGGCGTCAGTTCGCGATCGACCAGCTGCAGTTCGCGGGGATCGACGTAGAGCTGGGCGGAGGCGGTGTATTTCGGCGTCAGGCTCTTGCCGGCCGCAACCGCCACGCAGGCGGCGATCAGCGCCGCCGAAGCGATCGCGACCTTCCGCTGCCACAGGAGCTGGGCCAGATCGAGCACGCTGAAGCCCGCCGGCGTGGCTGCCGCCACCGGTCCAGGCCTGGCCCGGTCTATCGGCTGGTCATAGATAAGCATGAACCCCAGCTTCCATTCGAACTGCCGCACGCATCGGCTGAGGGATTACTCTTCGGGTTACGCCGGGTGCGCCGACAAAAAGCGCTGAACAAACGCAACAGGGAAAATTAACCATACTCACTGAGGGACTATTCCCCGAATTGGCAAACAAAGCGTTTAAGCGCGGGCGCATCGCATCGCCTCCGCCATGGTGAGGGCCGAAATTCTCCGTTCGGCTGCCGCCCCGAGCGCATGCGCGAGCAAAGCGGGCGAACAGCCATAGGGGCTCGGCCGGTCGGTGACGTCGTGGCCGTAGAAAATTAACCATCCGTTATTGGTTTGCGCTTCGTCGAACGCACGGTCGATCCCGTCGCAATCCATCTCGCGATCGATCAGCGGCACGGCGCGCAGGAACTGCAAGTCCACGCTGCCGGCGTTGACACCCTGGACGATGCTGCGGCAGGTCTGGAATTCTTCCCTGAGCTGATACTTCCGGGCGTAGGAGCCGTATCCGAACGGGTAGGCAAAACTATCGACCCGGATCGAAGGATCGAGCGCGCGAAGGTAAGCGCGGTTGCGCATGATTTCCTGTCTCATCGCAGCCTCGTCGAGGTCGCAGGCGCGTTGATGCGAGAAAGTATGGCAACCGATCTCGTGACCCCTGCGGTGAAGCGAAACCACATCATCGGCATCGCCCGCCACCCAATCCGGCGCGTCGGCGCCGACCAGGCTGCCCGAGACATAGAACGTCCCGCGCGCGCCATGCGCTTCGAGCATCCGCGCGCCGGTCGTCACGGCGCTCTTTGGCAGATCGTCGAAGGTGAAGCTGACCATCGGCGTAATGTTGCGCAGCCGAAACAGATCGACGCGCAGATGCATCGCCAGCCGGTGGCCGACCTTCGCCCTTGCCTCTGACAACATCGCGTTCATGGCTTCAGCGCTTTCGCAGGATCACGTGGTAGTCGCCGTGCCGCACGTCGGTCTTGCCGGGGAGGAAGAAGTTCATCACCTTCGCGGCGGCATCGACCAGCGCCGCGAACGCGGGCATGCGCCGCCGCATCTCCGGATAGCGCGGGCTCTCATACTGCTTGCGGTAGATCATTTGCAGGCCGTGCTGCTCGGCGAACGCCTCCAGGTTGGAAAGCGTGACCAGCGGATGGAACAACGTCGGGAACGGCGCGTGGCCGGGCAGGCCGGCTTTCTTGTCGCCGCGGACATGGCGGTAGAACCAGACGTGGAACCAGTGCGGCGAGTATTTGGTGACGACGCCGGACAGTGACCCTGGATTGGGCGCACCGATCAGGATCATGCCGTTCGGCTTCAGCGATTCGCAGAAATGCAGCAGAGCCGCTTCGACATCGGGCACGTGCTCGATCACGTTATAACAGATCACCAGATCGAAGCTGTTGGGCCTGAAGCGATAGGTCTGGATGTCGCCGAGAATAGCCTGCTGCGCGTAGTCATTGTTGCGGATCTGGTCCTCGTCGATGTCGACCACGGTGACGTGGGCGCGATGCAGCACCTTGAGCGGCAGGAAGCTGGTCGAGCCGCCGCCGGCTTCGTAGATCGAGAGTTCGCCCGCAGGCAGTGTCGCTTCGAGAATGCCGTGGACGGTGAGCAGGCTCTGCCGTGCTTCGCCGTGTGCCAGCTCGAGCAGCGCCTGCGGATGCTGCACGGTTTCGGCCGCCTGCCTGTGGTCGATCGTGGCTGCCTCGTTCATCGACTTCATCCATTCTGAAGTGGGGGTTGCCTTGTTCATTCTAGTTGTCCCAATTGACGCGCTGAAAGGCTTCCATCAGCGCGTGGTCTGCCTTGTGAATCGACGGATCGAACGGCACGCGGTTGGTGCGCTGGTATTTCCAGTTGCTGCCGATCTCGCGGAAATGCCGGAACGAAAAGTCCTTGGTGCAGAAATAGGACGCCCACCAGGAGAAGATCGAATGGACGTGCCATTGCGCGTGTTTGGGGCACCGGGCGGGAACCACCGTCCATTTCGGCAGACAGGCGTTCGCGTCGCGCCGCATCACGAGTCTCGAGAATTCGTATTTCGGCGGCATCAGAATCGAGAAGTCGGCGTGCCGATGCGGAGCCTTGCTCACGCTGTCGCGGATCCCGTCATCGATGCCGATGATCCATCGCCCGCGATATCGGACGAGCCCGGTCCATGATTGTTCGGCGGCCTCAAACACCGATTTTCCCGTCTTCGACAGCACCAGTTCGTCGATGTCGGAGTTCATGGCGCTCCGGGCATGCTGCAGGAAGCGCCATCTTGCGTGCTCCCACGCTCCCAACTGGCAGAAATCGGAGTCCCAGTGATCCCAGCTGTTGGCTCCCTGCGGGCCGTATTTGAAAGGCCACTCCATCACGACCGAGCATTGGATGCCCGGGACCGAACGGAGTGCTGCGCTCAGCGTGGCGCTGTCGTAGGCGCTGGAGCCGTTGTCATAGATGAGAACGGCATCTGCGCCGTGAATGTCCCGGTTGAATCTCACCCAGTCGAGGATCCATTCGATCGGATTGTCCTTCGACATCGTGAAGATGACGCGGCGATCCCTGAACATCTCCGACTCGTTCGGCGACACCGAGAACGTGAAGCTCCCCAGTTCGCCCAATGCCTGGATGGGACCGGTATGCTCGGGAATATCCAGCCACAATTGGGCGTGGCGGTCGAGGTGCCGTGCCCGCGCCTTGCGGGTCCCGGCACCGCTGATGAAATTCGTCGTCGCGACGTCGCGCGCGAGGTTGAAGAATGGCGGCGCAAACAGGGCGATGCCTGATTGGCTCACCTGCACCGTGTCGTAGAACAGCGTATTGCTGTCGAAGTCGCGGTCGAAATTCTCGCCCCGAAACGCGAGCGGACGCGTCGCCTCGCGCCGCTTGCCGGTAAAGTCCGACAGCGACACCGGGTTGGTTCGACAAATGACATGTCGATTGTTGGCTGCAACGACCGGGGTTTTGCTGGCTAGCCGCATCATGGTTCTCGTATCGACATGCTGGGTAGTCCCGTGGACGGGGCCGGGAGGGCGTGTCCTTCGTGTTTTGGTTTGCCGGCGGCCGGCCAGAGATTGCGCCGCGCGCCGTAGGCGATCACGGCCTTGCGCAAGCCTGCGATGTCGAATGCGAAGGCTGCGGCGGCGTAGACGACGCAGCCGGTTGCGGCCAGTACGCCAAACGAGACCACGCCGATCGGAAGCAGCGGTTTTGCGAATGTCAGCACCAGCGCCATGATCGCGGTCGCCGAGACGATGCGCATGACCTGGAATGCGCTGAAGGGAAGCGGAAATGCCTTGCGCGTGAGATACCAGCCGAAGCCCGCGCCGCATGCTTCCACGATGACGAGGCTCGACGCCGCGCCGACCAGGCCAAATCTGGCGAGCAGGACCGGCATGATCAGCAAGTTCGCGATCAACATCGCGATGCTTTGCGTCGTCATCATGAACGGCGTCTTGGCGAGATGAAAGCTCGCATGGATGTAGGATTGGGAGATCGACTGGAACAGCCAGGCGAAGGCCAGGATCGGCATGATCGTCGCCGCGGTCTCCCTGAACTCGCTGCCAAGGATCACGCCTGCAATATAGCTGCTCGTCAGCGCCACGCCGGCGACGGCCGGGAGGACGGCGGCCAGCAGAATTTCGAGGCTGAATTCCAGATGCGGCCGCGCCTCGCCGGCGCCGCCGGTGGCGTAGGCGCGCACCGCCAGCGGGATCGTCGCCGACGCGATGCTCACCGCGGGGATCAGGATGATCTGCCGCACGAGGTCGGCGGATGCGCCGTACTGGCCGGCGGCGTGGTCGCCCATGAAATGAAACACCAGCATCCGGTCGAGTGCGGCGTGGATCGCAAAGACGATGCCAGACAGCGTGATCGGAATGCCGAAGCCCGCAAACGTCCGCAAGTCGGAAATCTTCGGTCCGGCGACGGGCGATCGCAGGATCGTGCTCGCAAAGAGCATGGTCGTGACGAAATAGGTGATGGTCACCATCGCGAGCTGGCACAGTCCGCCGCCGCCGAGCAGCGCCGCGACCAGGCACAGCGTGAACGCCAGGCAGGCGCGAATGATCGATGCCGACATGAACGTGAACGATTGCAATCGTGCCTTCAGCAGCTCCTGTCCCAGTTCAAACAGGCCGAGCCCCAGGGCGAAGAAGATGGCCGCGAGATTTCGCTCCAGCGATACCGACGTCGTCAGCGTGGCGATGAGGAGTGCGACGGGTGCGGCGAGGGCGGAGATGAGATACGCGAGGAAGATGGTCTTCCTGACGTCGACCGCGCCGCCTTCCGACTGGAAACGCAGGGCGGAGACGCGGACCCAGGTGAACAGCAGCGCCGAGACGATCCCCGCCGTGCTCAGGCCGACGACGTAGACTCCATACTCCTCGGGCGAGAGCAGCCGCGTGAATACGATCGCGCTCAGCAAGCCGATCACGGCCGACACGACGCTCGCAACAGAGTAATGGAACGTTTGGCTGAGCATTAGACTTTCGGCCTTTGAAGCGCGGAGCTCCGCTTCGGCAATGGGTTCAGGGTTAACGACACGGCGCAATTCATCTCAACAATCCGTCGGAGGAGGCTCGCCGTTGTCAGGCGCAATTCTCCCGCAGTTCCCATGGAGCAAGATCGGTGCCGAACCGGCGAACTGCGTATTGCAGCGCGTCGGCGTGGTTAACTTGCCGATTTTTCCCGTTGTCTCGTGCGGGTAAAGCACCGGCGCCAGCCAGGTCCGGCATTTCCGGCACATTCGGTCTGTCCACGGTGTCCGCGTTTGCGACACGCTGATGCTGCTACAGCGCTGCGGTAACCATTGCGGAAGGCGCCGTTCGAGCTCGCGTCTGTGTGGACTCGATATTGCAAAGCCGATCGCTGGAATCGTCGACAGCGTCGGCGAATGGATTGCCGATGACTGTTTGGTTACGTTTTCGACGAAAACTCATTTCGCAAGAAGCAGGCCGCGAGCCTCCCGTTCTTTTTGATACAGCCGACCTGTCCGGCCTGTATCCTTTTGCGACGGTGAGGGCCCACCACCGCAGCGGCTTCCTGCGGCGTGTTTTTGCGCGGCCGGTGAATCCGCGGTGACCCGGTACCGCGCCGACATCGACGGCTTGCGCGCGATCGCCGTTATTCCCGTGCTGCTCTTCCACGTCGGCGTTCCCGGCTTTTCCGGTGGTTTTGTCGGCGTCGACATCTTCTTCGTCATTTCGGGATATTTGATCTGCGGCATGATCGACGCGGACATCCGCAACGGGTCGTTCTCGCTCGCAAACTTCTACGAGCGCCGGATCCTGCGCATCCTGCCGGCGCTGTTCGTGATGTTCCTGGTCACCAGCGTTCTTGCGGCGATCTATTGCCTGCCGGTTGAGCTCGTGGATTACGCGAGGAGTCTCGCTAGCGCGGTGGCGTCGATCTCGAATGTCTATTTTGCGCAGACCGCCGGATATTTCGACGCCCCAGCCGAAACCAAGCCTCTGCTGCATACATGGTCGCTCGGCGTCGAAGAGCAGTTCTATTTCGCGGCCCCGCTGTTGATGCTGCTGGTCCATCGCTTCCTGCCGAAGCGCACCGGGCTCCTGTTTGCCATCATCGCCGTGGTTTCCTTTGCCGGTGCGCTGGCCATGAGCGCGCGAAACCCCACCTTTGCGTTTTATCTTGCTCCGTTCCGGGCCTGGGAGCTGGCGCTGGGCGCGCTGCTCTCGGTCGAATTCCTTCCCGTTCCGGAATCAGCCTTCTGGCGAAACGCCGGCGGCGCGGCGGGACTGATTCTCTTGCTTGGCGTGATCGCGTTCGGATCGTCAGCGGTGCCGCTGCTGGCCATGACCGGTCTCGCCGCGGTTGGCACAGTGCTGGTGATTGCTTCCAGTGAACGCGCGATCTCTGTGGCGGGGCGATTGCTGTCGCTCCGGCCGCTCGTGTTCGTCGGGCTGATATCCTATTCGCTCTATCTGTGGCACTGGCCGCTGACGGTGTTTCAACGGACCGACGCCGTCTTCTTCACGGAGTCATCGGCATCAGCCAAGCTGACATTGATCGTGCTCTCCATCGGCATCGCCTATTTGTCGTGGAAGCTGGTCGAGACGCCGTTCCGTACCCTGGCGAAGGGAGCATCGAAGACCGCCATTTTCGGTGCGACCTCGGCCACGATGGCCTCGACGGTCGGGCTGTGCGGGATCGTGATCCTGCTGAGCGGAGCCCCGTTCCGCTTTCCCAAGCGCATCGTCGAGATCGGCTCCTTCCTGGCCTACGATTCGTCGGCCGCGTTTCGCACCGGGCGCTGCTTTCTGTCGACCAGCCGCCAGCAACTCGATACGGAGACCTGCCTGAAGCCCGATCCGGCGCGGCCGAACTACCTGCTCGTGGGTGACAGTCACGCCGCGCATCTCTGGTCGGGGCTTTCGCTCGCGATGCCGGAGATCAACATTATGCAGGCGACCGCCAGTCTTTGCCGTCCGGCCATCGTGGCCGGGTCGCGATATGACACGCCGGTGTGCCGCACCCTGATGGAATTCGTCTTCGGCGATTTTCTCGTCCACAAGCATGTCGATGGCGTACTCCTCGCCGCGTCTTGGAAGGACGAGGACCTGCCTGTTCTGTCATCCACGCTGCAATCGCTGAAATCGAGAGGCATCGACGTCACGGTGCTTGGACCGATCGTCGAATATGATGCCGCCCTGCCGCGCCTTCTCGTGGACGGTATCCTGCACGACACGCCGTCGATAGCGAGCGCGAAGCGGACCCCCGGAATTCGCGAGCGGGATCTGGCCATGAAGCGGATGGTGACGGCGACCGGCGCCACCTATCTTTCCGTCTACGATGCCATATGCCGTGACGATCGTTGCGACGAACTCGTGCAGGGCAACATCCCCATGCAGTTCGATGCGGGCCATCTCACGGCCGAAGGCGCGATCGAGGTGGGACGAAGGCTATCGGCCGCCTTTGCCAGAAAGCAGGCGAGGGCCGCCGATGTTTCGAACTGATCCAAGGCGGCGCAAAAAGCACAGCGCGAAGCGGCTGGTGCTGTTTCTGGCGGCCTTTGTGGTGACCGTGCTGCTGCTGGCGCATGTCGACAGCAACGCCGCCCCGCGCGCCGTTTCCACTCAGGCGAAGTTCGCGGGCGCCTTCGTCAATTGGGGTCCCATCGGTCGCGAGCATATGCTGCAGGCGTGGGAAAAATGGCTGAAGCAGAAGCCGTCCACAGTGCTGGGTGTCGACTTCTATGGCCAGGCGACCTGGGAGGATTTCTCCAAATTCAGCTGGGTGCCTAGCGTCTGGACGAAGCTCAATCCTGCGCGCAACGTGGTCTGGTCGATCCCGCTGACCATGAAAGGGACGCCGCTCGCCGACGTTGCCGATGGGCTCCACGATGTTGAATTCGAAGCTGCGGCGCGAGCGATTTCGGAGGCGCATCCGCAGGCGATCATTCGGCTCGGCTGGGAGATGAATCTGGCTGAAATGGCGTGGTTCGCCAAGGGGCATGAAGCCGATTACATCAAGGCGTTCCGGCGCGTCGTGGAAATATTCAGGCGCCACTCGACAGGCTTCAAGTTCGACTGGTGTCCTGGATGGGGACCGCAGGACATGCCGGCGGACCTTAGCTATCCCGGCGACGACGTCGTCGACTACATCGGTCTCGACGTCTACGACTTCAAGCATGAAGGTTCTGCAGAAGAGCGCTGGAACAATTTCTACGTCAAGGCGCCATTCGGCCTGGAATGGCACCGCGAGTTTGCGCGTCTGCACGGCAAGCGGATGAGCTATCCCGAATGGGGCGTGGGCAATTTCGGCGACAACCCGTTCTTCATTCAGCAGATGCACGACTGGTTCATGAAGAACGCAGGGCAGATTGCCTACGCCGCCTATTTCGACGTCGACGGCGCCTGGCCCACCCAGATCGACAATGGCCAGTTTCCGAATTCGCAGCGTCTGTTCCGAAAGCTGTTCAGCCGCTGATCTGCGGCCGGCGTCGTTCAGCGCGGATTAACCCCATCCATTAACCGTCGTCGGAGTTCGGTGCTTCACGCCGCGCCGCGGGACCGAATATTGCACCACTGCGCGCGTAACGTTCGCCAAGGCCGGATCGATCCGGAACGAACGACCTTATCGAGACGGAAATGTCCCGCGATTGCGCCGGCAATCCCGTTTCGGGACGATGAGACATATTCGTGAACGACCTGAGCGTCATGGCAGCGATTTCGACCAGCGATCTCCGGATGGACGGGCCTGATCCGTCGGCCAGGGCTTTGCGCGCGCTGGTGGCGGTTTCGCCGGCACTCGATCCCGCGACCGAAATCGTGGTTTGCATCCCATGTTTCCGCCGTCCTCAGTATTTGCGCCGGACGCTGGAGTCGCTTGCCGCTCAGCGCACCAACCGCCGCTTCGCCGTCGTCATGGTGGAGAACGATGCGTCGAAGAGCGAGAGCGTCCCGATTGCCGCCGAGTACCTCGCGTCGGGGAAATTCGCAGGGCTATGCGTGATCGAGCCGCGGCAGGGCAATTGCCATGCAATCAACGCCGCTTTCGAGACCGCGCTGCAGATGTTCCCGGCGGCAACCAGCTTGCTGATGATCGACGACGACGAAATCGCCTCACCGGATTGGCTGGAGCAGATGGTCAGGACTGCGAGTGCCACCGGCGCCGACATCGTCGGCGGACCGGTATTCCCCGAATTCGATGACGAACGAAAGCGTGGCTTGCGGCGCCACCCGGCTTTTGCGCCAGCTTACGACGACTCAGGCCCGGTGCCGGTGATCTATGGCTGTGGCAATTGCCTGATCCGGCGCGCGGTGTTCGCCCGATTGGGCATGCCGGCGTTTGACCTTCGTTTCAATTTTCTGGGCGGCGGCGACACCGATTTCTTCTACCGCTGCCGAAGGCTCGGTTTACGATTTCACTGGGTAAACGAAGCCGTGATCAGCGAGACCGTGCCGCAAAGCCGCACCAGCCTGAAATGGCTGGTGATGCGCGGCCTGCGGATCGGCGCGATCAACTATCACGTCCAGCGCAAGGCGACGCCGACGCTCTGGCTGCGGGCCAAGTTGACCGCCAAGCTGCTGACGGCCCTGCCGCTTTCTTTTGTCTATGCCGTGAGCGCAATCCTGACCGAACCTGAGCGGACCATTGCCATGCATCCCGTCACGGTGGCGATCGGCAGCGCGCTGGCCGCGTTCGGCCTCGAACCGCAACCCTACAAGGCTTCGAAGATCGTCTCATGAGCGAGTTCCTCGACGCATCCGAAATCCGCAGCCTGGCCACCGGGATCGAGCGGCAGCAGGTGATGGATATCGTTCGCGGCGCGACATTCGTCGGAACGCTGCTGCTCGGCTGGGTATCGCTGCATCCGTTTGAAAGCCTCGGCGATATGCAGATCGGCGAGGCCGGTACCGGCAACGAGCTGGCGACCTATGCGGTGTTCGGCGGCCTGAGCGTGTTGACGGTCGCGTTGGCGATGCGAAATGACGCGCGGGGACTGGCGACGTTGTTGTCGCCGGCATTTGTCCTGTTCGGCGCCTGGCTGCTGGCGACGGTGGTGTTGTCGTTTGACCCGGGGACGTCGATCAAGCGCCTTTCGCTGACTATCTGCGTCGTCGCGGTCACCGCCGCCCTGATGCTGCTGCCAAGGTCGCAGCAGGAATTGATGCACTGGTTCACGATCGCGGCGCTCGCATTGCTGGCGATCTGCTATCTCGGAATACTGCTGGCCCCCGATCTTTCGGTTCACCTGGCGACGGATCCGCAGGAGCCTGGCCTCGCCGGCAACTGGCGCGGCGCGTTCGGGCACAAGAACCAGGCCGCGGCCATTATGGTGATGGTGCTGTTTCTCGGCGTCTACATCATCCGCTCGGGCCTCTGGATATCCGGCGCGGCCATCATCGCGCTCGCCTCGCTGTTCCTGCTGTATTCGGCCGGAAAGAGCTCGCTGACCCTGTGCTTTGCGGTGTTGTTGCTGACGTCGGTAACGTCAGTCATCCGCTCGTTCTGGCTTCGCGCGATCATATTGCTGACGCCGCTGGTGCTATTGAACCTGCTGAGCGTCGGCACCGTGATGTTCGAGAGTCTCGCCGGGATTTCCAAACTGCTGCCGTTCGATTCGACGTTTACCGGCCGCACCGACATCTGGGCGTTTGCGCTGCAGTCGCTCCATGCACGGCTGCTCACCGGCTACGGCTTTGCGTCGTTCTGGGGTAGCAGCGCCATTCAAAACCTGCCGGAAGGCAAGGAGTGGGCCGGCTTCGCCGCGCACAGCCACAATGGCTATCTCGACACGGCGCTGGGCATGGGCCTCCCCGGGCTTGCCCTGCTCATCCTCGTGCTGGTGATCGTGCCTTTACGGAATTTTCAGCGGGCGGACGAGGGCGGCAACAACGGTCCGCTGGCCATGATGCTGCTGCGGATCTGGCTGTTCGGGCTCTATCTGTCGGCGATGGAAAGCTTCTTCCTCGACCGTTCCGATCCGTTGTGGTTCACGTTCCTGATGGCGGTATTCGGTCTGCACTATCTCGCTCGGTTCCGGGCGGCAGACTAGCGACCCGTCATTCCGGGGGGATGCGAAGCATCGAACCCGGAATCTCGAGATTCCGGGTCTGGTCCTTCGGACCATCCCGGAATGACGGCCCGCACCGCTTCGGCAACATCCTTCCACCAGCCGTCGAAATCGAATGGCAACGCCAGCGGGGGGCGTTTGACCACCGCGGCGATCCGGTCGGCATAGGCCTCGTTGTCCGCGCCGCGCGCGACCAGCACGATGGCGCCGCGGCCGATCAATTCCTTGAAGCGCGGATGATGGTCGAATTCCTCCGGCAGCGCCGGGCCGGCGACGATCAGCGGACGGCCGGATTGCACGCAGGTGAGGATGCTGGAGCGCCGCGCGGTGAGTCCCTCATCGAGGGGGTAGCAGAATGCGTCGATCTCGCTGAACAGGCCGAACACCTCGTGATCGGAGGCGACGAAGCCGGAAACGATTACGTCGTCGGCAATGTCGAGTTCCCTGGCGCGGGCATGAAACTCCTCCTCGACCCTGTCGACGCCGCGAATGAAGGAGCCGATATAGACGAGCATCGGCTTGAGCCCGCGTTGCTTCAGAATGGCGCCGATCTCGAGCAGCGCATTGGGTTGCTTGCCCGGGTAGATCGATCCGAAATGACCGATCAAGAGCCGCCCGTCAGCTTTCGCGGCGATCAGGCGATGCCGCAATTTCGAATCTTCAATTCCCGCCGGGGCCTCGATGTTCGGGGGCAGCGGCGCCAGCACGCTCTTTTTGGCGGTCCAACCGAACAGGGGGTCGTCGGCCAGCTCGCGCTGCACCAGCGGCGAGAACATGACGATGGTGTCGGCCAGCAGCAGCGCCGGCATGTAGGTGATGCGGCGCAGCCAATGCAGCCCGTTCCATTCGTGCTGAAGCAGGACGACTTTGCGCCGGCGCAGCCGGGCGACCGCCATCGCCACGAGCGGCGCGAATATCACGCGCTTCCAGGCCACGATCGGGAAGTTGCAGACTACGCTTTGCGCCGTGCCGACCGCGCGCCAGATCTCGGAAAGCGTGCCTTCGCTGCGCGTCAGGGTTAACGTCGCGCTGGTTCCAGGCTCGAGCTTCTCGATCGTCTCCTGCAACAGGCGGGTGAACTGGCCGACGCCGCAATGCATTTGCGGTCCCGCGCCGAGAAATAGCGCCCGATATCGGGTTTCTCCAGTCATCGTGCGGCGGCGGGGTTTCCAGGAACGGTCGGCGTTAGCCTTACCTGCCAGACATTAGCTTCCGGTAAGCGGCGGCGTCCGCCCGGCACCGTTCTTGCCAATCCGACCATGAAGATCGTCCGGCCGTCTCATAACGGGACATCGGGCGGTAATGCAATGGCGGGCAGGCCGCGATTTCGGGACAGCCGGAATAGGCGGCTGCCAGGCAACGGAAGCAGGAGCGTGGCGATGACGGGCAAGATCTTCAGCAGATGGGATGAGACGCATTCCGAGCTTTGGAGCCACCAGCCGATTCGGCTCGAACACCAGATGCACAAATCGCCGGCGTTCTCGATGGACGATCTCGCGCAGCTGATCGAAAGCTATCCGCGCGAGCACTACAGCCTGGTGAAGACCGGCGCCAAGGGATCCAGCCGCGTCTGGCGCGAGGGCGATATCGGTAGCCTCTCCGGCCGGCAAGTCATCGAAGCGATTTCCCGGGGCGGTCTCTGGCTCAACATGCGCGACGTCGGCGCGGTCGATAGCCGCTACCGCAAGCTGATCGACCGGATGTTCGAGGAAATCGCGGCCAAGGTTCCTGATTTCGTGGTGCCGAACCACCAGGCCGGCATTCTGATCTCCTCGCCGGACGCGCAGGTCTATTATCATGCCGATTTGCCGGGGCAGGGGCTGATCCAGATCGCCGGCCGCAAGCGGGTCTACGTCTATCCAAACACCGCGCCGTTCATCAAGCCGCAACACCTCGAGGACATCGCGCTGTTCGACGTCGAGGTCGATCTGCCCTACGCGCCCTGGTACGACGCGCATGCGCAGGTGTTCGATCTCGAACCCGGCCAGATGCTGAACTGGCCGCTGAACGCGCCGCACCGCGTCGAGAATCTCGGCACCGTCAATATTTCCATGACGGTCTCCTACGGCAACGACGATATCCGCCGCGCCCAGATCGTCCAGCTCGCCAACGGCCTGCTGCGTCATCGCTTCGGCTACACGCCGAAGACCAGCAATCTGCGCGGGCCGTCCTTCTTCGCCAAGAAGGTGCTGCAGAAGCTCGTGCGCGACAGCAAGTGGGTCAAGCGCGAGCGCAACGCGCGCCGCGCGATCGACTTCCGCCTCGACGCCGCCGAACCCGGCAGGATCGTCGACCTGCCGAAGGCAGCATAGATCGCAACGCCGATGACGGTGCTGACGACCAGTGCGGGGCAATTGGCGGCGAGGTCAACCAGCCGCGCGGCCGGATTCCGCGTCGAACTCATGCGCGACTGGCAACAGGCGGTCGCGCGCTGGCACGACATCAGCCCGTCGACGCCGTTCCAGCATCCGCAATGGTATGACGCCTGGTACGGCGCCTTCGCCGCGGCCGAGGGCGTGGCGCCGCTGATTGCTGTTGTCACGGATGCGTCGACCGGCGAGCCGGCGGTGCTGCTGCCGCTGATCCGCCGCCAGCAAGACAATGTGGCTATCGTCGAATTCGCCGATCTCAATCTCACCGACTACAACGCGCCGATCATCGGGGCCGCGGCGCCGCGCGATGCCAAAGCTGCGCGCGCGCTGTGGCGCAGCCTGCTGTCGGCCCTGCGCCGGATGCCGGATCGGGGCGATCTCATTCGTCTGCGCAAGGTGCCCGTCGATCTCGATGGCAAGCCCAATCCTCTGGCCCTGCTAAACGCCGCCGGTCCATGCTTGCTCAACGGCAATCTCGTCACCACGGGCGAGGATTACGAGGCCTGGCGCTACACGCTGGAAAAGACCGTGCGCAAGGAGCTGGAACGGAGCTGGCGCGTATTCACGCGCGATCCGGCCGCTTCCTTTGCGATCATCACCGATCGCGATGAATCGTTGCGGGTCCTCTCGACCACCGAGGTTCAGCAGGGCACGCGGATGCAGAGCCTCGGGCGGAACTACGTTCTCAATGACGAGACCTGCGCGGCGTTCTACCGCAACCTGGTGCGCGATGGCGTCGGCAACGGCTATGCGTTGGTCACAGTGCTTGCGGTCGGCGACGAGATCGTGGCGACGCTGCTCGGCATCAGGACCGGCCCGCGCTACGTGATGATCCGCATCAGCAATGCCGGTGAGAAATGGTCGAATTGTTCGCCGGGCCGGCTGATCATCGAGCGCACCATGGCAGCGTTGCACAGGGATGGCGTTCGCGAGTTCGACTTCTCTGTCGGCAATTACGCCTACAAGCGCCGCTTCGGCGTGACGCGGCGGCCGCTGGTCGACATCAGCGCCGCCTTGAGCTGGCGCGGATGGCCCTTTGCCTTACGCGATTGCGCGGTGGGTACGCTGCGAAACCATCCGAAGCTCGATGCGAGGCTGCGACGCATGTTCGATAAGCCATTGTCACACGAAGAGAATTGACGCGTTGTGGCTGGAGTTCCACGGCGATGCAAATCTGTCACACATGCTGGGATAGTGGAGACGTTCTCCCTGTGTTCGCGAGAGTTCATGATCGCCTGCGCGCCTGAGGCGTATGCTGCGCCTTGGGTCAGGGCCTACTGGTGAATGCTTTCTTGGGTGTATTTGGGGAGAGCCAACATGCCAGCCTACATCCATCATCACGACGATATCGAGCCAGGCTTCGTCATCTGTCCGAGTTGTGTGGGGCTCGAAATGTATGTGCGCGACGTCGAGCCGCACTGGAGCATGGCGAAGATCGACTTCACCTATGAATGCGCCGACTGCGGCGCCGAAGTTCGCCAGACCATCGTGAAGCCGCAACTGCGGCATTAGCTTGGGGAATCCGTAGGGGGGCAAGGGCGCATCGCGCCGTGCCCACCTTCCTTCGCAAAATGGACGGGGAGGTGGGCACGCGCTTTGCGCCCACCCTACACAGCAGCATCAAACCTGTCGCACCACACCCGGCTTGCCCGGATCGCATTCGAGTTCCCGGCGATCCCACTTCGCTGCGATCGCTGCGGCCTCATAGGTGCTCTGCAGGAAATCGATCAGCGCCTTGTCGGGATCGGTTGCCGTTCGTACAGCGTCGTAGGGGAGAATGAACTCGCCGAGCGCTTCGCTGAAGAACGCCGTGTCCGGCCGCACCTTCGCCGCGCGGAAGCCTGATGGCTCGGGATAGGCATAGGAATAGAACGCGGGGTAATCGATCGCGCCACTGCCTGGCCAGAAGCCGGCGCTGCTGACTTCATGTGAATAGGCCTCATGGGCGACCGCATCGGGCAAATTCGGCACGCCGCCCGGATGGCGCGGCGCGCGGCGGCCCGAGAAGCGCGTTACCGCGAGATCGAAACTGCCCCAGAAGAAATGCACCGGGCTTGCCTTGCCGAGGAAGCCGGTGCGGAATTGCTTGAAGACGCGGTCGCAGTTGACGAGGATTTGCAGGAAGCGCCCGACGGCATCGGGATCGTAGGAGGCATGCGCGGTATCCAGCGAGAACCGCACCGGATCGGGCAGTTCGTTCGGCATCTCGTCGATCGCAACGGCAATGTCGAGTTCGGCAAGCGCCGCAAGCGTGGCGGCGTAGAAGCTGGCGACAGAATGACCCGACAGCGCAAAGTGCCGCTGCGTGCCGTCGCTGGTCGAGATGCGCAGCGAGTGGTCAATGAAATCGAAGTCGATCTGGAACGTTCGCGCGCCGTCGAGGACCGGCGACGTCGTCAATCCGCGAGGCGTGACATAGAGCGTCACATGCCAGGAATGATTGAGCCAGGGCGACTTGGTCAGCCGGATCTTGCCGACGATCTGGGTCCAGAGCTGCAGCGTCGCACAGGTCTCACGCCACGCCGCGGTCGGCAATTCCGGCCAAGGGACTTGCGAATTGTTGCTCATGCCAGAACCTTGGGCGTGCCTGCTGTGAAGGCCGAAGGCCTATCACGAATTCACAAGCCCTTCAGACAGCGCGGCTCACGATTTCGTGCATTCCCGGCAGCGCCGCTGTCCGCGCGAGGCGCGGTAGAGGCCCCTGCACCACCAGCGCCGCGCCATGGCCTGCAGCGGCCGGCGTGCCAGTTGAGCGATAAAAAGAATTTCCACCATAGCTCGATCCATCGTCCCCCGTGAGACGAGATAGGGCGGCAATCCCGAATCAGAATGCCGCCCACATCGCATCAGCCATGCAGTTTATTCGCGGTCTCCGCGATCACGCGTCCTTGATAGCGCGCGCCGGCGAGTTCGTTTTCGCTCGGCTGGCGGCTGCCGTCGCCGCCGGTGATCGTGGTGGCGCCGTAAGGCGCGCCGCCGGTGACCTCGTCGAGCTTCATCTGGCCGGCGAAGCCGTAGTTCAGGCCGACGATGGTCATGCCGAAATGCAGCAGGTTGGTGATGATCGAAAACAGCGTGGTTTCCTGCCCGCCGTGCTGGGTCGCCGTTGATGTAAAGGCGCCGCCGACCTTGCCGTGCAGCGCGCCCTTGGCCCAGAGGCCGCCGGCCTGGTCGAGGAAGTTGGCCATCTGCGAGGCCATCCGGCCGAAGCGGGTGCCGGTGCCGACGACGATGGCGTCGTAATTGGCGAGATCCTCGATTCTAGCGATCGGCGCGGCCTGATCGAGCTTGTAATACGAGGCCTTGGCGACGGCTTCGGGCACCAACTCCGGCACGCGCTTGACGTCGACGGTGGCGCCGGCCTTGCGCGCGCCTTCTGCGACGGCATTCGCCATCGCCTCGATGTGACCGTAGGCGGAATAATAGAGCACGAGAACTTTGGCCATGATGGTTTTCCTTTGAGTTTGGGGTTTTGAAAGTTGGTTTCGTCATGGCCGGGCAAAAGCGCGAAGCGCGTCTTCGCGCTAGATGTCCCGGCCATCCACGTTCTTTCTTGCGGCAACGAAGGACGTGGATGCCCGGCACAAGGCCGGGCATGACGCCTCTCGTGGGTTTCGATTCGTCCCTTACGCCGCGTCGACCAGCACCAGTTCGGAATCTTCCAGCGCGGTGATCGTCAGCTTCGCCTCGTCGCGGATCGCAGCGCCATCGCGGGCGTTGACTCGCACGCCGTTGACTTCGACGCTGCCGGCCGCCGGCACCAGATAGAGGTGGCGCGCCTTGTGCGGTTCGTATTCTGCGCTCTCGCCCGCCTTCAGCGTGGTGGCGAGCACCCGCGCATCGGCCCGGATCGGCAGCGCGTTCTTGTCGCCGGCAATGCCGCTGGCGATGGTGACGAGCTTGCCGGAGCGGTCCGACTTCGGAAATGGTTTCGCGCCCCAGGTCGGCTGGCCGCCCTGCGTGGTCGGCTCGATCCAGATCTGGAAGATCTTGGTCTTCGAAGGTTCCAGATTGTACTCGGAATGGCGAATGCCGCTTCCGGCGCTCATCACCTGGACGTCGCCGGCCTCGGTCCGGCCCTTGTTGCCGAGCGAGTCCTGGTGCGTGATCGCGCCTTCGCGGACATAGGTGATGATTTCCATGTTGGCGTGGGGATGGGCGGGAAAGCCGGTGTTCGGCGCGATCTCGTCATCGTTCCACACCCGCAACGAGCCATGGCCCATATTGTCCGGATCGTAATGGCTGCCGAACGAGAAGTGATGCTTCGCTTTCAGCCAGCCGTGATCGGCGCTGCCAAGTTTTGCAAAAGGTCTGAGTTCGATCATGGGACTTCTCCGTTGCTTGAATTCCGATGGCTATTGGATATGCCGCCGGGCGTGGTATAGAAATAGAAACTATAGAAACTCATTGTTTCCAAAACGAGCCTTGAAGGCGATCCGAATGTCAAAGCTCCCGGATTTCGAGGCGCTCGCGATTTTCGCAAAAGTCGTGGAGTTGCGGTCGTTTGCAGCAGCCGCGACCGAACTGGCGCTGTCCAAGGCCACGGTGTCCAAGGCGGTCAGCCGGCTGGAGCAGCGCCTTGGCGCGCGGCTGTTCAACCGCACCTCGCGGCGGCTGGCGCTGACCGATGCCGGCCAGAAGCTGGCGGAGCGCGCGGCACGCCTGCTGGCCGATGGCGAGGACGCCGAGAACGAGGCGTTGTCGCAATCGATGGCGCCGCGTGGGCTGGTGCGGCTTGCGGTTCCCATGACGTTCGGGGTGAAGGCCGTGGCGCCGATCCTGCCGGAATTTCTCGGAGCCTTCCCGGAAGTCTCGATCGATCTTCATCTGAGCGACGCAACAGTCGATCTGATCGGCGAGGGTTTTGATGCCGGCCTGCGCATCGCGCGGCTGCCGGATTCTTCCCTGATCGCGCGGCGGCTGTGCGCGATGCCGCGCTACACCGTGGCGGCGCCTTCCTATCTGAAGCGCCATGGCAGGCCGACGCATCCGATGCATCTCGCCGAGCACAAATGCTTCGGCTATGCCTATCTCTCGACACCCGGCGTCTGGCATTACACCAACGCGGCCGGCGAGCAGGCCAGCGTCCGTCCCGCGGGCCAGCTCCGCGTCAACAATGGCGAGGCGCTGTTGCCGTCAGTCGTCGCCGGGCTCGGCATCGCCGACCTGCCGGACTTCATCGTCGGCGAGGCGATTGCATCCGGCGAAGTCGAAGTGATCCTGAAAGACTGGCATCAGCCCGAAGGCGCAGTGCATCTGGTAACCCCGCCTGGCGGCCCGCGCCCTGCGCGGGTGGAAGTGCTGGCGGAGTTTTTGGCCAAGCATTTTGCGAAAGCGAAGAAGCGGAAATAGCGGAGAGGGGAGTTCGCTTTCACCCTCCAGGGGACGGTGAAGCGAACGGCTATCGCAACGTCGCCAGCTTCAGGCTAGGCTGCTTCCAACAACCAAAATAAAATCACGGGGAGAAACCACCAATGAACCGCCGCGAACTTCTCAAGGCCGCCGCCGCACTGCCGCTGGCATCCGCCGCACTCTCCAACACTGCCTTCGCGCAAGGCCCATATCCCTCGCGCAATATCACCATGATCGTCCCATTCCCGCCCGGCGGCCAGGCCGATCTCGCCGCGCGGCCGATCGCGCAGGCGCTGGAGCGGATTCTCGGCAAGCCTGTGATCGTCGACAACCGCGCCGGCGGCGGTGGCGGATCGGTCGGCAATGCGGCGGCGGCGCGCGCCGAGCCCGACGGCCACACGCTACTGATGACGCTGTCCTCGCTCGCGGTGCTGCCGGAAGCCGATCGGCTGTTCGACCGCCCGGTGGCGTATGAAGTCTCGCAGTTCGCGCCGATCGCGCGCGTGCTCGCCGATCCGACGCTATTAGCCGTGCCGGCCTCGGCGCCGTGGAAGACGCTGCAGGAATTCGTCGACGATGCGAAGAAGCGTCCCGGGCAGATTCCCTACGGCTCGTCCGGTCCCTACGGCACGCTGCATGTGGCGATGGAAATGTTTGCGGCGAGCGCCGGCATCAAATTGCTGCATGTGCCGTTCCGCGGCGCCGGCCCCGCGCTGGCCGCGCTGCTCGGCGGCACCGTGCAGGCGATGGCCTCGGCGCCGGGCACGCTGAAGCAGCAGGTCGATGACGGCAAGATGCGCGTGCTCGCCAACTGGGGCGCGCAGCGCGTCAAGAGTTTCCCCGACCTGCCGACCTTCCGCGAACTCGGCTACAAGGATGTCGAGTTCTACATCTGGGCGGGACTGTTCGCGCAGAGCGCGTTGCCGGCGCCGATCATGACGCGGTTGCGCGAAGCGATGGCGGAAGCCGTGAAGGCGCCCGAAGTGGTCAAGACCTTCGAGACCGCCGGCAGCCCCGTCGCCTATCAGGACGCGCCGGAATTTTCAAAATTCGTCGCGGAAGACAGCGCGCGGCTGGTCGCGGCGGTGAAGAAGATCGGCAAGGTGGAATAGCGGAACCCGCTTCACATTTTTTTGTTCGCACCAACGTCGCGTGGCCGCATTCATTCAGCAGGCTGAACGCCGCCGCCGCGCGGAGTTCCGCGTCAACTTGAAAATCGAAAAGAAAGGACTTCATCCATGCAAACGCAGCGGATTGTCCTCAGCCTTGCCATCGCGATCGCCGGCATTGGCGCTGTCGCACCCGCATCATCGCAGGAATATCGCGGAACCTGGGAACAGCAGATGGCCTGCACGCCCGATGTCTGGCGTCTCTGTGGCGACCAGATCCCGGATGTCAGCCGCATCGTGGCCTGCTTGCGGCAGAACACCCCGCAGCTCTCCAATGGTTGCCGCGCGGTGTTCGAATCGAGCGCCGAGCAGCAGCAGGCCAATCGCGCGCCGCCGCAGCGCATGCCGCAGCAGACGGCGCCACGTGGCCGCGCGCCCCAACAAATGCAGCCGCAGGCGGTGCAGCCCCAGCCGAGACCTTACTATGAGGAAGACGAATAGGCCGGCGCGTCTTGCGCAGGCTGGTGCTGGCAAACGTCGACCCACGCGGCTCCGGTCAGTTCGGCCATACGCGCCGGCGTGATTTTCACCGCGCTGTGGGTCGAGCCCGCGGCCGGCACCACGATATCGAACGCCTTCAGCGAGACGTCGCAATAGACCGGGAGCGGCGTCTTCAATCCGAACGGACAGACGCCGCCGACTTCATGGCCGGTGATCTCGGCGACTTCCTCGAGGCCGAGCATCTTCGGCTTTCCCCCGAACAGCGTCTTCACCTTCTTGTTGTCCATCCGCGAGATGCCGGCGGCCACGATCAGCACCACGCGCTCGCCGATCCGCAAGCTCAGCGTCTTGGCGATACGCGCCGGCTCGACGCCATAGGCTTCGGCGGCCAGCGCAACGGTGGCGGAACTCATCTGGGATTCAATCACCGAAATATCGGGCGCCTTCTCGGCGAAGAAGGCGCGGACGGACTCAAGACTCATTTCAGGACCTTATGCCAGACACCAGGGCGGGGAGCTCGGCGAGGCCGTGGATGCGGTGATTGGGCACGACGCCGAGTTCATCCATCTGGGTACGCAACGCCCAAAACATCGTCAATGGCGGCAGCGTCTCGCTTTCGAGGCAGGCCAGCGCCATCGCTTCCGGCGTCACCCGCTCGATCCAGGCGACGTTGAGCCCGAACGCCTTGGCGCCGCAGGCGTCCCAGGGATTGGCCGAGATGAACAGCACCTCCGCCGGCGGTACGTTCAGCACCTCCTCGATCAGCGCGTAGGCTTCGGCGCTGGGCTTGAAAATCTTTCTGGAGTCGACGCTGATGACCGCATCGAGCAGGCGGTCGAGCCCGCTGTTGCGCACCAGCGCGCCCAGCATATCGGGGCTGCCGTTGGACAGGATCGCGAGCTTGCGATCCTTCATCGCCGAAAGCGCCGCGAGCGCATCCGGATAGAGTTCGAGATGCAGGTATTTGTCGATGATGCGCGCGAAAGTGTCGTCGTCATATTGCAGCCCGAGGCTGCCGAGCGTGTAGGCCAGCGAGTCGCGCGTCACTTCGGAAAAATCCCGGTAACGCCGCATCAGTGAGCGCAGCCAGGTGTATTCGAGTTGCTTGATGCGCCACACCTGGGTGATGATTTCGCCATAGCCCGGAAACGCGTCCTCGGTGACGTCGGCCACCGACTGGACGTCGTAGAGCGTTCCATAGGCATCGAACACAACGGCTCTGATAGTCATTGCAACTACTCTTTGGCGCCGATCTTCGTATCGAGAAATTCGCGCAGTGCGGCGATCGATTGATCCGTCGCCGCCTGGTTGAATTCGAGATGATGCCCCTTCACCACGAGCGGCGGCGTGAGCTGCGGAGCATCGAATGCGTGATAGGCGCCGGGGAAGACCATCAGCTTGATCGGCACGCCCTTGTCCTTCTGCCGCGATATCCCCCAGCCGTCCCGGCCCTCGACCAAATTGCGGCATTCCCTGGCCAAGGCCCAGTCGTCGAACTCGCCGATCAGAATCAGCGCCGGCGCGGTCATCTCGCCTTTCAATCCAAGGCAGGACGGATAGAACGCAACGGCCGCGCGGAACTTGGCCGGCGATGCCTGTTCCAGATAGCCATGTTCGACCGACATCAGGGCCACGCGGCCGCCGTTCGCAAAACCAATCACGGCAACACGCTCGGGATCGACCAATGGATCGCGCACCAGAAAGTTCAGGGCACGATAGGCGTCCTCAGCCGAATCGTTCGGCGCCCTGCCGTCGCAGGTTTTGAGGCCGCGCGGACCCAGGCTATCCACGGTGAGCACCACATAGCCCCAGGACGCGATCCGCTTGCCCCAGCGTTCATCGATCCGTTTCCAGTCTCCATTGCAGCTATGCAACAATACGACCGCGGGCGCACGTCCCGCATTGTCGGCTCGCCTCAGGTAACCCTGGAGCGGATGTGGACTGGCAAGCGGGCTTTCGATTTCGACCACGATCGCGGAGGATGCGCCTGCAAGGCCATCAGCCGCGCTTCCGGTCAGGAGCGCGGCGAGGAGGGCGATGGTCTTGGCGAATGTCGTCACGGGCCATCTCAACGCTTCGACGATGAGGGAGCCTTCGTTATATACCCAAAATCTTCCGCGCGTTGGCCTTCATCACCTTCGGCCGGATCTCCTCGCGGATGTCGAGCTTGGCGAAATCCGCCAGCCAGCGGTCGGGCGTAATCACCGGCCAGTCCGAGCCGAACAGCATCTTGTCCTGCAAAATCGAGTTGATGTAGCGGACGAGAATCGGCGGGAAATATTTCGGCGACCAGCCGGAGAGGTCGATATAGACGTTCGGCTTGTGGGTCGCGACCGACAACGCCTCTTCCTGCCAGGGGAAGGAAGGATGCGCGAGGATGATCTTCAGGTCGGGGAAATCCGCCGCCACATCGTCCATATACATCGGGTTGGAATATTTTAAGCGCATCCCCATGCCGCCGGGCATGCCGGAACCAACGCCGGTCTGGCCGGTGTGAAACAGCGCGATCGCGCCGCCGTCATTGATCGCCTCGTACAGCGGATAGGCCATGCGGTCGTTGGCGTAAAAACCCTGCATGGTCGGGTGGAATTTGAAGCCGCGGACGCCGTATTCCTCCATCAGCTTCTTCGCCTCGCGCACGCCGAGCTTGCCCTTGTGCGGATCGATCGAGACGAAGGGGATCAGGACGTCGAGATTGTCGGATGCGACTTCCAGCATCTCGTAATTGTTGTAGCGGCGGAAGCCGGTCTCGCGCTCGGCATCGACCGGGAAGATCACGGCCGCGATGTTCTTGGAGCGGTAATAGGCCGCGGTTTCCGGCACGGTCGGCGGATGCTTGTGCGGCGATTTGAAATAGTCCGCCATGCGCTCCTGAAAGTCGTCATAGCCGTCGTCGCCGTGCATGCCGCATGGCTCTTCGGCATGGGTGTGGATGTCGATCGCGACGACTTTCTCGATATCGGGCAGTTTGAGCTTGGGCATTGGGCTTCCCCGGCGGCTTGATTTTTGGGTCTGGAAAATTGATTATACTATATAACAAATTCCGCAAGACAGCAGAAGCAAAAGAGCAAGAACAGGGAGCGTGGCATGGCGCAAGCGGAGGCCTTCGAGACCGATTTCTGGAAAGATGCCAATCTGCGAAAGGTCTGGGACGACATCGTTCCCGGCGAGCCGCGCAAGACTATTCCCTACACGCTGACCAAAGAGGCGATCGAACTGTACTGCAAATCGGTCGGCGAGGATCATCCGATCTATTTTGACGAAGCCTATGCCAGGACCACCCGCTTTGGCGGGCTGATCGCGCCGCCCTCGATCCACATCCTCCTGATGTTTTCCTGCACGCCGGCGGATGACTGGATGCGCTCGCCGGGAACCGTCAATGCCGGACAGTCCTGGAGCTACAACATTCCGGCGCGGCCGGGCGACGTCATCACGCTGCAGGCCCGCGCGCTCGACAAGTTCATCAAGCGCGAGCGGCTGTTCGTGGTCCACGACAATGTCTTCTTCAATCAGAAGGGTGACGTAATCTGTTCCGGCCGTGGCTGGACGATTCGTCCGATGTGAGAGGAGCGATCAATGACTGCTACGTTCGACAATCTCTCCGCCGGCGACGTCATCGACGGCCCGAAATTCGCGGTCTCACGCGAATCCATCCGCCTGTTTTGCGATGCCTCGCTCGACTACAACCCGCTGCATCTCGACGACGACTACATGAAGGGCAATTTCGGCAAGACCAATTTCGGCGGCATCATCATGCACGGCATGAACAATTTCGGGCTGATCTCCCGGATGATCACCGATTGGGCCTATCCTGTCGGCGCGGTTCACCGGCGGCTGGAGACGCGATGGGTCAAGCCGGTCCGGCCCGGCGATACCATCCAGCCCACAGGGATCATCAAGGCCAAGCAGACCACTGAAAAATCCCGCTGGGTTTTGATCGACGTGGTGGTGAAGAACCAGGCGGGCGAAAAGGTCGCGACCGGCGAGGCCCTGGTCGAATTCCCGCGCGATCTGTTTTGCCAGTGATTCCGGAGCGTTCTACCGGGTATGAATCCACCCGGCGTTAGATCCGGAACGGGACAGATCGGCCCGAAATCGGGCCCATTCGGATTGACATCCGGTCCCGCCATGGCTTAGAAACCGGCCCGTCCCGGGCGGTTGCCGCTGGCGGGATAAATCTCAATTTTGCCACTTTCGGGTAGCTCAGGTTCGGCCTTCAACACGGCCTTTCAAAGCATCAGGATTGTCCCATGAAGGTCCGTAACTCCTTGAAATCGCTGCGTGGTCGCCACCGTAACAACCGTCTGGTCCGCCGCAAGGGCCGGGTGTATGTGATCAACAAGGTGCAGCGCCGCTTCAAGGCCCGCCAGGGCTAAAGCTCAGGGCGCTGAGCCGGCTTTTTTCTTCGTTTCACAGGTCTTTGACGACGCGCTGCTTTGCAGTGCGGTTTTGCGCGTCTAGACTTGGTCCATGATTTTGAGATTCCCGGGCGCCCGTAACTGCCGGATCATGGTCCTCGCCGCTGTCATGACAGCCGTGCCGGTGACCGCTTTTGCCCAGAACAACACCCAGGTTGTTCCCCCGCCAAAGGCCCAGAAGAAATTGCCGGAGGCGCCGAGCAAGCTTCCAAAGGTCGGCGCCGATCGCACCCGCGGGCTGGATTTCCTGTTCGGCGCACTGAAGGCCGCCCCCGATGAAGCCAGCGCCAAGCATGTCGAGGCGCGGATCTGGGCACTGTGGATGCAGACCCCGAGCGACACCGCTGCGCTGTTGATGCTGCGCGCCAAGGCCGCGATGGATGCCCAGAAGGTCGATGTCGCGCTGAAACTGCTCGATGCTGTCGTCAAGCTGCGTCCCGACTATGTCGAGGCCTGGAACCGGCGCGCGACGCTGTACTACCTGAAGAACGACTATGCCCATTCGCTGGAGGACATCCGGCAGGTGCTGATTCGCGAGCCCCGGCATTTCGGCGCGCTGGCGGGGCTCGGCATGATCATGCAGGACATCGGCGACGAAAAGCGCGCGCTCGACGCGTTCCGCAAGGCGCTGGCCGTCAATCCGCATCTCGAGAAGGTGCCGGAACTGGTCAAGACGCTGACCGAAAAGGTCGAAGGCCGCGATATCTGATTACAAGCATGATCCGGAAAAGTGGATACCGGTTAAGATCATGCTCAATCAAAAAGATCCCGGTTAACCTTGATTCCCGACGACATATTTCAGGCAGGAGCGTCGCGTCGCTAACGCGCTATTATCGGCTGACTGCGTGACAGGAGCGAGCCATGAAATCATTGCTGCTGGCCGGCGCGATGATTGTCGCAACCGGAACCTGCGCTTTCGCGCAAGGTGGCTATTGGGTGGTCGGCAACCGCGCGACCAGCAAATGCGAGATCGTCACGAGCAATCCCGTCGTCAACGCTCAGGTCGGCGGCAACATCTGGTTCGGAACCGGACCGTACCAGTCGCTTGACGACGCCAAGCTGGCCCGTTCGACCATCCCCAGTTGCCCAGCGGTGGAAGAGCAGCCCGCAGACACGCAGGATGACGAGAAAAAATCCAATTAGAGCCGTTTTAGAGCCGTTTCGCGTCAGGAAAACGCGGCGGCCCAAAAGGGCCTAGTGCACGGCGTTGCTGCCGCGGGCCATACCGTCGAGGCCCACCGCCGCATAGAACTGTGCCAATTCCGCTTCAAGCTGCTCGTTGACCCGCAACAGCGCCTTGAGGGCGCCGCGGATGTCGCCATTGCAACTCGCTACGATCTGATCGATGGCGGCTTCGCTTGCGTCGGAAATCATGGGTACTTCTCCGATTCTACGCTGGAACAATTTGTAGTGAGCGACCCTGTTCCTGTGGATGTTGGGTACAGTGCAGGCGCCCGGCTACCCCCCAATCAGGCACGCGCACACATGGCGAAAGTGGCAGCGACACTGTACAAACTTGACGGTGACGTCAGTATGACCCCGCTATCCACAGAAGCTGTCCCCTGTGGACAACCTCCGAAACCTGCGCCGATCCGGGCCGTAGCTCGCTGGTGCAGAAAATCAGCCGGAAATCATCGATGGCGGTAGTGATTTTAGTGGCGGCGCTGGCGGTGCTGGCGCTGATCACGCAAGTCGGCGTTTTTCTCAGCGAGCGGGCGCATCCGTCGCAGGGCAGGATGGTCGAGGTAGCGGGTGGAACCCTGCACATTCTCGATATCGGCCCGCGCGACCTGGGCGGTCCGCCGATCGTGATGCTGCATGGCGCGAGTTCCAATCTCGAGATGATGCGGCAGCCGGTCGGGGAGCGGCTCGCCAGGAAGCACCGCGTGATCTTGATCGACCGTCCCGGGCATGGCTGGAGCACCCGCGCCCGCCTCGAGGACTCGACGCCCGAAATTCAGGCCCGCATGATCGAGGAGGCGCTGGCAAGGCTTGGCGTCAACAGCGCGGTCTTTGTGGTGCATTCCTGGGCCGGCGCGCTGGGGGCGCGCATCGCGCTGGATTATCCGCATGCCGTCGCCGGTCTCGTGATGCTGGCGCCGGTGGCCTACCCGTGGCCCGGCGGCGTCGGGCGTTACAACAGGCTGATCGCCACGCCGGTGATCGGCCCGCTGTTCGCCTACACCGTCACGCTGCCGCTCGGCCTGCTGCTGGCGGAACCGGGGGCGCGCGGCGTCTTCCTGCCGCAGACGATGCCGGACGGCTTTGTCAAAAACACCGCCACGCCGTTGTTGCTGCGTCCACGCGAATTCATCGCCAATGCGCGCGATCTGGTGACGTTGAAGGCGGCGGTCGCCGAGCAGGCGCCGCGTTATGCGGAGATCAAGGCGCCGGTCACCATCATCACCGGCGAGGCCGACAAGACGGTGTCGACCAACATCCACTCACGGCCGTTCGCGGCGGCTGCACCGAACGCAAAGCTGATCGTGCTGCCGGGCGTCGGCCACATGGTCCAGCAGGCCGCGCCCGATCTCGTCATTGCGGAAGTGGAGGTGATGATATCAGGAACGGCGCCGGGCGCGGAAGCGGCGGCGGCCCATTGAGGCGTGCGCGAGCCTTCTGTCGACGCGCGTGTTCTTGCGCGATCAAGCACGGCGGTGACGCTGCACGTGGCCTGACGGCTCCGGATAGGATACGATCGGTGCGCGCGGGATTCCGCTGCTCGTCCCGCCAGGGATGAACCTGAGAATAGCGATATCGGGCAGCCGACCTTCGAGGGAGAGCGCCATGTACGCCGCCATTCGTCAGGGCAAGGCCAAGGCCGGCAAGGCCGAAGAACTCACACGCAGGATCAAGGAAGGCGCGATTCCCGTCATTAGCGGGGTCGACGGATTCATGGGCTATTATGTGGTCTATGCGCCCGATGACACCGTGATCGCGATCAGCCTGTTCAACAACTTTGCGGCCGCCGAAGAATCCAACAAGCGCGCGCTGGCGTGGATCGAGCACGATCTGGCGCCGCTGTTGACCGGGCCGGCCACCGCGATAGCCGGCCCGGTGATTGTGCATACGGTGGCGTGACGAGGCGAACGCAAAGACGGGAGGGGATGCGGCTCCGCAACTTGTGCAGAGCCGCTGACAACCTCACTTCTGCTTGCCGTCCTTGTCGAACGAGGAGACATAGGCCCAGAGATCGTTGGCCTCTTTCTCGTTCTTGATGCCGGCGAACACCATCTTGGTGCCGGGAATCTTCGCCTTCGGGTCCTTGATGTATTCGAGGAATACATCCTTGCCCCAGGTGATGCCGGAATTCTTGTTGGCGTCTGAATAGGAGTAGCCCTCGACGGTGCCGGACTTGCGGCCGTCGAGCCCGTTCAGCACGGGGCCGACCTTGTTCTTGGCGCCGTCGCCGATCGCGTGGCAGGCCAGGCATTTGTTGAACGAGGTCTTGCCGGCGGCGGCGTCCTGCGCCAGCGCGCCCGACGCGGTGGCCAATGAGATAACGACAACCAGCGCGCTCAAAGTCGATGTTTTCATGTGGTGCTCTTCGTTTCTTCCAGGGGAGAGAGGCGGATTTCTTGTGGCAGGCCCGCTCGGAATGGACAAGCCATGAAACTTGACAGTTTTGACCATGGCCGGCTTGCCCCAGAGAGAACTCATCATTTGCAGAACCGCAATCCGACCTTCGGATGGCCTACCCAAACCTCGGTAGACGTGCTTGATTTGTCGTGACAATTCGATGAAGCGTGGTCTGGAGGATACGGATGGTCATCATGATGCCGGCTGCCGATCAGGCAGTTCTGAGCCGGCGTGACGCCATTGTTGCCGCGCTCCGCGCGATCGTTCCGGGCGAGGGCGTGATCGACAGCGCGGCCGAAATGCTGCCCTACGAGTCCGATGGCCTGATGGCGTACCGCCAGCCGCCGATGGTCGTGGTGCTGCCCGACACCACGGAACAGGTCTCAAAAGTCCTGAAATACTGCTTCGAGCAGGGCATCAAGGTGGTGCCGCGCGGCTCCGGCACCTCGCTGTCCGGCGGTGCGCTGCCGCTGGCCGACGGCGTGCTGCTCGGGCTCGGCAAGTTCAAGCGTATCCGCGAGATCGATTTCGACAACCGCGTGGTGGTGACCGAGCCCGGCGTCACCAACCTCGCCATCAGCCAGGCGGTGGCGCATGCCGGCTTCTATTATGCGCCCGATCCGTCGTCGCAGATCGCCTGCTCGATCGGCGGCAATGTCGCGGAAAATTCCGGCGGGGTGCATTGCCTGAAATACGGCATGACCACCAATAACGTGCTGGGCTGCGAGATCGTGCTGATGTCGGGTGAGATCCTGCGCATCGGCGGCAAGGCCGCGGAGAACTCAGGCTACGACCTGATGGGCATCATCACCGGCTCCGAAGGGCTGCTGGGCGTCATCACCGAAATCACGGTGCGGATCCTGCAGAAGCCGGAGACGGCCCGCGCCCTGATGGTCGGTTTCGCCGAGGTCGAGGCCGCCGGTGAATGCGTGGCACGGATCATCGGCAATGGCATCATTCCGGGCGGCATGGAGATGATGGACAAGCCGGCGATCCACGCCGCCGAAGCCTTCGTCCACGCCGGCTATCCGCTCGATGTCGAGGCGCTTTTGATCATCGAACTCGATGGCCCGGGTGTGGAGGTCGATGAGCTGATCAAGCGCGTCGAGGCAATCGCGCAAGCCTGCGGCTCGACGAGCTGCCAGATTTCGACGTCGGAGGCCGAACGCAATTTGTTCTGGGCCGGCCGCAAGGCGGCATTCCCGGCAGTGGGCCGGATTTCGCCCGACTATCTCTGCATGGACGGCACGATTCCGCGCGGCGCTCTTCCAAAAGCGTTGGCGCGCATCCGCGACCTCTCGGCGAAATACGATCTGCGCGTCGCCAATGTGTTTCACGCCGGCGACGGCAATCTGCACCCCCTGATCCTCTACGATGCCAACCAGCCCGGCGAGATCGAGCGCGCGGAAGCTTTCGGCGCCGATATCCTGCGCGCCTGCGTCGAATTCGGCGGCGTCTTGACCGGCGAGCATGGCGTCGGCATCGAGAAGCGCGACCTGATGCCGGAGATGTTTTCGGAAATAGACCTCAACCAGCAGCAGCGGCTGAAATGCGCCTTCGACGCGCAGGGCCTGCTCAATCCGGGAAAGGTGTTTCCGACCCTGCATCGCTGCGCCGAACTCGGCCGCATGCATGTGCATGGCGGCAGACTGGCGTTTCCCGACCTTCCAAGATTTTAAGGCAGGGCGTGCGTGGATACTCTCAAGGTACGTGACGCCAGGGACGTCGAAGAGGTGGTGCGGGCGGCGATCGCCAGCGACCAGCCGCTGGAGATCATTGGTCATGGCACCAAGCGCGCGATCGGCCATCCGATGGCGACCAACGCGGTGCTCGACCTCTCGGCGCTGAACGCGGTCTCCGCCTACGAGCCGAACGAGCTGATCATCACGGTGCAGGCGGGGGCCCCGCTCGCCGACGTACAGTCGCTGATCGATTCCAAGAACCAGCAATTCGCCTTCGAGCCGACGGACACTTCCGCGCTGCTGGGCGTGTCCGGTAGCGGCACCATCGGCGGCATGATCGGTGCGGGGCTCGCGGGCCCCCGCCGGATCAAGGCCGGCGGCGCCCGCGATCATCTGCTCGGCGCGCATGCGGTGTCCGGCTTCGGCGACAGTTTCAAGACCGGGGGCCGGGTGGTGAAGAACGTCACCGGCTACGATCTTTGCAAGCTGCTGGCGGGGTCGTGGGGCACGCTGGCGGTCATGGCGGAAGTGACGCTGAAGGTGATGCCGAAACCCGAAAGCGAGCGCACGCTGATGCTCTCCGGGCTGGACGACGTCACCGCAAACCGGGCGATGACCTCAGCGCTCGGCTCGCCCTACGACGTCTCGGGCGCGGCGCATTTGCCGAATTCGGCGTTCCGGCCCGCGACCGGCGCACTCGCGGGGTTTGCTGCGCAGGGGCGGGCGGCCACGCTGCTGCGGCTCGAAGGAATCGCGGCCTCGGTGGCGGATCGCGCCAATTCGCTCGCCAAGACGCTTGCGCCATTCGGGTCGGTGGACATGCTGCAGGACGGTGCTTCGGCGGAGGTCTGGAGCACCATCCGCGACGTCGAACCCTTTGCCGCCGGCGGCGCACTCGGTGCCTGGCCGGTGTGGCGGATCGTCTGTCCGCCGGCTTCCGGGGGTGCGCTCGGCCAGGCCCTGGCGCGCGATAGCGGGGGCGATGTGATCTATGATTGGGGCGGTGGTCTGATCTGGGCGGCGCTGCCGCCCAAGCCGGATGCGCTAGCCGCCCTGGTGCGTCAGCGCGTCGAGGCGGCCGGCGGCCACGCCGCGCTGATTCGGGCGTCCGAGCGGACCAGGCGAGATGTCGACGTCTTCCATCCGCAGGCCGGCGGCGTCGCCGCGCTGAGCCAGCGCGTCCGCCACAGCTTCGATCCCAAGATCATCCTCAACCGCGGCCGGATGCTGCTGATGACAGCGACATGAAGACCGAATTCTCGCTCACCCAGCTCGCCGATCCCGATATCGCCGAAGCCGACAAGATCCTGCGCGCCTGCGTGCATTGCGGGTTCTGCACCGCGACCTGTCCGACCTATGTGCTGCTCGGCGACGAGCTCGATAGCCCGCGCGGGCGCATCTATTTGATCAAGGAGATGCTGGAAAAGGACCGCCCGCCGACCGCGGAGGTGGTCAAGCATATCGACCGCTGCCTCTCCTGCCTTGCCTGCATGACCACCTGTCCGTCGGGCGTGCACTATATGCACCTGGTCGATCAGGCGCGGGTCCGGATCGAACGGGACTATTCGAGGCCGCTGACCGAGCGGGCCCTGCGCGCGGTGCTGGCGCTGGTGCTGCCGCGGCCAAAGCTGTTTCGCGCCAGCATGATCATGGCGCGGCTCGCCCGGCCGCTTGCGGCCCTGCTGCCGGCGCCAAGCGCGGCCGCGACACCCGGCCTGTTGCGGCGGATCAAGGCGATGCTGGCGCTCGCGCCGAAAGGCCTTCCGGCGCCGGGACCCGCGGGTGGCAGCGTCTTTGCGGCCACGGGCGAGCGGCGCGGGCGGGTCGCCCTGCTGCAGGGCTGCGCCCAGCAGGTGCTGGCGCCGCGCATCAACCAGGCCGCCATCAATCTCCTGACGCGCCACGGCATCGAGGTCGTCCTCGTCAGGGACGAGCAATGCTGCGGCGCGCTCACCCATCACCTCGGGCAGGACGGCGACGCGCTGGCGCGGGCGCGCGCCAACATCACCGTGTGGCAAAAGGAGGCGGAACAAGGCGGCCTCGACGCCATCCTGATCACGGCTTCCGGCTGCGGCACGGTCATCAAGGACTATGGTTTCATGCTGCGCGAGGACCGCGATTTCGCGGAAAGCGCAGCGCGGATTTCCGCGCTGGCAAAGGATATCACCGAGTATCTCTCAGGCATTGCGCTCACGCCATCGAGCCAGAAAGGCGACGTAACCGTGGCGTATCACTCGGCTTGTTCGCTGCAGCACGGACAGAAAATCACAGGCCTTCCGAAAGAATTGCTTTCCAAGAATGGATTCGTGGTGAAAGATGTGCCTGAGAGCCATTTGTGTTGCGGTTCGGCGGGGACCTACAACATTCTCCAGCCCGACATTGCGAGCAGATTGCGCGATCGGAAGATCGCCAATATTGCGACAGTCAAACCGGACATGATCGCTGCAGGCAATATTGGATGCATGGTTCAAATTGCCGGCGGTACGTCAGTTCCTGTGGTGCACACGATTGAGCTTCTCGATTGGGCGACAGGAGGTCCAAAGCCTGGATCGATCGGCCAGGATTGAATTGATCGATCGGCCTTAAGGGCATGATCCGGAACGTCGGCCCCCGCGCGTGGATGGCGGGATCGGCATCCGGTTTCCTCAGGACAAACGCGAAGCGTTTGCCCGGAGGTCGCGCCCGGACAAGGGATGGAGCGGGAGGGCACTTCGAAGAAGTGTCGCCCCGGTCTGGCCCACGGACTATTCGAAGCGCTCGACAGACATGGACAGCGGCAACAGGAGGACCAGATGGCGAAGAAGAGTAAGAAGGGCAAGAAGGCTAAAAAGGCCAAGAAGGCCGTAGTGGCGAAGAAGAAGTCCGCCAAGAAGGCGTCGAAGAAGGCCGCGAAGAAATCGGCGAAGAAGGCTGCAAAGAAGGGCGCAAAGAAATCCGCCAAGAAGGCCGCCAAGAAGTCAAAGGCTGCGGCACCGAAGAAGGCTGCAAAGAAGAGCCCGGCGAAGAAAAAGAAGGCGGCTGCCAAGCCCGCTGCCCCCAAGGCGGAGCCGGCGATGGCGGCGCCAGAGCCGGAGCCCGCGCCGGCGCCGAGCTGGGCTACCGCGGAGCCGTCCACACCCTCATGGGGGTCCGGCTCATCCAATGGCGGCGACCACAACTAGACTCGCCTGCCGGGAACAACGTTTCGGAGAGGCCGCAGCGTCCATCGCTGCGGCCTTTTTCGTGCGGGCTGTCCCGAGTTCGCGAGGGCTGTCCTGAAGCGACCGGTGCCGTGTTTTCACGGAGTGGTTGATTCGCAAAAATGCGTCCTCCGGCATGTGACCTGCCGCCGCATTTTCCGGTTCCAGATGCGGTCCGGCGGCACCAAAACCCCCGAAATTGTTGTGAGAATGCAACACACGCGGAGAACATGTATCGAAACAGCCAGAACGCCTAAAAAGGCGGCACATGCTTGCCTTTTTTGCTTCACGATCGTGATGCCGCAGACCACTGTGTGACCACGTTAAGACATTTGGCCGCAGTCCATTGTTGCTTGCCCTGGGGGGCGCCGGAACGGGACTGCCAAGTAGGGTGATGGGGATCGTCATGAAGAAACTGGCTTTGTTAGCAACGGCGCTGGCATTGGTATCGGGCTCGGCTTTCGCTGCGGATCTGCGGGTGAAGGCAGTCAAGGCCCCGCCGCCGCCGGCATTCGATCCCTGGGACATCGCGTTCGGCAGTGCGATCACCAACGATTACGTCTTCCGCGGCATCACCCAGTCCAACCACAAGCCCTCGGTCAGCGTCTATTTCGAGCCGCGCTACAACGTCACCAAGGACTTCCAGCTCTATGTCGGCCTGGGCGGCGCGAGCATCTCGTTCCCCAACCGTGCCGCGGCTGAAGTCGACGCTTACGGCGGCGCGCGCCTGACGGTTGGCCAATTCGCCTTCGACGTCGGCGCCTGGGGCTACCTCTATCCGGGCGGCACCTGTCATTACGGCGCCGCAACTGACACTGCGGGCGTGCCGCTCAGCAACGAATGTCAGATCAATGCCCTGCTCAACGGCAACGTCATCAAGAAGGACCTCAGCTTCTTCGAGGTCTATGGCAAGGTGAACTACACCTTCAACGACAACTTCTCGATGGGCGGTAACGTCTATTATACGCCGAGCTTCCTCAACAGCGGCGCCGACGGCACCTACGCCTCGATCGTCGGCAAGGCGATCGCGCCGAGCGCCTGGTTCGGCGCCAGCGGCATCGGCATGTATGTGTCGGGTGAATTCGGCCGCCAGTGGCTGGGCACCTCGAGCTCGTTCTACGGCGTCCCGGCGTTCCCGAACGGCATCAACTATGCCGACTACAACACCTGGAACATCGGCGTCGGCTTCACCTACAAGGTGTTCACGCTGGACTTCCGTTACTCCGACACCAACCTGTCGAAGGGTGATTGCAACGCTTTCACCAGCGACTTCTCGGCCCGCGGCAACATCAACGGAACGAACCTTGGCACCTTCGTGACCCCGATCAATCCGACGGGCGTCGGTTCGAACTGGTGCGGCGCGGCCGGTATCGTCAAGCTCTCGGCTGACCTGACCGCGATGACCAACCTGAAGTAAGATCTTCCTGGCGAAGACGAGGGGGCGGCAGAGCGATCTGCCGCCCCTTTTCTTTTGGATGGCGCGGATGAAACGGGATTGGCGGCGCGGGCTGTGGAAAGCGATCTCCCGCAACGATCACCGCAACGTCGTGGCGGGCGCGGTCGCAGGGCTGGGCGGCGCCATCGCCATCGGTGTGATGGAGCTGTTCTCGTTCGCCGCGCATTATCCGCTTGCGGTGATTCCGTTCGCCACCTCGATCGTGCTGGTGATCGGATCGCCGGATGTGGAGCCGGCGCAGCCGCGCGCCTTGATCGGCGGTCATCTGATATCGGCGCTCGTCGGCCTTGCCGTATTGAAGCTGACCGGGCCGCAGGCTTGGGCCGCGGCCGCAGCCGTCGGCGTTTCCATTCTGGCGATGTACGTGACCGGGACCTTTCACCCGCCGGCGGGCATCAACCCGCTGCTGGTGGTATCGGGCAATCTGCCATCGACGTTCCTGCTGGCGCCGGTGCTGGCCGGCGCGGTGCTTTTGACCGCGTTCTGTTATGTCTGGCACCGCGGGGTGCGCCGCCAGCCCTGGCCGCGGCGCTGGCTTTGAGAAGGAGCGGGGCTACGACTTGGCCGGCTCGTCGGCGTCCCGTAGCGCAAACCGTTCCCCATCGCGCACCAGGCTGACATTGCGCTGATGGAAGGCGTCCAGCGTCGAGCGGTGGCCGATCGAGACGATTGTGGTTTGAGGCAATTTCTCCTCGAGCAGGCGATACAACGCGGCCTCCGAGGGTTCGTCGAGCGAGGCGGTCGCCTCGTCGAGGAACAGGTAATTCGGCTCGTGCAACAGCGCGCGTGCGAGCCCGAGACGCTGCTGCTCGCCCAGCGAGAGTGTGCGATTCCAGTGCCCATGCTCGTCGGTCTGCGACACGAGCTTGGGCAAGCCCACCGATTTGATCGCGCCGCTGATCTGGCTGTCGGTGAATGTCCCCTCCTTGGCCGGATATTCGACTGCCCCGCGCAGCGATCCGGTCGGGAAATACGGCCGCTGCGGCAGCATCATCAAGGTTACCCCCGCCGGCACGGCGATCGAGCCGGCGCCGAACGGCCAGATCCCGGCGATGGCGCGGAACAGCGTGGATTTGCCGGAGCCGGACGGGCCGGTGACCAGCGTGCGCTCGCCCTTGCGCAAGCTGAATCCATCGGCGTTCACCAGCGGCGTTCCGTTTGGCAGTTGCAGCGCCAACTCCTTGAGGTCGATGGAGTCATCGCCCGCCGCTGCGGTGACGTGAATGCGGTCTTTGCGGGTTGTAAGTTCGTCCGCCGCCGCAATGCCCGCCTCGAACCCGTCGAGGCGGTTGACCACGGCCTGCCACTCCGCCAGTTGGCGGTAGATGCTGATGAAGAACGAAAGCGCGCCCTGCACGCTCGAAAATGCCGATGCGGTCTGCATCATGCCGCCGAGCTGGATCTTTTCCGCGAAGTAGGCCGGCGCCACCAGAATGTAGGGAAAGATCACCGACGCCTGATTATAGCTGGCCGTGAACGCCGTCACCTTCTTGGTCCGGCTCATGATGGCAAGCCAGTTCTCCACCACGCGCCCGAAGCGAACGAGAAGGCGTTCGCGTTCGGCGGTCTCGCCGTGCAGCAGCGCGATCTGTTCGGAGTTTTCCCGCACGCGCACCAGGTTGAAACGAAAGTCCGCCTCGTATTGCTGTTGCCGGAAGTCGATGCCGACCAGCGGCCAGCCGATCAGATGGGTCAGGATGGTGCCGAGCACCGAATAGATCAACGCGCCCCAGACCAGGTAGCCCGGAATTGGATAGTCCTGACCGAACATGTGCAGCGGCGCGGCGTTCGAAAGGCCCCACAGGATCGCGACAAAGGAGGCCAGCGTGACGATCGAGCTCAACAATCCGACCCCGATGTTGAGCGTGCGATCGACGAATAGCTTGACGTCGTCGGTCATGCGCTGATCGGGGTTGTCGGCAGCGTCGCCCTGAAGCTGCATCCGGTAGTGGTTGGCCCGGTGCAGCCACTCACCGAGATATTGCGCGGTCATCCAGCGCCGCCAGCGGATCTGCAGCCATTGATTGAGATAGAGCTGGTAGACCGCGAGCACGATGTAAACCGTCGCAAGGACGCTGAAATAGATGATCTCGCTGACGAACGTGTCCCAGTTTCGTTCCTGCAGCGCGTTGTAGAAACGGTTGTTCCACTGATTGAGCAGGACGTTGATGCCGACGATCGCAAGCTCAATGGCGATGACGGCCGCCAGCAGGCCGCGGCCGGCCCATTTGTCCTCGGAGCGGAAGTAGGGGGCGGCGATACGCCATACCGTGGTGAGCGTCGGGCGGATGTTGTTCACAGATCACCGTCTCTGGAGGAGGGCCTCAAGGCCTTGAAGGGATGGAGGAATTAGAGGGCGTGCGACAAAAGTTTATGTGATTCCCGGCCTGCGGCAGCTTGTCGCAGCCTCTGCCGAGAGCCTAGCATGGCCAGAACGGCGAGGGGCCAACGGCCATCAAACTTCGCGAGGTTGTGAGCGGACTTTTGGCGAAGCCAGAGCCGCCCGATCCCGCCTTTGAGAGGTTGTCCCGCATCCGCCAGGTGAGCCGGTCCACGCCGGCGGCCGCACTGAATAACACTGAATAACAATGTCGGGAGAAACCGCAATGTGGGATCAAATCTATAATCCGCTTGGCAACGCCGCGCTGTCGACGATCGCCGCCGCCGTGCCTGTCGTCACGCTGCTGGTGCTGATCGCCAGCGGCAAGGTGAAGGCGCATCTGGCGGCCATCATCGCGCTGATCGTCGCCAACATCATCACGATAGCCATCTTCACTATGCCCGCCGGCATGTCGATCCGCGCCTCGCTGCTTGGCGTCGTGATCGGCTTCTTTCCGATCGGCTGGATCGTGCTCAACGTCATCTTTCTCTACCGCATCACGGTCGAGACCGGCCGGTTTGAGTTGCTGCAGCGGGCGATCGGCGGCGTCACCACCGATCGCCGGCTGCAATTGCTCCTGATCGCGTTCGCCTTCGGCGCGTTCTTCGAAGGAGCGTCCGGCTTCGGCACGCCGGTGGCGATCACGGGCGCGGTCCTGATCGGGCTCGGCTTCTCGCCGCTGGCAGCCTCCGGCCTTTCGCTGATCGCCAACACCGCACCCGTCGCCTATGGCGCGCTCGGCACGCCGATCCAGGGTCTGGCGTCGGTGACCGGCCTCGATCCCTATGTGCTCGGCGCGATGGTCGGCCGGCAATTGCCGTTCTTTTCGCTGATCGTGCCGTTCTGGCTGATCTGGGCGTTCGCCGGCTGGCGCGGCATGATGGCGATCTGGCCGGCGGTTCTCGTCACCGGCGTCTCGTTCGCGATCCCGCAATTCGTGATCTCGAACTACATCAATCCGTGGATCGTCGATATCGGCGCGTCGCTGATCTCGATGGGCTGCCTGATCCTGTTCCTCCAGGTGTGGCAACCCCGCGAGCTCTGGCTGTCCCCGGCGCTGCGCGGAAATGATGAATCGGCGGCGACCATGGCGCCGGCCAAGCCGCTGGATACGGCGAAGCTCAGCCAGGCGCAGCTCTGGAGCGCGCTGTTGCCGTGGATCATCGTCTGCGCCGTGATGCTGATCTGGGGCAGTGGCGCGTTCAAGACCTGGGCGAATTCGATCTTCGTCTGGAAATATCAGGTGCCCGAGCTGCACAACATGATCAACAAGGTGCCGCCGGTAGCCGCAAAACCGACGCCCGAGGCTGCGCTGTTTGACTTCACCTATCTGTCCTTCACCGGGACGGGCATGCTGATCGCCGCGATCATTTCCGGCTTCCTGATGGGCTTCTCGCCGCTGAAGATGGTCGCGGAATATGGCCGCACCATCAGGCTGTGCGCGATCTCGTTGATCACGATCTCGGCAATGCTCGCCATCGGTACGCTGACGCGGCTCTCCGGCGTCGACGCCACGCTCGGCCTCGCCTTTGCCGCCACCGGCGTGTTGTATCCCTTCTTCGGCACGCTGCTCGGCTGGCTCGGCGTCGCGCTGACGGGATCGGACACCGCTTCCAACGTGCTGTTCGGCAATCTGCAGAAGATCACCTCCGAACAGCTCGGTCTGTCCCCGGTGCTGATGGCGGCCGCCAACTCTTCCGGCGGCGTCATGGGCAAGATGATCGACGCCCAATCGATCGTCGTCGCCTCGACCGCGACCAACTGGTACGGCCACGAAGGCTCGATCCTGCGCTACGTCTTCCTGCATTCGATCGTGTTGGCCTGCCTTGTCGGCGTGCTGGTGACGCTGCAGGCCTACGTCTATCCGTTCACAGAGCTGGTCCTGAAATAGGCGCCATCGACGGTTAGCCAGCAATCCCCGCGGTCCGCCGCGGGGATTTTTTGTCGGCGCGGCCTCTGTGCTTTCGAACTGGTCTAGCCAATGGCGGACTTGTCCAATAGAACGGCGCGCGGCGGTGGGGTCTGGTATTCGAGAGGTCGCATGGTTTCGTTCGCACGTATGTCCCGGGCAGGTATCGCTTCGCTCTTGCTGATCGCCACCGCCCTGTCGTTCAGCCCGGCGCGGGCCGATGACGGCTTTCCGTTCGGAACGGAAATGCAGCTCGACGTGAACCGTCAGCCCGGATCCAAGCGGATACCCAATCTGGAGATCGGCGATGCCGGCGAGGTGGTCCTCGAACTCTGGTGCAAGGGCGGCAAGGGCCAGTTTTCGGTGGCGGGCAACACCGTGATCTTCGCCGCCGGCGCGATGGAAAACCGGCCCTGTCCGCCGGACCGGGCCCAGGCCGATGACGAGTTGATCGCGGCCCTGACGGAAGCGGGCACCTGGAAGCGGCAGGGCGATTTCGTGTCGTTCGTCGGCGCGAAGACGCTGCGGTTCCGCATCAATACGAACTAGGTCGGGAGCTCGTGGCCCTCGTACCGGTCGGGTAAGGGATGAGTGAAGCGGAGATCGACATAGGACCCGAAGATCCCAGGCAGCCGGACGTCCGGCGCATGATTGCCGAGTCTGACGCATACATGCAGGCGCTGTATCCGTCCGAAAGCAATCACCTCGTGGATGTCGACGCACTCGCGACATCCGACACGGTGTTTCTTGTCGCGCGTCGTAACGGCGAGCTTCTCGGATCGGTCGCGTTTCGGGTCATCACCCCTGGGCACGCCGAAATGAAGCGCATGTTCGTGCGCGCCGAGGCCCGCGGAAGCGGATTAGGGCGGCGTTTGCTCGAAGCGCTGGAAGATGCGGCCCGCCAGCGGAATGTTGATCGTATCAGTCTGGAGACGGGCATAAAGCAGCCAGAGGCGATCGGGCTCTATCGCGCGTCTGGCTATCAGGACTGTCCGCCGTTCGGCACCTACACGCCTGACCCGCTTAGCCTGTTCATGACCAAACGCCTGCAGCCTTGATCTGCAGATAACGGTCCACCAGTTCGTCAGGGCGGGCTCATACGCGCTGATGGGTCTGGTCGCGTGGCCGCGCGAGCCAGGTCGGGAGCTCGGCTACTGCGCCGCAATCAATCCGCTGGCGGTGGCGATGACCCAGCGGTTGCCCCAGCGCACGATGGACTCCACGCGTCCGATTCCAGGAATTGTGTCGCCGCGTGCGGCCATCCGAATTCCATCAGGACCTTCGAGAACGGCGGTGCCGTCCCTGACATCGACAACCGTCCAGCCGGGAATCGTCGCCGGCCTGGTTTCCGGCGCCGCCACCAGGGGCTGCCGCATCGCGATCGCAGCGGCGGAAGGGACCGCATTTGCCTGGGCGGCCGGGCCCGCAGACGGCCGTGCAGCCGGCAACAGGGCGGATGGCTTGGGAATGCTTCCGACAATGGCGGGCGAATCTGACGCGGATGCCGTCTTTCGAGTGCCTTCAATCCTGCCGCTTGATCGTGCGTCAGAAATTCGCGGCGAGGGCGTTTCTTTCTGCGCAACGGCTACAACATCGAGCGTGCTTGCGAACTGGGGCCAATTCAGGCCGCCGGCCCATCCCAGTCCAAAGCTTGCCACTACTGCCACAGTGACCAGCACGGCGGCGCGTGCTCGATCGCCAAATGGCTCCCGCACCACCAATACTTCGTCGCGATCGGGTTTCAGGAAATTCCACAGGCCCGCGGATTGCTCCCGCCACTGTCCGGCAACCACATTCCCCGACCAATTGCTCTCAAAGGTACTCGGCTCGCGGTCTTGCATGACGTGACCTACATTTTGGTGAACCGATGATGTTCCTCTAAACTGAATCGAATCTTAACAATCAAAGCCCGGGACCAGATCATTGCGCACTGCACCGCGGCGGAAGGCATTAATTCGCGCAACCTGCCGGCCGCCCTATCGTGCTGGCATGCGGCTCACTTCCACACGCTCCTGTCGGCGTCCCAGCGCTGGCCCTTGAACTCTTTTGCCAGCGCGGCGACCGAGCCATTGTCGTCCTTCGGCTCGCCGCCTTCCTCGTCGCCGGTTGATTCCTCCGTCAGGTTCAGCTTGGGGCCTGCGCCTTCATCCGCTGTCGTGATCACCGGGCTCGAGATCCACAGCATCAGCCTGTCCGACGCGCCCGGTTTGTCCGGCGAGACCAGCGCGGTGACTTCGACGCTTTCGGTGAGGCCGAGCGGCGGATAGACCGGGCTCGGCCGCTTGAAGGTCAGCTTCAGTTTGCCGGTGTTGGCGTTCCATTCAGCACCCGCCGGCTTGGCAGCAAGCGTCTTGGCCAGCACGGCCGACGTCGCCGATGCGATCTTGTCCTTGTTAATCTTGTCGCCGTCGCGCCATTCGGCCGCGGCAAAGCGGATGGTGCGGTCCATCTCGACAGCGCCGCTGGTCCATCCCGCCGCGACCACGCCTGGCATCGATTTGGCCTTCGCAATCAGCGCCGCGGCACGCTCCGGATCGGCCGTGAGGTTGATGGTCTGCTCGCCGGCGCGCAGCGCATCGCAGGAGATCGAAAGGCTCGAGAGCCCGACCTCGACGGCCTCGCCCTTCAGGCTTTTGAGGAAATCGAGCGCGGCGTCGAGCTTGACCCGCACGCCGAACGCCTCCGGCGAAACGTCGGTAAAATCCTTCGGCGCCGGGGTGATGCCGTCATCGCTGGTCTGGTTGTCCAAAAATTCCTTCTCGCTGAGATCGGAATTGTCCGTCGAAGTCACCTCGGTCACGGCCTGGCCAATCGTGATCTGGCCGCGGAATTCGAACGTGTCGCCGACAGGCTTGCGCGACAGCTTGACGGTGACCGGCAGCTTGTCACCGACGCTCTGCGTGGTGCCGGTGAGATTCTGGCCATTGACGGTGAGATTGGCGACGAAGCGGTCCTTGCGGTCGGAGCCCTTCGCAGCGGGGTAGCAGACGTCGAGCACGGCCGCGGTGACGTTCTTGCCCTGCCGGGTTTCCTTCAGGATGACGTCGGCGTTGCCGTCCATCAGGCCGTCGATCGCAGTGAAATAGCGCGTCTCGGCCGCGCCCGGCGCCGTCTTGGAGGGAAGTTTCATCTGGGCGAAAGCAAGGCTCGGGGAGACCGTGATCAGACCGAGCAGGAGAAGGAAGCGCGCGCGCATATGAAATTCCCTGAAACGATGGAATCGGCAGGGGTCGTAAGTAGCAAACCCCGGCAGCGTTTTCGAGCCAAGCACGTCCTGACCCGATCGGGCGCGCTTCATCGTCAAAAAAGCCAAAAAAGAAGGCCGCCCGGAGGCGGCCTTCGACTGATTGATCGGGAACGCCGGGCTTAGAAGCCCATGCCGCCCATTCCACCCATGCCGCCGCCACCGCCGGGCATCGCCGGCGCGGGCTCCCTCGGCAGTTCGGCGACCATGGCTTCGGTGGTCACCAGCAGGCCTGCGACCGACGAAGCGTCCTGCAGCGCGGTACGAACCACCTTGGCCGGGTCGATGATGCCCTTGTCGACCATGTCGACATATTCCTCGGTCTGGGCGTCGAAGCCGAAGGTCTCGGACTTGTTTTCGAGGATCTTGCCGACCACGATCGAGCCTTCGACACCGGCGTTTTCGGAGATCTGGCGAACCGGGGCTTCCAGCGCCTTCAGCACGATATTGATACCGGCCTGGACGTCGGAATTGTCGTTGTGGATGCGGCCGACGGCCTTCTTGGCGCGCAGCAGCGCCACGCCGCCGCCCGGCACGATGCCTTCCTGGACGGCCGCACGGGTCGCGTTGAGGGCGTCCTCGACGCGGTCCTTCTTTTCCTTGACCTCGATCTCGGTCGCGCCGCCGACGCGGATCACCGCGACACCGCCGGCGAGCTTGGCCAGGCGCTCCTGGAGCTTCTCGCGGTCGTAGTCCGAGGTGGTTTCCTCGATCTGCGCCTTGATCTGCGTGACGCGGGCTTCGATGTCCTTCTTCTTGCCCGAGCCTTTGACGATCGTGGTGTTTTCCTTGTCGATCACCACCTTGCCGGCGCGGCCGAGCATGTTGATGGTGACGCTTTCGAGCTTCATGCCGAGTTCATCTGATATCAGTTGACCGCCGGTCAGGATCGCGATGTCTTCCAGCATCGCCTTGCGGCGATCGCCGAAGCCCGGCGCCTTGACGGCGGCGACCTTGAGCCCGCCGCGCAGGCGGTTGACCACGAGCGTTGCCAGCGCCTCGCCCTCGACGTCCTCGGCGATGATCAAAAGCGGACGGCCGGACTGCACCACGGCTTCCAGCACCGGCAGCATCGACTGCAGGCCGGACAGCTTCTTCTCGTGCAGCAGCACGTAGACGTCTTCCAACTCGGCGGTCATCTTTTCGGCGTTGGTGATGAAGTAGGGCGACAGGTAGCCGCGGTCGAACTTCATGCCCTCGACGATGTCGACTTCGGTATCGAGCGACTTGTTCTCCTCGACCGTGATGACGCCTTCATTGCCGACCTTCTGCATCGCCTGCGCGATCATCTTGCCGATGGCGGTGTCGCCGTTGGCCGAGATGGTGCCGACCTGGGCGACTTCGGAGGAGGAGGCGACCGGCTTGGCGCGCTTCTCGATGTCCTTGACGACGGCGTGGACCGCGATGTCGATGCCGCGCTTGAGGTCCATCGGGTTCATGCCGGCGGCAACCGCCTTGGCGCCTTCGCGCACGATCGCCTGCGCCAGCACGGTCGCGGTGGTGGTGCCGTCGCCGGCGGTGTCGTTGGTCTTGGAGGCGACCTCGCGCAGCATCTGCGCGCCCATGTTCTCGAACTTGTCCTCGAGTTCGATCTCCTTGGCGACGGTGACGCCGTCCTTGGTGATGCGGGGAGCGCCGAAGCTCTTCTCGATCACGACGTTGCGGCCCTTCGGGCCGAGCGTCACCTTCACCGCGTTGGCGAGAATATCGACGCCGCGCAGCATGCGGTCGCGGGCGTCGCCGGAAAATTTAACGTCTTTGGCAGCCATTTGAATGCTCCTGGAAAATGGACCTCATCCCTTGCATAACGGCTTCGCGGTTATGGCTGAGGAGCGGGCATCGCCCGCGTCTCGAAGGATGAATTTGTGCGGATGTTCACCCTTCGAGGCGGCAGCTTCGCTGCCTCCTCGGGGGTGAGGGCAGCGTGCCTTAGGTCAGCACGCCCATGATGTCGCTCTCCTTCATGATCAGGAGTTCCTCGCCGTCGAGCTTGACCTCGGTGCCCGACCATTTGCCGAACAGCACGCGGTCGCCGACCTTGACGTCGATCGGAATCAGCTTGCCGGACTCGTCGCGGCCGCCCGGGCCCACGGCGGTGACTTCGCCCTGCGACGGCTTTTCCTTGGCGCTGTCGGGAATGATGATGCCGCCCTTGGTCTTCTCTTCGGCATCGATGCGCTTGACCACGACGCGGTCGTGCAGCGGACGGAATTTGGATTTGGCCATGACGTCTCCTCTTGAAGTTCCTTTGGAAGGCGTGGTTTCAGGTCTGTGCCATCGAAAATGGCTGATAATGCCGGGTATTCGACGCCGCCCCGGGCGGGACAGCATGACCCTTAGCAATCGTGGTATTTGAGTGCTAAACGTGGGGCCGGGGAATATGGCTTGGCGCTGATCCTGTCAAGCAAACAAGGGGGTTAAGGCCTTGGTGAGGCCAATATAGGATGCTCCCACGGAAACCAAATCGGTGCAGCGGCGTAATTTTAACGGACGTCATTGCTCCGGCAGGCTTTTTGCGATTGGCTGCCTATCGACTGCTTGACGGGAGCGGCCAAGGATTTGCCAGGGAATTGTTCGGGGGAATGCGATGATTAGCTCACGTAATGCGCGTACGGTTGCCAATCTGGCGATCGCGTCGGCGCTGACGATCTTGCTGGCGGCGTGCAGCAGCATGAGCCTGCCGTCGCTGTCGTCCAGTTCGGCGCCCGAGGCCGAGCCCGGCGTCGCGCCCGAAATGCCCGCCACCATCCGCGCCGACGAAATCGTCGGCCGCTGGGGCCTCGCCTCGTTCCAGAATCCCAATGACCGCCCCCGCACCGAGGCCGCTGCGCGAGGGCAGTGCAAGCAGCCTTACGTGATCGGCGCCGGCCAGTCCGGCGGCGTGGTCATGCATCTGGCCGACCAGGCCACCCCGCAGGAACTGCGGCTCAAGGGCAGCCCGAGCGGCAAGAACTATATCGGTCCGGCAGGCCCGACGCCGGGCGAGCAGGACCGCGAGATCGTCTCGTTCGACGGCCGCGTGCTGATCACCCGCTTCATCGACAAGGATGCTGCGGTCCGCTACGGCAACATGGTCTATGTCCGCTGCGCGCCGCGGGCGTGAGGCGGCATGAATTCGTCATTGCCTGCGACAAACGCGAAGCGTTTGGCAAGGGAGCGTCAGCGATGAAGCAATCCACACTTGCTTCGCCGCCCCATGGATTGCTTCGCTTCGCTCGCAATGACGACTGAACAAAAAAACGCCGGCATCGCTGCCGGCATTTTGTTTAGTCAGCGTTAACCAGTCCGATCAATCGAACAGCGCGTCGATGTCGTTCTGCGAGGCGTGACCGTCGTCGCCGTCCAGCTTCGGGCCGTTCAGCAGCTTGGCGTCGCCTTCGCGGGTATCGACGATCGGGGGCGCGTGCGCCCTGATGGCATCGACGCCACCCCAGATGTCCATCATCGCATTGATGTGCTGCTCGATGAACTTCATCGTGCTCATCACCTTGCTGATGCGCTGGCCCGTCAAGTCCTGGAAATTGCAGGCCTCGAAGATCGAGACGACGCGTTCCTGGATTTCCTCGCTGAGCAGCTTCTGCTGGTCGGGCGAGATGTTCTTGGACAATGCGGTGGCCGCCTGGTCGATCGCTTCGGTGGCTTCGAGAATCTGCTGGGTGGCCTGTTCGGTGCCGCCGACGACGGCGCCGAGCTCGCCATTGACCTTGGCCATTTCCTGGCCGTCAAAGCTCTTGCCGTGCAGCGTGGCGATTTCGCGTTTGGTGCGGTTGATCGCATCGTGAATGAGGTCGAGCTCGACCTTGAGCTTCGCGCACTGCTCGATCTGGGCGCGATAGGTTTCCAGCAGGGCGTGCGATTCGGCAATCTCGCGCGTGACCTCCGACTGCTCGGTCGAAGCGGCGGGGGTGTGGCCGAAGCCCGCCATCTGTGCACGGATCGCGCGCAGCTCGGCCATGATCTCACGATGCATCGGGCCGATCTCGCCGCCTTCGACGGCAGGCATGACAATTGGCGCGTCGCCCAGAAGAGCTTGTTCGATACGAAAACGTTTGCGGTTGACCGACATGAGTTTTTCCCACCCCTTCACTTCCGGTGTGTTTTAAACCGATGCGATTTAACGTGAGGTTCACGCCGGAACGCTTCGTGGCGGCGGTTTCCCCGCGGCCGCATACCAACGATTAACCATGAGGGGAGCGCGTTCACGCAAAATAAACGCTATCGGACAAATCCGCGCGCGATTGCCGACGTGGTGAATCGAAACGCCTGATCTGTTTACCAAACCGATTAGGTTTTGATTTGTATTGCTCGCATGCAGCGGCGTTCGTCGAGCCGCCGCCAACCCGCAATGACGAACAGTACAGAGTACGTCGATGTCCGGAAAAATCTCCCTTGCGCTCCTTGCGAGCGCGTCTTGCCTTTGCTTCGCCAGTGAGGCTTTAGCGATCGACGCCTCGCCAATTGCCGAACCCAGCGTGATCTACGCCCGTGAGCCGGCGCCGGCGCGCATGGCCTCTGCTGAACGCTCCAACATGGGCGGCGGCTTCATCGAATTCCTGTTCGGCGACATGCCGCAGGGCGGGCGCTATCAGCGCGTGCCGGCCTATCAGCCGCAGCCCGATTACGGATATGGCGGGCGGCGCGCGCTGCTGCCGCCGATGGATCCGCAGCAGTCGATGCGCCGGGAGGAGGAAGCGGTCGACCCCGCGCAGCGTCCGCTCGATCCGAAATACGAAAAGCAGGTGGTCGAGTATCACGGCAAGGAAAGCCCGGGCACCATCGTGATCGACACCCCGAACAAGTTCCTGTTCCTGGTGCAGGGCGACGGCAAGGCGCTGCGTTATGGCGTCGGCGTCGGCCGTCCCGGCTTCACCTGGTCGGGCGTCAAGACGGTCTCCGCGAAGAAGGAATGGCCGGCCTGGACGCCGCCGCCGGAAATGCTGGCGCGGCGTCCCGACCTGCCGCGGCACATGGAGGGCGGTCCGCAAAATCCGCTCGGCGCGCGCGCGATGTATCTCGGTTCGTCGCTCTATCGCATCCACGGCTCCAACGAGCCCTGGACCATCGGCACCAACGTGTCGTCCGGCTGCATCAGGATGCGCAACGAAGACGTGATCGATCTCTACGGCCGCGTCGGCGTCGGCGCCAGGGTGGTGGTGATCTGAGCGGTAGCCGATCGGACTCATGGAATCGAAACGGCCGCCCGATGGGCGGCCGTTGTTGTTTCAGCTCTCGCGTTGCTCAGGCGTAATCGCTGTCGCCATCGTCGCTGTCGTCGCCATCAAAGCCGTCGGAATCGTGATCCAGGTCATCATCGTCCTGCGAGCCCTGATCGAACAATCCCTGCCGCGAGCCGGTGTCGCTGTCGGCGCGCCGGCCCGACGAGCCGATGTCGTTGATCCCGGCGTCGCGCGCCAGATTGCCGCCGGACTGATCGCTCCATGGCCTGCGGTCTTCAATTCCGCCGCTATGGCCCGCGGTGTCGCCGAAGCTTTGGTGGTTGCCGCCGCCCATCATCGAGCGGATGCTGCCAGCCAATAGCGATCCGCCGACCACGCCGGCCGCGGCCGCTGCCGCCGTTCCGAGGAACGAGCCGCCGCCGCCAAATGCGGAAGGCTGCTGCTGCGCGCCGCCATAGGGCTGGGCGTAGGCCGGCTGATTATATTGGCCAGGCGTCTGGGTCTGCTGCAGCACCTGCCCGGTGTTCCAGGCCGGCCGGCTGCCGCCGGCCATCTCAGGCGCGCGAACATTGGGCACCGAACCCTGCGGCTGGTTCTGCCCGAAGATCGCATCGCGCATCGAATCGAGGAAGCCGCCGGATTGGTTTTGCTGACCCGCCGCTGCTTCCAATTCCTGGATGCGCATGTCGGCGCGCTTCAGCGCTTCGTCCTGCACCAGCGCCGTTTGCACCAGCGCATAGACCGCGTTGGGCGCGTTGCGCAGGCCCTGCATGATCGCTGACATCGCCTCCGGATCGCGCTTGGCGCTTTCCAGCTTGGCGAGCCGGTCGAAAAGATCGTCAATCAATTGGCGTTCTTGCGGTGTCATGGCCCTCTCCCTCGCGTCGGATCGTCGTCGACGCGCCGGGGAGATGTAGGGCGGGCTTTGTGTCGCAAGTAGTGGGTGGCCGAATTAAATTTTGGTAGGCGACAAAACGCCGGGATTTCCATAAGTCTTATCAACTCAATGTAACTTTATTCGCCGCCAGCAATGTCGGGAATCGATCGCTTGCCAGAAACGCGTGTTCCGCCTCGCGCTGGGTCGTCAGGGGATCGAGGCTCTCGAGGGTTTCATCGACAAAGCCGGGGTGGCACATCACCAGCCCGCCTTCCGGCAGTCCATCGAGGAAATGCCGCATCAGCACGCCGAAATCGGGCTGTTGCGAAAAATCATAGGCGCCGGCGAAGGCGGGATTGAACGGGATTTCGGCGATCGCGGCGCGCTTGCGGAATTGCGCGCTGAGGACGTCGAGCACCAGGGCCTTGGGCGCGCCGAGCAGCTTGGCCACGGGCTTGAGGCGTCCGCCCTGGCGGACCCAGGCGCCGGGGGCTGCGTCCTTCACCGCGCGCAGGAAGGCGTCGCGCACCCCAGGGAAGAGTTGCGCGTGCTGGTGGCCGTCGACGAAATCGGGCGCACGGCCGAACAGCTCCTTGAAGGCCGCAAGTTGTGCGAGCAGTTCGTCCTCGATCATTCCAGGATCGAGCCGCCGCAACAGCCCTGATCGCAGCATGGTCGGAAACGGCAGGAACAGCCCGCCATCGAGCGGCCGGAAATACATCGTCAGCGGACGAAACGGCGCGGTCAGCGTCGCGTGCAGGCCGATCGCGCAACGCGGGCTGTTCGCCGCTGCGTCCTGCAACGCGGCGACCTCGGCGCGCCCGATTGCCGGGCCTACCACCATCACCGAGGTCGCGTTGAGACGGCCGCGGGAGATCAAATCGCGAATGGCGCGGTTGACGCCATCGGCCAGCCCGTAATCGTCGGCGCACAGCCAGATCCGGCGCGGCGCAGCATCGTTCATTCCGCCGCGGTCCGCTCAGTGGCGCTCGCCGACGTCTCGCCATCGGCGCACTTTTCGGAATGCTCGGCGACGAAGTAGATCGGACGCGCCTTCAGCTCGGAGAGGATCTTGCCGATATATTCGCCGACGATGCCGATCATGATGAGCTGCACGCCGCCGATCGTCATCAGGCCGATCATCAGCGAGGGATAGCCGGGGACCTGCTTGCCGGTGGTCCAGACCTCCCAGAGAATGGTCAGGCCGAACAGGAAGGCGCTGATCGCCAGCAGCACGCCGAGCAGGCTGGCAAAGCGCAGCGGCGCCACCGAGAACGACGTCAAGCCCTCGATCGACAGGCCGATCAGCCGGCCCGGGCTGAACGTCGTGACGCCGTGCGCGCGCGGCGCTGGCTCGTAATCGACGCGGATCTGGCGGAAGCCGATCCAGTTCGACAGGCCCTTGAAGAAGCGGTTGCGCTCGGGAAGCTGGCGCAGCGCCGTGGCCGCGCGCGGCGACAGCAGGCGGAAATCGCCGGCATCCTCGGGGATCTTCTGCCGCGCGCCCCAGTTGATCAGCGCGTAGAAGCCGTGCACCGCCTGGCGGCGCAGGAACGATTCATTGTCGCGATGCGCCTTCGCCGTATAGACGACGTCGTAGCCGTCATCGATCCAGTGCGAGACCAGCTTTTCGACCATATCAGGCGGATGCTGGCCGTCGCCGTCCATGAACAGAACAGCGCCGCGCCTTGCATGGTCCAGCCCCGCCATCAGCGCGGCCTCCTTGCCGAAATTGCGCGACAGCGACACCACCTGGATGTCGAGTGCATCAGCGTCAAGCGTGCGTGCGATCGCCAGCGTATTGTCGGCGCTGCCGTCGTCGACATAGACCACTTCGCTGGCAAGGCCGTAACGCGCCTTCAGCGTGCGGGCGAGGCCGACCAGCCGCCCGTGCAGCAAAACGAGCCCCGCCGCCTCGTTGTACAGCGGCACGACAATCGACAGGCCTTGCGCCGCGGCGGCGCCGGCTGCGGTCGTCGACAGGCGGGAAACGTCAGAGCCGAGCGTCATCGATCAGGTCCCAGATTATCCAACCGTATATCCTACCTGCCGCCACCTGTCGCAACGATGAACGAAACGGCAGGCTTATTGCCGCAAGAACGCCTCGAGCCTGGCAAACAACGGGTTTTCCCGGTCGAGCACATAGTCGAGCGAGGCGATCGAAACCGTGTCGGCGCCGTGTTCACGCAGGAAACTGCCGAGCGCGTAAAGCTGCATCGGCGGGCAGTGCAGCGTGATCATGCCCGACGAGGTCGGCCCGCCGAACGGTGCTACCACGCCAAACCGGTTGTGGGCTTCCGCCAGCAGCGAATCGTTGCAGCCGGCGAACCGGGTGCGAACCTCGCGGTATTTGCTGGCCCGCGCCCGCGCGGCGATGTGGTCGAGGATGACGCGCGCGGTCTCGCGGGCGTCAGTCGACCAGTCGGCATCGCGGGACGCCACGAGGTTGGCCTGGCTGCGCAGGATCACGCCGTCGTCCAGCACCTTCAGCCCATTGGCGGCCAGGGTGGCGCCGGTGGTGGTGATGTCGACGATCATCTCGGCGGTGCCGACGGCAGGCGCGCCCTCGGTGGCGCCGGCGCTTTCGACGATGCGGTAATCGACCACGCCGTGGGAAGCGAAGAAGTTGCGCGTCAAATTGATGTATTTGGTCGCGACCCGCATCCGCCGGTTGTGCTGGGCGCGGAAACCGGTGGTGACGTCGTCGAGATCGGCCATGGTGCGGACGTCGATCCAGGCCTGCGGCACCGCGACCACGACATTGGCGCTGCCGAAGCCGAGATTGTCGATCAGCAGCACGCGCTTGTCGGCGTCCGCAATGCTTTCGCGCAGCAGGTCTTCGCCGGTGACGCCGAGATGCACCATGCCGCGCGCCAATTGCGAAGCGATCTCGCTCGCGGAGAGATAGGCGATCTCGACATTGTCGAGGCCCGCGATGGTGCCGCGATAGTCGCGTGCGCCGCGCGGTTTCGCCAGCGAGAGCCCGGCGCGCGTGAAAAAGGCCTCGGCGTTCTCCTGCAGGCGACCCTTGGAGGGAACGGCGAGAACGAAGGGGGCGGTCATGCGGCGCTCCCTTCCGAGACGGTTTTGCCTGACTGCGTCAGGGCCTCGATCCAGACCGAGAATCCGACCGCCGGGATCGGCGTCGGCGAACCGAGCTGCGTCATCAGGCCATCATAGCGCCCGCCCGCCACCAGCGGTTCGACGCCGTTGCCCAAGGTCTTCCCTGCGTCGTGCAGCTCGAATTCGAAGCCGGTGTAATAATCAAGCCCACGGCCGAACGAGGTGGAAAACCGCATGAGCTTCGTGTCGATGCCGCGTGCGGCCATGAAGCCGACGCGGCTTTCAAGCTGATCGATGGCGGCTGCAAGATCGAGCTTGGCGTCGGCTGCGAGCGCACGCAGTTGCGCCACCGATTCATCGGGATCGCCCGCGATGCCGAGGAAGCGCTTGATGATGGCAAGCGCGTCGCGCGGCAGCGCGCCGCCTTTCAGCGTCGATTGTTCGAGGAAGCGGTCGGCGATTTCGGCAACCGTCCGTCCGCCGACATTGGTGGTGCCGGCGATCGACATCAGGTCGGTGACCAGCGCCAGCGCCGCCTTGCGGTCGGAACCGGCAAGTGCGGCCAGCACGCCCTCATATTCGTTGCGGCCGGGCGCGGTCGAAAGCGTCAGCCGTTCGATGTCCTCAGTGAGGCTGACCTTGCGGTTGAAATCCTTGATCAGCCGCCGCCGCCACACCGGATAGAGATTGAGCGCGTCGATCAGCGCGGTGAACAGGGCGACGTCGCCGGTGCGGATGTCGACATTCTTCAGTCCGAAGGCGGAGGTTGCTTCCAGCGCCAGCGCCAGCATTTCGGCATCCGCCGCGGCGCGGTCCTGCCGGCCGAAGGATTCGATGCCGGCCTGCAGGAATTCGCTTGGGCAGCCGCCGCGATAGCGAAACACCGGCCCGAGATAGCTGAAGCCCGCGGGCTTTCCGGCGCTGGCGGAGGCGAGGTAGTCGCGCGCCACCGGAATGGTGAGGTCGGGGCGCAGGCAGAGCTCCTCGCCGGCGGCGTCGGTGGTGAGGTAAAGGCTCTTGCGGATGTCCTCGCCGGAGAGGTCGAGGAACGGCTCGGCCGGCTGCAGGATGCCGGGGTGGGCCTGGACGTAGCCGCCTTGTGCAAACGACAATAGCAGCGCGTCCGCCCAGGCGGCGGACCCGGCAGCACCTCTGACGACAGCGGTCGCGGTCATTTCAGGTCCAAATATCCGGAAAAACCGGGTTCCAGGGTTCGTTTGGGGCTCCCCGGGGGCTTCCGGGGCCTCGTTGGCGCAGGCCTTAGCACGGCCGGGGCGGCGTTTCGACAGGGATTGGCCAACTGAATTAATGGGTGGTGCTTCGCCGGATCAGCCCTCCATCGGCTATCCCGGCCCCTGCCAGTCCCCCAGCGCCGCCTGCACCAGCGCCAGCGCGGCGACGCCGGCGGTGTCCGCGCGCAGGATGCGGGGCCCCAACGACAGCCGCAGCGCCCTCGGCTGCCGCAGCAACAGCGCCCGTTCGTCCTCGGCAAATCCGCCCTCGGGGCCGATCACGACGTCGATCCCCTCGGCCGCAGATAATCCCTGTTGCAGCGCCTTGATGGGATTGCCGATGTCGGCCGCCTCGTCGCAGAACACCAGCAGGCGCTTGGTCTCGCGCTTGTCGAGAAAGCGGTCGAGCGCGATCGGCTCAGCGACGGCGGCAAGGCTCAGGATGCCGCACTGCTCGGCGGCCTCGACGACATTGGCGCGCATCCGCTCAACGTTGACCCGCGAAACCTGGGTGTGCCGCGTCAACACCGGCTGCAGCGCCGAGGCCCCCATCTCGACTGCCTTCTGCACCATGTAATCGAGGCGGGCGTGTTTCAGCGGCGCAAAGACATAGGCGATGTCGGGCAGGCGGTCCTGCGTCCGCGTCCGCGCGACGATCGTCAGACTGTCGGGCCGCTTGCGGCCCTCGATCTCCGCCTGCCACTCGCCGTCGCGGCCGTTGAACACCAGGATGTTTTCGCCGGCGGAAAGCCTGAGCACATTGCCCAGATAGTTGCTCTGGTTGCGCTCCAGCGCGATTTTCTCGCCCTCGCGCAAGGGGGCGTCGACGAACAGGCGAGGGGCGCGAAAATCGAGGTCAGGCATCGGTAATGTTCCGTTTCCGGGCGCTTTTAGCCTAAAGCGCTAGAATCCGGAGGCTGTTTTTGGCTTTCCGGCAGCCATGCGCCGCGCTGCTGCCCCAATCAACGGGTTGTTAAGCGTCGGCAGGAATCGTAAAAAGCCCGTCGCAAATCTGCGTCGTTCGGAAGACGTTGGGGCTGCCTGACCTTGCCGGAGAATAACCCTTGATGATTCGCCGCCTGATTGTGCCGCTGACCGCTGCCGTCGTGACCGTTCATGCCGGGCAAGTGTTTGCGCAAGGTGCGTTTCCGGCGCCATTGCCCAACCAGAGCGCGGCACCTGCGAATGCTTCGCCGTTTCCGCCAGTGAATGGCGCTGCGCCGTCGGCTTCGGTCGGCGCGCCGTCGCCGTTCCCGACGCAAGGTGCCGCCCCGGTCGGTGGCGGCTTCGGTGGCGGAGCGCCGCCGCCACAGGCCAGCGGTTCGGCGGACGCCTGCATGAAAGGGTTCGTTCCCCTGCGTGAGGAAGCCGAGCGGCGCGGCAAGCTGATCAAGGCCGCGAGCGACCGCAAGGCGCCGCCGGACGAGGCCTGCAAGCTGATTAAAAATTTCGGCCAGGCCGAACTGAAGATGATCTCATATGTCCAGACGAATTCCGCCAAGTGCGGAATTCCGCCGCAGATCGCCGATCAACTCAAGAACGGCCACAAGAACACCGAGAAGATGCAGAATCAGGTCTGTGCCGTCGCGCAGCAGGCGCAGGCACGGGGACCGGCCGGTCCGAGCCTCAGCGAAGTGCTGGGCTCTTCGGCGGCGCTCCCCGAGGCGCAGACTGTCAAGAAGGGCGGCAGCACCTTCGATACGCTGAACGGCAACGTTCTCGCGCGATGAGCCCGGTCCGATGAGCGACGCGACCGCCCGCGTTGCCGACGCGACCGGCAACTGGGTCGATACGCGCGCGCCGTCCTGGTCGCGGCCCTACTTGCGGCTTTCCCGTTTCGACCGTCCGATCGGATCGTGGCTGTTGCTGATGCCGTGCTGGTGGTCGGCGGCGCTGGCCGCCGGCATTGCCCACGACGTCTCGCAATTGCCGCTCGTGATTGTGCTGTTCTTGATCGGCGCCTTTGTCATGCGCGGGGCGGGGTGCGCCTGGAACGACATCACCGACCGCGATCTCGACGCGCGCGTCGAGCGGACGCGGTCGCGGCCATTGCCCGCCGGGCAGATCAGCGTGGCGCAGGCGTTTGCCTTCCTGGTCCTGCAGGCGCTGATCGGACTTCTGGTACTGCTGCAATTCAACCGCTTCGCGATCATGACCGGCATCGCCTCGCTCGTCATCGTCGCGGTCTATCCCTTCATGAAGCGTATCACCTGGTGGCCGCAGGTCGTGCTGGGCCTGGCGTTCTCATGGGGCGCGCTGATGGGGTTCGCCGTCACGCTCGGGCGGATCGATCTGACCGCGCTCGCGCTCTATGCCGGCTCGATCGCCTGGGTGATCGGCTACGACACGATCTACGCCCACCAGGACACCGAGGACGACGCGCTGATCGGCATCAAGTCCACCGCGCGCCTGTTCGGCGCGCGCACCCACCTGGCGCTTTCGGTGTTGTATTCGCTCGCGGTGGTCTTGATCGGCGCAGCACTGGTGCTGGGCGGCGCGCGCTGGCCGGCATGGATCGGCCTGATCGCCTTCGCCGCGCATCTCGCCCGGCAGATCCGGCGACTGGACATCAGCGATCCCGCGCTGTGCCTGCGCCTCTTCAGGTCCAACCGCGATGCGGGGCTGTTCTTGTTCGCGGGCTTGCTGGCCGATGCGGTGATGCGCTGAATCCGTGGAGCTATATAAATCCCTGACCTGGGACCGGGGCAAGGAACTTACGGATCATCGTCGCTTTACGTTGGCGACCAAAATCGACGTCTATTTTTGCGATCCGCAAAGCCCGTGGCAACGCGGGTCGAACGAGAATACCAATGGCCTGCTGAGACAGTACTTTCCTAAGGGCACCGACTTGTCGATGCATTCGCAAGCCCATCTGAACAAAGTGGCTCGTCAGCTAAACGAACGACCACGTGAGACCTTGCAATTTGAAACACCAGCACAGAGATTTAACGCCTGTGTTGCGTCGACCGGTTGAGCCGGCACCCGAACATCGGACATAATCAGATCGCCTCGGCATGTCTCAAAAAGTGCCGATAGTGTTGCAAAAGTCTAAAACTGAACGACGCCGAAAACCTCGCAAAAGCTGATTCTTAGCCGACTCCACCACTGCAATACTCCGTAGCGCTCATACGAAGCTCCGTGGTCGTTTTTGTGTGAATCGATGTGGCCCCTAATATCGCCGCGTGCGAAACGCATCAGCGGCCCTGAAAAATTCTGGTCGTCACCCCAAGAAGACTTTTTCAACACTATCTGCGATATCTCGGCATCGAGGTCGATGACGCCCTGGCAATAGCGGAACAAGTTGATGTCTGAAATACTTGCGCAGAGCGGACATGCTCTGCCCATCCGCCAACCGCCGGTTTGTGCCAATAGACGGCGTCCAGATGTTATTCAATCGCCTCTCCAGCTTGCGCGACGACCATGGTGAGGTTTGGGCTCGCGCAGCCCGTGGTAGTTCTCGCCATCTACAAGCACGGGCCGTACACCGAAGAGGTTCAGGCGACTCGCTGTTGGTTGCGAGAGGCTCCTTCACGATATTAGATAAGGCAACCTGAGACGTGTACTTTCAGCAGCTCGAGAGGTCGCAGACTTCCAATACCCTCAATGACTTTTCTAAAACACAGCTAGAAAACTCACTACTGCCAACGCAGTCATCGATCGCTTTGTTAGTTTGATCTGTCACACAGCGTGAGTAATTGTGGCCCTTGTCTTCCCCGAATTTCTGCCGAAATTTAGCGAGGCAGGATTTGCTCGCTTTTCCAGTCTGCGCGATCCACTTGTCACGATCGATTGGCTCCGCCTGAGCAAAAAGCGTCGACCCAAGCAACATCGCGATGACCAAAGCATATCGCATGTTCTTATCTCCGCCGGTTAAATCGGACAGACATCGAGCAGTGCAGCCACGAGGTCCGGCTTTGCCCTCTAGAGACCGGACATCGTCAGTCGAGCCGGCAATTTCCTTAAGGTGCCAATCCCAGTCTCGGCCAGCATGCCAGCATTTAGGGCAAGGCCGATCATGTTCTCGGTCCGGCCGACTCACTGCGCGGCGACCGTAATCCTTCGCTCGATATGCGGGCGTCCGAAAGGTAGCGCGGCCCCAATACCGGCACAGCATAGGTCATGTTGCCGCGCGATCAAAACGCACGCGACGAAACGTAGCATTGCATTCTTGTGCGCGAAGGCACGTCCTTTCGACAGATTGTATTTTATCGCTGGTGGGCGCGCGCTCGATAGAGGCCAGCGCATGCTTGAGCTTTGGAACAACTGGTACGACACCCTGGCCTCAGTGGAGGCGCTTGCCACTGTCATCGTCATTGTCCTGGTGGCTGCCGGCGCTATTACGCTGGCGGAAAGTCGGCGGCGATAAACGCGTCCGACAAAAGATTGATTTGGGGGAGACGTCGGCAAACCGGTCATTTAGACCAACCTAGAGCGCTTTCCACTTGATGCGGGTCATTGTCCATAGCCAGCATGCCGAAAGTAATTGACGCACTGCTGTGGCGC
>NZ_JAFCLU010000029.1 GCF_018130385.1 Bradyrhizobium sp. AUGA SZCCT0283 | reverse complement strand
AGCCAGCATGGTGAATCAGAAGCCCGCTGATTTGGGAATCCCAAATCGATTCAACCTAACCCCATCCCGCTTTAGGCCGCCGCCAGCGGGCGGACGCGCAGCGCGCCGCGTAGACCTGCGGCGGTGCCGACCAGAATGCCGGCAAAGGCAATCAGCGACGCCAGTGCCAATGTTGAAAATCCCGTCAGTCCCTGCCCGATCGAGCAGCCGAACGCCATCACGCCACCGGCGCCCATCAGCGCCGCGCCGCCACCCGAACGCAGCATGTGACGCGGCGATTGAAAGCCCTCGAGGTGGAAGCGGCCGGTCAACAACGCCGTAACGAGGCTGCCGACGATTACGCCGAACACGGTGACGATGCCGAAATTCAGCGTCGATCCCGTGGACAGCATGACATATTGCAACGCGTCCGCGATCGGCGCGATGAAGGTGAGCGAGGTGACCGGCACTGGATTGAAATCGTCGGCGCCGAGATAGCCGGTCGCAAACCAGCCGGCCGCGACCAGCAGACCGATCACCAGGCCTGCGGCGACCTGGCCCGGCGATCGACGGAACGCCGGATGCGCAAAGGCGAAGATGATCAGCGCCGCCGAGATGATCGAGGCCGCCAGCATGCGTGCAGCCGTCGCGCTCAGGCCTGCTCCCGCTAGCAGCGCGGGCACCGAGTTTGCGGTGGCGGTGGTCTGCGACGCGCCGACCATCGCGATACGCGCCGGCGCGATCAAGCCCTTCAGCGTCATCTGGGCGAAGATTGCGAGGACGACGACCACCACGAAAGAGCGGAGATTGCCGCGCCCGAGCAGCACCAGCGCGCGTGAACCGCAGCCGTTCGACAGCACCATGCCGTAGCCGAACAAGAGGCCACCGAAGAACATTACCGGCGCGGAGAAAGATGACTGCAGATAGATCGATTTGCCGATATCGGCGAGGCCTGCCGCCGCCAGCAATTGCGTCCCTGCGACGGCCACGCCGATTGCCAGCGCATAGGTGCGGACCAGCCGGCCATCGCCGTCTGCCCAAAAGCCGCGCAGGCTGCTGAGCAGGCAAAACCCGCTCAACAGTCCGACCGATCCATAGACGAGACCGATCAGCAGTCCGCTGATAACGACAACATTGCCACTGTCCAACACCGGCTTTTCCCAGTTTTCTCGCGCGGCCGACCGGCCGTCATCGCTCAAATAGGAAGCAATTTCCGTGCTGCTATTACGTTGGAAGCATGGGGCCGTCCACGGTCTGCCGATGCAGAGAATTAATCTCTCGTCGATCCCCGCAACCATGGAACAAAATCATCGCTCCTGATCAGAATGGGAGAGATTTGTTTTCTACGCAAATTTGGAAGCGGCGGCGTGTGACGGCCTATGCCGAGGGACGCAGGATGACGCGATTGCGCGACGAACCGGCCACGGCGATAAAAGCGGCCTTGGCCTGTTCCAGCGGGTAGACCGCGTTGGCCTTGATAGGGAACGGCTTGAGATGTCCGCCGGCGAAGCCGGCGCCGAGTTCCCTTAAGACCGCGCCGGTCGCGACCGACGACAGGCCGAGCGTATCGATGCCCACATACGTGTGCTGGCCGCGATAGAACTCCAGGATGTTGAACTGCACGATGCGGTCGACCGCAGCGATCAGGATCTGCCGCCCGCGCAGTGCCAGCGATTTGTGCGCGGCCTCGAAATAGGGATCGCCGACGGTGTTGAAGACAATGTCGGCGCCCTCGCCGCCGGTCAGTTCGCGCACGCGCGAAGCGACGTCGGTTGCGGAGGCGTCGATGACCTCGACGTGCGAATTGGAATGGCCTTCATACGGCTCGCTCTTGCGCACCACGCCGATCACCCGCGCGCCGTGCCAGGTCGCGATCTGTGTCGCCGCCTGCCCGACCTTGCCATTGACGCCCATCACCAGCACGGTCTCGTCGCCCTTGGGAATGCCGGCGCGGCGCAGGCCTTCCATCGCGGTGACGAAGGGCACGCCGATGCCGGCGGCCTCTTCCCAGGAAATGCTCTTCGGCTTCTCGACCACGGCTTCTGCTTCCACCACGAGATGCGTGGCATGGGTGCCGTCGCGGCGGATACCGAGATCGCCGGAGGAGCCGAACACCTCGCGGCCGATCCAGCCCTGCGGACCGTCGATCACGACGCCCGCATAGTCGCGGCCCGGCGTGCGCGGGAATACGGCATAGGACATCAGCCCGGTCGCGGCCTTCACGTCAGACGGATTGACGGCGGCGGCCTTGACCTCGATCAGCAGATCATTTTCGCCGCGCGACAGCGCGTGCGTCTCGATGGCCGGCGCGATTAACGCCGCATCGGCGACTTTCGAAAGCAGTCGGACACAGCGCGCCTGGACCGTGGCAGATCGAACATCGGGCTTCTCGGCAAATGACATCAGGCATTCCTGCGGGCTTCTGAGCAGCAGGAGTTACCCTTTCGGCCGCTTGTCGTAAACACGTTTCGCCTTGCCGAGCGAACGTTCCAGCGTGTCGGGGGCCACGGCCTTGATGCGGGCTGTGATGCCGATGGTGTTCTTGATGAAGACCGAGACTTTTTCGGCGTGCACGTGCAGGCCACTGCCGTCCCAGCTCTCGGGACGGGCTTCGGCGAGCACGGTCATTTCGTCCATCCGCCCCTCGCGCGTCAGCTCGATGATGAAATGGCCGCCGCACCAGTCGGTCGCGAGCAGCGCCTCCTCGATCTGGGTCGGGAATACGTTGACGCCGCGCAGGATGATCATGTCGTCGGAGCGGCCGGTGACCTTTTCCATGCGCCGCATGCCCGGACGCGCGGTGCCCGGCAGCAGCCGCGTCAGGTCGCGGGTGCGGTAGCGGATGATCGGAAAGCCTTGCTTGGTCAGCGAGGTGAACACCAGTTCACCCTTTTCGCCATCGGGCAGCACGGCGCCGGTCTCGGTATCGATTACCTCGGGGTAGAAATGATCCTCCCAGATGTGCAGACCGTCCTTGGTCTCCACGCATTCCTGCGCCACGCCGGGGCCGATCACTTCCGACAGACCGTAAATGTCGGTCGCGTCCATGTCGAAGGCCTGCTCGATCTCGACGCGCATCGCGTTGGTCCAGGGTTCGGCGCCGAAGATGCCGAACTTCAGCGATGATTTTCTGGGATCGAGGCCCTGCCGCTTGAACTCGTCGAGAATGGCGAGCATGTAGCTCGGCGTCACCGTGATGATATCAGGCCTGAAGTCGTTGATCAGTTGCACCTGCCGCTCGGTCATGCCGCCGGAGACCGGCACCACCGTGCATCCGAGCTTTTCGGCGCCGTAATGCACGCCGAGCCCGCCGGTGAACAGGCCGTAGCCGTAGGCGTTATGGATGATCATCCCGGTGCGGCCGCCGGCGGCGCGGATCGAGCGCGCCATCACGTCCGACCAGATGTCGATGTCTCCTTGCGTGTAGCCCACCACGATCGGCTTGCCGGTGGTGCCCGAGGACGCGTGGACGCGGACCAGCTTTTCGCGCGGCACGGCGAACATGTTGAACGGATAATTGTCCCTAAGGTCAGTCTTCACCGTGAACGGGAATTTGGCGAGATCGGAAAGCTGCCTGAAATCGGATGGATGCACGCCGGCTGCATCGAACGCCTTCCGGTAATGCGCGACGTTATCGTAGGCGTGCTTGAGCGACCAGGCGAGACGCTTGGTCTGCAGCGCCAGGATCTCGTCGCGCGAGGCGCGCTCGGCCTCATCCAATTCAGCGCTGTAACCGCTTCCGCTGGATTTCAATCTTGCCATGGCCATGGCGTTCCCCTTCTCGCTATTTTTGCGTGGCCTCGTTGTCCGCACCCGGCAGCCACGTTCCGGCGATGGTGCGGGAATGACCGCGGAACTCGGCGATCACGACGTCGCCTGACGTGACGCGAACGTCATAGATGCCGGACCGTCCATTGCGCGAGATTTCCCGCGCGGTCGCGACCAGTACGTCGCCGAGCTTGCCCGGCCTTATGAAGGCGATGTTGCATTGCGCGGCGACCGCGCGCTCGTTGCGGGAGTTGCAGGCAAAGGCGAAGGTGGAATCGGCCAGCAGGAAAATGAAGCCGCCATGGGCGATGCGCTGGCCGTTGACCATGTGCGGCTCGACCGTCATCGTCAGCGTCGCCTGCCCGGGCTTCACCTCGACAATTTTCATGCCGAGGCCCTTGCTGGCGTCGTCTTCCTTCCACATCGCATCTGCGCAGGCGCGGGCGATCTCGTCGGGCGAAAGCGCGACGTTCATAGCGGGTTGCCCGCTCTGCGAGACGGTTCCACGACGTTCTCTCCCTGTGCGTACGGGCCTGTTCGAGCAGGCCTCTTTTTCAGTGTTGGGACGAAGCACCTGCGGTGTCAACGATCCCGGGATTCCTTCGTACCGCCGTCATTCCGGGGCGCGTCGCAGACGCGAACCCGGAATCTCGAGATTCCGGGTCCGGTCCTACGGACCATCCCGGAATGACGTGGTGGTCACACATGGTCGTAATCCACCACGACCTTGTCCGAGCACGGCCGCGCCTGGCAGGTCAGGATGAATCCTGCCTTCAGCTCCCACGGCTCCAGCGAATAGTTGACTTCCATCTGCGCGTCGCCCTCGACCAACTTGGCGCGGCAGGTCGAGCACATGCCGCCCTTGCAGGCGAACGGCAGATCCATGCCGGCGCGCAAGGCGGCATCTAGGATCGATTCATCCTCGGCAACCGGCACCTCGCGGCGCTTGCCGTCGATGATCAGGGACGCCACTGCCCTGGGCGGTGCGGACGCTTCGATGACTTTCTTCGGACGCGGCTTGCCGCCGAATTCCGAGACGAAGCGCTCGACATGGATGCGCTCCTCGGCAATGCCGATCGCGCGGCACGTCGCCTCGATGTCCTCACTCATCCCGGTGGGGCCGCAGATGAAGACGTGATCGACGCTTGAGGCCGGCACCAGCGAGCGCAACAGCACGCGCACTTTATCGCCGTCGAGCCGGCCATGCAGGATCGGAATGTCCTGCTCTTCGCCTGAAATGACATGGAACAGCGAGAGCCGTTGAATGAAGCGGTCCTTCAATTCCTCCAGCTCTTCGAGGAACAGCATGCCTGATGTCGAGCGATTGCCATAGAACAGGAAGAAGCGGCTGTTCGGCTCGCGCGCCAGCACGCCCTTGACGATCGACAGGATCGGCGTGATGCCGCTTCCCGCGGCGAAGCCGACATAGACCCGCGCCTCATCGGGCGCATGGGCGACACCAAAACGGCCGGTCGGCGTCATCACGTCGAGTTGGTCGCCGGTTTTCAGTTCGTCCGCGGCCCAATTGGAAAATGCACCGCCATCGACCTTCTTCACGGCAATCCGCAATTCGCCGTCATCGGGCCCCGAGCAGATCGAATAGGAGCGACGCACTTCCTCGCCGTCCATGGTCGTGCGCAAAGTGAGGTATTGCCCCGGCGTAAAGCTGTAGTCGTCTTCCAGTTCCCTCGGGATCGCAAACGTCATCGATACGGCGTCCGCCGCTTCGCGGCGCAGGTCGTTGACGGCGAGACGGTGAAAGCGCGGTGCGTGCGACATGGTCAATGACACTTGAAATAATCAAAGGGTTCGCGGCAGCTCTTGCAGCGCCATAGCGCCTTGCAGGAAGTCGAGCCGAATTCGGACAGCAGTTCGGTATTTTGCGAGCCGCATTGCGGGCATGCCACCTGCTGCTCGCCGAACAGCGCGCGGCGCGAGTTTGAGGCCTGCGGCGGCGCGATGCCGTATTCCCGGAGCTTGTTGCGGCCGTCCTCGCTCATCCAGTCCGTGGTCCAGGCCGGCGACAGCACGGTGCGGATGGTCGGCCGCGCGATGCCGGCGCGTTCGAGCGCCAGTTCGATTTCCAGCGCGATCATGTTCATGGCGGGACAGCCGGAATAGGTCGGCGTGATCGCAACCTCGACACGGCCATCATGGACCTCGACCTCGCGGAGCACGCCCAGATCGGCGATGGTGAGCACGGGTATCTCGGGATCGACAACCTGCGCTGCCGCCTCCCAGGCGCGCCGGCGCAGATCGCTGTCGCTGAGGACGGCCGCTACCATGTCGCCCCCGGAAAGGTTCGCGGCATCGACTGCAGTTCACTCAGGAGATGGCCGAGATGCTCGCTGTGCCGGCCGCTGCGGCCGCCCTGCTGCATCCAGTCATTCGTCGGCAAGGCAAGCGTTGCCTCGTCCGCGACGCCCGTGATTGTCTTCAGCCATTGCGAACGCAACGGCGCAGGATCGATCGCGATGCCGGCATCGATCAGGGCGCGCTCGCTGTCGTCGACGGAAAACATCTCGCCCGTGAAAGCCCAGAGCTCGTCGATTGCCGATTGCGCGCGGCGGTGGCTTTCCTCGGTGCCGTCGCCGAGGCGGACGATCCATTCCGAGGAATGGCGCACATGATAGGCGCTTTCCTTTTCCGACTTCGCCGCAATCGCCGCCAGCGTCGCGTCAGTAGAGCGCATCATCGCGCGCCAATAGAGGTCGGCGAAGCTCGCGTAGAAGAATTGCCGCACCATGGTGCGCGCGAAATCGCCATTCGGCTGTTCCAGCAGCAGCAGATTGCGGTACTGCCTGACATCGCGCAGGTAGGCGAACTTGTCCTCGTCGTTGCCCCTGCCCTCGACCTTGGCCGCATAGGAATAGAGCTCGCGGGCCTGGCCGAGCAGATCGAGGCCCATATTGGCGAGTGCCATGTCCTCTTCCAGCATCGGGGCATGGCCGCACCATTCCGACAGCCGATGGCCCAGGATCAGCGCATCGTCGGCACGGCGCAGGGTGTAGAGCACCAGCGGCGTTTCGGAGACGGAGATGTTGGCGACGGTCATGCTTTGATTCCTGCCTATTTACATTCCGACCTCATCCTGAGGAGCGCGGAACGCGCGTCTCGAAGGATGGGCCACGAGTCCCTTTGCCGCCATCCTTCGAGACGCTTGCTTCGCAAGCTCCTCAGGATGAGGTCTGTATTCTTGGCTCGACCATCTCATGGTTCGAGACGCGCTTCGCGCTCCTCACCATGAGGGAAGTAAAGAGTCACATATGTCCCACTTCCTCAGGCACGTCGTAAAACGTCGGGTGCCGATAGATTTTCGACTCCGCCGGCTCGAACATCATGCCCTTTTCGGACGGGTCGGACGCGGTGATCGCGTTCGAGGGCACGACCCAGATCGAGAGGCCCTCGCCGCGGCGGGTGTAGATGTCGCGCGCGGCCTGCAGCGCCAGCGTCGCGTCGGTAGCGTGCAGCGAGCCAACATGTTTGTGCGCCAGCCCGTTGCGGCTGCGGATAAAGACTTCCCAGAGCGGCGTGTTCGGCGTTGCCATTCTCGATCTCCTTACTCGGCCGCCTGCAGGGTTGACCGCTGCCGGCGCTTCTCGGCATAGGCCACCGCCGCCTCGCGCACCCAGGCGCCGTCGTCGTGCGCCTTGCGCCGCGCCGCCAAACGGTCGCGATTGCAGGGACCGTTGCCGGCCAGCACCTGCTTGAACTCTTCCCAGTCGATCGCGCTGTATTCCCAGTTGCCCGCTTCGTTCTGTTTCATGCCGGGATCGGGAATCGAGAGCCCGAGGAACTGCGCCTGCGGCACGGTGGCATCGACGAACTTCTGCCGCAGCTCATCGTTTGAAAAACGCTTGATCTTCCATTTCGTCGAGGTGTCGCTGTGCTGGCTGACCTGATCGGGCGGACCGAACATCATCAGCACCGGCCACCACCAGCGGTTGAGCGCATCCTGCGCCATTGCTTTCTGCTCGTCGGTGCCGCGGCACAGCGTCAGCATGATTTCAAAGCCCTGGCGCTGATGGAAGGATTCCTCCTTGCAGACGCGGATCATCGCGCGCGCATAGGGACCGTAGGAACAGCGGCACAGCGGGATCTGGTTCATGATCGCCGCACCGTCGACCAGCCAGCCGATCGTGCCGATATCGGCCCAGGTCAGCGTCGGGTAATTGAAGATCGAGGAATATTTTGCCTTCCCCGCCAGCATCAGGTCGACCAGCTCTTCGCGCGAGGAGCCGAGCGTCTCGGCGGCGGCGTAGAGATAGAGCCCGTGGCCGCATTCGTCCTGCACCTTGGCAAGCAATGCGGCCTTGCGGCGTAGCGACGGCGCGCGTGTGATCCAGTTGCCCTCGGGGAGCATGCCGACAATTTCGGAATGCGCGTGCTGGGAGATCTGCCGCGTCAGCGTCTTGCGGTAGGCTGCCGGCATCCAGTCGTTCGGCTCGATGCGTTCCTCAGCATCGATGCGCGCCTGGAATTGCGCAGCCCGTTCGGCGTCCTCAATATGGCGTTCTTCGCCATCGGACGAATTGAGCGCCTGCGTGTACATGGCGGACCTCCCGGAATTTGTTGGGAGAAAACATATAACATAATTTTCGATATGCAATATATTTCTGTAACATATTCACGAGTCACCAAACCGCTTCGAAAGTTCCGCTCCAGGCTTTGGCAAAGGCCCGTTATCGTTGGTCGCATGGCGGTCAAGCCATTGTTCGGACGCGGGAAGTAGCGCGCGATAAATTTCCCCGCAGAGCGAGCGGGCCGCCCTGCCCGGCCAGTCCATAGGCAACAGCGACGTCGGCAACAGCGGATCGCGCAGCACCACGCGACGATAATGGTGAATCAGCAGCACGCGCGCGGTGAAGGCGTCCGCCTCCGTCAGCCGCTCGCCGCTGATGATCCACCCCCGCAGCGGCTCAAAGGTTTTCATGAACTTCTGATAGGCGTCGGCGGTGCGATGCAGCGGCCAGCTCTCGCTGAGCAGGCGCCGCCCGCTGTCGTCTTCGGCCGAGACTTCGAGGCGGATGGCGCCCGAGGCTTCCGCGGGCACGGGCACGCCCGAGGGCGCAACCCACACGCCCGGCAACGGACTGCCGAAGCCTGCGTTCTTCAGCGCGTCGCGTGCGGCATCACGATCGCCGCCATTGCCGATCAGCAGCAGCTCAAACCGGCCGGTCCAGTCGGAGGCCGGCGGGCCGTAGATGTGTTTCGTTGCGATATCAAAAGTTTGCCGCCCGCTTTGCACCAGGCGATAGAAGCTGTTGCGGCCAATCTTGTTGCGCTCGAACCAGCCGTCCGCGGTCAGCCGCGACATCGCGGTGCGCACCACGCTGGCGTCAATGTCGAGCTCCTGGAAAAACTCCAGCAGCGTGCCAAGCCACACCGAGCCGCCGCGCGGCACGATGGCATCGCCAAATACGGTGATGACGATCGAGCCGGTGCGCGAAGGCTCGCGCTTCAACTGCTGGATGATGCGGGCAAGCGGCGGCGGCATGCGTCAAGGCATAGCGCGTTTTTCGGATTTGCGACAATGGCGGATAGCACGGGGCTTCATCCTTCGAGACGCGGCGAAAACGCCGCTCCTCAGGATGAGGTCTGACAGCTCAGGTTGCGGTCTTGGACCCTCATGGTGAGGAGCGCGGCAACGCCGCGCGTCTCGAACCATGTGGCCGTGATGTACCCGGTCAGGACTTCCGTCGGCTCTACCGATGCGGGTTCGGATACACCAAGCTGCGCCAGCCGCTTCGATCGAACGGCGCCCACGCACCTTCCGGCTGCGCCAGGCGATCGGCGACCGCATAGACGGCGGCGGGGTGATGGCCCATGCCGCAATGGCTGCTCTCGACTTCGATGCTCTCCGATGTCGCCGACGTCTTTTCCATGCAGCCCTGCCAGGCGCAGACGCCGTCGGTGCGGCTGAATACCGCGGTGGTCGGCACCGGCGGCGTCGCCGACAGCGCGCCGCCGAAACGGGCGTCCTCTTCGTCGGCGCGGCGGCCGCTCGCCATCTCGTAGACGCGCCAGGCGTTGGTCGCCTTCGGACCGGACGCAAACGGGCTGCCGAGCGTGATCACGGAGCGCACGCGCTCCGGCATCATCTTGGCGAGCTGGCGCGCGTAGAGACCGCCGAGGCTCCAGCCGACCAGCGAGATCTTGCGGCCGTGCGTGTCGTTCAACTCCTGCACCAGATCGACCATCGCGTTTTGCACACCGTGGCGCAGCCCGAGATTGCGGCCCTGGCGCCAGCCTGAGACGGCGTAGCCGCGGCTCTTCAGGAAGCTGCGCAGCGGACGCGTGGAAGTGTCTGATGCAACAAGCCCGGGCAATACCAGCACCGGGTGACCATCGCCTCGCGGCGCGAGGCTCAGCAGCGGCAAGGCCCCAAGAAACGCACCCAATTCGGAAATGGCTCGCCCCTCCAGAAACATCAGGGTTCTGGACGGCGGCGAAAGCGTCTGTGCAGCAACGGACATTATGTCTCCTCTCGGATCGGCCCCTTACGTCGCGGCAGCCGGCCACTGGTTCAGTTAAGTAGACGCAAACGCAGCAGAATCGTTCCGCAACGCAACATGGCTCCATAAAAAGCTAGGGAACCGATTTTCGTCTTGCAAGCCGGCCCAGTACTGACTGGGACAACTAAAAGCATTGACGTGATCAATTGGTCACAGCAGCCGGAGCAGGTATTCGAGCGTGTAGAGCGCCAGCCCTGCAAGCCCGCCGATCAGGGAGCCGTTGAAGCGAATGTATTGCAGGTCGCGGCCGATGTTGATTTCGATCAGCGAGATCAACTGTCCCATGTCCCAGGATTTCACCTGATCCGAGATGAATGTGGAAACGCCGCTCTTCTGTTCGGCGACGACCGTTCGCAGCACGGCCACGAGGCCCTGGTTGATTTCGGTGCGCAGTTCGACGTCACCGGCCAGCGCCTCGCCTGCCGTCACGAACATGCGCACCAGATACTGCTCCAGCACCTGCGTCTCGCCCGACGCGCTGCGTTCAAAGAACGATCGCGCATTCTCCCAGATGTGACGCGCAAGGCTGGTCAGTTCGGGCCGCGCCAGGAGATCGCGCTTCAGGCCCTGGATGCGCTCGGCATAAGCCGGATCGGTGCCGAGCCGATCGACGAAGGTCAACACCATGCGATCGAACTCGCCGCGGAACGGATGCGCGGGATCGTTGCGGACTTCCTCGAAGAACGCACTGGCCGATGCCACGATCTTGTTCACGAGAAACTTGTCGGCGCGATAAAGTTTCAACAGCGTCGGCAATTCGGCGCGGATCTTGTCGCGGATCATCGCCATGGTCTCGGCCTGCGTCATCGTCTGATGCACCGCACGCAGGATGTCGTCGAGCAGACCCTGATGCCGCCCCTCCTTCACGAAGGCGCGCAGCGTGCCGGCGGCAAGCGGCGCCAGATCGAGCGACATCAGTTGCGCGGTGATGCGGCGGCTGACGAACGTCATCAGCCCGGAATTCTCCGTTGCCGCCACTGCCTCGGGCAACAGCCGCAGCGCAAAGCGCGCGAGATCCTCGCTGCGCTTGCGGTCGCGCAGCCAGTCGGCGATGAACGAGCCGAAATCGATCTGCCGCAGTTTTGCTTCGACGGGGGCAGATTCGAGGAAATGCACCTCGATGAATTCGCCGAGCTTGTCGGCGATGCGCTGCTGGTTGCTCTGGATGATCGCGGTGTGCGGGATCGGCAGGCCGAGCGGCCTTTTGAACAGGGCTACCACGGCGTACCAGTCGGCCAGACCGCCGATGGTGGCCGCCTCCGCAAAGGCTGCGATGAAGCCGAACGCCGGATGCATCGGCACCAGCGCCTTCGCGCCAAGGAAAATCGCAAACGTCGCCGCCAGCACCCCTGTCGCCAGCAGCTTCACGCGCCGCAACTCGGCGGCGCGGGCGGCGTCGCCGGGGGTGTCGATGACGAATGTGCCGGGAAGGCTCATGACGGCTTTCGCATGGACGACGACCCTCATCCTGAGGAGCCGCGAAGCGGCGTCTCGAAGGATGAGGCCCCATCGTGGCCTCATGGTTCGAGACGGCGCAAGAGCGCCTCCTCACCATGAAGGTCCAGACTGACTTATGCCAACGCCCGACAAAAAGAAGGCCCGCCTAAGCGGGCCTTCGAAAATGCAGTTGTCAGGCGGATCGCGATCAGGCGGTCTTGGAATAGACCTTGGCGAAGTTGTCCTGCGCGTTCTTGGCACCCTCGGTGACGAGCTTGCCGAGATATTCGGTGGTGGCCTTGGCCCGCGAGACGAGCAATTCGCCACGCGCACGGACCATGTCCGACTGGATCTGGGCGGCTTCGCTCAGCGACTTGGCCGAAGCGAGCTTGTCGATGCCGGCGAAGAACGCTTCCGCGTCCTGATAGAACGCCTGCTGGATGTTGCGGCTGATCTTGGCGGCCTCGGAAACCGAACCGGCAACGGCGGTCTCGATGGCAGCGGTGACCTTCTCGGAACCGGCATGCATGTCGGCGGCGCGAACCTTGGCGGTCTCGGCCTGCTTCTTCACGAATTCACGGGCGGCTTCCGGAACTTCCATGTTCTGGAGCTTGGTGAACGCCTCGGTGACGGGCGCGAAGGCTTCCTTGACGGTGTTCAGCACGGAATTGGTTTCGGTGGTCATTGGGGTTCTCTCCATCCTCAGGGTTTGAGCTATGGGCTCACCCCGTCCGGATTGGCCCGGGGCACGAGCGTTGTGCCATAGTTAATGGTGCGGCGCAATATCTATGTTGCACCGCGATATCACGAATTCGTGATCAGCGTGATGAATGGGCAGTTCACCCAGAGAACCGGCAAAAGTTCCACTTTAGTCCAATGCCGAAGCCGCCACGCTCTACTTTGCATGGGGTTGTTTTGCGCGTTTTGTGTCCGGGCGGTGTCCGGCCGGTCAGTGCTGGACCGCCCCCGGCAGCCCATAAGCTTCCATCTGGGCGCGCACCTGCGCCACATTATGTCCGAGCACGACGATGTCATGCTTCTTGCCGTCGACGTCCCGGACGTGATCCCGCAGCAGGGCCTCCGCCTTGAAGCCGAGACTCTCGAACAGCGCGATCGCCGCCTGCTGGTCGACCGTCATCTGCACCGACAGCTTTTCCAGGCCGGCGCCCAGGGCCAGCGCAAACGTCTCCTGCGACAGCGCCCGGCCGACCCCCTGCCCGCGGACATCCAGCGACACCACCATCCGGATCTCGCCGACATGGGGCGACCAGGAATGCGGGTCGCGCACCAGCGTGCCGCTGCCGACCACGATGCCGCCCTTCACCGCCAGCAGGCTGACGATGGCGCCGCGCTCGATCTCGTTGATCCAGGCCGACAGCACCTTGGGCTGGCTGATATTGCGCGGCAGGAACAGCAAATCATGGGTCGGAAGCTTTTGCGCAAACGCCAGCACCGCGGCCTCGTCGCTGCGCGCCATCAGGCGGAACTCAATATCGCCGGCATCGGTCTTGACGTGGCGCGGATAGGAACGTGTTTCGCTCATGTTGATCTCTTACCTAGCCAGGAGTCCAGTTTCGGCCACAGCCGCTTGATCGCGTTGGCGCCGGCGACGAGGCTGACATGGCCGCCCTTCAGCATCACCTCTTCCTTGTCAGTCGAGCCGACCTTGGTAATCAGATGCTTGGCGGCGTCATAGGGTACGATGTGATCGTGCTCGGCGACCGCATGCAGGATCGGCACCTTGATCCTGGAAATATCAGCCGCGCGCCCACCGACGGTCATGGTGTCGTTGAACAGCTTGTTGTCCCACATCAGGTCCTTGGTAATGGTGCGAAAGTACTCGCCGGCCAGCGGCAAGGTGTCCGTGCCCCAGCGATCCATCATTCGGTAGGCTTTGACGTATTCGTCGTTCCAGATGTTCTCCCACAATTGCACCTGGCTGACGGTGCGCGAGGCCGGCCGCAGCATTTCGAATGACGACAGAATCATTTCGGGTGGCACATTGCCGACGCTGTCGACGAGGCGATCGACATCGAAATAGCGCCGGTCGGAGAAATTCGAAAACAGCTTCATCTCGCGGAAATCGATCGGTGTGGTGAAGCAGATCAGGTTCTTCATCGGCCCGTCGTTGAAGATCGAGCCGTACAACAGCGACAGCACGCCGCCGAAGCAATAGCCGATCACGGTGACGTCGTGCTCGCCGGAATCCTGCTGCACGCGGCGGACGCAGTCCGGGATGAAGTCGAGGACGTAGTCCTCCATCCGCAAGGATTTTTCTTCCGGCTTCGGCGCGGTCCAATCCAGCATGTAGACGTCATAGCCGCGCTTCAAGAGAAACTCGATAAAGCTCTGGCCAGGTACCATGTCGAGGATGTAGCCGCGGTTGGTGGTCGCCATCACGATCAGGATCGGAACGCGGTAGATTTCATCCGCGATCGGCCGGTAGTGATAGAGGTTCATGGTGCCGCGGACGGCCAGAATGTCCTTCGGCGTCGAGCCGAGCGAAGGGCCGGATGAAGCGATATATTCGACGCCCTTGATGCTGCGCTGGATCGCGCGCTGCACCTCGGACTGGATCCGTTCCGGGATGTCAGCCAGATCGAGGCCCGCGGGGGCGTTCATTTCTGCTCTCCCTCCGTTGGCGGACGTTTGGTGCGCGGCGGCCGCGGTGTGCCAAGGCTGCTCTCCGGTGACAGCGAGTTATGATGCACCTGATGCAGCATCGCCTTGATCTCGTTGAGCTGGCCTTCGATCGACTGCAGCCGCTCGGCCATGCCGACCATCTGCGCCCGGCTCGGCAGGTTCATTGCCAGCAGGTATTTCTCCATCAGCTCGCCGAGCTGCTTTTGCGCGCCTGCAGAAACGCCGCCGACCTGATTCATCACCTTGGAAAATTCAGGCGACGCCATCGCCTGGTTGGCGAAGGAGTTGAACCCCTTTTCCATCTCCCCAAGCATGGTCTGCCAGATCACGGCAGGATCGTTGCCTTTGTCGGCCATAGGCGCCCTCTCCCGAAAGGTTACGAGCGCTTGCCACGCTTCGCTTCTATTGCCCCCATACCACACCGTTGCGCCGGGCCGGTCAACCACCGCAAGCCTTCTGCGGTGCGGGAAACCATGCCATAGTTACTCAAAGCTCAGGTCACACCTAAGGGAAGACAAACGCGATGCTCGCCCATCAGCCGCCACAGATCGCTCGCGCCAACGGCATCGACATCTGCTACGAAATTTTCGGGGATCCGGCCGCGGAACCGCTGTTGCTGATCATGGGGCTCGGCGCCCAGATGATCCATTGGGACGACGATTTCTGCCGCCAGCTCGCTGCGCGCGGCTTTCGCGTCATCCGCTTCGACAACCGCGACATCGGCAAATCCTCGCATCTTTCCGGCGGCAAGCGCCTGACCCCGTTCGAGCTGCTCAAGCTGCGGCTCCTGAAGATCCCGGTCGCTGCAACCTACAAACTGATCGACATGGCCAAGGACACGGTCGGCCTGATGGACGTGCTCGGCATCAAGTCGGCGCATCTGGTCGGCGCATCGATGGGCGGCATGATCGCCCAGGAAGTCGCGCTGTCGTTCCCGCAGCGGGTGCGCTCGCTGACCTCGATCATGTCGACCACGGGCAACCCCAAAGTGCCGCCGCCGACACGCGAGGCCGCCGCCGTGCTGATGGCGCCGCCGCCCACCACCAAGGAAGAGTATTTCGCGCGGTTTGCCAAAACCTGGAAGGTGTTGCGCGTCGGCTCGTTCCCGGAAGACGAGGCGCTCGATCCCTCACGCGCCGCCCGCACCTTCGAGCGGGGCCTCAATCCAAACGGCGTCGGGCGGCAGTTGCGGGCGGTGCTGGCGTCCGGCAGCCGCAAGGAACGGCTGCATCACCTGAAGATCCCGACGCTCGTCATTCACGGCACGGTCGATCCACTGGTGCGCCCCGAAGGCGGCAAGGACACCGCGGCATCTATTCCCGGCGCAAAGCTGCTGATGATCGAAGGCATGGGTCACGCGCTGCCGATCCCGATGTGGCCGCAGATCATCGGCGCGATCGACGAGCACGCGCATCGCGCGGCGGCGAAGGCAGCGTAACAAGCGATTAAATCAGGCGCGAACTTGGATGGTGGGCACGCTTCGCTTTGCCCACTGAGAAGTTGCGAGACTCAATTCTTTGTCGCAATCCAGATGATATGGCGCGCGCCGCCGCCTCTGCCGGTGGCACGGATGTTGACTTCGTTGACGTCAAAGCCTGCGCCATGAAGGCGCTTTGCGAATGCCGGATTGGGTCCGGACGACCAGACGGCCAGAACGCCGCCCGGCCGCAGCGCGGTGTGCGCCGCCTTCAGTCCCGCTGAACTGTAGAGCGCATCATTGGCCTTGCGAGTCAGCCCTTCCGGACCGTTATCGACGTCGAGCAAAATTGCATCGAATTTCGAACGGTGCGAGCGGATGATTTCGGTGACATCGGCTTCCCGGATACTCACCCGGGGATCGCCGAGGCTGTCGCCAAAAATTTCCGCCATCGGGCCGCGTGCCCAGGCGACGACGGCTGGGACGAGTTCAACCACGACGATTTGCGCTTTGTTACCGAGCGCACCCAGCGCGGCACGCAGTGTAAAGCCCATGCCGAGGCCGCCGACGAGCAAATGAGGTTTTGCAACCTTTTCGATTTTCTTCGCCGCAAGCGTCGCCAATGCCGCTTCCGACCCCGAGAGGCGGCTGTTCATCAGCTCGTTGGTGCCGAGCATGATGGAGAACTCCTTGCCGCGGCGCATCAGGCGGAGTTCATCCTCAGTGCCCGGAATGCGGGCAGTGTCGATCTTTTCCCAGGGAATCATGTCATGGCTTGTAGCATGATCGGCTGGCGCTGAACCGTAGAGTGGGCAAAGCCCCCGGGTCGCGCGAATGCGCGCCCGATGGCTTTGCCCACTCTACGAAAAATCTACCCGCCCGCCCAGACGTCGAGCACGTAACGATTCTTCGTGCCGAGATCGTCGATCCAGCGCAGCCCGGCCTCGGCGTCGGCGCCTGACTTTTCGCGATAGATCGCGACCAGTGCGGCCTTGACGTCCGGCTCCATCTTGCCGCCGTCGCCGCAGACATAGACGATCGCACCCTGCTCGATCAGGCTCCAGACATGGTCCTTCTGCGCCGCCACCTGATGCTGCACATAGGTCTTCGGCCCGTCGGCGCGCGAGAACGCGGTGAGCAGTTCGGCAATGCCGTCGGCGGCAAAGGCCTTCAATTCATCGGCGTAGAGAAAATCCTGATCAGGATGCCGGCAGCCGAAGAACAGCATCGCGGGGCCGAGTTTTGCGCCCTGCGCCTTGCGGTGCGCGCGCTCCTGCAGGAAACCGCGGAAGGGCGCCAGCCCCGTGCCGGGGCCGATCATGATCACGGGCACGGAGGGATCATCGGGTAAACGGAAGCCGGCCTTGGTCTCGCGCACGGTGGCATACACGCTGTCGCCGACGCGGCGGCCGGAGAGATAGTTCGAGCACACACCCTTGTAGACGCCGCGTCCCGAACTGGCGGGCGCTTCCACGACGGCGACGGTGACGCTGCAGCGCGCCGGGTCGATCGAGGGCGACGACGAGATCGAGTAATAGCGCGGCGCCAGCAGCGACAGCATTTCGAGATAGGCGTGGAACGGCAGTTCGCAGGCCGGATGTTCTTCCAGCAGATCGAACACCGACTTGCGCCTAGTCAGGACGTCCGAGCGATAGCGCTCCGTCGAAGCCTCGTCGTCGCCGACATAGGCTAGCAGCTTCGGCCTGGTGACGGGACAGCGCGTGTGCTCCGTCATGATCTGGATCTGTTTGCGGGTCGCGATCTGCTGCAACTCGACGAACTCGGTCAATAACCGCCCGACCGACACGGTATCGTCGACCGGCAATTGCGCGCGGCGGCCTTCGGCGACGTGGAGCCGGATCTGGTCGGCCGGCAAAAAGCCGAAGCGGCGCGCGACGGAATCGACCAGCGCCGGATCGTTGCGCGGGACGACGCTGAGATGATCGCCGACGCGGTAGGTGATACCCGGCGGCAATTGCACCTCGATATGCCGCGTCGACCGGTCGGAGGGATGGGCGCCGCTCTTGTTCTGCAGCTCGGAATTATCCAGCACCTTCATCGGCGCGACCCCGCCCTGCGCGACGATGGTGTGAACGGCTGAGGGCGCCACCGGCTCGATCGAATAGAGCGGCGCGTCGTCGGCGCTGCGAGCGAAGCTGGAATCGACGCCCAGCTCCTTCATCGCCGCGGGCGCAGCCGTCGCGAACCATTTTTCGAACTGGCCGTCGAGATCGCTGCGGGCATCGCCCTCGCCGCGGGCATAGAGACTGCGCGCGCCATGCGCCGACAACTGCTCGTCGATCATGCGCGGCACGGATTGATAGGTCGCCGCCCAATCGCTGTTGCCGCAACCGAACACGGCATAGCGCACCTCGGCGAACGCATCCTTCGGCAGGCCGCCGTCCAGCCATTTGACGAACTGCGTGGCGTTGTCCGGAGCCGCGCCATTGTAGGAAGCGCAGAAGATCAGCAGCCCACCCTCCTCCGGCAGCTTGCCGACATAATCGTCGAGCGCGCCGAGCTTGGTTGCAAAGCCGTTGACCTCGGCAAGGTCTGCCACCCGCGTCGCCAGCTCTTCCGCCGTGCCGAGGTTGGAACCATAGAGCACCAATAGCGGCGTGTTGTGTCCCGGACGGGTCCGCGCCTGCGGCGCCGCCGCGTTCGAGGCGGCTACAGCCACGGCCGCACGGCCGGCGAACGCGCTGCGATCCTTGTCGGCGCGCGGCCGCACCTTGATCTTGAAGCCGTCGGGCTTGATCGTCAGCGTTTCCTTCAGGTGCATCTGGTAGCGGTGGGTGTCGATCAGCTTGAAGCGCTGCAGGATCATGCCGATCGCGAGCGCCGCCTCGTGCATTGCAAAGCCGCGGCCGATGCAGGCGCGCTGTCCGTTGCCGAACGGTTTCCAGGCGTTGACCGGGCGCTTGGCCTCGGCCTCGCGGCTGAAATTTTCTGGATCGAACACGTCCGGGTTCGGGCCCCAGACGCTGGGGTCGCGGTGCAGCGCCATCACCAGCACCGTGACGAAGGTGTTCTTCTTGAGCTTGTACTTGCCGCCGATGGTCTCGTCGTTGAGCGGCGCGATGCCGTACGCCGGCGCCGGCGGCCACAGCCGCAGCGCCTCCTTCAATATCTGGGTGATGTAGGTGAGCTGCGTTACCTGCTGATAGGTCGGCTTCGCATTGACATCGGGGCCGAGCACCCGGTCGACTTCCTCATAGGCTTTCCTGAGCACTTCGGGATGCTTGAGCAGCGCATAGATCGTGCACGACAGAAGCCCACTGGTGGTCTCGTGGCCCGCGATCAGGAATGTGTTGATCTGGTAGCGGATGTTGACGTCGTCGAGCTGCTCGCCGGTGGCACGGTCGACGCCGGTCATCATGGCGCCGAGCATGTCCTTCTTGCCTTCGGCGGCCTCGGCGTTGGCGCGACGCTCGGCGATGATCTCGTCGACCATCTTGTTCATGAAGATGACGTCCTCGGCGAGTGTCTTGCGCCGCTTCTGCAGCCACAGGCCTTCCAGCGGAATGCCCCGCGTCATCATGATGGTCTCGAGCGAGCGCACCAGCGATTCCACGAACGGATGGTAGTCGCGGCGGTAGAACGAATTGAAGCGGTAGTCGAAGCCGCACAGCCCGATGGTGTCGAGCGTCAGCGCGGTCATGTCGTGGACGACGTCGATTTCCTCGTCGCCGTTGAGCCGTTCCCACTTTTTCACGAGCTGTTCGGCGATATCTACCATGCTCGGGTGATAGGACTGCATTGCGCGGTTGCCGAACGGCTGCAGCAAAATGTTGTGCGCCTTGCTCCAGTTCGGCTCATTGGTATCGGCGGTGAACAGCCCGTCGCCGCCGACGGCGCGGACACGGCGCAGCGAACCGCGCACCGCCTTATCGAAACGCTTCTCGTCGGAGAGCTCGTCGATCAGATCGTGACCGGAGACGATGACGAGCGGCGCGCCCATCATGTCGAGCCAGAAGATCGGCCCCAGCTCCTTGGTCAGTCGCACCAGATGCTGCACCGGCGCGTTCGGATCCAGCGACAGCATGTTGCCGACGACCGGCTTTTTCGGCGGATGCGGTATCGGATTTAGTTTGTTGCTGGCCGCCATTTTCGAAGTATCTCCTGCCTGCCTCAACCGTCATTGCGAGCCAACGGGTCGCGCGAATGCGCCCGATGATAAACTCCGCGAAGCAATCCATCGCTCAGCGGAATGAAAGAATGGATTGCTTCGTCGCTGCGCTCCTCGCAATGACGCCTTGCCCTGTATGCCCTATCCAAACCGCTTCTTACGCCATTCGATCAGTTTGGCGCTGACCTCGTCCGGCTTTTCCTGCTGCGTCCAATGCCCGCTGTCGCGCACGAGATATTTTTCCAGATCGGGGATGATCTTCTCCATGCCGTCGGCGGCCGATGGCGGCAGCACCGCGTCGTTCTCGGCCATGATCATCAGCGACGGCACGCGCACCGTATGGTCGAGGCCTTCCGAGCGCTGCCAGTTGCGTGAAAAGTTGCGGTACCAGTTGATGCCACCGGTGAAGCCGGTCCTGGTGAAAGTATCGACGAACACCTTCTTTTCTTCCGGCGACAGGATCGGCGTGCGCGGATCGAATTTCGCGTCGTAGGCGGCGATCATCTGCGGAAAGGCCAGATTGGTCTTGGCCGATGCGCCGACACCCGCAACAGACGACGCGGCCGAGGCGTCATCCTTGCGCGGCGGCGGCTTGCGCATGAAGGCGTCAAACGTCTGCTCGACGCGGCTGCCGAAGATCTTGTCGGGCTCGCCGGCGGGATCCTGAAACTGAACGATATACATGCTGTCGCCGAACCGCTTGCGGAACAGCTCGATCGGATCGGCCGGCAGGCGGTCGTAATGCGGCGTGTTGACGCCGATCACGCCGGCGACGCGATCGGTATGACGCAGCGGCATCTGCCAGACGACGAAACCGCCCCAGTCGTGGCCGACGAAGATCGCCTTTTCGATCTTGAGATGGTCGAGCAGTCCGACGAGGTCGCCGGTCAGATGCTCCATGTCGTAGGCCTCGACCGGCTCGGGCCGGTCGGTCGCGCCATAGCCGCGCTGATCCGGCGCGATTACCCGGATGCCGGCCTCGCTCAAGGCCTTGATCTGGTGACGCCAGGAAAACGCGATTTCCGGCCAGCCGTGGCACAGGATGAGCGGCGGCGTGTCGGACTTGGGCCCCGCCTCGTAATAGCCCATGCGAATACCGTTCACCTGGGCGAACTGCAGCGGCGGCATTTCAATCATCACCAGACCCTATTCAGCAGCACTGGTCATGCTCGACGGCGGCGCGAACGCCGCCTCCAGCGCTTCAAATTCGCGAGGGAGCATGTCGCACAGAACCTGGACATGAGGAATGATGTTGGCGCCGGCGATGAAGCCGAAATCGAGCTGGTCACGGTAGCTCTGCACGGTGATGTTGAGCGCGATCCCGTGGGTCGAGATCGACACCGGGAAGATGTGCAGCAATTCCGCGCCCGCGGCATACAGCGTCTGCCGCGGCCCCGGCACGTTGGACACCGTGATGTTGGCGGACGGCGGCAACACGTTCGACAGGTCCGAGCGGCTGTAGAGCAGCGCCAGGATCTGCACCAGGATCGGCGCGCCGAGCATCGAGACGTTGGAGACCTGCGGCATGAAGGCCCGCAGCGGATGCGACATCTCCTTGGACTTGGTGGACTGCGCGATGATCGCCTCCAGCCGCGCCTTCGGGTCCTCGATATTGGTGGCGATCGAGCAGATCATGCCGAACACCTGGTTGTTGGCCTCGGTGTTGCCCTCCTCGCGCAGCGAGATCGGCACCGCGGCGGTCATCGACTTGGCCGGCAAGGCGCCGCGCTCCAACAGATAACGCCGGACCACGCCGGAGGACAGCGCCAGCACCACATCGTTGAGCTTGCCGCCGGAAAGCTTGGCGAGCGCCTTGGCCCGCGACAGCGAGATCGAGGTGCCGGCGAAACTGCGCTCCGACGAAATCGCCTTGTTCAAAATCGTCGGCGGCGAAACCATGCTGGCGATGCTGTCGCGTGACTTCGGATCGGAGATCTTGCCGACCACGTCGGAGACGCTCTTGAGCATCGCCGGAATGCTGCCGGCGAACTTCACCGCGCTCTCGATCTGGAACATGGCGTTGTCGAACAGGATCGATCCGAGATCGCTCTTGCCCGAGCGCGGCAGGTCGAGGGTCTTCGGCGTCGAAGAACCGTCGAAAGGCTGACGCCAGAGCTGCTGGTAGGAATCGATCAGGTTCGCGGCGATGTCGCGCGGCTCGTTGCCGCCCTTGGCCTGTGGGATCGGTTGCTCGACCACGCGCGGCACCGGGGTGACGTCGTAGATCATGTTGGTCAGCGCCGCGCCGGCGCCGCCGTCGATGCAGGCGTGATGCATCTTGGAATAAAGCCCGATCTCGTTGTCCTTCATGCCCTCGAAGACGTAGAACTCCCAGAGCGGCCGGGCGCGGTTCAGAAGCTTGGCGTGCATCCAGCCGACGATGCGCTCCAGCGTAGCGCGGTCATACGGTGCCGGCAGGCTACCGCGGAAGATGTGCCGGTCGATGTCGAACTGGTCGTCCTCGACCCAGGACGGATGATCGATGTCGAGCGGGGCCTTTTCCAGGCGTGCTTTGAGGATCGGCGCGATGTGCAGCCGCGAGGCGATCATCGCCTTGAAGTCCTCGAAGAAGTTGCCGTTATAGTTCTCTGGCAGGCGGAAGATCGCCATGCTGCCGACATGCATCGGCATCTCGGGCGTTTCCAGATACAGAAACGACGCGTCCATCGAAGACAGTTTCCTGGCGTCCGCCATATTTTCCTCCCGCAGTAGAAAACGCGGCGCCTTGGTGGCGCTTCTGGCGTCTAGAATGTCTTTGTTATTGGAGCATATCCGAAAACCTCTCACCATCCCGCATCCATTGCGGGGGGATCTTTCGGGATTATGCCCTTAAGCTTGGGGCGTTGGCTCAGGATTGTGCATTTTCAGGGGGGCCGTAGGCAATGGCAAATGGTCCTGATCGGTCAAAATGCTTAAATTCACCCTCGGGCTGCGCCAGACGGTCTGCCACCGCCCATAATGCTGCGGGGTTGACGCCGAGCCCGATATGGCTGGCGAGATGGACCTCGATGTTTTCGGCGGTTTCGGAGGGACGCAACCGGCTGGTGTGCCAGTTCACGATCCCATCGGTACGGGAATAGATCGAGGTCGCCGGTACTGGCAGATCACCGGCGATCGCCTCTCTTATCTCAGGATTGTCGTCGACGGCCTCCCCCGAAAGCGCCTCGTAGAGCCGGGTGGCGTTGGTCGCGCGGATGTCGTTGGCAAACGGACTGCCGAGCGTGATCACGGAGCGCACCATGTCCGGCATCTGCAGGGCGAGATCGCGTGCATAGACGCCGCCGAGACTCCAACCGACCAGGCTGACCTTGAGGCCGGTCTGGTCGTGAATGCGCCGCACGAGGTCGCGCAACGCAGCACGCTTGGAAGCGACGCCGCCGAGATTGCGGCCCATGTTCCACGCATGGGCGTCGTAGCCAAGTTCTTTCAGGTAGCGCCGCATCGGCGCCATCGAGAGATCGCTGGCGAGAAAGCCCGGCAGCGCCAACACCGGATGCCCGTCGCCCTTCGGCGCGCTCAACAATAGCGGCGACAGCAGCAGGCTCGAGTTCAGTTCGAACAAGGCCCTCGTTTCGGCCAGCATCAGGAACAGGCTCGGCGGCCGAAGCCGCTGCTCTTCCGTCGCCGCGCCGCCTTCCGCGATGGCCACTTATTTCTTGTCCTTCTGACCCATGGCGCCGAGGCCGGCCATGGTCACGAACATATCCTGGAACCGCTCGGCGATCTTGGGATCGAACGTGAACCAGCTCTGGATCAGCGATTCCGGAGAAACCTTTTCGATATTGGCCATCACCTGCTGCTGCATCTTGTCCATCACGGCGGTCTGCATCGGCGAGACGTCAGGTAGTCCGAAAAACTGCCTGGCCTCCAGCGGCGTGCAATCGATTTCGACGTTAACTTTCATGACCGCTCCTCTTGCTGGCTCGTTGCAGTATCGCCACGATAACCCTGATCGCGCAAGGACAAGACACGGCCCCCGGGCATCTCAATTCCCGGTATGGTCAACCAAAGCGTTCGACGGCAAAGGGCCTGGCATCGGCAAACGGGGTCTCGCCGGTCATCATTTCGGCCAGCAGGCGGCCGGTTGCGGGTCCGAGCGTCAGGCCGTGGTGCTGGTGGCCGAAATCGAACCATAGTCCGTCATGGCGGGGGGCCTTGCCGATGACCGGCAGCATATCCGGCAGACAGGGCCGTGCACCCATCCAGGGCTTGGTGTCGACCGGCTCGCCCAGCGGAAACAGTCGATGCGCCCGCGGCAGGGCCTGCTCGACCTGGACCGGGGTCGGCGGCGCATCACGGTGGGCAAACTCCGCCCCGGTGGTCAGGCGAATGCCGCGGTTCATCGGCGCCAACAGATAGCCAAGATCGGTGTCCAGCACGGGGTGATTCAAGACCGCGTTGCCGCGCGGCTTGACGTGCAAATGATAGCCGCGCTTGACCTGAAGCGGGATCGAATAGCCGAGCGGCGCAAAAATCTGATCCGACCACGGCCCCATCGCCACCACGACGTCGCGCGCCGTAATGGTGCCTTCCAGCGTCGCCACCCGCCACCGTCCGCCGGACTGTTCGAGCGTTCGTGCATCACCGACAAGGTATCGCCCGCCCTTGCGGCCGAACAGCGCCGAATAGGCTTTGGCCAGGCCGCCGGGATCCGGCACGAAGCCCGGCGTCGGAAAATGGATTCCGCCGCTGAAATCGCCGGTCAGATGCGGCTCGCGCGCATTAATCGCCGCCGTGTCCAGGATCTCGCCCGCGACCCCATACTGTCTGGCGCGCTCCAGCTCCCCCACGGCGCCCGCAAGCGTCACCTCGGAGCGAAACAGCTTGATCCAGCCGATCCGCCGCAACAGATCAGGCACATTGGCTTCCGCAATCAGCGCTTCATGCTCGATCAGGCTGCGCTGGATCAGGGGCAATTCGGCCATCGCACTGTGCAGTGCACGCTGCGGCGACGAGGCGAGGAAATACCGTGTCAGCCACGGCAGGAAAGCCGGCAAATCCCTGAAATGGTAACGCACCTGCGGCGCGCGAAGTAACGCGTAGCGCAGGATCTGGCCCAAGTCCCGCGGAAACATGTAGGGAAAGACCGAGGCGCATTCGATCAGTCCACCGTTGCCGTAACTGGTTTCCTCGCCGGCTACCTCGTGCCGGTCGATCAGAACCACGTTCCGGCCACGTTTCTGCAGGTGCAAGGCGGCGCTGACCCCTACCATGCCCGCACCCAGGACGAGAACGTCCGCCTTCAGTTCCGCCATCCGGCACTCCGAAAGTTCAATGTCCCGTGCTTGCGCGCACGGCTTATGGTGAAGCTAGCCATTACTGCACCGCCGCGCAAACCGGCACGCGGTGCGGGATAATGATGCTTGCGCGGTGGCTGGACTCTGGCAACATGGCTCGGCAATATCCGCCGCTAGTCGCGGAAATGGCTGATCAAAGCGGGGAAATCGAACAAATGTCGTTACGTCGGAATTTGCTTGCAGCGGCTACGGCTTCCATCATCGCGCTCGCGATGGTCCCGGCATCGGCCCAGACCCTGCGCTACGCCAACCAGGGCGACCTCAAATCGCTCGACCCGTACACGCTGAACGAGAGCACCACCCACGCCCATCTCGGACATGTCTTCGAAGGCCTGGTGGCCCGCGACAGGGATCTGAAAATCATACCCGCCTTGGCGGAAAGCTGGGAGACGCCGGAGCCGACCCGCTGGCGGTTCCATCTGCGCAAGGACGTGAAATTCCAGAACGGCGACCCCTTCACTGCCGACGACGTGGTTTTCTCGGCGGACCGCGTTCGCAAAAAAGGCTCGAACCTGCAGACCCGCATTCCCACCGACGCCAAGGTCGTCAAGGTCGACGACTACACGGTGGACTTCATCCTGACCTCGCCCAATCCCATTCTCAATTCGCAATGGGACACCTGGTACATCATGAGCAAGAAATGGGCCGAGGCGAACAATTCCGTCGACCCGACGCCCGCGGCGGCAACGACACCGAGCTTTGCCTCGCTCAACGCCAACGGCACCGGCGCCTTCTCGATCGAAAGCCATCAGCCCGGCGTCAAGACCGTGTTCAAGGCCAACCCGAACTGGTGGCGCAAGGCGGAACATAACCTGAAAGAAATCATCTTCACGCCGATCGGCTCGGACGCCACGCGCGTGGCCGCCCTGCTCTCGGGCGAAGTCGACGTCATCGAGCCGGTTCCGATCCAGGATATCACGCGCGTCGATTCCAGCCCCAACGCCCAGGTGCTGAAGGGACCGGAACTCCGCACCATCTTCCTCGGCATGGATCAGGTGCGCGACGAACTGCTCTATTCCAACATCAAGGGCAAGAACCCGTTCAAGGACGTCAAGGTGCGTGAGGCCTTCTTCAAGGCCGTCGACATCGAACTGATCAAGACCCGCGTCATGCGCGGCCTGTCGACGCCCTCGGCACTGATGATCGCCCCGCAACTGTTCAAGCTGTCCGGTGACTTCACGCGGCCGAAATTCGATCCCGACGGCGCCAAGAAGCTTCTGACCGAAGCCGGTTATCCCGACGGCTTCGAAGTCACGATGGACTGTCCGAACGACCGCTACGTCAACGACGCCGCGATCTGTCAGGCGGTCGTCGGCATGCTGGCCCGCATCGGCGTCAAGGTAACGCTGCTGGCACAGCCCAAGGCGCAATATTTCGCCAAGGTGCTGAAGCCCGGCGGCTACCAGACCTCGTTCTTCCTGCTCGGCTGGACACCCGGCACGCTCGACTCCCACAACGTCCTGTTCGACATCATGGGCTGTCGCGACGATCCGAAATCCAGCCGCGGTGAGGCCAATCTCGGCGGCTACTGCAACAAGAAGCTCGACGAACTCACCGACAAGGTGCTCCAGGAGTCCGACATGACCAAGCGCGATCTCCTGATCAAGCAGGCGTACGAAATCGGCGCCAAGGACTTTGGATATATCCCGCTGCACCAGCAGGCGCTGGCGTGGGGCGTGTCGAAAAAGGTCAAGCTGAGCCAGCGCGCCGACAACCAGGTCCTGCTGTACTGGGCGACCAAACAGGACTAGTCAGGCGTCAACACAGGTCCCGGCGGCTTAGCGGCTTCCGGGACTTTTCGTTTCCAGGCGACAGCGACGTCCGCCGCCGCATCAAGAGCATGATCCGGAAAAGTGGGTACCGGTTTTCCGAAAAGATCATGCTCAAACAAAGAAGATGACCGACGAGCATGATTCAACTCAGTTGAAGCATGCTCTAGAGAGCAGTGAAAGGAATCCATGCTCGCTTTCACTCTTCGCCGTGCTATCCAGGCCATCGGCGTCATGATCGCGGTCGGCGTCATCGCGTTCTCGATGTTCCGCTTCGCCGGCGACCCCGTCAACCAGATCGTCTCATTGGATACGCCGGCCGCCGAGCGCGAGGCGGTGCGCAAGTCGCTCGGACTCGACGATCCCGTCCCGGTGCAGTTCGCCCGCTACTTCGCCAATGCCGCGCAATTCAAGTTCGGCGTCTCCTATCAATTCCGCCAGCCGGTTTCGACCCTGTTGATGGAGCGGATGCCGGCGACGCTGGAACTCGCGGCCTGCGCCACGGTGTTTGCCATGGTGCTCGGCATCCTGATGGGGGTCTATTCGGCGTTGCGACGCGACACGTTTTTGACCAAGATATTCCAGGCGGTGTCACTGATCGGAATCTCGTTGCCGACGTTCCTGATCGGCATTCTCATGATCTATCTGTTCTCGGTGACGCTGGGCTGGCTGCCCTCGTTCGGGCGCGGTGACGTGGTGCGGATCGGCTGGTGGACCACCGGCCTGCTCACCCTTTCCGGCCTTAAGGCGCTGATCATGCCATCGATCACGCTCGGTCTGTTCCAGATGACTCTGATCATGCGGCTGGTGCGCGCCGAAATGCTCGAAGTGCTCCGCACCGATTACATCCGCTTCGCCCGCGCCCGCGGACTGACCACACGTGCAGTCCATTTCGGCCATGCGCTGAAGAACACGCTGGTTCCCGTCATCACCGTCGCAGGACTGCAGTTTGGCTCGGTAATTGCATTTGCCATCATCACCGAAACGGTCTTCCAATGGCCGGGTATGGGGTTGTTGTTCGTGCAGGCCGTCCAGAATGTCGATATCCCGATCATGGCGGCCTACCTGCTGATGGTCTCGCTGATCTTCGTCACCATCAACCTGGTGGTCGATATCCTCTACACCATCGTCGATCCGCGCCTGCGCTCGACCATCAGCCGCCCGGCCTAAAGCGAGACGCCCGATGTCCGACGCCGTGGTCCCACACCGAATAGAGCCGAGCGCGCAAACGTCGCGATCCGGCAGGAACTGGCTGAAGCGTGCGCTCGACAGCGACATCTTCTACTCGTTCCGCCGCTCCCGGATGACCATGGTGGCGGCGGCCGTCACCATTCTGTTTTTCCTGCTGGCGATCTTTGCATCGCAGCTCGCGGTGCAGAACCCATTCGATCCGGCGCAACTGCAATTGATGAATTCGCGAATCTCGCCGCTCTGGACCGCCGACGGCCAGAGCCCGTTCCTGCTCGGCACCGACGAGCAGGGCCGCGACGTGTTTTCGGCCATTCTTTACGGCTTGCGAATTTCGCTCGTGGTCGGCGTGCTCGGCGTCATCTTTGCCGGCGCGCTCGGCATCACGCTTGGCCTCATCGCGGGCTATGTCGGCGGCGCGGTCGACGGGCTGATCATGCGCATCGCCGATGTGCAGCTCACCTTCCCCGCGATCCTGATCGCGCTAATCGTCAACGGCGTCGCCAAATCCGTATTCGGCAACCGGCTTGACGCCATGAGCACGCTGGCGGTGCTGGTGGTCGCAATCGGTCTGAGTTTCTGGGTGCAATATGCCCGCACCGTGCGCGGCTCCGTCATGGTCGAGAAGAATAAGGACTATGTCGCGGCTGCGCAGTTGATCGGCCTCCCCGCACCCAAGATCATCTTCCGGCACGTGCTGCCGAATACGATGGGCCCAATTCTGGTGATCGCAACCATCAACCTGGCGCTCGCCATCATCACCGAGGCGACGCTGTCGTTCCTGGGCGCCGGCATGCCCGACACCATGCCCTCGCTCGGTACCCTGATCCGGATCGGCAACAATTATCTGTTCGCCGGCGAATGGTGGATCGTCGCCTTCCCCGGCATTGCGCTGGCGGGACTGATCCTTTCCATCAACCTGCTCGGCGACTGGCTGCGCGACGCGCTCAATCCAAAGCTCCGATGACCATTCCCGTTCTCTCCGTGCGTAACCTCGAGGTGGAATTCCTCACCCGCCGTAGCACGCTGCGCGCGATCAACGGCGTCTCGTTCGACATCGCCAAGGGCGAAGTGCTCGGCGTGGTCGGAGAATCCGGCGCCGGCAAATCAGTCACGGGACTGGCCGTAATCGGATTGATCGATCCGCCCGGCCGCATCGCGGGCGGCGAGATCTATCTGTCGGGAATGCGGATCGACCATCTGCCGCCGGAAGAAATCCGCCGCATCCGGGGCAAACGGATCGGCATGATCTTCCAGGATCCGCTGACCAGCCTCAATCCGCTCTACCGGATCGGCGACCAGATCGTCGAGACGATCCGGACCCACATGAACCTGTCCGAGACCGCAGCGCGCAAACGCGCCATCGATCTCCTGGCCGAAGTCGGCATCCCCGCGCCGGAAAAGCGCATCGACGCCTATCCGCACGAATTCTCCGGCGGTATGCGCCAGCGCGTCGTGATCGCGCTGGCGATCTGCGCCGAGCCGGAGCTGATCATCGCCGACGAGCCGACCACCGCGCTCGACGTCTCCGTGCAGGCGCAGATCATTTCGCTGATCAAGCGCCTCGGGCGCGATCACGGCACCGCGGTGATGCTGGTCACCCACGACATGGGCGTAATCGCCGAAACCTCCGACCGGGTTGCCGTGATGTATTCGGGGCGGATCGCCGAGATTGGCCCGGTGCAGGACGTGGTGCAGAACCCGCTGCACCCCTATGCCAAGGGATTGATGGGCGCGATCCCGACGCTGGCCGGCGAAGACAAGCGGCTGGTGCAGATTCCGGGCTCGATGCCGCGGCTGTCGGCGATCCCGCCCGGCTGCTCGTTCAACCCGCGCTGCGCCTTCGCGTTCGACCGCTGCCGCGTCGATCGGCCGGAACCGATCAAGCACGGCTCGCACGCCGTGGCCTGCCATCTCTTCGATACCGCGCCGAACGAAAACGCGAAGGAGACCGCGGCATGACGGCCTCCTTTGTCGATGTCAGAAACTTGCGCCGCGTGTTCGACGTCTCAAAACCGTGGCTCAACCGCGTCCTCGAAGGCGGCCATCTGGAATTCTTGAAGGCCGTCGACGGCGTGACCTTCGATATCAAAAAGGGCGAAACCTTCGCGCTCGTCGGCGAGTCGGGTTCAGGCAAGACCACCGTGGCGCGGATGGTGGTGGGATTGCTTCCGCCGAGTTCGGGCGAAGTGATCATCGATGGCGTGTCGATGACGAATGCGCGGCAGGCCCAGTCGCGGCAGCGGCTCCGCCGCCGCATCCAGATGATCTTCCAGGACCCCTATGCGAGCCTCAATCCGCGTTTTCGGGTCGATGCCATCGTCTCCGAACCGATCCGCGCCTTCGACCTGATCCAGGGCGAGCGCGATATCCGAACGCGCGTCGGTGAATTGTTGAGCGTCGTCGGCCTGCATCCCGACGACGGCCTGAAATATCCGCACGAGTTTTCCGGCGGCCAGCGTCAGCGCATCGCGATCGCGCGCGCGCTGGCGTCCGAGGCCGAATTCATCGTCTGCGACGAGCCGACCTCGGCGCTGGACGTTTCCGTCCAGGCGCAGATCCTCAATCTGATGCGCGACCTGCAGGACAAGTTCGGCCTGACCTATCTTTTCATCAGCCATAACCTCGCCGTGGTTCGCCATATGGCGACCCGGATCGGGGTGATGTATCTCGGCCGCATCGTCGAGATTGCGGAAGGGCGCGAGCTGTTCGCCAATCCCCGGATGCCCTACACCAAAATGCTGCTCGGCGCGGTTCCCGATCTGGCCATGTCCGGCCGCCAGCGCATCCCGGTCAAGGGCGAGATTCCCAATCCAATCGATCCGCCGCCCGGCTGCGCCTTCAACCCGCGCTGCCCGCTGGCCTTCGATCTCTGCCGGAAGGAAGCGCCCGTCCTGATCGACGGCGTCGCCTGCCATGCTGTCAACCATCCGGTTGAGGCCACCGCCCTGGTATGATCACGGAGATGGGTGCAATGCGTGGCATCCCAGCGGTTGGCATCCAGCCTCGCCTGTGGTCAAGTGCGCCCACATCGCGATACCTGCACCGCATCGGATTCCCATGAGCAACATCAATCCCGATCCGTTCACCACCCGGCCGGAAATCGAAGGCACATTCGGGGTTGTCACCTCGACCCACTGGATCGCGACCGCTGTCGGCATGGGCATTCTGGAAAAGGGCGGCAACGCCTTCGACGCCGGCGTGGCCACCGCCTTCACGCTGCAGGTGGTCGAGCCGCATCTGAACGGTCCCGGGGGCGATGTGCCGATCATCGTTCACGACACCAAGCGCGGCCGCACCGAGGTGATCTGCGGCCAGGGTCCCGCGCCGGCGAAGGCGACCATCGCGCATTACAAGAGCGAAGGCCTGGAAATGGTGCCCGGCACCGGACTTCTCGCCGCCTGCGTCCCCGGCACGTTCGAATCCTGGATGCTGCTCTTGCGCGATTACGGCACGATGCGGCTGCGCGACGTGCTGGAGCCCGCGATCGCCTATGCGCGCGACGGCTATCCGCTGGTCGAGCGGGCCTCGGCGACCATCCAGGTTGTCGAGCAATTGTTCCGCAATCACTGGACGACATCGGCGGCAGTCTACCTGCCAAACAACGAGGTGCCGAGGCCCGGCACGCTATTCACCAACAAGCAGCTGTCGGAAACCTACGCCCGCATCCTGAAGGAAGCCGAAAGCGTCGGCTCCGACCGCGTCGCCCAGATCGAGCGTGCGCGAAAGTCCTGGTCGCAGGGTTTTGTTGCAGAGGCGATCGACAAGTTCTGCCGCACCCAGGAAGTCATGGACGTCAGCGGCTCGCCGCATCGCGGCGTGCTTTCGGCCGATGACATAGCGCGCTGGCAGCCGACCGTCGAGGCGCCGCTGACCTATGACTATGGCCGCTACACCGTCTGCAAGCCCGGCGTCTGGAGCCAGGGGCCCGTCATGCTGCAGCAGCTCGCGCTGCTGAAGGGATTTGAGCTCGACGGGCTCGATCCCGCCGGCCCCGAATTCATCCATCTGCAGATCGAATGCGCAAAACTCGCCTTCGCCGACCGCGAGAAATTTTATGGCGACCCGAAATTCACCGACATCCCGATCGCGACCTTGCTGTCGGATGCCTACAACGACGAACGACGCAAGCTGATCTCGAAAGACAAAGCCTCGCTCGATTTCATCCCGGGCTCGGTCGAAGGTTTCGGTTCAATCGTAAAGCTGCGCCGGGCGGAAGGCCATCGCGAGGCGGTTGGCGCCATGGGTGCGGGCGAGCCGACCGTCGGCCGCTTCGGCGAGGTGCGCGGCGACACCGTGCATTTCGACATCATCGACCAGGCCGGCAACATGATTTCGGCGACGCCATCCGGCGGCTGGCTGCAATCCTCGCCGGTCATTCCCGAACTCGGCTTCTGTCTCGGCAGCCGCGCCCAGATGTTCTGGCTGGAGGAAGATCACCCGGCGGCGCTGGCGCCCGGCAAGCGCCCGCGCACCACGCTCTCGCCCACCATGGCGCTGCGCGATGGCGAGCCGTACATGGCCTGGGGCTCGCCGGGCGGCGACCAGCAGGATCAATGGACGACGCAATTCTTCCTGCGCCATGTCCACGCCAAATTGAATCTGCAGGAAGCGATCGACGCGCCGGCCTGGCACTCCGAACACTTCCCGATCTCGTTCTGGCCGCGCACCGCGCGTCCCGGCGTACTCGTGGTCGAGAACCGCGTGCCGAAGGCAACTATCGACACCCTTAAAGGCCGCGGCCACGTCGTCGAGATCGGCCCCGACTGGTCGGAAGGCCGCCTCACGGCAGCCTCCAAAGTTGGCCGCCGCCGCCGCGCCGCCGCCAATCCCAGGGGCATGCAGGGCTACGCGGCTGGACGATAGTTAGAGAAGAGACAAGATGACCTGGTCGATCATCGCGCGCGATCCCTCCACCGGCCAGATCGGCATTGCGGTTGCGACCCGGTTTTTCGCGGTCGGCGCGCGCGTGCCGCACATTGCCCCCGGCATTGGCGGCGTCGCGACGCAGGCGCTGGTCAACCCCTATTACGGCATCGACGGCGTAAAACTGCTGCGCGAGGGGCGCAGCCCGCGCGAGGTGGTGGACACGCTGATTGCCACCGACGACGGCCGCGAGGCCCGGCAGCTTCATGTCATGGATATTAAGGGTCGGATCGCCGCGCATACCGGCGCCGAATGCGTCGACTGGTGCGGGCATATTCAGGGCGACAACTTCTCCCTCGCCGGCAACATGCTGGCGGGCGCCGCCGTGCTCGACGACACCGCGCAGGCCTTTATCGCCAATGCCAGCCTGCCCTTTGCGCAGCGGCTGATCGTGGCCATGAAAGCCGGCGAAGCCGCCGGCGGTGACAAGCGCGGCAAGCAATCGGCCGCGCTGGTGATCCAGGGCGAGGAGGAATGGTCCGATCTCGACCTGCGCGTCGACGACCATACCGATCCACTTGCCGAACTCGAGCGGCTGGAACAGGTCAGCCGCGAGCGCTGGGTGCATTTCCGCCCCTTCCTGCCGACGCGGAAGAACCCGGCCGGGATCACCGACCGCGCGGTCATCGATGCAGCGATTGAAGCAGCGACGGCGGCCAAGGCATGACCGCGAGCCCGCTGATCGAAATCGAAGGCCTGCGCGTGGTCTTCCACGGCGACGACGGCCGCACCACGCATGCGGTCGACAGTGTCGATCTCAGCGTGGCCAATGGCGCGACGCTCGGACTGGTCGGCGAATCCGGCTGCGGCAAGAGCGTGACCTCGCTCGCCATCATGGGGTTGCTGTCGAAGCACTCCGCCGAAGTCTCCGGCTCGATCCGCTTCGACGGCTTCGATCTGCTCGACGTCCCCGACGAGACCCTGCGCGATCTGCGCGGCAACCGGCTGGCGATGATTTTCCAGGAGCCGATGACCTCGCTCAATCCGAGCTTCACCATCGGCGACCAGATTATCGAGACCATCCTGCGCCACCGTGGCGGCTCGCGGCGACAGGCGCGCGAGCGCGCCGTCGAGCTGCTGCGCCGCGTCCACATCTCCTCGCCCGACAAGCGGATCGACGAATATCCGCACAAGCTCTCCGGCGGCATGCGCCAGCGCGTGATGATCGCGATGGCGCTGGCCTGCGACCCGCGCCTTTTGATCGCGGACGAGCCCACCACGGCGCTCGACGTCACCCTGCAGGCGCAGATCCTCGATCTGATGCGCGAGCTGAAGGCCGCCAGTGGTGCGGCGATCATCCTGATCACCCATGATCTCGGCGTGGTCGCCGAAGTCTGCGACGAGGTTGCGGTGATGTATGCCGGCGAGATCGTCGAGCGCGCGCCGGTCGACGAGCTCTTTGCTAACCCGCAGCATCCCTACACCGTGGGCCTGCTCGGCTCGATCCCGCGGCTCGATCGCCGCGCCTCGCATCTGGCGACCATCGAGGGCATGGTGCCGAACATGGCAAACCCGCCGTCCGGCTGCCGCTTCGCCGCGCGCTGTCCGTTCGTCATTGAAACCTGCATCGCCGCGCCGCCGCCGCTGGCCATCGTGAGCACGGGCCATGCCTCGCGCTGCATCCGGGCGCCGCTGGAGCGGCTGGTATCATGACCGCGCTGCTCGAAGTCGAAGGGCTGGTGAAGCATTTCGTCGCCGCGCGTTCGGTGTTCGGCCGGCCGACCGCCTATGTCAAAGCGGTCGATGGCGTTAGCTTCACCGTCGAAGCCGGCAAGACGCTGGCGCTGGTCGGCGAATCCGGTTGCGGCAAATCCACAGTGAGCCGGCTGGTGCTGCGGCTGATCGAGCCGGATGCCGGAACCGTGCGCTTCGAAGGCCGCGACCTCGGAGCGCTTGACGCCAACAAGTTGCGCGCTTTCCGCCGCGACGCGCAGATCATCTTCCAGGACCCCTACGCGTCCTTGAACCCGCGCATGACCGTCAGCCAGATCCTCACCGAACCGCTGGCGCTGCACGATCTGGTGCCGGCTGCGCGCCGGCGCGAGCGGGTCGAGGAGCTGCTGCGGCTGGTCGGGCTGGAGCCGCGCTTTGCCCGCCGTTATCCGCACGAGTTTTCCGGCGGTCAGCGCCAGCGCATCGCGATTGCGCGGGCGCTCGCGGTGGAGCCGAAACTGATCATCTGCGACGAGCCGGTATCCGCGCTCGACGTCTCGATCCGTTCGCAGATCCTCAATCTGCTGCGCGACCTGCAGGACCGGCTCGGCCTCGCCTACATCTTCGTCTCACACGATCTGGCGGTCGTGAAGCACATCGCCGACCGCGTCGCCGTGATGAATCTCGGCGGCATCGTCGAGACCGCGGCCGCCGACGCGCTGTTTGCCGCACCCCGGCATCCCTTTAGCCGCGCGCTGCTGTCGGCCATTCCGGTGCCGAAGCCGCAGGCCAAACGCAGCCGCATCGTCCTGGAGGGCGAGATGCCAAGCGCGCTCAATCCGCCCTCTGGCTGCCGCTTCCATACCCGCTGCCCCTACGTCATCGCGCGCTGCCGCACTGAAATTCCGCCGCTGCTCGCCGACGGCACGGGACACGCCACCGCCTGTCACCGCACCGCGGAATTGCCGGCCCCCGAGAATATCGTGCCCGCCGATGGCGGCTTTTCGCCGGTGCTGGAAAAATTGGTCGCCGCCTTCAGCGGTGACACGGAAGGTGCAGGCCGCGCCGGGGTTGATATGATCGGAATACAGCCAACAGCGGTGTAATCGTAGACAAGGGGATGGCAGCAATGAAAATCTTTCGTTTGGCAATCACCGCAGCGGCGCTGCTGCTGTCGCTCGGGGCAACCGTTCAGGCCCAGTCCACGCTGCGGATCGGGCTTGCCGAGGATCCTGATATCCTCGATCCGACCATGGCGCGCACCTATGTCGGCCGCATCGTGTTCGCGGCATTCTGCGACAAGCTGTTCGACATCGACGAAAAGCTCAACATCGTGCCGCAGCTCGCGCTGAGCCACGAGACCTCGGCCGACGGCAAGGAAGTCACCATCAAGCTCCGGCCGGGCGTCAAGTTTCACGACGGCGAAACGCTGGATGCTGAGGCCGCGAAATATTCGATCGAGCGCCACCTCACCATGCCCGGCTCGTTCCGCAAGCCGGAGCTGGCCAGCGTCGATCGGGTCGAGGTGGTCGACCCCCTCACCATCAAGCTCGTTCTGAAAGCGCCGTTCTCGCCGCTGATCGCGCAACTCACCGATCGCGCCGGCATGATGGTCTCGCCCAAGGCGGCCAAGGAAGCCGGCGACAAATTCGGGCTGCGCCCGGTCTGCGCCGGGCCCTACAAATTCGTCGAGCGCGTTCAACAGGACCGCATGGTATTCGAGAAGTTCGCCGACTACTGGAACAAGGACGACGTCTTCATCGACCGCGTGGTATTCCAACCGATCGTCGACGCTACGGTGCGTCTCGCCAATCTGAAATCGGGCGGGCTCGATCTGATCGAGCGCGTGCTGGCGACCGACATCAAGGATGTGAAGAGCGATTCACGGCTGAAGCTTTCGACGGCGATCGAGCTTGGCTATCAGGGCATCACCCTGAATATCGGCAAGGACAAGGCCAAGGGACCGCTCAGCCAGTCGGCCAAGGTACGTCAGGCGCTCGATCTGTCGATCGATCGCGAAGCCATCAACCAGGTGGTGTTCAATGGCGAGTTCAAGCCGGGTAATCAGTGGGTCAACCCGGATCATCCCTATTACCAGAAGGCCTTCCCCCTTCGCGGGCGCGACGTCGCGAAGGCCAAGGCGCTGTTGAAGGAAGCGGGCGTTACGCCACCGGTCAACGTCGACTTCATGGTACCGAAAGGCGCAGAGACCGAGGCGGTCGCACAGGTGGTACAATCGATGGCATCGGAATCCGGATTCGACATGAAGATCAGGGTCACGGAGTTTGCGACCTCGCTGAAACAGGCCGAGGCCGGCGAGTACCAGGCCTTCATGCTGGCCTGGAGCGGACGGATCGATCCGGATGGCAATTCCTACGTCTTCCTGAAAACCGGCGCGCCGCAGAATTACAGCGCCTGGAGCAATGCTGAGGCCGACAAGGCCCTCGACGACGCCCGCCTTGTCACCGACCTGGCGCAGCGTAAGGCGATCTATGAGAAACTGGCCAAGGCGGAGATGGAAGACGAAGCCATCCTCTACATCTATCACCGCCGCATCCTGATCGCACACACTACCAAGCTCGATGGCTACAAGCAGATGCCGGATGGGCTGGTGCGCGTGGTCGGGCTGAAGCTGAAGTGAACATGGCAGCGCCCGGGATCGCGTCATGCTGAATTTCCTGACACGGCGCATCGTGCAGCTCATCCCGACGCTGTTCTTCGTCTCGATCCTGATCTTTTCGCTGCAGCAATTGCTGCCGGGCGATCCGGCGCTGGTGATGGCGGGTGAGGAACGCGACCCCGACGTCATCGCGCAAATCCGCCAGCAGTACCGGCTCGATCAGCCGGTGCCGGTGCAATATGTCTACTGGATCAAGGGCGTGCTTTCGGGCGATTTCGGCGAGTCGCTGCGGAACAAGGTGCCGGTGCGCGAGTTGATCGCGCAGAAACTGCCGGTGACGATGCAACTGGCGTCGATGGCGATCGTCATCGCCTTCCTGATCGGCATCCCCGCGGGAATCATATCGGCAGTCAACAAGGGCACGGCCTGGGACTACGGCGCGAATTTCTTCGCGCTGTGGGGCATCTCGACACCCAACTTCTGGCTCGGCATCATGCTGATCTTCCTGTTCTCGATCAAGCTCGGCTGGCTGCCGGCGTCGGGCTATGTGCCGCTGGCCGAGAACTGGCGCGCCAGTATCGCCTCCACCATCATGCCAGCCTTCGTGCTGGGCAATGCGATTGCCGCGATCCTGATGCGGCATACCCGCAGCGCCATGCTGCAGGTACTCGAAAGCGACTATGTCCGCACCGCCCGCGCCAAGGGCCTTTCCGAGCGTTCCGTCATTCTCAAGCATGCCATGCGCAACGCGCTGACGCCGATCATCACCCTCGGCGCGCTCGAACTCGGCACACTGCTGTCGGGCGCCGTGCTCACCGAGCAGATTTTTTCCATTCCGGGTTTCGGCAAGCTGATCGTCGATGCGGTGTTCAACCGCGATTATGCGGTTGTGCAGGGCGTCGTGCTGACGACGGCGACGATCTACATCACGCTCAACCTGATCGCCGATATCGCCTATGTGCTCGTCAATCCGCGGCTGAGGACGTAAGCATGACCGACGCCACGCTTAGCGCGTTACCGATTGCCGTCTCCGACGAACTGGAGAGCCCGGCGCGGCGCGCGTTGCGGCGTTTGTTCAAGCGCAAGGGCGCGGTGGCGGGCCTCGTCGTGATCGCCACTTTCGTCCTGCTTGCGGTGTTTGCGCCGCTGATCTCGCCTTATGAACCGATCGCGACGAGCTGGTCGCTGGTGCGCAAGCCGCCTTCCGCGCTGCACTGGTTCGGGACCGACGAACTTGGCCGCGACATTCTCGCCCGCGTGATCTACGGCGCGCGCGCATCGCTGCTGGCCGGTGCGATCTCGGTCGGGATCGCGCTTTCGATCGGCGTACCGCTCGGCCTCTTGTCGGGCTACCGCGGCGGCTTCATCGACGCCCTGATCAGCCGCATGACCGACGCGATGCTGGCCTGCCCGTTCCTGATCCTCGCGATTGCGCTGGCCGCATTCCTGGGTCCCAGCCTCGGCAACGCCATGATCGCGATCGGCATATCCGCGACGCCGATCTTCGTGCGCCTCACGCGAGGCCAGGTGATGAGCGTCAAGGTCGAGGATTATGTCGAGGCCGCGCGCGCCATGGGCAATCCGCGCTGGCGGATCGCGCTGTTTCACATCCTGCCCAACATCATGCCGGCGCTATTGGTGCAGGCGACGCTGTCGATCGCCGCCGCGATCATCGCGGAAGCCGCGCTATCCTTCCTCGGTCTCGGCCAGCAGCCACCGGCGCCATCCTGGGGCAGCATGCTCAACGCCGCGCAACGCTTCCTGACCAACGCACCCTGGATGGCGGTCTGGCCGGGGCTGGCGATCTTTCTCGTGGTGCTATCGTTCAACCTGGTCGGCGACGGCCTGCGCGACGCGCTGGATCCGAGGGAGCGGTAGGCGCTGGAAGGCCGTCATTGCGAGCGCAGCGAAGCAATCCATAGCGCCGCAAGGAAGGTGGATTGCTTCGTCGCTTTGCTCCTCGCAATGACGAGAAACCTGACTGCTGTCAAATCACCACTTCCCGCATCACCCGCCGGCAATCCATCTCATATTCCAGATCGATCACCGGCGGCCGCGCAAAGTGCCAAGTCAGGCCGGAACGCGCGGCGCCGCGGCGAACGAGCGCATCGGCAAAGACGTGGTGGAAATCGTGGATGGTGTAGGTCTGCACATCAGTCGCATCCTTCCAGCCATAGCCGAATTCGCCCATGCGCCGCTCCATCACGCCGGCGACGTAACGAACCTTCTCCGCAATGCCTTCCGGGCTGACGTCCCGGTAGCGCACCGTGCGCTCGGCATAGCTCGCATTGCCTTCCTGGGACTCGCCGCTGCCTGCGATGACAAAACTTGGCGTCGTTCCCTGGCTCGGCCGCGTGAATGAAAACGCATAGAACGAAGGCTCGGCCGGTGGATCGATCTCCGGACAGACATTGCTGCGCGCGACCGGGTTGGTTTTGCCGTCATAGACGCCCCACTCCGCCAGCGTCTTGACGTAGTGCAGGTTGAAATTGCGAAATCCTTCGTCGGTGAAGGCGGCCGGCGATCGCAGCTCGCAGGCACAGAACGACGTCAGCGGCCTGCCCGCCGCCTGAATGTATTTTGCGATTTGCGCAAAGCCCTCGGCCAGCGGCACCGTTTTGTCGAAACGCACCCGCTCGATTTCATAGCCGGGATTGGCTGCTACCCCGCCGGAATATTGAAACACGGCTGGAATGAAGCGGTAGTTGCCGGCTGCAAAGTCGCTGGTCATGTTGGCTCCCTTTTTCTTGTTTCCTAGCATGGAGAGCCGACCGCGTCGCCGGGGGCCGCACACCCCCGACACGAAAAAAGCGACGGCAGTGATCTCCGCTGCCGTCGCCCGTAACTTCTTGCCGCGCGAGACGGCTCAGGTCGGTTTGAGCGCCGATCTCCCGAGATCGAAATCGGCGATCTCCTTGGTCCGCTCCGAGCCGGCCTTCGCCTGGTGGTCGGTGGCCATCCAGACATAGACCGCCGGCAGCACGAACAGAGTGAACAGCGTGCCGATCGACATGCCCGCGACCACCACGAGACCGATCGAGAAGCGGCTGGCCGCGCCCGCGCCGGTTGCCGTCAGCAGCGGGATCAGGCCGGTGACCATCGCCGCCGTCGTCATCAGGATAGGACGCAGCCGGATGCGGGCCGCCATCTCGATTGCCGATCGCTTGTCGAGACCTTCCTTGAGCTGCAATTCGTTGGCGAACTCCACCATCAGGATGCCGTGCTTGGTGATGAGACCGACCAGCGTCAGCAACCCGACCTGGGTGTAGATGTTGATGGTCGCCATGCCGAAGAACAGCGGGATCAAGGCGCCAACGATCGCCATGGGAACGCTGATCATGATGACCAGCGGATCCCGCAAGCTTTCGAACTGCGCCGCCAGCACCAGGAAGATGATGATCAGCGCGAAGCCGAAGGTGATCGCAAGCTGGTTGCCTTCCTGCACATATTGGCGGGAATCGGCCAGATAGTCGTGACCGAAGCCGGCCGGCATCTTCTTCGCTTCGCCCTCCAGGAAGTCCACCGCCTGCCCGACCGTCACGCCCGGCATCGGCACCGCCGAGAAGGTCGCGGAGTTGAGCTGGTTGTAATGCGTCAGCGAGTTCGGATCGGTGGCCGTCTCGATCGACACGATGGTCGACAGCGGCACCAACTGTCCGGTGTTGGTCGGGACATAATACCCGCCGAGCGATTCCGGCGACAGCCGCATGCCGCGCGGCACCTGCGGGATCACCTGATAGGATCGTCCCTCGAGGTTGAAGCGGTTGACGTAGTTGCCGCCCAGCAGCGTCTGCAGTGTGGCGCCGACCTGCGCCATGTTGATGCCGAGGTCGCTCGCCTTGGAACGGTCGACGGAGACGCGCACCACCGGCTGATTGAAGTTGAGATCGCTGTCGGAGACGATGAACAGGCCGCTCTTGCGCGCCGCGTCCTTCAGCTTCTCCATCTGCTCATAGACAGTCTGGAAGCCGGAGGTCGAGTTGATCACCATCTGCACCGGCAAACCACCCGGCCCGCCCGGGAGCGGCGGCAGGTTGAACGCGAACGCCTGGACGCCTTCGATTTTGCTGATCTCGGCCTGCACCAGCGGCTTCAGCTTGATCGAGGAACGCGTACGCTCGTCCCACGGCTTGAGCAGCATGCCGGCGATGCCGCCTTGCGGCCCGTTGATGCCGTTCAGGACGAAGCGCAGGTCGGTTTCGGGAAATTTGGCAAACGCCTTGTCGAGCTTTTCGCCGTAGAAATCGACGTAGTCGATATTGGCGTATTTCGGCGCCTTGGTCACCGAGAACACGATGCCCTGGTCTTCCTCGGGTGCCAGCTCCTTGGAGGTGTTCATATAAAGGAAGCCGACCAGACCGAGGATCGTCAGCGCGAACACGCCGGTGATCGGCCGATAGTCGAGCGAGCGGTCGAGCTGCCGCCCATACCAGCGCGTCATCGCGCCGAACACGCGGTTGACCAGCCTGGCAAACCGTCCCTCGTCCGCGCTCTTGAGCAGCACCGAGCACATCATCGGCGACAGCGTCAGCGCAATCACGCCCGAGACGATCACCGAGCCCGCCAGCGTGAAGGCGAATTCGCGGAACAGCGAACCGGTCAGGCCGCCGAGGAAGCCGATCGGCGCGTACACGGCCGCCAGTGTGATCGTCATCGAGATCACGGGACCGACAATTTCGCGCGCGCCCTGCAGCGACGCCTGTACCGGCGTCTTTCCTTCCTCCAGATGGCGGTGGATGTTCTCGACCACCACGATGGCGTCGTCGACCACGAGCCCGATCGCCAGCACCATCGCCAGCAGCGTCAGCAGGTTGAAGCTGAAGCCCATCGCCAGCATCAGGCTGCAGACGCCGATCAGCGACAGCGGAATCGTGACCACGGGGATGATGACCGAGCGGAACGAGGCCAGGAACAGGAAGATCACGACCACGACGATCAGCACCGCCTCGATCAGCGTGTTCTTCACCTCGTCGATCGACGACTGAATGAACTTGGTGGAATCGTAAGCCACCTTCATCTTCATCGACGGCGGCAAATTGCGTTCGAGCTCCGGAAACAGCGCGCGCACGCCCTTGACCAGCGTCAGCGGATTGCCCTGTGGCGTCGCCTGCACGCCGATGAAGATCGCGCGCTCGCCGCTGAATGCAACGCTCGCATCCGAGCTTTGGGCGGCGAGTTCAACGGTTGCGATATCCTCGATCCGCACGAAGCCGCCGTCCTTGGACTTGACGATCATCTTCTTGAACTGCTCGAGGTTTCGCAGGTCGGTATTGGTCTGAACGTTCGAGACGATGAAATAGCCCTTGGCCTGGCCGGCCGCGGCCTGGAAGTTGTTGGCAGAGATCGCCGCCGAGACGTCGCTCGGCGACACGCCACGCCCCGCCATCCGCACCGGATCGAGCCACAGCCGCATCGCGAACGTTTGCCCGCCGAGAATGTCGGCCGACGCCACGCCGTCGACCGTCGACAGCACCGGCTGCACCACGCGCGTCAGATAATCGGAGATCGCCGAGCCCGAGAGCTCGTCGCTGGAGAAGCCGAGATACATCACGGCCGTGGTCTGGCCGGTCGTCTTGGTTACGATCGGATCGTTCGATTCCTTCGGGATCAGGTATTTGACCGAATTCACCTTGGCGAGAACTTCGGTCAGCGCCTGGTTCGGATCGAAATTGAGCTTGATGTAGACCTGAATCGTGCTGGTGCCCTGCACCGATGACGAGGTGATGTAATCGACGCCCTCGGCGGAGGCGACCGCCTGCTCGATGGGTGTGGTGATGAAGCCCTGAATCAGGTTAGCCGACGCGCCTGGATAGACGGTGGTGACGTTGATCACCGTGTTCGACAACTTCGGATATTGCCGGATCGGCAATACGCTGGCGGCCCTGAGACCGATCAGGAGGATCAGCAGGCTGACGACGACCGACAGGACCGGACGCTTGATGAAAATATCGGTTAAGGCCATCGCAAATTATCCCGCTGAGTTCAGCATTTTCGGGCGCGGTCCTTCTCCAGGACCGCTGCCCGCCTTTCGCCATCGCGGCCCCTCTAGGCCGCAATCATGTGTCAGTAGCGCGGCGGCTTCGCCGGGATCGGCGGCGTCGGATCGTTCGAGATCGTCACGGCCGCTCCCGATTGCAGCTTGAGCTGGCCGACCGCCACGACGCGGTCGCCGTCCTTCAAACCTTTCAGAATTTCAGCCCGCCCTTCGACGCGCTTGCCGGTCTGCACGAAGGTCCGCGTGACCGTCAGGCTGGTCTTGCCGTCTTCCTCCTTCTTCTCGTTGAGGAGGTAGACCGAGTCGCCATAGAGCGTGTAGTCGACCGCGGTTTCGGGCACGGTGATGACCGGCGGTTTGTCCGGCAACACCACCGTGGTGGTTGTGAACATGCCGGGCTTGAGGATCTTGTCCGGATTCTGGATCGTCGCCTGCACGCGGATGTTGCGCGTCTCGGTCGCGATCTGCGGCTCGATGGTGGTGATCTTGCCCTCGAAGGTGCGATCGGGATAGGCATCGACGGCGATACGAACGATCTGGCCGACCTTGAGCTGGCCGGAATCCTTCTCGGTCACGGTGAAGTTCGCAAACAGCACAGACAGATCGGTCAGCGAGACGATCTGCGTGCCCGCGGTCAGATATTGTCCGACCTCGACCTTGCGAACGCCGAGCTCGCCATCGAACGGCGCCCGCACCAGCTTCTGCGAGATGATGGCTTCCGTCTTGGCGATGCCGGCGCTGGCCTGATCGAACGCGGCCTGCGCCGTATCCACCGTCGCCTGCGGTCCGACCTGGCGCTCGGCCAGTTGCTTGGCGCGATCCAGCGATATCTGCGCCACCCGCTGTTGTGCCTTGAAGTTGGCAAGGTCCCCCTGCTCCGGACCGTCGAACAACTGCACCAGCGGCGTGCCCGCCTTCACGCTGGCACCGGGCGAGAACATGATGTCGGTGATGCGTCCGTTGACGTCCGACGTGACGTTAACCTGATGCACGGCGGCGAGATCGCCAACCGCGGTCAGGAGGTTCGGAATGGTCTCGGACTTCGCCACGGCAACGTTGACGCTCACCGCCGGCGGCTTGTTGTTCGCGAAGAACTGCGCGATCATCTTGCCGCGGAAGTAGTTGAACCAGACCAGGCCGCCGACCAGCAAGGCCAGCATCGTCCCCACGACGATGAACCAGCGCACCAGCCGGACCGGCCGCTTGTGCGGCTTGTCGGCGATCGGCTTTCCCGAAAGTTTGGGTTCAGTCACGATATTCATGTCATGCACTTTCTGCAGTTACCGATTGTCCCGGATTCGGTGACAGCTCGCAGCCCAGATGAGAAGCAATTGCGGCCTCGGTAAGTCCGATACCGCGCAGGATGAATTGAGAGAGCTGCCGCTCCAGATCGGCGGCGTTGCCGTAGGAAAGACAGGGCACGGCGGGAAGCCTCGTCAGCGCCGCCATCAGCACGGTGTGGTGGGCGAACCAGAACAGGTTGAGCGGATCGCTGCCGATCCGCGCCGCGTCACCGGCCGCAACGGCGCTTTCGATCGACGCGGTGAACACCGGCCCGATCAGGCCGCTGATCTTGTCGTAGAGCAGACGCGCGAACTCGCCGTCGTCGAGATGGCTGGTCGTCATCAGCCGCAGCCGCTGCGCTTCCTCCTGATCCGACCCGTCGGATACTTCCATGAAATGGCCAACCATGCCCTTGACCAGTTCAACCAGTGTGGCAGTTGAAGGCTCCTGGTCGAGCAGGTGTGCGAAATCCGGATCGGCCTCACACTCCTCCGCAAGTATCTCGGCATAGAGCGCCGCCTTGGAGGGGAAGTGTTTGAACAGCAGCCCTTCCGAAATGGCCGCGGCCGCCGCCACGCTCTTGGTCGTGGTGCCGGCAAAGCCATTACGGGCGAAGCATCGCTTGGCGGCACTCAGGATCAATTGCCGCCGCAAGTCACTGGTCATGCGCAGGGTAGACATGAGGGCGTGAGTAATCACTCACCTTGACGAAGTCAAGGATCTATTGCAGCGCACCCGTCGAATTTCGGCACGCTGCGGCAGCAGGAACACACCCTCATGGTGTTGTTTAAAAACCAGTTTTTCGCAAACCCCGCTCTCACCAGCTGTGGCACATTCCGATCGCCTGCAACCCCAGCGCGCCGCCAGTGGTCCCGGCCGGGGAGCCGTGGCGGTATGGCTTGGCGGTCCTGCGGTACCGCAGGCCGTCGCCTCACCACGAGCACCCTGCGCTGGCCGTGCCGCGCGCCGGTCATTCGTCATCTCTTCAATCCGAGTTGACGCCAGGTACGTCATTTAAGATAGTTGCAATTGCGACTAATTAGACGGTCGCCTACCTATTGTTCCCAAAGAGTGTGGCGGGCCATGAATTTGGATGCGCGCGAACTGGCGGCTACATTCGACCTCGAAAGGCTGACGCCGGAGTTCTATGCCAACCCCTACCCGACCTATCGCGCGCTGCGTGAGACCGATCCGGTCAAGCGGCTGCCGAACGGCTCGTATTTCCTGACCCGCTACGACGATCTGGTCGCAGCCTACAAGAACACCAAAACCTTCTCGTCGGACAAGAAGAAGGAGTTCTCGCCGAAGTATGGTGCCTCCCTGCTCTACGAGCACCACACCACGAGTCTCGTCTTCAACGATCCTCCGGCCCATACCCGCGTCCGCCGCCTGATCATGGGCGCGCTCTCGCCGCGCGCGATCGCCGGCATGGAGCCCGATCTGATCCGGCTGGTCGACCGCCTGCTCGACGCCATCGCCGCCAAGGGCAAGGTGGACCTGATCGACGATTTCGCCGCCGCGATCCCGATCGAGGTGATCGGCAACCTGCTCGACGTGCCCCAGCGCGAGCGCGAGCCCTTGCGCAACTGGTCGCTGGCCATCCTTGGCGCGTTGGAGCCGGTGATCGGCCCGGACGCCTTCGCTCGCGGCAACAAGGCTGTGAAGGACTTCCTGTCGTACCTCGAAGGGCTGGTGGCGCGGCGGCGGGCCAAGCCCGGCAATCCCGACCGCGATGTGCTGACCCGACTCATTCAGGGCGAAGACAATGGCGAGCGGCTGACGGAGAAGGAATTGCTGCACAATTGCATCTTCCTGCTCAATGCCGGCCACGAGACCACCACCAATTTGATCGGCAACGGCTTGGTGGCGCTGTCGAACCACGCGAGCGAGAAACGCCGGCTGATCGAAGACCCTTCGCTGATCAAGACCGCGGTCGAGGAACTGCTGCGGTTCGAGAGCTCCAACCAGCTCGGCAACCGCATGACCGTCGAGCCGTTCGAACTCGGCGGCATCGCGATGCCAGCGGGCACGCCGGTGACGCTGTGCATCGGCGCCGCTAACCGCGACCCCGCGCAATTCGCCGATCCCGAACGTTTCGATATCGGCCGTACGCCGAACCGGCACCTGGCCTTCGGCACCGGCGCGCACCAATGCGCAGGGATGGCGCTGGCGCGGCTCGAAGGCGCGATCTCGATCTCGCGCTTCCTTGCGCGCTTTCCGGATTATGCGCTCGCCGGCGAGCCGGTCCGTGGCGGCAGGGTGCGCTTCCGTGGATTTTTGAACGTGCCGTGCGAGGTCGGCTAGGGCGAATTTTCACCGGCCCCTGCGTCGGAAGACCGCAATGTAAGTCATGGACGAGGAGCGAACGATTTCTGCGCTTGCGCGTTGATGTGTTTGGGCGAGGGAGTTGAGATCATGCTTTCGCCAGGCGCTCGCATTGCAGCATTTTTTCTTGGTGTCTCCGCGATCACGGTGAGCACCGGCTCGTTCGCTCAAGATAGAAGAGGCCACGGCCCTGGTGGCGTGGCTGCGCCAGCAGCCCGGCCAGTGGGACCGCCACCGGCGATGGCCCGCCCAGCGGCGCCTCCGGCCATGGCGCGACCCGCCGCGCCGTCGTTCCGTGCAGCGCCCCCGCCGCAGCGTCCAGCTATGGCCCCGCATGCGCCGCCGCGTATCGCCGCGCCGTCGCGACCGGCTGCACCGCACATTGTGGCACCACGACCTGAGATCCATCGCGCCGCGCCATCGCAGCGACCGGCGATGACGCGACATCCCGAGCCACGCATCGCCGCGCCATCGAGCCCGGGCGCATCGTCCGCTGTGCGACCGTCGCGAAAGGAACAGATTGAGACGCGTGCACAGCAGCGCGAGCAGCGCATCCAGCAGCGGCAGCAAATCGTGCAGGAGCGGCAGCGTGACATGCTGTCGCGCCAGAGCACAGAGCGGCAGAACCGCATCGATCGCTTGCAGCAGCGCGTGCAGCAATTGCAGTCGCAAAAGCCGGAAGGTCTGCGGGCGCAACGCGCGCAGCAAAGGTCGCTGGAGACGCAGAACCGCCTGCTCCAGCGTGAGCAGCGCATGCAGCAAAGCGATCAGGCCCGCCTGCAGCGGCTGGGACCGCAGCCTTCGGCTGAACGAACTGCCGCTATGCAGGCTGCCGCACGCGGGCGATTTGCCGCACAGTTCCGCAGCAATGATGCCCTGCAAGCCCGGGCGGCGCTCACGGCCCGGGAAAATGGTTGGGCTCCCCGCCATGCCTGGCGTCGCGGTCATCGCGCCGCGTTTGTGGCCTGGCTCGGCCCGGTGTTCTGGCCCTACGCCTATTCTGACATCTTCGAATATACGTTCTGGCCCACCGCTTACGACCCCGGCTATTGGGCCTACGCTTATGACGACTTCGTCGACACGGTGTTCTGGGGTACCGACAGCCCGTATTCGGCCTACGCCCGATATCCGGAGCCTGGCGCGGCGATCACCGATTTTCGAGCGCGCGGACGCGCAAGCGTGAGCCCACGGACTCTCCGGCAATTGTGCGCAGATCCGGATAAGGGCGTGACCGCCTGGCCGATCGCGGAGATCACACGGGCAGTACGGCCGACGCCCGAGCAGCGCGCCCTGCTCGATGAGTTGAAGGCCGCCGCGGCAAAGGCTGCCGACGTGTTCAAGGAATCCTGCGCCGATTCCTATGCGATGACGCCGCCCGGTCGCTTGCGGGCGATGACGAACCGCGTAAGCGCCACACTCAACGCGGTCAAGATCGTGCGGCCAGCACTCGAGCAGTTTTATAATTCGCTGAACGACGAGCAAAAGGCGCGTTTCAACGCGCTCGGCCCGAATATCGGCGAGCGTTCGCAGCAGCAAGAAGCGAATGCTCAGGCCGAGGGCTGCGGCGATCCGAAATCCAGTCTCACCCAGCTGCCGATCGAACGGATCGAGGCTGTCGTACGGCCGGCTGGCGAGCAAAAGGAAGCGCTCGACCGCTTGAGCGACGTGACCAAGAAGGCGGTTGCAGGGCTGCAAGCTGCCTGCCCGGACGACGTGCCGCTTACGCCGATCGGTCGGCTGGACGCGATGGAGAAGCGGCTCAAGGCCATGCTCGAGGCAGCCGATTGGGTGCAAGATGCATTGGACAAGTTCTATGCCGCGCTGAGCAACGAGCAGAAGGCGCGCTTCAATACGCTGCAACAGACCGCAAGCCCCTGACCGAAAACCTTGACCCGATCCTCTTGCTGACGAGGTGATCGATTGAGGCAATGGCACTTCATCATGCTTCTCGCCTGGCCGACGGCCGGCCGGCGGCGCCGTAACCGGATGTTCCTGGTAGGCGCGTTGAGCGCAATGGCATTCATGCTTCCATCGCCTTCCGTGCTGCCTCAGGCGTCACAAGGCAAAGAGGACGCCTCAGGGCAGCAGGCGTTCAACAACGCCTGCCGAACGTGTCACATGGTGAGAGAGGGTGACAATCGCCTGGGCCCCAACCTGCACAAGGTGGTTGGACGGAAGGCAGGATCGCTGCCGGACTACGGGTTTTCCAGCGCCATGAAGGAGGCAGGCTTCGTCTGGGATGAGGAGAAGCTCGATCGCTTCATTGCAAACCCCGATGAGGTGGTACCCGGCAACAGCATGAAGCCGTATGGTGGCCTCCCATCGAGCGACGACAGAAAGAAAATCATCGCCTTCCTTGCTCAATCGCGATAGCGCCGCAGCCTCAGGCGTTTTCGGCTGCTAGGCCTCCCCCGTCACTTTCCCGTGCGCGCCAAGGCCAAGGCGCGCTCCATCGCCTGCGTTACGATCACCGCAGAGCGTTCGTCGAGATGAACGCCGTCGGCCCAGCGCAGCTCGCTTCGGTTCACTTCGATAGGCAACCATCGCTTCGAATCCGGAAACGCAGCGTGGACGATCTCCCGCGTGGTCGCAGCAAACCGCGAGCCTTCGATCGGTTCGGCATAGGGTAGCTCGAACAGCAACACCCGCGCGCCGCGTTGTTCCACCAGCCGGATCAACTCCTCGACTCGCTTCGCATTGAACTGAACGACATCCGTCGGATCCTCCGCATTGAACTGCTGCAGCGCGTGGTTCACATAGACTCGGTTGTCGAAATCGCCCGGCGGCTGCCCGACCAGTCGGCGCAGGTCGAGCGCAACCTGCTCATGCGTCAGCGGCGCATGAAGACGCTGCTCATACGCGGCTACCGCGGCCCGCACGGGGCGAAAGAAAAGCGGTTCAATATCGCCGCGCGAGTAACGTTTGACCAGCGCAGCATCGGTGGGACGGGCGAGAACATTCGCCTCGACCAGAATGACACCGGGGAGCCGCGGCTGCTTCGCAACGATCTCCAGCCCGGTGACCGGAGAGCCTCCCGCAAGCGCCAGATTCCGCAAGCCGGGCGTTGCAAAATATTCCTCCTTGAGGCGGAACGTGATCGAGCTGCCCACCAGCACGATGTCAGGCACCGGCTCGCGCAGGTAACGGCTCAGGGTGACCAGCGTGCCGTCCCGCGTCGTCGCCGCCGGCATTTGCAGCCCGCCGCCGAAGCGAACGGTGGCGAAGCCGCAGGCGATCAAGACAATCGCCGCGCCGGCACCACATTTTATCAACCACCGAACGGCAGACATTTTTCCTCGTCCCTAGAACTGAAAGTAGATGAACGACGTCTCAGCACCGGCCTCCAGATACATCAGCGCGGCCATCGAGCCGTAAAGATATGGCTCCGCCCAGCGGAGTCTTCCCTCGAACAGCGGGCGGAAACCAAGGTGCTGAATCATGACCGGCAGCGAATAGAGCAGCGCCAGGCTGTAGAACAGCTTGGTCGGGTTGGGATTCGTGGTCGGCGTAAACATGCCTGCGAGGTAGCCGACTGCATGATCGAAGTTCGGCAGCTTGAAGAAAATCCAGAGCATGGTGACGCAGACAAAAACCACGGTCATCCGCGCCGCCCGAAACACCGCAAAGTCGATCGAAGCCAGGCGCGCCAACAAGGGACGTTCGAGCACCAGCAGCAGACCGTGCAGCAGCCCCCACATCAGATAGCCGAGGCCGGCACCATGCCAAAGGCCGCCTAATCCCATCACGATCATCAGGTTCAAGTAGGTCCGCCATACGCCGTGCCGATTGCCGCCGAGCGGGACGTAGAGATAGGTGCGCAGCCAGGTCGACAGCGAGATATGCCAGCGCGTCCAGAACTCGGAGAACGAGGTCGAGATATAGGGAAGATTGAAGTTGATCGGCAGGCGGTAGCCGAACAGGAGACCAAGGCCGATCGCAATCGCAGAATAGCCGAGGAAGTCCGCGTAGATCTGATAGCTGTAGAGGAAAACGAGCAACCAGCGATCCTGGGTCTGCAGCGTCTCGTAGAGCGGGAAGCTTATATAGGACGTCATTTCATTGAGATTGTTCGACACGTAGAGCTTGAAGAAAAACCCGGTCAGGATCCATTTCGCGGCCTCGACGAACGCAATGTCCGCGAAATATTTCGGCTTGATCTGCGGCATGAACATTTCCGCGCGCGTGATCGGACCAGAAACGAGCTGCGGAAAGAAGATGATGTAGAGGAAGACGCCGGTCAGCGTCGGCGGCGTCGCCTTCTGCCGGGTGAGGTCGACCAGCAGGCTGATGTTGTGGAAGACGAAAAATGAAATGCCGATCGGCAGCGGCAGTTTCAGCAGGAAATCAAGCGGCGCGAAGTCGACCAGGCTGGGGGACGCCGGATCGATGAACAGCAGTTTGTATTTGAAGAACGCGAGCAGCGCGAGGTTGAATGCGATGCCGACCGGAAGCCAGACCTGCCGGTTTCGCAATGCCAGGACCAGGAAGAGGTAGGTTCCGAAAACCGCGACGGCGAGCAGCGCCAGCAGTTCCGGCTGGCCATATCCATAGAAGAACAGGCTGGCGAAGACCAGCAGCTGGACCTGAAACGCTCGCAGGGCCGGCAGGTAATAGGCCGCAAATACGATCGCGACGAAGACGCCGAACTGCCAGGAAGTGAAAGTCATGCCGCCCCAACGGTAGTCGGGGAAGCTCTAGCATTTCGACTTGGGAGGGCATAGCCGAAACCGGACTGCCGGTTCGCAGCAGGCCGCTCGATTCGGCGCAAATATACGGAGGATTCTAATTCCCGGCGGTGTTGAAGCGGGAAAGATCGCAATCCCGTTCGGCATATTTCACGCGGCGCAGGCCCTCGCGGTCTTCGACCACGGTCGGCCGGCAGCGTTCCTTCCAGGCGGCCTGGGCGGCTTCATCGGCCTTCAGCTCTTCGGCCGTCCGCGGCGCGATCTTTATGGTGCCGCCGCTGCCGACGAAGAAATTGGTCTGCTGGCTGGGAAGTAGCGGCGCGCCGGAGGCAATCGCCGCGGCCTTGGCATCCGCTGCAGCCCTCGCCGCACGGGCGGCCTGGGCGGCATCCGCGGCGTGGCCGTGGTCCATCGCAAACTGCGCGGACGCGGACGATACCGAAGCGACGACAATCGAGATTGCGATGAAGACGCGCATGGACACTGCCTCTTGAAATGAATGCCGTGCGTCAGCAATGACGGACAAGCATTGAGGCGCCGTAAAGCGGCGTGACTAACCGGATCGCAATTTGGTCGATAAAGATTTAGAGGTCTTTCGGGCGTGGCTAAGCGCCGAAACCATCGGGCACGGAAGGCCCGGAGCGCTCCTCGCTGGTTGCGAGGAGCGGAAGCGATGGGTTACTCGCTGCGGCCGAACTCGCAGCCCTTGCGGGCGTAAAGCAGACGGACGACGCCTTCATCGTCATAGGTGCGCTTCGGCTTGCAGAACGCTTCCCACTTTTCGATGCTGGCGCGTCTTGCCTTTTCGTCTTCCTGATCCTGCGCCGCGTTGCGCACCGGATCATCCAGGTAGGACGTCGTGCACACCCTGCCATAGAACTTGCTGTGGGTGCAGCGTTCCACGATCTGCCATGCCTGTGCCGATGTCGACAGCAGGACGAGGGTCGCAATTGCGTAAAGGATTTTCATGTTGTCGCTCTTCGCTATCGGAGACGTTCTCCGTGCGGTCTAGCTAGCGCCTCGACAAATGCGGGCGCAACGGTAACCCTTTGTTAATCTAAATAGCCGCGCAAAAGGTTAAATCTGGAACCGCGCGCTGTCTCTTCGCGCTACGTTATCAGAGTAAAGAGCGCATAGCAGTTCACATACGAGACAACACCGTCGGCCATTGAGACGTGAACAAGCGACTTCGATCGACGGCCGTTAGACCACCGTGCGATGCCGCGCGATGCAGGTCCGCAAAACCTCGTCCATCGGCTTGTTCCACCAGTCATTCGAGAAGATTTCGATCTCGGAATAGCCGGCAAAACCCTGCGCCTCGACCGCCGATCGCACAGATGTGATGTCGATGACGCCATCGCCCATCATGCCGCGGTCGTTGAGAATGTCCTTCGTGGGCACCAGCCAGTCACAGACGTGAAACGCCAGCAGACGATCCTTTCCGGCACGCGCGATCTCCGGCATCAATTCCGGATCCCACCAGATGTGATAGACATCGAGCGCGACACCGAGCGCGCCGGTGCGCTGCGGATCGAGCTGGTCGCAGATATCCAGCGCCTGCTTCGTCGTATTCACGCAGGCGCGGTCGGCGGCATAGGCCGGATGCAGCGGCTCGATCGCCAGCGGCATGTCGGCCGCTTTCGCATAATCCAGCATTTCGGCGATCGCGTCGCGGACCTGCGCCCGCGCCCCTGCCATGTCCTTCGAGGGCGCGCTTCCCGGGCGCGAATATTGAGGCAGGCCGCCGACGACCAGCACGATGCAGGGCGCGCCCAGCGCTCTGGCTTCGTCGACGGCGCGGCGATTGTCGTCACGCGCCTCGATGCGGTGCGCCGCATCCGCCGTGAACATGCCGCCGCGGCAATAGCCTGACAGTTCAAGCCCGGCATCGCGGACGGCCCGCACCGCGCGGTCGAGGCCTATGGCCGCAACCTGGTCGCGCCAGGGATCGATGGCGCGAATGCCGTGGCGCGCGCAGGCCTCGATGATCTGAACGAGATCACCCTGCTTGCGGACCGTCGCCGTATTCAGCGACAGCCAGCGATGATCGAAAGAAAAATCGCGCATCAGGGCTCGATGCCGCGCGTTGCCAGCACCGTCTTCATGCGCCGTGTCGCCAGTTCGGGGTTGGAGAGAAGCCCGGCCCCGTCGGCCAGACGAAACAGGCCGGCCAGATGCAACGTCGAGCGCGTGCTCTCCTGCCCGCCGACCATGGTGAAGTGATCCTGATGGCCGTTCAGATAGGCCATGAACACGATGCCGGTCTTGTAGAACCGCGTCGGCGCCTTGAAGATATGCCGCGACAACGGCACCGTCGGCCCCAGCACGTCATGGAAGCCGGCCGCGTCGCCCGCGGCCAGCCGCGACAGCGCATAGGACGCCGCCGGCGCGATGGCGTCGAAGATGCCGAGCAGCGCGTGCGAGAAACCCTGGTCGTCGCCGGCGATCAGTTCGGCATAGTTGAAATCGTCGCCGGTATACATCCTGACGTTCTTGTCCAGCCGCCGGCGCATGTCGATCTCGCGCCGCTTGTCGAGCAGCGAAACCTTCACGCCATCGACCTTGGCCGCGTTGGCATTGATGATGGCAAGCGCTGTATCCATCGCCTTGTCGAGGTCTGCCGTGCCCCAATAGCCTGATAGCGCCGGATCGAACATGTCGCCGAGCCAGTGAATGATCACGGGTTCGCGGACCTGTGACAGCACGCGGTTATAGACTTTGGCGTAGTCGTCGGCGTTGCGGCCGAGCTTTGCCAGCGCGCGCGAGGCCATCAGGATGACCCGGCCGCCGGCTTTTTCGACTGCCGCGATCTGCTCCTCATAGGCGCGGATCACGTCATCGATGGCCTTGGCGTCTTCCACCGCGAGGTGGTCGGTACCGGCGCCGGAAAATACCAGCGCGTTGCCCTTGGCCTTCGCCGCCTTGACCGAGCGCTGAATCAGCTCCAGCGAGGTCGGCCAGTCCAGCCCCATGCCGCGCTGCGCGGTATCCATCGCCTCGGCAACGCCGAGGCCGAGATCCCAGACATGCTCGCGGAACGCAATGGTCCGGTCCCAGTCGATTGCGGATGTCAGCCACGGATCGTTATCGGCAAGCGGATCCGCCACCACATGCGCGGCCGAGAACGCCACGCGGTTGAGCGTCCCTTCAAGCTTCGCCGGAAACGTCCGCGACGCCGCCAGGCCATAGGTTTCGATCGAACGATCCGCCGTCGGCAGTTTCAGTGACAGCGAAGACATCGGCAGGACAGGCCTGTTCATGGTTATGCCTCCTCACACCTTGATCGGGGCGACGTCGATCCAGCGCCGCTCGCGCCAGCTCTGCAGTGCGCATTCGGCAAGCTGTACGCCCTTGGCGCCTTCCAGCAGCGTGTATTTATAGGGCGCGTCCTCGCAGACGTGACGGATGAACATCTCCCACTGCTCCTTGAAGCCGTTGTCGTAGACGACGTTTTCGGGAACCTTCTGCCAGTCGGCATAGAAATCGTGGGTGCGCTTCTCGTCGGGATTCCACACCGGGCGCGGCGTCGCCTGGCGGGCCTGGATCACGCAATCGGTCAGGCCTGCCACCGCGGAGCCATGGGTGCCGTCGACCTGGAAGGTGACGAGATCGTCGCGGTAGACCCGCGTCACCCAGCTCATGTTGATATGCGCGATCACGCCGCCCTTGAGGCGGAAGGTGGCGTAGGCGGAGTCGTCGGCGGTCGCCGTGTACTTCTTGCCCCTCTCGTCGAAACGTTCGGGGATATCAGTGGTGCCGAGACAGCTGATGCTCTCGACCTCGCCGAAGAGGTTGTCGAGCACGTAGCGCCAGTGGCAGACCATGTCGAGAATGATGCCGCCGCCGTCCTCGCTGCGGTAATTCCACGACGGCCGCTGCGCTTCCTGCCAGCCGCCCTCGAACACCCAATAGCCGAACTCGCCGCGCACCGAGAGCATGCGGCCGAAGAAACCGGAATCGCGCAGGAACGCGAGCTTCTTCAATCCCGGCAGGAACAGTTTGTCCTGCACCGTGCCGTGCTTGACGCCCTTGGCGTTGGCGAGCCGCAGCACTGCGACCGCCTCATCGAGATTGGTAGCGATCGGTTTTTCGCAATAGACGTGCTTGCCGGCCTCGATCGCCTTGGTCAGCAGCGAGGGACGCGCCTGCGTAGTCGCGGCATCAAAGAAAATGGTGTCATTCTTGTCGGCCAGCGCCTGGTCGAGATCAGTCGACCAGCGCTCGATGTTGAAGCGCTTGGCAAGCCGCTCGACCTTGTCCGCATCGCGGCCGATCAGGATCGGATCGGGCAGCATGCGGTCGCCGTTGGACAGCAGCACGCCGCCCTGGTCGCGGATCGCGATGATGGAACGGATCAGGTGCTGATTTAGCCCCATGCGGCCGGTCACGCCGTTCATGATCAGGCCGAGGCGTTTGGTCGTCATACTGCTTTCTCCAGGGGAATTCGTGTTGCCGGGTGCGCCAGCGGCGACATCGCCGACCAGTCCGGATGAACTGAAGTGGCGAAGCCGGGTGTCGTCAGCGATCCCGTCAGGAGATCGCCGTCGTGGATCGCAAGCCGAACCTTGCCGCTGTCGCGGACATAGAGGTCGGGATGCGCTGATAAAAACGCCTCCGCTTCGGCGGCCGGCGTGTCGCCAAAACCGTCGACGTAATGATGGCCGTTGCGTTCGGCATGGGTGACGCCGATTAATGCGCCGAGTGCGAGATCCTGCTGCACCGCAAGGCCCGCCTGGCAGGTCAGGTCCTCGCCGGCGATGAAGCATTTTTCGCCGCCCGCGCTCCACTTGGCCGCACGGGTTGCGTTAATCACCGACTTGTAGATGCCCTTGCAGGATTTCGAGGAGATGCCGCGATAGCCGAGCGCCCGGGCCACCGGGAAGGCGTCGTAGGAATCGTCAGCCTCATCGACGATGAAGTCGCGCCGCGCCAGCGCCCCGAGCGGCGATTGGCGCGTGATGTCGCGCGGCATCGGCTGTTCGATATACAAGAGCTTTTGCGCGATCGGCCGCAGCGCAGCATCCCGATCGAGCCGATCGACCAGCGTGCTCAGTGCCGCCAGATCGGCATATTGCTCATTGGCGTCGAGCGTGACGCGGTAGCCATACGGCAGTGTGGCGAGTTCCTTGCCGATCCGGATCAGGCGCTCCGCATCGTGCGCGGGATCGCCGTTGAGCTTGAGCTTGAAATAACGCGCCCCGGCGTTTTCCCTGATGTCAGCGGCACCGCCCTCGCCTTCGACCTTGTCATCCATGCCGACCGTGTGCCGGATTGCCACGCGCTCCAGCCGCTTGCGGCCGGCAAGAAACTGCGACACGTCGGCTTCCGTCAGATCGCGCGACAGCCGCGCATCGACATCAGCGATATTGGCCGCCATGCCATCAAAGAAGTTGGCTCCTGTACAGCGCAGCAGCGCATCCAGGATCGCCTTGTCGATTTCGGCCGGCCCGTAGGCCGCCGCCAGTGGTGGGATATCTTCTCTGGCGCAAGCCTCGACCTGCGCGCCGATACAGGCGGCGTGCAGGCCGAATGCGGTCTCGAAGGTGGAATACGCCAGATAGATGTCGCGCGCGATCAGCAGCGAACGCCGCAACTCCTCAACCGTCTCCTGCGGTGAAAGCTGCGGCCGCTTGTCGAACCACTTTGGGACCAGAAACTCCGCGCTGGCGCCGACAGCCCTACCCCTGCCTTCGACCTCGATCTCGACGCGCACGAAAGCCTGCGGCGTCCCGTTGATGACGACCGCACCGAACCGGAACGGCCGAGCAAAACGCACCGGGCGCTCAAAGAACGATATATCGCGTACGGACAAACGATACGGCATCGAAGGCCTGCCTCAGTCCAGCGCGCTCTGGGTAAAGAAATGCTTGCGAATCCGCTGCACCAGCTCGGTGAAGGCGGGATCGGCCATGGCGTCGAGCGAGCGCGGGCGCGGCAGCGGCACGTCGTAGATCGCCGCGATCGCACCGGGCCGTTCGGTCATGACCAGCACGCGATCGGCCAGGAACACGGCCTCCGGAATCGAATGCGTGATCAGGAGTACGGTCTTGCCGGTCTCGCGCTGAATGCGCATCAGCTCGACATTCATCTTCTCGCGCGTCATGGCGTCGAGCGCGCCGAACGGCTCGTCCATCAGCATGATCTTGGGATCGTGCACCAGCGCGCGGCAGATCGAGGCGCGCTGCTGCATGCCGCCGGACAATTGCCAGGGCAGCTTCTTCTCGAACCCTTCGAGCCCGACCAGTTTCAACAGCGCCTTCGCCCGCGGCAGATATTTTTCGCGCGACAGCCGTTTCATGTCGATCGGCAACATCACGTTGGAAAGGATGTTGCGCCAGGGCAGCAGCAACGCGTTCTGGAACACGATGCCGACATTGCCGTGCGGCTTCGTCACCTGTTCGCCCTCGACCAGGATTTCACCGGTCGATGGCGCCAGCAGCCCGGAGATCATCTTCAGCAGCGTGGACTTGCCGCAGCCGGACGGGCCGACCACGACAAAGAACTCGCCCTCGTTGATGTGGAAATCCAGCGGCCGCAGCGACGGCACGTCGCCGTCGCGCGAACGATAGGTCTTTGAGACGCCTGACAGCGTGATGCCGGGCGCGGCGCCGCCGGCGCGATCCGACACCAGGCGCAGGTGGGCGCCTTGGCTCATATCGGATGGTTTAGTCGCCGGGTTCATTCAGGTGAGTCCATTCGGAAGAACCTCCCACAGCCCGTCGTCCCTGCGAACGCAGGGACCCATATGCCGTGTCGTTTCGTTCGGGCACCCTGGTAGATACCATCTGCAACAACCAGGGCCGATGGTTATGGGTCCCTGCGTTCGCAGGAACGACGATAGAATCGTCGCAAGTCCGCTCACGAACCGCCCTGCGGCAGGTAGTCGTTGGTGTAAAATGCCTTCGGATTGTCCTTGGCCTTGGCATCCAGCCCGCCATATTCGACCATCAGGTTGACCGTGTCGGTCATGTTCTGGTCGGTGACCTGGAACGGCCGCTTGCCCTTGGTTTCCGCCGTGCGGTAGAGCGGGATCGTCAGCTCAAAACCCTGCGTCAGCGTCTCGATCTTGCCGCCCTTCGGGTTGGCGTCGAGGATCGACTGCGCCGCGCCCTTCGGGTCCTTCTCGGCGGCTTCGACCGCCTTGGTCGTCGCCGACATGAAGCGCTTGACCAGATCGGCATTGGCCTTGACGAAGTCGGTGTTGGCGACGACGCCCGAGCAGACCATGTTGATGCCGTAGTCGGCGAACTTGATGGCGTTGACGTCCTTGCCGGTGGCATCCTTGATCTTCATCGACTGATCCATGACGTAGCCGAGCAGCAGGTCAGCCTGGCCGTTGATGACGGCGTTCAGCTTGGTCTGGCCGTCGCCGGCCACCGTCTGGAAGTCGCTTTCCTTCAGGCCGGTCTTCTTCAGGAACAGCGGCCAGATCTGCGTCATCGAGTCAGCCGGGGTGATCGCCACCGTCTTGCCCTTGATGTCCTCGGGCTTCTTGATGTTCTTTTCGACAAGGCCCATCGCCGACATCGGGCTGGTCTGCAGCAGCACGCCGGTGGCGACGATCGGGGCGCCCTTCACGGCCGCGCGCATCATGGTGGGCACGTCGACATAGCCGAAATTGGCGGTCTTGGCCGCAACGGCCTGCGTGGTCGCCGCCGAGCCGCGGCCTTCCTGGATCTCGAGGTCGATACCCTCGGCGGCATAGATGCCCTTGGCCTTGCCGTAATAGAACGGCGCGTGTTCGCCATAGACGTACCAGTTCAGCATCAGCACGACCTTGTCGGCGGCCGATGCGGGAAGCACTGAAAGCGCGGTCCAGATCAACGTCGCGAAAACTGCAGCTATCAATCGCATTTGTCTTCCTCCCTGTTTTTTCGTCATTGCCTGCAACAAACGCGAAGCGTTTGTTGCAGGCAATGACGTGCCGTATTGTTGTTTTCGTGCAGTAGTCCTCAAGAAGCAAAAATGATGTCTTCGCGCTGGCTGACATGCCAGGGAATCACGAGGCGCTCGATACGGTCGACGGCCCAGAACAGCACCACGCCGAGTAGCGCCAGAATCACGAGAGCCGCGAACATCGTCGGCAGATCGAAGGTGCCGATCGAGCGCTGCAACACATAGCCGATACCGGAATTGGAGCCGACGAACTCGCCGACCACGGCGCCGACGACCGCGAGCGTCACTGACACTTTCAGCCCGGAGAAAATCGCAGGCATTGCGTGCGGCAGGTTCACCGCGCGAAACACCTGGAAGCGGCTGCCCTGCATCGCACGCGCGAGATCGACCATGTCGGGGTCAACCGACTTGAATCCCTGCACGGCCGATACCACCACCGGGAAGAAGCCGAGCAGAAACGCCGAGATCACTTTCGGGATGATGCCGAAGCCGAACCACACTACGAACAGCGGCGCGATCGCAATCTTCGGCACCGACTGCGAGAACACCACCAGCGGATAGACGTAGCTTTCCACGGTCTTCGATCCCGCAATCAACATGGCGACGGGGATGCCGAATACGGCCGACAGCAGGAAGCCGCAGAGGGTGGCGTAGGTGGTGGGCCACGCCTGCCGCAGCAGTTCCGGCCAGTCGGTCCACAGCACAGCCACGACATCGCCGGGCGCCGGGATCTGGTAGGCCGGAATTCGGAATACGCGGATGGTGAGGTCCCAGATGACCACGATGAAGATCAGGAACAGAAACGGCCGCAGCCACGCCGCATTCAGCGCTTTCGACACGCCACTCTCGCGCTTCAGCTCGGCCACGTCCCGCTCCCTGTTCGTCTTTTCCGGGACGAAATTAACCCGTTGGATAAATACTGGCAAGCGGGATTTCGTGCAGTATTTTGTCAAGCGTTCGCGCTACGCCGGTGCGTGTCGAGTGCGCCAAACTGCCCGCGCTCAAATCACTTCTGATTTTCCGAAATCGTGTCAAGCCCGGGAATCAAAAATATTCCGCTTCACACGTCGCGCAAATCAGCCGCATATCTCCGCCCGTCTCACCCATTGAGGGGCGCTCGCGATCGTCACGGACGTGCGGTGGGATGCGGTGGACGCGAGAGGCGCGCGAGACGTACGCGCCTTGAGCGTACGGCGAAGTCGTGTGGTTCGGGCGCCGCGGTGCTGGCGTTAAGTCGTGCGGAAGCTTTCCGCGCGGCGATGGAGGCAAGAAAGCCGTTCTCCGGGAAGAGCACGAAGTAAGCCGTAAAGCCATTGCGCAGGGAAGGCCGGGATGCTCCCGCTGTACCTGTATGCTCGTGTGCCGCATCTTTTTGTGTGCATTGGCACGCGGGACCGCGGGTGCAGCCAGCACCCGGTCTTCCCCGCGCCCTCTGAACAAGAGGGCGGGAAGTTCAAGAGCAAAGCTCGGGCAGATGATGCCGCGAGATCGCGAAACTGTGTTTGGTGAGTACGCGTTGGCTGTTTGACAGGTTTGTTCGATATACGAGGCGCGCGACGGGCGCGCCGCAAATTCTGTCGCCCCTGCGAACGCAGGGGCCCATAGCCACAGGGCGTTGTGAGTAAGCAAGGCGTCAACCACCGCCTTTCATCCGCCGGGCCGCGGCGTATGGGTTCCTGCGTTCGCAGGAACGACAGCTAAACCGGCTGATGCGCCGGGGACCGCACGCCTTGCTCTACGGCCTTGCCGAAATCCGCGGTCGATTTGCCTGTCAGCGCCGCCAGTACCAGCGCCACCATGTGGGCGAGACGCTCGTCCCTCGCCTCCTTCTTCAGGAGGTCACGGCCGAAGATCACGGAGAGCGTGGCGCTATTAGAGAGATAGAAGAAGCACAGCGCCGCGATCGAGATGTAGAGCTGCACCGGATCGACAGCGACGCGGAAATCGCCGCTTTCGACGCCGCGCGTCACCACCGTGCGGATCATCTCGACGAACGGGGAGTGCATCGATTTGACCTTGGTCGAGCGCTTCAGATGGCGCGCTTTGGCAAGATTTTCGGTGTTGAGCAGCGCCAGAAATTCCGGGTTACGCAGGAAATAGTTCCAGGTGAAGTCGATCAGCCGCTCGATCGCCTCGGGCGGGTCGAGATGTTCCAGATCGAGCCCGCGCTCCTCGGAACGGATCTTCTCATAGGCGCCTTCGAGCACCGCAAGGTAAAGGTTTTCCTTGTTGCCGACATGGTAATACAGCATGCGCTTGTTGGCGCCGGCATTGGCCGCGATGCGGTCGACGCGCGCGCCCGCCAGGCCATGGGCGGCGAATTCCTGCTTGGCGGCCTCGAGAATGCGGATCCGCATCCCCTCGGGGTCGCGCTGCCATTTCTGAACGCGTTTTGCCTTTGCCAAATCAATTGCTCGATGGTTGCACGAAGCAAGCTGTAGCACGCGCGGAAGCGTTTGAGAATGAATGATGCTCTATCCCCGTCATTGCGAGCGTAGCGAAGCAATCCATCTCTCCGCACGTGGAGCATGGATTGCTTCGTCGCTTGCGCTCCCTTGCGCAAACGCTCCGCGTTTATCGCAGGCAATGACGAATGGGGCGGATCAGGACGAGGGCCCCGCCGACGGCTGCACCAGCAGCGTCGGGACGCCGCACGTGCCGCTGCGCACCGTCATGACCCGCGTCCCCGGCTTGCGGCCGGTGCGGACTTCCGAGACGTCGACGCCGGCCTCGACGAGCCGTGCGTGGGTGGCGTCGATATCGGAGACGCGCCAGCACAGGCCGCGCAGCCGGTCCTGCGACGTATCCGTCTCCTTGCCCGGCCGGTGCGTGACCTCGACAATGAGGTCGCCGCAGCGGAAGAACATCAGCCGGCCCCAGTCCGGGTGCGAACGATCGAGCGCCATGTCGAGGCCGAGCCGCGCGCCATAGAGCGCTGCGGCCCGCTCGGGGTCCGGCGTCGAGACCACGACATGGTCCAGCGCCGTGATCGATCCCGTCGTGGTTCGCACCGACAGCGGCCGCTCCTTGTCGCGCTCGAGGAAGAACATACGGACGCCGCGCGTGGTTTCCGTTGCCGCTCGCGTGCGCTTCCATGACAGCGTCGCACCGGAGATCGCATCGCGGCTTTCGACCTCAGCAATGGGATCAGGCTTCAGCGTGAGCCGGTCGAGCCTGCGATGCATTCTGGCAATGTCGCTGGTCCGGAAGCAGATGCTTGCGAGTCCCTCGCCCTGTGCGGCCAGCACCGCGAGAATGCGGTCCGCATTGGCGCCCTCGCCGTTCGGCGCCACCAATTCCAGCGTCGTGTTATCGAGCGTGAACAGGACGCGATCGGCGCCATCGCCGCTGTACTGCCAGGACGGCGCGCGGGCAAACAAGGTCTGGTAAGCGGCAGAGGCCGCGTTGATATCGCCGGTGAGAACGACGACATGATCGAGGCCGGTGATCACGGGAACAGGCCTCGCGTGTTCTTGGCGGCGCGGACCTTCTCCACGCCGATCGCCATCGCCGCGGTCCGATGCGGGATATTGTCCGCTCTCGCACGCTGCACCATGTGGTCGAAGGCGCGATCGAGGATCGCGTATTCGCGCCGCGTCACTTCCTCTTCCTCCCAGAACAATTGCTGCAGGTCCTGCACCCATTCGAAGTAGCTGACCACCACGCCGCCGGAATTGCAGAGAATATCGGGGATCAGGAATACCTCGCTTTGGCGCTTCTCCAACACCAGATCGGCATCCGGCGTGGTCGGGCCATTGGCGCCCTCGGCCAGCACCCGGCATTTGAGGTTTTCGGCGACCTTCGCATCGATCACCCGCTCCATCGCCGCCGGCACCAGAACGTCGCATGGCAGCGTGAGCAATTGCTCCGGATCGAAGGCGAGCTGGTTGGAGAAGCCAGCGATGCTGCCGTGCCTTCCCGCATGGTGCATCAACGCAGGAATATCCAGCCCCTTCGGATCGTGCAGCGCACCGGTGTGATCGCTGACGGCGATGATCTTCAACCCGTACTGATGCAACTCCAGCGCCGCATAGGAGCCGACATTGCCAAAGCCCTGGATCACGGCGGTCGCGGTGCCCGGATTGATCGACAGCTCCTTCAGCACGCGCCTGGCGAGATAGGCGACGCCGCGCCCCGTCGCTTCGCGCCGGCCGAGCGTGCCGCCCGACGATACCGGCTTGCCGGTGACGATCTCGGTCACGGTGCGGCCCTGGTACATCGAATAGGTGTCCATAAACCAGGCCATCACCTGCTCATTGGTGCCCATGTCGGGCGCCATCACGTCGGTATGCGGACCGACGAAGGGAATCATCTCCTGCATGTAGCGGCGCGACAGCCCTTCCAGCTCGCGCCTGGAGATGGTGGAGAGATCGACATTGACGCCGCCCTTGGCGCCGCCATAGGGCAGCCCCACCAGAGCGCATTTCCAGCTCATCCAGATCGCGAGCGCCGCGACCTCGCCGATGTCGACGGAGGGCGCAAACCGCGTGCCGCCCTTGGTCGGGCCGAGGGTGAGGTGATGCTGGACACGATAGCCCTCGAACACGGCGACCGTGCCGTCGTCGCGGTGGATCGGGCATGAGACGGTAACCGACCGCTTCGGCATCAGGATTCGGTCGCGCTCATCCATCGGAATTTCGAGATGGTTGGCGATGACGCCAAATTGGTTAACCGCCATGTCGAACACCGGACCGGAATAAACGGTCATCATTTCCTCCACTTTTGTCGCACCGTCAGGAACCGCGAGCCGCGGTCGGCCGTTATCGGCAGATGCTGGCGATGGCCCCGAGGATTAGCCCAAGCACGAGCCCCAAGAAACCAGCCCAAGAAACCAGCCCAAGAACGGTCGTAGTCTCCTCATACTCCCATCTCAAGCTGCAAAGACGGCACGGTTGCGAATAATTTCAGCGAATGCATCCGATAACCGGTGCTAATGTGTGTACGCCGGGCCGGGACCACCCCTCAGCTCATGACGGAAAACGAATGCAGGCTCTCTTCATCGGACAGACCTATATCGACGTTACCTTCATCACCGACCACATGCCGACCGGCGACGAGAAACATGTGGCCTCCGCCTATGCGGTATCCTTTGGCGGCAACGCCGTCACCGCGGCGTTTTGCTGCGCCAAGCTCGGCATCGTGCCCGACCTGATTGCAACGGTGGCGAACGACTGGCTCGGCCGCATGTTTCAGGACATGAGCGCGAAATACGGAATCTCGATCCATCCGCGCAAGGTCAACTCCTCCTCGCTGTCCTTCATCATGCCAAAGGACGGCAAGCGCGCCATCGTGCGCTGCCGCGACGACGAGCATATTCATCCGTTTCCGATCCTCAACCTGAAGGGTTGCCGCGCGCTGCATGTCGACGGCCACCAGCCGGATGCTGCAATCCACTACGCCAAGCTCTGCCGCGAGGACGGCATCCTGACCTCGCTCGATGGCGGCGGCCTGCGGACCAATACCCATGAACTGCTGGAATTCATCGACGTCGCCATCGTGGCCGAGCGGCTGTGCGAACAGATGGACAAGACGCCGGACGCCATGCTCGACTATCTCAAGAGCCGCGGCTGCCGGGTCGGCGGCGTCACCATGGGAGAGCAAGGCCTGCTCTGGTATGACGAGACCGGCGCGGTCCGCAAGCTACCGGCGCTGCCAATCGCGCCCGAGCGCGTGATCGACACCAACGGCGCCGGCGACGTTTTCCACGGCGCCTATGTCTATTCCTATCTCAGCAATCCCGCTAAAAGCTGGCAGGATCATTTCGAGTTTGCGCGCGCGGCCTCGACCTACAAGATCCAGCGCCTCGGCAACGAGGCTGGATTGCCGACGCTTGCCGATATCGATGCCGTCAGGCAGGAGTTCCAGATCGGGCGCAAGAAGGAATTTTGGGATTAGGCATGGGACGCGTCTTCGTCGCCGGCAGCATCAATATGGATGTGGTGGCGACGGCCACCAGGCATCCCAGGGTCGGCGAGACCGTTGCCGGCAACGCCGTGCATTATTTTCCGGGCGGCAAGGGTGCGAACCAGGCGGTTGCCGCGGCGAAGCTGGGTGCATCGACCACGCTGATCGGCCGGCTGGGCACAGATGCGTTCGGCCGGCAATTGCGGACGTTCCTCGCCGCGCAAGGCGTCGACCTTGCGCTGGTCAAGGACACCGCCGGGACCCATAGCGGGACGGCCATCATCACCATCGCCAATGCCGACAATACCATCGTGGTGGTGCCCGGCGCCAACGCGCTCGTCAGTGCCGACGACGTCGCCGCCCCCGTGCTCGCCAAGGGTGATGTCGCCGTCAGCCAGTTCGAAATCCCATTGCCCACGATCGCGGCCTTCTTCAAACGGGCGCGCGCGGCCCAAGCGACCACCATCCTCAATCCCGCGCCGGCGATGGCCTGCAGCCCCGAGTTACTCGATCTCGTCGATATCCTCATTCTCAACGAGACCGAGCTTGGGCTTCTCGCGCAGACCGAACTTCACGATACTGACGAGCCCGCCCGTTTCGTTGAAACAGCGCGGCGCCTGCCAACCGCTTCAGACAAGATCATCTGCGTCACGCTGGGCAAGCGCGGCGTGCTCGCGCTGGTGGGCGGCGAGCCCTCGCTGATTGCGGGGCGCGCCGTGAAGGCGGTGGACACCACCGGCGCTGGCGACTGCTTTGTCGGCGCCCTCGCCGCGCAGCTTGCCAATGGAAACGCGATCCGCGACGCGCTTGGCTACGCCAATGCCGCCGCATCGATCTGCGTGCAGCGGATGGGCGCCGCACCGTCGATGCCGACGGCCGCCGAGGTGGCGGCATTGCGCGGCTAGCTACTTCAGCGCCTGCAACTCATCGTACTGCGCCCTGGTCCAGCCAGCCCCGGCGGACGCATCATTGTGCAGCGGGATCGCCGCCTTTCGGAACGCCTCGCGATCAGGCTCGACCACGGTCTTGCCGAGCTTCTTGAACTCCCCGGCCAAAACCCTCTCGGACGCCTCGATTGCCTCTGTCGCCCTCGCGGCGGCTTCCTTCAAGGTATCCGCAAACAGCTTTTGCTCATCCGGCGTCAGCTTGTTCCAGACGTGACTGCCGACCACCGTAACCATCGATTCCGTGATGTGGCCGGTGAGCACGATGTGGCTCTGCACCTCGTAGAATTTCTTGGCCATGATCGTCGGCAGCGGATTCTCCTGGCCGTCGACCAACCCCTGTTGAAGCGCAGTGTAGACATCGGAAAAGGCGATCGGCGTTGCTTTGGCGCCGACGGATTGGGCGAACATCAGGAACAGCGGCGCCGGCGGCACACGCAGTCTCATGCCCTTCATGTCCTCGGGCTTGCGGATGGGCTTGTTGGCGGTGACGTGGCGCTGGCCGTAGTAGGTGAGCGCGACGATCTTGTGCCGGGTCTTCTCGTCGTAGCCCTGCACGAGATCGGAAAACAGCTTGCTGTCGCGATAGGCCTTCCAGTGATTGAGATCGCGCAGCATGAACGGCGCGCCCGTGATGCCGAGCGGCTGGTAGGTAGCCGCGACGAAGTTGATCCCGACGTAGACGATGTCGACGGCGCCGAGCCCGAGCCCTTCATTGAGCTGGTTCTCATTGCCGAGCTGGGAAGCCGGAAACACCGCGATATCGAATTTGCCGTTGGTGCGCTTCTTGATCTCGCTGGCCGCCCACAATGCCTCGGTGTGGTAGGGTTCGGTGACCTCGTAGACATGCGCCCATTTCAGCTTGGTCTGTGCGTAAGCTGGGCCACCAATAACCAGGGCGATGATGGTCGCACCTATCAATCTGAGATAGAACGTCCAAACGGACATATACCCTCCGAAAACCGACCGCCGGAGACCCCTTGGATTTCCGGCGCCAACGTTGCCGAAATGATCGGCAGACGCAAGCAGACTGGCGCCGCGGTAAGTCCAATTTAAGTCAGTGCGCGTTCTAAGTCAGGGCACTCTTCAGGTCGAAGCCAGCATCGGCCGCCTGCTCGGGCGTAATCGACCCGTGAGCGGCAAGCAGGCGCCGTCCGAACATGTGGTCGCCGGCGCGATTGACGGACTCGATGCCGACGAGTTGGCCGGATTTGTAGCAGAACGCGGAGAACGCCCCCCGCGCGCGATCGCCACGCACCACTACGCGGTCATAGCCGGTGGTCAGTCCCACCATCTGCAGCTTGTCGGGGCCCTGATCGCTCCAGAACCAGGGCAGGCCGTCATAGGGCTTGGCATCGCCGGTCAGCCGGGCCGCGACGCAACGCGCGTGGTCGGTGGCGTTCTGCACCGACTCCAGCCGCAGCGAGCCGCCGAACCGCGGGCTCGCATACAGCGCGCAATCGCCTATCGCCGAGATGTTCGGATCGGAGGTCAGCAAATGCTCGTCGACCACAATTCCGGCCGCAACCTTCAGCCCTGCCTCCGCCGCAAGTTCGACATTGGGCAAAACGCCGACGCCGACCACGATCAAATCGGCCTTGATATGCCGCCCGTCGCTGAGGCTCACCCCGGTAACCTTGCTGCCGTCGCTCTCGATGCTCGTGACCTGCACGCCGAGGTGAATCCGGATACCGGCCGCGGTGTGCCGCGATTGAAAATATTCCGAGATTTCCGCGGTTACCGCGCGCGCCATCACCCGCGGCGCGAGCTCGATGACGTCGACTTCGAGGCCCTTGGCCCGCGCGGTCGCAGCGAATTCCAGGCCGATGAATCCGGCGCCGATCACGATGACGCGCTGACCCGGAGCGATGTAGTCCCGCAACGACTGGCTTTCGTCGAGCGTCCGCAGGTAGCGGACGCTGTCGAGATTGGCGTTGGGAATATCGAGCAGGCGATTGCGCGCGCCGGTCGCCAGCACCAGGTGGCCGTATTCGAGCGAAGCGCCGGAGGCGAGCAACACCTTGCGCGCGGCGCGGTCGATCGACACCGCGCGATCGGAGATCAGATCGATGTTCTGGTCGGAGTAGAATTTTTCCGGACGGAACATCAGGCTGTCGGGTCCGCCGGTCCCCTTCAGGTAGGCCTTGGATAGCGGCGGCCGCTGGTACGGCAGATGGCCTTCGTCGTTCAACAGCGCGACGCGTTCGGAAAAGCCGTGCTGGCGCAGCGACATCGCAAGCTGGAAGCCTGCATGGCCTGCGCCGATGATGACAACCGGTCCCGCCGTCATGGGAACATCCTACGTTCGAGCGCACGGGAATGACCCATGTCGTTTCCTCTCCACTGATTTTGGCTTGCCTGTCTCGTCCCCTGGGCGCGGCGCTCGTGTCCGTCCCGAACGATGACAAGCCCTATCTGACCTCATGGCGCGAAGAGACGCAAGGGCGCCAGCGGCCATAAGGGCAGCCTTTATCGTATTTTGCAGGCCTGACCGGGGATTGTCACCTCTTGCCTTCTCCATTTAAATGCCCGGCCCATCCGCGCGCCCCGAGGCTTTGCCATGCCGACCTCCGATGATACCGCCGCCGCCGCACCTGCCCTGCTCAGGATCGAGGGCCCGATTGCCACCATCACCCTGAACCGGCCTGCAGCCTTCAATTCCATCAATCTGTCGATCGCGCAAAAGCTCGAGCAACTCGGCGCCGAGGTCGAGGGCAACGACGATATCCGTGTGCTGGTGATCGAAGGCGAAGGCCGCGCCTTCTCGGCCGGCGGCGATCTGCAGACCATCGGCGCTGCCGCCGCCAACGACACCATCGCGCCCGTGGTCGGCGAGTTGCTGAAGCACTACCACGCCTTTATCGAGACGGTGCGGCGGATGCCGAAGATCGTTCTCTCCAGCGTCCACGGCTCCGCCGCCGGCGCCGGCATGGGGCTGGCCTTCGTCACCGACCTCTGCATTGCCGCCGACGACGCCCGCTTCACGCCAGCCTATGCCAAGATCGGCGTCTCGCCGGATGGCGGCAGCACGGTCGGCATGGTCGGCACCGTCGGCCCCCGCCGCGCGCTGCAGATATTTCTGGCCGAAGACAGTTTTACCGCGCAGCAGGCCTATCAATGGGGCCTGGTCGCCCGCGTCGTTCCGGCGGCGGAGCTAAAGGCAGAGACGCGCAAATTCGCGGAACGGTTGGCGCAGAACCCACCGGCGGCCATCGCGGGCACCAAATCGCTGGTCTATCAGGCCGCGGTTACGCCGACCAGGCAGCAACTCGATGCCGAGGAAACCAAGATCATCGGCGCCATGCAGACCGACGACTTCCGCGTCGCGGTGAAGAAGTTCACCAGCAAGTCGAAGTGAAGCGATTGGCGACGCCGTCGCGCTCTTTCCTCTGCCTCCGCCACGGCGTCACCGACTGGAATCGGCAGGGCCGGTTTCAGGGCCGCACTGATGTTCCCTTGAACGACGAAGGCATCTCGCAAGCGCACGCGGCCGCCGATCGGCTACGCAAGCTTTCATTCGACCATGTCGTCGCCAGCCCGCTCGTCCGTGCGCGGCAGACTGCCGAGATTATCGCCGCGGCGGCCGGCAAGCCGCTCGAGGTCGACGACGGCATTATCGAGTGCGACTTCGGCAGCCTCGAGGGCGCTTCGATCGCGGAGACGATGAAGGCGCACGGCCTGAGGACAGTGGAAGACCTCGTTTCCGTCCTGCCGGGGGATCGCGAGCCATGGCCGTCGATCTCTGCACGAGCACTAAGCTGCGTCAGCCGATGGCTCGACCGCCATCCGCGGGCCATGGTCCTGTTCGTCTGCCACGACGCGGTGATGCAGGCGATGTCGGAAGCGCTGCGCGGACGGTGGTTCAACAACAGCCACGGAACGCCTTTCCGGTTCGAGCGAACGGGCGACGTGTGGAGCGTTGATGAGGTGAGTTAACGTCGCCCCCTCGCGACGTCGTCCCTGCCCGGTGCGCCATTGCGCACGGGAGCAGGGACGACATGACCTAGTCCTTGCCCTGCCGGCGCATGAAATCGAAGTCGCAACCCTCGTCGGCCTGCAGGATGGTCTCGTTGAACAGGTGCGCATAGCCGCGCTTCGCCCAATCCGGCATCGTTGCCGGCGCAAGCGCCGCGCGACGCTTCTCCAGCTCTGCCGCGTCGACCAGGAGATCGATGCTGCGTTTCGCGACATCAAGGCGGATCATGTCGCCGTTCTTCACCAGCGCCAGCGGCCCGCCCACGGCGGATTCCGGCGTGATGTGCAGCACGATGGTGCCGAACGCGGTGCCGCTCATGCGCGCATCCGATATCCGCACCATGTCCTTGACGCCGCCGCGCGCGAGTTTCTTCGGGATAGGCAGATAGCCCGCCTCCGGCATGCCGGGCGCACCCTTGGGGCCGGCATTGCGCAGCACCAGCACGTCGTCGGCATTGACGTCGAGATCGGGATCATCGACCCGCAGCGTCATGTCCTCGACGGATTCGAACACCACAGCACGCCCCGTATGCTGCAGCAGTTTGGGACTCGCCGCCGATTGCTTGATGACAGCTCCGCGCGGCGCGAGGTTGCCGTGCAGCACCGCCATCGCGCCTTCTGCCTTGATCGGATTGTCGCGCGGACGGATGGCGTCCTGTCCCGGCACCTCTTCGGCGACGGCTACGACATCGCGTAGCGTTTGCCCCGTAATGGTTTTAGCATCGAGGTCGATGAGATCGCCAAGCTGCGCCATCAGTTTGGGCACGCCGCCGGCATGATGGAAATGCTCCATGTAGTGCTCGCCTGACGGTTTCAGGTCGATCAGCACGGGCACCTCGCGGCCGAGATTGTCGAATGCTTCGAGATCGATGCGGTGTCTGGTGCGATTGGCGATTGCCGTCAGATGGATGAGCCCGTTGGTCGACCCGCCAATCGCCTGCAGCACCACCTGCGCGTTCCGGAATGAGGCCGGGGTCAGCAATTCACTCGGCTTTGGACCCTTCGCGACAGCCATCGCAGCAGCCACCCTGCCGCTCGCCTCGGCGGAGCGAAAACGCTCGGCATGCGGCGCCGGGATCGTCGCGCTCATCGGCAGCGACAGACCGAGCGCCTCGGTAATGCAGGCCATGGTGCTGGCGGTGCCCATCACCATGCAGGTGCCGACCGACGGCGCCAACCGGCCATTGACGGCTTCGATTTCAACGTCGTCAATTTCGCCGGCGCGATATTTTCCCCACAGCCTCCGGCAATCCGTGCACGCCCCCAACACCTCGCCCTTGTGATGCCCGACCACCATCGGCCCCACCGGAATGACGACGGTCGGCAGATCGGCGCTGACCGCGGCCATGATCTGCGCCGGCAAGGTCTTGTCGCACCCGCCGATCACGACCACGGCGTCCATCGGCTGCGCGCGGATCATCTCCTCGGTGTCCATCGCCATCAGATTACGCAGATACATCGAGGTCGGAAACGCAAAGCTCTCGGCGATCGAGATAGTCGGAAACACCATCGGCATGGCGCCGGTCAGCATCACGCCGCGCTTCACGGCTTCGATGATCTGCGGAACGTTGCCGTGACAGGGATTGTAGTCGCTATAGGTATTGGTGATGCCGACGATCGGCCTGTTCAGCGCATCATCCGAATAGCCCATCGCCTTGATGAAGGCCTTGCGCAGGAACAGCGAGAAGCCAGCGTCGCCATAACTCGTCAGTCCCTTGCGAAGTCCGTCGGCCATTTTCTTACTTCCTGTCGTCGTGGATGGGCACTAAAGGGGGCCTTCGAATTATTGTCAATATTTGATTATCTAGTCCTATAATGGCTCATTTTGCCGGATAATGCGTAGCATTATTGACAATAGAGCGGGTGCGTGCTGATTTCCGGCCATGACCGGAAACGCGCGCCCATGAATCATCCATTGCGCATTGGCCTGATCGGCGCTGGGATGGTGAGCCGTCATCATCTCGTCGCCTGGGCGAGCATATCAGATCAAGCCCGCGTCGTGGCGGTCGCCGATCCCTCCAGCGAAAATGCTTCGCGGCGCGCGAGCGAGTTCGGAATTTCGCAGACCTACGCCAGTGCCGAGGCGATGCTCGCCGCTGTGGCGCTCGACGCCATCGATATCGCCGCCCCCCGCGAGATGCACGCGCCGCTGGTGCGACTCGCCGCCGCGAAGCGATTGCCCGTGCTTTGCCAGAAGCCGCTCGCGCCCAACCTGCAGGAGGCGGCCGAACTCGCGGCCGAGGTCGAGGGTTCGACGCGACTGATGGTGCATGAGAACTGGCGGTTCCGCGGTTATTACCGCGATGCCGCGGCGTGGCTGCGCGAGGGCCGGATCGGCAACGTCAAGCAGGCACAGCTGACGCTTTTGACATCGGGGGTGCTGCCGGGATCGGATGGGCTCTGCCCGGCGCTGGAGCGGCAGCCCTTCATGCGCCGTGAACGGCGCATGCTCGTCGCGGAAGTCTTGATCCATCATCTCGATACGCTGCGCATGCTGCTCGGGCCGCTGCAGGTGACCGCGGCGCAACTCTCCCGCTCGAGTGAGCAACTCGTCGGCGAAGACGGTGCGGTGATCCAGCTTCGGACCGGCAACGGTGCGGGCGTTACGGTCTTTGCAAGCTTTGCCGCCCACGGCCATCCGGCCGCTCAGGTCGACCGGCTGGAGATTCTCGGCGACACGGGCGCGATCAGGCTCGACGGGCCATCGCTGACCTGCTCGGGCGCATCACCCGGCGAACTCATCTACGATCTCGCCGCCGAGTATCAGGGTTCCTATAACCGGACGATCGCGCATTTCGTGAAATCGCTTCGCGACGTCACGCCCTTCGAGACGGCACCGCAGGACAATCTCGAGACCTTGCGCCTGGTCGAGGATTGCTATCGGCTGTCGGGCTGGGAGGCTTTGCGATGAGGCCACAGGAATCATTGACCGACACTTCCGCGCCGACGCGTGAAGAGGAGCAGGCGGAGGTCATCCGCCGGCTGGAGGAGGACATCATCTTCGGACGCTTCGCGCCGGGGTCGCGGCTGGTCGAGGACACGCTGATGCAGCGCTACGGCGCCAGCCGGCACTTCGTGCGCCAGGCGCTGTTCCAGCTCGAACGCCAGGGCATCGTGCTGCGCGAGAAAAACATCGGCGCCACGGTGCGGTTCTATTCGGCTGACGAAGTGCGCCAGATCTACGAGGTGCGGGAAATGCTGACGCGGCAGGCGGCGCTGATGATCGCCCTGCCTGCCCCTGCCAGCCTGATCGCGCAGTTGAACGAATTACAGCGGCAATACTGCGCCAGGGCCGACGCGCAGGATTTGCGCGGTATCCACGAGGCTAACGACGCCTTTCACGTCGCGCTGTTCTCGGCCTGCGGAAACCCGTATCTGGTCCGCTCGCTGCAGGACTACATGAACCTGACGCTGCCGATGCGCGCCAAGAATCTCGCCGACAAGGAGGGGCTGGCGCTATCCCGCCGCCAGCACGAATTGATGGTCGAACTGTTGAAGGGCCGTGACAGCTGGGCGCTGGCGCAGCTCTGCGTCGATCACATGCAGTTCAGCAAGTCGGACTATCTCGGCCGCATAGCGGGGGATGAGAGCAAGCACTAGCGCTTGCTCCAGTCCACGATCCGGCCCTTGTCGCCGTCGAACTCCATGCTGCAGAACGTGCCGCCCTGGTAGTAATCGCCGATCGGGTCCGGCTTCAGCTTGGCCTGCTCGGCCATCGCATGTTCGCGGAAATCTTCACCCCGGCCGGTCGGCCGGTAGCCGAGTTCGTAGGCGCGATGGTTGTCCCACCAGGCACGCTCGTTATGAGAGGCGCCGTAGAATAGCTCGAAGTGGATGTCGGGATGATCGAGCCCGATGCGGCAGAGCTGCACCAGGTCTTCCGGCTTCAGCCAGATCGACAGGCGGCGATGATCGAGCGGCATCTCGCCGAAATTGCCGATCCGGATGCAGGTCACGCCAAGCCCGTGCTTGTCGGCGTAGAGCGCGCCGACCGCTTCGCCGAATACCTTGCTAACGCCATAGCGGCTGTCGGGGCGCGCGGTGACATCGGTACCGATCCGGTGATGCCGCGGATAGAAGCCGACCGCATGGTTCGACGAGGCGAACACCACGCGCTTGACGCCCTTCCTGCGCGCCGCCTCGAACAGGTTGTAGCCGCCGATGATGTTGGCCTGCAGGATCTGGTCCCAGGGGCCTTCGATCGAATAGCCGCCGAAATGCAGGATGCCGTCGACGCCTTCGCAGATCGCCTCGACCTGGGCGAGATCGGCCAGATCAGCCGCCTTGAACTTCTCGTCCTTGCCGAGATCGGCCGGCGCCTTCAGATCGCTCAGCACCAGGTCCGGATAGATCGGCGGCAGCAGCTTGCGCAATGATGTGCCGATCCCGCCGGCGGCGCCGGTCATCAGTATGCGTGGCATTTCGTTCCTCTTAATCTTGCAACCGATTTGCGGTCATTAGCCGGGAATGATAGCAAACTCAAACGCTCAGGGAACGCAACAACGAGAACAGCAAATGTCCGATGCAGCATTGCATTCAGCCGGCTGGCGCCCAGCCACCTATTATCCCGATCCGGCCATCCGCGCCCTCGATCCGCGATTTGAGAAGTATTGGCTGAAGCTGTCGGCGGTGGAGCGGCTGACCACCGGCCTGCGCTGGGCCGAGGGCCCGGTGTGGTTCGGCGACGGGCGCTACCTCCTGTGCAGCGACATTCCGAACCAGCGCATCCTCAAGTGGGAGGATGAGACCGGCGCGGTCAGCATCTTCCGCAAGCCGTCGAACTTCGCCAATGGCAACACCCGCGACCGGCAGGGACGGCTGGTCACCTGCGAGCACGGCGGGCGCCGCGTCACCCGTACCGAATATGACGGATCGATCACGGTGCTGATGGACTCCTTTGACGGCAAGCGGCTCAACTCTCCCAACGACGTCGTCGTGAAATCCGACGGCTCGATCTGGTTTACCGATCCGGTGTTCGGCCTGCTCGGCAATTACGAGGGCTACAAGGCCGAGCCCGAAATTGACGCCAATGTCTACCGGATCGATGGCGCGACCGGCAAAGCAACCATCGTCGCCGAGGGCGTGCTGGGACCGAACGGGCTCGCCTTCTCGCCCGACGAAAAAATTCTCTATGTCATCGAGTCCCGCGGCGTGCCGAACCGCAAGATTCTCGCCTATGACGTCTCGCCTTCCGGCGACAAGCTTTCCAACAAGCGCGTGTTTGTCGATGCCGGACCAGGCACGCCGGACGGTTTTCGAATAGATATCGACGGCAATCTGTGGTGCGGCTGGGGCATGGGCGATCCCGAGCTCGATGGCGTGGTGGTGTTCGCCCCCGATGGCGTCATGATCGGCCGCATTGCGCTACCCGAACGGTGCGCCAATCTCTGCTTCGGCGGCTTGAAGCGCAACCGCCTGTTCATGGCCGCGAGTCAGTCGATCTACGCGTTGTATGTGAACACGCAGGGCGCGCCCGGCGGATAAGTCCGCACGCGCCCTTCGCGCCGGTTACCCCTTCTTCTCCTGTGCGGCGGCCGTCTGCTTGACCAGCGCGTCTTCAAACGCCTTCTCAAGTGTCGCGGCGTAGGCATTGAACTCGCCGGGATTGACGAACGGATTGGGCGCGCCATCCGAGAGCATGGCACGCTTGTCCTGCATCCTGTACATTTCTGGATGCGGCGCGAGCAGCACGTCCACCTTCATGTCCTTCGCCCGCGCGAATGTTTTCCGATAATCAGAGACGATTCCGGAATAGGTCGGGTTGGGGACGAGGCGGTTCAGCGCCACGGTGCCGCTGCAGAAGATGAGGACGGAGCGCGTTGCGTCGCCATCCTTCACGGAGAATTCCCAGCTCGTGCAGCCGGGCGAATGGCCGGGGGTTTCACGGGCGGTGAGCGTCACGTCCCCCACCTTAACCGTGTCGCCTTCGCGCACCGTGCGATCGACCTTCACCGGCGGAAACGCCAGCGCGGTGTCTTCCTGCGCGCCCGGATAATAGCCGCCTTCGAGCAACGGCTTGTCGGCTTCGCCGGCGATCATTTGGCCGCCGCTGGCCTGCTTCAATTCGGCAAGGCCGCCGGTGTGGTCGATATGCGCGTGGGTGTTAACGAGGTATTTGATGTCGGTGATCTTGAAGCCCAGCTTCTCGATGCTCGCTCTGATCTGCGAGGTTGCTTCCGGCATCACCGTATCCACCAGGATATGGCCTTGCGGCGACGTGATCAGGTAGGACGCCAGGCCGTCGGTTCCGACATAATAGACGTTGCCGATCATCTTGAACGGCTCGGTTGGCGTGTTCCATTTGACCTTGAGGGTTTCGAGCAGATCCTTGACGGTCTGGGCCTGCACCATTCCGGCAAGCGACATCAGCGTGACAAGCGCAACGACGATTTTCTTCACGGGCATCCTCCACTTTCTTGTTGCGTTGTTGCGTCGTCGCCGCGTCGCCTTGCGCATTGACGCTGGCTTCAGCTTGACGATGATTCTGGTCAAAAAAATGCCGGCCGCCTTTCGGCAGCCGGCATCTTTCACGATCGGCGCGGGCGCCGCATCAATTTACGCCGCGTTGTAGCCGGCGACGGCCTTCACCTCGAGATATTCCTCGAGGCCGTACTTGCCCCACTCGCGGCCGTTGCCGGACTGCTTGTAGCCGCCGAACGGCGCGGTGCGGTCGTTCGGCACGCCCTGCAGGTTGATATTGCCGGCGCGGATCTGTTTGGCTACGCGGCGCGCGCTCTCCACCGTATCGCCCGAGACGTATCCGGCGAGACCATAGGGCGTGTCGTTGGCGATCTTCACCGCATCGGCTTCATCCTTGGCGCCGATGATCGTCAGAACCGGTCCGAAGATTTCCTCCCGCGCAATCGTCATGTCGTTGGTGACGTCGGCGAAGATGGTCGGGCGGACATAGAAGCCCTTGTTGACGCCCTCGGGGAGGCCGGGACCGCCGGCGACCAGCGTCGCGCCTTCGTCGATGCCCTTCTTGATCAGCGCCTGGATCTTGTCCCACTGGATGCGCGACACGACCGGGCCGATGGTGGTGCCCTCGGCGCGGGGATCGCCCGCCTTGGTCTTGTCGGCGACGCCCTTGGCGATCGCGGCGACTTCCTTCATCTTCGACAGCGGCACGATCATCCGCGACGGGGCGTTGCAGGACTGTCCGGAGTTGTTGAACATGTGCATCACGCCGCCGGTGACCGCCTTGGTGAGGTCGGCGCCTTCGAGGATGACGTTCGGCGACTTGCCGCCCAGTTCCTGGCTGACGCGCTTCACGGTCGGGGCGGCGCGCTTGGCGACATCGACGCCGGCGCGGGTCGAACCGGTGAACGAGATCATGTCGATATCGGGATGCTCGGCCATCGCGGCGCCGACTTCAGGGCCGAGGCCGTTGATCAAGTTGAACACGCCCTTCGGCACGCCGGCTTCATGGAGGATTTCCGCGAAGATCAGCGCCGAGGTCGGGGTGAATTCCGAGGGCTTGAGGATCATGGTGCAGCCGGCGGCCAGCGCGGGCGCGACCTTGCAGGCGATCTGGTTGAGCGGCCAGTTCCATGGCGTGATCATGCCGACGACGCCAACCGGCTCGCGCACGACCACGGCGGTGCCGACGTTTTCCTCGAAATGATAGTTCTTCAGCACTTCCAGCGTGGAGGCGATATGGCCAAGGCCGGCACCGGCCTGCAGGCGTTCGGCCATCGGCAGCGGCGCGCCCATTTCGTCCGACACGGCGGCGCCGATGTCCTTCATGCGGCCCTTGTAGATCTCGATGATCTTTTCCAAGAGCGCAATGCGCTCCTCGCGGCTGGTCTGCGAATAGGTCACGAAGGCGCGCTTGGCGGCGGCCACGGCCTTGTCGACGTCGGCCTTGGAGCCGAGCGCAACTTCGTACATCGCTTCTTCGGTCGCCGGATTGACGACGGGGGTGGACTTCTTGACGGCGGGATCGACCCAGGCGCCATCGATGTAGAATTGCATGCGATTGACCATCGGAAACCTCTTTATCTCGGAGCAATGGAGGGGAACGGAAGCGTTCGGCAGGCATCCTTGCACGAAAGCCGGGGCAGTTGAACCCGCCATATGCGGGGTGCCGCGATGCGGCAGGCGCTGGATATAAGGACAGCGGCGTGGAGGTGGCAAGGCTCCTCCGCCATCATTCCGGGGCGCGCAGCGCGCGAGCCCGGAATCCATCGAGCCGCATATCCGTCTCACGATAGATTCCGGGCTCGCGACTTCGTCGCGCCCCGGAATGACGGCCGCAGATACCTCCTCACACCGCCATCTTGCGGTGCCGCACCGGCGCCCCGATGGTCACGCTTTCCGCCGCGTCGATGATGGCGTTGGCGTCGATGCCGTAGTGGCGATAGAGGTCGCCGATTGTTCCGGTCTGGCCGAACTGCTCGACGCCGAGCGCCTCGGCGCGGTGGCCGCGCACACTGCCGAGCCAGCCGAGCGCGGCCGGATGGCCGTCGATCACGGTCACGATGCCGCAGTCACGCGGCAACGGCGCCAGCAGCTTTTCGACATGGCTGAGATACTGGATGCCACGGCGCTCGCGCCGCAAATTCCGCGCGGCGGACCATCCACCATGCAGCCGGTCGGCCGAGGTTACCGCCAGTAAACCGACATCGCGGTGGCTTTCGCCGATGAAGCCGGTGGCCTCGATCGCCTCCGGCGCCACCGCGCCGGTATAGGCGATCACGATGTCGCAATTCGGCCCCGGCTCGCGCAGCCAGTAGGCGCCCTCGGCGATGTCCCGTTGCAGCTCCGGCGCCATGATCCGCTGCGGCTGGTCAACCGTGCGGGTCGAGAGCCGCAAATAGACCGAACCGCCCTCGCGGCCTTCGCGCTGCATGTGGCGGAAGCCCCACCCCATGATCACGGCAAGTTCATCGACAAAGGCCGGTTCGAACGAGGCCAACCCGTCCTGCGCCATGCCGATCAGGGGCGTCGCGATCGATTGATGCGCACCACCTTCCGGCGCCAGCGTGATGCCCGACGGCGTCGCCACCACCATGAAACGGGCATCCTGGTAGCAGGCGTAATTCAGCGCATCGAGGCCGCGCTCGATGAAGGGATCGTATAGCGTGCCGACCGGCAGCAGCCGCTCGCCGTTGATCTGATGCGACAGGCCCAGCGCCGAGAGCATGATGAACAGGTTCATCTCGGCGATGCCGAGTTCGAGGTGCTGCCCCTTCGGCGAGAACTCCCAGGTGTAGGCGGACGGGATCTTCTCCTGCCGGAACAGGTCGTGGTTCTCGGCCTTGGCGAACAGCCCGCGGCGGTTGACCCAGGCGCCGAGATTGGTCGACACGGTGACGTCAGGCGACGCGGTGACGATCCGCGCGGCCAGTTCGGTATCGCCGCGCGCGAGTTCATTGAGCACCAGCCCAAAGCCCTGTTGCGTCGACATCTGCGCCGCCGGCTTGAAGGTGAGCTGTTGCGGAACGTCGATCGCGGGCGCGGTCAGGCGACGGCGGCCCTCCTGATTGAACGGCGCTGCCGCCAAAAATGCTTCGAGCTCGGCCGGCGCCTGCGACAGGCCTTCGAACTTTTCCCACTCATGGCCCGGGCGGATGTTCTGCGCACTACGCCACTTTTCCATCTGCGCAACCGTCATCAGGCCCGCGTGGTTGTCCTTGTGGCCCTGCATCGGCAGGCCCACGCCCTTGATAGTGTAGGCGATGAAGCAGACCGGGCGATCATGATCGATCGCCTCGAAAGCTTCGATCATGCTCGCCATGTCGTGGCCGCCGAGATTGGACATCAGCGCCAGCAGTTCGTCGTCGCTGCGCCGGTCGATCAGTTGTGACACCTGCCCCTGATCGCCGATGTCGTCCTGCAGATGCTTGCGGAAGGCGGCGCCACCCTGGAAGCACAGCGCCGCATACATCTGGTTCGGGCAATTATCGATCCAGCGCTTGAGCGCCTCGCCGCCGGGCTCGGCGAACGCCGCCTGCATCAGGCGGCCGTATTTCACGATCACGACCTCCCAGCCGAAATTGCGGAACATGGATTCGAACTTCGCCCACAGCCCTTCGCGCACGACGGCATCGAGGCTCTGCCTGTTGTAATCGACCACCCACCAGGTGTTGCGCAGCCCGTGCTTCCATCCCTCCAGCAGCGCCTCGAAGATGTTGCCCTCGTCCATCTCGGCGTCGCCGACCAGCGCGATCATCCGCCCCTCGGGCCGGTCCTTCATCCAGCCATGCGCGGTGACGTAGTCCTGCACCAGCGACGAGAACAGGGTTTGCGCGACGCCGAGACCGACCGAGCCGGTGGAGAAATCGACGTCATCGGTATCCTTGGTGCGCGACGGATAGGATTGCGCGCCCTTGTAGCCGCGGAAATTCTCCAGCTTCTCGCGGGTCTGGTGGCCGAACAGATACTGGATGGCGTGAAACACCGGGCTCGCATGCGGCTTCACCGCAACACGGTCCTGCGGACGAAGCACGGAGAAATACAGCGCCGACATGATATTGGCGAGCGAGGCGGACGAGGCCTGATGGCCGCCGACCTTCAGCCCATCCGCGTTGGAGCGGACGTGGTTGGCGTGATGGATCGTCCACGACGACAGCCATAACACCTTGCGCGCCAGCGCGGACAATAGTTCGAGGCGTGCGGGCTCGATGGGCATGGCGATGCTCCGGACAGGGTCATTATGCGCCGATTTTAGCGGGCGGTGGGGCGCCAAAATTCTCAATTTCCTGCGACATACCGCCCAATATTGGGATAATTTACCACAATGCGCCCCGAAACCATGAGTTCATCCCAATGCCTACCCTCGATGCCATCGACCGCAAGATCCTCAGCCTGCTGCAGACCGACAGCCGCATGACCATGCAGGAGCTGGCCGACAAGGTCGGCTTGTCCGTCTCGCCCTGCCACCGCCGCGTCAAGCTCCTGGAAGAGCGCGGCGTCATCACGCGCTACATCGCGACCGTCGATCAGAAATCGTTGGGGCTCCATGTCAGCGTCTTCATCTCGATCAAGCTGGCGCGGCAGAAGGAAGAGGACCTCAACCGGTTTGCGAAAGCGATTTCGAAATGGGACGAGGTGCTGGAATGCTATTTGATGACCGGCAACCGCGACTATCTCCTGCGCGTCGTCGCCGCCGATCTCTCCTCCTACGAAGCGTTCCTGAAGAACAAGCTGACGCGGCTCGACGGCATCGCCTCGATCGAGTCGAGCTTTGCGCTGAGCCAGGTGAAGTATTCGATCGCACTGCCAGTGTAGAAGACTTTGCGCAACCCCAACGGCTGTCATCCCCCGCGAATGCGGGGGATCCAGTACGCCGCGGCTTATCGGTCCAACCACTGCTGCCTCTGGGATACTGGGTCGCCCGCCTTCGCGGGTGACGACGACTGAATATGACTTCGCATTCTCGCGGCGCTGGTCGCCCGAGGTTTGCATCTTCGTTTGCCCTCCTCCAAATCAGAGGGCGCAGGGAAGACCGGGTGCTTGCTGCACCCGCGGTCTCGCGTGCGATTTGCGCAAACAAAAGTGCACACGA
>NZ_JAFCLU010000028.1 GCF_018130385.1 Bradyrhizobium sp. AUGA SZCCT0283 | reverse complement strand
CCGCAAATGCCTGGACTTCAAGACACCCGCAGAGGCATTCTCCGAACTCAAATCAACCGTTGCACTTCAAACGTGAAGCCATACCCCGCCTGCGCGGGGTATGACGATCGCGATTGGGCGAACGAACTCGCCCCTCAATGCTCAGATCGAAAAACTGGTCCCGCAGCCACACGACGCGGTCGCATTCGGATTGACCACGCGGAACGACGCGCCGATCAGATCGTCGACGAAATCGACTTCGGAGCCTGCGAGGAACGGCACCGAGGCCGGATCGACCAGCACCACTGCGCCTTCGCGCGCGATCACGAGGTCATCCTCGGCCCTGGCATGGTCGACGTCGAACTTGTACTGGAAGCCGGAGCAGCCGCCGCCCTCGACGGAGATGCGCAGCATGGCGCCGTCGCCTTCGCTCTTGAGGATTTCCCCGATGCGGCGGGCGGCCCGCTCGCTGACGGTGATGGCAGTGGTCATGGCATGCTCTCCGGCCCGTCATACCCAATTCATTTGGTATGGGGCGTCAGACATAGTTAAGTGCGTAATCTCGCGGAATCAAATGGATAAGGACTAAAAAATCGTGTCGGTCGGAATGGCTGCCCCCCGCGCGCTTTATGGCTGCGACCCTGACCAGAGCCGCGGCCGGCTGTTTGCGGAGCCGCCGAGCCGAACCCGCAGCCCGTTCCGGCGCGATTGCGACCGGGTGATCCATTCCACCGCCTTCCGACGCCTCAAGCACAAGACGCAGGTGTTCGTGTTCCACGAGGGCGACCATTACCGCACGCGGCTGACCCATTCGCTGGAAGTGGCGCAGATCGCCCGCGCGCTGGCCCGCCAGCTCGGCCTCGACGAGGATCTGACCGAAACCCTGGCGCTGGCCCATGACCTCGGCCATCCCCCGTTCGGCCATGCCGGCGAGCGGGCGCTCGACAAATGCCTCGCCGCCCATGGCGGCTTCGACCACAACGCGCAGGCGCTGCGGGTGGTGACCTCGCTGGAGCATCGCTATCCCGAGTTCAACGGGCTGAACCTGACCTGGGAAGCGCTCGAGGGTATCGTCAAGCACAACGGCCCGCTGACGGAGCGGGACGGGGCCCCGGCCGGGCCATACCGCGAAAGCGGCATTCCCGTCGGCATCGCCGAGTTCAATCAAAAATTCGATCTGGAGCTGTGGAGCTACGCCTCGCTGGAGGCGCAGGCCGCGGCCTTCGCCGACGATATCGCCTATGACGCCCACGACATCGACGATGGCCTGCGCGCCGGCCTGTTCGGCGTCGACGACCTCAAGGTGATGCCGCTCACCCAGGCGATCATCGCCGAGATCGACCGGCATTATCCCAATCTGGACGATGCCAGGCGCGGCGCGGAACTGGTGCGCGAACTGATTTCCTACATGATCGGGGCGGTCATGTCGGAGGCGGGCAGGCGGCTTGCGGAGGGGAAGCCGCAATCGGCGCATGACGTCCGCCACCACCATCAGCCGCTGATCGCCTTTCCGGCCATGGTCGCGGAGGAGGAGGCCGCGATCAAGGCGTTCCTGAAACTGCATATGTACCGCCACCCCCGCGTCATGCGGGTGATGGGCGAGGCCGAAGGAATCCTGTTTGACCTGTTCGCGCGCTACCAGACCTCCCCGGGCGACCTGCCGCCCGAATGGGTCGAGGGGTCGGAGCGTGAGGGCGAGGGCGAGCGGGCGCGCCGGATCGGCAATTTCATCGCCGGAATGACCGACCGTTTCGCCTTAATCGAGCACCAAAGGCTTTTTGACTCGACCCCGGATTTGCGTTAGGCGGCGGCCATGTCCGACAAGCCAGCTTCACAATATTTGTTCGCCGACGCGCTGGTGCGCGTGCAGGCGGTCTGCGCCGCGCTCGCGACCGAGGGCCAATGGCCCGCCGGCATCGATTTCTCCCGCGTCGTGGTCGAGCCGCCGCGCGATGCCAGCCATGGCGACATGGCGACCAACGCCGCGATGGTGCTGGCCAAGGACGCCAAGGCGAAGCCGCGCGAACTCGCCGACAAGATCGCGGAAAAATTGCGCGCCGACGATCTGGTGGCTACCGTCGAGGTCGCCGGTCCCGGCTTCATCAATCTCACCTTGAAGCCTGAGGTCTGGGCCGACGAACTGCGCACCGTGCTGCGCGAGGCCGCGTCCTACGGCAAGAGCGCGATCGGCCACGGCGCCAAGGTCAATGTCGAATACGTCTCGGCCAACCCGACCGGACCGATGCATGTCGGCCATTGCCGCGGCGCCGTGTTCGGCGACGCGCTGTGCGGCCTGCTGGATTTTGCAGGCTACGACGTCACGCGCGAATACTACATCAACGATGCCGGCGCGCAGGTCGATGTGCTCGCGCGCTCGGCCTATCTGCGCTACCTCGAAGCAACAGGCGAGATCATCGGCGAGATTCCGGAAGGGCTTTATCCCGGCGATTATCTCGTACCGGTCGGGCAGGCGCTGGCGGCCGAGTATGGCGACAAGCTGAAGGCGATGCCGGATGCATCATGGCTGCCGATCGTGCGCGCCAAATCGATCGCCATGATGATGGACATGATCAAGGGCGATCTCGCAGCGCTCAACATCAAGCACGAGGTGTTCTTCTCGGAGCGCTCGCTGGTCGAGACCGGTAACAACAAGGTCACCGAGACCATCGATTTCCTGCGCGCCAAGGGCGACATCTACGAGGGCCGCCTGCCGCCGCCGAAGGGCAAGCCGGTCGAAGACTACGAAGACCGCATCCAGACGCTGTTCCGCGCCACCGCCTATGGCGACGACGTCGATCGTCCGCTGATCAAGTCGGACGGCTCCTACACCTATTTCGCTTCCGATATCGCCTACCACAAGAACAAGGTCGATCGCGGCTTCCTCGACATGATCGACGTGTTCGGCGCCGATCATGGCGGCTACATCAAGCGCATGCAGGCGGCGGTGAAGGGCGTCAGCGGCGGCAAAGCCGCGCTCGACGTCAAGGTGGTGCAGCTCGTCCGCCTGCTGCGTGCCGGCGAGCAGGTGCGGATGTCGAAACGCTCCGGGGATTTCGTCACGCTGCGCGAAGTGGTGGATGAGGTCGGCTCGGATGCGGTGAGGTTCATGATGCTGTTCCGCAAGAACGACGCCGTGCTCGATTTCGACCTCGCCAAAGTGCTCGAACAATCGAAAGATAATCCGGTCTTCTACGTCCAGTACGGGCATGCCCGCGGACATTCAATTTTCAAAAATGCCCGCGAGGTGGTTCCGGAGCTGCCCGAGGACGATGCGGCCCGGTGCGCCTGGCTGGTGGACGCCCCGGTGGAGCGATTGACCGACCCGGTGGAACTCGACCTCTTGAAACGGCTGGCGCTCTACCCCAGAATGATCGAATCGGCGGCGGTGGCGCATGAGCCCCACCGAATCGCCTTTTATCTATATGATTTGGCCAGTGAATTTCACGCGTTATGGACGAAAGGGCGGGATTTGCCCTATTTACGCTTCATTATGACTAATGATGCAGAGATCACGAGGGCGCGACTGGCGATGGTCCAGGGCGTCGTCTCGGTTCTGGCATCGGGCTTAGCCGTTCTCGGCGTCCACGCCCCGACCGAGATGCGGTAGGCAGGGGCGAAGGCCTTCACGAATGGGGGTTCGTGAGGGTATCTGGCAGGGGCCACACTCGTCATGGTTTGTTTGACATGGCGGGTTTGGCGCTGTCCCGAAGGGGATGCATCATCACGATGGCTGATCGATATCAGGACCGACCTTTTCCCTCCGCCGACCAGGCTCGCGGCGAGAGTGATCCGCTTGCGGAGCTCGCAAGGCTGATTGGGCAGAGCGACCCGTTGGGGGCCGCGGCCAAGCCCGCGCCGCGCCCGCTGCAGTCGCGGGCCAACGTGCGCCCACCGCAGTATGATCCACCGGAAGAAGGGCCCGATGCTCCTCCGAGCCCGCCGGCATGGATGCAGCGCGCGCGCCACGAAACCCCGCCGCCGCCGCCGCCGTCGCCTCTGCCGCAGGAATACGATGACGAGCCGGAGTACCAGCCGGCGCCGGTGCATCCGCTGCATCGCTACGCGGCCCCGCCGCCGCAGGCGTCCGCGCATCAAGCGCCGCCTGCGCAGGACTATTACGAGCAGCCTCAGCAACAATACGCCGACGAGCCGCAGCAGGACCCGTCGCGCTACGACGATGCGCTGTATGGACGGTTAGAGACCGGCGAGCACGACTATCAACGCGATCCGGCCTACCCGGACGATCCCTACGCCTACCAGGGTGAATATGAGGAAGAGCCCGCGCCGAAGAAGCGCTCCAGCGGCCTGATGACGGTCGCCGCCGTGCTGGCGCTGGCCGTGGTGGGGACGGGCGCTGCCTTTGCCTACCGCACCTTTGTCGGTTCGCCCCGCTCAGGCGAGCCGCCGATCATCAGGGCCGACAACAGCCCGACCAAGGTGGTGCCGGCGCCGTCCGACGCGGGCGCCAAGACCCCTGACCGCATGCTGTCGGGCGATGGCGGCGAGAAGCTGGTGTCGCGCGAAGAGACACCGGTCGACGTCAATTCGAGGTCCGGCGGACCGCGCGTGGTGTTTCCGCCGCTGAACCAGAACGCCAACCCGCCGCCGGCCGCCAGTGTTTCTCCGTCGGCGCCTATGCCTGCGGCCGCCAACGGCACGATGCCGAACAACGAGCCGCGCAGGATCAAGACGCTCGCCGTCAAGGGCGACGCCGCCGACAATGGCGGCATCCCGGCAGGCGCCAGCGCGCCGCCGCCGAAGCCGCCGACGCGAAGCGCTGCTGGCCCGGCCGCGGCTCCCGCTGCCCCGCCGGCGCGTAACCCTGCGTCTGCCAATGCCAGCGCCAATTCGCCGATGTCGCTTGCGCCGCAGGCGTCCGAATCGGAGCCGCCGACCCGCATGGCTGCGACCAACCCGGCGCAAGCCGCGCCGGCTGGAGCTGCCGAGGGTGGGGGCACCTTTCTGGTATCGGTGACGTCGCAGGACAGCGAGTCCGCCGCCAGGGAGTCGTTCCGTGTGGCGCAAGGCAAGTACGCGTCAGTGCTCGGTTCCCGGTCGCCGGTGATCAGGCGGGTGGATCTGGCTGATGGGAAGACCAAGTATCGCGCGATGGTCGGGCCGTACCGGACCCGGCAGGAGGCCGTCCAGTTCTGCACCGAGCTGAAGGCCGCCGGGGGACAGTGCTTTATCCCGTAGAATTATCTGCGGTTTCCTTGACCCCGGTGCCGTGAGGGGCCTAATCGGCCCCTCATGAGCACACGGGCCTTCATCACCGGCGTATCCGGAACCGTACTGACCGCCGCGGAGCGCGAATTCATCCGCGCCGAGCGCCCATGGGGCTTCATCCTGTTCAAACGCAACGTCGAAGCGCCGGATCAAGTATCGGCGCTTGTTGGGGAATTGCGGAATTGTTTGGGCGAGGCGGATGCACCGGTGCTGATCGACCAGGAAGGCGGGCGGGTGGCCCGGCTCGGGCCGCCGCATTGGCCGGTCTATCCGCCCGGAGCCACCTTCGGCGCGCTCTACGACCTCGACAAGGCGCTGGGCCTCAACGCCGCCCGGCTGAGCTCCCGCCTGATCGCGGCCGACCTGATCGACCTCGGGATAACAGTCGATTGCCTGCCGCTGGCGGACGTGCCGGTGGCCGGGGCCGACGCCGTAATCGGCAACCGGGCCTATGGAACCGAGCCGGCCAAGGTCGCGGCAATCGCCCGCGCCGTCACCGAGGGGCTGCAACAGGGCGGCGTCCTGCCGGTCCTGAAGCACATTCCCGGCCACGGAAGGGCCACCGCGGATAGCCATCTCCGGCTCCCGACCGTTGATACGTCGCGGGAAGAGCTGGAACGGACCGATTTCGCTGCCTTTCAACCGCTGGCGGACCTGCCGATAGCGATGACCGCACATGTTGTGTTTAGCGCATTAGACCCCGCCCAACCGGCGACGACTTCTGCGACAATCATCCGGCAGGTGATTCGCGGCGTAATTGGGTTCCAAGGCTTGTTGATGAGTGATGACGTGTCCATGAATGCGTTGGCGGGATCGATCGCCGAGCGGACCCGTGCCATCTTCAACGCCGGCTGCGACATGGTCCTGCATTGCAACGGCAAGCTCGACGAGATGCACGACGTGGCGCACGAGACGCCGGAACTGGCTGATGAGGCGCTGGATCGCGCCAGGCGGGCACTGGCCTTGCGTAGAGAGCCTGAGCCCTTCGACCGGCAGGCGGCACGGGCTGAACTGGATGCGTTGACGGATCGGGTAGGAACGGCATGACGGCTGAGATTCTATCGTTTGAAACCGGACGGCCCGCCGAGATCACCGACGGCGAGCCTTCGCTCGTTGTCGATGTCGAGGGCTATGAGGGTCCGCTCGACCTGCTGCTCACGCTGGCGCGGCAGCAGAAGGTCGATCTCGCCAAGATTTCGATCCTGGCGCTGGCCGACCAGTATCTGACGTTCATTGAGGCCGCGCGAAAGATTCGCCTCGAACTCGCGGCCGATTACCTCGTGATGGCCGCCTGGCTCGCATTCCTGAAATCGCGGCTGCTGCTGCCCGAACCGGCGACGCCGGACGGGCCGAGCGCCGAGGAGATGGCAACCGCGCTTGCCAATCGGCTGCGCCGGCTCGAGGCCATCCGCGAAGCCGCTAACCGGTTGATGAACCGCCCGCAGTTCCAGCGCGATATCTTTCCGCGCGGCAATCCGGAAACCATTGCCGAAATCCGTCACCCCAAATTCACGGCAACCCTGTTCGACCTGCTCACCGCCTACGCCGCGCAGCGCCAGCAGCGCGTGCTGGCGACGGTGCATCTGGCCAAGCGCACGGTGTGGTCGCTAGCCGAAGCGCGCGCCTCGCTGGAGCGGCTGGTCGGCATGACCGAGTCCGAGGACTGGAGCTGCCTCGACGATTACCTGCTCAGCTACGTGGTCGATCCCTCGCAGCGGGCGACGGTGTTTGCGTCAAGCTTCGCCGCAGCGCTCGAACTGGTGCGGGAAGGCGAAATGGAATTGAACCAGAAAGAGGCGTTCGCGCCGCTGTATTTTCGTAAGCGTCCGCCGCAGGCAGCGATGCCCGCGCCGGATATGACGGTCGAGTAGTGGAAGGAGACCTAGCCATGGCAAGCCTGGCGGAAAAACGCATGGAAGATGCCGAGGATCATCCCATCGACCAGAATACCGAAGTTGAGGCACGGCCCGAGGAGTTGCGGCTTCTCGAAGCGTTGCTGTTTGCGTCCGCCGAGCCGATCGATCAGGCGACGCTGGCCAAGCGCATGCCCGATGGCGTCGACGTCAAGGCGGCACTGGCGCAGCTGCAGGCGGAATATGCCCCGCGCGGCGTCAATCTGGTGCGCGTCGCCAACAAATGGACCTTTCGCACTGCCGGCGATCTGTCGTGGCTGATGACGCGCGAAAGCACGGAGACGCGGCGGCTGTCGCGGGCCGCCATCGAGGTGCTCGCGATCATCGCCTATCACCAGCCGGTGACGCGCGCCGAGATCGAGGAGATCCGTGGCGTGATCACGTCCAAGGGAACGCTGGATGTGCTCCTGGAAACCGGCTGGATCCGTCCCCGCGGCCGCCGCAAGACGCCGGGCCGGCCGCTGACCTTCGGTACCACGGAAGCGTTCCTGTCGCAGTTCAGCCTGGAAGCGCTCGGCGACCTGCCGGGCCTGGAAGAGCTGAAGGGTACGGGGCTACTGGATTCGCGGCTGCCTTCCGGCTTCAGCGTTCCGACGCCGTCGGACGACGTGGCGCTGCGTGAGGACGAGGATCCGCTCGACGCCGGCGATACTCTGGAACTCCTGCTGGCGCCGGTCGCCGACCCCGAAGAGGGCGGTGGAGCCGGTTCTGAAGGCTCAGCCGGCTAGCCCCGCAATCGGGGTTAACAATAGCAATAATGCGTAGCCGCGACAGCGATTTGCCGCGGCCTAAGTCCTTGTTTTTGACACCTCTCGGGCCTACCTTCCGCCAAAGCTTGGCCGGAAGCCGGCCGTCTCTTTTGGAGGGTTGCAGGATGGGTTCGCTTAGCATTTGGCACTGGATCGTCGTGATCGCAGTGGTCCTGCTGCTGTTTGGCCGCGGCAAGATTTCGGACCTGATGGGCGATGTCGCGCAGGGCATCAAGGCCTTCAAGAAGGGCATGCAGGACGACGACAAGACGGCTGCCGAGAAGCCCGCCGAACCGGTGAAGACCATTGACCACAATGCGACGCCGGCGCCGACGGCGGCACGAACGGATGTCGGCAGCAAGGCCGTCTGAACCAGGGATCTTGGACCAGGCGTCGGTTGAAGGACGCCGGTTGAGAAAAGGCGCGGGCAGCTCCAAATCTTGGCTATGATGGATTGGGGCGCGGACGTCTCGCGCGAGCGGAAAAATTCATGTTCGACATCGGGTGGAGTGAACTGGTCGTCATCGCGGTGGTCGCGCTGATTGCCATCGGCCCGAAAGAGCTGCCGGGCGTCCTGCGCATGGTCGGGCAATGGATGGGCAAGGCGCGCAAGATGGCCGCCGAATTCCAGGGCCAGTTCCAGGAGGCCATGCGCGAGGCCGAAATGGCCGACCTCAAGAAGAGCTTTGACGAGGTCAAGGACACCGCGACAGCGCTGTCCCCCGGCAACCTCATGACATCGCTGCAGAAGGATGTCGGCGATGCCCTGCAGATCGGCGACATCGACAAGCCTGCCGCCACACCCAACGATGCGCAGGTAGCGGCCGCGATCGGCGAACCCGTCACGCCGACGACGGCGGCCGCGCCGACGACGGAGACCTTTGTGGAAGCCGAGGCGCATGCGGCGGCGTCCGAACCGCTGGCGATCACGCGTGAAGTTCAGGCGGCGGCGCAGGATATCGCGCCCGCGGCGCCTGACGTTCTCAAGGACGCCAAAGCGTCATGACCATCGAGGATATCGAGGCCAGCAAGGCGCCATTGATGGATCACCTGATCGAGCTGCGCTCACGGCTGATCAAGGCGCTGTTGGCCTTCGGTATAGCGTTCATCTTCTGCTTCTTCTTCGCCAAGCAGATCTACAACGTGCTGGTCTGGCCGTTCGTCTGGGTCGCCGGGCCCGAAAATTCGAAATTCATCTACACCGCGCTGTTGGAATATTTCCTGACCCAGTTGAAACTGGCGATGTTCGGCGCTGCCTTCATCTCGTTCCCGATCGTTGCCGGGCAGATCTACATGTTCGTGGCGCCCGGCCTCTACAAGCACGAGCGCGGCGCGTTCCTGCCTTACCTGGTCGCCACGCCGTTCTTCTTCGTGCTCGGCTCGCTGCTGGTTTACTTCGTGGTGCTGCCGATGCTGGTGCGGTTCTCGCTCGGCATGCAGCAGACCGGCAGCGACGAGACCGCGCAGATCCAGTTGTTGCCGAAGGTCGGCGAATATCTGTCGCTGATGATGTCGCTGATCTTCGCCTTCGGCATCGCGTTCCAGCTGCCGGTCATCCTGACCCTGCTGGGGCGGATCGGCATCGTCACCTCGAAGATGCTGCGCGAGAAGCGGCGCTATTTCATCGTGATCGCCTTCGTGATCGCCGCCGTTCTAACGCCGCCCGACGTGATCAGCCAGGCCTCGCTCGCGATACCGCTGCTGGCGCTCTACGAGGGCGCGATCATTGCGGTCCGCATGGTGGAAAAGAAGGCCGCGGCCGCGCAGGCCTCGACCACGCCTCCGCCCGCCAGCCCGCCCCCGGAAGCCAACCCGGCGGAATAGGCCGGTTCTCTCGCCCCAATCGGCCATCATTCCCCGCGAAAGCGGGGAATCCAGTACGCCAAGGCCTGCCGGTTCTATGACTGCTGCTCTGGAATACTGGATCACCGCTTTCGCGGGTGATGACCGGTGTGGTACTGGGATCGCGCCTTTATCGGCACGATTCAGGAATGGCCCAATGCACGATATCAAATCGATCCGCGACAACCCCCAGGCGTTCGACGCCGGACTGAAGCGCCGCGGGCTGGCGCCGTTGTCGGCTGCGCTGCTGGCGATCGACGAGAAACGCCGCACGGCGATCCTGGCGTCGGAGCAGGCGCAGGCGCGGCGCAATGCGGCCTCGAGAGAAATCGGCGAGGCCAAGAAGGCCAAGGATGACGCGCGCGCCACCAGGCTGATGGCGGAAGTCGCCGAACTCAAGACCACGATGCCGGAGCTTGAGCTGGCAGCCAAGACGGCCGACGAGGAGCTGGCGAAAGAGCTTGCCGCGATTCCGAACCTGCCGCTTGAGGACGTGCCCGAAGGCGCAGACGAGCACGGCAATGTGCAGCGCCACGTCTACGGCAAGATCCGCAGCTATGCCTTCACGCCGAAGCCGCATGACGACCTCGGCGGCGCGCTCGGCTACATGGATTTCGAGGCGGCCGCGAAATTGTCGGGCGCGCGCTTCGTGGTACTGAAGAAGGGACTGGCGCGGCTGGAGCGCGCAATCGGTCAGTTCATGCTTGATCTCCACACGGGCGAGCATGGTTACACCGAGATCAACCCGCCACTGTTGGTGCGCAACGACGTGATGTTCGGCACGGGCCAGTTGCCGAAATTCGAGGACGATCAGTTCTGGGCCATCAAGGGCGAGTTGCTTGCGGCGCCCGACGAACGATTGAAGACTGAGCGTCTGGGTCTCATTCCCACCGCCGAGGTCTCGCTGACCAACCTCGTCCGCGAATCCATCGTCGACGAAAAAGAACTGCCGATGCGGCTGACCGCGCTGACGCCGTGCTTCCGCGCCGAAGCGGGCGCGGCGGGCCGCGATACCCGCGGCATGATCCGCCAGCATCAATTTACCAAAGTCGAGCTGGTCTCGATCGCAACGCCCGAGACCAGCCGCGACGAGCACGAGCGCATGCTGTCCTGCGCCGAGGAAGTCTTGCGCAGGCTCGATCTGCATTACCGCGTGATGACACTGTGTTCCGGCGACATGGGTTTTTCGGCGCAAAAGACCTACGACATCGAGGTCTGGATGCCGGGGCAGGGCGAGGGCGGCGCCTATCGTGAAATCTCGAGCTGCTCGGTGTGTGGCGACTTCCAGGCGCGGCGGATGGATGCGCGTTCGCGCGGGCCCGACGGCAAGCCGCGGTTCGTGCACACGCTGAACGGCTCCGGCACGGCGGTCGGCCGCGCGCTGATCGCGGTCATGGAAACCTATCAGCAGGAAAACGGCTCCATTGCGGTACCCGACGTGCTGCAGCCCTATATGGGCGGGCTCAAGACCATCGAGCGGGACAAATAGCGCAAAGCAAAATGGCATTGCATCGCGACATCCTTTGGATCGGGAGGCAATGGGCTGTTACCGGCCACGGGATGCAATTGATCGACCAGCGGCTGATGGGCGCGTTCGATATCGAAGTGGCGCGCCTGTGGGACGACGATCTGATCGCGCGCATGCGCGCCAAGGAGTGGCTTAACGCCTTGGATTTCGACAAGGGGCTGGCGGTTGCGCGAACGCGACATCCGCAGGCGGTATCGACGTCGGGAGTTGCGCCGCAGGTTTCAGCGATTGAGCCCATCGCGCCGCCTTCGCCGAAGCCGGGGCGGCCCGCTACCGTTGAGCCGCCGCCTCCGGCACCGCCAGAGGCCGTGAACCTGCCGCCTCTACCCATCGAGCCGCCCAAACAGGTATCGCCAGACCTGCAGATGAAAATCGACGGCGGCGCCAGATTCGCGCGCCCTTGGCGCGTCTGGATGAGGAAAACATGAAGAAATCGGCCGGTTTGCCACGGCTGCGATAGCCGGATAAGACGACGGCCAAAGGCAAGAGCCTGCCTCGAGCTGAACCAGAAGGCATTTTGACGGATGCGAATTCTCTGCACCAACGACGACGGCATCCATGCCCCGGGCCTCAAGATCGTCGAAGAGATCGCCCGCGCGCTGTCCGACGATGTCTGGATCGTGGCGCCGGAGCTCGATCAGTCCGGCGTCTCGCATTCGTTGTCGCTGAATGATCCCTTGCGGCTGCGCGAAGTCGGTCCGCGCCATTTCGCGGTGCGGGGCACGCCGACCGATTGCGTGATCATGGGCTCGCGCCACATCCTCGGCGACAAGATGCCGGATCTGGTGCTGTCCGGCGTCAACAAGGGCCGCAACGTCGCCGAGGACGTCGTCTATTCCGGCACCATCGCCGGCGCCCTTGAAGGCACGATCCTGGGCATCCCGTCATTTGCGCTGAGTCAGGAGTTTTCCATCGAGACCCGCCACGCGCCGCTGTGGGACACCGCGCTGAAATTCGGTCCGGATATCCTGCGCAAGGTAATCGATGCGGGCGTGCCGAAGAACACGGTGATCAACGTCAATTTTCCCGCCTGCACGCCCGACCAGGTCAAGGGCATCAGCGTGACGCGTCAGGGCAAGCGCAATCTCGGCTTCCTCAAAGTCGACAAGCGCCACGATGGCCGCGGCAATCCCTATTTCTGGATCGGCTTTGAGCGCGCCGCGATGATGGATACGCCGGCCGAAGGCACCGATCTTGCGGCGCTTGCGGCGGGCTACGTATCGGTCACGCCGCTGCGGCTCGATCGCACCGATGAAGCGTTCTCGGAAGCGCTGGCGACGACGCTGAAGTGACGCCAGTAGCGGAGCGCGGCGAAATCCGGGGACGGTCGCCGATAGGAAGTCGCGCGGCTGTTAGTGGCGTCATCCTGAGGTGCGAGCCTCTTGGCGAGCCTCGAAGGATGCGGTTCACCGGCTTCTGGGCGCACCCACTGACTGATTTTGGTCCAATCAGAGCCTATCAACGCTTCCTTCTTCGCGCGACTCCAGCCCTTGAGTTGGCGTTCGGCGGCAATTCTGTCTGTTATCCGATCGAAGTGCTCTGACCAGACAAGAACAACTGGTCGTCGCGAATAGGTTTATCCCCGATGCGCTCCAGCGTTGTGTTGATCGATACGAGGACCGAGGTCCTCTCCGGTGGCGCTTCCGACATAGTACGAGCCGTCAGAGCAGCGAAGCATGTAAACAAATATCCCCACCGACCGACGTCCTCCTCCGAGGCTCGCAAGCGCTCGCACCTCAGGATGACGTCTATCCGGCAGTGTTGCCAGAAGATTCAGGACTAAACCGGCGCGCTCTTCATCGTAGCGGCGATGACCTGGGCCAGCGTTTCCAGCTGGAACGGCTTCTGCAACGCGGGGCGGTCGCGGTATTCCTGGGGCAGGCCGGAGGAGCCATAGCCGGTCGCAAAGATGAACGGGCGGTTGCGCGCCGTGATCAGCTCGGCCACCGGCGTGATCACCTTGCCGTTGACGTTGACGTCGAGAATGGCGAGATCGAAGTCGGTCGATTGCACCAGCCTGACCGCTTCGCCGATTTCGCCGGCCTCGGCAGCTACGCTGTGGCCCAGCTCTTCCAGCATGTCAGCGACCATCATCCGGATCATAACCTCGTCTTCAACGAGGAAAACAGAACAGCCCGCCGGCCGTGTCGCTATCATGAGGGGAATCCTTGCCCTTCCAAGGCTTTGAGGTTCGCAAAAAACACCCCTGGGCGCAATGTCGACATGAACCGGCACGCTTTGAAGCAAAGACTCCGTCGACCTATTAGCGGTGCCCTAACGCCGGGGCCGCGACAACGGTTCCCCCACCCGGAACCGAAATCTTGAGGAAATTCTTCCTTAAGCGCGCGGACGCTATTACATCTCGGGCGAGGCCTGAGCCCGCCGCGAGACCGCAATGTCGCAAGAACCGCCCGAGAAGATGATGTTTCAGCTCACCCTGCGGCGGCGGGGGATCAGCGACCAGGCGGTGCTGCGCACCATGGAAGAGGTGCCGCGGGAGGTTTTCGTGGCGGCTGGCGACCGCGGTCATGCCTACCGCGACAGTGCGCTTGGCATCGCCTGCGGGCAGACCATCAGCCAGCCCTTCGTGGTGGCCTACATGACCGAGCAACTGCAGCTGCAGAAGGGCCACAAGGTGCTCGAGATCGGGACCGGCTCCGGCTATCAGGCCGCGGTACTGTCGCGGTTATGCGCGCACGTCCTGACCATCGAGCGCTACCGGACGCTGGCGGACACGGCCCGCGACCGGCTCGAGGCGCTCGGCTATTACAATATCGAGGTGATGTACGGTGACGGCTTCGACATACCGCCGGGCGCCGGCGATTTCGACCGCATCATTGTCACCGCCGCGATGGAGAAAATCCCGGACACCCTGCAGCAGCGGCTCAAGTCCGGCGGCATCCTGATCGCACCGGTCGGCCCCCATCATGGCACCCAGACGCTGGTCAGGGTGACCAGGACGGACAGCGGGTTCGAGCGCAAGGAATTGGTCGATGTCCGCTTCGTCCCGGCCCTGCCGGGAATTGCGCGCGAGCTGTAGAATCCCGGATTGGCGGTTCCCGCCAACATCTTATTCCAAGGGTTAAGCGGTTATTTACTCGGCACGTGTTTACTCAAAACAGTATTTTGTTGCGTACGAGTGAGTAACCATGTCCCGTGTCGCCGAGTTGCTACGCTCGCGTCGGATGCCGCAGGTCGCGGTGCTGGCGCTGATGTCGGTCGGCTTTGCCGGCTGCAGCGCCGATATGCAGACGCGCTTTTCCGATAGCTCGTTCTCCAATCCCTTTGCCTCGCAGCCCGAAGCCACCGGTTCGGTACGTACGCCTGCCGTCGAACGCCGCGAGCTGCCGCAATATTCCCGGCCGCATGCGTCCGCGCCGCAATATCAGTCCCAGGCCTTGCCGGCGCCCGCCGTCGCTGCGCCGCACGCTTATCCGGCCAGTTCGGGCGGGGTGTCGGGAGGAGGGCGCGGGATTTCGTCCTATGCGCCGCCGTCCCATTCGCCGATCGAGACCACCGCCACGGTAGCGCCGCGCTCGGTCGCAGCCGCACGCCCGGCTGCGCAGAGCGGCACCACGATCATCGTTGGCACCAGCGACACGCTCGAGATTCTGGCCAAGCGCTACAACGTTTCAGCCGCAGCGATCCTGCAGGCCAATGGCTACAAGGGTCCGCGCGTGCTGTCGCCCGGCCAGCAACTGATCATTCCGCGGCAGACCGCAGTGGCTGCGGCCGCGCCGGCGGCCAGCAAGCCGGTTGCCGCTGCGGCGGCACCGCCGAGCGTCCATATCGTCAATCGCGGCGATACGCTGATGAGCATCGCGCGCCGGAACAATGTCCCGGTTGGCGAACTCGCCAAGGCCAACAATCTCGATCAGTCCGCCAAGCTCAGCCTCGGCATGAAGCTCACCGTGCCCGGTTCGAAATCCGCGGCCGCCGCGCCAGTCGGTCAGCCCGTCGCCGCCGCACCTGCCCAGCCGGTCGCCCCGCTTGCGGCGCCGGCCACCAAGATGGCCGCAGCCGGCGGTCCGTCGCAGAGCGCGCGGCTGGCGTCTGCCACCACCAATGTCGTCGAAGAAAAGCCCGTCGTCGAAGCGGCGTCGGTCAAATCAAGCGAAGCCACCGGCGCGCTGCCGACCTTCCGCTGGCCGGTGCGCGGCAAGGTGATCACGAGCTACGGCGCCAAGACCAACGGCAAATCGAATGACGGTATCAACCTGGCCGTGCCGGAAGGTACGCCGGTGAAGGCGGCGGAAGATGGCGTGGTCGCCTATTCCGGCAACGAGCTCAAGGGTTACGGCAATCTGGTTCTGGTGCGGCACTCCAACGGTTACGTCACCGCATATGCCCATGCGAGTGAACTGCTGGTAAAGCGCGGCGATACGATCAAGCGCGGCCAGATCATTGCCAAATCGGGTCAATCGGGTGAGGTGGGGTCGCCGCAGCTCCACTTCGAGATCCGCAAAGGATCTTCTCCGGTTGACCCGCTTCAATTCCTGAACGGGGCGTGACGGGCTGCTGCGAACAGCAGCATCGACACACCACAACTGTCGTCGCCCGGTCAAAGACCGGGCGATCCAGTATTCCAGAGCACGTGCGATTGAGCCGTGAAGCCGCGGCGTACTGGGTCCCCCGCCTTCGCGGGGGATGACGAGCGGCGAGCGTGGCGACGTCTGTGCGATGCGCTACTTCCCCGAAAGCCTCACGCCCAGCCGTCCCGCCAGTTCCTGCGTGAACTGCCAGGCCACGCGGCCCGACCGCGAGCCGCGCGTGGTCGACCATTCCAGCGCCTCGCGCTCCAGCTCTTCGTCGCCCATCTTGATGCCGAAATGGCCGCAATAGCCGCGGACCATGGCGAGGTACTCGTCCTGGCTGCAGCGATGGAAGCCGAGCCAGAGACCAAAACGGTCCGACAGCGACACCTTCTCCTCGACCGCTTCGCCCGGGTTGATCGCGGTCGAGCGTTCGTTCTCGATCATCTCGCGCGCCAGCAGGTGCCGCCGGTTCGAGGTGGCGTAGAGGATGACATTGTCGGGACGTCCCTCGATACCGCCTTCCAGCACCGCCTTCAGCGATTTGTAGGAGGCGTCGTTGCCGTCGAAGGAGAGGTCGTCGCAGAACACGATAAAGCGGAAATCCGAGCTGCGCAGGAGATCCATCAGGCCGGGCAGGCTCTCGATATCCTCGCGGTGGATCTCGATCAGCTTCAGCCGGTCGGCCGGCTTGCGGTCGATGTTGATATTGGCGTGAGTGGCCTTTACCAGCGACGACTTGCCCATGCCGCGCGCGCCCCACAGCAGCGCGTTGTTCGCGGGCAGCCCGTCGGCAAAGCGTTCGGTGTTTTCGATCAGGATGTCCCGCATCCGGTCGATGCCCTTGAGCAGGCCGAGGTCGACCCGGCTGACGCGCGGTACCGGCGAAAGGCGTCCGTCCGGATGCCAGACAAAGGCGTCGGCGGTGCCGAACGACTTTGGGCTTCCCGCCGCCGGCGAGGCCGCGGAAAGGTGGCCGGCGATGGCTTCCAGCGCGATTGCAATCCGCCCGGCGATGGCGCCGTCGAGCGTGCTTGCCGGACGTTTTGTCGCGGTTTTCGCTGGTGCGCGCGAGGCGGCCTTGGGAGTGGCGCGGGACGCTGATTTCTTGGGTTTTTTCGACATTTCCGGAGTTCCTGACGGCGCAGCCTTAACGGGCCTTGGAAGGTCTCGCAAGCGGCCTAAATGAGAGGGCCGGCCACGTTGCAATTGGGCCCGCCGCCGCTATAGTCCGCGCGAATTTGCCCGGACCGGCGATTTGCCCAAGGCGCTAAGCCCAGGCATGGCCGGTTCTTTTCCGTCTCACGAGGATTGTTCGAATGCTGATTACCCCTGCGTACGCCCAGGCTGCGGCCGGCGGCGATGCCAACAGCATGTTGATGTCGTTGCTGCCGTTCGCGCTGATCTTCGTGATCATGTATTTCCTGATTCTGCGGCCGCAGCAGAAGAAGGTGAAGGATCACCAGGAACTGGTCAAAAACATCCGCCGCGGCGACACGGTCGTCACCTCGGGCGGTCTGGTCGGCAAGGTGACCAAGGTGGTCGACGACGACCAGATCGAGTTCGAGATTTCGGACGGCGTCCGCGTGCGGCAGATGCGGCAGATGATTTCAGGCGTCCGCGCCAAGGGCGAGCCGGCCAAGGAAAAGAGTGAGGCCAAGGACGAGACGTCCGCGAGCTGATTTGCGCGCTGCGTTTGTCGCGGCGTATTTTCCTGGATCTGACGGGTCAACTCGATGTTGTATTTCACGCGGTGGAAGGCGCTGGCGATCATTCTGACCGCGCTTGTGGTCTGCCTGTTCGCGGTTCCGAACTTCTTTCCCCAGGAGCGGGTAAAGACCTGGCCGGTGTGGGCGCAACGCCACATCGTACTCGGCCTCGATTTGCAAGGCGGTTCGTACCTGCTGCTCGAAGTCGATTCCAACTACGTGAAGAAGGAAAAGCTCGATCAGGTGCGCGACGAAGTCCGTCGCGTGCTGCGCGAGGCCAAGATTGGCTATACCGGCCTTTCCGCGCGCGCCGACGCGGTCGAGGTCCGCGTCAAGGAGACCGACCTGCAGGCGGCGCTTCCCAAGCTGCGTGAACTGTCGCAGCCGCTGGGCGGTCTGCTTGGCTCCAGCGGGCAGCGCAGCCTGGAAGTTTCGGACGCCGGCGGCGGGTTGATCCGCCTCGTGGTGCCGCAAGCCGCCATTACCGAGCGCGTCCGGCAAACAATCGAACAATCGATCCAGATCGTCGAGCGCCGCATCAACCAGCTCGGCACCGTCGAGCCGTTGATTCAACGGCAGGGCACCGACCGTATCCTGGTTCAGGTGCCGGGGTTGCAGGATCCGACCGAGTTGAAACGCATCCTTGGCCAGACTGCCAAGATGGAATTCCGCATGGTCGATTCGTCGGTGTCGCCGGATCAGGCGCAACGGGGAAGCGTGCCGGCCGATTCGGAAATCCTGATGAGCGAGCAATCGCCGAAGGTGCCCTACGTCATCAAGAAGCAGGTGCTGGTATCCGGCGGCGACCTCACTGATGCGCAGCCGGGCTTCGACCAGCGCACCAATGAACCGATCGTCAACTTCAAGTTCAATAGTTCGGGCTCGCGCAAGTTTGCGCAGGCGACGTCGGAGAATGTCGGGCTGCCCTTTGCCATCATCCTCGACAACAAGGTCATCTCGGCGCCCGTGATCCGCGAGCCGATCACCGGCGGGCAGGGGCAGATTTCCGGCAGCTTCACGGTGCAGGCCGCCAACGAACTGGCGCTGCTCTTGCGCGCAGGCGCGCTGCCGGCACCGCTGACTGTGATCGAGGAGCGTACCGTCGGTCCGGGCCTCGGCCAGGACTCGATCGAGAAGGGCGAACTGGCGGCCTATGTCGGCTCGATCATGGTGATCGTGTTCATGCTGGTGACCTACCGCCTGTTCGGCGTGTTCGCCAACATCGCGGTCGCGATCAACGTCGCGATGATCTTCGGCATCCTGTCGCTGCTCAACGCCACGCTGACGCTGCCCGGCATCGCCGGCATCGTGCTGACGGTGGGTATCGCGGTCGACTCCAACGTGCTGATCTATGAGCGCATCCGCGAGGAACTGCGCGGCGGACGCAATGCGATTTCGGCGATCGACGCCGGCTTCAGGCGGGCGCTGTCGACCATTCTGGACTCCAACATCACCACCTTCATCGCCGCCGCGGTGCTGTTCTATATCGGCACCGGTCCGGTGCGCGGCTTCGCCGTTACGCTCGGCATTGGCATCATCACTACAGTCTTCACCGCCTTTACCCTCACCAGCCTGATCGTCGCCGGCTGGGTGCGATGGAAACGGCCGAAGACCGTGCCGATCTAGGAATCTCACTCGTGACTCAATTCGTTCTCATTGGGCTTGGCATTCTGATCGCCGTGCTGACCGTGGTCGCCGTGCTCGATCTGCTGCCGCCGTTGCGCATCGTTCCCGACGATACGCATTTCGATTTCACGCGGTTTCGCCGCATCAGCTTTCCGATCTCGGCCGCGCTTTCGATTCTGGCGATCGTGCTGTTCTTCACCCACGGGCTGAATTTCGGCATCGACTTCAGGGGTGGTACGCTCCTGGAAGTGCAGAACAAGTCCGGTCCCGCCGACATCGGCGCGATGCGCGCGACACTGAGCACGCTTGGGCTCGGCGACATTCAGTTGCAGCAATTCGGCGGTCCCTCGGATGTGCTGATCCGGGTTGCCGAGCAGCCCGGCGGCGACGCCGCGCAGCAGCAGGCCGTGCAGAAGGTCCGCGGCGCGCTCGGAGACAGCGTCGACTACCGCCGTGTCGAAGTGGTGGGCCCGCGCGTTTCCGGCGAATTGCTGGCGTATGGCATGCTCGGCCTGATGCTCGCGATCTTCGCGATCCTGATCTATCTCTGGTTCCGGTTCGAATGGCAGTTCGCATTGGGCGCCATGATCGCCAACGTCCACGACATCGTGCTGACAATCGGCTTCATGTCGATCTCGCAGGTCGATTTCGACCTCACCAGTATCGCGGCGCTATTGACCATTCTCGGCTACTCCCTGAACGATACGGTCGTGATCTACGACCGCATCCGGGAAATGCTGCGGCGCTACAAGAAAATGCCGATGCCGCAGCTCCTCAATGAATCCATTAATTCGACGCTGTCGCGCTCGATCATCACCCACGTCACGGTGACGCTGGCCCTGCTGGCCCTGCTGGTGTTCGGCGGCCACGCGATTCACAGCTTCACGGCGGTCATGATGTTCGGCGTGGTGCTGGTCGGCACCTACACCTCGATCTTCATCGCCGCGCCGATCCTGATCTATCTCGGCGTTGGCGAGCATCGCGACGCGCCGGATAAGCCTGCGAAGAAGTAGTCGGCATGATCCCGAAAAGTGGGAACCGGTTTTCGGAAAAAGATCATGCCAAATCGAGCAACCACATCCTCGGACGCCCCGCATCTTCCGAGGTCGGCGCCGATCGAAGCCTACGGGAAGGGTGGCTTCGCCTTCGCCGACATGTCGCATCGCGGCTCGCTGCTATGCCTGCCGGATGCGATCTGGGCCTGGCAGGTGACGAAGCCTGCGGAGATCGACGAATATTCGCTGGCGCGCGTATTCAAGGCCGCCAATTCAATCGACACGCTGATCATCGGCACCGGCACTGACGTCTGGGTGCCGCCGCGGGGCCTCCGGGAGGCGTTGCGCGCCGTGCGCGTGGTGCTCGATGCGATGCAGACGGGACCAGCGATCCGCACCTACAACATCATGCTGGGCGAGCGCCGGCGGGTCGCGGCGGCGTTGATCGCGGTGCCATGAGCGGGGCGGCGACGTCGAAGGATTCCGCCGCGTTCTGCACCGATCTGGTGCGCACGCATGACTTTGGCCGCTATGCGTCGACGCTGTTCCTGCCACAGATCCAGCGCCGTGCGCTGCTGTCGGTCTATGCCTTCAATGTCGAGATATCGCGGGTGCGCGAGCAGGTCAGCCAGCCTCTGCCGGGCGAGATGCGGCTGCAATGGTGGACCGACATGCTGCAAGGCGCCGGCCATGGCGGCGTCGAGGGTAATCCGGTCGCGGCCGAACTGTTGCAGACGATCGCCGAATTCCGCCTGCCGGTTGAGCCGCTGTCGCGGCTGATCGAGGAGCATCAGTTCGACCTCTACAACGATCCGATGCCGTCGATGGCGGCGCTGGAGGGGTATGTCACCGACACCTGCTCGGCGCTGTTCTCGCTCGGCGCGCGGATCGCGGCGCAGCCGTCGGCCGTGATTGACCATCTCGCGCGCCATGCTGGCCTTGCCCAGGGCATGGCGCAGGTGGTCGCGATGCTGCCGCTCGATGCTGCACGGCGCCAGCTATTCCTGCCGCTGCAATTGCTGCAGCAACACGGCAGCGGCATGGAAGAAGTCTTTTCGGGCAAGCAGACGCCGCGGACGCGTGCCGCGATCGACCAGTTGGCGGGAGAGGCCCGAAAGCACCTCGGCACGGCCTTCGAACTGCTCACGCATGTGCCGCCGCACGTGCGACCGGTGTTCCTCCCGCTGGCGCTGGTCCGTCGCGATCTGACACGCTTGTCGCGTGCTGACGTCGATCCCTTCACGCCGCACACGACATCGCGGTTGCGGACCTTGTGGACGTTGTGGCGTGCGTCACGGACGCGGGAATTTGGCGGGTAGGAAGCTTGCCGCGCATACAGGAATACCCCGCGAAAGCGGGGTATTCATTACGCCGCGGCCTATCGGTTCAATCACTGACGTCTCTGGAATACTGGGTCACCCGCCTTCGCGGGTGACGACAATCGGAATCAATTCAACGGACGATCCATATCGGCCGACTCAAAATTGAATCGGTCCCGCAAATTCTTCCGGCTCTCCAGAATGTCCTTCAGGAACGCGCGGTCGACGTCGCTCGTGATCAGCGGCTCGATCAGGTCGAGCTGGTTCATGGCGACGAGCTGCAATATCTCCGTGCGCGGTTTGCCGGCGGCGTCGCGCGGCAGGGCATGCACCACCTGGATATGCTCCGGCGGCTTGACGCCCTTGGCGGCGGAAAGTTCGCTGCGCAATTGCTTTTCCAGCGCGACCTTGTCGGCCTCGACAAAGGCGTACAATCCGACGCCGGTGCGGCGGTCGGCGAACGCGACAATGGCGGTGTCGCGGACGTCGGGATTCTTCCTGATCAGCTCTATCAGGACAGGCGCGTCGTTGACCAGGCGGCGGCCGCCGCCTTCGCGATCGGTGAAGTTGAACAGGCCGCGGGTGATGGCCTGGTAGACCTTCTTGCCGGTCTTGAGCCAGACACTGGCGACAAAGGATTTGCGTGCGAGAATCTTGCGCTCCATCGGCGTCAGCGCCTGCGGCGCATAGCTGCGCTTGTGCTTCAGCAGATGGCGCAGATCCTCGTAGGCCGCGATCCGGAACAGCCGGCTTCTCGTCTTGAAGCAGGCCGCCAGTTGAAAATCGGTCACATAGGCGCGGCCGTCGCTTCCGCGCAGCCAGTTCTGCTCCTTGGCGAGATCATTATGGCAGATGCCGGCGCGGTGCAGCTTGCGAAGGGCGAGCTTGGCGGAACGGAAATAGGCGATATCGCCATGGGGTTTTGCCAGATGCAGCGCGACGCCGTCGATGAAGCGGCGCACCAGCGCCTGCCGGCCGGCCCAGAGTAGTTTCGGGCCGACGTCGAGATCGCGCGCCAGCGCCAGCGCGCGGCGCTCGCGGGCAAACAGATGGCGGGCGAGCGGATAGGACCACAGCGGCACCTGATCGAGCCGGCGCAGCACCGCATCGACCTCGCCGGCGTCATCGCGAAAGCGGCCGCGTTCGACGGTCGAGAACACGTCGCGCTTCAGCAGCACGCCTTCGGTCCATCGCGCCGACAGGATCGCGGCGTCGTCTTTCGGCAAACTCATGATGTTACGCCGCCGCCGCTACGCGCAGATGATCGGCGATCCAGCGATCGAGATCGGCGAGGGCGCGGGCGCTGAGCGCCTGCTTTTTTGCCACCGTCTTCTCGTTGCCGCGCAGCCGTGTGCCATCCGCTTTCTTGGTCGGCAGGCTCGCAAGTGGCGGGAACAGCCCGAAATTGATGTTCATCGGCTGGAATGAGCGCGTGCCGGCCTCAATGGTCTCGATGTGGCCCCCGGTGATATGCCCGAGCAGCGAGCCCAGCGCCGTGGTCACGGGCGGCGGTTCGAGCGACTGCGCCCGTGCGTTCGCCGCGGCGTAAAGGCCTGCGATCAGGCCGATGCTGGCGGATTCCACATAGCCCTCGCAGCCGGTCATCTGGCCGGCAAAGCGCAGCCGTGGCTGTGCGCGCAAGCGCAACTGTCCATCGAGGAGTTTTGGCGAGTTCAGGAAGGTGTTGCGGTGCAGGCCGCCGAGCCGGGCGAATTCGGCGTTCTCGAGGCCCGGAATGGTACGGAACACGCGCTGCTGCGCGCCATAGTTCAGCTTGGTCTGGAAGCCGACCATGTTGTAGAGCGTGCCAAGCTTGTTGTCCTGCCGCAGCTGCACGATGGCGTAGGGCTTGACCATCGGGTTGTGCGGATTGGTCAGCCCGACCGGCTTCATCGGTCCGTGGCGCAGCGTCTCATGGCCGCGCTCGGCCATCACCTCGACCGGCAGGCAGCCGTCGAAATAGGGCGTGTTGGTTTCCCAGTCCTTGAAATTGACCTTCTCACCGGCCAGCAGCGCGGCAACGAAGGCATCGTACTGCTCTTTCGTCATCGGGCAGTTGATGTAGTCGGCACCCGTGCCGCCGGGCCCGACCTTGTCGTAGCGTGACTGAAACCATGCCACCGACATGTCGATGGAATCCTTGTGCACGATCGGCGCGATCGCATCGAAGAACGCCAGCGCGTTCTCGTCGGTGAGTTCGCGGAGGGCATCCGCCAGCGGCGCCGAGGTGAGGGGGCCGGTCGCGACGATCACGTTGCCCCATTCGGCCGCCGGCAGACCGGCGATTTCGGCGCGGTCGATCTCGATCAGGGGATGGTCGTGCAGGGCGCGGGTGACGGCTGCGGAAAAGCCGTCGCGGTCGACCGCCAGCGCCCCGCCCGCGGGCACCTGGTTGGCGTCGGCGCAGCGCATGATCAGCGATCCCAGCCGGCGCATTTCGGCGTGCAGCAGGCCGACGGCGTTGTTGGCGGCGTCGTCCGAGCGAAACGAGTTGGAGCAGACGAGTTCGGCCAAGCCCTGGGTGCGGTGCGCCTCGGTCATCCGCAGCGGGCGCATCTCGTGCAGGACGACGCGAACGCCCGCATTGGCGAGTTGCCAGGCGGCTTCTGAGCCGGCAAGGCCGCCGCCAATCACATGGACGGCGTCAGTCTGGGAAGTGGAGGAAATCATGCGCGCAGGGTTAGCGCGTTTTCAAGCGAAGCGCACCTACCATAGCGTTTTCGAGCGACGCATGCCCTCGGACTTGATCCGTGGGTGGATGCCGTTCGCGTGAAGAAAACGCGTCAAACTGAAGGCTGAAAACGACAACGCCCGCAGCGGAGCGGGCGTTATCCGTTCGTCAGGCGGCTGAACAGAGATCAGCCGTTATAGTTCCCGGCTGCAACGCGCGGAATGTCCGCACGATCGAGGCCGATATCGGCGAGTTCGCGATCGCTGAGCTGGGACAGTTCGCTGACATTGCGCTGATAATCCCGGAACGCCTGGATCATGCGGATGAGCGAGAGTAGCATCGTAGTCTCCTTGAAGTTACGATTCAGCCTTTGACGTCGGCCTCATCGTTGAAATGAATATAGACTAGATTCCGCAGTGCAGAAGTTCCTATGTTGCGATGCAGCTAATCCTAAAATGCATGACGACAATAAGGGTGACTTAACCTTTCAGCATAGCGGTCAGATCGGTCTGCCTTCGCGCCCGACAGCGCGCCCCGCACATGCAACTAACGCCGCAAATTTGCAGGTTTATCGTAATTCCGAGATAACTCTTGTCGTCGATCGAGCGTCGATGGGGGAGAGCGAATACATGCCAGCGGGGCAGGCAAGTCGAACAAAATGTGCGAAAAGACTTAGCAGTGTGGAATTTTCTTATGCACGAATCGCATGCGTTGCTCTAAAAATGAATATATATTCATTATTATAAGCAATGAAGTTGCACTTGTCTGTGCGGCTTGGGACTGTGCAGCCAACCTGCATGACGGGCCATTTCGACCGTCAGCCGGGCGGGCGAGGGGATCGTGTTGGCCGGCGTCAGGTGCGCGTCTCGGGGGGCGGTCGCAGCAGCCGGCCCTTTGGAAACTTGCTAGGGCGCCCGCGAAAGCTGAGTCGCGAAGTAGGCGATGGTCTTGGCGTAGACCTCGCTCTTGTTCCACTCCTTGATCGCGGCAAAATTGGCGCTGCCGGGCTCCCAGTCCTTGCCGCGCTGCCAGCCGTGGCTGGCGAGGAAGTTGGCGGTCGAAGCCAGTACGTCCGGGGGACTGCGCAGGAGATCGCGGCGGCCGTTGCCGTCGAAATCGACCGCGAACTTGATGTAGGACGACGGCATGAACTGGGTCTGGCCGATTTCGCCCGCCCATGCGCCGCGCAAATCCTGTGGCGCGATATCGCCGCGCTCGACGATGCGCAGCGCGTCCATCAACTCGGCCTTGAATAGGTCGGTGCGACGACAATCATAGGCCAGCGTCGCCAGCGAGCGCAGCGTCGGGAATTTTCCGATGTTGACGCCGAAATCGGTCTCAAGGCCCCAGATCGCCACCAGCACTTCGCCGGGCACGCCATAAGCCTGTTCGATGCGCCCGAGCACCGAGCCGTATTGCTTGAGCATGTTGGCGCCGCGGGTCAGCCGGGGCGGAACCATGCGGCCGGAGAATTCCTCAAACGTCTGGCTGAACACCTTCTGCGAATGGTCGCGGGCCAGCACGCTCTTGTCGAGCGTGATGCCGGTCAGGCCAGCCTGTATGGCGGATGCCGAGACTCCTTTGGAGGTAGCTTCCTTCTTGAAATCTTCCAGCCATGCTTCGAACGGACCCGTGCCGCAGGGCGCCGTGAACACCGGCGCCGCGGAAGTCAGCAACAGGGCGCCCACGGTCAGAGCGCGCAGAGAAAAGCGAGAGATCATCGTGCCGTTCGCTCCACGATCGATGCGTCATCGACGTTAGTGTCCAAGCCACGCCGAATGTTCGAAGCAAGATCGGCCAAAACAAGGCTGATGTCGTAGCCTTCAATGCCTTTCCGTTGAAGATGCTCAATTCATCGTTAGTGCGCAGTGAACGACGACACCGCCGGTCGGTTCGACCAGCGGTGTGATCGATCGGGTTCCGTGCAAGCTTATGCGCTATCCTTGCGCCGCCAGGGGAACAGATTGGCCGGGAAATCGGCAGCAGGCTTGCGTTCGCGGTGCGCGCGGGGCGGAAGCGGCTGCGGATTGAGTTCCGGCTCGATTGTCTCCCGATAGAGATGCCACGTGGCGTGCCCGAGCAGGGGAATGACAACGGCGAGGCCAAGGAAGGCCGGCAACGATCCTGCAACCAGCAGCACCGCGACGATCAATCCCCAGGCCGCCATCGGCACGGGATTTCGTGCAACCGCGCGCAGCGAGGTCACCATCGCATCGCCGGCGCCGGCGTGACGGTCGAGCATCAACGGGAACGACACCACGCTGATGCACAGCGCGATGAGGGCAAACAGGAAGCCGACACCGCAGCCAACCACGATCAGCCACCAACCTTGCGACGTCGTCAGCACGCGTTCGGCGAAATCGGAAACGCCGGTCGCGCCGGCATAGCCGAACGCGGCGATATAGATCGCCTGCGCGGTAGCCACCCATGTCACGAACAGCGCGAGCAACAGCACACCTAACCCAAGCATCGCGGCGAACGATGGCGAGCGTACCACCTCGAGCGCGTCCCAGGCGGTTGCCTGTTCGCCGCGTTCGCGACGGCGGCTCATTTCGTAGAGGCCGAGCGCAGCAAACGGGCCGAGCAGGGCAAAGCCGGCGGCGAGCGGAAACAGCAGCGGCAGCACCGAATAGCCGTGCACGGCGCGCGCCAGCATCAGTCCGAGCACGGGATAGATGATGCACAGGATGATGGCGTGGCTTGGTACGGCTTTGAAATCTTCCCAGCCGCGCTGCAAGGCCCGATGGAGTTCCGGTAGGCCGATGGTTCGGATAACAGGCGCGGCGGCGGTCTCTGGTCCGCTCGGCGCCATTGATGTGACATTGCCGTGGTAGGTGGCCATGGTCGCTGTCTCCCTCGCGGTCGCATGTGCGCCAATCGAAAGACGCCAATGCGCCGTTCATAAAACGATCACGACCAGGCCAGACGCGAAGACGGGATGGGGAATTGGCCATGCCGCGAACTGAGCGGGCAGCGTACTCCCAAACAGCGACAAACGCACTCACGCTTCGGTGAATGTTTCATTGGCAAGCTTCATCCGGCTGGCTAGACTTGCCGGCGATCCCGGCGTGGTGCTGCCGGTCAGACAGTGCCGCCAGAGACTCACCCCCCTTCAAGTCATTGGGAGCGAACGATGAGCATTTTCGGAAAAATCATGAGCGCGATTTTCGGCACCAAAGCAGACGCCGCGCCCGCCGGCGGCGGCGCGGCCGCAGGCGCCGGGTCGTCCGGTGGGGCTGCTGCACCGGCCGCAACCGTCGACGTCGCGCCCATCCTCGACCAAGCGGTGAAGGCCAAGGGCGAGAAGCTGGAGTGGCGGACCTCGATCGTCGACTTGATGAAGGCGCTCGACATCGATTCCAGCTTCGGCGCGCGCAAGGAACTCGCGAAGGAGCTCGGCTATACCGGCGACAGCAACGATTCCGCCAGCATGAATATCTGGCTGCACAAGCAGGTCATGACCAAGCTGGCCGCCAATGGCGGCAAGCTGCCGCCTGATATCAAGCACTGACGCTTTCGTCCGGTTCACGCATGCGAAGGCCCGCAGTCACGCGGGCCTTCTTTCTTTGGTGCGATTGCAATGCAACAACGCGCAAAGTATCCACTTCGCGACGAAAACGCTGTAGATGCGGGAGGACAAGAAGACTCGCAAGACAAGGAGGAGGCCAATGAGCAACGTCGATCGCAGGACCATCCTGGCAACGGGCGCGCTGGTGCTGGCCGGCACGGCCGTGCAAGGCGGCGCGGCCGCAGCGCAGGCCGGCCCGAAATCGATTTTTCCGGTTGGCACGACGACCATCCCGATTGTGGGTGAGACCGACGTGTTTCCGGTGCGGCGGATCTATTGCATCGGACGGAACTATGCCGCGCATGCGCGCGAAATGGGTTCGGACCCCAATCGCGAGCCGCCGTTCTTCTTTCAGAAGCCGACCGACGCGATCCAGAATGTCGCTATCGGCGCAGTCGGCGATCATCCTTATCCCTCGCTCACCAAGAACTATCACTACGAGGTCGAACTGGTGGCGGCGCTGAAATCGGGCGGTACCAATATCTCGCCGGAGCAGGCGCTCGACCACGTCTACGGCTATGCGCTCGGCCTCGACATGACCCGGCGCGATCTGCAGCGCGCGATGGGCGACGAGAAGAAGCCATGGGAAATCGGCAAGAGCTTTGACCGCTCCGCCGTGCTCGGGCCGATTCACCCCGCGGCCAAGACTGGACACTTCACCAAGGGCGCGATCTCGCTCGCGGTGAATGGCACGACCAAGCAGAACTCTGATCTGCGCAACATGATCTGGAGCGTGGCGGAGCAGATCTCCAAGCTTTCGGAAGCCTTTGAACTCAAGGCCGGCGACATCATCTATTCAGGCACGCCGGAAAATGTTGGCCCGGTCGTGAAGGGTGACGTGCTCCTGTGCAAGCTCGAGGGCCTGCCGGATATGTCGATCCGGATCGTTTGACGGGCCGCCCATCGTGATTGCCCTCGCGATGGCGGGGGCCGGCTCACCCCGTCAGATCGGCAAACTGCGGATTTCGGCGCAGATAATCCACGACAAAACCGCAGCCGGCGATGACCTTGCGTCCGTCGGCGCGGATCAACTCCAGCGCGCCCCTGACCAGTTCGGAAGCAATGCCACGGCCACGCAGCGCGCGGGGCGTTTCGGTATGGGTGATGATGACCGCCGAGGGCGTGACGCGATAGTTCGCAAATGCCATAGCGCCGTCGACGTCGAGTTCGAAGCGGTTTTGAGCCTTGTTGTCGCGGACAGCGGCCATGCGGCGATTCCCAGATGATTCACCGTTTCATTTAGGGGCATGAACCCGCCGATGCAAACCAGCGACGAAGGAGGAACTGGCTCGCCGGGGATTGGCTGATATGCGCATTTTGACCTGTTTGACCGCTGCATTGCTGGGCACTGCGGTGATATCAGCGCAACCGCCTGCCGCGTCTGCCCAGGCCGACCAGAGCTGGAAAACCTGCATCAGCGTGACCACGCCGCCGGACGACAAGGTGGCCGCGTGCAGCGCGGTCATCGATGCCAAAAGCGAAACCGGCAGCAAGCTTGCGGCTGCGTACTGCTTCCGCGGGCACGGCCTGACCGAGAAGCGGCAGTACGATGCGGCGCTCGCCGACCTCAACGAGTCGATCCGGCTCGATCCGACTTCAGCCTGCGCACTCACCAACCGCGGCCGCGTCTACGCCTTCAAGCGCGATCTCGATCGCGCGATGGCCGATTACGATGAAGCCATCCGCGTCGATCCGGCATTCGCGCTGGCCTACAACAACCGCGGCGATGCCTGGTTCAACAAGGGCGACCTCGACCGCGCGATCGCCGATTTCAGCGCCGCCATCAAGCACAACCCGGCGCTTGCCATCGCCTACGGCAATCGCGGCTATGCCTATCACCGCAAACACGACATGGTCCGTGCGGTGGCGGATTACACCATGGAGATCAAGCTAAAGCCCGACGTTCTGGCCTATATCAACCGCGGCAATGCCTATCGCGACAGCGAGCAGCTCGACCGTGCCGCTGCCGACTACGGCGAGGTGGTCAAGCTGGCGCCGACGGACGCCCGCGGCTGGCGCAATCGCGGCATGATCAAATTGTTCCAGGGTGACACAAGAGGCGGTCTGGCCGATTACGACAAGGCGCTGCAATACGATCCGGCCGACGCCTATTCGTGGAACAACCGTGGCCAGGCCAAGATGCGGCTCGGCGACAAGGCGGGCGCGATTGCCGATTTCCGCAAGGCGCTGGAGATCAGTCCGGGCCTGCGCACCGCAAGCGAAAGCCTGCAGCGGCTCGGTGCAGCGCAATAGGGTGCGGCGCGCCCGCGCTCGCGCTCGCAAGATCTTTGCAGCCGGGCCTTGCAACGGGTTGCGCGGTTCCTACGTCTTTCGGATGACATACGCCGCCGAAGCGGCCGGGTCTTGGGCTCGATATCGAAAAATGCCGTGATCGCGGCCGCCGACGTATGCCTCTTTTCAAGGGGAGGTCTACAATGTCGGGCTTTGGTTTCTTCAGCAAGCATCGCACGTGGGAAGACTGGTTCGGCATGCTGATTGGCGTGCTGATCGTGGTATCGCCGTGGTTTCCTTTCTCCAGTCACGAGGTGATGGACGCCGAACGCAGCACCATGATCCTCAATACGTTCGTGGTCGGCATGCTGGTCTTCGGTCTGGCCCAGCTCGAATATGTCGCACTGCAGCGCTGGGAGGAGGTAGGCGAAATCGCGCTCGGCCTCTGGCTGATCGCCTCGCCCTTCTTCCTGGGCTACGCCGGTGACGACCTGCTTCGCGCCTGGCATATCGCTCTCGGTGCAATCGTCATCCTGCTGGGTGCGCTTCAGCTCTGGCAGGATTGGCGCTTGAGCGACCAGGAGCTGGCCGACCATCCGCAGTAATTTGCGATGGTGGCCTGCCGGTCTTGCGGGATCGGCAGGGCCACCGCTCAAGGCCTAATATTTGAGGAAATCGGTGAGCATGGCGCGGAGCGACCACGCCTTGCCGTCGACGGCACCCTTGATCTCGTCGATCTTCCATCCGCCGGCCTCGGGGACGAAATCATAGCGGATGGTCCGGTCGGCCGGTTTCGGCGGTGGCCCCTGCTGGCTATCGATCGTGACCGCGATGACAGCCTTGTCGGCCTCCTGCTTCTCTGCGACCACCTTGAATGACTTTACGTCCGGATCCTGCGAATTGGTGACGGGATCGAAATCGACGGGCCCGCCATCGCCCTTTCGCGTGCGGGCGTCCGCCTTGGCCCAGAGCGCAATCAGTGATTTCGACAGATGCTTTGCCTTTGCCGCCTTGTTCTCGAACACAAACACGCCGCCACCATCGCCCTTGCCCTTGGCGGCACGGGTGTAAATGGCGGTCACGATGCCCACGGGATCGTCCGGCGCCGCCAGCGACGCGCGCGGCAAGGTGGCGGCTAGCAGGCCGGCTGCGCCAGACAATATCAGCTTTCGACGGGTAACCATGGTGATCTCTCAAATCGTTTGTGCGGGCTTATGGACGGGAGTGCGGGGCTGGCTATGGTGAGCGTGCAACGCCTGCCGGGAGATTTATCATGGCCAATGAAAAAGGCCCCAACATCAAGAAGAAGCAGAAATGCAAGAATTGCGAGGGCAAGGGCCTGCTGAAGAAGGGCGACAGGGTGGTCAAGTGCCAGCGTTGCAAGGGGACGGGCATGCGGTGACGCCGGCCCGCGGCGGATTTGAGCAGGCGCCGGGCTTTCTGCTATCGTTGCCATGAGGTGTTCTATGTCTGTTTTTCAAAGCGTAGGTTGATTCCCTGTGACTGAAACCGTGACTATTCCCACCCCGCGCGGCGGCCTGGCGCGGATGTCGCGCCGCGTGATGAACCTGGCGCATATGCTGACCCAGAATGCCCGCCGCCATGGCGACCGCACGGGCTTCATCTGGGGCGACAGACCCTGGACCTGGCGCGAGATCGACGGCCACGTCTCCGCGCTGGCGGCGGGCCTTGCCGCACGGGGGGTCGTCAAGGGCGACCGCATCCTGGTGCATTCCAAGAATTGCGACGAGATGTTCTGGTCGATGTTCGCAGCGTTTCGATTAGGCGCGGTCTGGGTGCCGACCAATTTCCGCCTGATGCCAGATGAGGTCGCCTATCTCGCCACCGCCTCCGGCGCGAAGGCGTTTCTATGCCATGGCGATTTCCCGGACCACGCCAAGGCTGCCGCCAATCCCGCGCTGGAATTCATCTGGCGGATCGGCGAGGGCACGTTCGGCGAGAAGGCGGTGGGCGAGGTGATCGCGTTGCAGGCCGGCGCCAGGGTTGAGAATGCCGCGGTCGACTACGACGATCCCTGCTGGTTCTTCTTTACCTCGGGTACTACGGGCCGCTCCAAGGCGGCGGTGCTCACCCACGGCCAGATGGCCTTTGTGGTGACAAATCATCTCGCCGACCTGATGCCGGGTACGACGGAGACGGATGCCTCGCTGGTGGTTGCGCCGCTGTCGCATGGCGCCGGCGTGCACCAGCTCGTGCAGGCCGCGCGTGGCGTGCCGACCATCCTGCTGCCTTCGGAAAAATTCGACATCGCCGAAGCGTTCCGGCTGATCGAGGCGCATCGCGTCAGCAACATTTTTACGGTGCCGACCATCCTGAAGATGATGGTCGAGCATCCCGCGGTCGACAAATACGATCATTCCTCGCTGCGCTTCGTGATCTATGCCGGCGCACCGATGTACCGCGAGGACCAGAAGGCCGCGCTGGGTAAGCTCGGCAAGGTTTTGGTGCAGTATTTCGGGCTCGGTGAGGTCACCGGCAACATCACGGTCATGCCGGCCAGCCTGCACGATCCCGAGGACGGCCCGCAGGCCCGCATCGGCACCTGCGGCTTCGAGCGTACGGGCATGCAGGTCTCGATCCAGGGCGACGACGGACGCGAGCTTAAACCCTTCGAGACCGGCGAGATTTGCGTGATCGGTCCGGCCGTATTCGCCGGCTATTACGACAACCCCGAGGCCAACGCGAAGGCGTTTCGCGACGGCTGGTTTCGCACCGGCGATCTCGGTCATATGGATGAGGAGGGATTCGTCTACATCACCGGCCGCGCCTCGGACATGTACATCTCGGGCGGCTCCAACATTTATCCGCGCGAGGTCGAGGAGAAGATTCTCACCCATCCCGCGATCGGCGAGGTCGCCGTGCTTGGCGTGCCCGACCCGTTCTGGGGCGAGGTCGGAGTAGCCGTCTGCGTCGCGCGCGAGGGCGCGAGCGCCGTGAGCGAGGCGGAGCTGGCGGCGTTCCTGGCGCCGAAGGTGCCGCGTTACAAGATGCCGAAGCGCTTCTTCTTCTGGGAGGCGCTGCCGAAGTCCGGCTACGGCAAGATTCCGAAGCGGCTGGTCCGCGACGAGCTCGAGGCGCGAGGGTTGCTTGAGACCAAAGCGTTTTCGGGCGAAGTGGCGTCCGATTCGCGTGACGAAAACGCGTCCGATGACAATGTCTCCAAGACGGGTAGCTGAGGCGATGCGCAGCATCGCGCAGCCCGGGCCGCCCGCGCCCGAACGCATCCAATGCGTCGAGGCGCGGGGCCGGGCATTTTCATTCACGCTTGCCGCCGGCCTGCCGCTGCTGGAGGCCGCGCGCCGCGGTTTTGCCGAAGCGGGCTTTTCAGGCGGCGTGTTGGGCATGCGGGGAGGGGCGCTTGGGCCCTTTGCCTATGTGATGCCGGCGCTGTCGAAAACCGGCGCCAATGCGGCGTTCTACAGCGACACGTTTCGCCCCTCCGGCATCGCGCGGCTGAAGCTCGGCGCGATGACGCTCGGCGAGCGTGACGGCGCGCCGTTCTTCCATTGTCACGGGCTGTGGACCGAGACCGACGGACATCTGCACGGCGGCCACATTCTGCCCGAGGAGAGCGTCGTCGCCGAATCGTTCGCGGTGGAAGCGTTCGGCATCGACGGCGCTGTCTTCGCGGCCGAGCCCGATCCCGAGACCAATTTCAAATTGTTCGGCCCCGTCGCGCGCGCCAGCACGGATGTGAAGGCCGACAGCCGCGCCTTCGCACTGCGGCTGCGGCCGAATCAGGATTTTGCTGTGGCGCTGGAGACCTTCTGCCGGCAGCACGGAATCCTGCGCGCGCGGATTCACGGCGGCGTCGGCTCCACCATCGGCGCGCATTTCACCGATGGCCGAACCGTTGTGCCGTTTGCGACCGAGCTTGCGATCAAGGCCGGCATCGTCGCGCCCGGCGCGGACGGTACGCTGCAGGCGGAGCTCGACATCGCGCTGGTCGATTATCTCGGCGGCATCGCCGAGGGCCGGCTGATGCGCGGCGACAATCCGGTGCTGATGACGATGGAGCTGGTGCTCGAGGTGGTGTGAACCCAGAGTGAGGGCCCGTAGAGTGGGCAAGGCGCGAGAGCGCCGTGCCCACCATCTCTCAGGTTCGTGTGCTGGATGGTGGGCACGCTTCGCTTTGCCCACCCTACGCAGCGACACGAGTCGTCTCACCTAAAGTGATAGTTCACGCCGACCTTGATGGTGTGGAAGTCGATGGTGCCGGAGTCAAACAGGTCGCCGCCCAGATTGTAGGTCTTGCTGCCGAGGCTGGTGTACATGTACTCGCCCTTGGCCGACCAGTTCGGCGTGAACAAATATTCGAGGCCACCGCCGATGGTGAATCCCGTGTGGGACTGGCTATCCGAAATCGCCACGCCGAGCGCTGGCACTGAAACGGAATCCTTTCTGTTGGCCCACGCAAAACCGCCCTTGGCGTAGATGAGGGCCGCATCCATTGCGAAGCCCGCTCGGCCGGTCACGCTGCCGAACGAGTTGATCTTGAGTTCCTCCGTGGCCAGGACGCCCCCGCCGATGTCTGCGGTGAGGCTGTCCTTGATGCTGGCGCCGGCGGCGTCGACTTCGATACCGAAAACAAACTGACTGCCTGGGAGCTGCCAGTTGTAGCCGACCGTGCCGCCGCCGAAGCCGCCGCTACTGTTCCCACTGTCCCAGCCATAGCCGCCCATCGCGCCGATATAGAAGCCGGACCAATTATACACCGCAACCACCGCCGCCGGGGGCGCCTTGGTGTAGGGCCGCGCCTGCATGTCGGCGGCCGAGGCCGCAGTCGCGACCGAAAGGGCCACACCAGCTAGAAGTAGTCGTTTCATTTCTTGTCCCCTAAAGTTGAACATTCGTATAACCCCCTGCGGGCTCCATAGCGAACCGATCGCACCGGCGTGGTGACGCATCGTTTTGTGAAAGAGGACGCGAACGCGCCCTGTGAGAGCCGTCTGCAAGCGACGTCCGGCGGATGTGAGAACGTTCACTTGTGAGTTAACCATACGTTGCGTATGCCGGCAAAAGTTGGACCGAAGCGCGTCCGCGCATTGGCGCGGGCAGGTTGCTATTTCGACGGCAGTGCGGCGACGTGTGGAGCGGAATGCGTTCTCGATCTGCGAAAGAGCGGTGACTGCGTTCGTTCGATCAAGCTTGTGATGCAGCCTTACGCGGGTGTTCCGTACATCACGGCCTATCCACATCATTGCGAGCGAAGCATCGTCTACAAGGTGCGGCCCTGGCCGAGGCCGACGAGTCAGGGCTATCCAAGCCCGAGAAGGAATTGCGGCGCTACATGCAGGTGATCCTGCCGCCGGGCGTGTCGCCGCGGGATTTCGTCGAAATCGTCCGTGCATGGCCGAGCGTCGAAGAGGCCTCGGTCGGCCCGGACGTCAGCCTGCCGAACGCCAGGTGACCGGTCACCGTAACTTTCGCACGTGAACATTGATGTCGAGGTCGATCTCGCTCACGCAGGTCTGCGTCGTCTGATGCGAGCCGCCTTCGTGCCAGCCGCCGGAGCGCGGGCGCGCGTCACTGACGTTGGCGAGCTTCAGGCATCGCCATTGCGGCAACGGCCCGCTGCTCTCGCCAGCGAACTGCCAGGCCAGCACGACGTCTTCGCCGCGTTTGTTGGTGCCGATGATGTGAGGACACAATTCGCGGAAGCGGCCATCATAGCGGCAGACGACCTGTTGCTCGCCGAGGATAGCGTTGCGGAAGAGGGTGTAGGTGGTGTTGGGCATGAACTGCACGCTCAAGAATGTTCTTGTTTCGTTCCGAAGACTGTGCCAGAGAGTTAGGCTGGCATTGGAGCGCTGGACTGCGTCAGTTGTTGGATAAGAGCGCATGGCACGACGAAACAGGCCGATCAATCTGCCGGCGCCGTACCTCAAGCGCATCTGGCTCGAGCCCTCGCGCATCACCGACCGCGAGACCTATCCATTCTGTCTTCCGCTGCTCCGCGACAATTTCGAATTGAGTTTCGATCGCGCGATCACGATTATCGTCGGCGAGAACGGGACCGGAAAATCCACCCTGCTGGAAGGCATCGCCGTGCTTGCAGGCTATGACGAAGCCGGTGGCGGCAAGGGCTATATGCCGGTCGACCATTCGGACGCGCTGGAGAAGATGGGCGGCAGCCTCTCGACTGCACTTCGCGCAAGCTGGCTGCCCAAGGTTACGAATGGATGGTTCTTCCGCGCGGAGAGCTTCTTCTCAGTTGCAAGATACCTGGACAAGGCGGCCAAGGATGACCCATTCGGGCCGCCCCCGCCTGACTTCCTGTCCCATTCGCACGGCGAGGGTTTCTTGCGCTTCTTTGAAGAGCGCTGCCAGCGGCAGGGCATCTTCATCTTCGACGAACCGGAGTCCGCATTGTCTCCTGCGCGCCAGATCGAGTTTCTGAAGCTGATGCGGCGAATGGACGACATCGGCCACTGCCAGATCATCATGGCCACGCATTCGCCTATGTTGATGGCGTATCCCAACGCGCGGCTGCTGCGGCTGACCAAATATGGGCTTGAGCCGGTGACGGTGAAGGACACCGATCACTACAGGGTCATGCGGGAGTTTTGCCAGGACCCGAAGGGGTTTGTGGAAGCGGTAATGGAGGAGTGAGGCGTGGAACAGGGCGTTGACCCGCGGTGCCCGTTCGCGCGCGACTAACGTCGTTCGGCTTCAGCCTCCTGCTCCAACTGCAAGATATGTGCTCGTAGTGCCTCGAACCTCGTTTCCGTGGCATCGCTGAACAGTGGGTCCTTTTGAGGGGACAAGGCCGAAGCGATTTCGGTCCAATCGGCAGGCCGCAATGCCTTCAGGGCCGCAGGGAAGAAATCGCGATCCTCCATCACGATGTGACGCCGCTCGTGCTCCAGGAAATCGCGAACGATGGCGTCCACGTCCTGGCGAAGGAATTCGCGATCCGCGAGCACACCGTCGACCGCTTTTGCGACGCGACGCAAACGCTCGGCCCCTTTTTGATGCTCACGCGCGAGGTCGCCGACTTTCGCTGCGGCCACGGGGTCGCGAATTTTCAGCTTGGCAAAGACCCGGTCTTCCTGAGGGTGGTGGTACATCTCGGTATAGACTTCGAAATAGGCAATGATGGCCCGGATAACCTCATAGTCCGGCCGGTCTGCGCGATCGAAAATGTCCAGCTCGTGTTCGAGGACGGCGAGCAGGCGTTCGATATTACGGTGTTCCCGGGTTAGCAGCTCGATGATCATTGCCGTGATCCACAGCGTGAGCCCATTAAGGCTAGGCTCAAAACCGTCGCGGTATTTTGCGCTGGATCAAAACCGCAACGGAAAGAGCCCTTGGCGCTTTGGTGCAGCGCGGCAGACTGGACGTCCGCGCATGCCGGGCTTGTTCGTGCTATAATGCCTGCCGAACAAGAAAACAGGGAGGACGCCATGCCTCATACCCTGGTGCCCAGTGATCGCGTCGAGCACGCGAACGTCTACGGGCGAGACGGCGCAAAGCTCGGTACGATCGAGCGACTGATGCTGGACAAGGTGAGCGGAGCTGTCGCTTATGCCGTGATAAAAACCGGCGGTCTGCTCGCCAGCCACCACCATCATCCAGTTCGGTGGGACGCACTCCGGTTCGATCCAGCGCGTCAGGCCTTCACGGTCGAGCTGACGCTGGAGGACCTGCGCGCCGGCCCGTCCGAGCTCGATGAAGACGACTTCGACTGGGGCGACCGCTCGCGCCCGCATCCGCATTATTGGACGGTGTAGGGCGAGCTTTCGCAGCGACCGGCTTTCAGTTTTGCGAACGGTAAAGCGCCCAGTATCGACAGCACGGTTGAGCTGAGGGGCACGGAACATGACTGTCGAAGTGGCGGATTACGCTTCGCTAATCCGCCCTGCGCTTGCTGCGTGCTCCGCGACGGTTCCGCCCGTTCGTTGCCGCAAGCCATCACCATTAGAAAGACTAGTCAAGCGAGATACGAAAATCATCAAGCGGTAGCTGCCGGGATACTTTTGGTAGCTGGAGCGCAATTGAACCACTGCCTATTTCAACCAAATGTATATGCCAATAGGTGCTCCGTTCAGTTGTCGTCGTGTTTAACGCCGACAAGTTCTTGCAGGATATCCAGCGGAATTGCGAAGGCATGCGGCAAATCCATACACCCCAGTACGAAGAACGATTTCTTACCTTCGCTCAGAAATTGATCCCATTGAGGATGGTACGCATACCAATATGGATAAGCACCCTTAGTGTAACGCTTAGAAACAGAGCACGCGAGCCTACTCTCGTGTGAAGCATCCCAGTACAGAGCGCGGCTCTTCTTTATAAACTTCGTCCCGATGACTTTGGCGAGCGCCTCGATCGCTTTCGCCCGCTTTGCGTCTAGCATCGCTGTGTCAGTGAACTCCCACCCGCTTGGCGTGACGAAAGTATCTTTGATTGAGTTGGTTGTCGTATCATCTATCTTATCGACAACGGTTTCAATTATGCCTGCCTCGACGTCTGTGACGGTTGCAAACATCACATCGACCAAACTATCCAGACGCGTAAATTCCATCGGTGTGAGAAGGCTGCGAATCTTTCGTCCCGTTTCGGGGTCGTCAGAGTTTTCCTTTAGGTGCACAAGCTTCACGAGGGAGTCTGCACTGATAACACGGATGTCCCACGCATGACGCGAGCCCCGTATCTGCGCCTCAAGCTCTCCTGTATCTTGTCGGCCAACCAAGATTAAGATCGACGAAGGTTCAATTACTTCCTTGCTGCCTAGCAGGCGTTGCCGATAGGAGGCAATCGTATCAAGCGGTATACGATATGCGTCTGTAGTCTTTACTTCAGCAACTATCGAATGTCCCTCAGGCGAAGTCCAAATTCCGTCAAATCCGATCGCGTTTATTGTGCCCTGATAACATCTGTTCGATCGAAGTTTGGCCTACTTCGTCTGGATTGGATTCCCAGAAAGCTAACAAAGGCATGAATGCTCAAACTTTCTTTCGATCGCGTCCAGAATGCTTTCCCCCCACTGGCGTCTAATTATTGTTCTGCGACTTGCCAATTGAGAAGCGACGGGCAAGATGCGCCTTATGTTTCGCGCTTGGGGACAGCACTCGTAATGCACCAGTTTGATGTAAGCAACCAATGGTTGTCAACATCACTCCGCCGCCTCGCTCGCTCCCGCGCTCTTCCTTGGCTTGCCATCCGCCTTCTTCAGCACCGGCGCCAGGAATTTCCCCGTGTAGCTCCGCGGCGCTTTCACGATGTCTTCCGGCGGACCCCAGGCGACGATTTCGCCGCCGCCGTCGCCGCCTTCAGGGCCGAGGTCGATCACCCAGTCGGCGGTCTTGATGACTTCGAGGTTGTGCTCGATCACCACCACCGTGTTGCCCTGCGAGACCAGCTCGTGCAGCACTTCCAATAGTTTTGCGACGTCGTGGAAATGGAGCCCCGTGGTCGGTTCGTCCAGGATGTAGAGCGTGCGGCCGGTGGCGCGTTTTGAGAGCTCCTTCGCCAGCTTGACGCGCTGGGCTTCGCCGCCGGACAGGGTGGTGGCCTGCTGGCCGACATGGATGTAGTCGAGGCCGACGCGGTGCAGCGTCCTGAACGTTTCGCGGACGCGCGGGACCGCCTTGAAGAACTCGGCGGCTTCTTCCACCGTCATGTCGAGCACGTCGGCGATGCTCTTGCCCTTGAACAGGACTTCCAGCGTCTCGCGGTTGTAGCGCTTGCCCTTGCAGGTGTCGCAGGTGACGTAGACGTCGGGCAAGAAGTGCATCTCGATCTTGATGACGCCATCGCCCTGGCAGGCCTCGCAGCGGCCACCCTTGACGTTGAAGGAGAAGCGGCCGGGCTCGTAGCCGCGCGCCTTGGCTTCGGGCAGGCCGGCAAACCATTCGCGGATCGGCGTGAAGGCGCCGGTATAGGTCGCGGGGTTCGAGCGCGGGGTGCGGCCGATCGGCGACTGGTCGATGTCGATGATCTTATCGATATGCTCCAGCCCCTCAATGCGGTCGTGGGGGGCTGCGCCTTCGCTGGCATTGTTCAGCTTGCGGGCGATCGCCTTGTAGAGCGTATCGATCAAAAGCGTCGACTTGCCGCCGCCGGAGACGCCGGTGACGCAGGTGAACAGGCCGAGCGGAATTTCCGCCGAGACGTTCTTCAGGTTATTGCCGCGGGCGTTGACGACCTTGATGGTTCGCCGGTGGTTCGGCGGCTTGCGCTCAGGGATCGCCACCGACATTTCGCCGGTGAGGTATTTGCCGGTCAGCGATTTCGGGTTCTTCATGATCTCTGCTGGCGTGCCCTGCGCCACGATGTGGCCGCCATGCATGCCGGCGCCGGGGCCGATGTCGAGCACGTAATCGGCGAGCCGGATCGCGTCCTCGTCATGCTCGACCACGATCACGGTATTGCCGAGGTCGCGCAGCCGCTTCAGCGTTTCCAGCAGCCGCGCATTGTCGCGCTGGTGCAGGCCGATCGAGGGCTCATCCAGCACGTAGAGCACGCCGGTCAGACCCGAGCCGATCTGGGAGGCGAGGCGGATGCGCTGGCTTTCACCGCCGGAGAGCGTGCCGGAGGCGCGGGAGAGCGTGAGATAATTCAGGCCGACGTCGAGCAGGAACGACAGCCGCTCGCGGATTTCCTTCAGCACGCGCGTGGCGATCTCGTTCTGCTGCGCGTTGAGCGCCTTCGGCACGCTCTCGAACCATTCGCCGGCCCGAAGCACCGACAGCTCCGAGATCTCGCCGATATGCTTGCCGCCGATCTTGACGCACAGCGCCTCGGGCTTGAGGCGATGGCCGTTACAGCCGGCGCAGGGAATGTCGGAGAAATACTTTGCCAGCTCCTCGCGCGCCCATTCGCTCTCGGTCTCGCGGTAGCGGCGCTCGAGGTTGGTGATGACGCCCTCGAAGGGTTTTTTGGTGTCGTAGGAACGGACGCCGTCCTCATAGGAGAACTTGATCTCGTCGTCGCCGGAGCCATGCAGCAATGCTGCCTGCGTCTTCTTCGGCAGGTCCTTCCACTTGGTGTCGAGCGTGAACTTGTAGAATTTGCCGAGCGCCGTCAGCGTCTGGATGTAATAGGGCGACGACGACTTTGCCCAGGGCGCGATCGCGCCCTTGCGCAAGGTCGTCTCCTTGTCGGGAATGACGAGGTCCTCGTCAATATGCTGCTCGACGCCGAGGCCGCCGCAGGCAGGACACGCGCCATAGGGGTTGTTGAACGAGAACAGCCGCGGCTCGATCTCGGGAATGGTGAAGCTGGAAACCGGGCAGGCGAATTTTTCCGAAAACAAAATCCGTTCCGGCCCGCTCTTGTCATGGATCTTGGCGGTCTTCTTGTCGGACTTCTTCTCTTCCGCAGCACCTGCCGGCGCATCGGCATATTCGATCACGGCGAGGCCTTCGGCGAGTTTCAGCGCGGTCTCAAAACTCTCGGCGAGGCGCTGGCCGATGTCGGGGCGGACCACGATGCGGTCGACCACCACGTCGATGTCGTGCGGGAATTTCTTGTCGAGGGTGGGCGCCTCCGCAAGCTCATAGAAGGTGCCGTCGATCTTGACGCGCTGAAAGCCCTTCTTGAGCCATTCGGCGAGCTCTTTCTTGTATTCGCCCTTGCGGCCGCGCACGACCGGCGCCAGCAGATAGAGCCGGGTGCCTTCGGGCAACGCCAGCACGCGGTCGACCATCTGCGAGACGATCTGGCTTTCGATCGGCAGCCCCGTGGCGGGCGAATAGGGCACGCCGACGCGCGCCCACAGCAGGCGCATATAGTCGTAGATCTCGGTGACGGTGCCGACGGTCGAGCGAGGATTCTTCGACGTCGTCTTCTGCTCGATCGAGATCGCCGGCGACAGGCCGTCGATCTGGTCCACATCCGGCTTCTGCATCATCTCGAGGAACTGGCGCGCGTAAGCCGACAGCGATTCGACATAGCGGCGCTGGCCCTCCGCATAGATGGTGTCGAAGGCGAGCGAGGATTTGCCGGAGCCGGACAGGCCGGTGAACACGACAAGCTTGTCTCTTGGAATTTCGAGATCGACGTTCTTGAGATTGTGCTCGCGCGCGCCGCGGATCGTTATCGCACGCAATGCGGAGCCGGCGGGTGGTTGGCGCTTCGCCCTGAGCACTTCATCCATATCGGCATTTCCAGGCGTGCAGACGCGCGCCACGTTGGGCGCGCATTGCCGGTCAAGGACCGGGCTCAGGCGCCGATTAAAGAATGCTGGAACATAGGAAGAACGACGAGGGATTTCCAGTGCCGCGCGCGAATCATCAACGGATTGTTTGGTCGATAGCGTTTTCAAGCGATGTGGGCACCGGTTCACGTCAGGAAAACGCGTCAAACAAAGATTTTTGGCAGCAGCAGTCAGCAGTTCCGCACAAAAAAAGGCCGGCGCGAGGCCGGCCTTTCGCTATCAAACCTTGAGAATCCGGGTCAGCCGAGACAAGCCCTCCCCACCGACCTTGCTGCTTCAGTTGAAGTGATAGTTGATGCCACCCTTGACGCTGTGGGTGGTGAGACCGAGATCGCCGGCGAACGGCGTTCCGGCGAAATAGGTCTCAGAGCCGTAGTCGGCATACATGTATTCAACCTTGGCCGACCAGTTCGGTGCGAACATATATTCGGCACCAGCACCAACCGTCCAGCCGGAGTGAACCTTGGATTCATCGAACAACGTCACGCCCAGCGCCGTGGCCGAGAGGCGATTGTCAGCCCAGGCATAGCCGCCCTTGGCGTAGAACAGGGCTGCGCCCGCGGTCACGCCGACGCGGCCAGTGACGCTGCCGAACGCGCGGATCTTTTCTTCCGCGGTTACAGGAAAGCCGAGGGACAAATCCGTTATCGAATCCTTGACGCTTGCGCCGGCGGCGTCGATCTCGAGGCCCCAAACCCACATGCTGCCGGGCGCCTGCCAGTTGTAACCGACGGTGCCGCCGCCGAAGCCGCCCTTGACGTCGTCGCCCCAGGCATAACCGCCCATGACGCCGGCATAGAAGCCCGACCAGTTGATCCCAGGCGCGATAGCGGGCGCTTTGGTGTATGGCCGTGCGGCAAGGTCTGCGGCGGCCGCGGGGGCGATCCCAAGCGCGATCAGGGCGGTCGTCGTCAACAAAATTTTCTTCACGTTTCTTCCTTTCGGCATTTCCAACGCAACTACCGGAGTAGTCAATTTCAGGTTGCCTGCGCATATAGCGCGAAGTCATCCCAAAATGCTGTCGCCGAAAAACCACATCCGCGGCAAATGTATGCGCAATGCAACCGAAGCGGGTGCGGACTGTCCCGCGGTACAACCAAACAAAAAGGCCGGCGTTGAGCCGGCCTTTTCGGTCTTGGTTGGTTGAAAGCAGCGATCAGTATTTCGCGATGACCGGGCCGCCGAAGCGGTAGTTGATGCGAGCGGTGACGATGTCCACGTCCTGGCTGATCCGGTCGTCGCCGACGAAGGCGCCGGTCGGGTCGACGAAGGTGTGGGTGCGGTCCTGCATGAACAGGTGATTGTATTCGACGCCAACCGACCAGTTGGGAGCGAAGCCGAATTCGATGCCCGCGCCGACGCTGGCGCCCCAGCGTGTGTCATCGCCGGTGGTGGCAACCACGATGCCCGTGGGAATATCAAAGGCGCGGAAACGATCCGCCGTAACGGCCGCACCGCCCTTGATGTAGAATAGAACGTTGTTGGCGGCGTAACCGATCTGGCCCGTGAACAGGCCGAACGCATCGATGCGCGATTCGTTCCTGACTCCGGGGAAGAACAGGCTCGCATTGCTGCCCTGGAAGTCGGCCCAGTTGCCCTGGCCTTCAAGACCGAACACCCAGGTACCTGCCTGCCAGCGATAACCGATCTGGCCGCCGACGGTGCCGCCGTCTGCGTCATGGCAACCCTCGGCTGCAACGAAAGCGCCGGCCGGGTCCACGAAGTCCCAGCACTTGCGGCTCGTACCCCAGCCGCCATTGGCGCCGATGTAGAAGCCGCTCCAGTCGTACACGACGGCGATCGGTGCCGGCGGGGCCTTGGTGTAAGGACGCGCAGCGAGGTCGGCGGCCGCCGCAGGTGCCGCGAACGCGATGAGAGCAACCGTACCTAACAGAAACTTCTTCATCCTCTATCTCCAGCTCTTGCCCGCTTCCATTGGTCCCGAAGCGTTGCCGTGATGACGCGAGCGCCGCGCCGCTAGGTGAGTTTTATAGCGCGACTCGCTCGAAAATTGCGTCACCGAACTGCAACACTCGTGAACCAAAACATCGAGACAAGCTGATGATATGGTTACGTTATTCACGTTAGCGGGCGGAACTTTCGGTTCCATTTTGGCGTTTTCTGGACTCAATTGTGGCGAACCTAAGTCGCCATACAGTTGAGTAGCGAGTTCAGCCCATGGCGACGTGGATTCCCGGAACAAAGCTGGAACATTGGCCGGGGCGATGCTATATGTGGATAACCGCCGACTTGCCGAGGGATCGCTAAGTCGGCGGGGCTTGCGAGCGTATAGGGTCGCTCCAGATGTCCGGAAACGGACGCGGAAGGCGGACCAGCGACAGGTCAAGAATTGAAGGCGGCTGCACGGAAGCGGCCGGACCAGTGATTTTTGCCGGCGATATCGAGTGGAGAGCGGCGATGGCGGGAAGCGTGAACAAGGTGATTCTGGTCGGCAACCTCGGCAAGGATCCTGAAATCCGGCGGACACAGGACGGGCGGCCGATTGCCAATCTGAGCATCGCGACGTCGGAAACCTGGCGCGACAAGGCCACCGGGGAGCGCAAGGAAAAGACCGAGTGGCATCGCGTCGTCATCTTCTCCGAACCGCTTTGCAAGATTGTCGAACAGTATCTGAAGAAGGGCGCCAAGGTTTACATCGAGGGCGCGCTGCAGACCCGCAAATGGACCGACCAGGGCGGCGTCGAGAAATACTCGACCGAAGTCGTGCTGCAGGGCTTCAACTCGACCCTGACCATGCTCGACGGCCGCAGCGGCGGCGGTGGCGGCAATTTCGGCTCCGACGATGCTGGAAGTGACTTCGGTTCCGGCGGGCCGGTCAGCTCGGCGCCGAGGCGGGCGGTCGCGGCAGGCGCGCGCAACAGCGATATGGACGACGATATTCCGTTCTGAGGGCGGATCTTTTGGTGCCCGGAATCCCGGCGCAGGTGCGCCGGGAACGCCTTTGTGCGTGAGTCGGGCCGGGGCTGGACTCCATTCGCCGAAACAATCTTCAAGCCATTGATTTTAAGTCGAAATTGAATCGGGTTCCGGGTTTTGACATTGATCGATGTTAATGATATTAACATTAACAGGTCGATCTAACGCCTTTCCGGGTATTCAATCGAACGCCAACCGGATCTGGAGTGCCCACCATGAGCCTCGCACCACTGCTGGAGGCCCCCGGGACGATCCCGCTGCACGCCTTCGCGGCCATCGCGGCGTTCGTGCTCGGCATCGTGCAGTTCGCAGCACCCAAGGGGACGCTGCCGCACCGGACCGTCGGCTGGATCTGGGTGGTGCTGATGGCGGCGGTTGCGATCAGCGCGTTATGGATCCATGAGATCCGCATGGTTGGGCCGTTCAGCCCGATCCACCTGCTGTCGATCTTCGTGCCGATCATGCTGGTGCTCGCGGTCCTGCATGCCCGCCGGCACAATGTCAGCGGTCACCGCAAGGCGATGATGTCGATCTTTTTCGGCGCGCTCATCATTGCCGGCCTGTTCACCTTGCTGCCGGGCCGGATCATGCATGCGGTGGTTTTCGGCCATTAGGCCGATGCCGGAAAAGGTGTTCCAGCGCCCGCTTTTCAGGGCCTGAAAATGCGCATTCCCGCGCACCCCATCGAAGCCGCTTCCGATCCGGTAAGTCCATGAAAAAACGAGCGGAAAAACATCCAGTCCGGAGCGCTTCGGGGTGGTTATCGGACCCCCGATGCGCTATATGATTCTCAGCTGAGAACTGACCGGATTCCCCTTTGTCTGACCCTGAAAATAACACACCCGGCGAGCCGCCGGAGCCTTCCGATATTCGTCCCGTTTCCATTCTCGACGAGATGAAACGCTCCTACCTCGATTACGCCATGAGCGTGATCGTGGCGCGGGCGCTGCCGGATGCGCGCGACGGGCTCAAGCCCGTGCATCGCCGCATTCTCTACGCGATGCACGAGAACGGCTTCGAGTGGAACAAGTCGTACAACAAGTCGGCGCGCACCGTCGGCGACGTCATCGGTAAATACCATCCCCACGGCGACCAGTCGGTCTATGACGCGCTGGTGCGTTTGGCGCAGGATTTCTCCATGCGCGTGCCGCTGATCGACGGCCAGGGCAATTTCGGCTCGGTGGATGGCGATACGGCGGCCGCCATGCGGTACACCGAATCCCGCCTGACCAAGATCGCGCAGACGCTGCTCGATGACATCGACAAGGACACCGTCGATTTCCAAGCCAATTACGACAGCCGCGACCGCGAACCGACGGTGCTGCCGGCGAAATTCCCGAACCTTCTGGTCAACGGCGCCGGTGGTATCGCCGTCGGCATGGCGACCAACATCCCGCCGCACAATCTCGGCGAAGTCATCGACGCCTGCGTGGCGCTGATCGACAATCCGGCGCTTGGCATCGACGACCTCATCAACATCGTGCCCGGACCAGATTTCCCGACCGGCGGCATCATCCTCGGACGCCAGGGCATCCGCTCGGCCTATCACCTCGGCCGTGGCTCGATCGTGATGCGCGGCAAGGTGACCATCGACACCATCCGCAAGGATCGCGAAGCGATCATCATCACCGAAATTCCGTTCCAGGTGAACAAGGCCACCATGGTCGAGCGCATCGCCGAGCTGGTGCGCGAGAAGAAGATCGAGGGCATCTCCGACCTGCGCGACGAATCCGACCGCGACGGCTTCCGCGTCGTCGTCGAATTGAAGCGCGACGCCGTGCCCGACGTGGTGCTGAACCAGCTCTATCGTTTCACGCCGCTGCAGACGAATTTTCCGGCCAACATGGTGGCGCTCGACGGCGGCCGGCCGCAGACGATGAACCTGAAGGACTTTCTGACGCTGTTCGTCGCCTTCCGCGAACAGGTGGTGACGCGGCGCACGAAATTCTTGCTCAACAAGGCCCGCGACCGCGCTCACATCCTGGTCGGCCTCGCCATCGCGGTCGCCAATATCGACGAGATCATTCGCGTTATCAGAACCTCACCCGATCCGAACACCGCGCGCGACACCTTGATGTCGCGCGACTGGCCGGCGCGGGACGTCGAGGCGATGATCACGCTGATCGACGATCCCCGGCACCGGATGGCCCCCGACGGCACCGCGCGGCTGTCGCTGGAGCAGGCCAAGGCCATTCTCGAACTGCGCCTGCAGCGGCTGACGGCGCTAGGCCGCGAGGAGATTTCCGAAGAGCTCGACAAGCTCGCGGTGGAGATCGCCGACTATCTCGAGATCCTGCGGTCGCGCGCGCGCGTGCAGGCGATCATCAAGGAAGAGCTTGCGGCGGTGAAGGGCGAGTTCGCCACTCCGCGCAAGACCGTCATCATCGAGCAGGAAGGCGAGGTCGAGGACGAGGACCTGATCCAGCGCGAGGACATGGTGGTCACCGTCTCGCACGCCGGCTACGTCAAACGCGTGCCGCTCTCGACCTATCGCGCCCAGCGCCGCGGCGGCAAGGGCCGTGCCGGCATGCAGACCCGCGACGAGGATTTTGTCTCCAGGCTGTTCGTGGCCTCGACGCATACGCCGGTGCTGTTCTTCTCCTCGAAGGGCCAGGTCTACAAGGAGAAGGTCTGGCGGCTACCGGTGGCAGCTCCCAACGCGCGCGGCAAGGCGCTGATCAACATCCTGCCGCTGGAGCAGGGCGAGCGCATCACCACGATCATGCCGCTGCCGGAGGATGAATCCTCCTGGGGCAATCTCGACGTGATGTTCGCCACCACCGGAGGCACCGTCCGCCGCAACAAGCTGTCCGACTTCGTCGATGTCCGCCGCTCCGGGATCATCGCCATGAAGCTCGGGGAGGGCGAGGCGATCGTCGACGTGCAGATCTGCACCGAACACGACGACGTGCTGCTGACGGCCGCCGGCGGCCAGTGCATCCGCTTCCCCGTCGCCGATGTGCGCGTCTTCACCGGCCGCACCTCGATGGGCGTGCGCGGCATCGCCTTGGCCCAGAACGACACGCTGATCTCGCTCGCGATCCTGCGCCATGTCGAGACCACGTCGGACGAACGGTTGGCCTACCTGAAGATGCGCCGCGCGGTCGCCGGTGAAACCTCAGCGGAAGAGCCTGTTGATGCCGAGGGCGAGGAGACTTCGGGTTCGCTCCAGCTCTCGCAGGAGCGCTACGCGGAAATGTCGGCGCAGGAGCAGGTGGTGCTGACGGTCTCCGTCAACGGCTACGGTAAGCGCACCTCGTCCTACGAGTACCGCACCACCGGCCGCGGCGGCAAAGGCATCGTCGCGATGAGCGTCAACAACCGCAACGGCAAGCTGGTGGCGTCATTCCCCGTGGAGCACAGCGATCAGATCATGCTGGTCACCGACAAGGGGCAGCTGATCCGCTGCCCGGTCGAGGACATCCGCATCGCCGGCCGCTCCACGCAGGGCGTCATCGTGTTCGATACGGCTGAAGACGAGCACGTGGTGTCAGTCGAGCATATCGGCGACGACGGGGAAAACGGCGAGAGCGGGAACGGCGGTTAGCGCCCTGGGATTGCAAAAGGCTCAAACGGCTTGGAACGCCCGTTCCTGGCCTGACGACGACAATTTGTGCGTTCTACATAGTTGTCGATGATCGAGTACCTGCGCTCGACAGGTGCAGCGGAGAACGCAGTGATGCCGAGCGCAGCGAGTAAGAGTGAGCGCATCATTCTCTCCTTCGTTCAGTTGTTGAGTTGGGCCATCTCCCAAAGCGAGATATTTCAGGTTTTGGCCCGGCGATCTATTGGCCTCTGAGGCAGTGCCGGCACGCTTGAATTTTGACTTAGGCGAGTTTGAGTACGCCAAATGTGATTACGTTGAAGAGTCAATGATCGCGACCGACCTGATGAAATCCAACGTGGCGGACAAGATCAATGGGTTGTATAAAACGGCCGCATCGCACTTGAGCCTAGCGGCTGCTAGGCGGCCTTGAGCTGGGCCTGCGGTCAAGAGCGTCAGCGCCTTGGGAGTGGCGTCGGTTCGCCGACGATCAACGACGCTGCGCCAGGTCCCGCCTCAGATTGACAGTCCCTCGGTCGCGCCGATGTCAAAAACCTTACTTAAGGGAGCACCACTTTAAGGTCGGCAGATCAGTCAAACTTCACGCCGGAAGTATCGGCGCTGCGGAAGCGACGCGATAGTTCGAGCATTTCTTTGATCCAAGCGAAGCCCGCAGGAGAAGGAGATTTTGTAAAGCTGAAAAAACGGGAGGACATCATGCGAACATCAAAAGTTATCGCTTTGGCGTTCATCGTTGCGGCTCCAGGTTTAGTATCTGTCTCGTTGGCGCGGGCCGCTTCTGAGTGCCCAATATCGGGAACATTGTCAGGTTGGGGCATAAACTCGATGGGCTATTTTAACGTCGCTTCCGGGGGAAGTTGCTTATTTCCCATCAGAATTGCGGGCGTGATGAAGAGTTCGTCCATTTCACAAAAGCCCGCACACGGGACATTGAAGAAGCTCAACGTATCCACTTACCAATATACAGCGAAGGCTGGATATAAAGGCACCGATACTTTCGCCGTTCAGGCGACGGGTAAAAGTCCGATGGCTTCCGGCACGTCCGTCATCACCATGAACGCAACGGTTCAATAGCGTCGCGCTTTGCCGACATCTCGTGGTGTCGGTCGAGAATATCGGTGACGACGAAGAACGGCGAGAACGGCAACAGCGGCTAGATCGTAACGATGGCGGACCGACGCGTCGCCAAAATCGGCGGATGAGCGCAGTGGTCGCTCACCCCCCGATTCCGACTTTCGCTCGATTCCGCATGAGACGACACGAATTCATCACACTGGCCGGCGGTGCGGGCAGTTCGTTTGATGCGCATCACTCTGCGGCAAACGGCGCTTCGCGTGGCACGATGATCCGGATTTTCGTTCCCGCGCCAGGTCTGGTTTCCAGATTGATCCGGCCCCCCAAGCGATTGGTCACGATGTTGTGGACGATGTGCAATCCGAGGCCAGTGCTGCCCTGGTCGCGGCGGGTCGTGAAAAATGGATCGAACACCTGGCGCTTGACCTCCGGGCTCATGCCGCAGCCGTCGTCTGAAAGCAGCACTTCAACGCTGTGTTTGCCCGACGCCTGCGCCGCAATATGGACGGATCCTCGCGCGCCGTCCGGATAGGCGTGCACCGCGGAATTGATAACCAGGTTGGTGAGCACCTGGCCGTAAGGTCCGGGATAGCTGTTCATGGCCAGATCAGGCTCGCATTCGACGCTGACCACAAGATTTCTGCGCAGCCCGAACCGCAGTCCTTTGATGACCTGCTCGGTCACCTGGCCGAGATCAAAGGCTCTCCGGTCCGAAACGTTGCGATCCGCCGCCACCTGCTTGAACGACTGTATCAGATCGATCGCGTGGTTGAGGTTGGTCATGATTTGCGATGCTGCCTCCCGGCCCGTCGCAATGAATTCAGCCAAGGTCGACCGGCGCACGCCGCCCCTGGCGACATCGGCTTCAAATCGATCCGCCTTGTTCAGGAATGCGGAGGCGACAGTCAGGCTGGTACCGACGGGGGTATTGAGCTCGTGAGCGACCCCCGCCACCAACCTTCCCAGCGCGGCCAGTTTCTCGGTCTGGACGAGACTGTCCTGCGCGGCGCGGAGATCCTCGAGCGATTGCGACAGTTGCCTTGTGCGTTCCTGGACCTCGGTGAACAGCCGCGTATTCTCGATGGCGACGACCGCCTGACCCGCGAAGGTTTTCAGGAGTTCGACCTGCGCCTTGGGAAATAATTGCGGCTCCAGCCGCATCACCGCGATGGCGCCGATCGCGACCTCGTCGCGCAGCATCGGCACGACGAGGATACTGCGATAGCCCGACGTTCGCTGCAGCTCGCTGTATCCGCCGGAGATGAGCACGTCCGCCTCGTGCACGACGCGGCGCTCGCGGATGGCGACCGAGATCAGGTTTTTGCTGGTCAGCGGGGCCGGGTAGGCCTTGCGCACCGCGGCCACCGATTCCGCCGAGAACTGGTCGTAGGCGACCAGATGGACATGGTCCCCCTCCCGGCGATAGACGGCGCTCAGCACACTCTGGCACAGCCGCGCGGCGTTCCTGACGATCCTGTCGAACACCGGCTGGATGCCGGTCGGCGAGTCCGAGATGAGGCTCAAGACCTCGGCTGTCGCTGCCTGCCGCTCCCTGGCTTCCTGAAGTTCGAGAGAAAGCCGTTCGGCTTCGGTTTGGGCGGGGCTTTCGATTTTGGTTTTTGCTGGGCTGGAGACGCGCCCTTTTGGAGCCTGGCGGCGCTTTGCCGTGGTCGTCGCGTGGCTTCGCGACCTGGTTGGTCTGTCGCCTGCCTTCATTGCCTGTCCCAAGCCTCAGGATAAGCCATCGTACCGGCTTAAGCCGGCAAAGGGGAAGGGCATCCGTGGTCTGCACGTGTCAAAACAGAAGTCACGGCTGGGTTCTTGCCGCGTCCGCTGCTCGCGTTAAAGCAGATGCTCACCGGAGCTGGCTGCATCCGAGAAGGGGCCACCAGCGGTCTCGCTTGCCCTGAGTCAGTGAGAGCGGGAGCGATATGTCGAGAAACACGTACTGCACTCTAGTGGCGAATGGCGCTACAATGCTCAGTCATTCAATTCTGGAACCTCAATTGTGTCGACTGCTCCTATTGAGCGTCATCTTACTGCGATCGTCGCGGCCGATGTGGTGGGATATTCGCGCCTAATGGGCACGGACGAAAAAGGCACTCACTTGGCGTTGAAAGGCCATCGCAAGGAGTTAATGGATCCGCTCATTGCCGCGCACAAAGGACACATCGTCAAGACCACAGGCGACGGCCTCCTGCTCAGGTTCCCGTCGATCGTCGAGGCAGTCTCTTGCGCCGTGGCGATGCAGAGCGGAATGGCAAAGCGCAACCGGGACATCTCGGCCGGCAACCGTATCGAATTTCGGATCGGCGTCCATATCGGCGACGTGATCGTCGACAAGGGCGACGTGTTCGGTGACGGCGTCAATATTGCGGCGCGGCTTGAGCAGATCGCGCCGCCGGGCGGCATTTGCCTGTCCGAGGACGCATACCGGCAGGTGCGAGGCAAGCTCGATATTGCCATCGCCGACGCCGGCGAGCAGAGCCTGAAGAATATTTCGAATCCCATCAGGGTCTATCGAATCGAGCCGTCGGTGGCGGCTACCGCCGATGCGCTAACGTCACCAACCGAGCGGAAACGGCGATGGTCGATGCGAGCCGCAGCGGGCGCGGCGATGACGGTCGCCGCGATCCTGGCGACGGTCGCATGGGTTGCTCTGTTCCGCGACCGGCCCGATGTCGCGCGGACTTCCGCCCCATCAAAGCCGATTGCCGTCACCGCGATGCCGATCATCGCGGTGCTGCCCTTCGCCAATCAAACCGGCGACGACGGCCAAGATTATTTCGTCGACGGTGCGACCGAAGAGGTCATCAATGCCCTCGGCCGATTTAACACCTTGCGCGTAATCGGCCGCAATGCTGTGCTGCCCTATAAGAAAAGACCGGCGACGCAGCAAGAGATCGCCTCCGAACTGGGCGCAACCTACCTTGTCGAAGGAAGCGTGCGGCGCTCCGCCAGCCAGGTGCGCATCACCTCGCAACTGACCGAGTCGCGAACCGGCACGGTCCTGTGGAGCGATCGCTTCGATGGCGAGCTTGCCGATATTTTTGAGTTTCAGGACACCATCGCGCGTCGGATCGCGGGCACGCTGGCCGCTAACATCGCCATGGTCGAAGGCCGGCGATCGCTTGACCAGCCAAAGCCGAATCCCAACGCCTTCGACCTCGTATTGCGCGCCCGCGCCCTCGGTCATGCATCGACCCGCACGGTAAACCGGCGTTTTCGCGAGCTGGTCGCCAAGGCGATCGAACTGGATCCGAACTATGCCATGGCGCGGGCTCTGTTGGCCGAGGCGCTTTACTCGCAAGCGGTTCTGGGCTGGACGGAATTCACCGATCGCGAACTTGCGCGCGGCGCTGCTGAAGCACGCAAAGCGATCGCGCTGGCGCCCGACGAGCCCGACGGATACCGCGCCCTTGGTCGCATTCATCTTGCGCGCGCTGAATACGATCAGGCACAGCACGCGCTCAAACGCGCGATTGAAATCAATCCGAGCGATGCCAATGCCTTGGCGGTATGGGGGGGATTGCAATCATTCTCGGGTCAAATAGCCGAAGCGATCGGCTCGCTCCAGTTGGCACTGAAACTCGATCCCACGCTTGAGCCGAACCACGTTTTCGATCTGGCTCTGGCTTATTACCTCGCGCGCCAGCACGAGGATGCCCTGCGCATCGCCGAACGGGGGCTCGCGCGTTATCCGGATTTTCCCATGTTCAATTTGCCGGCCGCCGCGGCGGCCGCGCAACTCGGACGCAAGGAGCAGGCGGCGCGCTATGTCGAGGCGCTCCGCCGCCGCCTGCCGTTTCTCGATACGGACAACGTCGGGTCCCGCTTCAAGGATCCCGCCCACGCCGCGTATCTACAGAACGGCTTGAAGGCGGCCGGCTTGTAAGCCCGCTTATCTTGGCTCACCCGCGCCGCGCATGTAGTCCGGTACCGGCGGGGTCGGCAGGCGAGAGACTTTCAACCAATTTTCGTCAGCTTGGCTCTTCATCGCCGCTCGATCAGCCTTCATCAGATCGGGGCCGATCGGCCTTCCGAACAAATACAGGCGATCGTCAACCACCAGCCACCATTCCGGATTGCCGTATACCTTTTCGCCTTTCGCAACCGACGCCGCACACCAATTATTGTACTGCGGTAGATAGCGATCAGGTTCGGCCTTGAACATTTCGAGGTGCTTGGCCGACGCAAACCGGTAGATGGCGCCGTCCCACTCGTGTTGGTATTGCGTATTGCCGAGCATCGGGCGTTGCTCGGTGAAGTAGGCCACCGGGTCATAGCCTTTAAGGGCGAGGCGATCGGGGGTGGTTTGCGCAACCGCGCCTGATACGAGCAACAGGGTTGCAACAAAGCCAGCTAGAGTCAGTGAAACTCCGAGTTGTTTCATTGCTCGCTCCTCTTCTGAGAGCGGATGAACCCACATTTTATGATTAGTATGCGCCAACGACAAGCCAAACCAGTTGAGACGTCCTCGAGTCCGTTCAGGGCGGGATCAGCCTATCCGCAGGCGAGACTGTCCCGGATTTCGCTCCGCTTCATCCGGGCTACGCGCAGACGTCAATCAATCGTCAGGCCGGCTTTCTGGATCAGCGGCACCCAGCGATCGATTTCAGACTGGACGTAGTTGCGGAAGCCGGTGGGGGTATTGGTCGCTTCCTCCGGCATTTCCAGACCGAGCGGGGCGAGGCGGGCGCGCAAGGTCGCATCCCGGGTCGCCTTGCGGATCGAGGCGTTCAACCGCTCCACGATCGGTTGCGGCGTCCCCTTGGGCGCAAGGAATCCGAGCCAGACCGGGAAGTCGAGGCCATCGACGCCGAACTCGTTGGTGGAGGGCACCTCGGGAAGGGTGGAAATCCGCGCCGACCGGAACACCGCCAGCGGCCGCACGGTTTTCGCCTGAATCTGGGCCAGCGCGGTGAGTGACACTTCGACCATGTAGTCGATCTGGCCCGCGATGAGATCGTTCATCGCCGGACCCGTTCCGCGATACGAGGCCAGATTGACTTTCGTTCCGAGTCGCACGTTCAGCATGGCGGCGCCCATATGCGCCGATGAGCCGGGGCCGGCGGTGCCGACGTTGAGCTGGGCCTCGTTGGCGCGGACATATTCCACGAATGCCTTGAAGTTATCAGGCGGAAGGTCGCGCTTGACGATCAGCACCTGCGGAAGGTCGCCGAGCAATCCCAGATGTTCGTAATCCGTGATCGGGTTGTACTTCAGGTTCTTGTAGAGCCCGACACTGGAAACATGCGTGCCGGCCTGGCCGATCTGGATGGTATAGCCGTCAGGCGTCGCGCGCGCGGCCCGGGTCGAGCCGATCGTTCCACCGGCACCTGCGACGTTTTCGATCACGAGCGTTTGCCCGAGATCACGCGAGAGGAATTCGGCATAGATCCGCGCGATCGCGTCGGTCGGCCCGCCGGCGGCGAACGGCACGATGACGGTGATCGGTTTTTCCGGATAGTTCGTTTGCGCACGAAGAATCGAAGGCATGCAGAGTGCGCCTGCCAGGCCGAACGTGACGGCGCGGCGGTCAAGAATTCGGGACGCCATGAAGAGATCCTCCCAAGTGTTGATTATTTTGCGTTGATCGTTTGCTTATCGTTTGATGTGACGCGCGAGCACGCGGTCCACCATCGCCCCGGCCGTTCCGAGATAATTCGACGGCTCGCACAAGGCGGCGAGCCGGTCGCGGGGCAGGGCGGATGCGATCGCCGGCCGTCGCAGCAACGCATCGAGGAGCGCTTCGCTACGGTCGAACGCCTCGCGGCAGGCGGCATAGACTTCGTCATGCGCCTGCTGGCGGCCCAGCGCCGGCGCGAGCCCCATCATGACCGCTTCAGCCACGATCAGCCCGCGGGTCGAATCGAGGTTTCGCTTCATCGCCGCCTGATCGACGATCAGGCCGGAAAGCATGAATTGCGCCTGCGCCAGCGATCCGGCCGTGAGAAAGCAGACCTGGGGCAGTGCGAGCCATTCGCAGTGCCAGGGCCCGGTGGCGCGCTCGAGATCCTGCACCATGCTGTCGAGCATCAGCGAAGCGGCGTCGCGGGACATTTTTGCGTTTGCCAGCAGAACTTCCGACGAGATCGGATTGCGCTTCTGCGGCATGGTCGAGGATGCGCCGCGATGCGAGGCGAAGGGCTCGAACACCTCGCCGATCTCGGTCGCCATCAAGATCATGACGTCATAGCCGATCTTGCCGAGCGCGCCGCAGATCACGGCAAGCGTCTGGACCATTTCGACCAGCCCGTCGCGGGCGACGTGCCAGGTGATGTCAGGCTCAGTGAGACCGAGGGCGCGCGCGTAGGCGGCGCGCACATCCAGTCCCCGGTCGCCGAGGGAGGCCAGCGTCCCCACCGCGCCTCCGAGCTGCGCCTGAAGCGCGCGAGGCTTGGCTTGTTCGAGCCGATCGGCCAAGCGCTGCAGCGCCGAAAGCCAGATCGCAACCTTGTGCCCGAACGTGATCGGCAGGGCCTGCTGAAGATGGGTCCGCCCCGCCATCGGCGTATCGCGATGGAGGCGGGCGAGATCGGCAAGCGTGGCCATGACCTCGGCGAGCTGGGCTTCGATCAGCGCCACCGCCTCGCGCAATTGCAGCACGGTCGCCGTGTCCATGATGTCCTGGGTCGTCGCCCCCCAATGCACGTAGCGGCCGGCCTCGCCGAGCTGCTGCGAGAGCTGGCGCACCAGGCCTACGATGGGATAGCCGACGTTCTCGGTGTCGCGTTTCAACTGCTCGCTATCGAGCACGATCGCCGGGGCCTGCCGCGCGATCGCCTCGGCCGCCTCGCGCGGGATCACGTTGGCTTCGCCCTGGGCCACGGCAAGCGCCACCTCGGCCTGCACATAGGCTTTGAGCTGAGCTTCGTCGGAAAACACCGCGCGCATGGCCGGCGTCGAAAACACGTCGCGATAGAGGACGCTGTCGAACATGGTGCTGGCCATGCGGCTGTTTCACCTCCCGTTAATATGTACGGCCATATGATTGATACGTACAAATTTGTCAAGCGGCGGTGTCGGTCCGCTCCAGTCGTGCTAAGCAACACACCGACCGCGAGAACCGTTCGACATGCCAATTTACGAGGATATCGCCCGCGATTTGCTGGAGGCGATCCACCGGGGCCAGTACCCCATCGGCGGCCTGGTACCGACCGAGCTGGAGCTTGCCGCGCGCTACGATGTCAGCCGGCAGACCGTGCGTGCGGCGATGCGCCGGCTCACGGAGCTTGGGGCGGTGTCGCGTCGAAAAGGCTCCGGCACGCGGGTGGAGACGCGCGAACGTCCGCAGGAGAGTTTTCAGCAGACGCTCGGCTCATTGAGCGATCTCGTGGCGCTGGCTGCTGCGACGGATCGCGACATCAGAAGCATCGACACCGTCGTGATGGACCGCAAGGCGGCGCGGCGCTTCGGCTGCCAGCCGGGGTCGCGCTGGCTGCGGATCGCCTACGTTCGCGCATCGACAAAGCCCAGGAGCCCGCCATTGGCCTGGGTCGATTGCTATGTCGAGGAAAGCTATGCGGACGCCGTGAGCAATATCAGAAAAGATCGCCGCCTGGTCTGCGATATGATTGCAGACAGTTACGGCGTGATCGCCTCCGAAGTGCATCAGACCGTTGCGGCGACCGTCGTTCCGAACGAGTTTGCCAAGGCGCTGGGAGCAGAAGCCGGATCGCCCGCGCTCGAAGTCATCCGCCGATATCTGGATTCGCACGGCCGCCTGTTCGAAATATCGGAAAGCATTCACCCGGCCGGCCGATACGTCGTGACATCGGTGCTCAAGCGCGTCGGTAATCCGGGAACGGCAGAGGGCAGCGCGACGCGATCTTCCGGCAAGACAAGATCGCGTTCCTGAGGCCGGCGGGAATTTGGCCTAGGCCAACGCGGCCAGAACGCAAATGGCGAGTAGGGGGGCATCCCTACTCGCCAATACTGCGGTTCCTTGGAGGTTGGTCGGAACGAAAGCTGCGCCGTTACGGGGTACGGTCGGCGGTAACCAGGCGGGCTTCCCGAACCACCGACTTGGAACCGGCGGCGCGGAGGCAGGAAGCCTCGAAATTCGGCCAGGCCTGCTGCGAGCAATCCTTGCCGACGGTGCGGATATCGAGGCGGTCACCCTTGGCAAGCGCCTGCGGAACACTGGCTTCGACCTGGGGGGCAAAGCCGGGCAATATGGTCAGCGCGGCGGCAATGAACGCAGCAACAGCAATTGCGGAAAAAGCCTTGATCATGACGGTCCCCTGTCATGGGCCTTGGCGGCCCCGTCGTTTCGTTGGATGGACTTGTAGCCAGCGCAAGTTTCCGGCGGTCTTCGCCAGCTGCGAAAATGGTTTCGTCCCGGCCGAGTTTTGTTTCGTCGTCCATTGGCGGAAGAAACAATCCCGGCTCGCCCAGGGGAGACGCCCGGGCCCCACGACTGGTTCATTGGCCGATCCGAAATAAAAAGCCGCGTCGGAGGGAACCTTGCCCGGCTTGCCCGGCCGCCCGGGGCGGGGTAGGACGGGCCTATGCCCCGCATCGCGCTTTACCCCGGCTCATTCGATCCCGTCACCAACGGCCATCTGGACGTGGTCCAGAACGCTGTCGGCCTGTGTGACCGCCTGATCGTCGCCATCGGCGTCCACCCCGGCAAAAAACCGCTGTTTTCGACCGAGGAGCGCCTGGACATGGTCCGGGCGGTATTCGGCCCGATCGCGGCCAAGGCCGGCTGCGACTTCGACTGCACCACCTATGACAATCTGACGGTCACGGCGGCCCAACAGGCCGGCGCCACCATCATGATCCGCGGCCTGCGCGACGGCACCGATCTCGACTACGAGATGCAGATCGCAGGCATGAACGAGACCATGGCGCCGGAGGTGCATACGGTGTTCCTGCCGGCCTCGGTCGCCGTCCGCCCGATCACCGCCACACTGGTGCGCCAAATCGCGGCCATGGGCGGCGACGTATCGGCCTTCGTGCCGCCATCGGTCGCAGCCAGCCTGAAGACCAAGTTCGCGGGCTAAACCGCTGGTACGCGACAACACGTTTTCCTGTTTTCACATGACCGGAGCTTTCATGATCCGCATTCTCGCCGTTCTCGCCGCGCTGTTCCTTGCGGCTCCCGCGATCGCCCAGCCGCTGCCCGCCAATCTCGACAAGGCGAATGCGATCGTGATCGACACCACCAAGGGCCGCATCGTGATCAAGCTGCGCACCGACCTTGCGCCCCAGCACGCCGAGCGCATCAAGCTCTTGGCGCGCGAGGGCTACTACAACAACGTGCCGTTCCATCGCGTGATCGAGGGATTCATGGCGCAGACCGGCGACGGCAAGAATTTCAACGGCACCGGCGGTTCGAAATATCCGAACCTCACGGCCGAATTCTCCAGCGTGCCGTTCAAGCGCGGCATCGTCGGCATGGCGCGCGCGGCCAGCGTCGATTCCGCCAATTCGCAGTTCTTCATCATGTTCGCCGAAGGCGCCTCGCTGAACGGGAAGTACACCGTGATCGGCGAGGTGGTGTCGGGCATGGACGTGGTCGACAAGATCAAGCGCGGCGAACCTGTGGTCGATCCCGACAAGATGGTGAAGGTGCAGGTCGCATCCGACGTCAAGTGAGGCCATGGCGTCGCCGCGCCGCAAGCCATTTGTCTGGTTTGCCGCCTTTCTGGTGTGGCTTGCGTCGGCGGCGCACGCATCGGCCCAGCCGCAGCAACTCGACACCATCAAGGATGTCTTTGCCAAATTGTATTCCTGCTGGCGGCCGCCGCCTGCCTCGCGCGCCAACCCGATGGACATTACGGTTATTGTCAGTTTCAACCGCGAGGGCGCCATTCTCGGTCAACCCAGGATTACCTATGAATCCGCAAACGCCGGCGACAACGACCGGATCGCCTACCGAATTGCCGTAATGGAAACATTGCAACGCTGTGCGCCGTTGCCATTTACCGAGGGACTGGGCGGTGCGGTTGCCGGCCGGCCTTTCGCGGTCACTTTCAGATCCCGCAAACGTCCACCCAAACCTGAAGAGAAAAGAGCATGGCTGATACAGAAAATACTTTGATCCTTGAAACCACCCAGGGCCCCGTCACCATCGAAATGCGGCCCGATTTGGCGCCGGGCCATGTCGCCCGGATCAAGGAACTGGTGCGCGACGGCTTTTACGATGGCATCGTGTTCCACCGCGTCATCGAAGGCTTCATGGCGCAGACCGGCTGCCCGCACGGCACCGGCACCGGCGGTTCCGGCAAGAAGCTGAAGGCCGAATTCAACAAGGAACCGCATGTCCGCGGCACCACCTCGATGGCCCGCGCCGCGAGCCCGGATTCCGGCGACAGCCAGTTCTTCATCTGCTTCGACGACGCCTCCTTCCTCAACGGCCAGTACACGGTCTGGGGCAAGGTCACCTCGGGCATGGAGAACGTCGACAAGATCAAGCGCGGCGAGCCGGTGCAGAATCCGGACAAGATCGTCAAGGCGCACATGGCCGTCGACGCGGCTTGATTTAGTCCCTCATGGTGAGGAGCCTGCAAAGCAGGCGTCTCGAACCATGAGGCCACGGACGCTGCAGCACACGGGCCTCATCCTTCGAGACGCGCTAACGCGCCCGTCAGGATGAGGAACCGGCGCTCCGGCAAAAAGGCCGATGCGCACCGATCTCTTCGACTTCGAACTTCCCGCCACCAGTATCGCGCTGCGGCCCGCAAGCCCGCGCGATACCGCGCGCATGCTGGTGGTGCAGCCCGACGGCGTGCTGCGCGACCGCAGCGTCGCCGATCTGCCGCAATGGCTGGAGCCCGGCGACCAGCTTGTCGTCAACGACACCAGGGTGATTTCCGCCCAACTCAAGGGACGCCGTATCGGTCGCGAGACCGAGCCGAAGATCGAGGCGACTTTGATCAAGCGGCTGGACGGCTCGCGCTGGCGCGCGCTGGTCAGGCCGGCGAAGAAACTCGCGCCGGGTGATGTCGTTCGCTTCGGCAATGAGGGCAAGGTCTGCCTGCTCGGCCATCTCGACGCCGAGGTCGAGGCCAAGGGCGACGAGGGCGAGATTACGCTGTCGTTCTCGTTTCATGGGCCGGCGCTCGATCAGGCCATCGCCGATCTCGGCGCGCCGCCGCTGCCGCCCTACATCGCCTCCAAGCGCACGCCCGACGATCGCGATGCGGCCGACTACCAGACCATGTTCGCGGCGAATGAAGGCGCGGTCGCTGCGCCAACGGCGGGACTGCATTTCACGCCGGAGCTGGAAGCGGCGCTGCGCCGCCACGGTGTCGAACTGCACCGGCTGACCTTGCATGTCGGGGCAGGGACCTTCCTGCCGGTCAAGGTGGAGGAGACCTCCGAACACAGGATGCATGCCGAGTGGGGATCGATCTCGGCCGATACCGCCGCGGCGCTGAACGCCGCGCGTGCCAGCGGTGGACGCATCGTCGCGGTCGGCACCACGTCGCTCCGGCTATTGGAGAGCGCCACAACCGAAGACGGCACCATTCAGCCGTTCGACGGCGAGACCTCGATCTTCATCACGCCGGGCTATCGCTTTCGTGCGGTCGATATTCTCATGACCAATTTCCATTTGCCGCGCTCGACGCTGTTCATGCTGGTGTCGGCGTTCTCGGGGCTGGACACGATGAAGCGCGCCTATGCGCATGCGATCGCCCGTGGATACCGGTTCTATTCCTACGGGGACGCCTGCCTGCTGTTTCGCGCGCGGGATTGAGGCAAAGCCGGGCGTCTTCGCCGCTGTGCATGGGTTCCGGCATCTTGAAAAAGAAGCCCGCCACTGCGGCGGGCAAAGGTTCAGGGAGGAAGCGCTCTGACAATAAAGCGCCACTATCTGTCTCTTCGATTCGGCCGCTACCGCCAAGATCGTATAACTACCGGCTTCCACGCATCTCGCGTGCGCTGTTGCACCGTTGCCACCATGCGGGTGCTCTGCATGCGCCGTATCTCGACGATGAGGTTCCAACGCTTCCTGGCGTCGGATAGGGTGCGCGCGATCATCTGGAGAACTTCATGAGCATGTCGGATATCTTCGCGCGCGTCGTCGCGCTGATCGGCGCTGCGGCGCTGCTGTGGCGGCGGCTGCAGGGAGCCGCGCAGGAGCCGGCCTGGGGCAATGTGCCGAAGATTCCAGAGGCGAAGCCGCAAGGCGCCATCCCGACGCTCAAGATGCCGTCGGCGCAGGGCTGGAGCGACGGGCAAAAGCCAACCGCAGCCCCCGGACTCAAGGTCAATGCGTTTGCGAAAGATCTGGACCACCCGCGCTGGATCAACGTGCTGCCCAATGGCGACGTCCTCGTCGCCGAGGCGACCCAGATCGCAGGACCAATCAGGAACGTGTTCCATTATGCGATGCAGGCGACGATGCGGCGTGCCGCAGCGCTCGGCGTCAGCGCCAACCGCATCACCTTGTTGCGCGATCGCGATGGTGACGGCGTTGCCGAAGGACGCGGGGCTTTCATGGAAGGGCTGAGCCAGCCGTTCGGCATGGCGCTGGTGGGCGACACCTTCTATGTCGGCAACACCGACGGCGTGGTCGCCTTTCCCTATGCCGGGGGCGCGGACCGTATCACTGCCGAGGGGCGGAAACTCGTCGCGTTCAAACCCGGCGGGCACTGGACACGGAGCCTGCTGCCGAGCCCGGACGGCAAAAAACTCTATGCCGGCGTCGGTTCGCTCAGCAACATCGCCGAGGGTGGTATGGAAGTGGAGGAAGGCCGCGCCGCGATCTATGAGCTCGATTTGGCCGGCGGTACGAGCCGCATCTTTGCCAGCGGCCTGCGCAACGCCGTGGGGCTCGCATGGGAGCCCAACACAAGCGTGCTCTGGACGGTCGTCAACGAGCGCGACGGCCTCGGCGACGAGACGCCGCCGGACTATCTGACCTCGGTCCGCGACGGCGGCTTCTACGGCTGGCCCTATTGCTACTGGGGACAGACGGTGGACGACCGGGTGCCGCAGGATCCGGCCATGGTCGCGAAGGCGATTCAACCGGACTACGCGCTCGGCGGGCACACTGCCTCGCTCGGTCTATGCTGGATGCCATCAGGCACGCTGCCGGGCTTTCCGGACGGCATGGTGATCGGCCAGCACGGCTCCTGGAATCGCAGCACGCTGAGCGGCTACGCCGTCGTCTTCGTCCCCTTCGAGAACGGGCGGCCCTCCGGCCCGGCGCGGGATATTTTGACCGGATTTCTCGCACCCGATGAGAAGGTCTCCTACGGACGGCCGGTCGGCGTCACGCTCGGGCCTGATGGTTCGCTGCTGGTGGCTGATGATGTCGGCAACGTCATCTGGCGCGTGACGGGTGCGTAGGTGCGTAGAGTGGGCAAAGGCGCACTTGCGCCCGTGCCCACCCGCTACTTCTGTCAGACCTCATCCTGAGGAGCCGCGGAGCGGCGTCTCGAAGGATGAATGGCACCAGCCGGGCCTCGTGGTTCGAGACGGCGCTACGCGCCTCCTCACCATGAGGGTTTAACGTTTGCTACAGTCTTGCCAACTCACGCCATCGCGCGCTGCGGCAACAGCTCCGCGATCTGGATCGCGTTGAGCGCGGCGCCCTTCAGGAGCTGGTCGGCCGACACGAACATCGAGATCGAGCGGCCTGAGGCATCGCTGAGATCCTTGCGGATGCGGCCGACGAGAACATCGTCCTGGCCCGACGCGTCGATCGGCATCGGGAAGTAGTTCTTCGCCCGGTCATCGACGATCTTGACGCCCGGTGCGTTGGCCAGGATGGCGCGCACGTCAGCTTCCGTGATCGGCCTTTCGCATTCGAAGGTGATCGCCTCGCAATGGGCGCGCAGCACCGGCACGCGGACGCAGGTGACACCGATGGCGATCTGATCGTCCTCGAAGATCTTTCGGGTCTCCTTGATCACCTTGGTCTCTTCGTCGTTGTAGCCGGTCTCGGGGTCGATCGCCGTGTTGTGGCTGAAGACGTTGAAGGCGTAGGGGAGCGGGATCACCTTGGGCGTGAAAGGCCGGCCGTCGAGATAGGCGCGGGTCGACTCCATCAGCTCTTCCATCGCAGCGGCGCCTGCGCCGCTCGCTGCCTGATAGGTCGACACGATCATGCGCTTGATGCGGTTCTGCCGGTGGATCGGCCATAGCGGTACCAGCGCCGTGATCGCCGAGCAGTTCGGATTGGCGATGATGCCCTTGTGGTCGCGGATGCGGCCCGCGTTGATCTCCGGGATTACCAGCGGCACGCTCGGATCCATCCGGAACGCCGAGGAATTGTCGACCACGACCGCGCCGGCCTTCACGGCAGCGGGTGCGAACTTCCGCGAGGTGCCGCCGCCAGCCGAGAACAGCGCAATGTCGACGCCCTCGAACGACTTTTCAGTGAGCTCCTCGATCACGATCCGCTCACCGCGGAAGCCGATGGTCTTGCCGGCTGAGCGGGCGCTGGCCAGCGCCTTGAGCTTGCGGACCGGGAAGGCGCGCCTGTCCATGGTGGCGATGAATTCGGCGCCGACCGCGCCGGTTACGCCGGCAATGGCAACAACGGGTTCGTAGCTCACGGGTCTATCCTCTTTGGTTGAGCATCATGGCTTGCGGGCAATAAAAAAGCCCCGGTCCTTTTCAGGCGGGGCTTCGGTCCAGATAATGCGATCGTTCGACTACGCGCGCACGGCTCCCGAGCCCCCGGAGGGTGCTTTGGTTTTCGCGGTCGCTTTGGTCGAAGTCGTCATGGCGCGGACTTATGCGGCAGACAAGCGCCGCCGTCAACGGGTTTTGGGCGGAAATCGCTCCAAACCGGGTTGAACGGAGTGGCTTTGTCACGCAATAAGCTCACCCATGAGCCTTCCCAACCATTTCGAGCTCCTCGCTACTGACGGTGCCGCCCGCACCGGCCGCCTGACCACGCCGCATGGTGTGGTGCGCACGCCGGCCTTCATGCCGGTCGGCACTGCCGGCGCCATGAAGGGCATGCACTGGCGCGAAGTGCGCGGCGCCGGCGCCGACATCGTGCTTGGCAATACCTATCATCTGATGCTGCGGCCGGGCGCCGAGCGGATCGCAGCATTGGGGGGCCTGCAGACCTTCACCGGCTGGAACGGTCCGATGCTGACGGACTCCGGCGGCTTCCAGGTGATGTCGCTGTCGGACCTGCGCAAGGTGAGCGAGAAGGCCGTGACCTTCCGTTCGCATATCGACGGCGCCAAGGTCGAGCTGTCGCCGGAGCGTTCGATCGAGGTGCAGCGGCTGCTCGGCGCCGACATCGCCATGCAGATGGACGAGTGCGTGCGGCTGCCGGCGGCGCGCGACGACATCGAGCGCGCGATGCGGCTTTCATTGCGCTGGGCGGAGCGCAGCAAGCGGGCGTTCGAGACCGCGCCTGAGGGCTACATGCTGTTTGGCATCGTGCAGGGCGGCGATATTCCCGAGATGCGCCACATCAACGCGCGCGGACTGGTCGAGATCGGCTTCCACGGCTACGCGATCGGCGGGCTCGCGGTCGGCGAGCCGCAGGCGGTGATGCTTGCGATGATCGAGGAAACCGCGCCGGCGCTGCCGGCGGATCGCCCGCGCTACCTGATGGGCGTCGGCACGCCCGAGGATCTGCTGGAGGCGGTGGCGCGCGGCATCGACATGTTCGACTGCGTGATGCCGACCCGCAACGGGCGCCACGGCATGGCGTTCACCCGCTTCGGCCAGATCAACCTGCGCAACGCGCGCCACGCTGACGATCCGCGGCCGTTAGATGAGGAAAGCGACTGGCCCTCGGCGCGCAACATTTCGCGCGCCTATCTGCATCATCTGGTCAGGTCAGGAGAAACGCTCGGCGCGATGCTGCTGTCGGAAATCAACGTGGCCTATTACCAGCACCTGATGCAGGGCATGCGCGAAGCGATCGCTGGCGGTACGTTCGAGACGTTCCAAAAACAAACGCGCGCCGACTGGGCGAAGGGCGATATACCGCCGCGCTAGGGTGAAGTCGCCGGAGTGCGTGTGGACCTCCGGCCAAGCAGGATGATTGCCGCTGCCAGAAGTTGGATCAGGGCAATGAGCGCGAACGGCAACTGATAATTGGCTGTCGTGTCATGCATCGCGCCGATGATTGCAGGCGCGAATGCAAATACCCCCTGGTTGATCGCAATAATCAGCGCCACCGCGGTGGCGACATCCGCGGGTTCGAACTCCTTCTGTACGATCAATGGAGGGAGTGAGGTCAGGTTGCCGATTCCGAGACCGAACAGAACGCAGCCAAGCGTGAGAGCCGCCGATCCGCTACCGAAGATCAACAACAGGACACCACTGATCTGCACGGCAAAGTTGACAGCAGCCACGAACCGACGATCATGCTCGCCGATCCACTTGCCGGCCGCGGTCCGGCCAATGACGGCGCATACCGTTGCCAGGCTGACAAGAAGCCCGGCCTGTTCAATTCCAAGCTCCGGCGAAAGACGAGCCACGAGGTGGGCCAGCAGGCCGATCTGCGCGAAGAGCCCGAGTGAGAAAGCTGCCGAAATCGTAATGAAAAGCCAGCTTCGAACGATCTCGATGCGCGTCCGTCTCGGCTTCGGCCTCGCGCCTGCCTGATGCGATGCGTCGCCGTCTGGCGTAAGCCCCATGTCTTCAGGGGACTTGGCCAAGAACCTGACGCAGAGGTATCCGACCATAGCGACCATGCAGCCGCCGACCAGGAGCGCGGCGGACGGGAATCCGATCGATCGTATCAACCAGACCCACATCGGCACGAACAGCACGCCGCCGACGCTGGCGCCATTGAACGCAAGGGCTATCGCGATCGGCCGGTCACGATCGAACCATCGTGCCACGATGGCGTTCAGCGCAGCGCCGCTCGTCATGGCCCAACCGGCCCCGCTCGGGATTACCGCGGCGAACAACTGCCACGGCTCGCGCGCGCCGGACCACAAGATCAGGCCGGCCGCCGTGAGGACCGCACCAAGGAACGTCGTTTTGGCGATTCCAAGTCGACGGTGAATCTCCGGCAAACAGGCGATGACGATCGCGCTGAGCAGGAAGTGGCCGGTGACCGCCATCGAAATCTGCGAGATGGGCCAGCCCCGCGTTTCATGCAGCGATTGCAGAAATACCGAGGGGCCATAGAAGCCGATACCCCAGGCAAACACGGCGATTGCGAACGCTGACCAGGCAACCGACCATCCAAAGAAGCGGCCTGCCGCGACCATTGTTTCCGCTCTCCCGAAACATAAGATAGGTGCGACGTAACATCGGGAGTGTGCGATGGCTCGCCGCATTCGGACTCGGTCGTCGGCAAGGACCAGGGTCGGCAGTCTGGACGTAGCAGCCTGCGAGAGGGCGCGCGTCAGCCGCGATCGACGCTTTGACGGTCAGTTCTTCTCAGGGGTCAGGACAACGCGCATCTACTGCCGTCCGGTCTGCCCGGTGCGCCCCGCGAAGGCGGAAAACGTGTCCTTTTATCCGTCGGCAGCGGCGGCGGAGCGGGCTGGATTTCGGCCGTGCTTGCGTTGCCGGCCAGAGACGGCGCCATTCTCTCCGGCATGGAAGGGCTCATTGGCGACCGTCGAACGTGCGGTCCGGCTGATCAGTGAGGGCGCACTCGATCGCGCGCCTGTCGAAGCGCTCGCGGCCAGCCTTGGGGTGGGGCCGCGGCATCTATCCCGACTATTCGACAAGCATCTCGGCGCCAGCCCCGGTCAGATTGCCAAGACGGCACGCGTGCAGCGCGCGAAGCGACTTTTGGATGATACCAAATTGCCGATGATCGAGATTGCGTTGCTGGCGGGATTCCGCAGCCTGCGCCGCTTCAATGCGGTCTTTGCAGAGGTGTACAAGCGTCCCCCGACCGAAATTCGGCGGGCGCTGCGGAACGTTTAGAAATTTCAGGGACCAAAAACAAACGCGCGCCGAATGGGCGCGCGGTGACATTACTCCACGATAGTTTGAGTCAGTTACAGGCAAACCTCTTGACCGAATGTTTGGTCACGAACCCGTAACCGCAGGTGTCACAGGTCCAGAGATAGCTGATCACGTGGTCGTTGAGGTAGGCGGAAGCTTCCGCCGCCACCATAGTGTCCGCACACACAGGGCACGTCGGCAAATCACAGCCACGCGGATCGGGCCTAAACGCTACGGTCGACCGGACTTCAGCAATAGCTGCCATCGTGACCTCCTTGCGATCTGAACCTCGGGCTCAGCTCACGACGAAAGTATAGTCCGAAATCTTTGACGATGTAGCAACACAAATGCGTTGATTTCACGATATTTAGCGACATTCTTGTTTTGCAATGCAGCGAACTAGCCGCTCCGGCAATTCCACCTTGCGCATCGGCGCGGCCGCCTCCTAAGTAGCGAGGGCCGCCAATTCCCTGCAGATGATTGCCACAGGAGTGTTGAGATGGATGCGTCGTCAGCCACGAGTGCAGTGCAACGTCCGGGACGGGGGCGGGTTTTCGACTCCATCGTCGATGCGATCGGCGACACGCCGATCGTCCGCTTGCGCAAATTGCCGCAGGCGCATGGTGTTAGCGCAACCATCCTGGCCAAGCTTGAATATTTCAATCCCGCCGCGAGCGTCAAAGACCGTATTGGCGCGGCGATGGTGATCGCGATGGAGAAGGCCGGCGTGATCAATGCCGACACCGTGCTGATCGAGCCGACCTCCGGCAATACCGGCATCGCGCTGGCCTTTGTCGCGGCCTCGCGCGGCTACCGGCTGAAACTGGTGATGCCGGAGTCGATGTCGATCGAGCGGCGCAAGATGCTGGCCTTCCTCGGTGCCGAGATCATCCTGACGCCGGCAGCCCAAGGCATGAAGGGCTCGATCGCGACCGCGGAGGAACTGGTGCGGACCACGCCCAACGCGGTAATGCCGCAACAGTTCAAGAACCTCGCCAACCCCGAAATTCACCGCCGTACCACGGCCGAGGAAATCTGGAACGACACCGGCGGCAACATCGATTTCTTTGTAGCTGGCGTCGGCACCGGCGGCACCATCACCGGCGTCGGGCAGGTGCTCAAGCCGCGCAAGCCGTCATTGCGGGTGGTGGCCGTCGAACCGGAGGAAAGCCCGGTGCTGTCGGGCGGGCAGCATACGCCGCACAAGATTCAGGGCATCGGCGCCGGCTTCATTCCGGACATTCTGGACCGTTCGGTCATCGACGAGATCGTCAAGGTCAACGGCCCGACGGCGATCGAAACCTCGCGGGCGCTGGCGCGCATGGAAGGCATTCCCGGCGGTATCTCCTCGGGTGCCGCGATCGCGGCGGCGCTGGAGATTGGCAAAAGGCCCGAGAGCGCTGGCAAGACCATCCTCGCGATCGTGCCGTCATTCTCCGAGCGCTATTTGTCAACCGCACTGTTTGAAGGAATCTAGCGATGGCGGACCAGCCGCGGCGGCCGAGAACCCTGAACGACGCGCGCACCGAGGCCGAGGCGGCGTTCAAGCGCACCACCACCAAGGTGGCGGAAGCGCCGCCGAAGACGCCCCGGCTTCCCGGCGTGAGGGAATTGGTCTCGCTGCGCATCGATCAGGATGTGCTGGAATATTTCCAGGAAGGCGGCCCCGGCTGGCAGGACCGCATGAACGAAGCTTTGCGAAAGGCCGCGGGCAAATAGATCGCCGCCTGCACGCATTTGATTTTTGCGAAGCGCAGAATGGAAAAGGCCCGGGATGAACCCGGGCCTTTTGTAGATGGGTCGCTTGCCCCTTAGCGCAGCATGCCGCCCACGACGCCGCCGATGAAGCGCCCGGCGCCGGCCGGATCGGGTCCGGGATTACTCTGATACTGGCGTTGAGGTTGGGGCTGCGGCTGTGCCTGCTGTTGTCCGCCACCGCTGCTGGCGCGGCGCTTGGCCGGACGCTCCTCGTCGGAACTCGCGGTCGGCGCGGCTGCGACGATCTCGGTCAGCAGCGCCTTGTGCTGCAGCTTGTTGAGGTAGCCGCTCTTGGGATAGCCGCGGGCGGCCTGCCAGCGCGTGATCACGCCGCGGGTAGCCTGATCGAACTGGCCATTGATCTTGGTGTCGAAGCCGAGCCCGGTGAGGCGGCGCTGCACGTCGCGGCGCTGGCCCTTGTCGAGGCCGATCTGATCCTCGGTGGTCTGGTTCGCTTCCTCCTTGAAGGTCGCGGGATCGATACCCGTGGTCAGGTTGCGGGTGGCATCGGGTTTGGGACCAGACTCAAGCGAGGCAATGCGCGACAAGGCCAGCGAGCGGAACTGACCATTGGGATAGTTGGTCAGATAGGCGTTGAGTTCTTCCGGCTTGTTGGAATCCTTGATCGAGCGCCAGAACTCCAGTTCCACGTCCGACGCCTTTGAAGCGCCCGCCGCCGGCGCTGCAGCCGCCACGGCTCCGGGCGCGGGCGCGCCGTTCAGATAGACCGAACCGATCAGGTTGGTGTGACCCCAGGGCAGTTGTCCCTTGTTGGTCTCCTCATTGACCTGGGCGCGGACCTTGGTCATCGCCTGCTGGATCTCGACGCCGGGCTGGGTGAGGTTGGCGAGGAGGGCGCGCGTGAACGGGCTGTTGGAGCCTTCCTGGCCGTCGAGCGCGGTCTGGCCCGGGCCGGTCGCGAACGCGATCAGAGTACCTTCGCCGGATTTCATTTCGGCAAGACCGGTCTGCACATTGACGCTGCGGGTCGCGGAGTTCGACTTGATCTTGGCGGCAAACGGGTTGTCGCGGCAGGCATCGAGGAACACCAGCTTGACCTTGGCGTCGCCCATGGTCTGCTCGAGCGTGAGGTCGATATTGATCGCGGCGCCGAGCTTGACGTCCATCTCGGATTTGATGTCGGCGTCGATCGGCAACAGATAGTTGGTGCCGGAGATGGCAATGCCGTGACCGGCGTAGAAGAACAGCGCGACGTCGGCGCCTTGCGCCTTCTTGCCGAAGTCGAGCAGCCGCTCGGTCATCTTGTCACGCGTGAGATTGGAGCCCTCGACCACTTCGAAACCGACATTGCGCAGGGTCGCGGCCATCGCCTTCGCATCGACCGACGGGTTCGGCAGCGGGGCGACGTTCTTGTAGGCGCCGTTACCGACGACGAAGGCAACACGCTTCTCGGCGCTGGCGGCACCCGCCGTAAAGACCATGCAGATGACGGACAAAATGAGGGTTGGGTAGCGCATAGGAAATCCCCCTGCAGAATCGATAAAAAGCTTTGGCTGTAACGCTGGCTGGACATTACAGAAAGCCGCCCGCTTCGCGCCACAAAAAAGCAGTGCGACAGCCAAATCCGGAGCCATCCGTTACCGTCGCGACACGCGCCGTCGCGTGATCTAGATCACAGCCAGGCAAATAAAATTCAGCTTGGGGCGGACGCCTTAGTCGAGGGATTCGGTTTCAGGTTCAACAGATTGCCGGTGAGGATCAACGCGGCGCCGAGCACGGTGAACAGGTCGAGGCGTTCCGAATAGATCAGCCAGCCGGCGGCGGCGCTGAGCGGAACCCGCAGAAAATCCATCGGGATCACCACGGTGGCATCCGCATGCAGCATCGCGCGCGCCATGCAGTAGTGGGAGAACGTGCCGCAAAACGCGATCACCACGACCCAGCCCCAGAGATAGGTTGGCGGCCACGTCCAGACGTAGAGCGCTGGGAGGAGACCAGCCGCCGATTGCACCACCAGCATCCAGAACATGATCGAGAGCGTCTGCTCGGTCCGGGTGAGCGATTTCACCATCGCGACCGAAACGCCGAACCCGACGGCCGCCGCCAGTGCGATCAACTGGCCCGGATTGACCTCGCTGGTGGCGGGGCGGACGATCACGACGACGCCGACGATCCCGAGCGCGATCGCCGCGATCTTCCATATGGTCATGCGCTCGCCGAGAAACGTCGCGGCGAGGATCGCGGTCCAGATCGGCATCGTGAATTCGATGGCCACCACCTGGCCGATCGGGATCAGCGTCAGTGCAAAGAACCAGCCGAGCTGCGCACCGTAGTGGATGAGGTTGCGCGCCACGTGCTGCGGCAGCCGCGTCGTCTTCATCATGCCAAATCCGCCATTGGCGCGGATCAGCGGATACAGCATCAGGAAGCCGAGCACCGAACGCATCTCCATGAGCTGGAACACGTTGATCTCACGCGCCGCCTCGCGTCCGGCGATCGCTATGATCAGCATCAGGGAGAGCCAGCCGGCCATCCACAGTGCGGCCAGGGTTTTGGATTGTAGGCGGTCCATTCGGGGAGCTTGCGGGGTTGGGGCAGGCCGGTATCGGCGAGCACGCCACAATTTGCAATGCGCATATGCGGCGGGGCAGCGATGCGCGGCGTCGCAATTTCGCTGTGGGAGCCGCTGCCGGTTCAGTGCTAAGAGCGGCAGTCTCAAGGAGGATTTACGCATGCGTATCTTGCAACCGGCCGAATGGTCGAAACCCCGCGGCTTCTCGCACGGTGTCGAGGTCGATGGCCCCGGCAAATGGATCGTGTTGGCCGGCCAGACCGGCGGCGACGAAAAGGGCGATTATGCCCCTGACATGGCCGCCCAGGTCGGCACGGCGCTGAAGCGTATCGTCAAGCTGCTTGGAGAAGCCGGCGCCGGGCCGGAGCACATCGTTCGCCTGACCTGGTACCTGACCAGCCGCAGCGAATACGAAGCCGCAGGTGCGGGCATCGGTGCGGCCTGGAAGGAAACGCTCGGGCGCAACTTTCCGCCATCGACGTTGCTCTACATCGAAGGGCTGGTCGACTACCGGGCGAAAGTCGAAATCGAAGTTACCGCCTTCGTGCCCAAGGGCTGACAAAGGCCTGACAAGGCCTAACCAGACATCACAAGTGCCAGGCGCTGTCCGCTTCGACAAGCGCGCCGGAAAAGACAAAAGGATATCGTGAGCCAATGACCAGTCGATCGACCTCCGCAGACTTCGTGACCGCCTTCGCAACTGGCTGGCCCGAGCACCAGTCCGACATCATGGTGCTGTCGCTGACCACGCACCGGGGCGTGCAGGATTTTGCGTTCAACAAGGAGCAGGCTTTGTTGATCGCCAAGACGATCAAGGAGACCGCGGCGAAGCTCGAGAATCCAAAGACGAGTTAAGCGGGATCAAATCGCGTGCCCCTGGAATACTGGATCGCCCGCGTTCGCGGCAGGCGATGACAGTTGAGGGGAGCTATTTCGGCAGCTATTTCGACAGCGAAATATTGGCGGCCCGGAATTGGCTGTCGGCCCTCATGGCGATCGACTGCTTGTTGCCGGCGGTCCTCAACGAGATGTTGGAACTGAAGCCGGCCGCCTGGGCGATCACCTGGAAGCTGCCATTGGCGCCACGGCCCTGAATGCTACCGCCGATATTCCGGCCGGTTTCGCTCCAGTTGCCGGTAACTTCGCCGCCTGCTGCGACCACCGAGGCCAGCAAGTTGAATTTGTAGGCATCGCTGGCGCAGGTGAGGCTCATGTCCATGCTGGCGCCGGTCACCTTGTAGACCGCCCGGCAGCGGATCCGCTCGCTCGAACCGTCATCCAGCGACACGGTGCCGCCGCCGTGCCAATTGCCGCCCATGCCGGCGAAGGCGCTGGCCTGGGCGTGGCTCGTGGACGCCGCGCAGGCCGCCAAAAAAAACGCGACGGCTGCGAATGTCAGCCGCCGCGCCTGGGCGAAAAATTCTGAAGTCTGGCTTGCCTTACTGACGGGACGCTTCCCATCGACCGCTGCACGCGACACCAGCTGAAGCCCCATTCCATTTCCCCGATCCGGAGTTGCCACTGAGTTGACCGTTCGCATATGCACCATTGATCGAGACTCGCACAAGTCCCCCGCTGCCGACGCTGCCGGAAACCGGACCGCCCGAAATCTTGCCGTCGGCGACATTCACGGTGGAGGTAGTCTGCGCATCGCAACTGCCCGTTTTTGTGACAACGGTAACCTGCCAAAGGCCGTCATAGGGCGATTGGGCGGAAGCCGGAGCGGCGGCCAAGGTCGCGGCGGAGGCAAGAAACGAAACAAACAACAAGTTGCGGATGCGGTTGGAACGCATGGATCAAATCCCCGAAATGTGTGTGATGACGTGCCTTATCTGGTCACAATGTGTCCAAACTTGGGTGCGCCGCAACACTGTGGAAAGTTCCCGCAATCTCAAACACATCAAGGTGAATCTGGTTCCGGGCGGGAAACGAAAAAAGCTGCGATTTCGGCACAGTTTTGCGCGCTAAACAGTCGAATCGGAGGTGTTTAGGTAGGGTTCAGTGTTTCGCGTCGGACAGGCTCGGCGCCTGGGTGGCGAACTCCTCCTCCTGCGGCGTGGCAGGGAGGTTGTTGTGGGTCTTGGCGTGAAAGATGACGTCAGCGAGCAGTTTCTGGCCGAGCGGGGCCAGCGCGCGCTCCCAGAGCTCGCGCGCGGTCTCTCCATTCCTGACGAATACCCATTCCTGCGCGGCGATGGCGCCCGCATCCATCCGGTCGGCGAGGTGGTAGACGGTGCCGCCGGCGATCGGATCGCCCTCCTTGATGGTCCATTCGACTGCGGCGATGCCGCGATGCCGGGGCAGCAGCGAAGGGTGATAGCCGATGCCGCCGAGCCTGGCGGCGGCCAGCGCTTCCCGGGTGACGCGGGCGTGACTATGCGCGGTCACGATCAGGTCGGTATCGGGCGCGATTTCGGATGCGACCACGCGTTTCGGATCGGCCTGCACGACGACCGCGATTCCGGCGGCCCGCGCCGTGGCGGCAAGCCGGTCCTCGCCATCGTGGACGACGACGCGGACGATATCGACCCCGTGTTGGCGCAGCGTGTTGAACGTCGTTACGCCGAAATGGCGGGAACCGACCAGGGTGATCCGCATGTGTTCTATCCGTCGTTAATCAGGCCGGTATGCCGATAGCACACCATGGCGGCCTGTTTCGACGCCGGGCCCGGGGCATTTGGGTTATCAACAGGGCGGGGCGGCGCGGGCAAAGCGTTTTCCAGCGAAGTGGAGGCCGGTTCGCGCCAAGAAAACGCGTCAAATCAAGAATCTCGAGCCCCGTTCCGATGCAATCGGAACGGATAAGGGCTCCAGCCCTTGACGGCGCAATTCGGGTAGGGCGCGGCCTCGCCCGGGACGATCGCCAGACGCGGATCGGCTGTAACGGGCGCTGCCGGTCCAGCCATCTGGCCTCGTCGATGGCGGCGGGTTTTTCAGGCGGCTTGCGTGCGTTCGGCCCATTGCGGCGGCGCCGGCCAGCGTGAGTGGCCTCACATCGGCAACGAACGGCGCCGCGCTACGGTTCGGGCCAGGATCAGCAAGCACGGACGACCAGCATGAAACGCCTTCTCATCTTTGCCGCCATAGCGCCGCCGCTCGGCTTCGTCGTCGCGGTCTGGGTGATGCTGCAGATTGCCAATTGGCTTGCGGGCAGCCCGAACACGTTCGATGTCGCCCAGATCATGATGCTGCCGATGATATATCTGGTCGGGTTGATGCCGGCGCTGTTGGCTGCGTGGTTCGACCATGCGCTGGCAAAGCGCAACGTCTCGTGCCGCATCGCGCTCACGGCGCTGTTCGGCTACGCGATCAGCTACCTGCCGCTGGCAGCAACGTTCTGGATCGGCTTCGCCCACGGGCCGGATGTCCTGCTGTTCGGCCTCATCGGCGCGGTGCCGTCGGCGGTGTGTTCGTGGCTGGCGGCGGAGCGGCAGGCGCCCGACCTTGTTCCGTCACCATGACAGGATGCGCAGCTCCGGCCGGGAGTAGGTCGGGACCGGTTGCTGGAGCGGCTCGGACCGTTGTTCGGCCGCCATCTGCAGCCGCGCCCGCAGGTCGGCGCTGCACTGCTTCATCTGGTTGCGCAACTCGCGCCGGCTGAAGGTGGTGAGGGAGGGATCGCCGAGCTGCTGCCAAGCAGCGCGCAGCCACTGCTGCAGGGCGAGGATATCGGAATCGAGGACCTCAGGCTGGTTCATGCCGCCGGAATCTCAAAACGTGATCGCGCCATGATTAGGTCTGATTCTCCTGCCGCCGCCTACTCCGTAGCAAGGCGGACGGCAGGAAAAACCGAAGCGCTGGAAGCAAGGGAACGCGCGCCCCACATGGATCGTTTGCATTGAGTGCTTCTGGAGAGACCTCGATGTCCCGCAATCCGGCGCTTGTTCTCTTCGTGGCGCTCGCCTTGGCCGTCCCCGCCAGGGCATTCGCGCAATTGACGCCGCCAGCCGGCTCGGCCGGGGCCGGCAATTCGTCGATATCAGGCGTGCCGTTCGGCCCGGCCAATCCCAGCGTGCTCTCCGATCCCAGCGGCATCGGCAATGCCTCGCGGGTTCCGCCGCTCCGGCCCAACCCTCCACCGCCGGTCGTCTCCTACGGATCGGTCGACCAGCCGGCGCCGCGCGCACGCCTTGCGACGCCGCCCTATACCGGCGCCTCGCAGCGGATCATCGGCCCGCGTCATGCTCACCCGCGAAAACCGCCGGTTCGGCGGCGGGCGCGACCGGAGGTGAGCAGTTTCACGGGGATCTGCCGGGGGTGTTAGCGATCAATTTGCGGTCCATCCCGCCAGGAGCCAGAAGACGAACATTTCGATGCTCGGCGCTCGCGGGGAACGATTTTCTCTTGCCGGACTTAGCGCTCAGCGGTCGTCCTGCATCATGTGCTGACGCCGAGTATCGTGTGACGCAAAATTTGCCCTTTGGGATGGCGGGAATGAACATCCAGCAACGGACGGCCAAGACTCTCTCCCCGCCAGGCCCGTCCGCCGCCCCGGACGTCGCCCGAGTGCCCCGTGAAGAATGGCTGCCTGCGCACGAAGACCGGCTGGCTGTCACCTACGAACATGTCGGCGTGGGCATCGCCGAGATCGACCAGGCCGGACGAATGCTGCGCGTCAACCCGAAGGTCTGCGAGCTGATGGGACGCGAAGCGGCCGATCTGCTCGGCCGCTCGATCTTTGACGAAACGTCGCCACAGGACCTCGCGCAGGATCTCGCGCAGTTCAGGCGGCAGATCGCGGGCGAAATCGATCGCTACACCATTGAAAAGCGTCTCGCCCGCAACGACGGCTCATTTTTCTGGGCGGAGGTGACGTCCTCGAGCGTTCGCGATGCGTCGGGAAATTTCCTTTATGCGGTGCGCGTTCAGCATGACATCAGCGCCCGCAAGCAGGCCGAACAGGCGCTGGCGCGCCGCAGCGAAGAGCAGGCGGCACTGTTCCGGTTCTCCGAAAGGCTGCAATACGCCACGTCGCTTCCAGACGTTTACGACGCCGGCCTCGACGCCATCCTCGCCGCGCTCGCCTGTGAGCGCGCCTCCATTCTCCTGTTCGACGACAGCGACGTGATGCGTTTTGTCGGATGGCGGCGTCTGTCGGACGGGTACCGGATGGCCGTCGAAGGCCACTCGCCGTGGGACAGGAACGAAAGAAATCCGCGTCCGGTCTATTTCGAGGATATCGAGATTTCCATTCTTCCGGATGCGCTCAAGGAAACGGTTGCGCGCGAACACATCGCCGCCGTCGCTTTCATTCCGATCCTGATCGGTGGCCGGCTCGCCGGAAAATTCATGGCCTATTACGACAGGCCGCATCGCTTCATCGAATCGGAGATCGACGTCGCGCTGACGCTTGCGCGGCAACTCGGCTTCGGCATCGCCAGATTGAGGGCGGAACAGGCGCGGAACGCCGCCGAAGAGCAGGCGCAGCAACTGGTGTCCATCGTGGAATCCTCCGACGATGCGATCATCAGCAAGGATCTGGACGGGATCATCCGGACCTGGAACTCAGGCGCCGAGCGCCTGTTTGGCTATACCGCTGCCGAGGCCATCGGCAAGCCGGTGACCATTCTTTTTCTGCCGGGGCGCGAAGACGAGGAGCCCGGGATCCTCGCACGCATACGGAATGGCGAGCGCATCCACCATTATGAAACCGTTCGCCGGCGGAAGGACGGCAGTCTCCTGGACATTTCGCTGACCGTCTCGCCCGTGCGCGACGGCTCGGGACGTATCGTCGGCGCATCGAAGATCGCTCGCGACATCACCGATCGCAAGGAAACCGAACGCAAGCTCCGGGAGAGCGAGCAGCGGCTCACCGAATTGCTCGCGGCGATTCCGGCGGCGATCTACACGACTGACGCGCAGGGGAAAATTACCTATTTCAACGAGGCGGCCGTCGAATTCTCCGGCCGGACGCCGGTGCTCGGCAGCGACGAATGGTGCGTCACGTGGAAACTGTTCCACCCTGACGGCACGCCGCTTCCGCACGACCAGTGCCCGATGGCGGTTGCGCTCAGGGAAGGGCGCGCCGTGCGCGGGGCCGAAGCGGTCGCCGAGCGGCCCGACGGGACGCGGGTTCCCTTCCTTCCGTTCCCGACGCCGCTGCGGGACTCTTCCGGCAAGATCAACGGCGCCATCAACATGCTGGTGGATATCAGCGAGCGGCGGCAGGCGGAAAGCCAGCAGCGGTTGCTGCTCGATGAACTCAATCATCGCACCAAGAACAACATGCAGATGCTGCAGTCGCTGCTGTTCTCCGCGGCAAGAACCGCGCACAGCGACGAGGCGCGGAAAGTCCTGAACGAAGCCAGCGCGCGGATCGCGGCCATGGCGGCGGCGCAGAGCGTGCTGTACGGCCGCAGCGATGCAAGCCGCTTCGCGGCGGAAGAATTCCTGCCGGCGGTCTGCCAGACCATCCGGCAATTGCTGCCGCCGGATGCGCGAATTGAATGCGGCGTTGCGCGCGGCGTGCTGTCCAACGACGTGGCGATGCCGCTCGCGCTGATCATGAACGAGCTTCTGACAAACGCCGTGAAGCACGGCATCAAGGATCACGCGAGGCAGGGCGTCCGGGTCAGCTTGACCGATCAGGACGGACGGCTGGCGCTCTGCGTCGAGGACGACGGGGAGGGGTTCGACCTGGAGGAGGTACGCAGGACCTCGTCCGGACTCCAGCTCGTGCTCGGCCTTGCGCGCCAGCTGCACGGAACGCTTTCCGTCACGAAAAATCCCTCGCGGGCGTGCCTCGACTTCCCCGCCGCGAAAATCTAGGGCGGTGATCGATGACGCCTCAGCAGCGCGCAGGGCATTTTTCATCGCAGCCCGGGCCGGACCGGAACCCGCCGCCGGCTGAAGAGGCCCGACGGATGGAAGTCAAGCAGGGCCCGCCGCGCGTTCTCATCGTCGAGGACGATTTTCTGATCGCCATGCAAAACGAAATCGCGCTGACGGCGGCCGGCTTTGAGGTGGTCGGCCCGGCCACGACCGCCGAGGAAGCCGTCGTGCTGGCCGGCGAGGCGCAACCGGCGCTCGCCGTGATGGACATCCGTCTCGCCAGCACCCGCGATGGCATCGACGCCGCTCGGCAACTGTACCAGGACTTCGCCATTCGCTGCATCTTTGCGACCGCGCATGACGATGCGCACACACGCGGGCGCGCCGAGCCGTATGCCCCGCTCGGATGGTTGCCGAAGCCGTACACCATGGCTTCGCTGGTCGCGGTGGTTGCCGAAGCTGTCGCGGTGCTGCGCCGGCCGTAGCGCTCCGGCAAGCCACATCGGGACCGCTTCAACCGAGCGGAGGGCTCAGTCCCGATAGTAGTACCGGCCCGGGCGCTGGTAGTACCGGTCACCGTAATATCGCTGGCGCCCTTGCTGATACTGCGGCGGGACCGTTCCGTTCGGATAACATTGGCCGTCCCTGACATCGAGGTCGGCGCCATGGCCGCAAGGCACGGGGTAGCGGCCGCCGCCATAGTAACGCTGATACTGCCGTGCGGCCTGATCCTGCGGCGGCAGATAGCCGTTCGGATAGCAGAGGCCATCGCGCGCGCTCAGGTCCCAGCCATGGTCGCATGGCGGCGGATAGGCGGGGACACGGTATTGCACGGGTTGAGGCGACACAGGTGCAACAGCGCTTCCAGGCGTCATGCACAACTGAGCGGCCAGTGCCGCGGCGGCAATGCTGACGATCATGGTCCTTCTCCGATCACACCAGAAGCTGCCGGCGTTTCCACGACGCGCCGACAGGTCGCCCGATCACGATCGAGGGGCTGCTGTTGCGTCCATACGAATATATCAAAACACGCCCTGAATATCCGATGAACGCATTTCAAGTATCGGAAGTCAAATACCTGCATCGGCCGCCACGGGATATCAACTGCTCGACGAACAGATGTTGGGCGTCGCCGCGCTATCGCATTTCGTAGTAGCCGTTTCGCCGATAGTGATAGCCGGGGCGGCCTTCCTGATACTGCCGTGGCACCGTCCCCGTCGGGTAGCAGAGCCCGTCGCGAATATCGCGGTCAGCGCCGTGACCGCATGGTACCGGCCGCCGGCCGCCGCCGTACTCCAGGGGATAATACCGGCCCGATTGAAACTGCGGCGGCACCATCCCGTTCGGGTAGCACTTGCCGTCCCGCTCATCGAGATCGTAGCCGTGACCGCATGGCGGCGGATGGCCGTGACGGCGGTAGCGGATTTCCTGGGCCAAGATTTCCTGGACCGAGGGGATGCTTTCGTTCAGCGCCTGGGCAGGTACTCCCAATTGTAGCGCGAGGGCTACGCCGGCAATGCTGGCAAACATCTTTCGGTCCCTCCGGTGAACACTGAATCTTCCGCTGCGGCCGATCTCCGCTCTGGAAATGGTGACGGGGATTGTATGTTTCCATATCGATGCTGGGGGGCGCTCGGCCGGCTTGCGAAATTAGGACGCCCTTCCAGCGCGACGTTCCTGTGGCAGCCGGTAAGCGGCACAGTGAGGAGACCAACCCGAGCATTCAGCGGAGCTGAGATTGGCCGCCCCGAGGCGTGAAAACAAAAGGCCGCCCGGAGGCGGCCTGTAATACGGATGTCGGTAGAGGATCAGCCTTGTTGAGGATCAGGCTTTGCGAAGTGCGACCGCCTGGTTGCGGCGGCGATAGGCCAGAAAGCCGATGCCGGCGAACCCCAGGATCATCATGGCCCAGGTCGAGGGCTCGGGCACGGCAGAGATGGTGGCCGTCACGAACTGCGTGTTGTCCCAGTTGTTGGAATCCCAATAGTAGAATTTGAGCTCACCGGTCGCATTGGCCGGACCGGAAAAATGGGTGCCAATGGCGAAGAAGTTGCCCGCTCCGATCTTGCCCACCAGCGTGCCGTAAGCGGTGGTTAGGCCGTCCTGAGTCCAAAGTGGGAAAATGTCACCGATCAGTGTTCCTAATGGCTGCAAACTTTCGTCGGCACCCGTCGCAAACAGCTTTACCTTCAATCCGTCCGCATTGGACCATCGCGGCAAGGCGCCGGCGTTCCAGAGGTCGTTGGGATTGACGTCCACGGTGAAGATCTGACCCACCGTCAAAAGGACGCCGGTTGAGACGCCGGCGCCGCCCGAACTGCTGTTCGTAAATGCATTGACGACGACGGCCTGTGCGGAGGTGGCAGAAACGCCGGCGAGCCCCACAACCATTGCGCACGCAAACAACGCTCGCCTGAATTTGAGATTAATCATGCCACCACCTAATTTAATTATTTAAATCTCGGTCCCGCGGACGGAATCACGCGGGGTCGGTTGCATCCATTACATTTACTTAATGGTGCGTCAACAGATCCCGATCTGGCTGTCGCCAACGACAGGTTTGCTGCAGGCCGGATGGCAGGCGACCGCGTCAGGGCAGGGGGCGGTTCGATCCCGGGTCGTGGGCGCGTGAATAACCTGACATCTCGGGCCAGCGTTTCTTCATGCCGACGGCAATGTGCTGGGCCAGGCGGTCCTCACACTGGAATGGCTTCAATGACGCGCGACGTTGCGCCCGCAACCGTGCGCGGTGACGCCGGAGATATCTTTTGGATCGCGTATGCATGAGGCATCGCTCCAAGATTGGGAAGCCGCCACCAACAAGGACCCTCCGAAGGCGATGGTCCCCTGATCGGGGCTTACAATGATCGCATCTGGCGGATTATTTTCTTGCCCACATCGTCCCGGTGAATTTAATTAAGCTAATAGAGGCATTTAATGAGACCCATAGTTTCAGGCAAGAGAACCGGGGTCAATCGGCATAATTACGGTTAAATTGGTCGGGCGGGAGCGCTCAAGGGAACTTTCCACATTTTCCCGATTTAAGCCCGGGACGAGGAAAGCGATAACATGGCCAAGCGCTGGAGTGCCGAGGATGTCAGAGAGCTCAAGACTCTCGCTCGAACGTATTCAGCCCAGGCGATTGCCGAAAAAATGGATCGAACCGTGGGAGGGGTGACCTTCAAGGCCCACCAACTGGGATTACCGCTAAAAGCGCGCTCACGGGCCACCGATCCCGAGTCCACGGACCTGGACAGAGAACGACCACGGGCCGCCAGCGTAACGCCTGCGTCCGTCGAGGTGAATTTTAGTGCCGATGCGGTCTCCGCTGCGAGCCTAGCCGGCGCGGTAGGCATCCAGCGCATGGGCGGCGAAGATGCCCACGCTGACCAGGGCGAGGATACCTGCTGAGAGCTCGATCATTGCCCGGCCTCCCGCTCATGGATTGTGGCGAGGAATCTGCTGCGCGATTGGTTCCAAATGAGATCGAAGATGAATTGCATGTCGGCCGTCCCTGTTTTGTTAACAACCAGATAGGCAGCCCTTTGTTTCAGGATGTTTTCGTCGGCCCCAGAAAATGGTTTCGTCCGCACGTTGGCGGCAACTGAATGATGACAATTTCGCGACCGGCGCGCATGCTTTTTGTGACACCAGCGGAGTGATTCGGTCATGCTGGAAGCAATAGTGCTGTTGCTGGGCGTGAGCACGTGCGCCCTGATCCTCATTGCCTTCTGGGGCCTCGACCTGCTCGGGATGCGCCGTCGCAGAGGATAGGGTGGTTCTGCTTCAACGCGGATCGTTGCCGGATGTAGCGCCGGCACGAGGGTGTCACGCGCGCCTGAGGTGCGACGTGTCACCCACGTGTTGCGACGGAACGGCGTGGTCGTGGTGAAACGCTGCATGCCGGATGATCGGCTCGTCCGGCCGCGTCAGGGTGCCCACCCGCAGTAAACCAACGCTTAACCATAAATCGCTACCATCTGCCGTGTCCGGGGGGTGACCGTCCGGTTAAGCGGGAGCGAATATCATGCCCGTCGAGATGCTGACGTATGCCGAACTGGGCGAAAGGCTCAAAATTTCGGCGGAGGCTGCCCGGGCTCTGGTAAAACGACATCGATGGCCGCGTTCCCGCGCCAACGACAACAAGACGCTTGTACACGTCGACCTCACCGAAATCAGCCATTCCCCGATCGCCCGTCAGCCGCAAGCACAGGCCGGTCACCAGGTGGTCACCGCCCTGAAGCAGAAAATTGAGACCCTGCAGGCCGAACTGATCGAGACGAAGGCTATTGCGAACGGCCATCGGGCCGACTTTGAGAGGGAATGCGAGCGCACGAACAAGCTCCTGGCCGAATTGCTCAGAGCCACCTCTGAAAGCATGGGCGCCCGGGAAAAGGCGGCGCTGCTAGAAGGGAAGCTATCGATGCTGACGCAACCCTGGCGACGCCGGCTGGTCGATGCTTTCACCCTTGCCTTGCCACAAGTCGCCGGCAACGCGCGCGAGAGCGCCGGAAGCATAGCCCAATCGCGTAATTGAACCGGCTTTGCCTGCTCGCCCCGGCTTTTCCTGATTCACGCCAATCGAGAGTCTGGATAGGCTCGCCCGCTGGCGTCAGCGCCAATAGCGGCGGTGATGGCGATGGCCCCAGTAGTCACGATGTCCCGCTCGCCGCCAACCATAGCTCGTGTAGGGGTTTCCGGGCCCGTAGTTCTGGCAATTTGCGTTCGGATAGAACTGGGCGCACCAGCCCGGATTACTAATGACGTGCTGCGCCGACGCCGGGCTGGCAAGTGCGGACAGGAATGATAAGGCGACAGCGCCAAGTAAGATCATTGGTCTTGTCATCGCAGCCTCGCACATTCTTGTTTGCGGCTTTAACGGCGATTGATCGTAAGTGTTCCTAGTCCAGATCCATTGACGTTCGGGGCACTCGAACTGGACAAGGCCATACAATGACTGACGACATCAACTTCTTCATTCACACGCAAAGTTAAACCATGAAGCACCATGCAACCACGTCGACGATATTGACCGGAAAGGGCTGATGCAAAATTAGATTTGTTGTGGAACATGATACTTTCATTGTGGTAGCGCCGCGTTATGGCGGCAGGGTTGCGCTCGGAAAATGCCGGGGGGCGCGGGCCGGTAGGGTTATCCAAAAATTGGGATAGACTAGAGAAAGCCACCAATGAGTCGCCACACCGGGGCCGACAATGCGCTTTGCTGTTGGACAGGCTTTCGAAAGTATTGCGGATGGTCGGCAGGCGGTGATCGCCGAAATCCGCGATGATGGCCGCGCTGGACTTCTTCGCTTCCTCGACAATGGCCAAGTGCAGTGGGTGCTCTGGGCGCAATTTCTGAATTCTGAAAAATGGATTCCGATTGGGATGAAAGAGGCCGCCAACTGAGGCGGTTCTTACTGCACTCCAAGTTCCTTGACCGCCAGCGCAGAAATATCCGCAGCATCACGCACGCCAGTTTGCGCGATTTCGATTATCTTCTTGGCGACGATCTCGGCTATCGGGTCGTTCCGGTCGACGAGGCCAATAGTCCGCAATGCTTGCTCGTAGGCCGTCGTCAGGCGGCTGATTTCCTCAGGTCCCATCGGTAGGTTTTGTAGCAATCGATAAATCGGCATAGCTTAGCCCTCCGAAACCCAGCGGCGGACCATATCACAACGGAACTTAGGCCGCTGCGGATTAGAACAGGCCAGCACCGACCACGTTTCTTGGCGTCTTCGAATGCGCGAACAAGATCGTGGCTGTAGGCTTCCGCCTGGGCAAGGCTTGAACCTGTAGCCAAGAGAGTAGCTTTTAGCAAAAGTTCGATGGCGTGGCACCTCAAGAAATAGCATGGGTGAGTAAGGTCTAAGCTTGAACGATCAGCCAAGGTATCCGCGGCAATAATGTACCTGGCGGCTTCACGACGAACGACTATCGCTAATTCCTTGTCGGGGAGCGTGCGCAAACCGGTCATAGCGATTTGAAATCCGCAATGAGATTCATTTCCCCTTCGCCTTCAGTCCCAGCTCTACCAGTCGGCGGATGGCTTCAAGAGCTATTTCGCGCGCATCTCGATTTCGACCCGCTCGAAGGAAAGATCGCGAGAGTCTCTGTTTACCACCCCCGCTGTCCCCACGTTCTTGATGGCGACATCCTTGAAGCTCGTCCCGGTAACGCCGTCATTTAGTATCCCTACTTGGGCATTGGCTCCCAAGTCGATCGTCAGCCCTTCCAGTCTGCTCTTGCTGCCCATCTGAATGGCAGGAGCGGGTTGTGCTGGTGCAACGGACGTTGTCGGGGGCGGCGCGGCAGGAGCCGGGGCGGCTGGCAGATAAGCTTCTGCTTGCTTGAAAGTGTATTCGCCAGCCTTGCTTCCAAGACTATTTGAGAACGCGGTAAGCATCGGCAGCCCGACTACGCTAGCTGCAACTATGAACCGCGCCCAGAGCGGCCAGCTCCAGAACCTTCGAAGAACGTCTTCTTTCATGCTCACACCTCCGGTGATTCGCGAAATTAGCACGCGAATCGTCGTGGAGGGCCGGCTATTCGGCCGCCGCTTGGAAGATACCCGATCATGGCAATACTTTCTGATTGCCAATCTCGTGGAGATATTGCCGGGCTTGGTGCCGATCGGAGGCGAGGGGAACACCTGAGGCGGCTCTAACGCAACGAGGCCCGCTGGTTCGCGCTGGCGGGCCGACCCCTCAATAGTCGCGGTAGTAGCGGCGACGTGGATAGTAGTCGTCGTCATAGTAGCGGTCGCCGCGATACCTGCGGTACTGGTATTGTCGCGCGGCTTGATCTTGAGGGGCCAGGTAGCCGTTCGGATAGCACATTCCGTCGCGAGCACTCAGATCCCAGCCATGGCCGCAAGGCGGCGGATGCGCATAGGCGCGGTACTGGACGTCCTGGACCAAGGGTACGCTTTCGTTCAGGGAGTGATCAAGCACTCCGAACTGGAGCGCGAGCGCGACGCTGGCGATGTTTAGGAGCATTTCTATTCCTCCCGGTGAGCAGAAGCTCAATCTGCGTGCGCCAGCTTATGCAATTCCTTCTGCAAGCCGGCTGAATGGTACGTTCATGCAGCATTAACTTGCAGCGCTAGCAGCATCGTCGTGCGCCGGCCGATCCGGTGGGGCAACCAATGCGCCTGATGGGGCACCCCAATAGATCCGATTGCACACCCAAAAGAGTACGTACGACGTAATCTGCCAGTTGCTATCAAGTGGATACTGACGCATTTCCCTTACGGTCCCAGCCTTCCCCCGCTGGGGCCGTTTTTTAGATGCCGGTTAAGGCGTCCACGCGCGCTCAAAAAACGGCCCCAGCACTCTGCGAGGAGATAGCCGGGGCCGTCATTCCAATGCGCCAAGTCAGTGGGGCGACGATGACTGGCGCCTTCCTCAACGCGCCGTGCGACCGCCTGTTCCCATTCTCGCCCGGTTCAAATAGTGGCCTGGCCCCGCGCGTGTTGTCCGGAACCGTCATGCGCCGTGCCGCCAAATGAGGTCTAGCCGCCCAGTAGCGGACTTCTAGCCTAGTGGTTCATCATAGTGATTTTGACGTTTTGATACCGAGCCATTGGAGGATCGGCAAGCTTTCGGGCGGCACGAG
>NZ_JAFCLU010000027.1 GCF_018130385.1 Bradyrhizobium sp. AUGA SZCCT0283 | reverse complement strand
GCCACACACGTCAGTCGCAGCTCTCGCGTCCATCGCATCTCACCGCACGTTCGTGACGATGGCCAACGCCCCTCATCTGCCGCGAGACGGGCGGAGTTATGCCGATGATTTGCTCTCGAAGTTAAGCCGAATATTTTTGCAAAAGGGGCTGGACAGGTTTTTGGTGATTTGCCCGTCGTGCCAATTGGTCGCAGGCCGCTGCATGAAGTTGCGCTTGCGCGCCAAGCAAATCAGTTCGCAGTCCGTAGGGTGGGCAAAGCGGAGCCTGCCCACCCTCGAGAAGCTCACTCGATGATAGATGGTGGGCACGGCGCTGACGCGCCTTTGCCCACCCTACGATATCGAGCATGCCATGCGCAGTCCGCGCGTGTCCAACTACCCATATCGAAATGCCTCGACCGGATCGAGCCGCGCCGCGCGCCACGATGGATAGAGCGTCGCGAGGAATGACAGCGTCAACGCCATGACCACAACGGCGGCGGTCTCGAGGAAATCGATCTCCGCCGGCAGCTTCGACAGGAAGTAGAGTTTTGGTGGAAACAGTTCGGTGTTGGTGAGCCAGGAAAGAAATTGCCGGATCGATTCAATATTCACACAAACCAGCATGCCGACGAGAAGCCCGGCCAGCGTACCGAGCACGCCGATCGCAGCACCCGCGATCAGGAACACCCGCATGATCGATCCTCGCGAAGCGCCCACGGTGCGCAGAATGGCGATATCGCTGCCCTTGTCCTTCACAAGCATGATCAGGCCCGACACGATGTTCAGCGCGGCGACCAGCACGATCAAGGTCAGGATCAGAAACATGACATTGCGCTCGACCTGAAGCGCGGCGAAAAAGGCCGAGGTGCGCCGGCGCCAGTCGACCAGGAACACCGGCCGCCCGGCGGCGTCCGCCACCGGCCTTCGAAATTGGTCGACCCTGTCGGGGCTGGCTTCGATGAAAATTTCGATCGCGCTCACGTCATCGGCTCGATTGAAATAAGCCTGCGCCTCGGCGAGCGGCAGAAAGACCATCACGGAATCATATTCCGACATGTCGAGGCTGAACACCGCCGCGACCTTGTAGGGCTTGATACGGGCCGTCGTGCCCTTCGACGTCATGGCTCCGTCAGGCGCGACCAGCGTGATGTTGTCGCCGGCGCGCAGCGACAATTGTTCGGCAAGCCTGCGTCCGATGGCGACCCCTTGTCCCTGCTCAAATGCATCCAGCGAGCCCTGCTGGATGCTGCTGGCGATCGCGGCAAGCTTGTTGAGATCATCGGCGCGAATGCCGCGAACGAGTACGCCGGAGGCATTTTGCGCCGACGATGCCAGCGCCGGCCCGTCCACCACGGGAACGGCAAGCCGTATGCCTGGAACCTGACTGATGCGCTCGGCGACGTCTTGCCAATCCGTCAGCGGTGACTCGATTGGTTGCACCACAAGATGGCCGTTCATGCCGACGATCTTGTCGATCAATTCCTTGCGAAAGCCGTTCATGACGGCCATCACGATAATCAGCGTCGCAACGCCGAGCATGATGCCGAGGAACGAGAAACCGGCAATGACCGAGATGAAGCCTTCCCTGCGACGCGCCCGCAAGTACCGCCCTGACACCAACCATTCGAATGCCGAGAACGGCAGCGGGCGCGGGACATTTTCCATGGCTCCACATTAGCGCGTTTTTGGTACGATTCGAGCGTCCGCTTCGATGAACAATTTTCATCCACCGCCATATTCCCGCCATGCCGGAGCGGATGCGGCGAACACGCGGGCGTCGAATGAAGCCTGCGATGATAACGTTCGCTCATCGCAATCCGGAGTTCTAAATGCCCGTTCGCCGCTCGCGTCAGCGGCTCACGTCGATCAGCGGCCGACCAATTGCTGCAGATGTCCCGGGTACCTCGCCCCCTGGACCGCAATTGCAGAGACGGCGCTTTCGATATCATTGGCATCGCCCGGCGTCAGTTCGACCGCAGCCGCGCCGATATTCTCCTCGAGGCGATGCAGTTTGGTGGTGCCGGGGATCGGAACGATCCATGGTCTTTGCGCCAATAGCCAGGCGAGCGCGATCTGCGCGGGCGTCACTTTCTTCGCCGCCGCAATCTTGCCGAGCAGATCGACCAGCGCCTGGTTTGCCCGGAAGGTCGATTGCTGATACTTCTTGGCGAGATCGCCGTACTCGATTTCGTCTTCGGCCGTGATGCCGCCTTCGCCCGCGGCCTGCGCCAGCGGCACCCTGCGATTGCCCGCGCGCACCTCGCCGTCGGCGAACTCCACTTCGGCGGAGCTGAAGCCAAGCTTCTGCGCGATCGCCTCACGCAGCTTGACGCAGGCGGCATAAACGCCCGCGGTCGAGTTGTTGCCGCCCCATTGCCCGCCGGAACCGGCCGACCCGGGCGGCGGCGCAGCTCGATGTTTCGCAATCCGCGCTCAGCCATACGATCCGCGGGCTGGAGGAACGGCTCGGCCTGCGGCTATTGACCCGCACCACCCGCAGCGTCGCGCCGACGGAGGCGGGCGAGCGCCTGCTGCGCACGGTGGCGCCGAAGCTGGAGGAGATTGACGCCGAGCTTTCCGCGCTGACCGAGCTGCGCGACAAGCCGGCCGGCACCATCCGCATCACCGCCGCCGAACATTCGGCCAACACGGTACTGTGGCCGGCCCTGGCAAAACTGCTGCCGCGATATCCCGACATCAAGGTGGAGGTGAACATCAACTACGGCTTCACCGACATCGTCGCGGAGCGTTACGACGCCGGCGTCCGTCTCGGCGAACAGGTGGCAAAGGACATGATCGCGGTGCGCATCGGACCGGATTTCCGTATGGCGGTGGTCGGCACGCCCGGCTATTTCGCTGTTCACCCCAAACCCGCCAAGCCGCAGGACCTCGTAGCCCATAGCTGCATCAATATCCGGTTGCCGACCTATGGCGGGATCTACGCCTGGGAGTTCGAAAAGAGGGGACGCGGCCTGAAGGTCCGGGTCGACGGTCAGCTGGTATTCAACAATATGGCGCTGCGGATGAACGCGGTGCTGGCCGGGCTCGGCCTCGCCTATCTGCCCGAGGACCAGGTGCAGGCGCACCTCGCCGACGGCCGGCTGATCCGGGTGCTGGCCGACTGGTGCGCGCCGTTTTCAGGCTATCACCTCTATTACCCGAGCCGCCGCCAGCTAACGCCGGCCTTCGCCGTGCTGGTCGCGGCGCTGCGTTACCGGGCTTGATGCCACTTTCCTCTTTCTCCCGAACTATAATCATGCGCGCTGGAACAAACGTTCCACAGGGAGCTTGTGCCTGACGTCGCAATCACGCGAACAGGAGGACACTGTATGAGACGTATCGCCCTGATTGGTCTTGCGCTGCTGGCAATGACCGTATCCGCTTCCGCCAGGCTGGGCATGGCGGCCGCGCCCGCGGTGGACAGCGCCCTGATCCAGGTCAAGGGCGGCCACGGGCATGGCCACGGCCATATGGGCCGCGGCGGGCGCGGTCACCACTACGGGTGGGGCAGAGGCCGTGGTCATCATTATGGATGGTCCAGGGGCCGCGGTCACCGCCATCACTGGTAAGCCTTCGCTGGATTCGCCTTCGCCACTCCCATTGCCCGGGCGATAGGCGAATTGCAGCGGCGCGAACGGGTCGCGCCCACGCGGCGCGACCGGTTCAGCGGTCACCGAACCGCAGACAGCTCATCCGAGCCCCATCTCCACCGCGATCCGGATCAGGTCCGAATGATTCTTGGCGCCAAGCTTCTGCTTGAGCAGCGAGGTGGTGTTGGCCACCGTCTTGTAGGAAATCTCCAGCGCGTCGGCCACTTCGACGATCTTGTCGCCCCGGCCGAGCAGCCGCAGGATTTCCAGCTCGCGCGCCGTCATTTGCGACGCCGGATTGGCCTTGATCGAAGCGCCTGAGAACGTCACCGCCTCCGCCAATTGCGGTGAAATGAAATTGTCTCCCGCGGCCACCTTGCGGACGGCCTTCACCAGCATCCTTGGATCGTCGCCCTTCGAGACATAGCCCTGCGCGCCCATCTCGATGGCGCGAACCACGAACGCCGGATCGTCGTTCATGCTGAACATGATGATCCTGGCGTCCGGATCGTCCTTGCGGATGCGCCGCATCAGTTCGAAACCGGAGACATCCGGAAGCTTGATATCGATCACCGTGACGTCGGGCCGCTTCGTCACATAAGCGCGGTGGCCGGACTTGGCGTCGCTGGCCTCGTCGATCTTCACGGAATTGTCCGATGCAAACAGCGACCGGCAACCCGACAGGACCACCGGATGGTCGTCGACGATCAGGACCTTCGTTGCCGGTCTGCCAGAATTTTGCATCATTTAATCCCCTCCCGGAATAAATAGGCGGTTGGCCATATTTGAAAAGAGAAATCTTGGGTTGCGGGGGCTATAATACTCAAAATGTGGGAAAGGCTTTCTCTTCGAACGCGGTTGTTGCTGCCGCTCGGCCTGATGTTCGCGGCCGCACTGCTGGCCGGAGGCGTTTCTCTCCAAATCTTTGCCACGGCGCAACTTATGGAAGAAACCGAGCCGGCCGCTCGCTCGGCCAGCGCGGTCGCGGCTGCGCTCAACGGCGCGCTTCGGACCTCCAGCAATCCGCACGCGACGCTGGAAGCGTTCGTGCAATCGCTGGGAGCCTCCGAGGCAATCCGGTTTCGCCGCCTCGGCACCGACCTCGATGTCCATCCTCACGAAGTGCAGACTCCGCTGGGAACGGTGCCTGACTGGTTCGTCCGTCTCATCGCCCTACCCGAATCCAGAGCCGCCTTCCCCGTGACGATCGAGGGAAAGCCGGTCGGCGACATTGTATTTGCGCCCGACATGTCCGCCGACATCTACGAGAAGTGGATCGGATTTCTCGCGATCGTCTGCTCCGGAATTGCCCTGATGCTGTTGACGGGGGCGATTGCGCATTTCACCGCGCGTTCGGCATTGCGCCCGCTGCAAAATCTCGGCGACGGCCTGACCCGAATGCGAACGGGTGACTACGAGCAGGAGATTCCCTCCGCCGGTCCGCCCGAGATCCGCAACAGCGCGCAGGAAGCCAACGAACTCGCCCGCACCCTCAACCGCCTCAGCCAGGATAACCGCAGCCTGCTGCGCCGGATCGTGTCGCTGCAGGACGACGAGCGGCAGGATATGGCGCGCGAGCTTCATGACGAACTCGGGCCGCTGTTGTTCGGGATCCGCGCCAACACGGTGGCGCTGCTGGAATCGATTCCCGCCCGCCAGGCGGAGTTGAAGAGCGCCGCCGAGGGCATTCTACAGTCGGTCGAAACATTGCAGCAGGCGAACCGGCGCATCCTCGACCGGCTGCGGCCGCTCTACATTCAGGAGCTCGGCCTGGAGAAGAGCATCCAGACGCTATTGCAGAACGCAAAGGCGCAGGCGCCCGATCTCAAACTGACGTCGCAGATCGACACGACGCTGAACGAAGTCGACGGCTTGCTGTCGCAGACAGTCTATCGCGTGATCCAGGAGGCGGTGACAAACGTGCTTCGTCATGCCAAGGCGAACGCGATGCACGTCGCGGCTGACATCAACGGCCGCGAAGTGATCGTGGAAATATCCGACGACGGCATAGGCTTTCCGGCCGATCGGATGTTCGGCCGGGGATTGACGGGAATGCTGGAGCGCGTTCGCGCGCTGAGCGGGACGCTTGAACTGCTGCGCGAGGAAGGTCGCACCTGCGTGCGTTGCCGGCTTCCGGCGGGAGATTCCGCCACACATGCGCGAGGCGAAAAACGGGGCTAGCGGCCAGCCTCCGCAACGCCGGCAACCTCACGCAACCCCTGCCCCGCCGGGGCGCAAGCGGTACGCTGGATCTTGGCGTCACGCGAAAAGGTGAACGCGATGCGGACCGGCTTGCCTTCGTGGCTCAGATAATCGAGCACGACGCCTTCGGAGGTCGGCGTGATTTCCTCCAGCCCGAAGGCGGTGGGGGCGAGCGCATGGAGGCGCGGTCGCCAATAGGATTCGAGTTCGGCGCGGCCTTCCTTGACCTTGACCTCGCCGCAGCGGCATTCCAGCGTCGCGTCGTCGGCATAGAGGTCGAGCAACGCCGTCAGGTCGCGATTCCGGCACGCGTCCAGCCAGTCGACCACCAAGGCCATCTGATCGAAATCGTCCGCCACGTCCACGATCCCATCCATGTCGCCAAACCTTGTCCCGGGCGCTGACGCGGGTGATGGAGTATGGCGATCGTCGTGAATGGACACTGAACGGCCTATTGTCCGGAACGCACCGTGGAACTCAAACGATTGTGGGGAACAAAGGCTCCGACAAGCTAGTCCGGGTGAATACGGGGACGCACCGAACTCAGGCGCGGCGCTGGCCGCGCCACCAGACGCCGAAGGCGATCACGACCGCAACCGCCAGCGTGAACCAGGTGATGGCGTATTGCAGGTGATCGTCCTTGAGATGCACGGAGAGCGGGCCCGGATTCGGGATGCCGCTGTCGGGCGCGGGCGTTTCCAGATCGACATAGAACGGCGCGACGGCCTTGCCGCGCTCGACCCAGCCCAGCGCGCGCGCCATCGCGAGATGATCACGGGTGAACCAGAGCCGTTTGGCCACGCTCTCCGGCGGCGTCAGCGTGCCGGCGTTTTCGGGAAACCGGATGTAGCCGGTGAGCGTCGCAGGATCACCGGTGATCAGCCGGCCCACGGCGCGATCCTGCTGGTTGCGATCCTGCATCGTGTTCTGCACGAAGCCGGTATTGACCACGATGGTGTTGCCGTCGGCGAGTTGCGCCGGCAGAAACGCCCAGGTGCCGGGGCCGGAGACGTCGTCGCGAACCGCGGAGCCGGCGCTGTAGACCATCGCATCCGGCAACGGCGCGTAGCTCGCGATAAAACTGACGCGGCGGAATTCGTCTTTGGCCGGCGTCAGCATATTCCATTGCGCTCGCGCCGGCAGCGGCTCGGGCGCGGCGGCGAGCCGTTCGTTCAACATCGCGATCAGCGCGTGCTTCTCGACCCGGCGCTGCAATTGCCAGGTCCCGAGGCCGGCGAAGGCCGCCACCATGACAAGCGTGAAGATGGCGAAACCGGCAACCGCCGGCCGCCGCGACAAACGGCCGGTCATTTCGGCTCGCGGTCGATCAGCCGGCCGGGCGCCGCCTTGTGATGAAACTGCAGCGCGATCAGAAGCGACTTCATCGAGCGCAGCGGCAGCAGCGTGGTCGCGACGATCAGCGGCAACCACAGCGCCGCATGCAGCCAGAACGGCGGCTGATACTTGATTTCAACGATCAGGGCAGCGGTGACGACGATAGCGCCCGCCAGCATGATGATGAAGATCGCAGGCCCGTCGCCGGCATCGATGAAGGCGTAGTCGAGCCCGCACGCTTCGCAATTCGGACGCAGGTTGAGGAAGCCCGCATAGAGCTTGCCCTTGCCGCAACGCGGGCAGCGGCAGGCGATACCGCGTATCGCACTCTGGGTTACGGTGGGGGACGTATCATCTGTCATGGCTTCGCTCTGCAAAGAAAAAGGGGGCGGTCCTTCCGACCGCCCCCTTGTAGCACGTCAAGCCTGTATTAGTGCCCGCCGGCCACGGCCCCCGCGCCGCGGAACCAGACATAGATGCAGATGAACAGGAACAGCCACACCACGTCGACGAAGTGCCAGTACCAGGCGGCGAATTCGAAGCCGAGATGCTGGGTGGGCGTGAAGTGACCGGCATAGGCGCGGATCAGGCAGACCAGCAGGAACACGGTGCCGACCAGCACATGGAAACCGTGGAAGCCGGTCGCCATGAAAAAGGTCGCGCCGTAGATGTTGCCGGAGAAGTGGAAGGTGGCGTGGGCATATTCGTAGGCCTGCACGCAGGTGAAGGCAGCCCCGAGCAGCACGGTGAGGATCAGGCCGTATTTCAGGCCCCGACGGTCGTTCTCGAGCAGCGCGTGATGCGCCCAGGTGACGGTCGTGCCCGAGGTCAGCAGCAAGAGCGTGTTGAGCAGCGGCAGGTGCCAGGGGTCGAAGGTCTCGATGCCCTTCGGCGGCCAGGTGCCCGGCACGCTGCAGGCGCCCATCGCCGTGCCCGGACCGCAGCCGAACACCGCGTCGCGGGTGGCGTGGACCGCGTCGGCGGGGAACAGCGCGGAATTGAAGAAGGCCCAGAACCAGGCGACGAAGAACATCACCTCGGAGGCGATGAACAGGATCATGCCGTAGCGGTGGCTGATCTGCACCACGCGGGTGTGGTCGCCCTTGTACTGGGCTTCGCGGATCACATCGCCCCACCAGCTCGCCATGGTGTAGAGCACGCCGATGGTGCCGACGCCGAAGATGATCGGCGCAGCGGCGAACATGTGATGCATCCAGGAAATGGCGCCCACCGCCATAATGAAGGCCGAGATCGAGCCGACCACCGGCCACGGGCTCGGATCGACGAGGTGGTAGTCGTGCTGCTTCGCGTGCGCCGTAGCCATTGCGGTCTCTCCGTTAGATGTGCCGTTCCCTTCGGCACATATTCGTCTCAAATCTCAAAGCCGAAATCCCGTTAGATACGGAATCCGGCGGTCACAGGTTTCTCGTCACAAGTTTCCCTTGCGCTTGTCGCCTTCGCCGGCCGCGAGCGGCTTCGGCGCCGGATCGCGCACGGGATAGAAGGTATAGGACAGCGTGATCGTCTTCAGGGTGTCGTTCTCGCTGTCCTTGGCAAGCTGCGGATCGACGTAGAACACCACGGGCATCTCGCGCTTCTCGCCCGGGCCCATGGTCTGTTCGGTGAAGCAGAAGCAGTTGATCTTCTGGAAATAGGCGCCGACCGTCAGCGGCGCGACGTTGTAGGCCGCAACGCCCGTGGTGGTGCGCGCGGCCTGGTTGGTCACGGTATAGAACACGGTGACGACTTCGCCGATCCGGACCTCGATCTCGTTCTGCTCGGGCTCGAACTTCCAGGGCAGGCCAGGGCCGACATTGGCGTCGAACCGCACCGCGATTTTGCGCTTAAGCGGCGCGTCTGATGGCGCCGAGGTCGCGACCTGGGTGGTGCCGTTGAAACCGGTGGCGCGGCAGAACCAGTTGTAGAACGGCACGGCGGCATAGGACGCGCCGACCATGAACACCACGACGAGGCCGCAGATCGAGGCCACCACCGCATCGCGCGTCAGGGTACGGCGCGAAGCGGTCTTGCCGCTCCCCGTCACTCCCTCGCGCATCTGCGGTTTGTTTTCCATCTCAGCTACATCAAAGATTACATGGGCCGGACGAGAACGGCCGGCCCCTTGACCATGGTGACCGCGAAGAACAGCACGACCAGGACGCCGAGCGCGAGCGCGATGGCGATCGAGCGCTGGCGGCGGCTTCTTTTCTGCGCCTCGGTGAGGACGATTCCATCTGGCTTCCGATTGTCGTCCATTCGCGTTCCATGCGCCCCCTACCCGAGAAGAGGTGCGGCCGCGCGGACCACGACCTCGAGCAGGAGTGTCGCAAACAGCGCGAACAGATAAAGGATCGAGAAGGCAAACAGCCGGCGCGTGGCGCGCAGCGCCTGCTTGCCCTCGCGGTGGCGGTAGACCTCGATCGCCAGCCACATCATGCCGGCACCGAGCACCAGCGAGGTGATACCATAGATCGCGTCGAAATAGCCGAGCGGCCAGGGCGCGACCGCGATTGCGACCAGCACGATGGTGTACAGCAGGATCTGCAGCCGCGTTGCGTCCGGGCCGGCGACGACGGGAAGCATTGGAATGCCGGCGCGGGCATAGTCGTCGCTGCGGAACAGCGCCAGCGCCCAGAAATGCGGCGGGGTCCAGAAGAAGATGATGAGGAACAGCAGCACCGGCTCCATCGACAGCGAGCCGGTGGCCGCGGCCCACGCCACCACCGGCGGCAGCGCGCCGGCGGCGCCGCCGATCACGATGTTCTGCACCGTCCAGCGCTTCAGCCACATGGTGTAGACCACCACATAGAAGAAGATCGTGAACGCCAGCAGCGCGCCGGCCAGCAAGTTGACGAGGATGCCGAGCGTCAGCACCGAGAAGAACGACAGGATCAGGCCGAACGCCATGGCTTCGCCCGACGTGATGCGTCCGCGCGGGATCGGCCGGTTGGCGGTGCGCGACATCAGCGCGTCGATGTCGCCCTCGTAGGCCATGTTCATCGCGCCCGAGGCGCCGGCTCCGACCGCGATGCAGAGGATCGCGGTGAAAGCCAGCACCGGATGAACGTGGCCGGGCGCGATCACGAGGCCGACCAGCGCGGTGAAGATCACGAGCGACATCACCCGCGGCTTCAACAGCGCGAGGTAATCACCGACTTCCGCCTCGGAAATCCGGGGCAGAACATCGATGGCGTTGTGATCGACTACCGACAAGATTTATCTCGCTTCACTAAAGCCGCGGCGCGCAACGGCCGCGCGCCGCGAATAATCGTTTACTGCACGCGCGGGAGCACTTCGAACTGGTGGAAGGGCGGCGGCGACGTCAGCGTCCATTCCAGCGTGGTGGCGCCAGCGCCCCACGGATTGTTGGCGGCGGCCTGCTTCTTCACGAAGGCGTCGACCACGCCCCAGATGAAGATCAGCACGCCGAAGCCCGAGATGTAGGAGCCGAGCGAGGACACCAGGTTCCAGCCCGCGAACGCATCCGGGTAGTCGACATAGCGGCGCGGCATGCCGGAGAGACCGAGGAAGTGCTGCGGGAAGAACACCAGGTTGACGCCGATGAAGGTGACCCAGAAGTGCAGCTTGCCGATGGTCTCGTTGTACATGTAGCCCGACATTTTCGGGAACCAGTAGTACCAGCCCGCGAAGATCGCGAACACCGCACCCAGCGACAGCACGTAATGGAAGTGCGCGACCACGTAATAGGTATCCTGCAGCACGCGATCGACGCCGGCATTGGCCAGCACGACGCCGGTAACGCCGCCGACCGTGAACAGGAAGATGAAGCCGACCGCCCACAGCATCGGGGTGCGGAACTCGATCGAACCGCCCCACATCGTGGCGATCCAGGAGAAGATCTTCACGCCGGTCGGCACCGCGATCACCATGGTGGCGGCGACGAAATAGGCCTGCGTCGCGCTGGACATGCCGACCGTGTACATGTGGTGCGCCCACACCACGAAGCCGATGCCGCCGATCGCGACCATGGCGTAGGCCATGCCGAGATAGCCGAACACGGGCTTGCGGGAGAAGGTCGAGACGATCTGGCTGATCATGCCGAAGCCGGGCAAGATCAGGATGTACACTTCGGGATGACCGAAGAACCAGAACAGATGCTGGAACAGCACCGGATCGCCGCCGCCGTCGGCGGAGAAGAAGGTGGTGCCGAAATTGCGGTCGGTGAGCAGCATGGTGATGCCGCCGGCGAGCACCGGCAACGACAGCAGCAGCAGGAACACCGTCACCAGGATCGACCATACGAACAGCGGCATCTTGTGCAGGGTCATGCCCGGCGCGCGCATGTTGAAGATCGTGGTGATGAAGTTGATGGCGCCAAGGATCGAGGAGGCGCCGGCCAGATGCAGCGACAGGATCGCAAAATCCACCGCCGGTCCCGGATGGCCCGAGGTGGATAGCGGCGCGTAGATGGTCCAGCCCGCGCCGACGCCGTTGGCGCCCGGCTCACCCTCGACAAAGGTGGACATCAGGAGCAGCGCGAAAGAGGCCGGCAGCAGCCAGAACGAGATGTTGTTCATGCGCGGGAACGCCATGTCGGGCGCGCCGATCATCAGCGGCACGAACCAGTTGCCGAAGCCGCCGATCATCGCGGGCATCACCATGAAGAAGATCATGATCAGGCCGTGCGAGGTCACGAACACATTGTAGGTGTGGAATTCGTGGAAGAACTGGACGCCGGGATACATCAGCTCGATGCGGATCGCGATCGACATCGCCGCGCCGATGATGCCCGCGAAGATCGCGAAAACGAGGTACATCGTGCCGATGTCCTTGTGGTTCGTCGAATAGACCCAGCGCCGCCATCCGGTCGGATTGGCATGGGCATGGTCGTCATGGGCGTGATCGTGGTGTGTCGCTGCGGTCGTTGCCATTTTGAAATCCTGCCTTGCAGTCCCTTTTCGGACCTTTTCAGGTCCCGTCGCCCTTGTCCCTTAACGTGCCCCGTGGCCACGCCTTACTGCGCGGCCTGACCAGCAGCCGAAGCGAACGTGTTCGCCGGGTTGGTCGCATATTTCTTCTTCGCCGCCTCAACCCAGGCCGCGAATTCCTGGTCGCTCACCACCTTCACCGCGATCGGCATGAAGGCGTGATCCTTGCCGCACAGTTCCGAGCACTGGCCGTAATACATGCCGACCTTGCTGGCCTTGAACCAGGTCTCATTCAGGCGGCCGGGGATCGAGTCGATCTTGATGCCGAACGACGGCACCGCGAAAGAGTGTATTACGTCGGCGCCGGTGGTCTGGACGCGGACCACCTTGTTGACCGGCACCACCATCTCGTTGTCGACGCCGAGCAGGCGCGGCTGCTTGTCCTGCGCCATCAGCGAATCGAATTCGAACTTGCCATTATCCGGATAGGCGTAGCTCCAATACCACTGCTTGCCGGTGACCTTGACGGTCAGGTCGGCCTTGGGAACGTCAAGCTGCAGGAACAGGAGGCGGAACGACGGCACCGCGATGCCGACCAGGATCAGCACCGGAATCAGCGTCCAGGCCACCTCGATCAGCGTATTGTGCGTGGTTTTGGAAGGGACCGGGTTGGTCTTGGCGTTGAACTTCACCACCACCACGACCAGCAGCGCCAACACGAACAAGGTAATGACGGTGATGATGGCGAGCAGAACGTTATGGAAGGTGATGATGTTTTCCATCACCGGGGAGCCGGCTTCCTGCAGCGTGTATTCCCACGGCCTGGGCTGCCCCAATTCGGCAAAAGCCGCACCGCCGGCGACAAGCGCCATGCCCGCCACCGTCAACCCCAGCAATCGCCGGCCCATCTGGCCACTCGACATCTTCATGCCGCTCGCGCTCCCTTGAATAAGTCCCCAAAGCACTCCCGCCGAATGGTCGGGAATGCCGCACGATCCGCCCTCACAAACGGCCTACCGGAGGTACTTTTGGAAGTACACCTTCAAAAGTACCTGCAACAGTATTGCTACAGTACCCTGGGCCAGATCGTTAGAACGCGTCGAAATCCAGCCTCTCAAACCATAATTCTAAGGCTCTCGCAATGCAGTAGTGGGGCGCAACGCCATGCGTCACCTGCTATTCGCCGGATGTCGGATTTTCCCGGCAAATCAGCAAAAACCCGCCGTTTTGCAAGTCCCCGCCGCTTGACAGCCCGATTGCCGGATGTAGGCACAGTCACGGCGCTCCCGAGCGGCCTGATTCGCACGGGCCAGGGGCGGTCCTCGACGGCGCGGACCGGCTATCGGGCCGCCTTCAAGGCGCCGTCATTGCGTATCAGTCCGATAAGCCCAGATACAATGTGTGCTGCCGGGCCGGAAATGTCGCCGGCGCAGCCGGAAATGGTAAGAGGATCGACCCGGATGGGGCGTTCGAAACATCAGGCGGTAATGCGTCAGACGGGATTTGGCCTGGAACCGGCCCGCTGGCTCGGCGGCCTGCTCGCCGCGGCGTTCCTGCTCGGCCTGACCCAGGCGGCCAGCGCGCAAGGCGCGGTGCGGTCGGTCCATGGCGACTGGCAGATCCGCTGCGACACCCCGCCCGGCGCCCAAGGCGAACAATGCGCCCTGATCCAGAGCGTGGTGGCCGAGGACCGCTCCAACGCCGGCCTCACCGTGATCGTGCTCAAGACGGCCGACCAGAAGAGCAAGCTGATGCGGGTGGTGGCGCCGCTCGGCGTGCTGCTCCCCTCCGGCCTTGGCCTGAAGCTCGACAACCAGGACGTCGGCCGCGCCGGCTTTGTCCGCTGCCTGCCCAATGGCTGCGTGGCGGAAGTGGTGATGGACGAAAAGCTGCTCGGGCAGCTCAGGTCGGCCAAAACCGCGACTTTTATTATTTTTGAGACGCCCGAAGAGGGCATCGGCTTTCCGCTCAGCCTGAACGGGCTGGGTGAGGGGTATGACAAGCTGCCGTGAAGGGGCCTCCCCTTTCGTTGCGGTCATGACTATCTTTCAAACCATCGTCGTCCCTGCGAACGCAGGGACCCATGGCCACAGATGTCCGCGTTGTAATGTGAACTCGCCGCACGTCTGCGCTTACAATATTGGCGCCTGTGGCTATGGGTCTTTGCTTTCGCGGGGACGGCATTTGCGCTGAATCGGAGCCTGCATGACCAATCCCGCGACAACCTCCCTTCTCGACCGCGCCAATCTCGACCGCGATGCCGTCCGACGCGAGATCGCGCGGGGGCTTGAGGGGGCTGACGACGGCGAGCTGTTTCTGGAATATGGCCAGACCGAAGCGCTGGGTTTTGACAATGGCCGGCTGAAGCAGGCGACCTACGACACCAGCCAGGGGTTTGGCCTGCGCGCCGTCAAGGACGATGCGGTCGGCTATGCGCATTCCTCCGACGTCTCTTTGCCGGCACTGATCCGCGCGGCGGATGCGGTGGCCGCCGTGCGCGGCGGCTACAGCGGCAATTTTGCCGCAGCACCTGCCCATACCAATGTGCGGCTCTATGGCGACGAGAATCCGCTGGATGCGCCGGGCTTCGAGGCGAAAGTAAAGCTGCTGGCCGAGATCGACGCCTATCTGCGCGACAAGGACCCGCGGGTGCGGCAGGCTTCCATCAGCCTGGGCGCCACCTGGCAGGTGGTGGAAATCCTGCGCCCCGACGGCGAGAGCTATCGCGACATCCGGCCGCTGGTGCGGGTCAATATTTCCGTGGTCGCCGGCCAGGGCGACCGGCAGGAAAGCGGCAGCAAGGGTTATGGCGGCCGCGAGGGTTATGCGCGCTTCATCGAAACCAAGGCGTGGCGCGAGGCCGCCGACGGCGCGATCCGCGAGGCGCTGGTCAACCTGGAATCGGTCCCCGCCCCCGCCGGCGAAATGGACGTGGTGCTGGGTGCCGGCTGGCCCGGCGTGATGCTGCATGAAGCGGTCGGCCACGGGCTCGAAGGCGACTTCAACCGCAAGCAGACCTCGGCCTTCGCAGGATTGATGGGCAAGCAGGTCGCGGCCAAGGGCGTCACTGTGGTGGACGACGGCACCATGGCCTCGCGGCGCGGTTCTCTCTCAATTGACGACGAGGGCACGCCGACCAACCGCACCGTGCTGATCGAGGACGGCATCCTCGTCGGCTACATGCAGGACCGCCAGAACGCGCGGCTGATGAACATGAAGCCGACCGGCAACGGCCGCCGCCAGAGCTATGCCCATGTGCCGATGCCGCGCATGACCAACACCTACATGCTGGCCGGCCAGCGCGATCCGGCGGAAATTCTCAGCTCCGTGAAGAACGGCATCTACGCCGCGAATTTCGGCGGCGGCCAGGTCGACATCACTTCGGGCAAATATGTGTTCCAGTGCACCGAGGCCTACAGAATAGAGAACGGCAAGGTCGGCGCGCCCCTGAAAGGCGCCATGCTGATCGGCAACGGGCCAACCGACCTGCATCGCATCACCATGGTCGGCAACGATCTCGCGCTCGACACCGGCATCGGCACCTGCGGCAAGAACGGCCAGGGCGTGCCGGTTGGCGTCGGCCAGCCGACGCTGCGGATGGAAAAGATCACGGTCGGAGGCACCGGCTCATGAGCGACGAGAAGATGGCTGATGACCGGAAGGAAGGCGCGATCGGCAAGCCTGCGAGCTGGCGCGCGCAGGCGGTGCAGCTGGCGGCGATCGTGGCCGTCGTGTTCGTCGCCAAGGGCGCGCTGGCCGAGCCGTTTTACGTGCCGTCCGGCTCGATGGAGCCGACGCTTCTGATCGGCGACGCGCTGCTGGCCTCAAAATACCCTTACGGCTACGGCGCAGCGTCGCTGCCGATCCAGATCACGCTGCCGGAAACCGGCCGCCTGTTCGGCGACACGCCCAAGCGCGGCGACGTCGTCGTGTTCCGCTGGCCGGGCGACCGCTCGCAGGCCTGGGTCAAGCGCGTGGTGGGGCTGCCGGGCGACCGCATCCAGCTGCGGCAGGGCCAGCTCTTCATCAACGACCATGCCGCCGCACTGAAGCCGGACGGCGTCGGCCAGGCGGAAGACGATCGCGGCAGCACCGAACGGGCCTATCGCTTCACCGAGACGCTGCCGAACGGCGTCAGCCACGCGATCTTCAAGATGCGCGACAATGGCCGGCTCGACAACACGCCCGAGGTGACGGTGCCGCCGGGCAAGCTGTTCGTGCTCGGCGATAACAGGGACAATTCCGCCGACAGCCGCGTGTCGGTGCGCGACGGCGGCGTGGGACTGCTGCCGATCGACAATCTGATCGGCCGGGCTGACGCCGTGGTCGGCTCGTGGGATTTGAGCATGCGCAGCCGGCCGATGTGGACGTGGCTGTCCGGTTTCCGGCTGGCGCGTTTTTTTACCTCGGTGCAGTGAGGGCGTAGCCCGGATGAGACAGGGGTGGGCAAAGGCGCGCTTGCGCCGTGCCCGCCGTCTTTCCACGATCCCGAGAAATGGTGGGCACACTTCGCTTTGCCCACCCGGCGGCGTGCCTATGGATAAAGACCAATTCCTCACCGCCGCCTTACGCAATCCCGCCAACGAAATCATTGCCGAGGAGCTGTTCCGGCTGGCGCTGCCGGATGCGTGGCTGGTCTCCGGATGCCTGGTGCAGACGGTGTGGAACGTGCTGACCAAGCGCGCGGTCGATTACGGCATCAACGATTACGACGTGTTCTATTTCGATCCCGATACGTCTTGGGAAGCCGAGGACAAGGTCATCCGCACGCTGGCGGAGCGGTTTGCAAGCCGCGGCATCGCGGTCGAGGCGCGTAACCAGGCGCGCGTTCATCTCTGGTACCCAAAGAAACATGGCCTGCCCTATCCGGAGCTGCATTGCTCGACGCAGGGCATCGACCGCTTCCTGACCAGGAACACCCAGATCGGAATCCGGCGCACCCAGGAGGCTTACGAGGTGTACGCGCCGAACGGCTACGACGATGTCGCCGCCCTGATCGTGCGGCCCAATCCCGGCGCGAATTTTTCCGCCGTGAATTACGAAGTGAAAGCTGAGCGCTGGAAGGCGCTGTGGCCGGAGATCACGGTGCTGCCGGCGGACACATTGTAACAATCATCGTCGTCCCTGCGAACGCAGGGACCCATACCGCGTGATCTACCGATAAGGCAGAGGCAGACGCCATCTCAACACAACTGCGTTCGGTGGTTATGGGTCCCTGCGTTCGCAGGGACGACAGCGGTGTATGTCGCAACTACCGCACCACGCCCGAGGTAAACCCCGCCTTCCGCCGCGGCGGCTTGATGTCCTTCTTCAGGAAGCAGTGCGCCTCCTTGCCGGCATAGCCCGGCCGGGCATAGGTCCAGGCGCGGCATTTGTTGTCGGCGGCGCAGGCGGCCTTGCAGGCGTCGTCGCCGTCGCCGCTCTTGAGATCGAAGCTCTTGTAGTCGCCGCCGAAGCGGTCGATCGAGGTTTCGATGGTATCGTTGCGCCGTTCGACCACACCGGCGCCGCGCACGCCGGAGACGCAGCAATCGCTCTGCACCCGCGGCGGCACGTTGCTCTTGAGCCAGCACACCGCACGGTTGGCCAGGTCGGTCGGATAGCTGAAGGTCCAGGCACGGCAGCGGCGGTCGCGCTCGCACACCAGCGCGCATTCCGCCGGATCGCCCGAGATCACGGGCGCACTGAGATAATCGCCGCCGGGACGGTCGAAATTGGCCTGCGCCAGCGCCGGGCGCGTGGATACGGCCGCCGCCAAAAAGGCGAGCGTCACCATACACGCCCTAAGCAGGCGAACAGTCCCCATGCACGGTTGCTTTCGAATGCGCGCTTTCAGAACGGGATGACCTCAAATCATCGTCCCGCCCTATCTCTTTGATCGGAGCGCCATTTGAGCGCCATCAACCTGTACGGTGGATGAACGGCCCAAAGGTTAAGCAACCCGTTAAATTAAAACGCGTATTCCTGATAGACCGGCTCCACGGAACCGCCCCACTCGCCGTTGAATTTGTCCAGCATCTCTTCCGCCGGCGTGCGGCCCGATTCGAGGATGCGCTCCAGCGGTTCGAGGTGGCGGCTCTCGTCGCGGCCGAGTTGATCGATGCGGCCACGCCGCCGCAAGCCAGCATGCGACAGCTTCAGGCACTCCTTCGCGATCTCGAACAGATAGCGATCCCTGATCCTGGCCTTGAAGCCGAAGCGCGGCACGTCGTCGCGCAATGCCTGACGCTCCTGCGCGGTCCAGTGGCTGACCAGATCCCAGGCCGCGTTCAGGCTTTCGTCGTCATACAGCAGCCCGACCCAGAACGCCGGCAGCGCCGGCAGCCGGCCCCACGGCACGCCGTCGGCGCCGCGCATTTCCAGATAACGCTTCAGGCGGACTTCCGGGAAAATCGTCGACAGATGGTTGGCCCAGTCCGACAACGTCGGACGCTCGCCGGGAAGCGAATTGTTGCGGCCCTCGAAGAAGGCGCGGAACGACGAGCCGGCGACATCGATATAGGTCTCGTCGCGCTTGACGAAATACATGGGCACATCGAGCGCGTAGTCGACCCAGCGCTCGAACCCCATGCCGTCCTCGAACACCCACGGCAACATGCCGGAGCGCGCGTTATCGGTGTCGCGCCAGATCTCGGAGCGGAACGACAGGAAGCCGTTGGGCTTGCCTTCGGTGAACGGAGAATTGGCAAACAAGGCGGTCGCCACCGGCTGCAATGCGATCGACACGCGCAGCTTCTTGACCATGTCGGCTTCGGAGGAGAAGTCGAGATTGGTCTGCACCGTGCAGGTCCGGTACATCATGTCGATGCCGTACTGGCCGACCTTCGGCATGTAGTTGGTCATGATCTTGTAGCGGCCCTTGGGCATCACCGGGATCTGTTCCCGCGACCAGGACGGCGTCATGCCGAGCCCGAGAAAGCCGATTCCCAAGGGCGTCGCGATCTCGCGGACCTGCGCCAGATGCGCCATCAACTCGGACTGGGTCTGGTGCACGTTTTCGACCGGCGCGCCCGACAATTCGAACTGGCCGCCCGGCTCCAGCGAAATCGCGCCGCCCCCGGTGACGTCGTAGAGCCCGATGATGTTGCCGCGCTCCATGATCGGCTCCCAGCCGAGCAGGAGCTGCATGCCTTCGAGCAGCGCGCCGATGCCGCGCGCGCCTTCGTAGGGCACGGGCTGATGGCCCTCCAGCGTGAACGGGGTCTTCTCGTGCTCGGTGCCGATGCGGAACTCGGACGGCGGCTTGATGCCGGCCTCGAACCACGTGACGAGTTCGTCACGCGATTGCAGCGGCGTCATATCGATCTGGTCACGCGCCATGAAAAAATCCGGATATCTGGCGATTCGACCGAACGCGCCGTGTGGCCAAGGGAATGCGGACGGCGTCGTCCGCATCAACGAAACATATAGGAGCCGTCATCGCGCCGGCACGCCGTCGCGGGCGGCGGCCGCCTTGACGTCGGAGCAGGAGCAGCCCAGCCGGTCGAGCAGACCGCAAAGCTTCATGGCGTCGGCATCCGAGAGCTTGGAGCCGACGTGCTTTTCGATCGCCGCCGAATAGGCGCTCCACATTTTCTTCTGCAACTCGCGCCCGGCCTCGGTGATCTCCACGAACTGGCCGCGCTTGTCGATCTTGCATTCGCGCCGCGCCGCCAGGCCCTCATCCACCAGGCGGTCGATCAGCCGCGAGGTGGAATATTGCGGGATCAGCATCTGCTTTTCCAGTTCCACCGGGCGCATCTCGCCGGACGGCGCGCGCGACAGTTCCAGGAGCGCGTCATACCAGGCCAGCGGCGGAAAGCCGGCTTTCTTCAGATCCTGCTCGACAGCATCGAGCACCCGGCTCTGCACCCGCATCAGGCGGATCCAGGCGGCGGTCGCCTCGGTCGATGGTTTGCGTTTCATAGTCCGGTCCGTATCTGTCACAGATCAGTGTACCGCACTAAATGCAGCTGCATCAATCTTGACTATTCCATGCAGATGCATTTAGTCAGTCCGTCAATAATGTCGAGGGAAGGAAAAATCCCATGAAACTGTATTATTCCCCGGGCGCCTGCTCGCTATCCCCCCATATCGCGCTTCTCGAGGCCGGTCTGCCCTACGATCTGGTCAAGGTCGACCTGCGCGCCAAGAAGCTGGAGAACGGTGACGACTTTTTGAAGGTCAATCCGAAGGGCCAGGTGCCGGTGCTGGCGCTCGATTCGGGCGAGCTGGTCACCGAGGGGCCGGTCATCGTCCAGATGATCGCCGACAAGGCCGCGGGAAAGAACCTCGCGCCGGCCCGCGACAGCGCCGACCGCTACAAGCTGCTGGAGTGGCTCAACTTCATCACCACGGAACTGCACAAGAGTTTCGGCCCGATGTTCTCGCCGGTGCTGGCCGATGAGGCCAAGGCGTTCTTCAAGGACCGCGTGATGGGCAAGTTCAAATATGTCGACAGCCAGCTTGCGGGGCGCGACTACCTGATGGGCAGCCATTTCACCGTCGCCGACGGCTATCTGTTCACGATGCTGTCGTGGGCGGACCGGATGAAATTCGACCTGTCTGACATGCCGAACTTGCTGGCCTACAAGGCCCGCGTCGGCGCGCGGCCGAAGGTGCAGGAGGCGCTGACCAAGGAAGGCCTGATGAAGGCGGCGTGAGACGACGGCTTCATCGCGGTTCTCTCGTTCGAAGAGCGAGCTGAGATCGCGCAAGCCAGGCGGGTGAGGAGGCATTCCTCACCCGTTTTCATTTCGCGGCTGAAGATGCAGACGTCCGGCATCCATCACAGGCTGACACGCCGGGCCGATGACACGCATGAATTGCGAATGGATGCAGCGATTTCGCGGGCGGTACCCGATATTACAAATTTTTTAGCAATTCGTCCCTAAGTTCCAAGGATCAACGCCGGGCGGCAACGCCCGAAGCCGTCGTTCAAGAACTCACCACGAAGTTCAATCGGTCAACAGTTCGCTGAAGCAGGTGAAACTCTTTTCCGTGAGGACTTGGTCGTGTCCATCGAGAGGTTCCTGAGACAACGCGCCGTCGATCTCGTGATGGACGGAACCTACGTGCTACCGAACTGGTACGACCCGCAGGGCCGGCTTCGCACCTTCGCCTGCCGCGCCACGCGGGTTTCCCCGTTCCGGATGATGGTAGAGGCACCCGTGGTCGGCAAGGTCGGCGACAGCCTTACCTCCTATTTCCGGGACTTCGGCCATTTCGAAGGCACGATCAGCGACACGACGACACGCGGTCTCCTGCTCGAACTCGAGATGACCCGATCGATGCGCGCCAGGCTCGCGGAAAAGCTCATCTGGCTGGAGAAAAAGACCAAGGATCCCTACAGCATCAGCGATGCCCGGAAGAATCCGCGCTTCGTTCCAAAAGCCTCGCAATCCACCCTGACACTCGCCGACGGCAGCGTTCATGAGTGCCACATCATCGACGTCTCGATGTCAGGCGTTGCGGTGTCGGCCGAAATCCAGCCGCCGACCGGAACGCCGCTTGCGATCGGCGCCTGCATTGGCCGCGTCGTGAGGCATTTTCCGAACGGATTCGCCGTCAATTTCATCAAGGAGCAAAGCCGCGACGAACTGAACCGCCTGGTCGCGCGGACGGTTCCGGCGTGAGGACAAATCCTTACCGTCGCCCCCAAGTTCGCTGGGACGACGGCAGATCTTGTACGGACCTTACGCCGCCGCCTTCTTCGGCGGGAAGCGGCCGTAGAAGGTCTCGCCCCGCGCCGCCATGTCTTCCAGCAGTTTCGGCGGAGTGAAGCGCGAGCCGTATTTGGCTTCCAGCCTGTGGCAGAGCTCGACGAACTTCCGCGTGCCCATGAAGTCGATATAGGACAGCGTGCCGCCGGTGAACGGCGCGAAGCCGAAGCCCAGGATCGAGCCGACATCGGCCTCGCGAGGGTCGGTGATGACGTGGTCCTCGACCGTGCGCGCGGCTTCCACCGCCTGCACCACCAGAAAGCGCTGCTTCAGCTCCTCGATGTCGAGCGTATCCGGATCGAGCTGCTTGGGCTGCAGCGCCGACAGGCCCGGCCACAGGCTCTTCTGGCCCTTGCCCTTCTCGGGGTAGTCGTAAAAGCCCTTGCTGTTCTTGCGCCCCAGGCGGCCCTGCTTTTCGACCAGCTCCACCATCAGCTTCTTCTGATCCGGATTGATCGAGTTGGGACCGAGATCGGCTTCGGTCGCCTTGATGACCTTGAGGCCGAGGTCGAGGGCGACTTCATCCGACAGCGACAGCGGACCGACCGGCATGCCGGCCATCTTGGCGCAGTTCTCGATCATCGCCGGCGGCACGCCCTCCAGGAACATCTCATTGCCTTCGGCGATGTAACGACCGACGCAGCGGTTGGCGTAGAAGCCGCGGGAGTCATTGACGACGATCGGCGTCTTGCCGATCACCCGCACATAGTCGAGCGCGGCGGCGAGGGCTACGTCGCCGGTGTTCTTGCCGAGGATGATTTCGACCAGCATCATCTTCTCGACCGGCGAGAAGAAGTGGATGCCGACGAACTTGCCCTGCTCCTTGAAGCTTTCGGCAAGCGAGGTGATCGGCAGCGTCGAGGTGTTGGAAGCGAAGATCGCGTCCGCCCTGAGGTATTGCTGCGCCTTGGCAAAGGTCTCGGCCTTGACCTTGCGGTCCTCGAACACGGCCTCGATGACGAGGTCGCAATCCTTCAATGCGGCATAGTCCGCGGTCGGCGTGATGCGCGCCAGCAGCGCGTCGCGATCTCCGGCCTTGGCGCGGCCCTTGGCGACCTGCTCGTCGATCACCTTCTGCGCATGCGCCTTGCCCTTGTCGGCGCTTTCCTGGTCGCGGTCGATCAGGACCACGTCGAGGCCGGCACGCGCAGAGACGTAGCCGACGCTGGCGCCCATGAAGCCGGCGCCGATCACGGCAACCTTCTTGATCTTGGTCGGCGGCACGTTCTGCGGACGCCGGGCGCCCTTGTTCAGCTCCTGCATCGACAGGAACAGGCTGCGGATCATCGCCGCCGCTTCCTTCGAGCGCAGCACCTTCGTGAAGTAACGCGATTCGACGCGCAGCGCGGCGTCGATCGGCAACTGCAGGCCCTCATAGACGCAGCTCATGATGGCACGCGCGGCCGGGTAGTTGTCGTAGGTCTCGCGGCGATAGATGGCGTTGCCGGCCGGGAACATCATCATGCCGGCCTTGGAGAACACCGGTCCGCCCGGCAGCTTGAAACCCTTTTCGTCCCAGGGCGCGACCGCCTTGCCGCCACCCTTGATCCAGTCCTTGGCCGCCTTGATCAGGTCGGCGGCCGGCACGATGGCGTGGATCAGGTTGAGCGCCTTGGCCTTGTCGACCGTGACCGGATCGCCCTTGAGCAGGATCGTCATCGCATCCTGCGGCGGCACCAGGCGCGGCACGCGCTGGGTGCCGCCGGCGCCGGGGAACAGGCCGACCTTGACCTCGGGCAGGCCGAGGCGAGTCTTGGGATTTTCAGCCGCGACGCGGTAGTGGCAGGACAGCGTCACCTCGAAACCGCCGCCGAGCGCCAACCCGTTGATCGCGGCCGCCCACGGCTTGCCGCAGGTTTCGATGCCGCGCAGCACCAGCGAGAAGCGGCGGCTCTGCTCGAACAGCATCTGGTTGGCATCCTCCTCGCCCTTCTCCTTCAGCATCTTGGCATAGGCGACGTTCATGCCCTCGAGCATGGAAAGATCGGCGCCGGCGCAAAAGGCTTCCTTGCTCGAGGTGATGACGACGCCCTTCACCGCGGCATCGGCCGTGGTCTGCTTCAGGATCTCCTCGAGCTCGGCGGTCGAGGTCTCGTCCAGCACGTTCATCGAGCGTCCGGGGATGTCCCAGGTGACGAGCGCAATGCCGTCGGCGTCGGTCTCTAGCTTGAAATTCTTGAAGGCCATGTTGGTTGCTCCCTCGATGCCGGCAGCCGATGTCAGGCGCGGCGGTTGAATTTGATTTCGTAGGGTGGGTTAGCGAAGCGTAACCCACCGCTTCTTGCGCCGTGGCATGGTGGGTTACGCCTTCGGCTAACCCACCCTACGGCAGCTATACTCTTTCGATGATCGTCGCCGTGCCCATCCCACCGCCGATGCACAAGGTCACCAGCGCGGTGGACTTGTTGGTGCGCTCGAGTTCGTCGAGCACGGTGCCGAGGATCATGGCCCCCGTCGCGCCGAGCGGATGGCCGAGCGCGATCGCGCCGCCATTGACGTTGATCTTCGAAGGGTCGATGTCGAAGGCCTGCATGTAGCGCAGCACGACCGAGGCGAAGGCCTCGTTCAGTTCGAAGAGATCGATATCCGACTTCTTCATACCGGAACGCTCGAACAGCTTTTCGGTGACGTCGACCGGACCGGTCAGCATCATGGCGGGCTCCGAGCCGATATTGGCGAAGGCGCGAATTCTGGCACGCGCCTTCAAACCGTGTTTCGCACCGGCCTCCTTGCTGCCGAGCAACACCGCGCCGGCGCCATCGACGATCCCGGAGGAATTGCCGGCGTGGTGCACATAGTTGATCTTCTCGACTTCGGGATGCGACTGGATTGCCACTGCGTCGAAGCCGCCCATCTGCCCAACCACGGTGAACGCCGGCTGCAACTGGCCGAGCGACTGCATCGTCGTGGTCGGACGCATGTGCTCGTCCTTGGCCAGGATGGTCAGGCCGTTGATGTCCTTCACCGGCACTACCGACTTGTTGAAGCGGCCCTCGTCCCAGGCCTTTGCGGCGCGCTGCTGGCTCTGCACCGCATAGGCATCGACGTCGTCGCGCGAGAAGCCGTATTTGGTGGCGATCAGGTCGGCCGAGACACCCTGCGGCATGAAATAGGACGGCACCGCCATCGACGGGTCCATCGGCCAGGCACCGCCGGACGCGCCGATGCCGACGCGGCTCATGGACTCGGCGCCGCCACCGATCACGAGCTCATGCTGGCCGGCCATGATCTGGGCGGCGGCGAAATTCACGGCATCGAGGCCGGAGGCGCAGAAGCGGCTGATCTGCACGCCGGGGACGGCCTCGCCGAGCCCCGCCTTCAGCGCCGCGAAGCGCGCGATGTCAGAACCAGCCTCACCGACCGGATCGACCACGCCGAGGATCACGTCGTCGACGACGTCTTCGCCGAGATTGTTACGCTCCTTCAGCGCCTGCAGCGGCACGGTGGCGAGCGCCAGCGCGGTGACTTCGTGGAGCGCGCCATCAGACTTGCCGCGGCCGCGCGGGGTGCGAACGTGATCGTAGATATATGCCTCAGGCATGACGCCCTCCTGGTATGAGGATCATAATATTATAAGCGAAAGGACGCGAAAGCGGCAGAAAATCTCAGAACGCTTCCGCCGCCAATTCCATGGTGGTCGCGCATCCGGTCTGGATGCGCGCAAGATGAACGTGGGTTTCCGGCAACATCCGCTCCATGAAGAAGCGGCCGGTCACCAGCTTGGTGCTCAGATAGGGCGTGGCGCCCCCGCCAGCAATCTTGTCCTGCGCCACCTTCGCCATCCGCGCCCACATATAGGCAAAGGTGACGAGGCCGAACAATTGCATGTAGTCGGTGGCGGCGGCGCCGGCATTGTCGGGTTTTGTCAGCGCGTTCTGCATCAGCCAGCCGGTGGCCTGCTGCAGATGGCCGAGGGCTGCCGACAGCGGGGTGACAAACGGCTTCATCGCCTCGTCGCCGCCGTGCTCCTTGGCGAACGCGCCGACTTCGGCGAAGAACGCCATCACGGCGCGGCCGCCGTCGCGCGGCAGCTTGCGGCCGACCAGATCGAGCGCCTGAATGCCGTTGGCGCCCTCATAGAGCATGGCGATGCGGGCATCGCGCACGAACTGCTCCATGCCGTGTTCGGCGATATAGCCATGGCCGCCATACATCTGCTGCGCCAGCACCGCGTTGGAGAAGCCGACATCGGTCATCACGCCCTTCATGACCGGCGTCATCAGGCCCATATGGTCGTCGGCTTCCTGGCGGTCCTTGGGATCGCTGGATCGGTGCGCGACGTCGCTCTTCAGCGCGGTCCACACCACCATGGCGCGCGCCGCCTCGTTGAAGGCGCGGATGGTGAGCAGCACGCGACGCACATCGGGATGCACGATGATCGGATCGGCCGCCTTGTCCGGCTCCTTTGCGCCCGTCAGGGAACGGCCCTGCAGCCGCTCGCGCGCATACTGGACGGCGTTCTGATAGGCGACCTCGGACTGCGCGAGGCCCTGCACGGCGACGCCGAGGCGGGCCTCGTTCATCATCACGAACATGCCCTGCATGCCCTTGTTTTCCTCGCCGATCAGCCAGCCGGTGGCGTTGTCGTAGTTCATCACGCAGGTGGAATTGCCGTGAATGCCCATCTTGTGCTCGATCGAGCCGCAGGACACGCCGTTGCGGGCGCCGAGCGAGCCGTCGGCATTGACCAGCACCTTCGGCACCACGAACAGCGACACGCCCTTGATGCCGGCGGGCGCGCCTTCAATGCGCGCCAGCACCAGGTGGATGATGTTCTCGGCCATGTCGTGCTCGCCGGCAGAGATAAATATCTTGGTGCCCGTGATCTTGTAGCTGCCGTCGGCCTGCTTGACCGCCTTGGTGCGCAACAGGCCGAGATCCGTGCCGCATTGCGGCTCGGTGAGGTTCATGGTGCCGGTCCACTGGCCCGCCACCATCTTCGGCACGAACATCTTCTTCTGCTCGGGCTTGCCATGCACCATCAGCGCCGCGGTGGCGCCCATGGTCAGGCCGCCATACATCGAAAACGCCATGTTGGCCGCGCTCTGGAATTCGGTGACGACCTGGCTCAGCGTCACCGGCAGCCCCTGCCCGCCATATTCCGCCGGCGCCGACAGCCCGAGCCAGCCGCCTTCGGCGACCTGCTTGAAGGCTTCCTTAAAACCCTTCGGCGTCGTCACCGAGCCGTCGTCATGCCGCTTGCAGCCTTCGAGATCGCCGACACGGTTGAGCGGCTGCAATACCTCCTCGGAGAGTTTTGCGGCCTCGCCCAAAATCGCCTCGCGCACATCGGCGGAGGCGTCGGTGAACCCGGGCAGATTGTCGTAGCGATCGATCTGGAACACGTCATTGAGCAGGAAGGTGACGTCTTCCACGGGGGCTTTGTAGATCGGCATGATGTTCTCCCGGCAGGGGCAGACTTGAGATGGGGTGGAGGCGATTGAAATGAAATTCGTCGTGGCGTTCCGGAACGAGACCTTATCCGGTTCCGGCAGTCCCAGGGAGTGAGCAGGTGAGCGAAATATCCGGACAGCCATTGCGACATAAACGGCGCCGGACATCGTCGCGGCCTTTGCTCCCTCACCCTCGTCACTGCTTGGCGAGTTGCTCCCCCATCAAGCGGTGCAGCAGATTGATTCCCTTCAGCGGACGCACCATCACCTTGAAATGCGTGATCCTACCGTCATCGCTGAAGGTGATGATGTCGACGCCGTTGATCCTGATGCCCTCGATCTCGTTTTCGAATTCGAGGACCACGCCGTTGGCGTTGCGCCATTCGCCTGTGTATTTGAAGCCGGGGCCGCCAAGCACCTTCTCGGCGCTCGCCAGATATTTGAAGGTGATGTCGCGCCCGCGCTGCGGCGCGTGGACGACGGGGCTTTCGAACACCGCATCCGGGTGCAGCAGGTCCCACAGCGCCGCCGTGTCATGGGACTTCATGTAGCCGTACCACTTGTCGAGGCCGCTCATGGTCATCATGTCTCCTCTGGCGGGCGATGACGGGCTGGCGCCGGGGAAGGGAATGGACCTCTCCGGGGCTTATGCGCGTTGACGCATATGCAACTTTATGCATAATGTCAATCACTGTTAAATCCGGAGGCCGGCGTCGTGGCGCTTGGTGACGCGATTCTCGCCTGCCTGACCGAACGTCCGATGACGGGCTATGAGCTCGCCAAGACGTTCGACAACTCCATTGGATTCTTCTGGAAGGCCGACCACCAGCAAATTTATCGGGAGCTCACCAAGCTTCGCGACCGCGGCCATATCCAGGGCCGCGAGGTGGTGCAATCCGGCAAGCCGAACAAGCTGGTCTATACGCTCACGCCGGAAGGGCGCGCCGCGCTCAGGCATTGGGCCGCGCGGCCGAGCGTCCCGGCCTCGATCAAGGACGACCTTTTGGTGCGGCTCTATGCGCTCGACAGCGTCGACATCGAACCGTTGCGCACCGACCTGATGGCGCGGCTGGAACACCACCGCGACCGTTGCGCCCGCTACGAGCGCCTGCTCAACAAACGTTTTCCCGACGGCACCGCGCCGCCGGCCGATGTCGGCAAGCTACTGGGCCTTCGCATCGGCCTCAGCCACGAGCGCGCCGTGGCCGAGTGGTGCGAAGAGGCGATCGAGGCGCTGTCGGCCCTCACTTCCGGCACGGAGCGGACCAACGTCGTGCCCCTCGAGGACAAGCGGGAAAACAACGGGTAGAGCCCTTTAATTTGACGCGTTTTCGTGACGCGAACCGGCTTGGAAAACGCTTTGGCCGATTTGGCCGCCCGGTAACTTTTAGGGCCGTCCGTCCCATTCCTTAACCCGTTATTTACCGTAACGAACAAAAGTCAGTTCCGAGGCAGGCGACCTGCGCGAGAATTTCTGTTGTCTCTTCTGTGGGACGCGCGGGGAGGCTGATGGCGCAGGTGGGGCGCCGAAGCGGAACCGGACGAAAGCATGAATTCGCGCGTATCGTGGAGTGTTGACGGCATCGATCCCTCCGTCCGCGAAAGGGCCGAGGCGGCGGCGCGCCGCGCCGGCATGTCGCTGAACGACTGGCTCAATTCGACCGTCGGCGAACCAGCCCCGCCCAGCTTCAGCGCGCCTTCCGAGCAGCGGCCGGCGATGCCGCGGCAAATCCCCGACGTGGCGGACATTCACCAGCGGCTGGATTCAATCACCAAGCAGATCGAGCAGATTTCGCGGCCCGCGGCCCGTGGCGAAGCCGTCCGTGGCGAGCCGACGGTGGCGCGACAGCTCAACGAGGCCATTTCGCGCCTCGACGCGCGGCTGTCGCAGATCTCCAACCCCGCGCCGGCCCGGCAGGTCCAGATGCAGGAAAAGCAGCGTCAGACCGACATGGTCGAGCGTGCCGCAGCCCAGGTCTATCGCCCCGCGCCGCCGCTCAGTCCGGCCTCGATGGATTTTGCGATCGCCGAAATCGCCGCGCGCCAGAACGAACTCGACAGTCCGCCGCCGCGGCAGATGCCGCCGCGCCATGCCGCGCCAGCGGCCTCTCCCGCTCAGCCCAATTCTGCGCAGCCCATGATGCAGGCAGCGCCGGCCGGTCCGGATTTTTCTTCGCTCGAACGGCACCTGCTCAAGATCACCAGCCAGATCGAAGCGCTACAGCGTCCCGATCATGTCGAGGAGTCGATTGCCGCCTTCCGCAGCGAACTCGCCGAAATCCGCCACGCCATCACCGAGGCGGTGCCGCGGCGGGAGATCGAATCGCTCGAGAACGAAATCCGCTCGCTGTCCCGCCGCATCGACGAAAACAGACAGCACGGCAGCGACGGCCAGACGCTGGCCGGCATCGAGCGCACGCTCGGCGAAATCCGCGAGGTACTGCGCTCGCTGACACCGGCCGAGCAGCTCACCGGCTACGACGAGGCGATCCGAAATCTTGGCGCCAAGCTCGACCTGATCCTGCGCTCCAACGACGATCCGTCGACCGTGCAGCAGCTCGAAAGCGCGATCGCGGCGCTGCGCGGCATAGTTTCCAACGTCGCCTCCAACGACGCGCTGGCCCGGCTCGCCGAAGACGTGCACACGCTGTCGGCCAAGGTCGACCAGCTTTCCCGCTTCGACGGCAACAGCGACGCCTTCGGCATGCTCGAGCAGCGCCTGGCCGCGCTGACCTCGACGCTGGAAACAAGGCAGCCGCCGGCCGCCAGCGAGCATTCGGAATATCTCGAAAACGCGGTGCGCTCGCTGTCGGAACGGCTCGACCGCATCCCGGTCGGCAACGACAATGCGTCGGCCTTTGCCCATCTCGAACAGCGCGTATCCTATCTGCTGGAGCGCCTGGAAGCCTCCGGCGATCGTTCCGCCGCGCCTGCCATCGACCTCGGACGGGTCGAGGAAGGACTGCACGATATTCTGCGTTCGCTCGAACGCCAGCACGCCAGCCTGGTCGCGCTCGCCGATTCCAACCGCAATTCCGGCGACACGGCCCAGCCGATGGACTCCGGCATCGTCGATCTGGTCAAGCGCGAGCTGTCCGACATCCGCTTCAGCCAGTCGGAAACCGATCGCCGCACGCAGGACTCGCTGGAGACCGTTCACAGCACGCTCGGCCATGTGGTCGATCGCTTGTCGATGATCGAAGGCGATCTGCGCACGGTGCGCGCCGCGCCCTCATCTCCCCCGCCTGCCTTGGCTCCCGCGGCATTACTCGAAAAGCGCGAGGAAGCGCCGCGCGCGGCGGTGCCGCCGCAGAACTTTGCACCGCTGCAGGCGAAACCGGAATTGCCGAATCCCGCCGCGCAGCAGGGGAGTTTTCAGGAATCGTTTGCCGCCGCGCCGCGCGAATTCCACGCGGCTCCGCCGGCTGCACCGGTCGCCCCGCCATTGCCGCCGCGGGCGATCAGCGAAATCCTGGAGCCGCATGCCGCCGCGCCCCGCACCGCAATCGCGCCGGAATTGCCGCCGGATCATCCGCTCGAACCGGGCACGCGGCCACCCGCGCGCATGTCTTCGCCGTCGGAACGGATCGCGGCTTCCGAAAACGCGATCAGCGAGATCGCTTCCGCACCCAAGGAGCCGGTCAGTTCGTCGAGCTTCATTGCCGCAGCACGCCGCGCCGCGCAGGCCGCAGCCGCCGCGCCACCCCCCGAGAAGGCGGGACGTTCGGCAAAGGCCGCGCCAAAGGACAAGGGCGGCGACAAGGCCAAGGCGGACGACAAGACGCCCTCGAACATTTCCTCCAAGATCCGCTCGCTGCTGGTCGGCGCGAGCGTGGTCGTGATCGTGCTCGGCACGTTCAAGATGGCGATGACGCTGCTCGACACCGGCAGCGTGCTGCAACTGCCGATGATGGAACAATCCAGCGAGCCGGCCGCTCCGGCGCCTGCGCCGGCGGAGAGCAGCCCCAGGCCCGCAATGCCCGCGGCGCCGGCGCCCTTGATGATCTCGCCGACGCCGGTCGAGAAGCAGTCGAACAATTCTTCCGCACCCAACACGCTGGACAGCGCGCGGATCGCCGTCCCGCCGCCGGCCGCGCCGGCGCCGGCCGCAGCCAGCGACGTCACCGGCGCGATCACGACGATGCCGGCCACCGGCGGCAAGCTTGCCATGATCGCCGTGCCGCCGACCGAGCGGCTGCCTGACGGCATCGGCGGCCCGGTATTGCGCGCCGCCGCGCTGAAGGGCGACCCGGCCGCGGCTTACGAAGTCGGCGTGCGCTTTGCCGAAGGCAAGGGCGTTGCCCCGAATCTCGACGAGGCCGCCAAATGGTACGACCGCGCGGCGCAGGCCGGCGTGGTGCCCGCCATCTTCCGGCTCGGGACCTTCTACGAGAAGGGCCTCAGCGTGAAAAAGGACGTCGATATTGCGCGGCGTTATTACCAGCAGGCGGCCGAGCGCGGCAGCGCCAAGGCGATGCATAATCTGGCCGTGCTCGACGCCGATGGCGGCGGCAAGGGCGCCAACTACAAGAGCGCGTCGACCTGGTTCCGCAAGGCCGCCGATCGCGGCGTCGCCGACAGCCAGTTCAACCTCGGCATCCTCTATGCCCGCGGCATCGGCGTCGAACAGAACCTCGCCGAATCCTTCAAATGGTTCAGCCTCGCCGCGGCCCAGGGCGATGCGGATGCGGGGCGCAAGCGCGACGATATCGCCAAGCGCCTCGACGCCCAGTCGCTGGCGGCCGCCAGGCTTGCGATCCAGACCTTTACGCCGGAACCGCAGCCCGACGACGTCGTCAACGTGGCGGCACCCGCCGGTGGTTGGGATTCGGCCCCGGCGCCCGCCACGGGCAAGCCCGGCGCCAAGCCGGCCGCGAGCAAGCGCACCGCCGCCATTCATTAAGAAAAACGGGTCGCAATGCCGCCGGCATCGCCGCCATATCCTCGGCCATAAATTCGTATAATGCTTCGGGCTGGCCCGATCCTGCGGGTCGGCATGCAACGAGGACCGATTGTCGACCGAAGACAACCAAAGCGGGGAAAATCGCTTCCGCAGGTCGCCGACCGGCCCTGCGGTCGCCCCGCCGCGCATACCGGCCGGTCAGGCCCCGGCGCCGCCGGTGCAGCCGCCCCGGCGCAAACGGCATTTCTGGTCGGTCGCCATCTTCATCCTGCTGGTTTCCGGCGTCGTTATTCGCGCCTACCGGGACCTGTCGCAGCCGGAGGCCTGGGACTACTGGAAGGACCAGTACGTCTCGCCCAGCCTGACATCGCAGGTGATCGACACGCTCCATCTTGATGGTTCGAGCCAGGGCCGGCGGGCGCTGTTCGTCAGCGGGACGATCGGCCCTGCCGCCGCGAACTGGTTTCGCGGCAGGCTGGACCAGGCCAATCTCGCAGCGGGCGACATCGTCCTGCTGGCCTCTCCCGGCGGCGATCTGAACCAGGCCACGATCATGGGCGAGATCGTGCGACAGCGCTCGCTCGCGACCGCGGTCGGCAGCGCCGACGCCTCCGGCCGCGTCAAGCCGGGCTATTGCGCCAGCGCCTGCGTGCTCGTCTATGCCGGAGGCAAGACCCGCTTCGGCGTATTGGGCTCGGCATTGGGCGTTCATCGGTTTGTCACAACCCGGCCCGTGAACGACCCCGTCGCCGAGGCGCAGCGGATTGCCGGCGCCGTGCTGGGCTACATGACCAAAATGGGGGTCTCGTCGACAATCGTGGAGGCGATGTCCGAGACCCGGGACATTCGCTGGCTCAGCCCCAAACAGGCGCTGGCGATGAACCTCGTCACCGACCCGCTCGGAAAGCCCTGAGCCAGCCCCACCAACCGACCTGCGCGCGCGCCCCGCGGATTTGTCACAGCGTTTCAATGTCCTGATGAACGCGCGGCCATATCAGGCAAAAATTTGCCTTCCCGGGCATTTTTAGTCCCTCATCCCCCCGAATTCAGTTATGCAAAGGCGCGGGAACCGGCCCTGCGCACGCAAAGGTGCATGCGCGAACCGGATCCCACTGCCGGCAAATACAACAGAAACCATGCCCTCAGCGGCCTCCCGGCCGTCTCTTGCGGCAAAGCTACAAAAGCAGACGCGCGTGCAGCTCTACCTCCCGATCGCCGACATTCCAGTCAATGTTTTCCTCATCCTGGCGATGGGCGCGGCGGTTGGGTTCGTGTCCGGCATGTTCGGGATCGGCGGCGGCTTCCTGATGACGCCACTGTTGATCTTCGTCGGCATCGCGCCCGCGGTCGCGGTCGCCTCCGTCGCCAGCCACATCGCCGCCTCCTCGTTTTCCGGCGCGATCTCCTATTGGCGACGGCGCGCCATCGACCCACTGCTGGCGGCGGTGCTGTTGACCGGCGGCAGTATGGGCACGGCGCTCGGGGTCTGGACCTTCACGCTGCTGCGCTCGCTGGGTCAGCTCGATCTGATGATCGCGATGTCCTACGTGATCCTGCTGACCACCGTCGGCGGCCTGATGTTCTGGGAGGGCCTGCGGGCGCTGTTGCGGGCCCGCCGCGGCGGTCCGGTCACCACGCGCCGCCCGGGCAGCCACGTCTGGATCCATGGCTTGCCGCTGAAGATGCGCTTCAAGCGCTCGAAGATCTATCTTTCCGTGATTCCCGTCGTGGTGATCGGCCTGGTCATCGGCTTCATCGGCGCCGTGATGGGTATCGGCGGCGGCTTCATCCTGGTGCCGCTGTTGATCTACGTGCTGCGGGTGCCGACCTCGACCGTGATCGGCACCTCAATGGTGCTCACGCTGGTCACGATGGTGTTCGCCACCATGCTGCACGCCATCACCAATCATCTGGTCGATGCCGTGCTGGCGCTGATTCTGATGGTCGGCGGCGTCACCGGCGCGCAGTTCGGCGCGCGCGCCGGGCAGAAAATCCGCGGCGAACATCTGCGGCTGCTGCTCGGGCTGTTGGTGCTGGCCGTCGGCGTCCGGTTTGCGGTCGAACTGGTGATCCGGCCCGAGGATCTCTTCACCATCCGCGAAACCGGGGTGACCGGATGATCGCGCGCCTCGCGCTCACGCTGGTCGGGCTGCTGCTCAGCTTGCTCCTGGGAATGGCGCTCGCGGCCTCGCCCGCATGGGCCGAGCGGCTGATCGTGTCGGTGTCGAACCACCGCGTCACCGTGACGCCGAATTACTCCGGCGAGGAGCTCGTGCTGTTCGGCTCGGTGGAGAAGGACGCCACCACGCCGGCCAATCGCACTTACGATCTGGTGGTGACGGTTGCCGGCCCGCGCGCCGACATGGTCACCCGCCGCAAGGAGCGCCGGTTCGGGATCTGGATCAACACCGACTCCCGGCAGTTCCTGAAAGTGCCGAGCTACCTGGCGCTGTTCTCCAACCGGCCGTTCGACGCCATCGCCTCGCCCGAGGTGCAGCGGCGGCAGCAGATCGGGCTGAACAACGTATTGCTGACCCAGCGCGTCAGCGGCGATTATGCCGACGTGGTGCCGGACGACGTGTTCCGCAGCGCCTTCGTGCGGCTGCGCCGGCAGCACGGCCTCTATCGCGAGGAGACCTCGGCGGTGACGTTCCTGACGCCGACGCTGTTTCGCACCGGCATTCCCCTGCCCGCGGAGGTGCCGATCGGTCTCTATAACGTCGAGATCAAGCTGTTCGCCGACGGCGCGCTGGTGGCCAAGACCGACACCGCGTTCGAAATCGTCAAGGTCGGCTTCGAGCAGTTCGTCGCCACCACGGCGCAGCAGCACGGCTTCGTCTACGGGCTGATCACCGCCTTCATGGCGCTGATGACCGGCTGGATGGCCTCGATCGTGTTCCGGAAGGATTGAGCACTCCGCTCAAAAAACCCATCGTCAAGCGTCGGGACGGAACACCGGCAATCCGATGCGCACGCGCGTGCCGCCGCCCGGCGCCGCCGCCAGGCCGATCGTTCCATCATGCGCTTCCACCAGGCTGCGCGCGACCGCTAGTCCGAGCCCCGCGCCGCCGGTTGCGCGATTGCGCGACGTCTCAAGCCGATTGAACGGCTCCAGCATGGCCTGACGCCGGTCCGGAGGAATCCCCGGCCCTTCGTCATCGACGGTCAGGACGATGGCGGGATTTTCCAGTTGCAGCCGCAGGCGGGCAACGCGACCGTATTTGATGGCGTTGTCGACGATGTTGGCGACGATGCGCCGGAGCGCCAGACGGTCGCCGAGCACAATGACACCGCGCGTGGCCTCATCTGCCGAGAGTTCGACGTGACTTCCCTGAGCGCGGCGGTCATCGGTTTCCATGCGCACCAACGCCGCGAAGTCCACCATCTCCTGGGAGAGCTGCCCGGCGCCGACGCGGCTCGACAGCAGCGCGTCGTCGAGCAGGCGGATCATGTCGTCGATGTCGGCAATGGCGCGCTGCTGTTCGGCCGCGTCAGGGATCTTCTCGACGCGCAGCCGCAGCCGCGTCGCAAACGTCCTGACGTCATGGGCGATGCCGCCGATCAGGGTCATGCGCGACCGCATCATCTCGCTCAGCCGCGTCTGCAGGCGGTTGAATGCGGCGATGACCGCGCGAATTTCCGGCGCGCTGCGGCGCGCCTCGGGCAGCGGCGGCGGATCGGTCGACAAATCGACCCGGTCGACGGCGGCGGCAAGCTGTGCCAGCGGCCGGGTTTCGCGCTGCATGACCAGCAAGGCCAGTAGCGCCACGATGGTGCCGAACAATCCGGCACCGAGACCGACCGGCAGACCGAACGGCGTCACCGGCAAGCGGGTCGTTGCGTCGACAACCAGCGTTTCCCCGTTATTCAGCCCGATCCTGAACTCAACCGCGTTCGACATCGCTCGCGCCAGCCGCGGAAACCATCGGTCGTGGGTCGCAGCGGTTGTCGGCGCAACCGTGACATCACGGCCGGGGAGCGCGGAGGAATACATCTCGTCCAGCCTGGCTTGCTGATTTCGCAGGACGCGCGGCGGCAGAGCCGGCGTTGCGCCTGCGGCCTCGACGCGGACCACGAATTGCGGCGATGAGGCGGCCTCAAGAAGCACGCTGCGCATGCGCGGATCGGACCGCTCGACCATTTCCGCAATGGCCGCCAACCGGCCCGGCGAAGGGCGCGCCAGCTCGTTTTCCCGGACCGACGTTCGATAGAACACCGCGATGATGGTGATGCTGATCGCCGAAAACGCGACGATCACGATCAGCGCAAGGCGGGTCGCCAGCGTCACGCGCAGCATCACGACACCTGTTTCACGGACGGCGTGAACAGATAGCCGCCGTTGCGCACCGTCGTGATCAGGCCGGAGCCCGGGCTCGCGGCATCGAGCTTCTTGCGCAGCCGCGAGATCAGCATGTCGACGGTGCGGTCGAACGGTTCGGCCGAGCGTCCACGGGTCCAGTCGAGGATCTGGTCACGCGTCAGCACCCGGCGCGGCCGCTGCACGAAGCAGCCGAGCAGGTCGAATTCCGCGCTGGTCAGCTGCAGCGAGTCGTCGCCAGCATCGCCGAACTGGATGCTGCGCGAATCGAGATCGATCACGAACCGGTCGAACGCGTAGCGCCGTACCGGGAGTTTTGCCGGCGCCGCCTTGACGCGGCGAAGGATGGCGCGGACCCGCGCCAGCAGTTCACGCGGCGCGAACGGCTTGGTCAGATAATCGTCGGCACCCATTTCAAGACCGACCACGCGATCGATCTCGTCGCTCTTCGCCGTCAGCATCAGGATGGGGATATTGTCGTCGGCGCGCAGCCGCCGGCAGATCGAAAGCCCGTCCTCGCCCGGCAGCATCAGATCCAGCACCAGCAGATCCGGGCGCATCCGCTGCAGCACGGCTTCCATCGCCTTGCCGCTGTCGGCACATTCGACTTCAAATCCCTCCCGCTGCAGAAAGTCGGCAAGCAGCCGGCTGATTTCGGGGTCGTCTTCCACGATCAGGAGCGAGGCCAGGGGCACAGTCATGGCCGTATTCTGGACAAGGTCGCGCGCCGTGCAAGGCCGGAGGCGCCGTTGTTACACACTGTTACATTCCATCGACAAAACGATATCAGCCGTTTCGCCGCAGCAATATCGGGCTGACACGGCGCCTCCAGTCTCCTCGCATGGCTACCGCAACGGCAGCCTTCACCCATCAAGGAGACCGCGACCATGAAGAAACTCATCGCCCTGTCCACGCTTGCCGGCGCCCTTTCGATCGCTGCCGCCGCCGACGCCAGCGCCTGGACCCGTTCCGCGACCTCCACCGGGCCGCGCGGGACATCGAGCGTGCAGGCCACCGGGTCATGCGCCAACGGCTCCTGCTCGCGCTCCGTGACCCGCACCGGCCCGGCCGGCAACACCTACACCCGCCAGGGCACGGTCTCCCGCTATTGACGGCGACTGCGATCGCTCGAAGCCCCGGTTGCCTCGGGCGATCGCATCTCGGCTATCCCCCTTTACTGTCAGGAGATCACCATGCCCAGGTTTTCCGTTTCTTCGATACCGGCTCTCGCGCTGGCCGGCTTGGCTTCTGTATCAGCCGCGCTCCCCGTGGCTTCTTCAGCGCAGGCGCAGGTATCGCCGCAACTGCGCGGCGAAGCGATCGCGCTGATGCAGGTTTGCCGCGGCGATTACGACCGGCTGTGCGCCGGTGTGCAGCCCGGCGGCGGACGGGTGCTTGCCTGTCTCCAGAACCACGCGAACCAGCTCAGCGCCGCCTGCGGACAGGCCATGCCGCGCGCCCAATCGCTCAGAGACAGCGCGGCCGCTGCCGGCGTGGCGCCGAAGTAGCAGAGCGTGGACACCATGGAGCCGTTATTCCCCAGCCCCTACTTCCGCGGCTTGATCCTGGTGACAGCGCTCGGTTTGATGGCGCTGGAGTATGGGATCAGCCGCCTCGCGCATCGCCAGACGCATGATTGGCGGGAGAGCGCCGCGACGCTGGGCGTCGCGGTCGTGCAGAACCTCGTCCGCCTCATCGAGGCCGGCATCGTCGCCATACCATTCGCGTACGTCTATCAGCACCGTCTGTTCGACTTCTCCGCGACAAGCGCACCGGCCCTGCTCGGACTGTTTCTCGGCAGCGAGTTCTTCTATTACTGGCAGCATCGCGCCTCTCACCGGATTCGCTGGATGTGGGCGACGCATCGGGTTCATCATTCGCCGACCAAATTCAACCTGACGGCCGCCATCCGATTAGGCTGGACCGGCAACATTTCCGGCAACTTCCTGTTCTTCCTGCCGCTGGTCTGGATCGGATTTCATCCTTTCGCCGTCGTCACGATGCTCGGCATCAACCTGACCTATCAATTCTTCATTCACACCGAACTCGCGCCGCGGCTGGGTCCGCTCGAGTTCGTGCTCAACACGTCGGCACACCATCGCGTGCATCACGCCTCGAACGAGCCCTGCCTCGACAAGAATTACGGCGGCATACTGATCATATTCGATCGCCTGTTCGTCACGTTCGCGCAGGCGCCGGCTGACGAGCCGCTCCGATACGGCCTGGTCGGCGGCAAGCGGTCCTTCAACCCGGTACGCATCGCGCTCGGCGAATGGATCGCGATGCTCCACGACGTCCGAAACGCCGCGGGCGCTCGGGCAAAGTTTCGCGCGCTGTTCGGACCACCCGGCATCTGAGCCGTGTGCCTGGAGAGAAGCCGGTGCTGTTCAGTTCCCGGCAAAGAACCCCATGCCCATTGCGAGCACGCTGAGCACCATCGCGGATGTCGACAGCCAGCCCAGCCAAAAGAGCGGACCTTTGACGACGAAGGTGCCCATCACATCCCTGCGCCGCGCCATGAACATCAGCAGCACCATCACGGGCACGGCGAGGACGCCGTTGATGACGGCGCTCCAGTACAGTGCCGAGATCGGATTGATCGGCGTAAAGTTCAGCGCGATGCCGATGCCGGCCGACAGCGCCAGCACGGCGTAGAAGGCGGCAGCCTCCTTCGGCTTGCGCGCGAGCCCGACCGGCCAGCGCCGCCCCTCGCCGACGGCATACGCCGTGGCGCCGGTGAGCACGGGAATCGCCAGCAGCCCGGTGCCGACGATGCCGAGCGCAAAAATCACTTCCGCGAAGGCGCCCGCGATCGGACGCAGCGCTTCGGCCGCCTCCGCCGAGGTCTGGATATCGGTCTTACCGGCCGCGTGCAGCGTCGCCGCGGCGGTCACGATGATCGACAGCGCGATCAAATTGGAAAACGCCATGCCGATGATGGTGTCGGCGCGGATGCGAGAAAATTCCGCGCGTGCACCGTAGTGCTTTTCGATCAAGGGACGCTTGGTGGCATCGACGCGCTGGTCCTCGGCTTCCTGCGAGGCCTGCCAGAAGAACAGATATGGCGAGATCGTGGTGCCGAGGATCGCGACGATGGTGGTGAAATAGTCGAGGCTCCAGGTCAGGCGCGGGACGAGAATGCCGGCCAGCGCTTCGCCCCACGATACTTTTGCAAAGGCGAGCGCCGCGACATAGGCGAACAGGCTGAGCGTCAGCCATTTCAGCACCGAGACGTAGCGCTTGTAGTCAAGGAAGATCTGCGCCACGACCGAGATCACGCCGAACAGCAACACATAGACGATGCTGTGGCCGCCGATCAGCAGTTTGCTGGCGTCCGCCATGGCGCCGAGATCGGCGCCGATGTTGATGGTGTTGGCGATGAACAGCAGCGTCACCACCAGATTGAGCAATCCCGATGAATAGTGCTGGCGGACATTGCCTGAAATGCCGTGCCCGGTGACGCGGCCGACGCGGGCGGAAATTTCCTGGATCGCGGCCATCAGCGGAAACGTCAGCAGCATGGTCCAGCCGATGCCGTAACCGAGCTGCGCGCCGGCCTGGCTGTAGGTGCCGATCCCCGACGGATCGTCGTCGGACGCGCCGGTGATCAGGCCGGGGCCGAGCCCCTCCAGCGCGTCGCGGAAGCGAAACGGCCGCGCCGGCTCGGCCTTCGCGGCCGGCTTGTCACGGCCGGGATGCTTGTTCGCGTGATGCTTTGAATTCGACTTGTTGTGCTCTGCCATGCCCGGTCCCGCCGCGGCAACAACGAACCTGACGGGAACAGGTTCCGGGCCGCAACCTTGCCCGAGGACGCCTCGGCAGACAAGCCGCCGTCGATACCGTCACGCGGCGTGCAGCGGCTCGATGATGGTCGCAACGCCCGGCTCCAGGATGCGCAACCGCGATCCAAAACCCAGCGTATCGAAGGTGGCGCGCAGATCGTTCGTGCTCTGGCGGAAATGTGCCCAACCGTCGGTATGCACCGGGACGATCACCGCATCGGCAAAGGCGCGCGGTCTCGATCGTGTCATTGGTGTCCATGGTGAGATGGAAGGGGCCGCGGGTTTGCGCCGCGCCCGCGAAGGGCAGCACCACGCCCGCCTTGAATCGCTTCGCGACCTCGGCGACGCCGTCGAACCAGGTAGTGTCGCCGCTGATATAGACCGGACGGCTGCCGGGTTTGTTCGACGCAACGACGAACCCGATGACATCGCCCGACAACGGTTCAATCCCGGCCGGCCCGTGACGCGCGGGCGTCGCGGTGACGGTGAGCGAATGACCGTTGCTGCCGGTCAATTCAGTGACCTGCCACGGCGCAAAGCCTTCCGCCTTGCCGCCGAGCCGCTTCGCGCCAGCTTCCGTTGTCAACACGCGCTTGGCGGACTTGAGGAAATCACGGCCGGAGTTGTCGAGATTGTCTGAATGCTGGTCATGGCTGAGCAGCACGGCATCGACCTCGCCGATATCATGCGCGCTGAGCGCGGGACCGGCCAGCTTTTCGAGCTTCACATGCGGCAGTTGATAGGCGCCGGGTTCGTCGAACGTCGGATCAGTGAGGAGACGGAAGCCGTCGATCTCGATCAGGGCCGTGGGGCCGCCGATCAGGGTGATGGATAGGCTCATGTCACACTCCTCTTGGTCGATGCTGACGCCGCGGGACGGGTCACCAGATAAATGCCGAGCGCCACCGGAACGATCCCGAGCAGGTCGCGGAACTCGACATGTTCGCCGAGCACGAGAAAGGCGAACAGCATGCCGAGCGGCGGCATCAGAAAATGATAGGCGCTTGCGGCCGTCGCGCCACACACTTTCAGGAGATGAAACCAGAGCAGGTACGCAAGGATCGAGCCGCCGAGCACGAGGAAGGCGAACGCAGCGAACAGCCGCGCGCTCGGCACGATGTCGCCCACGCTGGAGAAGGTGAACGCGAACGGCAGCAGCACGATGCCGGCTGTGAGATTCTGCACGCCATTGCCGACCCAAAGGCTGCCCTTCGGCGCCAGCACCTTGAACAGGATGGTGCCGGCCACGATCGAGGCCAGCGAGGCCAGCGTGAACAGGATGCCGTGCCAGTCATCCGTGCCGACCGACATGCGGTGCCAGACGATGAAGCCGACACCGGTGATGCCGAGCAGGAGGCCCATCACCTTGCGCCAGGTCAGCGCCTCACCGAGAAAGGCCGCCGCGAGCACCGCGGTAAATACCGGATTGGCGCTGACGATCAGGCCACCGAGGCCGGCGGAAACCGTCTGCAGCCCAGTATAGCCGAGGCCGAGATAGAGCGCGTTGTTGGCAACACCGAGGATCGCGAAAATGCCCGTATCGCGCCAGGTGAGCGAGGACCACACTTCGCCGCGCAGCGCGGTGATGCCGAGGATCAGGACGCCGGCCAGCGAGAACCGCGCGGCAAGCAGGATCAGCGGAGGACAATCGGTGACGCCGATCTTGCCGGCGACGAAGGCGAAGCTCCACAGCAGGCAAAACAGGCCGATGTAGAGCGGAAGCGGATTGAAGGTGGTGCGGGGAACCGCGACCGAGGGCGCGAGCGACATGGGAATTCTCCTTTGCCCATGATCTAGGCCCGCGCCTTGCTATTTGGAAATTAAATGATAAACTGATATCCAGTGGATTTGTAAATGGAGCATTCGCATGCTCGATCTGGAGCTCCTGCGCAGTTTCGTCAGCGTCGTCGATGCCGGCGGCTTCACCCGCGCCGGCGAGCGCGTTCATCGAACGCAGTCGACCGTCAGCCAGCAGATCAAGCGGCTGGAAGACGATGTCGGCCAGCCGCTGCTGAACCGCAACGGCAAGGATGTGACGCCGACCGAAGCCGGCGAGCGACTGCTGTCCTATGCGCGGCGGCTATTGTCGCTCGCGGAAGAAGCCCGCGACGTGGTGGCGCGCCCCGAGAGCGAGGGCGCGGTCCGGCTCGGTGTGCCCGAGGATTTCGCCGCCTATCGCCTGGCGAAACTGCTGGCGGCATTCTCGCGCTCGCATCCCGGCCTGCGGCTCGACGTTCGCGCCGATCAAAGCGCCAACCTCAAGCGCGAGCTCGAACGCGGCGAACTCGATCTCGCATTGTTCAAGCGCGCCGCGGGAGAAAAGGGCGGCATCGCGGTGTGGCCGGAGCGCGTGCATTGGGTCACCAGCAAAAGCCATCCGAGCGATACCCGCATCGGCTCGGTGCCGCTGATCGGCTTTCCCTCGGGCTGCCTGTATCGGGCGGGCGCGATCCATGCGCTGGAAAGCGCTGGGCGCAGCTGGCACATGGCCTATACCTCTTCCAACCTCTCCGGCATCCAGGCCGCGGTCGCCGCCGGCATGGGCCTCTCCATTCTCTCGGAAATGGCGATCCAGGCTGATCACCGCGTGCTGACGGCCAAGGATGGCTTCGCACCGATCGACCGCACCGAAGTGGCGCTGGTGGCCTCGCCCGAGGCGAGCCCCGCGACGCTGCGGCTCGCCGAGCGCCTCGCGGAATTCTGCAACAACGTGCAGGCGAAGGCGGCGTAGGCCGTCCCTCATGGTGAGGAGCGCGAAGCGCGTCTCGAACCATGAAGCCCGTGGCCCATCCTTCGAGACGCCGCTACGCGACTCCTCAGGATGAGGTCATCATGTGTGGCCGCTTAATAACACCGTGACGCGGCGATGGCGTGCAGCCGGTTGTCACCTAGCACATGGGCCATCAAACCCTGCGTCGGGAAGATTTTCGCAAACGCCGGATCACGGATGCTCAAGCCCCCCGTATAGGCGCCGAACGCGGGCATCACGGCGCGCTCGCCGTCGCTCGCAAAGCATCGCCGCTCCATCGAGCGTCCCCTTGTGGCGACGCGCGCCTTGGGATGCAGATGGCCGGCGATTTCACCCGCCGCCCCCGTCGGCTCATGGCGAAATGCAATCGGGCCAATCGCGACTTCGCTCGCCACCACACCGCCGAGATCGGACGGAAGCGCCGGATCGTGATTGCCAGAGATCCAGATCCAGTCGCGTCGCGCCTGCATCGCCGAGAGCGCCTCACGGTCTGGCGCCGACAGCCGCTCATGCGCGTCGCGATCATGAAAGCTGTCGCCGAGCGCAATCACCATGCGCGGGTCGTGCCGCGCGATGACGGCGGCGAGACGGCCGAGCGTCGCCACCGTGTCATAGGGCGGCAGCAGCACGCCGCGCGTGGCGAAGCTGGAACCTTTTTCCAGATGCAGATCAGAGACGATGAGCAGGCGCTGCTCCTGCCAGAACAGCGCGCCGGAGAGGTCGGCAACGAACGTGACGTCGGCAACCATGACCTTGGAGGCGCGCATCTGCTGATCGTCTCCCGAAGATTGCGCCCCTGCCGTCACGTTCTATCCCATCGCCTCTTTGACGAGTTCATCGGCGGCTTCCGCCAGCAACTCGTCCGCTGCTTCGCCATAAACTGACTCGCGGCCGATTTCCAGCATGACCGGCACGGCGAGCGGCGAAACATGTTCGAGTTCCCGATGGGTGATTCGCCCCTGAATACGCGAGAGCATATCACCCAGACGCTTGAGATCGAGCAGGCCGGCGGCCGCATCCGCGCGCGCGGCGCGTAACAGCACGTGGTCGGCCTGGTGCTTGCGCAAGACGTCGTAGACGAGGTCGGTCGAGAACAGCACCTGGCGGCGGCTTTTCTCTTCGCCGGTGAAGCGGCGCGGAATCAGGCCGGAGATCAGCGCGCAATTGCGGAAGGTGCGCTTCATCAGCGCGGATTCGGCCAGCCACGCCTCGAGGTCGTCGCCGAGCATGTCGGGCGCAAACAGGGCGGCGAGATTGAGCTTGCCGTGCCGAATCATGAACGACATGTCGCCGAGGCCCCATACCGCCAGTGCGTATTCATTGGCGACGAAGCCGAGCGGCCGCACCCGCGCGCGCTCCATCCGCCGCGTCAACAGCATGCCGAGCGTCTGATGCGCCAGCCGGCCCTCGAAGGGATAGCAAACGAAGTAATACTTGTTGCCGCGCGGGAAAGTTTCGACCAGCAGTTCCCGCACCGCCGGCACAAGTGAAAAGTTTCGTTGCAGCGACAGCCAGTCGCGCACCTGCTCCGGCAGCGCATTCCATTGCCGCCGGTCGTCCAGCAGTTTCCGCACCCGTTCGGCCAGATAGGTCGAGAGCGGAAACTTGCCGCCCATGTAGGACGGCACTTTCGCGTCCTTGTCGTTGGCGCGGGAGACATAGACCTGGTCCTCGACCAGCGCCTCGTAGCGCACGATCTCGCCGCCGAACACAAAGGTGTCGCCGGCGACCAGCCCCTCGATAAAGTATTCCTCGATCTCGCCCAGCATCCGGCCGCCGCGGCCGATCATGCCGGTGGCACCAGCCCCACCGCCGCGGCCGCGCACCAGCTTTACCTTCAGCATGGCCTCCTCGACGATGGTGCCGACATTGAGGCGATAGCTTTGCCGCACTCTTGGGTTGGTGACGCGCCAGCGCCGCTGCTTGTCCTGCTTGATGCGGGCGAAGCGTTCGTAGGTTTTCAGCGCGTAGCCGCCGGTGGCGACGAAGTCGACCACGTCGTCGAAATCGGTTCGCGTCAGCGACGCGTAGGGCGCCGCCGTCAGCACTTCCTCGTAGAGTTCGTCGGACAGAAACGGCTCCCCGCAGGCGCAACCCAATACGTGCTGCGCCAGCACGTCGAGCGCGCCGGTGCGCAAGGGCGGCGTATCCTGCGCATTCTCCGCGATGGCATCGATCGCGACGCGGCACTCCAGCACCTCGAAACGATTGGCCGGGATCAGCACCGCGCGCGACGGCTCATCGAGCCGGTGGTTGGCGCGGCCGATTCTTTGCATCAGGCGCGAGGCGCCCTTGGGCGCGCCGACATTGATGACGAGATCGATGTCGCCCCAGTCGATACCGAGGTCGAGCGAGGACGTACAGACCACGCCGCGCAGTTTTCCGGCCGCCATCGCGTCTTCGACCTTGCGGCGCTGGGCGACATCGAGCGAGCCATGATGCAGCGCAATCGCAAGGCCGTCGTCGTTCATGCGCCAGAAATCCTGGAACAGCATTTCGGCCTGGCTGCGGGTGTTGACAAAGATCAGCGTGGTCTTGTTCCGTTTGATGAGGTCGTACATTTCGCCGAGCGCATGGCGCGCGGTATGTCCGGCCCACGGCAGGCGCTCTTTGGTATCGAGCATCTCGACGACGGGCGCCGCCGCGCCGCCGGCCACGACGATATCGGCGGCTGTTTCCTTGCCGTCGCGCTGCGGCACCAGAAAGCGCGCCAGCGATTCCGGCTCGGCCACCGTCGCGGACAGCCCGATCGCGCGCATCTCCGGCGCCAGCCGCCACAGCCGCGCCAGGCCGAGCGACAGCAGATCGCCGCGCTTGGAAGTGACCAGCGCATGCAGTTCGTCGAGCACGATCCGCTTGAGCGAGGAGAACAGGAACGGTGCGTCGTCGGAGGACAGCAGCAGCGCCAGTTGCTCAGGTGTCGTGAGCAGGATGTCCGGCGGATAGCGCCGCTGCCGCTGCCGCCGCGACACCGGCGTATCGCCGGTGCGGGTCTCGACCTTGACCGGCAGCGCCATCTCGGCAATCGGCGTCTCCAGATTGCGCGCGATATCGACCGCGAGTGCTTTCAGCGGCGAGATGTAGAGGGTGTGGAGGCCGCCAGTGCGTTTCACGCCGCGGCCGGTGGAGATGAGGCTCTTCTCGCCACCGCCCTTTGAGGCGGCGGGGGAAGAAAGCTCCACCAGCGTCGGCAGAAAGCCGGCCAGCGTCTTGCCGGCGCCGGTGGGGGCGATCAGCAGCGCCGAGCGGTCGTCGCTGGCTTTTGCCAGCAGCGCCAATTGATGCTCACGCGGTAACCAGCCGCGCGCGGCGAACCAGCGCCGGAAGCGGTCGGGCAAGAGCGCTGCCGTTTCAAGCGGCGTGAAGGGCAAGGGATCGGGCGACGGCACAGCAAAGAGGTAAGCCGTCGGAGGGGGTTCGTCGAGGCCTCAGGAGTCACCTCGCCCCGCTCTTCGCGGGGAGAGGCGTAGGCCGCCTTGGGCGGCCGTTCCTCAAGAAAGAGACGCCGAAGCGAAGCTTCGGCTACGGCTTAGGCGCCGGGTGAGGAGCTTTCTCCGCGAGCTCAGTGCGTGGAGAGAGCCCCTCACCCCGACCCTCTAAGAGCGAGCTTCGCTCGTCTCGGCCCCGCGAAGGGCGGGAAGAGGGAGATCGACCCCGCCCTACTCCGTCACCGGCTTGTCGGAAATATCCCAGTCCTTGCCGTTGAAGATGGAGATGTAGAGCGTCTTCATCGGCGTGTAGTCGTCGGGCGTGTAGCTGTAGGTGACGCCGTCCAGCATGTAGGGCGAATGGAAGCCCGCCAGCGTCGTGGCCTGCTTCAGAACGTTGGCGCGGGTGAGCTCGTCGCCGCAACGGCGCAAAATCTCCGCCATCGCCACCACCTGGCCATAACCGGCAAAGGCGATGGTGTTGTCGGGATCGACATTGGGCAGGTATTTTTTGCGCAGCTCCTCGAACGCCATCACGTCGGGATCCTTCTCGAAGCGCGGCACGCCGACCTCCTTGGCGTAGCGGATCGCGACGATGCCAGCGCAGTTCTCAAGGCCCGCGGCGGCGAGAATCGAACGGCCGGTCGAACCCGCCGACAGCAGATGCAGCGGCTTCCAGCCGAGCTCGGCGACCTTGCGGATCGACTGCGACGACGCCTTGCCGGTCGAGATATTGTAGAAAACATCGGCGCCGGATTTCGAGAGATTGATGAGCTGCGAATCGATCGTCGGCTCGGTCAGATCGTAGGTCTGCTCCATGATCACCTTGGCGGTGCCGCCGGCATCCGCCAGCACCTTCTTGAAGGGCCCAAGGAAATCGCGGCCAAAATCGTCGTTCTGGTAGAGGATGCCGATCTTGGCGTCCGGCTTCACGGCCACGACATGCCTGGCGAGAATGCGCGCTTCGGTCGGATAGAGCGGCAGGCCCGCCATCGTCCATTTGAAATTCTTCGGATCGTTCCATTTCGACGCGCCGGTATTGAGCAGGAGCTGCGGCACGCCTTTCGAGTTGAGATATTTGTGCACGGCGGTCTGCGGCGCGGTGCCGAGCGAGCCGTACAGCGCCAGGACTTCCTCCTGCTCGACCAGCCGCCGCGTCGCCTCGACGCATTTCGGCGCGCTGTAGGCGTCGTCCATGGAGAGAAATTTTACCTTGCGTCCGTTGATGCCGCTCTTTTCGTTCAGCATCTGAAAATAGGCCTCGCCGACGCGCCCCAGCACGCCGTAGAGCGAGCCGGGGCCGGAATGCGGCACGGTCTGTCCGAGCTTGATTTCGGTGTCGCTGGCGCCGGGATCGTATTTCTTCTCCGCCGCCCAGACTGATGGCGCGGGCATGGCGGATGCGAGGATGGTAGCAAGCGCGGTGGCGCCGAATTCGCGCCGGGTTTGTTTCTTGTTCATTGTTGCTTCTCCCTTATGGGAGTCTTGATCAGCCATTCCGGCGCCACTGGCAATAGCTGACATGTCGCACGCAATGCCGCCATTCGGGCATTGCGTAGCGTCTAGACTCAAGTTTTCGCGGCGACGGCGACGAGGCCGGGAACCGGCGCGTTGTCCTCGTTGCGGGCGGAGCGATCTTCCAGCAGGGACAATTTGAGGCCGGCGGATTCGACCACGGCTCGCACATAAGCGGCCGCATGGGCGTAGCGCAGCCCTTGGCCGATGACGACGCCTTCGCCGTCATGGGTTTCGGTGGTGAAGGCGAACAGCCCGCCGGAGGCCAGCACGCGAGCGGCCTCCGCGAGTACCGGCGCGAGTTCGGCGACGTACACCATGGCATCCGCGGCGAGAATGAGATCGGCGCTGGCGTCCGGCCGCGCCCGCAGACCCTGCAGCATGTCGGCGACATCAAGCTCGGCGTAGAGGCCCGTGGCGCGGGACCGCTCGATCATGCGCGGCGACAGATCGACGCCAATGAAATGATCGACTTCTTTTGCAAAGGCCGATGCCGCCAGCCCGGTGCCGCAGCCGAGATCGATGGCGCGCTTGAAAAACGCCGGCTTGCGCGCCGCCGCTCGCACCGACAGCACCGCGCGGAACAACAGCTCCGGGCCGCGATAGCCGAGGTCATCCACCAGCGAGGATTCAAACCGCGGCGCGTATTGATCGAACAGGGTTTGCACATAGGCCTGCGACATGCCGGCCAACGGTTCGGCGCCGAGCCGCATCAGCCGCAGGCCGGCGCCGTGACGGTCGCCGCGATCGCAGGCCTGCGCCCGGCGAAACGCGGAGACAGCCGCATCGCGCTCGCCGAGTTCTTCGCGGATATTGCCGAGCGTGAACCACGCGGACGTGAAATCCGGCGCCAGTTCGATCGCCTGCATCAGCAGATCGGCGGCGGCGGGCAGATCGCCCTTCAATTGCAGATCGCGGGCGAATTCGAACCGTTGGTCGGCCATCAGATCGCCGGAAGACAGAAAAAGGCGGGCAGGCATTTCAGGAACCAAAATTTCTTCATTGCCGGGCGCCTGTCCCGACCTCGGTCGGGGACGACCCGGCAATCCCATCATAAAAGGAGACTCTTCAAAAGATGGATCCGCGGGTCAAGCCCGCGCATGACGACCAAACATCGCACGGCTAAACATCGCAAGCAGACCGCCTATATAGGAGGCATGCGTCCGCAGGACATCCTGATGCCCGTTGCCGCCGGCCTGTGCTGCAAGCCGGGCGGCTTCCACATCGACCCGGTCCGCCCGGTCGAGCGCGCCGTGATTACCCACGGCCATTCCGACCATGCCCGGCCCGGCCATGGCGCGGTGCTCGCCAGGCAGGAAACGCTCGACATGATGCGGCTGCGCTATGGCGACAATTTCGCCCGCAGCACGCAGGCCATTCGTTATGGCGAAGAAATCCGACTGGGCGACGTCAAGATCAAATTCCATCCCGCGGGCCACGTACTCGGCTCAGCACAGATCGCGGTGACCTGCAAGGACACCTGTATCGTCGCCTCGGGCGACTACAAGGACGCCATCGACCCGACCTGCACGCCATTTGAAGTCGTGCCCTGCGACGTCTTCATCACCGAGGCGACGTTTGGCCTGCCGGTGTTTCGTCACGGCGATGCGGCGGATGAGGTGAAGAAGCTGCTGGCGTCGGTCGCGCTGTTTCCGGAACGCGCGCATCTGGTCGGCGCCTATTCGCTCGGCAAGGCACAGCGCGTGATCGCGCTGCTGCGCGAGCAGGGCTACGACGCGCCGATCTATCTGCATGGCGCGATGGAGACGATCACGCGCTATTATGAGAGCCGTGGCATAGCCCTCGGCGAGCTGTGCGCAGTGAAGGGCGTGAAGAAAGCCGATCTCGCCGGCACCATCACGCTGGCGCCGCCGTCGGCCACGTCTGACATCTGGACGCGGCGTTTTCCCGATCCCGTCACGGCATTCGCCTCGGGCTGGATGCGCGTGCGGGCGCGCGCCCGCCAGCGCGGCGTCGAACTGCCGCTGGTGATCTCAGACCACGCCGATTGGGACGGGCTGACCGCGACCATTGCGGCCACCGGCGCCGGCGAGATCTGGGTCACCCATGGGCAGGAAGACGCGCTGGTGCATTGGTGCCAAGCGCGCGGGCTTGCCGCACGGCCGCTCGATCTCGTCGGCTACGGCGACGAGGAGGAGCACGAGGTGGTCGCGGCCGACGAGGCCGAGGCATGAACCGTTTTGCCGAACTGCTGGATCGCCTCGCCTACGAGCCTGGCCGCAACAACAAGCTGCGCCTGATCACGGCCTATTTTCGCGACACGCCCGATCCCGACCGCGGCTACGCGCTGGCGGCACTGACCGGCGCGCTGTCGTTCAAGCACGCCAAGCCCGGACTGATCCGCGATCTGATCGCCGATCGCACCGATCCGGTGCTGTTCGGATTGTCGTATGATTACGTCGGCGACTTATCCGAAACGGTCGCGCTGATGTGGCCGAAGGCCCCGCCGCCCGGCCACAACAACCCGCCTCCCCCCACCCTCTCCGACGTCGTGACCACGCTGCGCACGCTCGGCAAGACCGAGCTGCCAAAACAGCTCGCATGCTGGCTCGACGAGCTCGACGAGACCGGCCGCTGGGCGCTTTTAAAACTCGTCACCGGCGCGATGCGGATCGGGATTTCGGCGCGGCTGGCCAAGACCGCCGCTGCCGCGCTTGGTGACAAGGATCCGCACGAGATCGAACTGATCTGGCCAGGGCTGTCGCCGCCCTATCTCGACCTCTTCGCCTGGCTGGAAGGCCGCGGCGAAAAACCGGTCAATCGCGATCCCGCGCCGTTCCGCCCGGTGATGCTGGCGCATGCGATCGAGGATTCGGACTTTGCCAATCTCGATCCCGCCGATTTCATCGCGGAATGGAAATGGGACGGCATTCGCGTGCAGGCGGTCTCGGGCCGTGACGAACGCGGCTACATGCAGGCGCGGCTCTATTCGCGCACCGGCGAGGACATTACCAAAAGCTTTCCCGACCTTCTGCCGTCGCTGCATCTGCCCGGCGCCATCGATGGCGAGCTGCTGGTGCTGCGCGAGGGGCGCGTGCAGACGTTCAATGTGCTGCAGCAGCGGCTGAACAGAAAAATCGTCTCGCCGAAGCTGATGAAGGATTTTCCCATTCATCTGCGCGCCTACGACCTGCTCGGCGACGACGAAAACGATCTGCGCGAACTGCCGTTCGACGAGCGCCGCGCGCACCTTGAGAAATTCATCAAGAAGCTCGACGACCCGCGCATCGATCTGTCGCCGACCATTGCCTTCGATAGCTGGGAGACGCTGATGGCTGCCCGCGCCGATCCCGCCAGCGCCGGCGCCGGCGAGGATGCCGACGCGGTCGAGGGCGTGATGCTGAAACGGCGCGACGCGCCCTACCTGCCGGGCCGCCCCAAGGGCCAGTGGTGGAAGTGGAAGCACGATCCGCATATCATCGATGCCGTGCTGATGTACGCGCAACGTGGCCACGGCAAGCGCTCCTCCTATTATTCGGACTACACCTTCGGCGTCTGGACCTCGGGCGAGGATGGCGAGCAGCTGGTGCCGGTCGGAAAAGCCTATTTCGGCTTCACCGACGAGGAACTCCTGCAGATCGACCGTTTCGTCCGCCGCAACACCACGGAAAAATTCGGCCCGGTCCGTCATGTCGTGCACGAGCCGGACCAGGGCCTGGTGCTGGAAGTCGCCTTCGAGGGCCTGCAGCGCTCGCCGCGGCACAAATCCGGCGTCGCGATGCGGTTTCCGCGCATCAGCCGGCTGCGCTGGGACAAGCCGCCGCGCGAGGCCGATCGGCTGGAGACGCTGGAGCGGATGCTCAAAGACGTGACGGCAAATTAACATTCCGACGGCGCATGGCGGCCATTGACGGATACGAGCGGGTTCCCCATGTGCCCCGCCGTGCTCTATACTGTTGCGAGACCTTCCGCGGGAGAAACCGATGCCGAACGACGTCAGAGACCTGCCGGCCAGCAATGACGGCCTCTACCGCTTCCTCGGCGGCTCGCCGCTGGCGGTAGCGTTCCGGCTGATTCTGCTATCGATCCTGGTCGGCGTGGTGCTCGCCGCCATCGGCTTCGATCCCTGGAATATCCTGCACAGCATCCAGACCCTGTTCCGGCGGCTGTGGGATCTCGGCTTCGACGCCGTCAACTGGCTGTGGCGCTACTTCCTGCTCGGAGCGGTCATCGTGATCCCGATCTGGCTGCTGTCGCGGCTGTTCGGCGCCCCGCGCGGGCGATAAATCGAGCTCGTAAGGCAGCAGCCGATGCAATTGCGATTTGTCGGCTGCGGCGACGCGCTCGGTTCCGGCGGCAGGTTCAACACCTGCTTCCACGTCACGGGCGGGCGCGTCAATTTCCTGATCGATTGCGGTGCGTCGTCGCTGCCGGCGCTGAAGCGTCTCGGCATCGCGCGCGACGCCATCGACCTGATCCTGATCACGCATTTTCACGGCGACCATTTTGGCGGCTTGCCGTTCCTGCTGCTGGACGCGCAGTTCACACGCCGTTCCCGGCCGCTCGTTATCGCAGGCCCGCAGGGCATCGAGACCAAGCTCGCCAACCTGATGGAAGCGCTGTTCGAGCATTCCTCGAAGACAAGGCAGCGCTTCGATCTCTCAGTCGTCGCGCTCGAACCGGAGCAGAGCCGGACTGTTGGCGAGGTCAAGGTGACACCGTATCCGGTGGTCCACGGCGAATCCGGCGGGCCGTTCCTCGCCTATCGCATCGAGGCCGAGGGCCGCGTCATCACCTACAGCGCCGACACCGAATGGACCGATGCGCTGATCCCGGCGGCGCGCGGCGCGGACCTGTTCATTGCCGAGGCCTATTACTACGACAAGATCGTCAAAAACCATCTCAGCCTGAAGACGCTGGAAGCGCACCTTCCTGAGATCAATGCCAAACGGCTGGTGCTGACGCATATGAGCGAGGACATGCTCGCCCGGCTGGGCGAACTGCTCTACACGGCCGCCCATGACGGCATGGCCGTCGAGCTCTAGGCATGCATTCGCCCGTAACTCCATCCAGGGTCACAACGGCGCAGGTGTTTGCCATCGCGGGTCCCGCGATGGTCGCGAACCTGACCACGCCGCTGATCGGCATCGTCTCGACCACGGCGATCGGCCGGCTCGGCGATGCAGCGATGCTCGGCGGCGTGGCGATGGCCTCCGTGCTGTTCGACTGCATGTTCTGGCTGTTCGGGTTCCTGCGCATGAGCACGGTCGCCTTTACGGCGCAGTCCCTGGGCGCCGGCGAGACGCAGGAACTGCGCGCGATCCTGGTGCGCGGCTTGATTGTCGCATCGCTGGTTGGCGCGGCCCTGATTGCGTTGCAGATCCCGCTTGCAGCGATCCTGTTCGGCGCGATGGGCGGCAGCGAGAGCGTGACACGCGCTGCCAAAACCTATTTCGCCATCCGGATCTGGTCGGCGCCTCTGGCGCTCGCCAATTACGTGGTGCTCGGCTGGCTGATCGGACAGGCGCGCGCCACGCTGGCGCTGACGACACAGGTCGCGATCAACGTGACCAACATGGTCGCGACGGTGCTGCTGGTGCTGGTATTCGACCTCGGCATCGCCGGCGCTGCGATCGCAGCCGTCATCGCTGAAACAACCGGCCTCCTGCTCGGCATTTTGGTCGCGCAGCATCTTGCACGTGGGCAATCGGCCATTTCGCGTGCGACGCTGTTCGACCGCACCAAGCTGGTGCGGATGCTCTCGGTCAACCGCGACATCCTGATCCGTACCGCGGCGCTGATCACAGCCTTCCTGTTCTTCACCGCGCAGGGAGCCCGCGCCGGGGACGCGACGCTCGCGGCCAATGCGGTGTTGAACAATTTCCTGATGATCAGCGGCTTCTTCCTCGACGGCCTCGCCAACGCCGCCGAACAGCTCTGCGGCCGGGCCTATGGCGCGCGCGACAAGAATGCTTTTGCCGGGGCGGTGAAGCTCGTTGTCATCTGGGGCTTCGGCTTCGCGCTCGCCGTCGCCGCCTGTTTCCTGCTGTTCGGGCCGGCACTGATCGACATCATGACGGCGAGCGCGGACGTGCGACGCATCGCGCGCGACTATCTTTGGTTCGTGATCTTCGCGCCGCTGCTCGGCGTGTTCGCCTTTGCCTATGACGGCATCTATATCGGCGCCACCTGGGCGCGCGACATGCGCAACCTGATGCTGCTGTCGCTATTGATCTTCCTCGGCGCGTGGTTTTCGCTGCGATCGTTCGGCAATGCCGGGCTGTGGGGCGCCTTCCTGGTGCACTACGCCGCCCGCGGCGGATTGCAGGCGTTGAGGTATCCGGTGCTGTTGAGGAAGTCGTTCGGATAGGCGGGGCGAGGTAACTTAAAAGGCGCGTGCGCGCGAACGGCTACTTCACCGGCCAGTCCTCGGCGGTGATCGTCGCGGCATCGGCGCCGACGATCTCCGACAGCGAGTCGCGCCCCGTGCGCAGCAAGGTCGAGGCCAGATCGTTCTTGATGGCGTCGACCAGGCCGAGGCCTTTGTAGACCAGCGACGAATAGAGCTGGATCAGGCTGGCGCCGGCGCGGATTTTCGTCAGCGCGGCGCCGCCGGAATCGATGCCGCCGACGCCGATCAATGGAAACGCGCCTTCGGTGCGGACATAGGTCTCGGCCACCATGCGCGTCGACAGCCGGAACAACGGCCGCCCCGACAATCCGCCCTGCTCTTTGGCGCGGGCCTGTTCGCGCAACGTCGCCGGACGCGCCAGCGTGGTGTTGGCGACGATCATGCCGTCGACACCGCGCGAGCGCGCGATGTGCACGACGTCGTCGAGTTCAGTCAGAGTCAGATCCGGCGCGATCTTGAGCAGCACCGGCGAATCGCCGGCATTCTTGCGCACCCGCTCCCTGGCATCGATCACCTTGGCAAGCAGGTCGTCGAGCGCCGCGGATTGCTGCAGGTTGCGCAGGCCCGGCGTATTCGGCGAGGAGACGTTGACGGTGAAATAGCTCGCGACCGGCGCGAACGTCTCGATCAGCTTGACGTAGTCGGCGACACGGTCGGACGAATCCTTGTTGGCCCCGACATTGACACCGACGATGCCGCCATGGTGGGCACGTGCCGCAAGCCGGCGCAGCACGGCCTCGGCGCCGTCATTGTTGAAGCCCATGCGGTTGATCACGGCTTCATCGCGCTCGAGGCGAAACAGCCGCGGCCGCGGATTGCCGCCCTGCGGCTTCGGCGTCACCGTGCCGATCTCGACAAAGCCGAAACCGAGCCGCAACAGCGCGTCAGGCACCTCCGCGCTCTTGTCGAAGCCCGCGGCCATGCCGATCGGATTGGGGAAATTCAGGCCGAACGCGCGCACCGCCAGCTTGTGGTCGTCGGCGCGCGGCTTGACCGGCGGCAGCAGCCGCAGGCCCTGGATCGCCATGCGATGCGCGTCCTCCGGATCGAACCAGCGCAGCAGCGGCAGCGAAAAGGCGTCGAAGGCGCGGATCACGGGATAAGCTCCGGAATGTCGTGAGTGCCGTCGGACCGCGCGCGCATGTCGAGGATGGCGGTCACCGCGCCGAGATCGAGCTCGCCATAGAGATGCGGGAACAGTTCGTCGTTGCGCGAGGGCTCCCAGCGCAAGGCATCGCCGAGCGCGTCCGCGTCGACCGCGATCAGGAACAGGCCGGTCTGGCCGAAATAATGCTTTCGCGCCGTCTCGGCGACCTGGGCGGCGGTCGAGAAATGAATGAAGCCGTCGCGCAGATCGTCGCTACTACCCCGGTAGACGCCCTGCCGTTCGGCCTCGCGCCAGGCCGAGGCGGGAGTGATTTTATAGATCGTGCGCACGGCTTTCCGGGCTTCCCCTGCTTATCGTTGAGTCTCTTGGGATTTTCCCGGAAATGGCCGGGCTGGCGGCCGACCGTAAAGGCGGCAGGCCGCCAACTCAAGCGCTGCCGCAGCAGGGCGCGGCACCTGTTCGGCTCTGATTCGACAGAACCGGGCGCCAATTTCCTGTTTTGACGCGTTTTCTTCACGTGAACCGGTATCCAACCCGCTTTAAGTGCGGGGCAGGCTTTCGCTGGAAAGCGCCATGTGAGATTTGCGCAAACCGGCCGAATGAGGCAATAATTCCTAGGCGATTCAGAGATTTTCGATGGCGAGACAATCCAAGGCGCAACGGATTCTGACCCACAGCCAGGTCTGGACCGCGCTCGACCGGCTGGCCGAACGCGCCGGCATGTCGGCCTCGGGCCTTGCCAGGCGCAGCGGCCTCGACCCCACCACCTTCAACAAATCCAAGCGCATTACCGCCGACGGCCGCGAGCGCTGGCCTTCGACCGAATCGGTTTCCAAGGCACTGGCCGCGACCAATTCGTCGATCGACACCTTTGTGCAGTTGATCGGCGACGGCGCGCGCAGCCTGCAATCGGTGCCGCTGCTCGCCCTCGCGCAAGCCGGCAGCGGTGGCCATTTCGACGAGAGCGGCTTTCCGGCCGGCCGTGGCTGGGACGAGGCGGCGCTGCCACAGGCCTCTGACGAGCACGCCTACGCGCTGGAGATATCCGGCGATGCGATGAAGCCCGCCTACCGCGACGGCGACATCATCGTGGTGTCGCCGGGAACGCCGATCCGGCGCGGCGACCGCGTGGTGCTCAAGACGTCGGATGGCGAAGTGATGGTCAAGGAATTGAAGCGCCGCACCACCAGGACGCTGGAATTGCAGTCGCTCAACCCGGCCCAGGCCGACCGCACGCTCGACGCCGACGACGTCGCCTGGATCGCAAGGATCGTGTGGGCGAGCCAATAGGATTGCCGCTGCCGTGACGGATGTGCTGAGCGACCTGCTGCACAACATTCCCTTCGCATCGTGTTCTGCGGGACCGCCGCCGGGACGACGTCCGCCGTCGAGCGGGCCTACTACGCACACCGGCAAAACAAGGTCTGGAAGGTCTTGCACGAGACCGGACTCACTCAAGAGCTGCTGCGGCCGCATCAGTTTCGCACTCTGCTGCAATATCGGATCGGCCTGACCGACCTGGTAAAAGCGGGCGCGGGAATGGACCGTGCCACGCTTCCCAAATTGACGGTGGCGGATCGTGCGCGGCTGCGCAATGCAATCGCGACGTTTCGTCCGCAATTTCTCGCATTCACCAGCAAGACGGCCGGACAGAAATTCTTTGGCGGCAAGCGAGAGTACGGCGAGCAGGTCGAGCTGTTCGGCGACACCAGGGTGTGGATATTGCCGTCGACCTCCGGCGCCGCCAATGGAAGCTGGCGTCCGGAGATCTGGCAGCAGTTCGCGGATAAGGTGAGAGCGGCGGTTGGCTGACCCGTAGAGAACGCCCCCCGTTTGTCGCCCCTGCGAACGCAGGGGCTCATACCCACAAATATTGGTGGTGGAGGATGACGTCTCCCCGCCTGCCCTTTCCGCGGGCCGCGGCGTATGGGTCCCTGCGTTCGCAGGGACGACGGAAACACTACGTCGAGTAATCCGGCTCTTTGCGATCCAGCATCCGCTTCAGCGCATCGAAGTGCCGCTGCGCCGGGGTCGGTCCCTTGTAGAGATGCTCGTCCTTGTAATCGCGCCTGGTTTTCTCCACCACAGGAGCAGGAAGCTGTTTCAGCTTCTGCCCGGTCCACATTGCATAGATCTGCACCTGGGCGGCGCGCTCGACGTAGTACAGCATGTCGTAGGCTTCCGCGACGGTCGCGCCGACGGTGGAGATGCCGTGATTGGCCATGAACAGCACGGTCTTGTCGCCGATGACTCTTGCGAGCCGCGCGCCTTCGGCGGGATCGAGCGCCGGACCTGTATATTCATCGTCATAGGCGATGGCGCCCGATAGCCCGACCTCGGTCTGGCCGATTTCCTTAATGCGGGGGTCTTCGAGCCGCGTCAGCGCGCTGGCGTGCGGCATGTGGGTGTGGAACACCGCCTTCGCCTGCGGCAGTGCCTTGTGGATCGGGGCATGGATGCAATAGCAGGAGCGCTCCACCTCGCCCTCGCCGCGCTTGACCTCGCCATCGTCGATGCCGACTTCCATGAAGCAGGAGGCCGTGACCTCGGACCAATGCGTGCCGAACGGGATCTGATAGTAGCGATCGCTCTTGCCCGGCACCACGAAGGTCAGATGGTTGAAGATGCCTTCGGAAAAACCCTGGATGAAGGCGAGCCGGTGCGCGGCTGCGAGGTCGACCCGCGCTTGCCATTGCTCGGCGCTGTCCTCGCTGAGCGATTTCGGCGAAACCCTGAACTGCATGAGCTTTCTCCCTGATCCGCTGTATGGCCTGCCCCTCGGTCGGGGGCTTTGACGGCTATCGGTCATTGTAACGCAATCCGGCGCGGATAACGGCTGAAATTGCGGAGGGCCTCCCATTCCGGTTTGCGGGGTGCATCGACGACAGCCCCGGCCGCTGCGGTTGCCAAATTACCGTCCGGCAACCATGCTCGGGTTTTTCGGCTTACGTGTTCCCCGGAATCGGATAGTGCCAGCGCGTCACATATTGGGGGGTCAAAATGGATCGTCGAAATCTATTGAAAGCGCTCGCCGGGCTTGCGGCTTGTCCGGTCTGCACGACCGCGGGCTTTGCCGCCGAAGGCGCACATTGGAGTTACGAGGGCGCGGGGGGACCTGCCAAATGGGGCGACCTCGACGCCGCCAACAAGGCCTGCTCGCTCGGCTCGCAGCAATCGCCGATCAATATCGGCCCCACCATCAAGTCGCAGCTCCCGGCGCTGAAACTTTCATGGGACAAGACGGCCGATACCATCGTCAACAACGGCCACACCATCCAGCTCAATTTCGCCGAGGGCTCAACGCTCAAGCTCGGCGATACCACCTACAAGCTCCTGCAGGTGCACTTTCACCGGCCGAGCGAACATCTGATCGGCGGCAAGAGCTTTCCGATGGAGGCGCATTTCGTGCATCGCGCCGATTCGGGCGGGCTCGTCGTGGTCGGCGTCATGTTCTCGGAAGGAAAGCCGAACGCCACCTTCGGCAAGATCATAGCCACCATGCCGGCCAAGGAAGGTCCGGCGGTGAAGGCGGATAGCAGCATCAACCCGAACGGGCTCTTGCCGGCAAAGCTCGGCTACTACCGGTATCCGGGCTCGCTGACGACGCCGCCATGCTCGGAGGTCGTCGAATGGCTGGTGCTGACCGATCCGATCCAGGTCGCGGCCAGCGATGTCGCGGGCTTCGCAAAACTCTACCCGATGAACGCCCGCCCGGCGCAGAAAGACAACCGCCGCTACGTGCTGCAGTCGAGTTGAGAATCTTCCTTCTCCCCTTGTGGGAGAAGGAAAAAGCTACGCGCTCCGCGCCAGCGCGCCGTCGATCATCGCGACTGCATTGGTCACGCCATACACTGCGACGAACGAGCCGAAGCGCGGGCCCTTCTCCTGGCCGAGCAGCACCTGGTAGAGCATGTTGAACCAGTCGAGCGAGACGCCCGGCCTGCCGTCCTTGCCCTTCTTCACGGGATCGAGAAACGGCTCGCGGCGGCCGATTTCGTAGACCACGTTCTGGATGTCTTCGGCGCTCGACCCCGCCGGCATGTTCGACAGCGCATCGCGCAGATCCTGCAGCGCGGCACGCTCGCTGTCGGTCGGCTCGCGGAACTGCTTGGTCGGCGCCACGAAGTCGCGGTAGTAGTTGATGGCATAGCCGACCATCGCGTCCAGCTTCGGATGCGTCTGCGGCGTCACGCCGGGACGATAGCGGCCGATGAAACCCCACAGCGTTTCAGCATTCTCCGCGTTCGACGAAGACACCAGCGTCAATAGCAGCTGGAAGGTGACGGGCATGTCGGCCTTCGGCGGCTTGCCGGAATGGATGTGCCAGACCGGATTGACAAGCTGCTGCTTGGCATCCTGCCGCGCAAATCCATCGAGGAATTGCTGGTAGTCGTCGACATTGCGCGGGATGACGTCGAAATAGAGCCGCTTTGCCGCCTTCGGCTCGCGGTACATGAACAGCGACAGCGATTCCGGCGAGGCATAGCGCAGCCATTCGTCGATGGTGAGGCCATTGCCCTTCGACTTCGAAATCTTCTGGCCCTTCTCGTCGAGGAAAAGTTCGTAATTGAAGCCTTCCGGCGGCGTGCCGCCGAGCGCCGAACAGATCTTGCCGGACAGCTTCACCGAATCGATCAAATCCTTGCCGGCCATTTCATAGTCGACGCCGAGCGCGAACCAGCGCATGGCCCAGTCCGGCTTCCATTGCAGCTTGCAGTGGCCGCCGGTCACCGGGACCGTTATGCGTTCACCAGCCACGGAATCAGGATCGACGTAAGAGACTGTGCCCGCCTTAACGTCATGCTCAACGATCGGCACGTACAGCACCATGCCGGTGCGCGGGCAGATCGGGAGGAACGGCGAGTAGCTTGCGGCGCGTTCTTCACGCAAGGACGGCAGCATGATCTTCATCACAGCGTCGAGCCGCTCCAGCATGCGCAGCAGCGCGGCGTCGAACCTGCCCGAGGTGTAATAATCGGTTGAGCTGGCGAACTCGTAGTCGAAGGCAAAGGTGTCGAGGAAGGCCCGCAGCCGCGCATTGTTGTGCGCGCCGAAGCTGTCGTGGGTGCCGAACGGGTCCGGCACGCGCGTCAGCGGCCGGCCGAGATGACTTTCCAGCAGCTCCTTGTTAGGCACGTTGTCCGGCACCTTGCGCAACCCGTCCATGTCGTCGGAGAAGGCGAGCAGCCGGGTCTTGATCTTGTCCTCAGTGAGCACGCGAAAAGCGTGGCGCACCATCGTGGTGCGCGCGACCTCGCCGAAGGTGCCGATATGCGGCAGGCCGGACGGGCCATAGCCGGTCTCGAACAGCACCTCGTCCTTCGGGCTTTTCTTCAGCCGCGCGACAATCGCCTTGGCCTGCTCGAACGGCCAGGCGTTGGATTGTTCGGCGAGCGCGCGCAAATCGCTCGGGCTAAAGGCAAGGTCGATCGTGGACATCTAAAAGGCTCTCCAAGGCCGCGGAAACTAGCGCTTCCGCGAAAAAATGCAAAATGACGGGCGGGAATCGTAGCAAAGCGAAGCGTGCCCACCATCACGTTCCGAGCAAGGAATGGTGGGCACGGCGCAAGCCGCCTTTGCCCACCCTACGAAGCAACTCCTAAAACGGACTGATGGAAAAATACCGCAGCCACAGATCGGTGTAGCGGCCTTTTTCCCAGATCCGGAACAGTGCCCAGTTCAGCGACGTCCGCAGCAAATCGTTGCCCTTGCGGACGGCGATGCCGATGCCCTCGCCGAAATAGCGGCTCTCGACAAAGGGCCCGCCCGAGAACGCGCAGCATTCGCCCGAATCAGTCCCGTTGATCCAGAACGCCAGCGAGATCGCATCACCGAAGATGAAATCGACCTCGCTCCGCCGCAAGGCGAGCCGCAGCGCGTCGTCATTGGGATAGGACTTGATCTCGGCGTCGGTGAACATCGCCTTCAGATAGGCCTCGTGCGAGGTGCCGGCGATGACGCCGACCTTCTTGCCTTCGAGATATTCCGGGCGGATCTCCGGCATGACCGCTTCGCGCCGCGACACGAAGCGCGCCGGCGCGCGGTAATAGGGATCGGTGAAATCGAGCCTGGCGCGCAGGGCCGGCGTCACCGCCATGGAGGCGATGATGGCGTCGCCGCGGTTGCTGGTGATGGCATCGACCAGCGTCTCGAACCGGCGCATCTGGATGGTGCAGGAAATCTTGATCTCGTCGCAGAGCGCGCGCGCCAGATCGACGTTGAAGCCGGCGGGATTGCCGTCGGCGCCGGTGAAGTTGAACGGCGGGTAATCGGTCTCGGTCAGGAACCGGATCACGGTGAGGCGCGACATGTCCGGCCGGTCCGGACGCCGCCGCGGGTCCCAGAAGCCGGGCACCGCCTGCGGGGCCGCCTCGATCGCCGGGCGGGGCTGGGTTTGCGCCTGCGCCGTAACGCCGCCAACAGCCATCAATGCGGACACGATCGACAACCCGGCCAGCCAGGCACGGACGGTTCGATGCAGTCTTGCATTGGTTAACGGGACGTTAGGATATGGCATCTTCGGCAATGCTTGCGGAAATTTCACGGCCTTATAGACCATCCGGACCCCGATGCGAGGGCCGTTTTCGGCATTTGGCCAGCCTTGCCGGCTCAGAGATAGCGCTTCAAATCCTTGGCGGCTTCCTCCGGCGTCCGTTTCAGGTTGAACGGCGCTACGAAATTGCCGTCGCGGTCCATCAGATAGATCAGCGCGGTATGGTCCATGGTGTAGTCGCCGTCCTTGAGCGGGACCTTCCGGGCATAGACCCGGTAGGCCGAAATCACCTTGGCCACCGCCGCAGGCTCGCCGGTCAGCCCCTTCAAATGCGGATCGAAGCTGGAGAGATAGTCCTTCATCGCGGCGGCCGTGTCGCGCTCGGGATCGACGGAAACGAACCAGGCGTTGACGCGATCGGCGTCCGGACCCATCGCCTTCAGCACCTCGGAAATCTCGAACAGCGAGGTCGGGCAAACATCGGGGCAATGCGTAAAGCCGAAGAAGATCAGCGTCGGTTTGCCCTTCAAATTCTGCTCGGTGACAGCCTGGCCGGCCTGGTCCGTCAGTTGAAACGGACCGCCGATCGCGGCCGGCGCGGTCACGGTGCGCAAGCCGCCCATCGCCCACAGCATGATCACCAGCCCGACCACGAGGCTCGCGGCAAAGGCAGCGATAATCACCAGCGGGCGGATCGTCCGGTCCATCGTCGATTTCCTCTATGCCGTATCAGAAGCAGGCCGAGATGCCGGCGGCGATCATCTCGAAAAACACCGCGGTGCCGTAATGGAACCACAATGCCGCCGCGCCGAGCACGGCCAGCGCGCCGAGGGTGGCTGCGCTCCAAACGATCATGGAGGCCACCCTGCCCTGCGGCCGAGCGGCCATCATGCCTTGGTGGGTGGAAATCGGCTGAGCCATGCGCTTCAGATAGGGCCAGTTCCCGGGGCAGGCAAGCGGAATGGCCGCGCCCGACATCACGTCATGCGGAGGGGCAGGCTGGGTGAGAGGTTCACGAAAAGTAAATGGCCGGGAAGGCCCGGCCACCACGTCACTTTCGGCGAAACGGCCGCTGGTTCAGCGCGATGCCGGCTTGTTGGTGGAGGCTTGGGCGTCGAGGTAGCAGGGCTTGTACATCGTCTGCAGTTGCTTGCCGCGCAGGAAGATCATGCGCGGGGTCAGGCCGCCGCGCGCCGCAATCCACTTCCGGACCGCTGGCGGATACATCGAATACAGCATGTGGGTGGCTTCGGTATTGGTGACGGCGCGGCCGTTGGCGCCGAAATCCCAGGCGGCATGGAAGCCGAGATTGGCGTGCGAGGTGACGCAAATCCGGTCATGGGGAACCGCGCCGAGAACGATGGTGCAGGCCGAGGCGCACAGGCCATCGATGATGACGGTTTCGCCCGAGGTGCGCAGGCCCTGGTACTTGTCGACATAGGTGCCGATCCGGCCGCCGCGATCATCGGCAATCCGCACCACCGCCTGGCTCGCCCCTACCCCCGCCAGCAGCAGCACCGCGGCAAGCAACCCCGTCACCAGCTTCATATCCCAGCCCCAGTCGAAGAATGTCAAAACCGAATCTGATCGTCTTTGTGATGCAAGACGGAACGTAGCGTCGTTTGAGATCGCGTTTTTGTCTAGGCGGCGAAGGCCGCTCAAAACAAATTCAAATTAAGTGTTGCCGGGCCGCTGCACCCTCCGCGCGAAAGGGTCCCAAACTGGAACAAGCCCCCCTTGCCGAGGTGGCGACGCTGTCACAGGCAAGCCCCGCTTAGCCGTTGACCGCGCGCGAGGACGCGGGCTTGAATCAAAAACGGCACGGGGGGGAGGAAACGATGACTGAGGTCACAGACGTAATCGTGGTCGGCGGCGGACTGGCGGGACTGGTCGCGGCGACGGAGATCGCAGATGCCGGCAAGCGCGTCATCGTCGTCGACCAGGAAGGCGAGCAAAGCCTTGGCGGACAAGCCTTTTGGTCGTTCGGCGGACTCTTCCTGGTGGACTCTCCCGAACAGCGCCGGCTCGGCATTAAGGATTCCTACGATCTCGCACTGCAAGACTGGATGGGCACCGCGGGCTTCGACCGCGATGATGACCATTGGCCGAAGCGCTGGGCGGAGGCCTATGTCGCGTTCGCGGCCGGCGAAAAGCGCGACTGGCTGCGCGCGATGGGCCACCGTATCTTTCCGGTGGTCGGCTGGGCCGAGCGCGGCGGCTATGACGCGATGGGCCACGGCAATTCGGTGCCGCGCTTTCACGTCACCTGGGGCACCGGCCCCGGCATTGTCGAGCCGTTCGAGCGCCGCGCACGCGAAGCGCAAAAAAATGGCCGGTTAACGTTCAGGTTTCGCCACCGCGTCGACACACTCATGATGACGAACGGCGCGGTCCAGGGCATCAGCGGATCGGTGCTCGAACCTGAGAGCGTCGAGCGCGGCAAGAGCTCCTCGCGCAAGGTGATCGGCGACTTCACGCTGCGCGCGCAGGCCGTGATCGTCGCCTCCGGCGGCATCGGCGGCAATCACGACATGGTCCGGCAGAACTGGCCGAAGCGCCTGGGCGAGCCGCCGAAATTCATGATCTCCGGCGTGCCCGAACATGTCGACGGCCGCATGATCGGCATCACCGAGGCGGCCGGTGCCCGGCTGATCAACCGCGACCGGATGTGGCATTACGTCGAGGGCATCCGAAACTGGAATCCGATCTGGCCGCGCCACGGCATCCGCATCCTGCCCGGCCCATCCTCGATGTGGTTCGACGCGACCGGAAAGCGCCTGCCCGCGCCGCTATTCCCGGGCTCCGACACGCTCGGCCAACTGCACTACATCATGTCGACCGGATACGATTATTCCTGGTTCATCCTGACCCAGAGCATCATCAAGAAGGAGTTTGCGCTCTCCGGCTCCGAGCAAAACCCCGACCTCACCGGCAAGAGCTGGCGCATGACGATCAAGCGCGCCACCAACAAGGGGGCGCCCGCGCCGGTGGAGGCGTTCAAGAAGAACGGCGCAGACTTCATCGTCCGTGACAATCTCGCTGACCTCGTCAGTGCGATGAATGCGCTGGCAGGCAGCGACCTGCTGAAGCACGATCACATCAAGGCGCAGATCGAGGCGCGCGACCGCGAGATGTCAAACCCCTACGTCAAGGACGCGCAGGTGATGAACCTGCACAATGCGCGGCGCTATATCGGCGATAAACTGATCCGCACCGCGAGGCCGCACAAAATTCTCGATCCCGCACACGGCCCCCTGATCGCGGTCAAGCTCAACATCCTGACGCGGAAGACGCTGGGCGGCTTCGAGACCGACCTCGACTCGCGCGTGTTCGGCACGGGCGGCGAGATTATCCGGGGACTTTATGCCGCAGGCGAAGCAGCAGGCTTCGGCGGCGGCGGCATGCACGGCTACCGTTCGCTGGAAGGCACCTTCCTCGGCGGCTGCCTGTTCTCGGGCAGGAATGCGGGACGCGCGGCGGCGAAGGCGGCGGGGTGAAACGACTTCTCGTCAAGCCCTGACGTAGCCGTTTGAAGGACGGCGTCGCTTCCGCTCGCCTATGCCGAGGTTCGATGCAAATAACGCAGTAGCCCTTGAGACGTGAGCGCGCTAAGAAGCCGCCGCCCCCTTATCAGGAGAAAAACATGACCATCCAGCGCTTCGAAACCGGACCTCGCATGAGCCAGGCCGTCGTCCACGGCAACACCGTCTATCTCGCGGGCGTCGTCGCCGGCAAGGCCGCCGGCCAGAGCGTGACCGAGCAGACGCAAGACGTTCTCGCGATCATCGACGGCCATCTCGCCAAGGCAGGCACCGACAAGTCGAAGCTGCTGTCGGCCACGATCTACATCACCGACATGAAGACGTTCCCCGAGATGAACGCGGTGTGGGATGGCTGGGTGTCGGCGGGCAACACGCCGGCGCGCGCCACGGTCGAGGCCAAGCTCGCCGCGCCGCAGTACAATGTCGAGATCATGGTGGTCGCGGCGAAGTAAGGCCATCCACCGCAAAGTGGTTAGCTGTCCCGGATTGCAGGTGCAGTCCGGGGCATTTTCATTTGCATCTCACGCGCGGATCCTGGCGCCGGCGACATCGCCAACGTCGGCCTGAAGCCACCGGGCGATCTGGCGCCAGGAATGGCTTAAGGCGCTGCGCCCCATGAAAAGGCTGAGGTGACCGCACGGCTCGCAGGCCCGTTCCAGCCACGCCGGTGGCGTGCCCAACAGCCGTGCCGTGGCGAACGCCTGATCGCGCGGGACGACGATGTCACTCTCACCGGCCAGCAGGAAGACCGGCACGCGCACCTCGGCGAGATCGATCCTGCGGCCGAGCGCGACGAAACGCCCTTCGGCAATCAGATTCCGGCGAAAGACCCGGTCGGTCACCTCGAGATAATAGGTCCCCGGCAGATCCAGCGTCGCGCGGTCCCAGCGCGCGAAACGATCCAGCAGCATCCGCGCCTCGTCCGATCCATCGCCGAGATTCCTTTGCAGCACGGCTTCCACGTCATGCTGGCTGAACGGAGGGTTCCAGAACCGCAGCATGTGCTCGCCGCTGACGACGCCGGCGCCCTGCTGCACCATCTGCTCGAAAGCTGGCTGCGGAAGTGCGGCCACCATCTTCGAGAGTTCTGACGGCGTGGCGATATCGACAGGGGCGCCCGCAAGCACGAGCCGCCGCACCTTGCCGGGAAATCGGGCGGCATAGACCAGCGACAGCCATCCGCCCTGACACAGGCCGACAAGATCGACCGGGGCGCCGATCTCGTCGATGGCGACATTGAGTTCGGCGAGATAATTGTCGATCGACAGATAGCGCATGTCCGGCGTCGCCGAGCGCCAGTCCGGGACATAGATGCGGTTCACGCCGTCTTTTTGCAGCGCCCCCACCAGACTGTGGCTGGGTGCGAAGTCCGCGATCAGCGCACCGTGCAGTGCATAGGGGACGCAGACGAGAACCGGCCGCTGCCCTGCGCTCCCTCGAGAAAACTCCCGCAATCGCATCGATGGAAGTTGCAGCACCACCGCGTTTGGCGTGGTCCAGGCCAGCGGCTCCTGGTCCGGTGCGGGGGAAGGCTCAGGTTTCTGATCGGCGAACCATTGCGCGTAGCCGTGCAGCGCCAATCGCGTGGCTTCCAGCGGCCACAGCCAGACCTGCTGCGCCCAGTCGGCGCCCGCGTGCTGCTCCGGCGGCTTTGTTTTCTCTGTCATGCCCGTTCACCGATTGATCGCCCCACATAGTGAGAAGGGCAAGGGCCAAGCTTTGACTCTGATCAAGAGCCAAACGAGGTCGAGATCATGCTTCTACGCCAAATCTGGTGCAGGCCCCAGCCCCATCCATGGTCACGTGCCCGAGATTTGGGGGCGGCACGGCCGCGGCCTCTACGCCGCCCGCGCCGTGTTCCCTTCCGCCTCGAACCGCCGCGCCAGCAACCAGCGGAAATAGGTCAGCGCCGCACGCGCACCGATCGCGAGCAACTGATAGTTCGGATCGGCGTCGAACACTTTCTGCTGCGCCTCGAAATCCTTGACCTCCGAGGTAATCGCTCAGCCCGCGCGAACCTCCGATAGTGCGTTCAGCCGATCCATCCGGCACTATCGAAGGAGAGCAACATGACCGATCACAAGACCGTCGCGAACCGCTACATCGATTTGTGGAATGAGCGTGCCCCAGCCCGCCGGCGCGAAATTCTGGCCGCGAACTGGACGACGGACGCAAAGTATGTCGACCCGCTGATGTCGGGCGACGGCCATGACGGCGTGGACGCCCTCGTCGCCGGCGTGCAGCAGCGCTTTCCGGATTTCAAATTCAGGCTGATCGGCGAACCCAACGGTTTTGGCGACCACGTCCGCTTCTCCTGGGGGCTGGGTCCCGACGGCGGCGACAGTCCGATCAAGGGCACCGATTTCGCCGTACTCAGCGACGGCCGCATCCGCAGCATCACCGGGTTCCTCGACCAGGTGCCGGCGGCGTGATGGACCTGTAGAGTGGGTAGAGCGCAGCGAAACCCACCGCCTCAGCAATGATGGGTATCGCTTCGCTCCATCCATCCTACGAAGCCAAAATATTTCGGGAACCTCTTTCCCTCTGCCGCATCCAACCCCAATACCCTGTTATTGGTGGACATCATGCGCCAGGCCCACATACCGCAAATAGCGCCCGTCGAATCCGGCGATGCCGAACTGGTGCGGCGGGCGCTGGCGCGCGACGAGACGGCGGTTCGAGCCATCATGCAGGCGAATAACCGCAGGCTCTATCGCCTTGCCCGCGGTATCCTGCGCAACGACAGCGAAGCCGAGGACGTCGTGCAGGAAGCCTACGTCCGCGCCTTCACACACCTGGAAAGCTTTCGCGGCGATTCCAGCCTCTCGACCTGGCTGTCGCGGATCGCCATGAACGAGGCGCTGGGCCGGCTGCGCCGCCGCCGTCCAGCCGTAGAACTGGACTCCTTGCCGCAAGGCGCGCTCGACGCCGAGATCATCCAGTTCCCCCTCTCCGCCGCCGATCCGGAAAAATCCATGGCCCAGCGTGAAATTCAAGCCGTCGTCGAGCATGCCATCGACGAACTGCCGGAGGCGTTTCGTCTCGTCTTCATCACCCGCGTGATCGAGGGCATGAATGTCGAAGAGACCGCCGAAATTCTCTCGCTCAAGCCGGAGACGGTAAAGAGCCGGCTGCACCGTGCCCGCACGATGTTGCGAGACAATGTCGAGAAGAAAATCGGTCCCGTGGTGATGGAAGCGTTCCCCTTTGCCGGCAAGCGCTGCGAGCGGCTGACGGACGCCGTGCTGAAGCGGCTGGGTTTCTGAGGCAGCGGGGCTCTATCCTTCGAGACGCGCGCAAGGGCGCGCTCCTCAGGATGAGGTCTAAGATCCTCATGGTGAGGAGCGCGGCGCAGCCGCGCGTCTCGAACCATGAAGGCCCGACTGCCGCCATGCGCGGCAATTTTCCGGGAACCTCTGTACTCCACGATCATCCAACTCCTGTGCATCAACAACGCGCGGCATTGGTTCCGCGCTACAGGAGTGTCAAACCATGTTCGTTCGAATGAGCGCGGCGATCGCCGCACTAAGCCTGCTGACCGGCCCCGCGCTGGCGCAAGGCGCAAAACCCACCGATCCCGAGATCGCGCATATCGCCTACACCGCGGGCGTCATCGACATCGCCGCCGCCAAACAGGCGATCGAGAAAGCCGGCAACAAGGACGTCAAGGCATTCGCGCAGGACATGGTGCGCGACCATGAGGCCGTGAACAAGCAGGCGCTCGACCTCGTCAAGAAGCTGAAGGTGACCCCGGAGGACAACGACACCAGCAAGACGCTGTCGAAGCAGGCCGCCGACAAGCTCGCCGAACTCGCCAAGCTGAAGGGCGCCGACTACGACAAGGCCTATGTTGCCAACGAGGTCGCCTACCACAAGGCCGTCAACGGCGCCCTGGAGACGCAGCTGATTCCGTCGGCCAGCAATGCCGAACTGAAGAGCCTCCTGCAGACCGGCCTGAAGATTTTTCAAGGCCACCAGCAGCACGCCGAACAAGTCGCCGCCAAGCTGAAGTAAGGAGCCCGCCGTGCATCCGGGACGCTATCTGCCTGTTATGACCGCCCTGCTGTTCGGCGCGATAGCCGTCCCGGCGCATGCGGCGACAATTCAAATCACGATGCAGGATCTGGTGTTCGCGCCGGCCGAGATTTCAACCAAGGTCGGCGACACCATCGAATGGATCAACAAGGACGTGTTCGTGCATACCGCGACCGCGCGCAACGGCGATTTCGACGTCACCATAGCGCCGAAGAAGACCGTGACCTCCGTCCTGAAGAAGGCCGGCACGGTGGAGTATTACTGCCGTTTCCATCCGAACATGAAGGCGGTGCTGACGATCGCGCCGTAGCGCGCGGCTCAGGCCGCCCGCACCGAACTGAGGAACTTGCCGACCTCGCGCTTGAGCCGGTCGCTTTCGCCGGACAATGACTTTGCCGCGCCAAGCACCTGGGCCGAGGCCGACCCGGTCTCGCTGGCGCCACGCTGCACGTCGGCGATGTTGGAGGAAACCTGCTGCGTGCCGTTCGCGGCCTGCTGCACGTTGCGGGAAATTTCCTGGGTCGCCGCGCCCTGCTCCTCGACGGCGGCCGCGATGGTGGCGGCGATCTCCGACATCCGTCCGATGGTGTCGCCGATCTCTTTGATGGCGCCGACCGATTCCTGGGTCGCTGCCTGGATGCCCGATATCTGCTGGCTGATCTCGCCGGTCGCTTTGGCCGTCTGCTCGGCCAGCGCCTTCACTTCGGACGCCACCACGGCAAAACCGCGCCCGGCTTCGCCGGCCCGCGCCGCCTCGATGGTGGCATTCAGCGCCAGCAGGTTGGTCTGGCCCGCGATGGTATTGATCAGCTCCACCACGTCGCCGATCCGGGCGGCGGCCTTGGCGAGTTCGGCGACGCGGTCATTGGTCTTCTGCGCCTGCTCCACCGCCTCATTGGCGATGCGCGCCGAGCCCTGGACCTGACGGCTGATCTCGTTGACCGAGGATGCCATCTCTTCGGTGGCGGATGCGACCGATTGCACATTGGTGGAGGCTTCCTCGGACGCCGCCGCGACCGTGGTGGCAAGCTCCTCCGAACGCTCGGCGGTTGTCGTCAGCGTGCCGGCGGAAGCTTCCAGCTCGGTCGAGGCCTGTGACACGATCTCGACGATTTCACCGATCATCGCTTCGAAATCGCTGGTGATCCGGTCGACGCGCTGGCCGCGCTGGATCTTGGCATCGGCTTCCACCGCAGCGGCCTCGTCAGCGGCCTTCTTGGCGATCAGGGCGTCCTTGAAAACCTGCAGCGAGCCCGCCATCGCGCCGATTTCATCGGCACGCCCGATGGTCGGGATCGTGACGTCGTGCCGGCCGGCGGCGAGGTCGCCGATCACGCCGGTCAGCGTCGCGAGCGGCGTGATCACACGCCGCCGCAACATCACGGTGACGCCGGCAAGCACGGCGAGCAACGCCACCACGGCAAGGCCGGCCAGCGCCAACATGGTCAGCGCCCCATCGCGTGCGGCGCCTGCGCGTTCTTCCGCCTCCACCAATGCGGCATCGCGCACGGCGAAGAAGGCCTGCACCGCCGGCACGATCGTGCTGGCGAGTTGATTGGAGTCGATCGCGAATTTGCCGTCGTTGCGTCCAACCGCCATTTCCTTTTCAAGCCACGGCGCGGCTTTTCCGAAATAGGCCTCGATCGCTTCGTTCATCGCTTTCGTAAGACGCTGCGGGCTGCCGATCTGGTCCACACCGGCCTCGATCCGCTCGCGGTCGAGATCGACGCGGCCCTGGGCGCGGTCCATGCTGGATATTTCAGCCGCCGTCAGCGGACGGCGGGTGCTGATCGCAAGCGATGCCGTAGCAGCCCGGCCGCCGGCCGAAATTCGCAAATCCTGCGACGTGCGGGCGACATTCAATAACGCCGTCAACGACGCGTCCGCCATCGCGACCTGGTTTTCAAGCCGGTTCAACAGCGGTTCGAGAATCCCGACAACCCCGGCAATGCCCGGCAGGAAGCCTTTGATCGCCGCCTGATCGCGCGCGCTCATCGGCAGCGCCATCGCGCGATCGCTCGCTGTGCGAACCTCGGCCAGCTTGGCCGCTGCCTGGTTTAGGCCCTGGATGATCGCCGCGCCATCGCTGAGCGCGCCGACGGCGATCCGCGCTTTTGCGAACGCGGCATCAGCCGTCTGCACGGCCTTCGCGGCCACCTCGAGCTGGGCCGGCGTCGCCGCGCCTTCCTGGAACAGCGGACCGACATAAGGCGCGCGGTAACCGGCGACCTGCTGGCCAACCGCCAGCACCGTGCCATAGGCCTCCACCGCCCTGATCGCCTCGGTCTTGCCGGCAAAGGTCCGGTACTGCGGGACAAGGACCCCGGCACCAAGAATGACCGCCAAGACTGTCACCGAAAGCATCGATACCGCAAAGAGTCGACCGATCCGCATATTGTGATTCCGCTGCATGAGGGAGCGGTCAACGTATGCGGAACTCGGCTAAGGCAGCCTTAATGCAGGCTTTAATGCAGGCCGGTAGAACTACGGGGCTGCACGCGGCTCTGGGCCGTCACGACCGCAGCACCATCACCAGCCGCACCGCCACCGCCGCCTGCCAGACCGGATAGAGGAACGAGATCTGGTCGAGGCCGAGCGCATTGTCGAGCGCCAGCAGCGTGCCGGCGAGCGTCCCCGTGATCAGCATCGGCCACCACGCCGCGGCCGCACGCGGCCCTGCCGGCAACAGGCCGATCCCCAGCGCCATCACGCCCGCACCGACCAGCCCGCCGGCCAATCCGGCGAGCAGATAGCGCATGACTGTGGCAGCGCCCGCGGTCTGTCCCTCGATAAAGATGGCCGCATTCACCGCGCAGACGAACGCGACCATGGTGATGATCGCAGCAAGCATCGCCGCCCAGAGCGGATTCGCGCTGAAGCGCCGCACCAGAATGAAGACGAGCACGGCAAACGGCACCGCGATGAGCGAAATGCGCAGCTGGCCGGGCAAGCCGACGATATGGTCGATCAGCGCCGGCAATAGCGGCGTGAGGATGCCGGACACGATGCCGCCGGCAGCGACCATCAGGAGATTGTTGCGGGAGGTGTCGGTGGAAGTGATCGCCTGGGTCAACGCGCACTCCTCTTTTGCGACACGCCTCATATCTAGCACGGCAACGACGGAAATTGAAGGCAGCGGGCATGGCGCGAGCCGGGCCCACAAATAAAAGCCGCGCCAACCCGAAGGTTGACGCGGCGATGGCCGTTCTGTTGCCAGGTGGACCAACCCCGAACAGGTTACGCCGCGAGGCGCACTTCGTTCAATGCAACGTTATCGTTTGCATTTAGGTTTTTGACCCGATAACGGCGGTATCATGCCGGGCACAATTCAGAGTTTCTTTGCGACCATCGATCCTGGTTCGCCCCCGCCCTAGCAGCCCTGGGATTCGGCCTTTCGGCAGAATCGATCTCACCGAGATGAGACCTTTAAGCTCAAGCTGCTAAGGTGGAGGCGCCGGGTACTGCCCCCGGGTCTGCCCGCAGTCCACTCTAAGGTTCAGCGCCATCGTCTTGCGACGAAGTGACCCTACGCGTGATCGCGCGCGAAAGATAGGCTGGTGTTGCCCAAAGTCGATGGGTCAAGCCTGCGACAGGCCTAAAGCGTCACAATCCACCCTTCGGCACGAAGAAGCAGAGTTCCGTTCCCGTATGCTTATTGATGAACAGCACGGGCAGATGGTCCGGCGTATCCTCTTCCTTGATGATGTCAGGTGGGATCGTTCTCCACTGTCCATCCTTCAGGTATTGCCACTGGTCTGAGCGATCTTCAGCCACCCTGAAGCGGGTCTTGAACACGTCGCCGTTGTCGCAGCATGACTTCCAGGGGACACCGAGCCGCTGCCGTGCTGCCGGGTTCATTTCCTGCGCATTGAACCACTCGTGGTGCGGCATCGACGCATCGTGTGCGTCAGCACGAAAGGACACCAGAAGAAGAATACCGAACGTCGTCAGTACGCGACCGAACGCTTTCATGGCAGCCTCCATTGTGGACTGTCATCAATTCGCGAATCACACGAACTCTCCGGCAACTAAGGAGGCCATATTCCAAAAAAAATGGGAGCCTCTTTTCTGAGCGGCCAGCTTTTTTAAGCAAGACTGTTGCTTTCCCGTTCGTGCGGGACGAAGTCGAAGGTCCTAGCAGTGCAGCGAAGAAGCTCTCGGCGTTCTTCGTCAGCGCGCCGGTTACCGTCGAGCAAGCTACTTCACCGTAGTAACACGGGGGAAGCTGAAATGCGGACTGCACTCATCGTCGCACTCACGCTTGCATTTGCGATTGGCGCACAGGCGCACACGAAGACCGACCGATCCCCATCGGGCGGAACTGCACAGGCCGCCGGCAAAGGGCACGTTGAAACACAGGCACGAGTGTGAGGTGCATTTCGTGAGGTCGGTGTGCATGGGTGCGGGGTGGCAGCCCCAGCTCTCTCTTTCGCGTCATTGCAAGGTGTCAGACATACGGGAGCGGTCGGCGTTCACACACGCGCGTGAGCGCAAAGAACTCATCACCCCGAAGGGCTTCCGACTCGCCGCAGCGCTGAATAGACCTGGCACAGGGCTGAAGGACGAGCCCGAAGGCTATTGCGACGACGCGACGGCGGCGTTCAATAGTCCTGAAGGATTGCACGCAAATGGCGTGGTGACATGCGGCTCAACCTGTCGCAAAGCCGGTGGCCCGGCAGTCATGTCGTGCGTTGCATGGTGAGCGGCCGAGACATAGGTGACATTTCGTACCGGACACATGGGTTACACGTTTCGCTTTTTTGCAGGCTTTGCAAGCGGGAGGTGTGGATGCCGTGGAAAGCGAGTTCGGTTATGGAAGAATGCCTGCGCTTTGGGTGGGGAGCTATGGGAAGGCATCATCCAATGAATACTTGTATCAAGGGACGGTCTAATGCAGGATTCTCCCGTTCATAAAATTAAATTGTATTCAAGGGGGCAACAATGAAATTGAGCATTGCATGTGCGTTTGCAATCATCGCGTTCACCACCATGACCAGCGAAGTTTCGGCAGCGTGCAAAGGGCAGACGAAGACTGCCACCGGCCCGACCGGCATCACACTGGAAGTCTGTCTGGACGGAAGCTACGCCACTTGCGTACGCGACTCGCGACGCCTCGGTTGGCGCGAGGAGAGAGTGCTTGCCGACTGCGGCAGGAAGCGTGCCGAAGGAAGGGTGAAGTAAGCTCGAACGCCTTCTTCGCCTCACTCTCACAAGGAAGGGGCAGCGGGGACTGAGCGACGCGTTGCGCGGCCCGGCGTGAGGATGCCGGACACAAGGCCGCCGATGGCGATCTTGAGAGGATCGCTGCCAGAGGTGAGCGCCTGGGTCAATGCTACCTCGTAGTCGGTTGAGGTATGGAGCGGGCGAAGGGAATCGAACCCTCGTATGCAGCTTGGGAAGCTGCCGTTCTACCATTGAACTACGCCCGCGGGTCGCTCTTTGCTCTGAGCATGATCTTTTCGGAAAACCGGCAAGCACTTTTCCGGATCATGCTGCCATGATTAGCCGACATCGCGCGATCCGCCAAGCTGTTCCGTTGCCCGTCCCGCCTCACTGTTAACTTCCGCAAAATTCCAGATGCGCTCTCTCAAGCCGGTGCTATGATCCTTCGGGGCTTGGTGGCGTATGGCGGGGCGTGGCTATACCATTTTCGATTCGGGGATCGGCCGCTGCGGCATCGCGTGGGGGCCGTCGGGCATTATTGGCGTGCAGCTTCCTGAAGTGCGCGAGATCGATACGCGGCGGCGGCTCTATCAGCTTTATCCGGATGCGCGCGAGCTTCGGCCTCCCCCGAATGTCCAGGTCGCAATCGAGGGCATCACCGCCCTGCTGCGCGGGGCTGCGTGCGATTTCGCCGAGGTCGCGCTTGATATGACCGGCATTCCGGCCTTCAACCAGCGCGTCTACGCCTATGCGCGCGCGATCCCGCGCGGGGAGACCCGGACCCATGCGGAAATAGCCTCGGCCTTGCGCGCCTCCGGCGCGGTCTATTCGGTGGCGCAGGCGATCGCGCGCAACCCCTTCATGATCATCGTGCCCTGCCATCGCGTGCTCGAGGTGGGCAATTATGCCGACAAGATCTCGCCGCACGGCGGGGCGATCTCCAAGCGACGGCTGCTGTCGATCGAGGGCGCCAGCCCCACCTCCAGCAAGACGCTGTTCGACGTGCTGCTGCCGGTTGCACCGCCGAGGGCCCATCCTTAAGTAGGCTGGATGACGGCGACCACGCTTCTTGAACGCAAATCCATTTCGGTTTCCGACTTTCGCTGCACCGCAGGGCCCGGCGACAAGCCGTTTGCGGAGCAGCATAGCCGTTATTCGATTTCCTATGTGCGCAAGGGCAGTTTCGGTCTGCATTGCCGCGGCAAGTTCAGCGAACTGGTGGCGGGATCGGTCCTGATCGGCCATCCCGGCGATGAATATACCTGCACCCACGAGCACGTCTGCGGCGACGAGTGCCTGTCGTTCTTCCTGGCGCCCGAGCTGGTGGAAGCGATCGGCGACAGCCAGACACCCTGGCAGGTCGGCGCCGTGCCGCCGCTGCCGGAACTCGTGGTGCTGGGCGAACTGGCGCAATCGGCAGCAGATGGCAGCAGCGACATCGGGCTCGACGAGATCGGTCAGGTGCTGGCGAGCCGTTTTGTCGAGGTGGTTTCCGGCAAGCCGCGCAAGGCGGGCCCCGATGCGGCCCGCGACCGCCGCCGCGCGGTGGAGACCGCGCTCTGGATCGACGACAACTCGCACCACCAGATCAATCTGGAAGATGCCGCCGCGCAAGCCGGAATCAGCCCCTTCCACTTCCTGCGGCTGTTCTCGCAGGCGCTCGGCGTCACCCCGCATCAATATCTGGTGCGCTCGCGGCTGCGCCATGCCGCGCGGCGGCTGGCCGACGACGACAGCCCAGTCACCGATATCGCCTACGACGTCGGCTTTGCTGACCTCTCGAATTTCGTGCGCACGTTTGGCCGTGCCGCCGGCGCGTCGCCGCTAAAGTTCCGTCAGGCCTCGCGGGGCAAGCGCAAGATTTTCCAAGAACCGCTGGCGCTGCACTAGCTAGGCTTTCTCCAGGCCGCGCGACGTCGCGCGCTTCCAACTGGAGAATACCATGTACGACCACATCGGATTACGCGTCGGCGATCTCGACGCCAGCGTGCGCTTCTACACGGCAGCGCTTGCGCCGCTAGGTTTCGTGCTGTGCTCGCGCGACGATTCCGGCGCGGGCTTTGGCCCCAAGGGCGCACCGGCGCTCTGGCTGCATCTGCACAAGGGATCGGCGGGGTCAGCGGCGCATGTCGCGTTCCGCGCCAAGGATCATGCGGCGATCGAAAAATTCCACGCCGAAGGCCTGAAGGCCGGCGGCCGCGACAACGGCGGCGCCGGGCCGCGCGCGGATTACAGCCCGACCTATTACGCGGCGTTCCTGATCGATCCCGACGGCAACAATGTCGAGGCGGTTTGCACATAGCACGTTGCTCTCTCAACGCACACAACCGTCATCCTGAGGAGCGCGCTTTGCGTGCGTCTCGAAGGATGGCCGCGAACACCTAACCCTCATCCTTCGAGGCTCGCAAGAGCTCGCACCTCAGGATGACGAACACCTGAAAGGAAAATCTCATGGCCTCCATTCACAAAGAAATCCTCATCGACGCATCCCCCGATCACGTCTGGGACGCACTTCGCGATTTCGGCGCGTTGCATACGCGGCTCGTTCCAGGCTTCGTGACCGACACCAAGCTCGACGGCGACGCCCGCATCGTGACGTTTTCGAACGGCACGGTCGCGCGCGAGATCCTGGTCGATTGCGACGACAAGAGGCGGCGGCTGGTCTATGCCATCGTCAGCGAACGTATCAAGCAGCACAGCGCCTCGGCACAGGTCTTCGCCGAGAGCGATGGCCGCACCCGCTTCGTGTGGATCGCCGACGTGCTGCCGAACGAGATCGCGCCCTACATGGACGCGCAGATGGATCTGGGCCTCCTCGCGATGCAGAAGGCATTGGGACGCAGCGCCGCATGACCTGCGCATTTCTCGACGCCCTCGGCGCGGACGGCCCCTCGGCCGACCGCGCCGGCAAGATGGATCTCTATGGCCGCTTCGTCGGCTCCTGGGATCTCGATGTCAGGCAATTTTCTGAAGACGGCAGTGAGCGCCGCCGCGCCGGCGAATGGCATTTTGGCTGGGCGCTGGAGGGGCGCGCGATCCAGGATGTGTGGATCGTGCCGCCACGCGGCGAGCTGCGGCACGGCGATGCCGCAGCCAATTTCAACTCGTACGGCACCACGCTGCGGGTCTACGATCCCGATATCGACGCCTGGCGGATTCAGTGGACCGACCCAGTCACGCGAAATTTCCTGCAGATGATCGGCCGGGCGGAAGGCCGCAACATCGTGCAGCTTGGCACACGGCCGGATGGCCAACTGGCCCGCTGGAGTTTTAGAAACATCGCCGCCGATTCGTTCCTCTGGCGCGGCGAAGTCTCGGCGGATGCGGGCGCAACATGGCGGGTCGTCACCGAGTTCACCGCCCGCCGCAGGGCAGCGTGATCTTTCTCACAGATCAGCCGATACCCCTCTCCTAGCCTCGACGCGTGCGTCCGAATGGCGCCACGCCCGCGGCCGCCCGCGCATGAGGAGTCGAACCATGACGGGAGCTGACAAGGTCGTCTGCCACGCAGCCACGCTGCTGTTGCTGTTAACGCTGACATCGATGCCGGCGAAGGCGCAATTCGCCGGCGGCGGAGGCGGCGGCGGCCAAGACATGATGACGCAGATGGCGCCGATGCTTGAAATGATGAAGGCGAAGATGGGCAAGCGCCGCTTCGCCATGATGATGCAGACCATGGGCCCGATGATGAGCCGCATGATGGAAGGCGGCGGCGGTGGTGGTCCAAGCGGTCTTGGCGGCATGATGGGCGGTGGCGGAATCCCCGGCGGCTTCGGCGGCGGCTATGTGCCTGAGGGTTACGGCGTAAGCACCGGCGGCATGAACATCGGTGGCTTGAACACAGCAGGCTTGGGCGGCGGCGATTTCATGGACATGCTCGGCGGCGCCGGCGGCGGCGAGCTGATGAGCATGGTCCCGCAACTGATGCGCATGGCCAATGTCGGCGGCGGCCGGCACGGCCGGCGTCACCGGCGGCGGTAATCGTTTCCGTCATTGCGAGGAGCCAACGGGTCGCGCGCAAAGCGCCGCCCGTTGGCTCGCAATGACGAGTATCACGACAACGCCGGCCGCACGGCGGAGACCGGCCGCGGCTTCGGCCCCCAGCGGGTCAGCATCACGCTGACGCATGACAGCACGCCGAGCAACACCATGGACGCCGCCGCCAGCTTGAAGAAGTCCTGTGCGGTCGCATTGTGCGTGGACAGCCACCAGCCGCCGGTGCCGATAAACAGCAACCGCGCGGTCTGCGCCAGCACCGGGCCGATCACCTTGGCCGCGCCTTGCGATGAAAAATAGCACGTCGTGGCAAGGCCGAGGAAAGCATACATCGGCGCCGCCGTGGACAAATACTGCCGGCTGGCGGCCCGCACGCTCGCATCGTCGGTGAAGAGATTGACCCAGATGTCGGGGAATACAGCAATGACACTCGCAACCGCGCCGACCGAGACGAATGCAACGACCCCCGCGATCCAGCAGATCCTGCGAGCCCGCGCGATGCGCTGCGCGCCGACCGCCATGCCGACCATCGGCACCGAGGCGATGCCAACCGCAAATGAGATCGACGTCAGCATGAATTCGAGCCGCGCGCCGATGCCGTAGCCGGCGAGGATTTCGGTGCCGAAGCTCGCCAGCATGTGGGTGAAGATGCTGATGGTCAAAACCGACTGCAGCGGCGAGAAGCAGGAGATGGCGCCGACCTTCAGGATGTCGATGAACATCGCCCATCGAATCCGAAGGCCCCGAATCTTGGGAATGACGCGCGCGCGTCCCGAAAACAGATACCAGGACATCACGGAGATGCTGATCAGATAGGCGGTCAACGAACCGGCGGCGACGCCGCGCATGCCGAATTGCGGGATCGGGCCGAGGCCTAGGCCCAGCGTGCCGCCAAGAATGATCTGGCAGACGGCCGACGAGAGCATCAGGAACGACGGCAGCTTCATGTTGCCGGTGCCGCGCAAAATGCCCGACATCGTGTTCATCAGCCACGGCACCACGGCGCCGCCGAAGAAAATCTGCGTATAGGCGACCGCCTGCGTCAGCACATTGCCGCGCCCGCCGAGCAGTTCCAGAAGTGCGGGGCCGAAGATCAGCATGCCCAGCATGAAGGTCAGGCCGAAGCAGAGGCCGATCAGCAGCGCATGCGCCGCCAGCGTCGAGGCGCGGTCGATATCGCCGGCGCCGAGCGCACGCGCGATCGCCGAGGCCACGCCGCCGCCCATGGCGCCGCCTGACATGGTCATGGTCAGGATCACGATCGGGAACACCAGCGCCATCGCGGCCAGCGATTCCACACCCAGCCGGCCGATATAGGAGGTCTCCGCGATCACGACGCAGGTGCCGGCCGTCAGCGCGATCACGTTCGGCCAGGCCAGCCACAGCAGCGTGCGCAGGATCGGACCGTCGAGCAACGCGTTCTTCGTCGGCGCTTCCGGCGGCGGAAGCGGGCGTTCATCCTCGTCGACAGGAATTTCGGCAACGCCGAGGTCGGACATTTCTGCTCCCGCGCGCGGACTTGGGGCCACGCCGCGCCCGTTCCTAGCATGGCGGGGGGTGATTCCGCGTGCACGGGGCGCATTGGGGGCCTGCGGGAATGCAGACGGGCCGTCATTTCGGGCGGTTTCACGGGGAATTCATGCCGGGACGAGAACGTTCGGGCGCGCACCGCATTGTTAACGGCGAGATCGCTCAGGGAGCCGTGCCATGCGCAAGAACATCCTCCTGGCTATCGGCGTCGCCGCGCTGGCACTGCCGCTTGCCGCCTGTAACGACCCCAAGGACACCGCGACCGTGGCGCAGAGCTATGGTCCTTCGCCAAACTTGCCGCCGCCGGAACATTCATGGATCCCGACGGTCGATATCGCCTCGGTCAACCGCTGGCCCGACGGCGCCAAGCCGACCGCCGCCAATGGCATGACAGTCACCGCCTTCGCGACCGGACTCGACCATCCGCGTACGGTCTATGTGCTGCCGAACGGCGACGTGCTGGTCGCCGAGAGCAACGCTCCGCCGAAGCCGGATGACGGCAAGGGCATCAAGGGTTTTATCTACAAGCACGCGCAGAAATGGGCAGGCGCCGGGGTTCCGAGCGCCAACCGCATCACGCTGCTGCGCGATGCCGACGGCGATGGCGTCGCCGAAACACGCAGCGCCTTCCTCAGCGGGCTGAATTCGCCGTTCGGCATGGTGCTGGTCGGTGAAGATTTCTATGTCGCCAATACCGATGCGATCATGAAATTCCCCTATCGCGAGGGCGACACCAAGATCAGCGCGCCCGGCGTCAGGCTTGCGGACCTCCCCGCCGGCACGCTCAATCACCACTGGACCAAGGACCTTACGGCGAGCCTGGACGGCACGAGGCTTTATGCAACCGTCGGCTCCAACAGCAATGTCGGCGAAAACGGCATGGAGGCCGAGAAGGATCGCGCGGCGATTCTGGAAGTCGACCGCGCCAACGGCCAATGGCGCGTGTTCGCCTCGGGCTTGCGCAATCCCAACGGCCCCGCATGGAATCCGAAAACCGGCGAGCTCTGGGTCGTCGTCAACGAGCGCGACGAACTCGGCAACGATCTCGTCCCCGATTACATGACCTCGGTGAAGGACGGTGCGTTCTACGGCTGGCCCTACAGCTATTACGGAGACCACGTCGACACCCGCGTCGAGCCGCGACGGCCGGATATGGTGCAGAAAGCGATGGCTCCGGACTATGCGCTCGGCGCGCATACGGCCTCGCTCGGGCTTGCCTTCAACACCGGAAATCTTTTCCCGCCCGAGATGGAAGGTGGCGCCTTCATCGGCCAGCACGGCTCGTGGAATCGCAAACCGCGCGCCGGCTACAAGGTGATCTTCATCCCCTTCAAGGACGGCAAGCCTTCGGGTGCGCCGCAGGATGTGCTGACCGGCTTCCTCAACGACAAGGGCGAAGCGCAGGGCCGCCCCGTCGGCGTACGGCTCGACAAGCAGGGCGCCTTGCTCGTCGCCGACGATGTCGGCAACACGGTGTGGCGCGTGACGCCGGCGGCAAAGTCGGCGGCGCGATAGGGACCGCCGACGTTCAGACGATTTTGCCGAAAATCGCGCCAATTCCAGCTGTCAGCCCCATCGCGAAAGCACCCCAAAACGTCACGCGGATGGTCGGCTTCAATAAGCCGGCGCCACCGGCTTTCGCACCAATCGCACCGAGCAGCGACAGGAACAGCAGCGATCCCACCGAGACGATCGGGATCAGTGCGTTGGACGGCGAGACCAGAACGAGCACAAGGGGCGCTGCCGCTCCAACGGAAAAGGTCGCAGCCGACGCCAACGCCGCCTGCACAGGACGAGCAGCGGTGATCTCCGAAATGCCAAGTTCATCCCGCGCATGCGCGCCCAAATCGTCCCTGGCCATCAATTGCTTCGAAACTTCGCGCGCAAGACCCTCCTCGACGCCGCGCGCGACATAGACCTGAGCGAGCTCTTCCCTTTCGAACACGGGGTCGTCTGCAAGCTCACGTTTTTCGCGCGCGAGATCGGCATGCTCGGTATCGGACTGCGAGCTGACCGAGACATACTCGCCAGCCGCCATCGACATGGCGCCGGCAACAAGCCCGGCCACGCCGGTCAACAGAATATCGTTGCGGGATACCGCCGCGGCCGCCACACCCAATATCAGGCTGGCGGTTGATATGATCCCATCGTTGGCGCCGAGAACGGCTGCTCTCAGCCAGCCGATGCGCTCAACGAGGTGATTCTCGCGGTGGAGGCGACTCATTGATCGATCTTTCCTGTCGAGCGAGGCCGGCGCCTTAACCGCCGTCAAGAAGCTTGGTAGCCTCCCAAAGCGTCGAGCGTTCAGCAATGATCTGAATCAATATCAGACGATTGCCGTCATGATCGACATCTGATGAATCTGCTGCTGCGGCGGCCTGTCGAACGTGCCGATGTTCCCGCAAACAGGAAGAACATGCCCGATCTCCCGTCCGTGCTCCTGAATCTCGCGGCAGCGCTCGGCATCGGACTTCTGATCGGCGCCGAGCGAGAACGCCGCAAGGGAGGCGGTCCGGCCCGCGCGCCGGCGGGGATCCGCACCTTCACCGTCGCCTCGCTCGCCGGTGCAGCAAGCGTCATGGTCGGCGGCGCAGTCGTGCTGGCCGTTACGGTCACAGGCGTGGCGGCGCTGACCGCGATCGCATATTTGCGATCCCGCAGCGACGATCCCGGCCTTACGACCGAGATTGCGCTGATCCTGACCGCGCTGCTCGGGGGTCTGGCGATGCAGCAACCGGCCTTGGCGGCAGGCATGGCCGTCGGCCTTGCCGCCCTGCTCGCGGCGCGAACCCCTCTGCATCATTTCGTCCGTTCCGTGCTTACCGAGAGTGAAGTGAACGACGCACTGATCTTCGCCGGCGCGACCCTGGTGGTACTTCCGTTGCTGCCCAATCAGGCGCTCGGACCATATGACGCGCTCATTCCGAGGTCGATCTGGATCGTCGTCATTCTGGTGATGGCCATCAGCGCCGCGGGATATATCCTTGTTCGGATGCTCGGCGCGCGGTTTGGCCTCCCGATCGCAGGCCTCGCATCCGGCTTCATTTCGAGTACCGCCACGATCGGCGCCATGGGCACGCGGGTTCAAAAGAGTCCTGAGGTCATCAGTGCAGCGGTCGCCGGCGCGGCTCTCTCGACAGTCGCCACGGTTATTCAGCTGTGCCTGGTGCTGGCAGCCACCAGCCCGGTCACACTGCGCGCGCTGTCCGTGCCGCTGATTTGCGCCGGCATTGCCGCCGCTGCCTACGGCGCCGGATTCTCGGTCCGGGCCTTGCGCGAACGGGACGTAGCCGAACCGCAGCCGGGACACGCCTTCAGCTTCCTGGTAGCTCTGGTATTCGCCCTGACCCTTTCCGCGGTGCTCATCGCCTCGGCCGCGCTACGGGAATGGTTCGGCGAGACCGGAATCATTGTAGCGGCTGCGGCGGCCGGCTTCGTCGACACGCATTCCGCGGCGATCGCGATTGCTTCGCTGGTTGCGTCAGGGAAGATGACCGCCGCCGACGCCGTGTTTCCTATTCTCGCCGCGCTCTCGACCAATACGATCAGCAAGATCATATTCGCCTGGAGTAGCGGAAGCCGCACTTTCGCGTTGCGCTTGATTCCGGGCCTGATCCTGGTCGCGGGCGCGGCGTGGGCCGGCGCACTGCTGATGTAATGGCCTGTCTACCGCTTAGACGCGGAAATGCTTGGAGAGCTTCAGGCCCTGTGCCTGGTAGTTCGAGCCGATGCGCTGGCCGTACATGGCGTCGGGGCGCGACAGCATTTTCTCGTAGACCAGCCGGCCGACGATCTGGCCGTGCTCGAGGATGAACGGCACCTCGCGCGAGCGCACTTCGAGCACGGCACGCGACCCCTGTCCGCCGGCGCCGGCATAGCCGAAGCCCGGATCGAAGAATCCGGCGTAATGCACGCGGAATTCGCCGACCAGCGGATCGAACGGCACCATCTCGGCGGCGTAATCCGGCGGCACCTGCACGGCTTCCTTGGAGGCCAGGATATAGAACTCGCCGGGATCCAGGATCAGGCTGCCGTCCGGGCGGGCCGGAATCGGCTCCCAGAATTCGTCGACCGCATAGCCGCTGCGGCGGTCGATATCGACGACGCCGGTGTGGCGCTTGGCGCGGTAGCCGACGAAGCCTGACGTGTTTTCGCCGGAGAGATCGACGGATAGCGCCACGCCGTTGGCGAGATCGGCATCGTCGATGTCGACCAGCCGCTCGGCGCCGTGCAGCGCGTCGAGCTCGTCGGCGTTGAGGATGGCGTCACCGGTGCGGAAGCGCACCTGGCTGAGCCGGGAGCCCTCGCGCAGCAGCACCGGAAACGTCTTCGGGCTGATCTCGGCATAGAGCGGGCCGTGATAGCCGGCGCCGATCATGTCGAAGCGGCGGGTGCCATCGGCGATCACGCGGGTGAAGACGTCGAGCCGCCCGGTGGAGCTCTTCGGATTGGCGGCCGCCACGATCTCGCGCGGCAGCGCGAGACTCTCCAGCAGCGGCACGATGTAGACGCAATTGGTTTCCAGCACCGCGCCGTCGGAGAGGTCGATTTCGTGCAGCTTCAGCTCGTCGATGCGCTCGGCAACGGTTGAGCCGGGGCCGGGCAGGAAACTCGCGCGCACCCGGTAGGCGATGTCGCCCAGCCGCAAATCGAGGCTCGCCGGCTGGATCTGGCTTTCGACAAAGGGATATTCCGGAAGGATCAGGCCCGCATCCGCCATCGCCGCGATCATGCGGTCGGGCAGAATTCCGTTGGCGTCGGGCGGAAGCGTGAACGGCACGGCGCGATCCTCAATACGGCCCAAATAGCATCCAAACCTCGTAAATATGGGCTTTTAGGGGTTATCCGATGGCCGCCTTGACGGGAAGGGCGCGAGGTAATATCAGCATGACTTATCCCGTGGTGATTTGAGCCGGCCGGCTTGCAGCCACGTTAAATAAGTCGCTAAACAGGCCGGGGACACGTGTGATCCCGGCCTGTGGAAATTTTTCCAGGCCGGTTTTTTGTGACCATTTTCCAAGGTGGTCACGACGGAGGTCACATGTCTGAAGCCAAGTCTACTGCCCGCTATCGTCCCGAAACCCGCCTTGTCCATGGCGGCACGCTGCGCTCGCAATTCGGCGAGACGTCGGAAGCGCTGTTCCTCACCCAAGGCTACGTCTACGACAGCGCGGAGCAGTGCGAGGCCCGATTCAAGGGCCAGGAGCCCGGCTTTATCTATTCGCGCTATTCCAATCCGACGATTGAGATGTTCGAACGCCGCATGATCGAACTCGAGGGCGCGGAAGCCGCGCGCTCGACCGCGACCGGCATGGCCGCGGTGACGACCGCGATCCTCGCACCGCTCCGGGCTGGCGACCACGTGGTCGCTTCGAAAGCTCTGTTCGGCTCGTGCCTTTACGTTGTGCAGGATCTCTTGCCGCGCTACGGCATCGAGACGACGCTGGTCGACGGTCTTGACCTCGACCAGTGGCAGCGCGCATTGCGGCCGAACACCAAGTCCTTCTTCCTGGAGAGCCCGACCAATCCGACGCTCGACGTGCTCGACATCCCGGCGATTGCCGAGATCGCGCACAAGGGCGGCGCACGGTTGATCGTCGATAACGTCTTCGCCACGCCGATCTGGCAGAGCCCGCTTTCGCTTGGCGCTGACGTCGTGGTCTATTCCGCGACCAAGCATATCGACGGCCAGGGCCGCTGCCTGGGCGGCGTCATCCTGTCGTCGGAATCTTTCATCGCCGAGCACCTCCATAACTTCATGCGCCATACCGGCCCGTCGATGTCGCCGTTCAACGCCTGGGTTTTGTTGAAGGGACTGGAGACGCTGGCGGTGCGCGTCCGCGCGCAGACCGAGACGGCGGCCAAGGTGGCGGACAGCCTCGCCAGTCATCCGAAGATATCGCGGCTGATCTATCCCGGGCGATCCGATCATCCGCAGGCGGCGCTGGTGAAGAAGCAGATGCGCGCCGGCTCGACGCTGATCGGCTTCGAGGTCAAGGGCGGCAAGCAGGCCGCGTTCCGCTGCCTCAACGCGCTGCAGATCTCGCGCATCTCCAACAATCTCGGCGACGCCAAGAGCCTCGTCACCCATCCCGCGACCACAACGCATCAGCGGCTGACGCCGGAGGCGCGCGCCGAACTCGGCATCAGCGAAGGTTTCATTCGCTTCTCGGCCGGGCTCGAGCATGCCGATGATCTGATCGAGGATTTTGCGGCGGCGCTGGAGAAGGCGTGAGATAGCGAATTTGTAGGGTGGGCAAAGCGGAGCGTGCCCACCGTCTCACAGCGCGTATTCGGATAGAATGGTGGGCACGGCGCTTACGCGCCTTTGCCCACCCTACGAATTCTCGCCATTCATCACCTCACATCGGCCGATACGCCCGCACGTCCGCGGGCACGTTGACGCCGAGCTTGATCTGGCCGACCGACTTGATGATGTCGTCGCCGAGCAGTTGCGCGAAGCAGGCGTAGCCCCAGTCGCTCATGTGCAGCCCGTCGGAGATGACGAAATTCTCGATCGGTATCGCCTGCTTCTCGTGCCAGTCCCTCATCACTTCGAAGCGCGGGAACACGCCGACGCGACGGAGCTCGGCGACCTTTGAGAGCAGCCTCACCATCTTGCCGGCGTTTTCTGCCTTGGCGTTGACGGCCGGCGAATATTGCGGATCGACCAGCACGACATCAGCGCCCACGGCCTGAATGCGCGCGATGCCGTCTTCCACGACCTTCGCGGTCTCGGCGGGATCGAGGTTGCGCAGCACAGCGTTGGTGCCGACCTGCCAGATCACCATATCCGGATGCAGGTCGATGACTTCGGTCTGCAGCCGTTTCATCATCTCGGGCGCGTCGTCGCCGCCCTTGCCGCGGTTGACGACCGTGATGTCGGCCGTCGGATATTGCCGGCGCAACTGCGCCGCCAGGCGGTTCGGGTAATTGAATTCCGGCGAGGTCGCGCCGTAGCCCTGGGTCGACGACGAGCCGAAGGCGACGATCACGACCGGCTTGCCCGCCGCGAGCTTGCCCGCGACATGCGGCAGCGAACCCATCGATCTGGAGACGCCCTTCGGCGACGCGCAAGGCACACGGCTGAAGATATCGCCGGCCGACTTCGCGACCTCCTTCACCTTGTCGATGGTCTTGCCGGCGATGCCCTTCTGCGCTGCCGGCTTGGCCGGATCGACGGCGGCGACATTGCCTACGCCTGTCGGCTTGGCCGCTTCACCCTTGCCTGCAGATTCAGACTTCTTTTCAGATTCAGTCTTGTCAGATTCAGTCTTGGCCTTGGCGGCGTCGGACAGCGCCGCCTGCTGGGCGGTCTGTTGCGGGGCGCTTTGGGCGCGCAGCGGAAGCACGGAGGCCGGCATCAACAGCGCCAGGCCCGCCGCGGAGACAATCAGCAATATCGACAAACAAAAAGGGTAGTGACGGCTCATTAAGGCTGGTCCCCTAATTCTGCTGCGCCTGATCCAGGCGGGCCGCATCGAGCACAAATTTCGACAGCGCGCGGCCGAGGCAGGCATGAACCCGTTTGGCCATGTCGGGGCCGTGAACGGTACTGAACAGGTCGAAATCTCCGGCGTCGTTCCAGTGACGCATAATGGCGAACCGGTCGAACAGCGGAACGTCGTGCTGCTGCGCCACCACGCGCAGATTATCCAGGTATGGCGGCGCAGAAATCATCGTTTCCGTGCGCGGGCTGTATTGCAGATTGATCAGAACCACGTCGGCCCCTGCATTTTGCAGCGCAGCAACGCCCTCGCCGACGGCGCCGCGAAAATCGTCGGGATCGACGGATCGCATAGCATCCACGGTTCCGGTCTGCCAGATGACCAGAGTAGGCCTTTTTGCTTCCACCAGCTTAACGAGGGCGGCGTCCGTCTCCTCCGCGGTTTTTCCGGGCTGTAATTCTACGGATAGATTGACCTGGATCGACGGCAGCTTCTCCTTCAGCGCGGCCTGCAATTTAGCGGGATAGGCGCTGTCGGCCGAAGCGGCGATGGTGGAGGACCGACTGCCCACCACGAGGATGGTCAGCGGCTGGCCGTTCTTGACGGCGTCGGTGACCCTCGGCAGCAGGCTTTCGGTGCTCAGGAGATAGGTCGGCACTTCGCAGGCTTGGGGGGCATCCTCGGCGCGCGCCAAACCGGCAGCCGCAAGACCGGCGAGCAGGGACAGGGCTAGTACGGCTCCAGAACCGCGCCTCATACGCTCCCTCCAGCCATATCGGCATTGCCGCCCGTGCGCTTTGTCTTGGACGCATCTTTGTCGGCTGAATGCTTGTACCACGAAATCACCCAGGCCACGCCCCACATGATGAGGATTCCGGCAAGGCTGACCAGGGCGTGCGTGAGAGCACCCCCGCCAACTTCGGCCAGCACGAAATGCCCTGCGAAGGCCAGGAAGACGCCGAGACAGAATATCTCAAGCGAATGCTGGCCGCACAGGATCAATGGTCGCAGCCAGGGCGATTTCAGCCCCGGCCAATCCCTGGGGAGGAAGCGCACCGTGAGCGCCGCCAGCGCCAGAAAATGGGCAAACCGCAGCACGTCCAGATCGGTCTTGGTGATCGGGTACATCCACTGTTCGAGCCGCTTCGGCATCAGAAAGCTGAGCTGCGGGATATGCCAGGTCAACGTGACGAAGAATGCAAACAGCAAGTAGGCAATGCAAATCCACATCGTCACCGGCGACAACAGGATGCGGGACATGCGCGCCGCGCCTCCCAGCGCGCACCAGACGCCGAACACGAACAGCAACTGCCAGGCGAACGGATTGAAGATCCAGAAGCCGCTCGGATAGGCCGTCAGGTACCAGTCGAACTGCCAGGTCAGCGCGTACAGCAGCACCGACAGGCCGAGCGACACGTCAGGGCGCCACTTCATCAGCCACAGGATGACGGGCAGAAACAGCATCAGCACGATATAGAGCGGCAGCACGTCCATGTTGACCGGCCGGAATCTCAGGAGCAACGCCTGGACGATGGTGACGTCCGGCTGCTTGAGGAAATCCATGATGCCCATTTCCTCGCTGTAGAGCGGGTTCTCGAAACGGGTGGCGACGTAGGAAATTTCGGCGAGGAAGATCGTGAACAGGAACACATGCGCGACGTAGATCTGCCAGACCCGCCGCATGATCCGCGCGGTGGCCACCACGAAGCCGGCCTGAAGCATTGCGCGGCCGTAGACGAAGGCGGCGGTGTATCCGGAGATGAAGATGAAGATTTCGGTGGCGTCGGAAAATCCGTAATTGCGGATGGTGAACCAGGTCAGGATATTGGCCGGCAGATGATCGACGAAAATCAGCCACAGCGCCATCCCGCGAAACAGGTCGAGCCGCAATTCGCGCTCGCCGGTTACCGGCAGCGCAATCGCCGGCGCGGCAGGCGCCGCGGCCTTGCTATCGCTGAGAGACGTTCCGGCAACTGGATCGGCAATGGACGACATCTGGCACCGTGAGTTGAGCTTTTAGGCGTGCACTGTCCGGGAAAAGATAATATCGGCCCGCAACTTGCGCACAAGATATGCAAACAGATACGGGGCCGGACCGCGCGCGGGTGCGCTCTAGAATGGAACTATGTTGAAACCGCGATCAAACAACCGGGCAAACCCGACGGACCGGAGATTGTTCCCCCTGCATTCTTGGCTATGATACGGAACAGAATTTCCGAAAGCTTGCCCGCATGTACCGCGCCGTCACCCGCCAGATCGAAGTCACCGTTGAACCGAACTTCCTCCCCGGGCGCTCGTCGATCGACAAGGGCCAGTATTTCTGGTCCTACACCATCGTCATCACCAATACCGGCGCCGAGACCGTGCAGCTCCGTGCCCGGCACTGGATCATTACCGACGCCACCGGCCGCAAGCAGGAAGTCCGCGGCGAAGGCGTGGTCGGCGAGCAGCCCGTGCTCGCACCGGGCGAGCGCTTCGAATACACCTCCGGCGTGCCGCTGCCGACCGCGTCGGGCTTCATGACCGGGCGCTACCAGATGGTCAGCGAAAGCGGCGAGCGGTTCGAGATCGACGTGCCGACGTTCTCGCTGGATAGCCCCGACAACAGGCGGGTGTTGAACTAGGGGCAACGCGCCCTCCTCCGTAGCGAGCGCAGCAAAGCAATCCATAGCGCGGCAAGCGGAGAGGTGGATTGCTTCGCTGCGCTCGCAATGACGGAACGAGCTTATGCATTCTCGCGGCGCTGGTCGCCCGAGGTTTGCATCTTCGTTTGGCCCTCCAGGATTTAGAGGGCGCAGGGAAGACCGGGTGCTTGCTGCACCCGCGGTCTCGCGTGCGATTTGCGCAAACAAAAGTGCACACGAGCATACAGGGCAGCGGGAGCATTCCGGCCTTCCCTGCGCAATGGCTTTACGGCTTACTTCGAGCTCTTCCCGGAGAACGGCTCTTTTGCCACCGTCGTCCTCAAGAAGCTTGCTTCTCAAGAACTTGACGCCAGCACCGCGGCGTCAGGACCACACGACTTCGCCGTACGCTCGAGCCACACACGTCAGTCGCAGCTCTCGCGTCCATCGCATCTCACCGCACGTTCGTGACGATGGCCAACGCCCCTCATCCGCCGTGAGACGGGCGGAGTTATGC
>NZ_JAFCLU010000026.1 GCF_018130385.1 Bradyrhizobium sp. AUGA SZCCT0283 | reverse complement strand
TCCATTGGAGGTTTGCGTACGCCGGCCCCGTGCGCGCGGCACCACCGTCATGGGGCCGGCATCCGCAAACCTTCACAATAACGGTCATTCCGGCATCCCCGCGATCCGGAAAGCCTGCTCCAATCTTTCGATATCTTGCGCCCTGCGAAATTCGGTCCTGTCCCTGATTAGAGAAATTCGAAGGGCCGGGTTCAGTTGCATTAAGCGCGCACATATCTCTCGTGCTGCCTCAACGCGTCCAGACATGGCATGACATGCCATAATGATACGTTGTGCGCCCAAATGATCGGGTTGTTGCCTGGCAGCGGCCGTCGCCCACGTTGAGGCCTGATCATAGCGGCCAGCGAAAAAATGAGCATAGGCCAGCCCGGCCTGGGCCATGACGATCCGTGGATCCAGCGGGCTCAGACGCAAGACGACCTGGAATTGCTCGGCCGCGGCATCTACGTCACCGACATAGAGGTGGGTCCAACCGCTCCAATATCGTGCGGTAACCAGATTTGGGTCTAGAGTTATCGCCCGCGAGACGAGGGCTGCGCCCTCCTCGACCTCACGCACTACGTAAGCGAGCGCAGCTCCGGCCAATGCAAGCACCGATGGGTCGTCTTTATCGAGTTCGATTGCCCGCCTCGCGAGCCGCCGGGCCTCAACTATTTCCTGGGCAGCAGTATCGATTCTCCAGCCGAAAGCCTTCCTTTGTATATAGCAACGAACGCCGAGCGCGTATGCTGCGGCGAATTCGGGATCTATCACGCTGGCAATTTGGGCCAGCTTGAGCGCTTCAATATTCTCTTCGCGGGTAAATCGATAAATGCTGGATAGCCCGCGGAGATAATAGTCGTAGGCCTGAAGGCTTTCGGTCGGCTTGCGCTTCGCGCGCTCGATTTCGGCACGTTCAAGCTGAGGGGCGATTGCGCCGATCACGCTGCTCGTCACCCGATCCTGCAGATCGAAAATCGAGCTGGCAATCGAAACGGTCTGCCCAGAGATGCGTTCCTGCTGCGGCCTCGATGAGCTGCCCACTAATGCGAACGCGATTGCCCGCCTTGCGCACACTGCCTTCGACAACGTAGCGAACGCCAAGTTCACGGCCGACTTGCTTGATATCGACGGCCTTGCCTTTGTAGGTAAAGGTGGAGTGTCGCGCGATGACGAAAAGCGATTTGGATCGCGACAATCCAGTAATGATGTCCTCGACCATGCCGTCGGCGAAATATTCCTGTTCCGGATCGCCGCTCATGTTCTGGAACGGCAGCACCGCGATGGAGGGCTTGTCGGGGAGAGGGAGCGGCTGCGCAGTCTTGCTCGACAGGTTTGTTACCATTGCCGGGGAAGAGATTGGGGCAATGCGCACGCGCCAGACCCGTATCGGTTCCGCGATATTCTTCAAGGACTGCGAACCCGTGTCCTCAAAGGTGATATCGACCTTGCAACGAATTTGTCGGCGAGCATCGTCGGAAATGCTAATGCCGCCCGGTTCTGCGATCTCTTCGAGACGCACCGCAATATTGACCCCGTCACCAAAGATATCGTTCTCTTCGACAATAATATCACCGACATGAATGCCGATGCGTAATTCGATCCGCTTGACTTGCGGCACGTCGATATTTTTTTCGGCCATGCCGCGCTGAATTTCAACGGCGCAGCGTAGGGCATCTACGACGCTCCCGAACTCAACGAGAGCGCCGTCCCCGGTATTCTTGACGATGCGCCCGCGATGATCGCTGATTTTGGGATCAAAAAGCGTCTTTCTCAGAGCTTTCAGTTGTGCCAGCGCGCCTTCTTCGTCGATCCCTATCAAGCGGCAAGAGCCCGCGACATCCGCCGCCAGAATTGCTGCCAGTCGCCGCTCTACGTGCTCTCTGCTCAAGATGCACCCCCGGGGCTCGGGGAAACTTAATGTTCATATAGCACAATTGTGGACCAATGTCTGGCTATGCTCATGTCCGAGTTGGGTCAATCGCGTCATTTTAGTCGGCGGCTGACTACTTCCGGTCTTCCTCTGGAAACGGACATTGTCAGGGTCGGTCGCCACGTCTCAAAGGTGCCAGAACCGGAAGTGGCCCGGCGCTATCCATCGCCTCGTCGGCGACAATGAGTGGCCGTTATCCGCCGCAACTGGAGGGGATCAACGGTCTCTGCGACGTGCGCGGTCGATCAGGGCCTCGACTTTTGGTAATATGCGCGTGACGACTGCTTCGATTCCGGCCGCGTTTGGGCGCAGGCCGTCCAGCGCCTTGAGCTGAGCATCGTCCACAAACGCGTCGTCGAAAGCCGGGTAGAACAGCACGTTGTATTCGCTGGCAAGACCAGAGAACATCGCGGCAAAAGCTTTCTCGTACTCGTCTCCAAAGTTGGTGTGAGGCCGCGCTCCGCAAAGGAGCGCGACAATTCGCCGGGTTTCTAGGTTGCGTAGAATCGCCGCGAGCGCCGTGCGAGTGACATTTGGATCGGTTCCCCTGCGCATGTCATTCGTACCGAGTTCCAAAATCACCGCATCGGTATCGTCGGTGATCACTCGGTCCAATCTAGCAAGGCCCCTTGCCGCCGAGTCTTGACGCACGCTGGCATTGACAACCGTGACCGATCGACCTTTGGCTCTCAATGCAAATTCAAGTTTGTCAGGAAAGGCATAGCCAGCGGGGAGATAGTACTCGGAAGTGAGAACATCTCCGAGCACGACGATCCTGACCGTCCTTTCATCGGCACGAACGTTATGGTTCGTTGGCCACGCCAGCACGATGCAAACCGTGGCCATGAACAGCGCTGTGACGGACGTTCCCAATTTTGGTTTCATCGCGCTCCCTCGTTGCGGTCAAAGTAAGCATTTCGCGTGCCCGTGCGCACGGCGAGTGCTCAGTGAGAGACCGGCACAAAAGGACTGTCGGTTTTATTGAGAGTGCGATGCGCGCCGACGGCAGTTCCCGCTGCTCATTCGCCTCGAACGGAGACGTCGGCACGTCCCGTCTCGAAGAGCAGCTCTAAAGAAGACTATACGATTTCACGCCCATCCGAAAGATCGCATATTGGCCGGGCGTCGCGGCTAAACGATACGGCCAAGACCAGTGACCCCCAATGTCCGAGTCGGGTCATTCGCGTCGGTTGGCCGGACCACGGCGACTTCCGGTCTAGCCCGGTGAACGGACATTCTCCGGATAGGCGGGCATATCTCAATGGTGCCAGAAATAGACATGGGCCTTTCAGGACCCTACTAAGCGGAGTGCAGTAGAACGCGGTCACCAATCCGTACTGTTCCGGAGGCAGCGACCACGGCGTACACCCAGGCGCAAGGGAGTTGGCCAAACTTGCCGACTTGCACTTTATTGTAGCCGACCACTGTCCGCAGAATATCCGTATCCTTGGGCAGACCGTCCTGCGCAATCGTTATCATCACACATCGAGGATCGGGCACCGCCACATTTAGCCGGGCCCCGTATCACCAAGTCCAAGCACCTTACCACACCAACCATTCTCAACGAACCCAGTTTGTTTGGTATCGACGATCAAGTTCATGCGGAACCTACGTTGGTCGAAGCGGCTTTGAGGCCGCAGTTCATCCAGCCGCGCGAACGTCGATGACGTCATCACCGAGATGGGGAATAAATCGAAGAAAGTACCAGCAACTACCGGCGATTCTATTCCAAGATCGGCAAAGAAAGCGGCTCCGAGCTTCTGAACGACAACCGTGTCTCTATCCGGGTGGTAGCTGTCGATGGTGAAGTCATCGGGCGCTGACCGCCGCAAAATGTGACGTTGCGTTTGAAGTACGCTGACAGCACTTGGTCAACGTCACTAGAATCACTCCGCACGTTTTTGCCGCCCGGCAAATTGAATTTGCACAGGCGGTAAATCGCCGCCCGTAAGTGGTTGCTCAACGTACGCCGCCTTGCAATCGAGCAAGTTGGGGAAGAGCTTCACGCTCTTCGCACTCGCAACTCTGCCCGTGTCCTTGTCGACGAGCCCGTAGGCTCGATCACCCACGACACCTCGCTCCGTGATCTCCACGTTATGGAGTTGTTCGCCTCCCATGGACTTCACAGGAAACCTCCACAGCGCAGCTATGGAGCCCAAGTCTTCACTAACCGCCATGCTCTCCTCCCCCAGCAATCGGACCTGTATAAATTGATACCGCGAGGCGTGGATGGTCAAGGCGCTAACCGTGGCGGGTCGAAGCTGCAACGCACTCGCCGCTTCCCCTTTGGGGTCATTTTCGGAAGTAGACGCCCGCATCGGCTAGGCAGTACCTATAGCGGCACGGGCGTCCTAAACGCGGTCCGCCCCGCTTCAGTGATGCGATAAAAATCGCTGACGCCGGGCCTCCGTTCAATCCAGCCCCCCCTGTACAAGGTTGCTAAGCAATTTTTCTCCAACGGGGATCATCTTAAGGATCGGCATCCAATCGCCTTGCATCAGAAGCTGCAGGACTTCTCGCTGACGGTATGTAGGATATGGCTTCATCATTTGCGACTCATCGTATGGTCGATCTCTCGGAGCGCCATTAACGATGCAAACTCGGAAATTGTGTAGTCTTGGATGCCGTCGCTAATAGAGACGTTGGTGAAGCATTCGACGAGATGCCACTCGACCGCTTTTGCGAAAGCTTCTTTGGCTGTTCCGCTGGTAAGCGTTAGAGGATTATTGTTGCAGAAGCCTCTTACCATAAAGGGCATGGGCGTCGTTTCCGTGCAGTGAAATTCAATAAGCGGCAATAAAAAGCTACGCAGAACGCAATGAGGATAGTTGTTAAGCGATGCGCGTCTTACCAATAATACGATGCGCCGTTTGAACACCTCTCTAAAAATCCAGACAACACTATTTCTTGAGAAGCAGACCAAGGGCGCGAGCCATTCGCTTCACCGACCCAGCATGCCTTCCAAGCTCGGCTGCAATCTTTGCTGTGCCCGCTCCTTGTTTGGCCAATTTGCGTAGCTTCTGCAGTTCCGAGCCTGTCCACTCCTTAGGTTTGAGCGATCCCATCATCAACAGCGTCCGCGATTCGGCTGACTACAATAACAAATGTTGGTTGTAAATCCCACCGCCACCTGCCGTTACGAGAAATAAGCCAGGGTTGCGCCGGTTTTGCTTGCGTCTGATGGGGTGGGCTATCCGCAGGGCTACGATCGGGTACGTGCGTGCGCTTAACGCCGATCAACAACGCGGGTTTGGACCACAAATGACATGTGAAAACGGATTGCTGTTCATGAGGTCTGAGGCGACGTGCCACGAGTGGCCTTGCCGCGCCAGGACGCAACTGCCCTATTGCTCTGATCCTGTACCTTGGCTCATAAATTTTAGATCAACGGGCGTCAGCGGGGTGCGAGCGGAGACTCTGTCGTCGTATCTCGACATCAAAGCGAGAAGCCGCCTTTTGATGAAGGGATCATTCGTCTTCTCCACCAATTCACGCAACAAATGGGCACGCTGCTTCTTAAATTCACTGTCCAACATGGCTGACCCCAACAACATTCTGAAAGCTGAATGCTATCCGGGAACAACCCGTCCGCAAGATAGACTTGCTTCGGGGATGTGGATAAGTCGGTGAGATCATCGCGCAGCGCCGCAGGCGGCTGACCCTGCACGCGCTCGTTTCATGTCAGACTAGTTCGCAACTTGGCGCGACGCGCGGCTTACAATTCCAATTCAGATACGTCCGTCGCTCCATCAATGATTTTAGATGCGCCGCATCAATTCGCGAGATCGCCTACGGACGTGGCGGTTTCGCGCTGTTCCGCGCGTGGTTCCGCATTGACTCAGTTTTAGAGTTGTCAAAATATCTGGCACGGTTGTTCGACACTGCGCCGGTTGACCGACGCAGTACGAAGCATCCCGGCTTCTCTGTAATCGCGAAATTGATCGCCGCTCTCGATTGAGAGCGGGAGCGATGTTGGGTGCAAATGGACATCCCAGAGAAAGACCGAGAGCGACTACGTAAGCTTCATGCCATGCTAGGATCGAATAGTCCCGGCGAGGCCGAGAACGCGCGCAAGATGATCGTGGACTTGCTTGCCCGGTTCAATGCGACATGGCCCGACCTGACGACGCTATTGCAAGAAGATGAGCCACAGCAAGCAGATGGCCCGACGGCATTCGATTTCAACCCGCTCGATCTCATTCACCACATGCTGGCAGAATACATCAGCCTCACTGCACATCAGTTGGTGGCCGTGACGCTGTGGATTGCTCACACCTACATCTACAGATACTTCATCCAGACACCGCGCCTGTTTTTAACAAGTCCCGTTCGTGGCTGCGGCAAGACTACGCTGTTGTCGCTCATTGAGAAGCTCACACCGAAAGCAGACAGGATTGATGGCATCAGTGATGCGGCACTCTTCCGGCTGCTCGATCGCGAACCGACGTTGTTGCTTGATGAATTCGATAACGCCGACTTGCCCAATAATCCGATCATGCGCCGCGTCTTGAATGCTGGACATCGCAAGGGCGGTGTCGAAACCCGCGTCATCGGAAAAGAAGTTGTGAAGTACTCGGTGTTTGCGCCCGTTGCGCTCGCCGCCATCAAGCGCCTGCATCGCCCACTGATGGATCGATCCATCGTGATCGCAATGCACCGCAGTAGAACGAAGTTTCCGGAGTTCGATGGAAATGATGCGGCGTTGATTCACATAGAGGAAGCCTTGCGCACGTTCTTTCGTGCGAACGGTGCATTCCTGAACACCAAGCCCGTGCTGCCGTTCAAGAACCGTATCGCGGATAGTTGGCGACCGTTGATCGCCGTCGCTGATCTCTGTGGGGCGTCGGAGGTGAACGACTGCCCCGCGCTAGCCCGTGAGGCTGCCTTGGAATTCAACAAGTCGGTTCGCGATGAAGACCCGGAAATCATTCTAATCGAGCATTGCATCAGCGCGTTCAAATCGGAAAATGTTGATCGTCTTCGAACAGAGCATTTGCTCGCCATTTTGCACACCTACAGCATGTGGTCAGAATGGGAGGGGCTCAAAGGAAGCGCGACCTCGCACCCGCTGACGGTGCACGAACTGGCGACGATGCTGAGGGACTTTGGCATCAGGCCGCGCGCTTTCAACACCCTGCATCGTAAGCCCGGCGACAAGACGGCGCGCGGATATTTTCTCGCACCGTTCGAAGCGGCTTGGCAGTTGTATGGTGGCAACGATCCGGCGGATTGGAAGAAGCCAGCCGCACCGAAAGAGATCGTATCGAAGGCAAAGAAGCAGGCGAGGCCAAAGCGTGATAGGAGGAGGAAACCGTAACAGCGTAACCGGGTGTTACGGTGTTACGCATTCTCCACCCTATGCAATCCGGCAAGTGGACCAGGAGCATTCCGGGTGGACGCGTCGCATTGCCACGAAATAGAAGCGACGACGATGATGGGAGGCGACCGATTGGCAAACGGGTGATGCTGCGCTTTCAGGCGAGCGGTACGATCACTATCGTGGTGGTCACAGTCCGAGCGCCTTCGCAATAGAGTGTTCACGTTGGCGGCGATGCTCTGCTTGTCATCAATTCGAGCTACGCTTACCACCCCAGCACGTAATCGAATGCCGTTGGGATGGATGACACCCGGCTGCTTATCCCAAGCCACCACAGGGTCTCCCGCATTGATCTCTGACAGGTTTCGGAGCTGTGGACCAACCGCCTTGATCTCAACGTTTTGGAGTTTGATCAAGAACCCGGCGTAACGCGCAACCGCGCGTCCATCAGTTTTAACGAAAATAGCATAATCTTCAATTCCGCTTTCAAACTTTACTCGCTCCAAAAACATTTGAAGAGCTGGCCTCTGTCGCCTCCCGAACATGTCTTCAAGGTCAAAGTGCTCCATCTGGTAGAAGCTATCACCGCTGCGCTTGGAATACCGCTGCTCGCCCAGCAGAGCCATATAGGGACCGCCATCAGTATCCGGTACGAATGTCGCGACCACGCCGCCACCGCTCTTTGGATTCACAATTGGTTTGTGTCGAAGGTCATCGATGATGGGAGATGTGGCATCACCACTTGGCGAGTTGAGCCGCGAAACGCGCAGGTCAGTTTTTTGGAATTCAACAATTGCAGCGGCACAGTCGATTCCATCGCATTCTTCCGCGCATCAAAACCCCAAACTATGATGCCTCCACTGGAGTTCGCGAAGCCCGAAATGCTTCGCGCAATATTTCGTCTGCCATCACTACTAGTCAGTTCTGCGTTCTTGAGCGTCTTAAAGTCCAAGTGCAGATGTTCCTGCTGCTGTAGCACCACATATGATTCAATTGTTGCCCAATCGAGTTGATTGAAGTTTTCAGCAAGCGTCATGTGCTCTGCCGCAGTGGAAGGTCCGATTGCCTTGGGGCAGGTGGTTACATTCCTAAGAAGCTAGCCGCACCCCATTTTGCAAAGTCGATGATCGACAGAACCGCGCGCCACTCATGGCGATTCCTGCTGCCGTACAAATAGAGATATGGCCGGAGGAAAACCCCCTCGTTGTCGGGGTTTGCCGCTGCGTTTGGGACTACTTCATCAAATCTGATTTGTTGTGCGTGAATGATCTTGTTGCAGGCTTCCCGCAGGGTGAGTTTTTCAACTTTGCTCTCGTCGGACGGCCAGTCAGGGTAAAGCTTGCCGCAATCAGACCGGTCGATCCATCCCTTTATCGCTGGACGCGCGTCGAACAAAATGCGGAGACCGGCAGCACACGAAATTAGTATCCGGCCAATCTCGGGCCTAAGATGTGTTTCCTGTAAGGATCTAATTGCGTCGGAAGTTAAAGTGCGGTTAGCGACCTGTCTATCCGCAAGAACCATGCAGACCAGTCGATAAAGGTCCAGAGTAAACGCGCCCGGCTCGATCGAGTGCCCTTGGTGCGGAAAGAAACCTGATAGCTTTTCTTCCGCCATGCCTCACCATGCCAAACTGATTTGCGTGAACATGCATCGAACGAAGCAGGATCGATACTGCGAAACGATACTGCGAAAACCGATGCTAAGTGATTTTAAAATCTCAAAAGTGGCGATGCAGTAGGATTCGAACCTGCAACCCACGGAGCAGAAAACGTTTACTCGAGATAGCGCCGCTTCATCAAAAGGATAGTGTGGCCGAGCACGGCAGTTCGGGAGTTTTTCCGGGAATCGGGAAAGACTTGCACACAACCGGGATGCGAGCGGCATCCCGGCCGAGCAGCGGAAAGCAACTTAGAGCTTTCGTATATGGATAACGTCGACCCGCAGGCGACCGAGCCAGTTCCGGAAACTGAACCGAACCTTGTTAGGCGACCGCTGCCGGTTGCCGGCGGCCCAACTTTTGCGGCGACTTCATTCAAAACTGTCGTTGACGGCGGTTCATTCGACGCGCATGTTTTCACTGTAGAATCCTTGGAAGATTTTCGTTGCCGAGATGGCCGCATGAATTTCTTCAGGATCGCCGTTGCGCTGCTGGTCCCGGCCGTCTTTCTCGCCGGACACGCCGTTGCCCGTGATGACGGTCGCTACGCTAACTCTCCGCTCAAGCCATGGTTCGACAGCCTCAAAAGCGGGAAGGGGCCATGCTGCTCCGACGCCGACGGCTCGGTCGTCGCCGATGTCGATTGGGAATCGAAGGACGGCCACTACCGCGTACGGCTCTGGGGCCAATGGATCGAGGTCCCCGACGATGCTGTGATCACTGAACCAAATCGCGCCGGCCGGACCATGGTATGGCCGATGTGGGGCACGGTCGGGATTTCGATCCGCTGCTTCCTGCCCGGCAGCATGACCTGAAAGGACGTTTGATTGCCGCGGCGAATGTTCTCCTTAGCGGGTGGGCGTTTCGATCCGGTCGGCCCCGTCGTTGGTAGCGGCGGGGCCTTCCTCTTTTTGGGGGCTTGCCTGTTGCTGCGAATCGAGGGCGGGGCACCCTTGGCGCGCAGGTGAGCGGGACTGGCGGCGGGGCTGGAGCTCCGCCCTAACCCAGCCCCAACTCTTTGAGTGTGAGCTTGGAAATCTCAGCCGGGTCTTCTTCCCAACCGGCCAATCGCAATGATTTTCTCGGCGACAAGCTGCGTGATGGGGTCATCGCGATCCTTTAGGCGCAGTGCCCGCAGCGTCTGTTCGTAAGCCGCCACCAGACGCTCAATGCCCTTCGGCTCGAAAACAGTGTTTCGCTTCAGCTTGTAGATAGCCATGCCTTATCAACGCGGCGCGACGGGAAGAAGCGCGAACAACTTTTTGGTGCCCGATGAAACATTTTTTTCTAATTTCGGGGAACACTTGCTGCTGAAGCACCTGGTTGAAGCTCTAGATCGGCGCTAGCCGGCATTGCCGCGGCCGCTGGTGGCGGCTGCTGCCTCTTCTCGCGGTTGATCGCGCGGATTCTCCGTAGTCTTAGGCGCAAAATTCGGTTTCTGGTAACAAAGCGAACCGACGGCGTCGATCTGATCTTAGATGTTAGCGTTTCATCACGTTCGGAATGTTTGCGCATCGCCCGGTCACAAGCCGGGCTTTTCTTTTCGGGAATTGATACGGCCCCAGCCGGGGGCCTTGGCTGGGGCACACAGGAGGTACGCGCTGGGGGCGGCCCCAGAGTACAATCCAGGGTAAGCTTTCTGTGGCGATGTTCGAATCACGATTTCTCACAGTTCGATATTTTTGCCGCCTGCCGCTCTACAGGCGCACGTCGATCGGACCTTCGCCCTGATCTATCTTGAGCCCGAGACACCGACCGTGCGGGCGTGCGGCATGAGATCGGCGGTTCTGGTCACGTACAGACCGGTCGCGCCGAGGAGCAGCAGCAGAGCTGAGACGATGATGGCAAGGTAGATCCGATCCATGGGCGTAACCGAGGATGGAGGTAGCGAGCGCTTCGCGCTGACAAGCAGCCAGCCGGGCGGCGGCCGATGACCCCCAAGCCACAGGAGGGGACTGGGGATCGTTCCGGTCCGCGCCGCACTTGATGCCCGCGGCGCCTGAATCAATGCCGGTTCGCCAGCAAACGTTCCTAACACAAACCTAGGAACGATTTTCTCCTACGGAGCCAAACGCACATGTGGTCACGATCGTTGCGACTACAAGCTTTGGTCCAGCGGGATGATCCCGTTCTAGGACGACGCGGCATATGCCGACTTAAGTGCCGTGACCACGATCTGGTCAATCGCCAGCTCTGTATCCGGGAAAAGGCAGAGCATGTGGACGCATCCCCGGCCCAAAGCCATCCGTGCGAACTCGATGCCGAATCCAGCGGTGACCTTCGCACCGGCACTATCGTTGGTATAGAGATTGTTCTGGGCGGTACGCGCGAATGCCCAGACAGCAGACGTCGGTACGCGGACCGCTCACTTCGCACGCGCCTCCTTGGAGGTTCGCGAGACACCATCAGGCAGCTTGCCGCGTGCTATCGTCAACGGCGGGTTGGACGTTGTGCGCGTGCACCTGTCCTCGCGACTTGCTTCGCTTCCTAGTTAGCATCGCCTTTACGAAGCTGTTCCACTTTTTCATCGCGGCCCGCTTCTCTGGCATGTAGTTCCACCGGTCGTAACTTTTCGAACTGACGTCCTGAAGCGTGTGATTCTGTATTCTGTCTCGGATTTCCTTCGATATCCCGGCTTGGCCGGCCAATGTCTTCCATGTTCTGCGCAGATCGCGGTTGGTGACGACCGGAATCACCTCGCGTTCGCGCTGGCGCCACATGAACGAGTAAAGCGTACCGTGGCTCACGGGCTTGGTTGCGTCAGTTGCGGATGGAAAGAACCAGCCGTGAGCATTTGGCTTGATCGACTCGATCAGTTCAGCGGCGACGTCAGGGACCGGGATGGCATGCGGTTTGCCATTTTTTGTCTTTGACCAATCTATGATTCGCTCCTTGGCGTCCCATTGGTCCACATGAAGACGCGCAATTTCCTCGACGCGCTGTCCCGTGAGCATGAGGATACGGACGGCGCGGGTATAGGGCGGATGGACCGGCGCGTCCGGGCACTCGAGCCAACGATAGAGGCGCACGAATTCCTCTTCGTCTAGCCAGCGTGTCCCAACTTTCTTGGGCTCTGTGGGTATCCCGGCCGCCGGATTGTATACGAGACGGAAACGCCGCTGAGACGCGCTTCGGTAATCGTGCTCCGATTTCATGCCCCAGCTATAGGCAGATCGAATGTAGCTGCGGACGTGATCCGCCATTGAACGCTTGCCGCGCTCGTAGATTGGCCGAATGACGTCCGTGATTTCTTCCGGCTCGATATCGCGAGCCAGCCGATTGCGGCCGAGCGTGTCGGCAACCTTGTTGAGGTTCTTCTCAGCGTCCTTCCACGACGACTTTGCAGCCGACTTCAAGTGGGCGACGTACGCTTCGAAGAGATAGGCCACGGTGCCGGGGCGGGTGTCTCCAGCGAGCTTGATGCTGCGACCCTTCTGAATCATGTCAGCGAAGTCGCGGGTGAATACTTCGCGTGCTTTGCTGAGGGACATTGATGGATAAGAGCCTAGTTTTTTCTTGAGGCGCTTCCCGTCTCGCCACTGCTGTGCCATCCAGACTGCCGTAATGCGAGTGGGCATGGGCTTAATCACTAGGACCAATCGCCCCGTTCCGTGCCCTTCTCCATCGGTGAGGCTGAGCTCTTTGCTGGTCCGTTCCACCTGCTTTAGTGCGCGGCGGACTTCTCCATCAGTAAGGCTTGGCACTCGGCTCTCCCGTCGGTTCTCAGGTGGGGTCGTTAGACGGCTAGCAGGGGTCGGCGATTGGGGTCACAAGAGTCGCTGATCCCCTTAAAACCGACCCCAATATGCCATAGCACGCCAAATTACGACAAGAGGAAAAGTTCAGTTAAATCAATAGTATCGGTTGTGATTAAACGTGATCAAAACGGGCCGAGTGGGATGGTTGTGCACCAGGATCAGCGCGGTCGCGGACAGTTCGAGCGCCCGCTTGATCACCTCGCGCGGATAGACCGGCGTGTGGTCGACGGTGCCGGTCTGCTGGATTTCGTCAGCGATCAGCTGGTTGCGCTTGTCGAGGAACAGCAGGCGAAACTGCTCCTTGTCGGCGAACGCCATCCCGGTCCGGCAATACTCGATCACGTCGTTCCAGGACGACAGCGCAATCTTGCGCTTGATCTCGCCCTTCGCCACCCGGCTCGCGGCAGCTGCGAGCAATTTGATCTGGTTGATCGAGGCCTCGCCGATGCCGTCCACCTCGCGCAGGCGCGCGACCGGCGCGTGAATGACCTCGGCGAACGAGCCGAATTGTTTCAACAGCGCTTTGGCGAGCGGCTTGGTGTCGCGCCGGGGCAGGGCCGGGAATAGCGCCATCTCCAGCAATTCATAGTCGCTCAGCGCCTCCGGCCCGGCGCCGTAAAATCGCTCGCGCAGCCGCTCGCGATGGCCGTGATAATGCGGCGTTTCGGCGGGTTGATCGGGGCTGTCGTTGGATTTGGCGGGCATCGCCGCTAACCATGCCGTGGCGGCCAGCTTTTGCAATCACGAATTGTGAAAAATCCAATGCCTGCCCGACCGCCTTTGACCTGCGCGGGAGGGGTAGGCTCCGGCCCAATTATGCCGGAGCCCAACTATGCCCCAACCAGCGGCTTCTCGCCGTTGCGCTGCGATAGCGTGAAGATCTCGACGCCGGTCGCGGTCACGCCGACCGAATGCTCGAACTGCGCCGACAGCGAGCGGTCGCGCGTCACCGCGGTCCAGCCGTCGGCCAGGATTTTTACATGCGGCTTGCCGAGATTGATCATCGGCTCGATGGTGAAGAACATGCCGGGCTTCAGCATCACGCCTTCGCCGGGCCGGCCGATATGGATGATGTTCGGCTCATCGTGGAACATGCGCCCAAGGCCATGGCCGCAGAAATCGCGCACCACGCTCATGCCCTGCGGCTCGACGAAACTCTGGATAGCGTGGCCGATGTCGCCGGTGGTGGCGCCGGGCTTCACCGCGGCGATGCCGCGCATCATCGCCTCATAGGTGACCTCGATCAGCCGCTCGGCCTTGCGGGCGATCGGACCGATCACATACATGCGGCTGGAATCGCCGTACCAGCCATCGACGATGAAGGTGACGTCGATATTGACGATGTCGCCCTCCTTCAGCGCGCGGTCGCCGGGCATGCCGTGGCAGACCACGTGATTGATCGAGGTGCAGGTCGAATAGCGGTAACCGCGATACATCAGCGTCGCCGGATAGGCGCCATGGCCGAAGGCGAAGTCGCGGACGAATTCGTCGATCCGGGAGGTCGGGACGCCCGCCTTGACGATGTCGGTGAGTTCGTCGAGGCATTTTGCGACCAGCGCGCCGGCCTTGCGCATGCCGGCGAACCCGCTCGCGCCATGTAGCTTGATCTGGCCGGTTTTTCGCAAGGAGGTATCTGATGCTTCAATATAGCTCATGGTCGGGTCATGCTTCGGAGGAACGGTAATGGGTTGATTTTGAGAGCCTAATTTAATGATCGGAACGGTCAGTGCAAGCCAAGGTTGGACCGCGGGGCGGCTTTAAAGTACTTGCATCTAGCCGGAAACCTCCACCACCTGCTCGACCGGCAGCGCGCCGCCGCGGACGCGGATTTCGCGCACCGGATAGGGAACACGGATCCCCTCGCGCTTGAAGGCGTCCCACAGCGCCAGCATCACGTCGCTCTTGACGTTGTCCAGGCCGTCCGGATCGGGCAACCAGAAGGTCAGGGAGAATTTCATCCCGGCCTCGGCGAATTCGGTCAGGATGCAGTTCGGGGGCTTGTTCTTGATCGCGCGCGGCACGGCGCCGGCAATGTCGATGGCCAGCTTGCACACCGCCCGCGGATCGGCGTCGTAATTGGTGCTGAACAGCACCTTCACCAGCGTGTTCTTGTCGGTATAGGTCCAGTTGACGACCTTTTGCGTCACCAGATCCTCGTTCGGGATCAGGAACTCGCGGCCGTCGCCGGCGGCAACCGAGATGTAGCGCGTCTTCATCGTGCTGATGCGCCCGGTGTTGTCGCCGATGGTGACGAGGTCGCCCGGTTTCACCGATTTGTCGACCAGCAGGATGATGCCGCTGATGAAGTTGGCGACGATCTTCTGCAGGCCGAGGCCGATACCGACGCCGGCCGCGCCGGTGAATACCGCGAGCGCCGCGAGGTTGATGCCGACCGCGCTCAGGGCGATCGCAATGGCAAATACCATCAGCGTCAGCCGGACGATCTTGACCAGGAGGACCTGGATCGACGGGGTCAGATCGCCGGATCGGGTAATTCGGCCTTCCACGAAATTGCTGGCGATGTTGGTCAGCCACAGCGCCACGATCAGAAGGGCGCCAAGCTTGATCAGCAGCAGCGGCGTCAGGCGCAGGTCGCCGAGCACGATCGAGACCGAGTCGAGCGCTTCGATCACCGGCTCGAGCTGGCCCAGAATGCTCAAGGCCACCACCAGCCATGCCGATATCGACACCAGCCGGACCACAAAGGTATTGCGGATGACCGAGGTAACGAGGTTGATGACCAGCCACGCGAAGGCGAGCTTGGCGGCGACCACGAGCAGATAGCTGCGGCTCGGCCAGGTCGACGCCAGCATGACCCCGCGCGCCAGCGTCATCAGGAGCGCGAACAGCGCGGTCGACGTGCTGCCGACCAGCACGCGGACGAACAGCCGGAGCGGCGCCGGCCATCCCATCGCAACCGACGACACGTCTATCCTGGAGCGGACCGCCGCGCCGCCGGCCCAGGCGAGCCCGGCTGCGGTCAGGATCAGTCCAAGCTGCAGATAGAACCAGGGCGAGGTGACCTCCGCGCCGACCGATCGCGCGGCGTTGTGCAGGACCTCGATGATCTCTTTCAAATCCATCGGCAAAATCTCGTTCGAGGCTACCCGGCCTCATCAGGCAAAGTTGATTCGCGAGCAGCCGGCAGATTCCCACAAGCGGAGTGCGGATGCCATCGATACGACTGCTGCAGGAGCAGGTTAAGCCCGTAAAATCGGGCACATTGCCGCTATCGCAGAAATGGGTTGGCGTTCAACTGTGGCGACGATAAGGATGCAATTGCAAGTATTTGCCAGGATTGTAGAGGTTATTGCGGAGGTTCATGGCTTCTCTCGACTCGGTCAGCATAGCCATCTTTCTGGGCGCCATCCTGGTGATGGCGGGCATCCTGTCGAGCCTGCTCGCGCTGCGCTTCGGGGCGCCGCTGCTCCTGGTGTTCCTCCTGATCGGCATGCTGGCGGGCGATGCCGGGCCGGGCCAGCTCAGCTTCGATGACGTCCGCACCACCTATCTGGTGGGGTCGGTGGCGCTGGCGCTGATCCTGTTCGACGGCGGCCTGCGGACCAGGTTTCAAAGCATCCGTACCGTGCTGGCGCCATCGATGGTGCTGGCGACCATCGGTGTGCTGCTCACCGCCGTGATTGCCGCGCCGGCCGCCAAATATGCGCTCGATCTGAACTGGACCGAGTCGCTGCTGGTCGGCGCCGTGGTGGCGTCGACCGATGCCGCGGCGGTGTTCCTGCTCGTTCACACCCAGGGCCTGCGCCTGCGCCCCCGTGTCGGCGCAACCCTGGAAGCCGAATCCGGTACCAACGACCCGTTCGCGATCTTTCTCACCCTGATGCTGGTCGAGTTCATTTCATCAGGTGAAAGCTCGCCGGCGCATGTCGTCATGGAGCTCGCGCGCGAAGGCGTGCTCGGCACCGTCGTCGGCGTGATCGGCGGCCGTCTGGTGGTGGTGGCGCTCAATCGCATGGCGCTGCCGCAAGGCCTGCATGCGCCCTTTGTCACCACCGCTGCGCTTGTGATCTTTGGCGTGGCGCAGATCTCGCACGCCTCCGGATTTCTCGCGGTCTATCTCGCCGGCATCATCATCGGCAACCGGCCGACGCGCGCGCATAATTCGGTGGTGACGTTTCTCGACGCCGCGACCTGGCTGGCGCAGATCGTGATGTTCGTTCTGCTGGGCCTGCTGGCGTCGCCGCAGCGCCTGCTGGGCAGCGTGGGCCCCTCCGTGATCGTGGCGCTGGTGCTGATGCTTGTGGCGCGGCCGCTCGCGGTGCTGCTGTGCCTCATGCCGTTCCGGTTCAACTGGCGGGAAAAGGTCTTCATCGCCTGGACCGGCCTGCGCGGGGCGGTTGCGATCTTCCTCGCGTCGATCCCGATGCTGGTCGGGCTGTCGAAAGCCTATCTCTATTTCGACGTCGCCTTTGTCGTGGTCGTCATCTCGCTGCTGCTGCAGGGCTGGACGCTGGCGCCGGCGGCGCGGTGGCTGCACGTGGCGCTGCCGCGCGTCGACCGCGGCCCGCGCCGCGTCGAGCTCGATCTGCCGGGGCAGCTCGAACAGCAACTGGTCGGCTATCCGGTGCGGCCGAAGAGTCTCTACTTCCGGCGCGGCCTGCTGCCATCCTGGTCGAAGCCGACGCTGGTGATCCGCGACGAGCGGATCCTCTCGCCCGTCGAGGCCGATCCGGTCGCGGCCGGCGACTACCTCTATCTGCTGGCGCCGCCGGAAAAGGCCGAGGCGCTGGATCGCTTCTTCGTCGACATGGCGCCGAGCTCGGCGCCCGACCCGCATCTGCTCGGCGATTTCATGGTCTCGGGCGAACACACGCTCGGCGAACTGGCTCAGATCTACGGCGTATCAGCCGAGGAAGAGCAGGCGAAGCTGACGCTGGCGGATTATTTCGACATTCATCTCGACCATGCGCCCAAGGAAGGCGCCGAGCTGGTGCTTGATCCGATCGTGCTGGTCGCGCGCAGCATCAGCGGCGGCCGGGTCAGCGTGGTCGGCCTGCGGCTGCCCGAGGATGAGGAACAGGCTGCGCCGCCAACGCGCCGGCAGAAGTTCAGGCGCAAGCTGGCGGAGATATGGTCGTCGGTGGCGGGGGTCTGAGCTCTGACGGGCGAAGTTCGGTCAGCTTCGCCCCCTGAAAGCGGACATTCCGCCGTTGCTTTCTAATGTCGGCTTTGTCGTTGCTTTCTAATGTCGGCTTTGTGCCAACTCCGGACTCATGCGCCGCAGAAGAGTGCCGCTATTCGATCACCTCGTGGACATTGGAGAGCTACTCGGGCAACCCCGCTTTGCGAAAACCCTCAATCATCAGCTTCGCATTTTTTGATACTTGGCTCCGACCGATCCACGCCGATATTGTGAAAGCGGGATCGATCTCAAGCATACGAGCCGCTGCCTCACGGGCCTCAGCGTCGCGTCCGAGATGGGCGAAAGCGGACGCGAAGCAGCGGTATGGTCCTGGATAGCAGGGGTTGTGACGCTGGGCTTTCTTCGCTGCAATGATGGCCTCGTCAAAGCGACGAAGCTCAATAAGGGCAAATCCCATCCCGGTAAGCGCTCCGAATGTTTGCGGGTCTACCGGGCTCATTCGCATGGCGCGTTCAAAGCTCCGGATCGCTTCCTTCGGCTGCCCCGCAATCTTATAGACCCAGCCTCTGCGGTTCCATATGTGAAATGAATTTGGGTTGAGCGCGACCGCCCGATCGGCCATCTCGATCTCAGTCTCACAATCGCCGATCAATAATGCGGAGATCGAAGCAGCACTTGCCAACGTGTCTGGATCACCATCGTCGAGGCTCAATGCCAGGCGCATAAGCCGAACGGCTTCCTTGCGTTCGAATTGTGGGTCGATCGCATAGCTCCTAAGCACGTTTTCCATATGACAGTCACCTGCCAAAGCTGCCGCAGCAGCAAACCCAGGGGCAAGCTCCAAGGCGCGATGGACCAGTCGGAGTGCCTCGGCCAAACTTTCGCGGGTCGATCGGACGGCTTGCTGTAAAGCCCGGAGAAAAAGATCATACGCGGTGAGGTCTTCCGGTCGCCGCCGCGTCGCCAGTGCAATTTCTGCTTGAAACAACTTTGGCTGAATAGCTGAGACAACGGCGAGCGTGACTTCGTCCTGCAACGCGAAAATGTCTGTCATGTCACGTTCGAACTTGTCCGCCCAAATGTGTGCGCCCGTAGCCGCTTCAATCAACTGGCCCGTGATGCGAACTTTCCCCGACGCCTTGCGCACCGCCCCCTGAAGGACATAGCGCACGCCAAGCCTGCGCCCGACTTCCTTGATGTCGACGGCTTTGCCCTTGAAGGTGAAACTCGAATTGCGAGCGATCACGAACAACGATCTGAATCGCGAAAGTGCGGTAGTGATCTCCTCAACCATCCCGTCCGCGAAGTACTCCTGCTCGGGATCGCCAGACATGTTCGCGAACGGCAGCACGGCGATGGAGGGCTCGTCGGGAAGTGCAGGAACGCTCCCGGGCGCATCGCCAGGGTTTGGGCCCGCAACTTCTCGCGCCTCCCGCACCTGTCCGACGAAACGGAAGCCCTTGCGCGGTAGTGTTTTGATGAAGCGTTGTTCCTCGCCGGAATCGCCGATTGCATCCCGGGCGGCATTCAGGCGGGTTGTCAGCGCCGCGTCAGATACGCTGCGCCCATTCCAAATGGCTTTGATGAGGTCGTCCTTGCTGACAACCCGCTCCCTGTTGCGGATCAGGTATTCGAGCAGGTCAAAAACCTGCGGTGTGATCGACACCGCATCGATCCCCCGATGCAGCTCGCGCCGGTCGGTGTCGAATGCGTATTCCTCGAAAAGATAGCGCAAGCTGCCATTCCTTCCCGGGGTCGCCTCTGTACTGGCGCATGAAGAGTAAGCCGCCGGTAAGAGAAATGTAAGCCACCAGTTAAGCGCAGCCGCGCATCTTGCGGCAACTTCTGCCTAGTGAACAGTCCAGACAGGACACACCCTAATGAGCACGATCCGCGGGACCACTGAGCTGGGACCGGTAACCGCAAGGCGGCAGGTCTACAGTCCTCTCGAAACATATTGGAATGCATTTCAGGAGTGGCGCAAACGCCGGAGATTAATGGCCAACTTGTGCGACCTAAGTGACAGGGAGCTAATAGATATCGGCATTACGCGCAGCGAGATCGACTACCTCGCTTCGCATCGAGGTTGCGATCCGCGAGGCGTCCTATCCGGCGAATGAATGTCGATATCTAGCCGCGATGGACGTTCGGAATGGTCACTACCAGAGGCGTCGTGGCGCAGATGCTGACTTCCGATGTGGGTCATTCGCGTCGATTTGGCCGCACCACGGCGACTTCCGGTCTACCCCGGTGAACGGACGTTCTCAGGATAGGCGGGCATGTCTCAAAGGTGCTGCCAAGAGCAGACTTCGACAGACCACCAATGGAAGCGAGCCCAATGCGTCGCCTGATCAGTCGCCCAGTTTGCCAGGAACCCACGTTCGGTTGAAGAACGGCTCGGCTCGGCCCGTACTGACGGAGATACGCGAACCGGGATTTGCCCGGAATCATGAGCACCAAATCGCGCGAGGTTGGCCGCAGCGTCGCGGCAAGCTACAGCTCAACGCTAACTGATCCGCAGGGCTTGAAGGTTTGGAGCGAGCGCCCGTGCAAGCACCCCTCATGTTTCTGGGCGTAGGCAAGCACGCCCATGATAATCAAAGCCACCACGACCAATCCGGCTACTAGGTTCTGCACCATGGCTGCCACTCCAGGGGAACGCATGAACAAGGCGACCGGCGCGAATCGTGGGGATCAATGCCGGGGCAGCGCTCCCTCTCGACCCGACCATGGGGCTGGGGCTGAAATGATCAGCGAGAGGTCGCGCAGCCAAAGAGAGCACAATTGTCGACCTGATGGCAGTGCAAACTTGTTGCCGCGCTGCGCAAATTCGGCGCGATCAGAAGCTGCGTCTTCGAAAATTCGCCTGTTTGGCCGCCATTGCCGCGATGCTGCTTTCGGGGCGAGCGGCCGAAAGGGACCTTGATGATCTGCTGCTCGTAGCTGCGGTGTGACAATGCACCCAACTTTTTTGTCGATGCGATCGTCCGCAATGCGCCCATCATGACGCAACGTGAAAGTTAAATGCACCGGGTAGTTTCCGTACTCGGGGCGACTCTACTGGCCGTATCTCCTCCACCTCCTGTGGTCACGCCGCAGCAGCACTCCCCGCTTCAAATCAGTGCTCTCACTGCAGCCAATTATTAAGTGCAGCCTAATTCCCTTCCACGAACTGAACGCCGATTACCCGACGGGGGCAAATCAGCGAGCGTTTCGGCCCACGGTCGCACGGTCTCGCTTCAAAAAACACCGCCAAACCCGCTGCGCGCAAAATCGAATTTCGTCAGCCGATTCAAAGTGATTTGGGCCGTCCAGATTGTGCGACGAAAATATTCCGCTTCTCATTCTCCCCAAATCAGTCTCTTTTGCGCTCATCCCGCCTCATCGAAGAGGGGCGTACGCGTCGTCACGATACGTGGAGTGCGGGTTGCGGTGGACGCGATGGCGTTGCGCGCGCGAGGCGTTGCAGGGCGGCTCCAAGCTTTGTCTTGGGCTGTGAGCGATTGATCCGCGCAGGACGAGCGGCGCAGTTTGCGTACGGCAAAACCGTGTGGTCCTGGCACCCGTGGCTGGTGTCAAGCTGGCGGAGGTTGATCGAACCCAACCGGGTTCGATGGGCCGTCAATCCGGCAGCGACGGAGGCAAAAGGAATTCGTCTCCGGGGAGAGCGCGCCATAAGCCGTCAAACCATTGCGCAGGGAAGGCCGGATGCTCTCCGCTGGACCTGTATGCTCGTGTGCGCACTTCTTTGTGCCATTGCACACGAGACCGCGGGTGCAGCGCGCACCCGGTCTTCCCTGCGCCCTCGTTATTTCGAGGGACGAGCCGTCGCATCAACTCGGGGCGCCCGTCGCCTGCGAGCGTGGAGGTGCGTCCGGGCTTGTTGGGGTTATTTGAGGTCGACCTTTGGTCGCTGGTCATGCGGGTTTGAGTTGCACTTTCGGCAGTTGAGGAACCGGCCGACTATCTCTAGTCTGGCTGAAAATAGATCTTACGCTCGCGGTGGAAACGCAGGAGAAACACAATGTCCGCCCCCCTCGACGACCAGCTTGGCTTCGCGCCCGACTATGATTCTCCGATCCCTTATATGCAGCGGACCCGCGAGTATTACACCGCGATCGGCTACACCACGCCCTATCGCTGGGCGCACTATGTCGATGCGCCGTTCCAGCCGTTGAAAAAGCCGCTCGCGAAGTCGCGCGTGACCATCGTCACCACGGCTGCCAAGTATGATCCCACCAAGGGCGATCAGGGGCCCGGAGCTGCCTACAACGGCAGCGCCAAGTTCTATCAGGTCTATGACGGCGACACGGCAAAGCAGCATGATTTGCGGATCTCGCATATCGGCTACGACCGCAAGCACACCACGGCCACCGACAGCGGCACCTGGTTTCCGCTGCCGCAGCTTCTGAAGGCGGCCAACGCGGGGCGGATCGGCGAAGTCGCGCCGCGTTTCTTCGGTGCGCCGACCAATCGCAGCCACCGCGTCACCATCGATGTCGACGCTCCGGATATTCTCGCCCGCTGCCAGGCCGACAAGGTCGATATCGCGGTCATCGTCCCGAATTGCCCGGTCTGCCACCAGACGTCTGCGCTGGTAGCGCGTCATCTCGAAGCCAATAGCATTGCCACCGTCGTCATGGGCTGTGCCAAGGACATCGTCGAACACGCCGCCGCGCCGCGCTTCCTGTTTTCGGATTTTCCGCTCGGCAACTCCGCCGGCAAGCCGCATGATGTGGAGTCGCAGGCGCTGACGCTCGAACTGGCGCTGCGTCTGCTGGAGTCCGCACCCGGCGCGCGCACCACGATGCAGTCGCCGCTGCGCTGGAGCGAGGATGCCTCCTGGAAGCTCGACTACAACAACATCGCGCAGATGAGCCCGGAGGAACTGGCGCGGCGCCGCGCCGAATTCGACAAGCAGAAAGAGATCGCGCGCGGCAACCGGGCGGCGTGACGCCCGCCGCGCGGGCCACGAACGAAGACAGAAGAAAAGAAGAGCGATTTCGGAGGAAGTCCCTTTGACCCGACCGTTCGAAGGCGTGAAGATTCTCGACTTCACGCAGGTGCTGGCCGGTCCCTATGCGAGCTACCAGCTCGCGCTGCTCGGCGCCGACGTCATCAAGGTGGAGCGGCGCGAAGGCGAGGACATGCGCCGCACGCCGCTGAGCCGCGAATGGGCCGAGCGCGGCCTCGCGCCGGGCTGGCAGGCCATCAACGGCAACAAGCGCAGCCTCACCCTCGACCTGCAGAAGCCGGAGGCGATCGCCATCGTCAAGCAACTCGCAGCGCAGGCCGACGTGGTGATGGAGAATTTCCGCCCGGGCGTGATGGACAAGCTCGGCATCGGTTATGCCGCGCTCTCCGCGATCAATCCGCGGCTGATCTATTGCGCCATTTCGGGTTTTGGCCAGACCGGGCCGGAACGGCTCGGCGCCGGCTATGACGGCAAGATCCAGGCGCTGTCCGGCATCATGTCGATCACCGGCCATGCCGAGACCGGCCCGACGCGCGCGGGCTTTGCGGTCTGCGACGTGCTGTCGGGCGCCACCGCCGCCTTCGGTGTGTCCAGCGCGCTGTTCCAGCGTACTCATACCGGCAAGGGTCAGTTGGTCGACGTCTCCATGCTGGAGGCGACGCTGGCGTTCCTGTCCGGGCAGGTCGCGGACTACTCGGTGGCCGGCCATCGCCAGCAGCTCTCCGGCAACCAGGCGGTGAGCCGCCGGCCAACTGCCAACCTGTTCAAGGCCGGTGACGGCTATCTGCTGCTCGCGGTGAACAGCGAGAAGCAATACATCGCGCTGATGACCGCGCTGGGGTGCGCCGATGCGCTGGAAGATCCGCGCTTCGCCGACTGGTTCGCCCGCCAGGAGAACGAGCCGGCGCTGCGGGCCATCATCGAGGAGGCGCTGTCGAAGAGGGACCCGCGCGAGTGGGAAAAGGTCCTGGAGGCCGCGGGCGCGCCCTGCGCCAGCATCTGGAAGGTCGAGGAAGTCATCGATCATCCGCAGATATCCGCGCGCGGCGCCATCCAGGAGATCGACACGCCCTATGGCCGCCTGCGCTTTGCCGGCAGCGGGTTCCAGCTCGCCCATGGCGGCGGCCGGCTCGACCGCATGGCGCCCGCGCTCAGTGCCCATACCGAGGAGGTGCTGGCTGAGCTCGGCTATGACGCCAAGGCGATCGCGGAACTGCGCGCGCGCGAGGTGGTCTAGCGGTAGCCGGAGCAGGTGGTCTGCACCCTGTCCCGTTCGGGGTGGGCCAGTGCATGGCGACCCTGCGCCAAGCCGCTTTAATCGATCCGGTTCACCGTCTAAAAGACGCCTTTCCCGCTTCCCAGAAGGACAGACCATGCCCGCCTACCGCTCCCGAACCACGACCCACGGCCGCAACATGGCGGGCGCCCGCGGCCTCTGGCGCGCCACCGGCATGAAGAACGAGGATTTTGGCAAGCCGATCATTGCCGTGGTCAATTCGTTTACCCAGTTCGTGCCCGGCCATGTGCACCTGAAGGATCTCGGCCAGCTCGTCGCGCGCGAAATCGAGAAGGCGGGCGGCGTCGCCAAGGAGTTCAACACCATCGCAGTCGATGACGGCATCGCCATGGGCCATGACGGCATGCTCTACAGCCTGCCGTCGCGCGAGATCATCGCCGACAGCGTCGAGTACATGGTCAATGCGCATTGCGCCGACGCCATGGTCTGCATCTCGAACTGCGACAAGATCACGCCCGGCATGCTGATGGCGGCGCTGCGGATCAACATCCCGACCGTGTTCGTCTCGGGCGGGCCGATGGAATCCGGCAAGGTCAACATCAAGGGCAAGCTCCGCGCGGTCGATCTGATCGACGCCATGGTCGCGGCCGCCGACAGCAACGTCAGCGATGCCGACGTGGAAGTGATCGAGCGCTCGGCCTGTCCGACCTGCGGCTCGTGTTCGGGCATGTTCACGGCCAATTCCATGAACTGTCTCACCGAGGCGCTGGGGCTGGCGCTGCCGGGCAACGGCTCGGTGCTGGCGACGCACGCCGACCGCAAGGGGTTGTTCGTCGAGGCCGGGCATCTGATCGTCGATCTGGCGCGGCGCTATTACGAGCAGGACGACGAAACGGCGTTGCCGCGGTCGATCGCTAACTTCAAGGCGTTCGAGAATGCCATGACGCTCGACATCGCCATGGGCGGCTCGACCAACACGGTGCTGCATCTCTTGGCTGCCGCCTATGAAGGGCAGGTGCCGTTCACGATGCAGGATATCGACCGCCTGTCGCGCCGGGTACCGGTGCTGTGCAAGGTGGCGCCGTCGGTGGCGGACGTGCATATGGAGGACGTTCACCGCGCCGGCGGCATCATGGCTATCCTCGGCGAACTCGACCGCGCGGGCCTGCTCAACCGCGGCTTGCCGATGGTTCACTCCAAGACGCTGGAGGATGCGCTCAGCCGCTGGGACATCAAGCAGACCAGGAGCGAAAGCGTCCGCAAATTCTTCATGGCCGCACCGGGCAATGTGCCGACGCAGGTCGCGTTCAGCCAGGAGCGCCGGTTCGAGGAACTCGATACCGATCGCGCGGCAGGCTGCGTCCGCGACGCCGAGCATGCCTATTCGAAAGACGGCGGCCTCGCGGTGCTGTCCGGCAATCTCGCGCTCGATGGCTGCATCGTGAAGACCGCCGGCGTCGATGAGAGCATTTTGAAGTTCGAGGGGCCGGCACGGGTGTTCGAAAGCCAGGACGCCGCGGTCGAAGGCATCCTGGGCAACAAGATCAAGGCCGGCGACGTCGTCGTGGTCCGCTATGAAGGCCCGCGCGGCGGTCCCGGCATGCAGGAGATGCTCTATCCGACCAGCTACCTCAAATCGAAGGGCCTCGGAAAAGTTTGCGCACTGGTCACCGATGGCCGCTTCTCCGGCGGCTCGTCAGGCCTGTCGATCGGACATCTTTCGCCGGAAGCCGCCGAAGGCGGGTTGATCGGGCTGGTGGAAGAGGGCGACCTTATCAAGATCGACATCCCGGCGCGTTCGATCAGCCTCGTGGTCGATGACGCCACGCTGGCGAAGCGCCGCGAAGCCATGCTGGCCCGCGGCGCGGACGCCTGGAAGCCCGCCAAGAAGCGCAGCCGCAAGGTGACGATGGCGCTGAAGGCCTATGCCGCGCTGACGACGAGCGCCGCCCGCGGCGCCGTCCGCGTCGTTCCGGAGTGAGCGCCGCGGCAGCTTCATAGTGGCTCCGAGCGACCGGTCGGCCCCCTCGCGCTTGGCGAGCCGGCAAGGGGGAGGGTTACGAACGGGCCGGTGACAGGCAGTGTGCCTTTTTCATTTGTCCGTCGACCCGTAAGCCGAGATCATACTGATGTAAGCTTCAACGGTCGTGCCGATCATATTCAACGCGCGGCTACACGGTTCGATGGCTTCTTCATGTTGACGGAGGTGCAGGTGTGCAACGCAGAGAAGCCGCGCTGTGATGTTGTCCTGCAAGACGGCCAGATTTGTACGGTCGCCGTCGAACCGATCTGACCAGATGTCGCGGGCGGTCTGAAGATCTGTAAGCCATACGTTGACGCGCACTTGGTCTCCGTTGCGTCTTACCGCGCCCTGTACGGCCCAGCGGATGCCGAGATCCGTCCCGAACTGCTTCAGATCGATCGACTTGTTCTTGTAGGTAAAGGCGACCTCGCGTCCAATGACGAAAGTGGCGGGCGCTCGCGAGAGATCGGCCGTCAAATTTGTCGTGATGGCGTCGGCAAAGTAGTCGTGCTCTGGATCGTTGTTGAGGTTGGCAAAGGGCAACACGACGAGAGAGAGGCGAGGCGCGATCTCGGGCCTGACAGTCGGTTGTCCCTGGATCTTTTGAGCTTCCCGAACTACATCGGTACGGACCGTCTTCCAGACATTCCAATAACCGGCAACGCCGCCGGCAATTACGCCGATGGCGGCAACCGAGGCCAACGCGCCGCCCACGAGCTTCAAACGGCCTCTGAGGTGACCCAGCCAGCCATCGGATCGCCGTTTGCCAACTACTTTTTCGGAGGGATCTGGGACCGAAACCGCGGCCTTCCCGGCAGCGCGGGCAAGCGTTGACAGTTCGGCGAGGGCGTCTGAGACCACCGCGGTTCCTGGGCGCCGACCCTCATCATCGTGTACAGCGCCCACGAAACGAAAACCCTTTCGTGGAAATGTCTTGATAAGACGTTGTTGCTCGCCGGAGTCGCCGATCGCGCGTCGGACGGCGTTCAGCCGGGTCGTCAGCGCCGCATCAGATACAATCCGACCATTCCAAATCGCGTTAACCAGATCGTCCTTGCTGACGACGCGATCCCTGCTGCGGACTAAATACTCGAGCAGATCGAGTACCTGTGGCGTCGTAGGCACAACATCGGGCCCGCGCCGCAACTCGCGCCGGTCGGTGTCCAACGCAAAGTCCTCGAAGAAATAGCGCATGGCACCATTTCCCAAGCTTGTCCTCTACCCCCGAGAGCGGGGCAGCAATTATCCGCCAAGAATAAGCCTTCGGTAAAGGAAATGTAAGCCTCCAGTTAAGCGCGCTGGTGCGTCTTGCGGCACCTTTGCATGGTGAAACAGTCCAGACAGGACACCGCCATGAGCACGATCCACGGGATTACCGAGCTGGGACCGGCAACGGCAAAGCGGCAGGTTTACAGTCCTTTCGAAAATTATTGGAATGCATTTCTGGAGTGGCGCAAAGGGGATAGGCTGCGTACTCAATTGTGTCACCTGACGGACAGCGAGCTTGCGGACATCGGTATCACGCGCGGTGATATCGATTACGTTGCGTCGCACCGAGATATAGACCCGCGAAGCATCCTGTCCGCCAGCTGAACATCCGTTGCCTGCCGGGGCGCGTACCCGCGACAGCAATCGGCTTGGCGAATTGACGGCGTCAATCGTGGACGCGCTACGTCAGCACCTTGACGCCGCCGAGCGCGGTTACGCGGCCGCGCTTGAGCATCACGATCTGCGTCGCCAGTTGACGCAGTTCGGCGGCGTCGTGGCTGACATAGACCATCGGAATGCCTTCGTCGCGCAGCCGCACCAGATAGGGCAGGATTTCCTCCTTGCGGCTCTCGTCGAGCGAGCCCAGCGGCTCGTCGAGCAGCAGCAGGCGCGGCTTTGACAGCAGCGCACGGCCAAGCGCGACGCGCTGGCGCTCGCCGCCGGAGAGTTTTCCGGGCCGGCGGTCGAGCAGATGGCCGATGTCGAGCAAGTCGGTGACGCGCGCGTGCTGCGCTGGATCCACGGCAAGGCGGTTCATGCGCCGGCCGTAGTCGAGATTTTGCCGCACGTCGAGATGCGGAAACAGCCGTGCGTCCTGGAACACATATCCGATGCGCCGCCGGTGCGGCGGCACATGAATGCCTTTCGACGTGTCATCCAGCGTTTCGCCATCGAGCGCGATGACGCCGCGGTCCGGCCGCAGCAGGCCGGCGATCATGTTGATCAGCGAGGTCTTGCCGGCGCCGGACGCGCCGAACAGGCCGGTGACGCGGCCCTGGCTTTCGAACGCGGCTTCGAGCGAGAATTCGCCGAGCTGTTTGGTGACGTCGACGCGCAGCATGGTCAGTTCCCGTGCAGGCGTCTGGTGGCGCGTCGCGCGAACCATTCGGACGCGATCAGGGCGCCCATCGCGATCACGATGGAGATCAGCACCAGCCGCCCGGCCGCGGCGTCGCCGTCGGGGGTCTGGATCAGCGAATAGATCGCCGTCGAGATGGTCTGGGTCTCGCCGGGGATATTGGAGACGAAGGTAATGGTGGCGCCGAACTCGCCGATCGCCTTGGCGAAGCCGAGCACCATGCCGGCCAGCACGCCCGGCAGTGCCAGCGGCAGGGTTACCGTCGCAAACACCTGCCACGGTGCGGCGCCGAGCGTGCTCGACGCCTGTTCCAGGCGGCGGTCGATCGCCTCGATCGACAGCCGGATCGGCCGCACCAGAAGTGGGAACGACATGATGCCGCAGGCCAGTGCCGCCCCGGTCCAGCGAAACGCGAACACGATGCCGAGGTTATCGGCGAGCCATGCGCCGACCAGGCCGCGGCGGCCGAAGGTCAGCAGCAGCAAATAGCCGGTGACCACGGGGGGCAGCACCAGCGGCAAATGAACTAATGCATCGAGCACCGACTTGCCCCAGAACTCACGCCGCGCCAGCAGCCACGCCAGCGCGATGCCGAACGGCGTCGCCACCAGCGTTGCGATGACGGCGACCCGCAGCGAGAGCAGGATGGCCGTCCATTCAGCGGGCGATATCTCGAACATCAGGTGGAAGGGCTGACGAGGAACTTGAAGCCGTATTTCTCGAGGATGGCTTTCGCCGCCGTCGAGCGCAGGAAGGCGAGATAGTCCGCCGTCTCCGGCTTCGCCGTCGCGGTCGCCGCGACGGGATAGACGATCGCAGGATGGGAATCGGCCGGGAAGGTGCCGACGATCTTGACGCCGGGCTCGATCTTGGCGTCGGTGGAATAGACAATGCCGAGAACGGCCTCGCCACGCGCGACCAGCGTCAGCGCGGCGCGCACGCTTTCGGCCATCGCGAATTTCGGCTCGGCGGCCTGCCACGAACCGAGTTTCTCCAGCGCCGCCTTGGCGTATTTGCCGGCCGGCACGGATTTCACGTCGCCGGTGGCGATCCGGCCGTCGCCGGCGAGCTTGGCGAGATCGAAGCCAGGGCCGATGTTCACATTGTCGACCTTGGAATCCTTCGGTGCGATCAGCACGATGTTGTTGCCGAGCAGATTGACCCGGCTCGATTCAATGATCGTCTTTTTTGACGTCGCGTAATCCATCCAGTCGGTGTCGGCGGAGATGAACACGTCGGCCGGCGCGCCCTGTTCGATCTGTTTTGCCAATGCCGAGCTTGCGGCATAGCTCACCGTGATCTTGATCCCGGTTTTCGCGGTGTAGGCGGCGTCGATCTCATCGAGCGCGTTCTTCATCGAGGCTGCGGCGAAGATCGTCAGGGACTTGTCCTGCGCGGCGGCCGGCGTGGGGACGGCTGCTAGCGAAATGGCGAAGGCCACGAAAAGGCCGGCAAGACGATTCATCGGGCGCTCCATGCATGATTGCGAGCCGCGGTTGCCGCGCGCAAGACAGGCGTTGGTTGGGTCAAGGCGACCGTCGGAAGCGCCGTTCCGGTATTCCCTGGAGGACTTGCGGTCGATCAGGATATCGCCAGCCCTGACAATAGTCAGGATGGAGCAGGAGGTAAAGGCGGCTGCACCGCCTAAGGTGCAGCCGGGGTGTCAATGGTGGTGTCGCTTGTGCCCGCCGGCGCCGTAACCGCGCAATTCCGCATACTTTGTCATCTGCGACGGGGTCAGGATGTTTCCGGTCGACAAGTGATATTTCAGATGGGTTTCGCGCAGCATTCCCTGCGTCGTGGCAACGCCCGCGGTGGACGCCTGCAGGCTTTCCGGCGTGACCGTGCGGGCTGCAAACTGCTTGTCCAGTTCGGCTTCCTGCTCGATCAGCTTCGCGCCAAGCGGCATCGCTTCGGCCTTCATGGAATCGAACAGGCTTTGCATCTTGGCGCGTTGCTCGGCGGAGAGGTCGAGCTTGTCGGCGAGTTCGAGAACGTGCGAGGGTCCCGGGTAGCCGTTTAGTTCGGCCGCGAGCGCCAGCCCCATGCCGCGGCCGGTGCCGAGGTCGGCAATGTGCTGCTCGGAAAGCGCCTTGATCGGGCGCATCTCATCCCGGCATAAGGGGTTTGTGCATGCACGCTCGTGACGAAAGCGACGGATGCAATCACGGGCCAAATCTTCATCGTCATTCTCCTGCGGATTTGAACCTGTGCAGTCAAGGCTTTGCGTCCGGCGCATGTAACACGGTCTTGCAGGCCGGCGGCAGTGCGGCCATGGTCATCGGCGGCTTCGGCTTCGGCGGCACTTTCGGTGGTTTCGGATGCAGTACCGCATCGCTGAACCAGTAGGCGAGATCGCCGGTGCTGCAGCCTTCGCCTTCGTTCGGATCGGGTTGGCTGTCGCATTCGCCGGCGCCGGGCGGGCATTTGATGCGGATGTGGAAGTGATAGTCGTGGCCGTACATCGGCCGCACCTTGTGGAGCCAGTGGCGGTCGCCTTTCGCCTCACGACAGAGCGCCTTCTTGATCGCGGCATTGACAAAGATGCGCTGCACGCTGGGCTCCTGCGCGGCAGCGCGGATCACCGCAAGGTGGCCCGGTGTGAATACCCGGGGATCGATATCGAGCCGGTCGTCGCGCACCATCATGACGGCCGACATTTCCTCGCGCTCGTTGCGCGATAGTTGCCGGTTCGGCATCGGCGTCAGCCAGATGTCGGCGTCGAGCCCCACCTGATGGCTGGCGTGTCCGGTGAACATCGGCCCGCCGCGCGGCTGCGACATGTCGCCGACCAGGATGCCCGGCCAGCCGGCATCCCTGCGTGCTTTGGAAGCAAGCCGCTTGACCAGCGCGACCAGGTCGGGATGTCCCCAGTATCGATTGCGCGACAGCCGCATCACCTGCCAATTGTCGCCGTTGATCGGCAGCCCTTCCGCGCCCGCGATGCAGCCATGGGCATAGAATCCGTGCACGCGCGTCGGCATCGCCGCCGGCAACACCTTGCGGCCGAACAACTCCTTGGCGCCGATCTTGGGATCGTTGGGGTTGGCGAGCGGCGGCAGCGGTTTTGGGTTGACCGTGCCCTTGTCCTGCGCCCATGCGCCCGCGGCGTTAACGGCGGCCATTACGGTGATGAGCGGGATCAGAATCAGGCGAGGGGTCATCGGATCACTCTATTCCAACAAGCATAGCATGAAACCGGGGAGACGGGGACAGGGCAAGCCCTCGCAATTGCTTGATCTCGCCGCAGCCGCTGCTCTGGCCTGCAACGGACCACGCCACACGCGGATCGACATCAATTGAGGCTTACTGCAACTCGATATTGGCCGACTTGATCACCGCAGCCCACCGGTCGACTTCGTCGCGCATGTAGGCGGATGTCCTGTCGGCCGGGCCGCCAAAAATCCCGGCGGATAGTTTCTTGAGCTGGTCCCGCACCTCGGGCTGACGCAATGCCTCGTTCACATCGGCATTGATCTTGTCGATGATGTTTTTCGGAGTTTTGGGCGGCGCCACGATGCCGTACCAGGCGACCGCTTCAAAACCCGGAAGCGTTTCGGCCATCGTCGGTACATTCGGCAGCGCCGGCAGACGATCGGATGAGGCGACCGCGAGCAGCTTCAGCTTGCCGGCCTGCACCAGGGCCAGCGATACGCCGAGATTGTCGAACATGACGTCGACGTCGCCGGCGACCAGACCCTGCAGCGCAGGCGCCGAGCCGCGATACGGAATGTGCCGCAGCTTCACCTTCGCCATCAGTTGAAACAGCTCCGAGGTCAGGTGCGAGGTGGTGCCGTTGCCTTGCGTGGCGCAGATGGTTCTGTCGGAATTGCCCTTTAGGTATTCGATCAGCTCGGGCACGCTCGATGCCTTGATGTTGGTCGGATTGACGATCAGCGCATTCGGCACATGGGCCATGACGATGACAGGCTCGAACTTCGTCGGATCGAAGCCGAGCCTGGGGTACAGATTGTGATTGATCACAAGCGGCGGCGGCGGTGACGAGAGCAGGGTGTAGCCGTCGGGCGCCGAATGGTAGACCTGTTCGGCGCCGATGTTTCCGGCGGCGCCGGTGCGGTTCTCGATGACAACGGGCTGGCTCCATTTGCGCGACAGCCAGTCGGCGACAATCCTTGGAATCGCGTCGGCCGTTCCTCCGGCCGGAAATGGAACGACGATTTTTACGGGACGGTCCGGGTAATCGCCGGCCAGCGCCTGCGTGTGACCAGGCACGAAGAAGGCCAGAAGTAGCGTCAGTATCGCCAATTTACGGCGGACGGGAAGCAGAGCTGCCGTAGAGCCGTGCATTCAAACTCCTCCCGCTGCCATTTTGCTCCGTCCAGTCTGAGCTGTCGGCGCTTGGTGTTCGCAGCAAGGAAGGATAGCTTGAACGGGCAAGCTTCCGAAGCATTTTTTGCGTGGGACGATGACAGAGCCGCAGCTCACTGTTGTGATCATTGGAGGCGGAATTGGCGGGCTCTTCGCCGCGAACGCGCTGATCGCCCGCGGCTTCGATGTTTCCGTCTACGAGCAGGCACCTGCGCTCGGCGAGGTCGGGGCAGGGGTATTCCTGACGCCGAACAGCGTGCGACAATTGCAGCGGGTAGGCCTTGGACATCAGGTGGAGCGATGGGGCGCCAGGGTCGGCCACGCATCTCAGTATTTTCGCCACGATGGCGCGCCGATCGCTCCGGTCCAGGTGACGGACTCCGCGGGCTGGAACGCCACCTTCGGCATGCATCGCGCGGACCTCGTCGAGATGCTGTCGCGCGCATTGCCATCAGGCGTGGTGCGGACGGGCCATCGCGGCACAGGCTTTGAGCAGACCGGCGAGGTCGCGCGTGTGTCGTTCGCCAACGGCGCGATGGCCGAAGGCGACGTCGTCATCGCGGCGGATGGCATCCACTCGGAGCTCCGGCCCTATGCGGCGCCGCCGTCGCGGCCGGTCTTCCACGGGTCCGTCGCCTATCGCGGCGTGCTGCCGCATCGGCGCATTCCGCACTGGCCGACCGATTGCTGGCAAATGTGGCTGGGCAAGGGAAAACACTTCCTCAGCTTTCCGGTGCGATCGGGCAAGCTCATCAACTATGTCGGCTTCGTGCCGGCCGATGCGGAAATGAAGGAATCATGGTCGGCGCCCGGAGATCCCGATGTGCTGCGCCGCGAGTTCGAGGGCTGGGACCCGCGCATCGGGACACTGTTGAGCCAGGTCGAAAAGACGTTCCGATGGGCGCTGTACGACCGCGAGCCGTTGCCGACCTGGACGCGCGGCCGCTTGACGCTGCTCGGAGATGCCGCGCACCCGATGCTGCCGCATCTCGGCCAGGGCGCCAACCAGTCGATCGAGGACGGCATGGCGCTGGCGACAATTCTGGCGCGTACCGAGCGCGCCAGCGTGCCGGCGGCACTGCTTGCGTATGAGCGGCTTCGACGCGAGCGGGTGGCGGCGGTTCAGCGCGGTGCGCGCGAGAATGGCATGCGCTACGACTCTTCCTATGCCGATCTCGGTGTTCGCGATGCCGAGATCGCAGCGCATGCGGCGTTCCGCAGACGGCTCTACGATCACGACGTCGTGCCGGAAGCACAAGCCGCGGCGGCTGCCTTGAGTTGAACGGGCGTGATGTCGCCTTTCTTAACCGCGCGATAACCCTGTTGGTCGTTGACCGATTATCGTGCGCACGCGCGGCGTTTCGCGCATTCCTTGTGCATCCAGGGACACGCGTTGCATGCGCGCCGTGCGAGCGCGACGATTTTGCCCTGTGAATTTGCGATTTACGTCAAAAAGCGACACACGCAGGGCGTGCGCCCGCCTTTCCGACAGGCAATGAATGTGGCGCGCGGGAGAGCTTTCAGCGGCAAGAGATACCATTTTTTCAGATACTTATCTGACAACATCGCCCGCACAAAGGTGCGGGGTAGGCGTAGCGATGTCGACGAAGAAGCGAAGAACAGCAGGGAAGCTCAAGCAGGCGGCGATTGTCCGCTTTCGCGGTCGGCCGGCAAAACCTGCGCCCAAACCTCCCGCCAAACGCGAGCGTCGCCCGCCCGCTGCGGCCAGCGAGATCGCGCGCAAGCACGCCGAGGTTGACGCCGCTCTGGCCGAGGCGCGCAAATCGCACGAGCGCTTGCGGGAGGCAATCGACATCCTGCCGCAGGGCGTCGTGTTTCTCGATGCCGAAGGCCGCTATATTCTCTGGAACAAGAAATATGCAGAGATGTACCGCCGCAGTTCGGACCTGTTCAAGCCGGGCGCACGGCTGGAAGATACGATCCGCGTCGGCGTCACGCGCGGCGATTATCCGGAGGCCATCGGGCGCGAGGAAGAATGGATCGCCGAGCGGCTCAAGAAGCTGTACCAGCCCGGCGAACGGCATGAACAGACGCTTGCCGACGGCCGCGTCATCCTGATCGACGAACGCCTCACCGAGGATGGCGGCATCATCGGCCTGCGCGTCGATATCACCGAGTTGAAGCAGCGGGAGGCTTCGTTCCGGCTGCTGTTCGACAGCAATCCGGTTCCGATGATCGTCTGCGCGTTGGGTGACGAGCATATTCTCGCCGTCAACGACGCCGCGATCCAGCACTATGGTTACAGCCGCCGCGAATTCGAGAAGCTGACGATCCGCAGCCTGCAGGCCTTCGACGCCGAACTGCCATGGATCGGCGACGAGCGCGCGGCACGCACCTGGAAGCACGTCCGGGCCGACGGTACGCTGATCGATCTGGCGATCTATTCACGCCAGCTGGTTTACGGCGATCGGCCTGCGATCTTGCTGGCGCTGATGGACACCACCGAGCGCAAACGCGCCGAGGCGCGGCTGACTTTCATGGCCCAGCATGACGGCCTGACCGGGCTGCCGAACCGCAATTTACTGCGTCAACAGATGGACGACACCCTGCTGCGCACGCGCCGCAACGCCGAGCAGGTGGCGGTGCTCGTGCTCGGCCTCGACCATTTCAAGGCGGTCAACGATACGCTCGGCCATGGCACCGGCGACAAGCTGCTGCGCGGCGTCGGCAAGCGATTGCGATCGATGCTGCGCGACGACGATGCGCTGGCCCGGCTCAATTCCGACGAATTCGCGATCGTCCAGAGCGGGGTGACGCGGCCTGAGGATGCGGCGTTCCTGGCGAGGCGCCTCTTGGACGCCATCGGCGATCCCTATCTTCTGGATGGGCATTCCGTCGTGATCGGCGCCAGCATCGGCATTGCGATGTCACCCGGCGACGGCGATGAATCCGAAAAGCTGTTGAAGAACGCCGACCTTGCATTGTCGCGCGCCAAGAACGATTCGCGCGGCACATTCTCGTTCTTCGAGGCCGGAATGGATGCGCGCGCGCAGACCCGCCGCAAGATCGAAACCGAGCTGCGCGAGGCCGTCCAGGGCGATGCGCTGCGGCCCTATTACCAGCCGCTGGTCGATCTTTCGAATGGGCGCATCACCGGCTTCGAAGCGCTGGTTCGTTGGCCGCATCCCGAGCGCGGCATGATCTCGCCGGCCGAATTCATCCCCGTTGCGGAGGAAACCGGACTGATCAACGCCGTCGGCGGTTTGATGCTGCGCCGCGCCTGCACCGATGCAGCGCAATGGCCCGACGACGTCCACGTCGCGGTCAATCTGTCACCGCTGCAGTTCCGCCTCGGCAATCTGCTGTCGCTGGTCACCGATACGCTGAAGCAGTCCGGCCTGCCGGCTAGGCGCCTGGAACTAGAGATCACCGAGACGCTGCTTCTGGAAAAGAGCAGCGAGGTGCTGGCGACCCTGCATGCGCTGCGCGCGCTCGGCGTGCGCATCTCGATGGACGATTTCGGCACCGGCTATTCCAGCCTGAGCTACCTGCGCAGCTTTCCGTTCGACAAGATCAAGATCGACCAGTCCTTCGTGCGCGACCTCGCCGCCAATCCCGACGCGCAGGCGATCGTGCGTTCGATCATCAGCCTCGGCAAGGGCCTGGGCGTCACCATCACGGCGGAAGGCGTCGAGACCGAAGCCGAAGTGAACTGTCTGCGCAACGAGGGATGCCACGAGGGGCAGGGTTTCCTGTTCAGCCGCGCGCGGCCCAATGCGGAGATCGTGAGCATGTTGAAGACGCAGGGCAACTGGAGCTCGCCGGCAGGTGCGGCGCTGGTGGCGTGAGCGGCCGTATCCTTCGCAGCCGTCATTGCCTGCGACAAACGCAAAGCGTTTGCGCAAGGGAGCGTAGCGACGAAGCAATCCATCTTTCCGCTTGCGTGGAGAGATGGATTGCTTCGCTCGCAATGACGGATGGCTATTTTACGCGCGTACGCTTCCTCGCATGATACGTCAGCGCCAGCGCCACGCAGTGGCGCAACGCTTTCTCGGGCAGCTTCTCGCCGGCGTCGAGCAGAATGCTGCGGTTGCCGCCATAGCGCAGCTCCGGATAGAGCTCGCGAAAAGTCTCGACCAGATCGGTCTGGCAGTGGAAATAGACCGCGTACCGGCCGGCTTCCGCCTTCACCTGGTCGATCCGGATCGTGCTGCCGCTCTTGCTTTCGGTCGTGAGATAGCTCGGCTGCCCCCATTTCAGCGTCTCTTCCAGGGGGCCGACGCCCTCGGTGGTGTCAGCGGTATCGAAGATCAGCCGGCGCAGCGCCAGCAGTCTGGTTTTGACCGGGCTGGGGTAGGCGTCGAAGATCGCGTCGACTGTGGGCTCAGAGACACCCGCGCGCTTTCTATGCGGAGAATTTGTCCTTGGTGTTTTCGTCATCGCAACCGGTCCGTGCAATTCGTCGGACACACTAGCCCATTTATTCGCGAAGGTGCATAATTGATGACCATGATCGAAGTCCGGTATCTCAAATGAGCCTTTATTCAGATCCGCCGGCCCCTCCTGCGCCGAAATATGCGCGGTTTTCACGGCGCTTTCGCGGAATTGTGCTCGACTGGATGATCGTCATGGCCATCCTTTTCGGCGCGCTGATGCTGGCGAGCACGGTACGAAACGACAATCTTACCCGCGTGCTCGGAGTCATGGTGATAGCAACGCTCTTTCTCTACGAGCCAGTTCTGGTGTCGTTCACTGGAAGCACGCTCGGGCACTATTTCACCAATCTACGCGTCGTTGATGAACGCACCGGTGGCAATGTGAGCTTCCTCAAAGCCTGCGCCCGCGTCGCAATCAAGGGTGTGCTCGGCCTGTACTCGTTCGTCATTCTGGCGGCGACCCGCCGCAACCAGGCGGTTCACGATATTCTGACGAAATCCACCGTGCAGATCCGCGATCCCGCGAAGGCATGGCCGGGCCAATACATTGAGGAACGGAACGATCCGTCGGATGCCAGCCTGCCGTCACGATGGCGACGCGTTGCGGTGATTTGCGTGTACCTCGTGTCGATGCTCGGTTTCTATCTGACTCTGATCGTGAGCCTCAACTCAGCCGGCATGATGTCCAGTGCCTGTATCGGCGACGTCGGCCGCTGCTCGGCGGGCGAGCGGGTCCTTGATACTGGAGCGGCCGTCCTGGTTCTGTTGATGGCGGCGCTAATCGTTGCGCGTGGCTGGAAGGGCAAGCTATTCGGCGCGCGCAGAGCGCGCTAGCCGATTCGATCGTGTTTGCTGCGGCCCGCGCGCCGCTCCCGGCTGTGTTCTTCATCGCACTGTCAGCACATCCTGCCTCGGGCTAATCGCGGGTCGCCTAAAGCAGGATGCTGGCGCGCGGAAGCGGAATTGGTCCTACTTCCTCCGCGCCGTTTTGCGCGCACTTGATCTGGCGGCTGCCTTGCGTTTGCGCGTGGCTGCAGCCTTCTTGGCAGAGCGCGATCGTGCTGCAGCCGGACGGCTGGCAGCGGCCTTGCCGCCGCGCGGTCCGCCGATTCGGCCGCCGCGCCGGGCGGAAACATTGGTGTCCTTCACGCCGCGGCCGGAGCCGCTCTTGTTGCCGCCACCGGTTTCCTTGTTGACGGTCGCCCATGCCCGCCGTTCGGCTTCCTTCTTGCCGACGCCGCGTTTCTCGTAACCCTCCTCGATATACTCGGCCTTGCGTTTCTGCTTGTCCGTATAGCTGGATTTGTCACCGCGGGGCATGCCGTATCTCCCTCGTTGTTGCGGTTGCTGGAAAAGCAACGCGCACCGTGCAACGGGGTTCCGATTTGAAGCGCTTTGCCGCGCGAGCCGGGACGGCCGCTTCATCGCATCGTCGGCGGCGTATCGAGATTGCCTGACAGGATCGCCTTGCCGGCATCCTCATAATGGGCGTCGCGGCCCTGGATCTGCTGCGCGATCGCATGCATGTCGCGAAATCGGCGCTCGAACCTGTTGGCGTTGAACACCGCCGTGGCGCCGGCCATGTGATAGGCGGTGTCGACCACGGCGGCCGATTGATGGATGGTCCAGGTGGTGGCGATGCGAAGCGCCACGCGATGCGCCTCCGTGGTGGCCTCGCCGCGCGAAAGGTCCCGCCAGACTTCGGCCGCGGTCGCGTAGAGATAGGCGCGCGCGGCACGCAGGCTCGCCTCGGTGCGGCCGATCAATCCCTGCACGGCATTGTTGTCGCGCATCGCTTTCAGCGCCTGCGGGGTCTTGGCGCGGGCAAGGTCGATCGCCGCATCGAGCGTCGCGCGGGCGACGCCGAGTGAGGTTGCCGCAAAGCCCATGCCGAACACCATGTTGGTGGAGAGCTTGTACAGCGGTCCGTTTTCGCGCCGCGCCTCCGGTTCGTCGCGAAGTGCGGCGAATTTCTCTGATATGAAGAGATCTTCGACCGAATAGGAATCGGTGCCGGTGCCCCGCAGGCCAATCACGTCCCAGACGTCGTATAGCGTGGCGCTGGTCACCGGAAACAGGATGGTGCGAATCTCCGGCGACCCATCCGGCTTGCGCCGCGGCGTGCCATCAGCCTCGACGACACGGACATGGGCGCCCAGCCAGCTCGCCTGCCGCGAACCGGAGGCAAAATCCCAGCGCGCGCTGGCTTTGTAGCCGCCCGGAACCGCCTGCACTTCATGGTTGATCGCGCCCCAGGCCAGAATGCCGGGCGCGACATTGAAGATTTCGTTGGCGGCGTCGGGATCGAGATAGGCCGCGGTCATCGCGCAGACGCTGCACTGGCCAAGGCACCACGCGGTCGAGGCATCGGCTTTTGCCACCTCCTCCTGCATCTGCATGAAGGTTTCGAGCGGCACCTCGGCGCCGCCAAAGCTTTGCGGCAGCAGCGCGCGGTAAAGCCCGTTCTCGATCAGCGCCTGTGTCACGGCAGGCGTCAGCCGCCGCGTCCGCTCGATCTCGTCGGCTTCGCGCATGATCAAGGGAGCCAGCGCTTTCGCGCGCTCCACCAGGTCGATGCCGGTATGCCTGTTCATGCGCTTCCTCGCATTCTCTTGTTTTTTGCGCGAGCGGGATGGTGGCCTATCCACGGCCGTCGATCAAGGCGGCGAGGGGGCGCCTTGCTGCTTCACGCCGTCGCCCGCCCCAGATCGAGCGACGGTTGCGACGGCCGCCTGGCCGATGGGAAGCTCAGCGCCACGGCGACGGCGGCCAAGCCGATGGCGAAGGAGCCGACATAGAGCCAGTTGTAGGCGTGGAAGGTGTCGAACACCCATCCGCCGGCGAGCGGGCCGAGCGCCATGCCGAGGCTGGCGAAGGCGGAGACGGCGCCGAACATGCTGCCCATGATGCGTACGCCGAAAAATTCGCGCACCAGCACGGCGTAGAGCGGCATCACGCCGCCATAGGCGAGGCCGAAGAGCACCGACAGCGCATAGAACTCGCCGAGCTGGCCGACCGCGAGAAAGGTCGCAATCGACAAGGCCTGAACGAACAGGCCGCCGACCAGAACGTGCTTGGCGCCGAGGCGATCGGCCAATACACCGAGCAGCAGCCGGCCGCCGAGCCCGGAGAATCCGGCGAGGCTGTAGACGGTGACGGCGGTCAAAGGCGCAATGCCGCAGATCATGGCATAGCTCACCATGTGAAAGATCGGCCCGGAATGCGCCGCGCAGCAGGCGAAATGCGCTCCTGCCAGGATGATGAATTGTGGTGTTCGCAACGCCTGCGCGACGGTCCACTCTCCGTCAGGTGCGCCGGTTCCATTTGCGGCAGCAGGTGTCGAAGGCTCTGGCGGCTGTCGCACGAGCAGAGAGGCCGGAATCAAAAGCGACAATGCGACAATGCCGATCGCCAGCATCGCCGTGCGCCAGTCATAGGTCGTGATCAGCCAGCTTGCGAATGGGGCAACCGTCAGTGGCGAAACGCCCATGCCGGCCGATACCAGCGCGACGGCGAGGCTGCGGCGGTGTTCGATCCAGGCGCTCGCCGCCGCCACCATCGGCGCATAGAAACTGCCGGCCGCGACGCCAATCAGGACGCCGAACGCCAGCTGGAACTGCCACAGGCTGGTGGCTTGGCTCGCCCCGATCAGCCCGGCGCCGAGCAGCAGTGTGCCCGACAGCACCACGATGCGGGTGCCGAACCGGTCGGACAGCGCGCCCCAGAAAAATGCCGCCAGTCCCATCGCAAGAAAGTCGATCGTGGCCGCCGCCGACACGCCGCTGCGGGACCAGCCCATGTCTTGCGAAATCGGCTGCAGGAACACCGCCAGCGACAGCATCGACCCGAACGCCACGCAGGTCATCAGCGCGCCCACGGCGACCACGACCCAGCCGTAGGAAGATCCGGAGGATTTGCTCATGCGTTTCCTGCTCTTTTTGTAGTTATGATCTGAGCAAGAGGATGGTGGCTTATCCACCTTCGCGGAGCAAGGTGGGGACGGGAATACCTCTCATTCTCCGGCGCGCGGACCGCAACTTTCTGCTAAACTGATTGCATTTCGCGTCGTAATCCTCCGCGAGTACACGCTATGGCGCAACAGGGCTTTCTGCTCGTCGCCGATATTACCGGTTACACCATGTTCCTCACGCGCTCGGAGCTCGAGCACGCGCAGGGAATTCTCGATGCGCTGTTCAAGAGCATTTTTGCCGAGATCAAGGCGCCAATCATCCTGTCCAACCTGCAGGGCGACGCGGCACTGACCTATCTGCCCGACGCGAATCTGCCGCAGCGCCAGTTTCCGCTCGATGCGATCGAGCGCATCTATTGCAGTTTTGCCAATACGCTCGGGGCCATGCGCCTGAATACGACGTGCACCTGCAACGCGTGCCGCAACATGAACCAGCTCGACCTGAAGTTCTTCCTGCATCACGGCACTTATGCCACGCAGGAGATGGCGGGACGCACCGAATTGCAGGGAGCGGAGGTGATCCGCCTGCACCGGCTGATGAAGAACTCTGTGACGGCGGCGACCGGCATCAAGGCCTACGCGCTGGTGACGGAGCAGGCGGCAGACGCAATCGGCCTGCCGGATTTCTTCGCTAGTACGATCCGTCACGTCGAGAACCTTGGCGAGTTCGGCGAGACGGTTTGTTACGTTTACGATCTGGCCCCGATCTTTGCGCAATGGCGCACGACGCGCCGCGTTGTGGTGCAGCACGACGAGCCCTTGGCTTTCGAATCGATGGAATGTGACCTGCCGGTGCCGCCGGCGATGGCCTGGGCCTATGTCACCGACATCGAGAAGAAGATCCGCTGGCAGCACGGCATCGACGGCATGACGATGACCGGACTTGCCCGGGGGCGGATCGGGCTGGGAGCGACGCAGCATTGCGCCCATGGTAAGGATTCGACGGTGCACGATATCGTCGACTGGCGGCCGTTCGACTACGTCACCTGGCATATCCGGCTCCCGATGGGCGCCATCGTGAGGCAGACGGCGGAACTCACGCCGCTCGAAAACGGTGGCACGCACCTGTCGTTGCGCTGCGCGAAGCCCGAAGGCCCCAACCCGGTGGCGACGGCGGTGGTGCGGGCGATCACCCGACTCGCCATGGCCAAGAAGCTTGTCAGCGATCAACGCGCCTCGAAGGTCGCGCTGGAGCGGTTGGTAGCTGAGGAGACCGCGGCGTTCACTTAGCGCCGTCATTCCGGGTCTGGTCCTGCGGACCATCACGGAATGAGGAGGGCGGTTCAATCCGCCTCAGCTATCCACCTTCAGCGCGGCAATGAACGCTTCCTGCGGGATGTCGACCTTGCCGAACTGCCGCATCTTCTTCTTGCCTTCCTTCTGCTTTTCCAGAAGCTTGCGTTTGCGCGTGATGTCGCCGCCGTAACACTTGGCGGTGACGTCCTTGCGCAGCGCGCGGACGGTTTCGCGGGCGATCACCTTGCCGCCGATCGCGGCCTGGATCGGGATCTGGAACATGTGCGGCGGGATCAGTTCCTTCATCTTCTCGACCATGGCGCGGCCGCGGCCTTCAGCCCGGGTCCGGTGCACCAGCATCGACAGCGCATCCACCGGCTCGTTGTTGACGAGGATCTGCATCTTGACCAGATCCGCCACCTTGTAATCGGTCAGGTGATAGTCGAACGAGGCGTAGCCCTTGGAGACCGATTTCAGCCGGTCGTAGAAATCGAACACGACTTCGTTGAGCGGCAAATCGTATTTCACCATTGCGCGGGAGCCGACATAGGTCAGCTCCTTCTGTGCGCCGCGGCGGTCCTGGCACAGCTTTAATACGCTGCCGAGATATTCGTCGGGCGTAAGGATCGTGGCCTCGATCCACGGCTCCTCGATGTCGGCGATCTTGACGACATCAGGCATGTCGACGGGATTGTGGATCTCGATCTCCTGGCCGTCGGTCAGGTGCATCTTGTAGATCACGCTCGGCGCCGTCGCGATCAGGTTGAGGTCGAACTCGCGCGACAGCCGTTCCTGGATGATTTCCAGATGCAACAGGCCGAGGAAGCCGCAGCGGAAGCCGAAGCCGAGGGCGGCGGAAGTTTCCATCTCGTAGGAGAAGCTGGCGTCGTTGAGACGCAATTTGCCCATCGCCGCGCGCAGCGTCTCGAAATCGTTGGCGTCGACCGGGAACAGGCCGCAGAACACCACCGGGATCGCCGGCTTGAAGCCCGGCAGCATCTCGGTGACCGGCTTCCTGTCGTCGGTGATGGTGTCGCCGACGCGGGTGTCGGCGACTTCCTTGATCGCCGCGGTGATGAATCCGATCTCGCCGGGGCCGAGTTCGTCGACCTGCTCCATCTTGGGCGTGAAGTAGCCGACGCGCTCGACATCATAGGCCGCGTTGGTGCCCATCATGCGGATGCGGCTACCCTTCTTCATCGTGCCATCGACCACGCGAATGAGCACGACGACGCCGAGATAGACGTCATACCAGCTATCGACCAATAGCGCCTTCAGCGTCGCATCCCGGTCGCCCTTCGGCGGCGGCAGGCGGGTGACGATGGCTTCCAGCACGTCGGGAACGCCCAGGCCCGTCTTGGCCGAAATCATCACCGCGTCGGAGGCATCGATGCCGATCACGTCCTCGATTTGCTGCCGTATCTTCTCGGGTTCAGCGGCGGGCAGGTCGACCTTGTTGAGGACCGGCACGATCTCGTGATTGTTGTCGAGCGCCTGATAGACGTTGGCGAGCGTCTGCGCTTCGACGCCCTGGCTGGCGTCGACCACCAGCAGCGACCCTTCGCAGGCGGCTAGCGATCGCGAGACCTCGTAGGCGAAGTCGACATGGCCGGGCGTGTCCATCAGGTTAAAGATGTAATCCTTGCCGTCCTTGGCGCGGTAGTTCAGCCGCACCGTCTGCGCCTTGATGGTGATGCCGCGCTCGCGCTCGATATCCATGGAATCGAGCACCTGTTCCTTGCCCGCCATTTCGCGGTCCGTCAGCCCGCCCGTCATCTGGATCAGGCGGTCGGCCAGCGTCGATTTGCCATGGTCGATATGGGCGACGATGGCGAAGTTGCGGATGTTGGAAATGGGGACGGTTGTCATGGGGCGCGGGATAGCATTCACACCCCCGGGCGGCAACCATCTTGCTGTATTTTAAGGGGGTTTCTTCACGGCAAGCTGATTCCACTTCGCCCGAAAACGCGCTACGCACTGAGACCATGTCGACTGCATCCATTTTGCCCACGGCCGTGCGCGGCAAGCGTTTTCCGTCGATCCGGCGGCTCGGCGCATGGCTGGCCTCGCGCGCCTGCGATCCCAAAGCCGGCCTGTGGCTGGTGATCGGCTTTGCGGCGGTTCACGCGGTCCTGTGGACGCTGATTCTGGTCAATCTGAAGACCGGGCAGGACGTCCATATGGACGTCGCGGAAGCCTACGCCTGGGGCCAGAAGTTCCTGCTCGGCTATGGCAAGCACCCGCCATTGTCGGGATGGGTCGCCGGCGTCTGGTTCATGCTCTTTCCGGTCACCGACTGGGCGACCTATGCGCTGGCGATGGCGACGCTGGCTTGCGGGCTGGTGATCTGCTGGCTGCTGGCGCTGCGCGTGGTCGATCGCCGCCGCGCGTTCTTCGTCGTGGTGATGCTGGCGCTCTATCCGATCTTCAACTTCAAGGGCTTCAAATACAATCCGGACCTGTTGCAGCTCGTCACGCTGCCGCTTGTCGTGCTGGCCTATCTCGACGCGTTCGAGAAGCGCAGCATCAAGTCGGGCCTGTGGCTCGGGCTTGCCGGTGCGCTGGCGCTGATGACGAAGTATTGGGTGCTGACCATGATCGGTGCCGTCGGCCTTGCCGCGCTGATCCATCCGCAGCGTTTGCAATTCCTGCGCTCGCCGGCGCCGTGGGTCGCGATTGCCACGCTTGCGGTCGCGATGCTGCCGCACTTCATGTGGCTGAAGCAGGTGGACTTCGTCCCGCTCACCTATGCCGGCGACACTTACTCCCTCACCGACCGCGCGCAGATCGACGATCTCGCGCTGGGCTATGTCGGGCATAATCTTGCGCTGCTGGCCTTGCCGGTGGTGCTTGGCGCGATCGCGCTTCTCTGGCGGCCGTTCCGCTTGATGCCGTTTCCAGCCCTAGCGCGCGGCGCCAATGCGAGCGTGAACCTGTCCCAGGCGCTCAATGTCTGGATCATCCAGGCGGTGGTGGCGATCGGGCCGCCGCTCGGCGCCTTGCTATTCCACGTCTACATCAAGACCGACTGGGGCATCCCGCTGTTCTTCCTGATCCCGCTCGCGATGATCGCGATCCCCGCGGTGCGGGTCCGGAAAATCGCGCTGTTGAACCTGACGGCGACCTGGCTGGTGATTTCGCTCGTCGTGCTGGCCGCCTCGCCAAAGATCGTCGCCTATGAACTGGGTGAAAAGCGCACGGCAGGCGCGACCTACCGGGCGCGTTCCGAACTCGCCCGCGAACTGACGGAAGCCTGGCACACGCGGTTTTATTCGCGCTGGCCGGTGGTCGCGGCCTATACCGATACCGGCCAGCCCGTCACCTTCTACAGCCCCGATCATCCGGCGCCGCTGACCCCTGACGAGCCGTGGTCGTCGGGCCTGACCTCGCTGGACGAAGCGAAGCGATCGGGCTTCATCGGCATCTGCGAGGTCGGCGACTGGAAGCTGGAAAAATGCGAGGCGTGGATGAAGGCCCATGCCGCCAATGGCGAGCGCATGGTGATGACCACGCGGCGCTTCTTCTTGGGCTATCCCGGCCCCGCGACGGCCTGGAACATCTTCATCGTGCCGCCGGCCAAATAGAAGCGGCCGCAAAAAAAATCGAAGGGGGTAACGCATGGATCTCGATCTGACGGACAAGACGGCGCTCGTCACCGGTTCGACGCGCGGCATCGGGCTCGCGACCGCCATCGGGCTTGCGCAAATGGGTGCGGAGGTGATCGTCAACGGGCGCAACAAGGCGGCGGTCGGCGAAGCCGTGGCGAAAGTTCAGCAGGCTGCGCCGTCGGCCAAGGTCCATGCTGCAGCGTTCGACCTCGGCAATGCGGCGGGCTGTGCCGCGCTGGTGAAGAAATTCCCTGACGTCGACATCCTCGTCAACAATCTCGGGATCTATGATGCGAAGGACTTCTTCGACATCGAGGATGCCGACTGGACCAAAATGTTCGAAGTCAACGTCATGAGCGGGGTCCGGCTGACGCGGCATTATTTGAAGCGGATGCTTGATAACAAGGACTGGGGCCGCGTCGTGTTCGTCTCCAGCGAGTCCGGCGTCTACATTCCGAAGGAGATGGTGCATTACGGCTTCTCGAAGTCGGCGCAGCTCGTCATCGCGCGCGGCGCGGCGGAAACGACCAAAGGCACCAACGTCACCGTCAATTCGGTGATGCCCGGCCCCACCTGGGTCGAGATGGCGCCGGTTCGCCTCGCCGCGCGCGCGAAATCGATGGGAACGACCATCGAGGACCTGGTCTCGCGCACCTTCAGTGAACGCCGCCCGGCGTCGCTGCTGCAGCGCTACGCCAGGCCGGAAGAGATCGCCAACCTGATCTGCTATGTCTGTTCAAAAGCCTCCAGCGCCACCAACGGGGCCGCGCTCCGTGTCGACGGCGGGATTGTGACCAATCCGTTTTAAGTCTCAGACCTCATCCTGAGGAGCGGCGCTTGCGCCGCGTCTCGAAGGATGAATGGCACCAGCGGGGCCACATGGTTCGAGACGGCGCCAAAGCGCCTCCTCACCATGAGGGTCTGAGACTGCAGAGTGGGCAAAGCGAAGCGTGCCCACCATTTGAGACGTGCGCGTGGATAGTTGGTGGGCACGGCGCAGGTGCGCCTTTGCCCACCCTTGTATAAACGCCGCTTGATATCGTTCACACGCCCTCTTCGTTGAACTTGTCGGCGACCAGGGCGGCGATGGCATCGATCGCGGCCTGGGCCTCGGGGCCGATCGCGGACACCACGACCGAGGTTCCCGGTCCCGCCGCCAGCATCATCAGACCCATGATCGAGGTACCGCCGACGGTCTCGCTGCCGCGCGTCACCCAGACCTCGGCGTTGAACTTTTCGACCATCTGGACGAACTTGGCAGAGGCCCGTGCGTGCAGGCCGCGCTTGTTGATGATTTGAAGTTCCCGCGAAATGGCGCCCGCAGGCACGCTCGGCCCGAGTTCCTTTTCGGGCGCGGCCTCGTCGCTCATTTGCCGGCGAGCACGCGGCTGGCGATGGTGACGTATTTGCGGCCGGCTTCCTGGGCCATGGCGATGGCGTCGGGAAGCGAGCGCTCTTCGCGCACCTTGGCAAGCTTGACCAGCATGGGAAGATTGATGCCTGCGAGCACTTCCACTTTGGGACGGCTCATGCAGGAAATCGCCAGGTTGGAGGGTGTGCCGCCGAACATGTCGGTGAGGATGGCGACACCATCGCCGCTGTCAACGCGATTCACCGCTTCGATGATATCGCTTCGACACAGATCGGAGTCGTCCTCGGCTCCAATCGTGATGGCTTCAATTTGTTTTTGCGGACCCATGACATGTTCGAGCGCCGCCTTGAACTCGTCGGCAAGGCGTCCATGGGTCACAAGCACTAGACCAATCATCGGAAACTCCTCGCGGGTGCTTTTTGGTGCACCGCACGAACGCGCCACTTTGACCATCCAGAAGCCCCGCGCAAGAGGGCATCTTGGCTATTGTTCCAGTACTTGGCGGTAAACAGTGAGGCCTGTGCCGGTTTATTCGGTGGCGATATTGGGGCTTATATGGTTACCAATCCCCTTCGAACAATCATCCAAAGGTTGGACGGAACCTGAACTTGCGGTTGTCGTCAGGGCAGCTGCAATCAACGGGAGGGGGTCATAGCCGATTCCAACAGGGATTCGCGGTAGCAGGACACCGTTTAGGCGGATCGAGAGCGCTTCTGGCGGCGGCAGCCGCTCCGCATCGCTGGCCGCAAGATCGGCGATCAGGCCGACCACCGCCCGGCTAGCGAAGTCGCAATGGCGAATGCCGAGGCCCCGGATCTCGATCAGGCCGGCCAGTTCCCGCGCCGGGCGGACCCACAATTGTCCGGCGACTGTGTCGAGATGGACACGGTCATCGCCGACCAGAACGGCCGGCGGAAGCTGTCCGGCGCGTCCGGCGAGGATCAGATCGAAGGCCAGCCGCGACTTGCCGGCGCCCGACGGCCCGCGGATCAGCACGGCGCGGTCACCCACCAGCACGGCGGAGGCGTGCACGCTCGCACCCTGCGTCATCATGGCGCTGGCAGCCGAACCACGAAGCGCGCGCCGACCACCGTCGGCCTGCCGTCGGCATCGGCCGGGCCGTGGCGATTTTCCGCCCAGATCCGCCCGTTATGCGCTTCGATGATCTGCTTGGAGATCGACAGGCCCAGGCCCGAGTTCTGGCCAAAGCCCTGATGCGGCCGGTCGGTATAGAAGCGCTCGAAGATGCGCTCCAGCGCATCTTCGCCGATGCCCGGCCCGTCGTCATCGACGACGATTTCAATTTCCGAGCGCACGCGGCGGCAGGTGACGCGCACCTTCCCGCCGGGGGCGGAGAACGATTGCGCGTTGGATAGCAGGTTGGAGATCACCTGCCCGAGCCGGGAATCATGGCCCGGTACCGAGAACGTGTCGGTTGCTCCGCGGCCCTCGAACCGCGCCTCGACCGCGACGTCGTGACCGAGCCGGGTTTCGTTGGCGACAGAGGTCAGCGTCGTCAGCAGCCGGCGCAGATCGACCGGCGCCATGTCCTGGCGCTGCAATTCGGCATCGAGGCGGCTGGCGTCGGAAATATCCGAGATCAGCCGGTCGAGCCGCTTGACGTCGTGCTCGATCACCTCGAGCAGGCGCGCGCGGCTGGTGTCGTTGCGCGCCAGCGGCAGCGTTTCCACCGCCGACCGCAGCGAGGTCAGCGGGTTCTTCAATTCATGGGCGACGTCGGCGGCGAACATCTCGATCGCCTCGATCCGGCTATAGAGCGCATTCGTCATGTCGCGCAGCGCGCCGGACAGATGGCCGATCTCGTCGCGGCGGCGGGTGAAATCGGGAATCTCAACGCGGGTCTGAATGCGCCGGCGGACGCGCTCGGCGCCGTCGGCCAGCCGCCGCACCGGACCCGCGATCGTGCTCGCCAGCAAGAGCGACAGCACGATCATGACCGCGGAGGCGACGCCGCCGACCTTCAGGATGGCCAGCCGCTCGGCGGTCACCATCTGGTCGATGTCGTCGCCCTGCGTCGAGAGCATCAGCGCGCCATGCACGGCGCGGAACCGCTGCACGGGCACCGCGACCGAGACGATCACCTCGCCGCGGTCGTTGACCCGCACCATGCTGCTCTTGACGCCGTCGAGCGCCTGCACGATTTCCTGGTAGCCCTTGCCGTTTTCCGGACCCAGCTCGCGATAGAGCGGCAGGTCGCCGCGATTGAGCCAGGTGCGGACCGAGATCGTGGCGCGCTCGACGAAGCCCGGCTTCTCCGTCGAGGGCGGCGGCAGTTCGAAACGCAACACGTCGCCGCGGCCATAGAGGCTGCGGCTGTCGAGGATCATGCCGCCGTCGCCGCCATAGATGCGCGCGCGGGTCTTGGTCGGCGAGATCAGCCGCCGCAGCACCGGCGCCACCCGCTCCGGATTGATCGGGAAATCGAGGCCTGAGGATTCGTCCGGCGCGCCGTAGCTTTCGCCGGGCTTCAGATCGAGCAGGCGGTCCGGATCGATGGTGATGGTGTTGGTTTCGACGGTGGCGGAGGCGGCAATCGCGCCGGCGATGATTTCGGCCTGCACCAGCAGGCTCTGCGCGCGCGCGTCGATCAGGCCGGCGCGGAACTGCGAGAGATAGAGAATGCTCGCCACCAGGGCTACGAGGCCCGCCAGATTGAGCGAGACGATGCGGCGCGTGAGGCTGGAGAAGGAGAGCGCGAAGAAGAATTGCCCGGCCCGGCGCAACCAGCCGAGCGGCCGTTGCCAGCCCTTCTCGCCCGCATTATCGTCGGCAACGCGATCCCGATCGGGGAGCTCCGAAGCATCCTCGTGGTTCAGGCTGGGATCGGGCTGCGTTCGATCTAGCAATGGCCGAGCTGCCGGTTGTGATGCGCCGTTTTTTAATTCTTACGCTTCTGCGCCGAACGGGCGGATGTGTCAGTCGGCACTTCCGCCCGGAGAGCGCAGATCAGGCTTCCTTGAAGCGATAGCCGACGCCGTACAGCGTCTCGATCATCTCGAAATCGTCGTCGACCACCTTGAACTTCTTGCGTAGCCGCTTGATGTGACTGTCGATGGTGCGGTCGTCGACATAGACCTGGTCGTCATAGGCCGCGTCCATCAGCGCATTGCGGCTTTTCACCACGCCCGGCCGCGTCGCCAGCGCCTGCAGGATCAGGAATTCGGTCACGGTGAGCGTCACCGGCTCGTTCTTCCAGGTACAGGTGTGACGTTCCGGATCCATCCGTAAGAGGCCGCGGTCCAGGGCGCGGGCATCCGGCTCCTTCGGAACGGCGGTCGGATCCTTGGGTTGGCCGCGGCGGAGCACGGCCTTGACGCGCTCGACCAGAAGGCGCTGCGAGAACGGCTTGCGGATGAAATCGTCGGCGCCCATCTTGAGGCCGAACAATTCGTCGATCTCTTCATCCTTGGAGGTCAGGAAGATCACCGGCAAATCGGACTTCTGCCGCAGCCGGCGTAGCGTTTCCATGCCGTCCATGCGCGGCATCTTGATGTCGAGGATCGCGAGGTCCGGCGGCGAAGTGCGGAAGCCGTCGAGCGCCGAAGCACCGTCCGTGTAGGTCATGATGCGATAGCCTTCGGCTTCGAGCGCGATCGACACGGAAGTGAGAATGTTGCGGTCATCATCGACCAGGGCGATTGTGGGCATGAGCCTGCTTTCGAATAAGAGAGTGGCTTAAACGGCGGGCAATCCAGCCAGACGCCGCATAAATGGGCTTCGTACACGGTCAACGAGCAATGCAAGCTGGGCTGAAGTGTGACCGAGTTCCGCAAAACGCTCCTGCGGTGATACGCTGTCCCCCATATAGCACCCTGTCAGGCCCAGAAAAGGCCCTTTTTGCAATAAGATGGCCGGAAAGGAACCATGCAGCCGACCGCTATTTTTGATGCTTCCAAACTTGCCCGTTCGCTGCTGCGGCGCAGCCGGCAGGGCGCGCTCGCCACCCTTATGCCCGAAAGCGGCGATCCCTATTGCTCGTTGGTTAACGTCGCCAGCCACGCCGACGGGTCTCCGATCCTGCTGATTTCCCGGCTCGCGCTGCATACGAAGAATATTCTCGGCGACAGCCGCGTATCCCTGATGCTGGACGAGCGCGCCGCCGGCGATCCCCTGGAGGGCGTGCGAATCATGCTGGCGGGCCGGGCCGAGGAGGCCACAGCGGAGGCGACAAAAATCCTGCGCCGGCGCTACCTCAATGCCCATCCATCCGCGGAAGCCTTTGCGGATTTCAAGGACTTTTCGTTCTTTCGGATCGCGCCGTCAGGCCTGCATCTGGTCGCCGGTTTCGGCCGCATCATCGACCTCAAGCCTGAGCGGTTTCTGACCCGAATCGGCGATGCCGCCGATTTGCTGGAAGCCGAGCAGGGCGCGGTCGAGCATATGAATGAGGATCATCGCGAGGCGATGAACCTCTATGCGACCAAGCTGCTGGATGCCGAATCCGCCGATTGGCGCTGCACCGGCTGCGACCCCGACGGCATGGACATGCAGGCCGGGAGCACGACGCTGCGGCTGGATTTCCCGGAACGGGTCACCAGCGCCATGGCGCTGCGCAAGATGCTGGTGCGGCTGGCGGGCGAGGCGCGGGCCAAGGGCTAACAGGGGTTAACGCTGCTGTTATCGAGCGCGGATTTGAACGGGTGCGGAAGTTTGCGCGACCTAATCCAAGCCCGTGCAAAGGTGACCAGCGAAAGCCCGCATGAAATTCCGCAATCGATTGATATTTTCAGTGTGTCTCGCGCTGATGTCGGGCACGTGCCTCTCCGCGCCGTCGCTGGCGCAAAAAGGCGAGGTCGCAGCCCTCAGCGTCAGGATCAATGAACTCGGCCGCGCCGGCAAATACGCCGAAGCCGTTGCGCTGGCGCAGGGACAGGCGGAAAGCCTCGAAAAGAGATTCGGTCCCGCGCATCGCGACGTCGGCGCAGCGCTGAACAATCTGGCGCAGGCCTACGGCAACCAGGGCAGGGATGCCGAGGCCGAGCCGCTGTTCAAGCGATCCATGGCGATCCTGGAGAGGACAGTGGGTCCCGACTCGCCCGAGCTCGCGGCTGTGTTGAACAATCTGGCCGCGTTGTATCAACGGCAGCAGCGCTATGCCGACGCCGAGCCCCTGTTCAGGCGTGCGCTTTCCGTGCGCGAAAAATCACTGGGGCGCGGTCATCCGGACCTCGGGCAATCCCTGAACAATTTGGCGACGCATTACGAGAAGCTCGGCCGCCATGGCGATTCCGAGCCGTTGTTCAAACGGGCGCTGGCGATCTACGAGAAAGCGGCCGGCCCGGAACATCCCGCGGTGGCGACGCTTCTGAACAATCTTGGCCAGGTCGGGAAGGTCCAGGGCCGTTACGCCGAGGCCGAGCCGCTGATCAGGCGGTCGCTGGCGATCCGCGAAAAGGTGCTGGGGCGCGAACACCCTGATGTGGCGCGCTCGCTGAACAATCTCGCCGACCTCTATGAACGGCAGGGCCGTTATGCCGAGGCCCAGCCGCTGTTCGAGCGGGCGCTGGCGATCCGGGAGCGCGCCGTCGGTCCCGACCATCCGGATACTGCGACGTCGACCAACAATCTGGCGGCATTCTATCAGGCGTCGGGCCGTCCCGGCGACGCGCTGCCGCTGGTGCAGCGGCTGATCGGAAACGGACGCGCGCAACCCCGCGCCGTCCTTCCGGTGCTGGCGGACGCCGAGCGCCAGCAATTGATGCCGCGCGAAAAAGCGGTGAACGATATGCTCAACGTGATCCAGCGCGGCACCCAGTCCTCGGTTGCCTCCGCCGTGAACAAGCTGGCGGTGCGGCTGGCCGCGGGGAGTGATCGCCTCGCAGAACTGGTGCGCCGCGATCAGGATCTCGCCACCGAGGCGGAAGCGCTGGACAAGTCGATCGTGGCGGCCGTGTCGAAGGAGCGCTCGAAGCGCGACGCGGCCGCCGAGCAGCGCGCCCGTGCCCGGCTTGCCGCTATCGCGACCGAGCGGGCGTCATTGCAAAAGATCTTGTCCGCGGAATTTCCCGACTACGCCGCCCTGTCGAATCCGTTGCCGTTAACGGTGAAGGAGATTCAGCCGCTGTTGTCGGGGGACGAGGCGATGGTGCTGATTGCGGTCACCGAGGTGGAAAGCTACGTCATTGCGATCACCCGCGAGAGCTTTGACTGGAAGCCGATCCCGCGTGGCGCGGAAATATTGTCGCAGAAGATCACTGCGTTCCGCCGTGGACTGGATCTCGGCAAGGCGAGCGATGCTTCTGGAAAATCCGCCCTGTTCGATCTGGCGCTCGCCCACGAACTGCATGAGATGCTGCTTGCGCCGGTAGATGCGTTGATCAAGGACAAGCCGTCACTTCTGGTCGTGGCATCGGGCGCCCTGACGGCGCTGCCGTTCCATCTGCTGGTGACCGAGAAGCCGGCGGCGGCTATCCCGGAAAAGTTCGAGGGCTACCGCGATGCGGCCTGGCTGTTGAAGCGTCAGGCGGTGTCGATCCTGCCGTCGGCCGCGAGCCTGAAAGCGCTGCGGGTGTTTGCCCGCAAGGAGCAAAGCACAAAGCCGATGACGGGCTTTGGCGATCCCATTTTCAATCCCGCCGTGAAGCCCGCCTATGGCAACCGTTCCACCAGGACCGCCGCCCGCAACCTTGCGACCGGCGCCTACACGGATTTCTGGCAGGGCGCCGGCGTCGATCGCACGCGGCTGGCGGACGCGCTCCCGCAATTGCCCGACACCGCCGACGAACTCAACGCGATTGCCAAGAACCTCGGCGTCGCGGCTGCCGATATTCACCTCGGCGAGGACGCCAGCGAAACCACGCTCAAGCGCACGCCGCTCGCCGATTACGGCATTGTCTATTTCGCGACCCACGGTCTCGTCGCCGGTGACGTGAAAGGGCTTGCCGAACCGTCGCTGGTGCTGAGCATTCCAAAACAGCCGTCGGAGTTCGATGACGGGCTGCTCACCGCGAGCGAAGTCGCGCAGCTCAAGCTCAACGCCGATTGGGTGGTGCTGTCGGCCTGCAACACGATTGCCGGCGACAAGCCCGGCGCCGAAGCGCTCTCGGGGCTTGCGCGATCGTTCTTCTATGCCGGTGCGCGGGCGCTGCTGGTCTCGCATTGGGCGGTCAATTCGGAGGCCGCCACGCGGCTGTCGATTTCGACCTTCGATCGCCTGAAGGCCGATCCCAGGCTCGGCCGCGCCGAGGCGCTGCGTCAGGCGATGCTGGCCTATCTCAACGATGCCTCCTCGCCCCGCAACGCCTATCCGGCGTTCTGGGGGCCGTTTGCGCTGATCGGAGAGGGCGCCGCGCGTTGAAAATTTTTGATTGTGCGACGCAGCAATTTTCGATCGAGCGCGAGGCAGCGACGGATGGTCGCGCAACCACGACGGCAAAATAACGAAAAGCGCCGCAGCAAGCGATTGATCCAGATCCCCGCCCTCGATCGAATAAACCAAATCGTGTGGATCGGCTTGGCAAGCGCGGCGTTCATCAGTATTAGGTCGCCGGACCGAGGCCGGAAGGCTATATTCAGAGGTCACCGCGACAGAGCGCGTCAAGCGACATGCGCGCGATCGAGTAACGCGGGTTCGAGGAGGATTCTTCGTGCAAGAGACGGGTCTACGCAACGGTGCCTTCGGCGCCGACAAATTCGGCTTAAAAAATCTCAAGACGGTACACTGGAATCTCGGTGCGCCGCAGCTCTATCAATATTCACTCGCGGCGGGGGAGGCCGTGTTGTCGGCCGACGGCGCGCTGTGTGCGGACACCGGCGAGTTCACCGGCCGCAGTCCGAAGGACAAGTTCACGGTTCGGGACGCGACCACCGACAAGAACATGTGGTGGGCCGGCAACCAGTCGATCACCTCGGACCAGTTCGCTGCGCTCTACGCCGACTTCCTCAAGCATGCCGAAGGCATGACACTCTACGCGCAGGACCTCTACGGCGGCGCCGATCCGACCTTCCAGATCAAGACCCGTGTCTTCACCGAACTCGCCTGGCACTCGCTGTTCATCCGCACGCTGCTGATCCGCCCAGAGACTTCGGCGCTCCGCGACTTCGTGCCCGAGCTGACCATCATCTCCCTGCCGAGCTTTCGCGCCGATCCCAAACGTCACGGCGTGCGCTCGGAGAACGTCGTCGCGATCGATTTCGCCCGCAAGATCGTCCTGATCGGCGGGTCTTATTATGCCGGCGAGATGAAGAAATCGGTCTTCACCACGCTGAACTACTACCTGCCTGCCAAGGGCGTGATGCCGATGCATTGCTCGGCCAATGTCGGACCCAAGGGCGACACCGCAGTCTTCTTCGGCCTGTCCGGCACCGGCAAAACCACGCTCTCGGCGGATCCCAACCGTACGCTGATCGGCGATGACGAGCATGGCTGGGGTAACGACGGCGTCTTCAATTTCGAAGGCGGCTGCTATGCCAAGTGCATCAAGCTGTCGAAGGAGGCAGAGCCCCAGATCTATGCCGCGAGCAAGCGCTTCGGCGCGGTGCTCGAGAACTGCGTGCTCGACGAAGACACCCGCGAGGTCGATTTCGACGATGGTTCCAAGACCGAGAACACGCGTTCGGCCTATCCCCTCGATTTCATTCCCAACGCATCGCGGACCGGCCGCGCACCGCAGCCGAAGAACGTGGTGATGCTGGCCGCCGACGCCTTCGGCGTCCTGCCGCCAATTGCAAAATTGACGCCGGCGCAGGCGATGTATCACTTCCTGTCCGGCTACACCGCCAAGGTCGCCGGCACCGAGCGCGGTCTCGGCAAGGAGCCGCAGCCGGAATTCTCCACCTGCTTCGGTTCGCCGTTCCTGCCGCTCGATCCTTCCGTCTACGGCAACATGCTGCGCGAGCTGATCGCCAAGCACAATGTCGATTGCTGGCTGGTCAACACCGGCTGGACCGGCGGCAAGTACGGCACTGGCAGCCGGATGCCGATCAAGGTCACCCGCGCACTGCTCACCGCTGCGCTCGACGGCAGCCTGCGCAATGTCGAGTTCCGCACCGACAAGTATTTCGGCTTCGCGGTTCCGACCGCGCTGCCGGGCGTGCCGAGCGAGATCCTCGATCCCGTCAACACCTGGAAGGACAAGGCCGAGTTCGACAAGACCGCCCGTAGCCTGGTCGGCATGTTCCAGAAGAACTTTGCCAAGTTCGAAGCCCAGGTCGACGCCGAAGTCCGCGCCGCTGCGCCGGACCTCAAGCTCGCGGCGGAGTAATCGCCCCGGTCAAGCTACGCACCATTCGAGAACGACGAGGGCGGCCGAGAGGCCGCTCTTTTCGTTTTACGCTGCGCTGTGCGTCCTCGCCTCGATGGAGGCAAACATCGTGGCGCGCAGTTCCAGCAGCGCCCGCCGCAGATGCGTCTTGACGGTGTTGGCGGGAACGCCCAGCCGTATCGACAGGTCCTGGCGGCTGCGGTCCCTGAGATAGGCCAGCATGATCAGGCGGCGCTTGTCTTCGGGCAGCCGCGCAAACGCCGCCAGCGCCTTCGGGCGCAGGCGCGCGAGATGCATCTCGTCGACCGGATCGGGATCGTTCGAGGGCAACGCTGACATCTCGTCGTCGCTGGCGTACGCCTCGATCTGCCGCTTGCGCACGGCATCGATGGCGCCGTGCCTGACGATGGTGGCCATCCAGGTCATCGGCGAGGCGATCGCCGGATCGTAGCTGGCGGCGTGGCGCCAGATCTTCAGATAGGTCTCCTGCAAGACATCCTCGGCCAGCGCCCGGTCCCTCAGGATGCGCAGGGCGACGCCCAGCAGCTTGGCGTGGGTGAGGCCGTAGAGCCTTGCGAAGGCGGATTTGTTGCCGCGGGCGACTTCCGCGAGCAGTTGCAGAAGGACGGTTCTGCCGTCCAGTTGTCCGGTCGTGCCCTGCGGCGCCGCATTCACCATGGTATCCCCAGTTCGATTGTCGTCGGAACCCCGGCCCGCCCCCGGACATCGAGCGTCGGATGGGCCGTATGCCGCCAATACGGATGGCCGGCGTAAAAAGTTTCGGCGGCGGCGCATCGGCGATGATTTTTTGACCCCCGGCGGACCGACCTCGTTTGAAACCCCGGCCCGTTGAACCGTAACTTCCTGAGCCCTATAGTCCGCGAGGAACCGCCACCCTTGATTGTATATCCGGCACATCCCGCTCAGAATGCGACAGTTTCCCGAGGACGATTTGGGGCAGGTGCTCAGCTCTGTCGCCAAAGGCGACCGGACGGCATTCCGCCTTCTGAACGAGCAGGCGGGACCAACCCTGTTCGGGATCTGCAGCCGGATCTTGCGGGATCGCAATGCCGCCGAGGACGCCTTTCAGGAGGCGATGCTGCGGATCTGGCAAAAGTCCTATCTGTACGACCCCGCCAAAGGCGGTGCGATGAACTGGATGGTGACGGTCGTGCGCCGTGTCGCGCTGGACCGGTTGCCGGCGCGCCGGACCGGGCCGGTGTCGCTGACCGACGCGAGCGTCGCGGCCCTGGTCGAGGCGCTGTCAAATCAGGCGCCGCGCGATCCCGGCCTGGCGCCGGACCTGCGAAGGTGCCTCGGTCTCCTGGAACAAAACTACCGGCAATCCGTCCTTTTGGCCTATTATTACGGCCTGAGCTATGAGGAGCTGGCCGAACATTCGGCCGTTCCGGTTGGAACGATCAAGACCTGGATTCACCGTGCTGTTGAGAAGTTGCAGCTATGTCTAAGCCAGTGAAGCCCGGGGCCGACGAGGCGGCGGAGTATGTCCTCGGGCTGCTCGGCAAGGAGGACAGCGGCGCCTTTGCCCAGCGATTGAAATCGGACGAGGCGCTGCGGGCCCAGGTCGAATATTGGGAGAGCATGTTCTCCAGCCTGCCGGGGGAAGAGGCCGAACCGCTGCCGACGGGCATGCTCGAAAAAATTCTCGACCGGATCGAGGGCGAGGGCGCCGACCTGCCGGGCACCGTGACCAGACGTGCAGGGACCGCGAACTGGTTCGAGATCAGTCCTGGCATCAAGGGACGCCTGCTGCATGTCGACCGCGCGCAGAACCGGCAATATCTGTTGATCCGGATGGCGCCCGGCGCGTCCTACCACCCGCATTCGCACGATACGGACGAACAGTCGCTGGTGCTCGAGGGCGACCTGTCGTTCGGCGATCTCAACCTGAAGGCCGGCGACTTCCACGTCGCGACGCCGTCATCCTTGCATCCGCCGGGGCGCACCGTGAACGGCTGTCTCGTGCACGTCATCATGAGCCTCGACCAGCATTAGCGCGTGGCGGGTCTGCCGGCCTGGAGAGGTTGATGGCGGTCGAAAGGGCGGCTCATTGAGCCGCCCTTTTTTTGCTTGCCCGGCTGGTTTGGACGCCCCGTCGAGACCGGGCGTCAGACACCGCGCGATCAGGAAAACGCGCAGCCGGACTTCAATCCGAGCTTGCTGAAGATCATCGCTGCCGGGCAAAATCCGGTGATCGATGCCTGTAGCATGTTCAGGCCGACAAAGGCTGTCAGCGCCAGCCAATAGGGGCTGACGTAGAGGGCAAGCAGGACGCTGGCCAGTATCATGACTCCTGCGAAAGCCAGTACAGCACGATCGACATTCATTTCACTTCTCCATTGTTGAGGTTGTGCTTGATAGTTCCTTGATAACCTCAGCCCGCCCCGGCGAGCTGACCGCGAGTCCATGCGACGATCTTTCCGGTGTCCATCGCGCCGGCCGTCCTCGCCACCAGCTTGCCGCCACGAAACAGCAGCAGCGCCGGAATGCCGGACACACCCAGCTCTGCGCTGGTGCGCTGCTCCTCATCGGCATTGAGCTTGAGCAGCCGGACCTCGGGTTCGAGTTCTGAAGCAGCCCGCTCGAACATCGGCGCCATGGCGCGGCATGGGCCGCACCACGCGGCCCAGACATCGACCAGAACCGCGATGTCATTGGCGCGGCGATGCTTGTCGAAGCGGGCCCCGTCGACGGCGACTGGATGGCCTTCGAACAGCTCCTTGTGACAGGCGCCGCAGCGGGCTTCAGTCGCCGGCTTGCTCACCGGAACGCGATTGACCGCACTACAATGCGGACAGACGATGTTGCGCGTTGAACTCATGACGCCTCACTCTTGCCGGCTCTAGCCGGCCTTGATCTTCCGGATCCCGAGTTGTTCGAGCACGAACCGCTCGTAGAATGGTTCGCTGTCACCGAGCCTGATCTTGCGCAGGAAGAACTTTTCGAACGCAACTTTCGCGTAATGGACCCAGCGTCCCTTCGCGGACCAGTTGACGTTCCGCGGCGGAATCTCCGGTTGGGCAATAAAGGCGACGCCGCTGTCGCCGAAATCGGCGAGGCATACGGCGTTCCAGGTTGCCTCGGCTTTTGGCTCGGTGCCCTGCAGCAGGTCGGCGATGTTGATCGCGGTCGCCGTCACCATCGACTCGATCATGAAGCCGGTCTTTGGCACGCCGGTCGGGACCGGTGTGGCCGCAACCGGCGCAATCGCGACGCCGACACCGACGCCAAAGATGTTTGGGAATGCCGGATTGCGCTGCTTCTTGTCGATGACGATGAAGCCACGTGGATTGGTCAGGCCTTCGATGCCGCGGACAGCGGCCACGCCGCGGAACGCCGGCAGCATCATCGAATAGCCGAAGGGAAGTTCATGGGTTTTGGCCACGCCGCCGCCCTCCGATACTTCCTCGACCGACATCTTGCCGGGTTCGACCGAGGTTACGCGCGCGTTGGTAATCCACTTGATGTGGCGATCACGCATTTCGCTTTCGAGCAGACCCTTGGTATCGCCGACGCCATCGAGGCCGAGATGACCGATATAGGGCTCGGACGTGACGAAGGTCATCGGTACGCGGTCGCGCAGGCCGCGCTTTCGCAACTCGGTATCCAGGATAAAGGCGAATTCGTAGGCCGGGCCGAAGCATGATGCGCCCTGGACCGCGCCGACCACGATTGGTCCCGGCGACTGTGCAAATTGCTCGAATGCCTCCTTTGCCTTGGTCGCGTGATCGACATGGCAAATCGATTGGGTTTGTCCGTTCGGGCCAAGTCCGGGGATTTCATCGAAGGCGAGGTCCGGCCCGGTAGCGACGACGAGATAATCGTAAGCGACCGAGTTGCCGTCTTCGAGTTCGATCCGGTTCTCGTTCGGGAAGACGCGGCGCGCGCCCTGAGGGAAGTACCGGATGCCCTTGCGCCGCATCACGTCTTCAAGATCGACTTCGATGTCCTGCTTTTCGCGCCAGCCGATCGCAACCCACGGGTTGGAAGGCACGAAGTGGTATCGCGATCCCTGGCCGATCACGGTGATCCGGTCCTGGCCCTTTCTCAGCTTCGGCACGAGTTCATAAGCCATCAATGTTCCGCTGAGGCCTGCACCGAGTACGACGAGTTCCGCCATGACACTTCCTCCGTTTGGTTGATTGCTTGACTGCGATCAGCGCCCTGTTGTTGTGGAATAGGCGGCCAGCGGGCCGCTTCGTGGTTGACTATATATTCGATATTGCGTATATACGCAAGTATGAAAATAGATACCGAGCAAATGCAGTCTGCCGCCGATGCCGCCAGCGAGCTGCTCAAGGCCTTGGCGAACCGCCACCGGCTGTTGATCCTGTGCCAATTGATCGACGGCGAGCGCTCCGTCGGCGAACTCGCCGCGTTCCTCGGCATCAGGGACTCTACCGTGTCGCAGCATCTCGCAATCCTTCGCCGCGATGATCTGGTCGGTTCACGCAGGGATGGTCAGACCATCTGGTATTCGATCAGCAGTGCGCCGGCGCGCGATCTGGTCGAAGTGCTCTATCGCTCGTTCTGCGCGCCGAGCGTGGTCTGTTGGCCGAAAAAGTCTGCCGCAGTCCGCAGCCGCAAGGATTGATCGACAACGGCGGCGGGCATTCGCGATCCTAATGATTGAAATACAGTTCGGAGCAGCAGTTTCATGTTCTTCCAGCGTAGAAAGACATCGTTGCCGGCGATGGGCGCGCTCCTGTGCGTGGCTTTCGTTTTCGGCGGGACGCTATCGGGCGCCGCAGAAGAGGCCTTCGTCGTGGCCTCGTCCGCGGTACCCGACCAGAAAGCGGTGTTTGCGACGGTCGAAAGCCGGCGCGTTGTCCCGGGCCGCAGCCGGATTGGCGGCACCGTTGCCGCTATCACGGTCAAGGAGGGTGACCATGTCGACCTCGGCCAGGTCATTGCCACCGTCGGTGATGACAAGCTCGCGCTGCAGATGAAGTCGCTCGACGCGCAGATCGCCGGACTTGAAGCTCAGGTCGCTCAGACGCAAACCGATCTGGCACGGGCTGAAGATTTGTTCCAGAAGGGAATCGCTCCAAAGACACGGCTGGACGAGGCGCGCACCGCGTCCAATGTCGCCACCAATGCGATGCGGGCGCGCACCGCGGAGCGCTCGGTGATCCAGCAACAGCTCACCGAGGGCAACGTGCTGGCGCCGGCCGCCGGCCGCGTGCTGAAGGTTCCGCTGACCGCCGGCACAGTTGTGTTGCCCGGTGATCCCGTCGCCCTGATTGCCGAGCAGAATTTCGTCATGCGCCTCAGGGTGCCGGAACGGCATGCCCGTCTGTTGAAGGCAGGCGATCCAGTCCGCATCGACGGGGACGATCTGGGAACGGCCGCGCCGCGTTTCGGCAAGATCAGCCTGGTCTATCCGCAGATCGAGGACGGGCGGGTTGTTGCCGACGCCACCGTCGAGGGGCTCGGCGACTACTTCGTCAATGAGCGCATCAGGGTCTGGATCGCAGCCGGCGACCGCGCCGCCTTCGTCATACCGGCGCGTTTCATCACAACCCGCTTCGGTATCGACTATGTCAGGATCCGCAACGGCGCCAACGTCGAAACCGACGTTCCGGTACAGCGCGGCCGGCCCGCGCCGAACCAGGACATGCCAGACGGGGTCGAGATACTGTCCGGATTGCGCGCATCTGATCGGTTGGTGCGGCCGTGAGCCTCGGACTCTCCGGTCGGCTGACCAAGGCGACGATCCGCTCGCCACTGACGCCGCTGTTTCTGCTGGCAGCGCTCGCGGCGGGGCTCGTCGCGCTGATAACCATTCCGCGCGAGGAAGAGCCGCAGATCAGCGTGCCGATGGTCGACATCACCGTGCGCGCCGACGGTCTGAAGGCGCCGGACGCGGTCGAACTGGTGACCAAGCCGCTGGAGACGGTCGTCAAGGCGATCGACGGCGTCGAGCATACCTACAGCCAGACCCAGGACGACCGCGTCATGGTGACGGCGCGCTTTCTCGTCGGTACCAAGGCCGATGAAGCCATCCTGCGCGTCCACGAGAAGATCCGCGCCAATATCGATCGAATCCCCGTCGGTATCCCGGAGCCGCTGATCGTCGGGCGCGGCATCAACGATGTCGCGATCATGGTGGTGACGCTGTCGCCGAAACCGGTGGCTGCCGAGCGCTACTCGGAGAAGGATCTCTACGAACTCGCTGAGAAACTGCGCTCCGAGCTGAACAAGGTCGACAATGTCGGCTTGACCTACATCGCGGGTGGCGACGCCCAGCAGATCCGCGTCGAGCCCGATCCCGAAAAGCTTTCGCTCTACGGCGTCACGCTGCAGCAGTTGCTGGCCAAGGTGCGCGATGCCAACCGTTCGTTCCAGGCCGGCCGGGTCCGCGACGCCGGACAGACGCGCAATGTCGCCGCGGGGCAGACGCTGTCTGGCGTACCTGACATCGGATTGCTGCTGGTGACAACCCGCGACAATCGACCGGTATACGTGCGCGATGTCGCCAAGGTCGTCCTTGGACCGTCGCCGGCCGAGCACCGGGTCTGGAACGTGTCGGAGCACGAGAAGGGCACATGGACAACGGCGCCTGCCATCAGCGTCGCGATTGCCAAACGCGCCGGCGCAAACGCGGTCGTCGTGGCGCATGAATTGCGCACGCGGATCGCGGCGCTCGAGGGTCGGCTGATCCCGGCGGATGTCGCCGCAATCGTCACGCGCGACTATGGCGAGACCGCCAACGAGAAGGCCAACGAGCTCCTGTTCCATCTCGGCCTCGCCACCGTCTCCATCGTGGTTCTGATCGCGTTCGCGATCGGCTGGCGCGAAGCCGTGGTGACACTGGTGGTGATTCCGACCACGATCCTGCTGACGCTGTTTGCCGCCAACCTCATGGGCTACACCATCAACCGCGTCAGCCTGTTCGCGTTGATCTTCTCGATCGGCATTCTGGTCGACGATGCGATCGTGGTGGTGGAGAACATCGCGCGGCACTGGGCGATGCGGGATGGCCGCCCGCGGCTGCAGGCCGCGATCGAGGCTGTCGCCGAGGTCGGCAATCCGACGATTCTGGCGACACTGACCGTCGTCGCTGCATTGCTGCCGATGCTGTTCGTATCCGGCCTGATGGGGCCCTACATGGCGCCGATTCCGGCGAACGCGTCCGCGGCCATGCTGTTCTCGTTCTTCGTCGCGATGGTGATCGCTCCATGGCTGATGCTGAAGTTGCATCGCGAGGGCGATGCGCCGCAACACGAGGCGGCGCATGGCGAAGGCTGGCTCGGCCGGCTCTATCGGAAGGTTGCCGCGCCGGTCATTCGTACGCGCCGCTCGTCCTGGACGTTCCTGATTTCCGTCGGCGTCGCGACGCTGCTGGTGATGGGGCTGTTCTATACCAGGAGCGTGACGGTGAAGCTGCTGCCGTTCGACAACAAGTCGGAGATCGCGGTCGTCGCCGATCTGCCGGAAGGTGCGAGCCTCGAGGACACCGAGCGGGTGCTGCTGGCCGCAAGCGACATTGCGCGGCAATTGCCGGAGGTGACGTCGGTGCAGGTCTATGCCGGCACCGCCGCACCGTTCAACTTCAACGGCCTGGTGCGGCACTATTATCTGCGCGCTGCGCCTGAGCTTGGCGAGCTGCAGGTCAATCTCACCGCCCGCGGCGATCGCTCCCGCGCCAGCCACGTCATCGCGCTTGAATTGCGCGAGAAATTGAAATCCCTTGTCGCGCCGGAGGGAACGTCCATCAAGGTGGTGGAGGTGCCGCCCGGTCCTCCCGTCATGGCAACGCTGCTTGCCGAAATCTACGGCCCGGATTCAGCGACCCGCCGCGCGGTGATGAACGAAACAAAGAAGATATTTGCCTCTGTGCCCTTCATCGTCGATGTCGACGATTCGGTCGGCCAGCCGCGGCCGCGGCTGCGGCTGTCGATCGACCAGGATCGCCTGGAATTCTTCGGGGTCGAACAGAAGGACGTCTACGACACGATCGAGATGCTGTTCGGTGGGTTGACCGTCGGCTATTCGCACCGGGGCGAGGAGCGCAATCCGATCGCCATCACGGTACGGCTGCCGAAGAGCGATCTCTCCTGGACGCAGGCGCTCGCATCAACGCCGGTTCCTGCCAACGTCCTGCCGGGCTCCAAGACCGTGGTCGAACTCGGCGAGGTGGTGCGCGCATCGACGGAAGCCGGCTCCCCGGTGATCTTTCGCCGTGACGGCCGCTTTGCCGATATGGTGATGGCCGAGCTTGCCGGGAGCTATGAGGCACCGATCTACGGCATGCTGGAAGTCGCTCGCCGGATCGACGCGCACCAGTGGGGCAACCTGCCGAAGCCGGCCGTGGGCCTTCATGGCCAGCCAGCGGACGAAACGAAGCCGACCCTGCTGTGGGACGGCGAGTGGGAAATCACCTATGTCACGTTCCGTGACATGGGTGCGGCATTCGCTATCGCGATCGTCGGCATCTACATTCTGGTCGTTGCGCAGTTCGGCAGTTTCAAGCTGCCGCTGGTCATCCTGACGCCAATCCCGCTGACCTTGATCGGCATCCTGGTCGGGCACTGGTTGTTTGCCGCGCCGTTTACCGCGACTTCCATGATCGGTTTCATCGCGCTCGCCGGCATCATTGTGCGCAATTCGATCCTGCTGGTGGACTTCATCCGCCATGGCGCCGGCGGCAGCAGCCTGCGCGAACGACTGCTCGAAGCAGGCGCGGTGCGCTTCAAGCCGATCATTCTGACGGCGCTCGCCGCGATGATCGGCGCCGCCACGATCTTGCCCGACCCGATCTTTCAGGGTCTTGCGATCTCTCTGCTGTTTGGGCTCGCCTCGTCGACCTTGCTTACCGTGCTGGTGATCCCCGCGATCTACATCGCCCTTCGCGATGATCAGGTGCCGTCTCAGCAAACCAATGGATAGGGATACGACATGACGACCTCCCGCCCAGCTCCGCAGATCAGGGCCTTCTTCGATCAGCCCACCAACACCATCAGCTATCTGGTCGCCGATCCGGTGACCCGCCGCGCGGCGGTGATCGATCCCGTGCTCGATTTCGATCCGCGCGACGGCACCGTCGACGTCCGTTCGGTCGAAGCCATTCTGGCCGCGGCCAACGAAGAAAAGCTGACCATCGAGTGGGTGCTGGAAACCCATGCCCACGCCGATCATTTGTCGGGGGCGCCCTATATCAAGTCGAAAACCGGCGCGCGCATCGGTATCGGCGAGCACATCAAGGATGTGCAGCGGATCTTCCGGCCCGTGTTCAATGCACAAGACCTGCGGACGGATGGGAGCGATTTTGACCGCCTGTTCACCGACGGCGAGACATTTGGCATCGGCGAACTCGTCGTCGAGATCCTGCACACGCCAGGCCACACGCCGGCGGACCTGTCATACAAGATCGGCGATGCCGTGTTCGTCGGCGACACGCTGTTCATGCCCGATTACGGCACCGCGCGCGCCGATTTCCCGGGCGGCGACGCGCACCAGCTCTATCGTTCGATCCAGCGGCTGTTGCGGCTGCCCGACGAAACGAGGCTGTTCATGTGCCACGACTACAAGGCGCCCGGCCGCGACGACTATGCCTGGGAGACCACGGTGCGCGAGGAGCGTGAGAAAAACGTCCATCTTCGCGGCGGCGTCACCGAAGCGGCGTTCGTTGCCATGCGGCAGGCGCGCGACGCGACGTTGTCTGCGCCGACGCTGCTGCTCCCCTCCATCCAGGTGAATATCCGCGCCGGCCGGTTTCCCAAGGCGGAGAGCAACGGCGTGCATTATCTGCTGTTGCCGGTTCGCGCCCGAGCCGGCGCCGAGACTGCGATCGTCTCGTAAGGCCAGGTCTCACGTCACCTCGCGGATCTCCGCGCGTCCCGATCTAGCTCTTGCCCGGCAACATCGCGTTGCTGGGCGTCCGCCGATCGGTGATCTGCAGGCCGAACAGGCTGCTGACCAGTTCGACGGCAACGCGCGCCGTGCGGCCGCGTTCGTCGAGAAACGGGTTGAGCTCGACGATATCGACCGACCGCACCAGATCCGAGTCGTGCAGCAGTTCCATGATGAGATGCGCCTCGCGATAGGTCGCGCCGCCCGGCACCGTGGTGCCGACGCCGGGCGCGACGGTGGGATCGAGAAAATCGACATCGAAACTGACATGCAGCACGCCATTCCGCGCCCGCACACGCTCGATGATCTTTCGTATCAATACGCCGACGCCGAATTCGTCGATGGCGCGCATGTCGGCGATCGCGACGCGGCGTTCGAACACCAGCTTTTTCTCCAGCGGATCGATCGAGCGGATGCCGAACAGATCGAGCTGGTCAGGGCCGATCGAGGCGCGGAGATGGTTGCCGAGTAGCCCGTCGAGGCCGCCTTCGCCGCACAGAAAGGCCGCCGACATGCCGTGCATGTTGCCGGTTTCCGTCGTCAGCGGCGTGTTGTAGTCGGCATGGGCGTCGAGCCACAGCACGAACAGCGGCCGGCCCTGCTCCTGCCAGTAGCGCGCAACGCCGTTCACCGATCCCATCGACAGCGAATGATCGCCGCCCATGAAGATCGGAACCGCTCCGGAACTCGCGAGCGAATAGGAACGCTCGCTGAGCTCGCGGATCCAGCCCTTGATCGTGTCGTAATATTTGGCGTTCGCCGGCGGCGGGCCCTCGGCGGAAGTAACGCTCGGCCTGGCCATGTTGCCGTGGTCCTCGACGGCAAAGCCGAGCTGATCGAGGATGCGGCCGATGCCCGCGGTGCGCAGCGCGTCCGGTCCCATCAAGGTTCCGAGTTGCGAGGCCCCGATCTCGATGGGGATCCCGAGCAGGGCGATACGGGCAGCGTTGCCGTCGGACATGAGGCGGGGCCTTCCGAAGAATCGAAGGGTGGGCAAAGCGTAGCGTGCCCACGGATCAAGATCACCAGCCGGATAGATGGTGGGCACGGCGCAAACGCGCCTTTGTCCACCCTACACCACTACGCCTTGAAATAGGCGATTTGCGTCGTCGTTGCGAGCAGGCGTCCCGAAGGCGACCACAATTCGCCGTGCTGATCGCCGTAACTCCTGTGGAAAATTCTGGCATCTGCCACCGCCAGCAGATGGGTGATGTCCTCGGCCGCGAGTTCGTCCGACGCCGTATGAAAATACGTCGTGATCGAGACCGTGCCGAATGGGATCAGTTCCCGGCGCGCCAGGAACACCCGGCCGAAGAACGCATCCGACATCGACATCAGCGACAGCATGTCGATCCTGCGCGGCACGTGGTCGCCGATCCACTGCTTGGAGTATGCGTCGAGCGGCGAGGCCGCCGGCGAGCCGTAGAAGCTCGGCTCACCCTCGACAAAGCGGAAATCATACTGGTGTGTCCATGTCATCGCCGTGTTCGGAAATCGGCGCGCCTGTTCGAACGGCGCAGCACGGGGAAAGGCCACCTGCTGGTGCGACCAGGACGAGCGGCGCTCGGCGAACACGGCGGTCGCCAGCGTGGCGACGTCGCCGCCGCCCTGCGTCATCTCCACGCACCAATGCTGGCTCGATCGGTTGGCCTTGACCAGGCGGACGTCGAGATCGAAGGCGCCTTCGGCGACCGGCGCGCAGAAATTCACGGTCAGCGACAGCGGATCGCCCGCCCGCTGCGGATGGTCGATCAGCGCGCGCAGGATGGTCGCTGCCGTGCAGCCGCCGAACGGCCCGACAAAGGCCCAGTAATCCGGGCTGGTCTTGCCCTGCCAGCAACTATCGCCGGCGGTGATCCGTGTGGCGTCGTCGAAAAGATGCGGGGCTTTTGTCAGCATAATGATCCATCAAATCTTTATTGGCGTCCCGTCCCAAAGCCGAAATTCAATTGTCTCTTCGGCCTGGCCGTATTTTCCGCAATCCCGGAGGGCGCCCTCAGGATCGTCCGTGACCCAGACGCTTGTCAGTTCGCCTGAAATCCGCGTCAAAGCAATCACACTAACGTTGCCGATCAAATCAGCCAGGAAGCGTTCGACGGCAGGAACCTCATCCTGCCCCGACAAATCAGCGAGAATGCTTCCATGCGTATGCCAGGGGAATCCGTCGAAGCCGATCGTCCAATCACCATCGGGGCAGGTGACCAGGAATTTCAGTTGCCCATCTGGGCTGACATATTCGCCGATCGGCACGTCCATCTCCGGCCATTGCGCTGTGTACATGGAGTAACATTGCCGATGCCGCGAATTCAATGACGCAAGAGGTAATACATTCCCGCGTCCCGGGATTAACGCGTCGCCCCGCGCTGGGCGCCCGCTGCCGCCACCGGCGCGGCGGCGCGCACCGGCACGTGCCAGATATCCTCGGCATACTCCCGGATGGTGCGGTCGGAGGAGAACCACGGCATCCGCGCGACGTTGAGGATGGACGCGCGGGTCCAGGCCGGCACCACCTGCCAGCGGGCATCGATGCCGCGCTGCGCCGCGTAGTAGGAATCGAAATCGGCCGAGACCATGTAGTGGTCGAGATAGCGCAGCGCGTGGCCGATGGAAGCAAAGCGGGCGGGATCGTCGGGCGAGAACGCGCCGCTCTCGATCGCGGTAATCGCGCGCCCCAGCCGCGGCGAGCGGCTGATGACATCGGTCGCATCCAGGCCCTGCTTGCGGCGGACCATGACGTCGCCGGCCTCCATGCCGAAGATCGCGATGTTCTCCGCGCCGACATGGTCGCGGATTTCGATATTGGCGCCGTCGAGCGTGCCGATGGTGAGCGCGCCGTTGAGCGCCAGCTTCATGTTGCCGGTACCGGAGGCCTCCATGCCCGCAGTCGAAATCTGCTCGGACAGATCGGCGGCCGGAATGATCACCTCGGCGAGGCTGACATTGTAGTCGGCGAGGAAGACGACCTTGAGCCTTCCTGCGATATCAGGGTCGTTGTTGACGGCTTCGGCGACATCGTTGATCAGCTTGATGATCAGCTTGGCGTAGCGATAGCTCGCCGCCGCCTTGCCGGCGAAGATTTTCACCCGCGGCACCCAGTCGCGCTGCGGCTCGTCCTTGATTGCCTGATACAGCGCGACGGTCTCGACGACGTTGAGCAATTGCCGCTTGTATTCGTGAATGCGCTTGATCTGGATATCGAACAGCGCCGACGGATCGACCTTGATGCTGAGGCGTTCGCCGATCAGCCGCGCCAGTGCCAGCTTGTTGTGATGCTTGACCTCGCGAAAACGCTGCTGGAACGCGTTGTCGCCGGCGCGGGCCTCGAGGCGTTCGAACAGGGAGAAATCGTCGAGTACGGCCTCGCCGCAGACCTCGCGCATCAGGCCGGTCAGCTTCGGGTTGGCAAGCATCAGCCAGCGGCGGAAGGTGATGCCGTTGGTCTTGTTGGTGATGCGGCCGGGATAGAGATGGTTGAGATCGTGGAACACGGTCTCCTTCATCAGGTCGGAATGCATCGCCGAGACGCCATTGATGCGGTGCGAGCCGACGAAAGCGAGCTGCCCCATCCGCACCCGCCGGCCGGACTTCTCGTCGATCAGCGACACCGAGGCGCGGAAATCGATATCGCCCGGGCAGCGCTGATCCGCCAGCGCGAGATGCGCGGTATTGATCCGGTAGATGATTTCGAGATGCCGCGGCAACAGCCGCTCGAACAATTCGACCGGCCAGGTCTCCAGCGCTTCCGGCAGCAGCGTGTGGTTGGTGTAGGACAGCGTCGCCACCGTGATCTTCCACGCTTCGTCCCAGCGGAAATTGTGCAGGTCGACCAGGATCCGCATCAGCTCGGTGACGGCAAGACTCGGATGGGTGTCGTTGAGCTGCACCGCGACCTTGGAGGGGAGGTTGCGCAACTGCCCGTCGGAAGCGAGGTGCCGCTTGATCAGGTCCTGCAGCGAAGCCGAGACGAAGAAATATTCCTGCCGCAGCCGCAGTTCGCGCCCCGCGGGGCTTTCGTCGTTCGGGTAGAGGAATTTGCAGATCGATTCCGCGCGCGCCTCCTCGGCGACCGCGCCGAGGTAATCGCCGGTGTTGAACACGTCGAGTCGCAGCGGATCGGGCGAGCGCGCCGACCACAGCCGCAGCGCATTGACGTGCTGGCCGCGCCAGCCGACGATCGGCGTGTCGTAGGCGACGGCCTGCACGGTTTCCGCCGGCCGCCACGTCGCGCGGTCGCGGCCGCGGTCGTCGACATGGTCGACAAAGCCGCCGAAATGAATGTGGTAGACCACCTCCGCGCGCTGGAATTCCCAGGGGTTGCCGAAGCTCAGCCATTCGTCCGGATATTCCTGCTGCCAGCCCTGCGAAATGATCTGGCGGAACAGGCCGAAATCGTAGCGGATACCATAGCCGATGGCGGGAATGGCCAGCGTCGCCATGCTCTCCATGAAGCACGCCGCGAGCCGTCCGAGGCCGCCATTGCCGAGCGCCGCATCCGGCTCGCATTTGCGCAAATCGGAGAGGCCGACGCCGAGATCGCCGAGCGCCGCCTCGAACACCGGCAGCAGGCCCATATTGTTCAGCGCGTCGGTGAACAGGCGGCCGATCAGGAATTCGAGCGAGAGGTAATAGACCCGCTTGCTGCCGGCATCGTAGCTTTCTTTTTCGGCGGTCAGCCAGCGGTGCACGATGCGGTCGCGCAGCGCCAGCGCCGCGGCCTTGTACCAGTCCCGCCTTGTCGCCATGCCGGCGTCCTTGCCGATCGCAAGCCGGAGCTTGGCGAGGATCGCACCCTTGATCTCGACCAGCGCCAGCTCGTCAATCGGCTGGCCCGGCGCCGGATAGTTGTCCGGATAGTTTCCTGGGATTTGTTCCTGCAACACGTCGATCCCTGCGATTGAGACTCATAACAAAGATACGCGCCTTGCCCGGCAATCGAAACGCCTGACTATCTTGTGCACTGCGCTGGCGTGATTTTATGCAAGGACCGGGCCGATTTCGCGGCGCCGGCGGCCGGCTTTTGGTGATATAATTGCACTGCGAAAGCCTGTGGGATCGCCGGGGTTTAGTAACCGGGCGCCAGTGCGCGCCGGGGAAACGCGTGCCGCCAGAACGGGAGGCTTGCCATGAGATTGACGATCGAGATCGCCGCCGCTGCGTTGCTGGTTGTCTGCATCAGTGCGACCAGCGCCGCCTTTGCCGCCGGCAAGGCGGGCAAGAGCGCCGACGGCCTGAGTTGTTCCTTCAGCGTCGCGCAAGGCGCTTCACCGGCCGCGCGCTGTGCGGCGATCAAGCGGCAGTGCGGCGGAAAGTTCTACGCCAATTATTGCGGCGACAAGCTGTTGTCGGCGATGTGAGGATTGAGCTCCTGACGGTTCACACCATGGTGCCGTTCCAGCCTTCGCCCTCCTCGGCAAGCCCGGGGTAGCGGAGATAGAGCTTCTGCAGCAGCTCGAAGTGCAAGGCGGACGATATCTCGTCGAGAGGCAAGGCAAGCAGGACCCGGTCGCCGCTGTCGAGGGTGGATACGATCGCATTGGCGCGATCGATCGCATCGGCCGCCTCCAGCAACAGCGACCGGATCTGGGTGGCTTGCGTCCCGCCCATTGATTTCGATTCTTGGCGGCCAATCGCCGAAAAACAACCTTTGATAGCTGACATTTTGAGATACGACCAGAACAAATTAAGAACACTTTAGCAAGTGTTTGATATATCATTGTGATTCGGCGCTGCGCCGACACAACATCTATGGCCCATCAGAGTTTGTGAGGACTATATGTCCACCATCGCCTTCGATCAGTTCGCGCTCACGCGCATTGCCGATTTCGCGCGCTCGCTGTCGCGCCTGCACCAGGCCTCGCGCCGCCAGCTCGTCGACGACGACGCCATCGACCGCGAGTTCAACGCGGTCTGCATGTCGGTGTGGGGCTACACCACGGACGATTTCAGCGACGAATTGTTTTCGGTCGAGGACCACGCCTTTCTCGATGCGCTGGACGAAGCGCAGGCGCGAATCTTTGCCGCCGAACAGGGCTACGACCTCGTCGACGATCAGGGCATGCTGACCGACTGGTGGGGCTATTGCTGGATGATTCTGGCCGAGAAGCGCGGCCTGCTGACGCCGGAAAACCGCGCCGCGGCGCGTGCGGCGATCGAGGAAAAATACCTGTCGGCGCCGAACGTGATCGGCGTCATCGTCGGGCGGTAAGCGCTGGGGTCAGCGGCTTGAATGCTGCGAGCCCGGGCCCATTGTACTTTGCATGGGGTTGTTTTCGCAATTTTGTGTTTGGGGCCTACGGTGTGTCGGGGAAAAGTACCGCGTCCGGGACACGAGATCGTCAGTGCTTCGGCTAACGGCGAATCCCTCTAATTCACTTCCGCCCGTTTCGCCGGCTTCGGCGCACCCGCCTTCGGTATCGAGGCGGTCGGCAACTCGACGTCGCGGCTTGCCTCGGGAAGCGGCGCGCTGGTCGCGACCATCTCTGCGCTGACCGGCGCAACCTTCATTTCGCCGAGCCGGGCGCGGACATCTGCGGTGAGGCCGGGATAGGAGGCGACGGGGGTGAATTCCGCGGTCTGGTCGGTCCCTAAGCGAACGCCGGTATAGGCCACCAGGCCGTCGGTGGTGGCGACGACGTCGCCGGAGCGCAGCGAGGTGTCGAGCGTGAGATCGACCGGCGCCAGCCCGGAGGGGCTTCGGCCGTTGCAGGTGCAATCGGCGCGTAGCGCCTTGCGATAGGCATAGGCGTTTTCGCTGTCGGCATAGCGCTCGCCATTGCCCGCGGTCGCGCCGTCGATGTTGCTGCCGTAAAACACCTTGGTGACGCTCGCCGGGCAGAACGCCTGGCAGGTCTGAACCGGCGAGGCGTTGCCGCGCATGGTCAGCGGAAAATACTTGCCGTCGCAGCTTCGCACGCAGAAGGCAGGTCCGGAGCCCGCGACGCGCGGCGCCGGCGCAGGATGGGCCGGTTGATTGGTGCCGAACGGATCAGCGAAGAAGTTCGCCTGCGCGGGAGCTTGCCGCGTCTGCTGTTTCTGAATGCCGCCGAACAGGAAATCGAACAGGCCTTCGGCGGAGACGCTGCCGGGCACAAGCACAAGCGAGCCCGCAAGGGTCGCGGCGGCCACAAACGTCGTGCGGCGCCGCACGCGCGAAAAAGCCAACTCTGTACGCAACGCCAACTCCACCCAACGCAACCAACGCGCTGAAGCGCGATAGGCTTCAGTTCGGGTAACCTTAACGGGGGATGGTAAATGAGTGGTGTTCGGAGGTCGGAGGGGTGGAAAGAAATGTGGAGCGAAACAGCCGCGCTCTCGCCACATCAAGCCTGTGCATGACGGCGGTGTGTGCGGAGAGCGCGGGCCTCACCCCTTCAAAAACTCTCCCGCCTTGTAGAGCGAACGAAACTCCAGCCCGGCCTCGGCAAAGGTTTCGGTCGCGCCTTCCTCGCGGTCGACCATGGTGAGCACGAGCACGATCTCGCCGCCGGCGTCGCGCACGGCCTCGACCGCTTTCAGCGCCGAGCCGCCGGTCGTGGTGACGTCCTCGACGATGACGATGCGCTTGCCCTGCAGGGTCTCGCCCTTGGCCAAGCCCTCCACCGCGAGGCGGGCGCCGTGCTCCTTCGGCTTCTTGCGCACGAAGAACGCGGCGATCGGATGCCCCTTGATCCAGGAGAGTTGCGCAATCGCGCCCGCCAGCGGAACGGCGCCCATCTCCAGTCCGCCGACGAAGTCGAGGTTGTCGTCCTTCAGCGCCTCATAGGTCAGTTCGGCCAGCAGCGCGGCGCCCTCGGGGTCGAGCATGGTCGGCTTGAGGTTGAAGTAGAAGTCGCTCTTGCGGCCCGAGGCCAGCGTGATCTCGCCGCGGCCGAACGAACGCTTGCGGATGATCTCGGCGAGGCGGGCGCGGGAGGCGGATTTGGACAAGGCGGTTTTCCTAAGGGGTTTCAGGCGGGGCGCAATCTATCGGCGCTGCCGGGCACATTCCAGCGCTGATCTCGTGCCGTCAACAGGGCACGGTGTCCCGCGGCCTCGGCGAACGCAGGGACGACATTCGTAAAAGGGCGGTTGTAAGGCTCGTCGGTTCCGCGCTACGGGAAGGCCAAAGCTTCGGCCAGAGCTGCTCTTGGGGGAAAACCGTAAATGACGATCGAACTACACACCTGGAACACGCCGAACGGCCGCAAGATCTCGGTTGCGCTGGAGGAAATGGGGCTGCCCTACAAGGTGATCCCGGTGAACATCAGCAAGGGCGAGCAGATGGCGCCCGGTTTCCTCAAGCTCAGCCCGAACAACAAGATCCCCGCGATCGTCGATCCCGACGGCCCCGGCGGCAAGCCGGTCAGCATCTTCGAATCCGGCGCGATCCTGCTCTATCTTGGCGAGAAGACCGGCAAGTTCCTGCCCAAGCCGCTGGCCGAGCGTATCCCGGTCTATGAATGGCTGATGTGGCAGATGGGCGGTTTTGGGCCGATGCCGGGCCAGGTGCATCATTTTATCGCGCTGGAGAACGAAACCGACCGCGCCTACGGCCTGAAGCGCTACATGGCCGAGACGCGCCGGCTCTATGGCGTGCTGGACCGTCGGCTGGAGGGGCGCGAATTCGTCGCCGACGCCTTGTCGGTCGCCGATTTCGCCATCCTCGGCTGGGCTTGGCGCCACCCGCGCCACAAGGTGGAACTGAAGGATTTTCCGAACGTCGAGCGCTGGTACAACGCGCTGACGGCCCGCCCGGCGACCAAGCGCGGCATGGAAGCCAAGCTGGATTGAAATTCTCGGTCCCCACCCACAGCTGTCATCGCCCAGGCGATGACAGTGCGCGTTAATGCGCCTCGTCCCAATTATTCGCGGCCCGTGCATCGACCTGTAACGGCACCGACAGCACCACCGCCGGGAACGGCGCGTCCTGCATCACGTGCTGCACCACCGGCAACGTCGCCGCCACTTCGTCGTCAGGCACTTCGAAGATCAGTTCGTCGTGAACCTGCAGAAGCATCTGCGCCGAGAGCTTCTTCTCGGCCAGCGCGTCCTCCATCCGGACCATGGCGCGGCGGATGATGTCGGCGGCGGTGCCCTGCAGGCGCGCGTTGATCGCCGCGCGCTCGTTGAAGGAGCGGACCGAGGCGTTGGAGGCCTTAATGTCGGGATAATGGCACTTCCGCCCGAACAGCGTCGTGACATAGCCGTTGGTGCGGCAGAAATCCCGCGTCTCGTCCATGTAGGCGCGGATGCCCGGAAAGCGCTCGAAATATTTCTTGATGTAGGCGGAGGCTTCCTCGCGGGCGATGCCGAGCTGGTTGGCAAGACCGAATGCCGAGATGCCGTAGATGATGCCGAAATTGATCGCTTTCGCCCGGCGGCGCACTTCGCCCGGCATGTCCTTGATCGGCACGCCGAACATTTCGGACGCCGTCATGGCGTGAATGTCGAGCCCGTCGCGGAATGCCCGCTTCAGCACGGGAATGTCGGCGATCTCGGCCAAGAGCCGCAATTCGATCTGTGAGTAATCCGCCGACACCAGCTTGTGCCCGGGCGTCGCGACAAAGGCGCGGCGGATCTTGCGGCCGTCCTCGGTACGCACCGGAATGTTCTGCAGGTTCGGCTCGTTCGACGACAGCCGTCCGGTGGTGGTCGCGGCCAGCGCGTAAGTCGTGTGCACGCGGTGGGTCTGCGGATGGACATATTCCGGCAGTGCGTCGGTATAGGTCGATTTCAGCTTGGAGACCTGCCGCCATTCCAAAATCTTCTTCGGAAACTCATGGCCCTGTTCGGCGAGTTCGTCGAGGATCTGCGCCGAGGTCGACCACGCGCCGGTCTTGGTCTTGGTGCCGCCGGTTATTCCCATCTTGCCGAAGATGATGTCGCCGATCTGCTTGGGGCTGCCGACATTGATCGGCTCGCCCGCGATCTCCTGCAGCTCGGCCTCGACACGGGCCGCGGTCTGGGCGAACTCGCCCGACAGCCGCGACAGCACCTGCCGGTCGATCGAGATGCCGCGCCGCTCCATCCGCGCCAGCACGCTGACCAGCGGCCGTTCCAGGGTCTCGTAGACCGTCGTCATGTGCTCGGCGGCGAGCCGCGGCTTCAGCACGCGATGCAGCCGCAGGATCACGTCGGCGCTTTCGGCCGAATGAGCGGTCGCCTTGTCGATCGCGACCTGATCGAAGGTCAGCTTGTTCTTGCCGCTGCCGATCAGCTCGCTTTCGCTAATCACGGCATGACCGAACCAAAGTTCGGCCAGCGAACCCAACGCATGCGAGTTGCGCCCGGCGTCAAGCGCGTACGACATCAGCTGTGCGTCGTCGGTATTACGCAAGGTGACGCCGTGCTGCGCCAGCATCACGGCGTTGAACTTGATGTTGAAGCCGATCTTGAGAACGCCTGCGGATTCCAGCAGCGGCTTCAGCGTGGCCAGCGCGTCGCCGGCTCTGATCTGGTCGGGCGCGAGCCCGGCGTCGAACAGGCCCGCGCCGTCGCCGGATTGCCGGTGGGTGAACGGCACATAACAGGCATCGTTCGGCGCCAGCGCCAGCGCAATGCCGCAGATGTCGGCCTGCATCGGATCGTCGGAATTCGATTTGGCGTCGATCGCGAAGCGGCCGGCGTCGTAGGCGCGCTCGATCCAGGCGTTGAGTTCGGCGAGGTTGCGGATGGTCTGGTACTTGCTGCGTCCGACCGGCAGCTTTCGCGCGGCTTCGGCGCGGGCGGCGGCGAGCGAAATCGGCGTTCCCTTGTGGCTCGCAGCCTTGTCCTGCTTGTCGGCGCCTTTGCCCTGTGCCGCTCCGCCCTTGCTCGAGGGCGCGGCGGAAGAAGAGCCGGGGGCGTCGAATAGTGTCGCGCCCTCGGCATAGCCTTCCGGCTTCTTGCCCGAGGGCGGTACCGCGAAAACACTGGCGCCGCTCTTGTTGCCCGCATCAGCCTCCACATCGGACGGATCGATTTGCGAATATTCGGCGACGCGGCGGGTGAGTGTGGAGAACTCCATCGCCTTGAGGAAGGCGATCAGCTTGCGTGCATCCGGCTCGTGCACCGCGAGGTCGTCGAGCGGCACTTCGAGATCGACGTTGTCGTCGAGCAGCACGAGCTTCCTGGAAATCCGGGCCTTCTCGGCGTTCTCGATCAGGGCCTCGCGCCGTTTCGGCTGCTTGATCTCGCCGGCGCGGAACAGCAACTGTTCCAGATCGCCATATTCCACGATCAGTTGCGCCGCGGTCTTGACGCCGATGCCGGGCACGCCCGGCACATTATCGGTGGAATCGCCGGCCAGCGCCTGCACCTCGACCACCTTCTCCGGCGGCACGCCGAATTTCTCGATCACTTCGGGAATGCCGATGCGGCGATCCTTCATGGTGTCGTACATCGTGACCTTGTCGGTCACGAGCTGCATCAAATCCTTGTCGGAGGAAACGATGGTGGTGGTGGCACCGCGCTCGCCCGCGAGCCGCGCATAGGTCGCGATCAGATCGTCGGCCTCGAAACCCACCTGCTCCAGGCAGGGCAGGTCGAACGCGCGCACCGCCTCGCGGATCAGCGCGAATTGCGGGATCAAATCATCCGGCGCCGGCGGCCGGTGCGCCTTGTAATCGGGGTAGAGCTTGTTGCGGAACGTGATCTCCGATTTGTCGAACACGATCGCCAGATGCGTCGGCCGGTTGTCCTCGGGCATCTCGCGGAGCAGCTTCCACAGCATGTTGCAGAAGCCGAGCACGGCATTGACCTGCAGCCCGTCGGACTTGCGGTTCAGCGGCGGCAGCGCGTGATAGGCGCGGAAAATGTAGGAGGAACCGTCGACTAGGAACACATGGTCGCCCTTGCCGGGTTGCTTGGCTGGCGCCTTGGCAGGGGTTTTGGCAGGAACGGGCTTCGCGGCGGTTTTGGGGGCTGATTTCGGCATGGCCGAAATTTAGGGATTTTTGCGCGGATTGACAGCCTTCCGGATCGGGTTGGGCCTGGATTTTTCTGTTTTCCCCTCATCATGGAAGGAGTTGCATCCCCGCCCGTTCCGTGTCCCCTTGCGGTCCGGCCGGACCGAAAGGAAGAGCAATGACCACGCAACTCGACACGCTCATGGAGAAGCTGCGGGGCGTCGAGGCCGAGATCGAGGTCGAACTGGCGAAGCGGAGAGAAGAACTGCGCTTTCATTTCGAAAAACGAAGGATCGTATTCGAAAAGGAGGTGGCGCGGCTTCACCGGGAGTTGAAGACGCGGGTGTCGCGCTACATCATCGAGGCCAATCCGCTGACGGTCCTGACCGCGCCGGTGATCTATTCGATGATCGTCCCGATCGCGCTGCTTGATCTAAGCGTCATGGTGTATCAGGCGATCTGCTTCCCGGTATACCGGATTCCGAAAGTGCGCCGACGCGACTATCTGGTGTTCGACCGTCATCATCTGGCCTATCTCAACGTCATCGAGAAGTTCAATTGCGCCTATTGCTCCTATGCCAACGGCGCGATCGCTTTCATGCGCGAGGTGGCGTCACGCACGGAAGTCTACTGGTGCCCGATCAAGCATGCCCGCCGGGTGTTGGGTCCGCACCCGCATTATCAGGGATTTGCCGATTTCGGCGACGCCGAGGGCTTTCGTGCCAGGATCCGGCAGTTGGAGGACGGTGTAAAGATCGAAGGCGTGGGCTGATTCCAGATTACTCCGCCGCTTGCAGCGCCGGAGCGGCCTTCTTCGGCGCGATCCAGAAGGCGGCGGGGCGCTCGAACAGGAAGTCGGCCCGTAGCGCCAGGGCCAGCCTCCAGATCAGAACCGCGCCGGCGACGCCGGCGACGGTCACGATCAGCGAGATCACGCCGATATCGGCGATCAGGCCGGTCTTCAGCAAGAGCGTTCGGGTCACCGCCATCGGCAGGAAGAAGGCGAGATAGATGACGATGGAATGCTCGCCGCAATAGCGGAGGAAATTGAGCCACTGCATGCGCGCCAGCAGCGTGCCCATCACGATGATGGCTCCGGCGCCGGCGAAGCCGAGCGCCAGCGAGATCAGCGGCCAATGGCTGAAGCCCGACACCACGAGGCCGCCGTTGACGAGCGTCCACAGCGCCAATCCAATCAGCGCCAGCGCCGGCTTCTCCCGAGAACGATCCGACAGCGCGAACACGTAGGAAGCAAACAGATAACCGGAGTAGAAATAGACGAAGCGCGCGCAGAATTCGTCGATTACCGTCCAGCCGGTTGCGATATGCGCCGTCTCCAGCGCCGCGGCGACGAGCCAGACTGCCATGGCGGGGATGTCGCGTGACAGTTTTGTGACGACGAAGAAAATCGGCAATAGATAAATGAACCACAAGGTGCCGAACGGCTCGATGAAGGATTCCAGATACAGCAAGCCGACATGGCGCCAGCCGTTTTCAGCGGCGAAGCCGGGCGCCTTGAAGCCGAACTGGATCGTCATCCACAGCACGTAAAAGTAAGCGAAGTGCACGACCTTGCGGTCGAGATAGGTGCGCCAGTCGCGGTCGATTACGACAGCGAGAAAAAGGCCTGAAATCAGGAAGAAATCCGGCATCCGGAACGGCTGCGCGAACATGACGAACGCATGCATGAAACCGGTCTCGCCGGCCGCTTTTTCCACGCCGAGCACCGAATGCATCATCACCACCATGACGATGCAGATGCCCTTGGCGTAGTCCACCCAGTCGATGCGGGTGGAACGCTCAGGTCCGGCGGATGTGCCGTTTAAGGTCATCGGTGTCCCTCTTCGGTGCGACGCGACCGCATCTTCGGCCCGATCCGTTGCTTTCTCCTTTATCCATACAAAGGACATGCCGGTATCGAGCGCTTTTTCCGGTTTCCCCTTTGCTGAAAAATGCTCTAAGACGCCCGCTAAATCGGGATTGGCGTTAACCATCAAATACGGGTTGTTTTCATGCGAATCGCCATGATTGGCACGGGCTATGTGGGGCTGGTATCCGGCGCCTGCTTTGCCGATTTCGGCCACCAGGTCACCTGCGTGGACAAGGATGCCGGCAAGATCGACGCCCTGCGCCGGGGCGAAATCCCGATTTTCGAACCCGGGCTCGACGCCCTGGTGGCGTCCAACGTCAAGGCCAAGCGGCTGGATTTCACCACCGACCTGACCGCGCCGGTCGCGGAAGCCGACGCCGTGTTCATCGCGGTCGGCACGCCGTCGCGGCGCGGCGATGGCCATGCCGACCTGACTTACGTCTACAGCGCCGCACGCGAGATTGCGGCTGCGCTGTCAGGCTTCACGGTGGTGGTGACAAAATCGACTGTGCCGGTCGGCACCGGCGATGAGGTCGAGCGGCTGATCCGCGAAGCCAATCCGGCGGCCGATGTGGTGGTCGCTTCCAATCCGGAATTCCTGCGCGAGGGCGCCGCGATCCGCGACTTCAAATTCCCCGATCGCGTCGTGGTCGGCACCTCGGACGAGCGCGGGCGCAAGGTGCTCGGCGACGTCTATCGGCCGCTGTCGCTCAACCAGGCGCCCTTGATGTTCACGGCGCGGCGTACCGCCGAGCTGATCAAATACGCCGCGAACGCGTTTCTCGCCACCAAGATCACCTTCATCAACGAGATGGCGGATCTTTCCGAAAAAGTCGGCGCCGACGTGCAGGAGGTGGCGCGCGGCATCGGGCTCGATAACCGCATCGGCACGAAATTCCTGCATGCTGGCCCGGGTTTTGGCGGCTCCTGTTTTCCCAAGGACATCCGCGCGCTGGTCAAGGTCGCGCTCGATCACGATGTGCAGTTGCGGATCGTCGAGGCGGTGCTCGGCGTCAACGACAACCGCAAGCGCGCGATGGCGCGAAAGGTTTCCAACGCGGTGGGCGGCAGCCTGCGCGGCAAGACCGTTGCGGTGCTCGGCCTCACCTTCAAGCCGGATACCGACGACATGCGCGAGGCGCCGTCGATCCCGCTGGTGACAGGCCTGCTCGACATGGGCGCCAAGGTACGCGCGCACGATCCGGTCGGCATGGAGCAGGCGCGCAAGGAATTGCCTGACATCGAGTATTGCGACGAACCCTATGAGTGCGTGAAGGGGGCGGACGCCATGGTGATCGTCACCGAGTGGGTGCAATACCGCGCGCTCGATTGGGAGCGAATCAAGAGCGAGATGGCGCAGCCCGTCGTGGTGGATTTGCGCAACATCTATCGCTCCGAAGACATGGCGGCGCACGGCTTCACCTATGAGAGCGTGGGGCGGGCGGCTGGCCCGCGGGGGTGAGCATTGTTGTCATACCCCGCGAAGGCGGGGTATCCAGTACTCTCGGTCTTTGCGATCAATAACGTCTGCGTTTACTGGATCACCCGCTTTTCGCGGGTGATGACGGATGAAAGACCTTGCCCCGAAGCTTCGACACGCCCCTCCCGATCGATGTGGTGCTCGACGAACTTGCGGCCACGCTGACGGATCATAATGCCGCAGTGCTGGTGGCGCCTCCCGGCGCCGGCAAGACCACACGGGTGCCGCTGGCACTGCTCGATGCGCCCTGGCTGAAAGACAAAAAGATCATCATGCTGGAGCCGCGGCGGATCGCGGCGCGGGCCAGCGCCGAGCGGATGGCGCGGACGCTCGGCGAGCGGGCAGGGGAGACCGTCGGCTATCGCGTCCGCTTCGGTTCAAAAATATCGCGCGCGACCCGGATCGAAGTCGTCACCGAGGGAATCTTCTCGCGGCAGATTCTCGACGATCCCGAACTATCAGGCGTCGCCGCCGTGCTGTTCGACGAGTTTCACGAGCGTTCGCTCGATGCCGATCTGGGCTTAGCGCTGGCGCGCGACGCGCAAACGGGCTTGCGCGAAGATCTGCGTATCCTGGTGATGTCGGCGACGCTCGACGGCGCGCGGGTCGGCAAACTGCTCGGCGACGCGCCGGTGGTCGCCAGCGAAGGCCGCGCCTTTCCGGTGGAGACACGGTATCTCGGCCGCAAGGCGGATGCGCCGATCGAGCGGCAGATGGCGGATGCGATCGCTGTCGCGCTGCGCGCCGATCCCGGCTCGGTGCTGGCGTTTCTGCCGGGCGCCGCCGAAATCCGCCGCACGCAGAATTTTCTCGGTGAACGGGTTCATGATGCCCGCGTCGAGATCGTGCCGCTGTTCGGCGCGCTCGATGCCGCCGTGCAGGACCGCGCCATCGCGCCGGCGCCGAAGGGCCAACGCAAGGTGGTGCTGGCAACCTCGATCGCCGAGACCTCGCTGACCATCGAGGGCGTCCGCATCGTGGTCGATTCCGGCCTGGCGCGGGTGCCGCGCTACGAGCCCGATATCGGCCTGACGCGGCTGGAGACCGTGCGCGCCTCGCGCGCCGCGGTCGACCAGCGCCGCGGCCGTGCCGGCCGTACCGAGCCCGGCATATGCTACCGGCTGTGGGACGAGCCGCAGACCGCTTCGCTCGCCGCCTATACCCAACCCGAAATTCTCTCCGCCGACCTTTCCTCGCTGGTGCTCGATCTCGCACAATGGGGCGTCCGCGATCCCACCACGCTGGCGTTTCTCGATCCCCCGCCCGCGCCCGCGTTGAAGGAAGCCAACAGCCTGCTTAGCGAACTCGGCGCGCTCGATTCCGACGGCCGAATCACCGCGGAGGGCCAAAGCCTGCGTGCGCTGGCGCTGCCGCCACGCCTGGCGCGCATGATCGTGGATTCGCATCGGCTGGGCGCTGGCGAGGAGGCGGCCGACATCGCCGCCGTCCTGACCGAGCGCGGCCTCGGCGGCGACAGCGTCGATCTCGATGTCAGGCTCGACCAGTTCCGCCGCGACCGCTCGCCGCGCGCTTCCAGTGCCCGCAGTCTCGCGCAGCGCTGGGCACAGCAGGTGGCTTCGACCGAGGGGCCGGCCGGCGAGGATATCTCGCCCTCCACCGGCATCATGCTGGCGCTGGCCTTCCCCGATCGCGTCGCGCGCAACCGCGGCAATGGCAGCTTTGTGCTCGCCAACGGCCGTGGCGCGGCTGTCGAGCAAACCTCGTCGCTGGCGCGCGCGCCCTATATTGCGGTCGCCGAGCTGACCGGCACGGCGGCCCAGGGACGCATTCTGCTGGCGGCGCCGATCGCGCAGGAAGATATCGAAACGCGCTTCGCCAATCAGATCGAGGACAGGGAAGAGATTTCATTCGATCGCGGCGCGATGGCGCTACGCGCGCGCCGCAAGCGGACACTGCACGCGATTACGCTGTCGGAAGCACCGGTCGCGCTGTCGCCCTCGGCGGAGACCGCGCGCATTTTCGCCGCGGGCTTGGTCGCCGCCGGGCTCGACAAGCTGCCATGGTCGAAATCCCTGAAGCAATGGCGCGACCGCGTGATGTTCCTGCGCAGGGCGGAAGGCGATAGCTGGCCCGATCTGTCCGACGCCGCGCTCGCTGCCGCCGGCGAGAACTGGCTCGTGCCCGCGCTCTACGACAAGACCTCGCTGAAGGATCTTTCCCCCGGCGATTTCTCCGACGCGCTGATGACGCTACTGCCGTGGGAGTTGCGCGCGCGGCTGGAGCGCGAAGCGCCGACGCATTTCGAAGCGCCGACCGGCACCATGCTGGCCATCGACTACGAGGCCGAGCAGGGCCCGACCATCGCGGTCCGCTTGCAGGAACTGTTCGGCCTCAACACCCATCCCTCGATCGCCAAGGGCGCGGTGCCGCTGGTGCTGGAATTGTTGTCCCCGGCGCAACGCCCGGTGCAGGTGACACGCGACCTTCCGGGCTTCTGGCGCGGCAGCTATGCAGCCGTGCGCTCCGACCTGCGCGGCCGCTATCCCCGCCACCCCTGGCCGGAAGACCCGGCCAACGCGTTGCCGACCCGCCGCGTCAAGCCGCGCGGGACGTGACGGCTTTTCTGCCTCGCCCCGCTCTTTGTTCAGAACGGGGAGAGGTGAAACACGGGCGTTAACGCTTCACTCATCCTTTTCGCGAAAATGACAACCTTGGCCGCCGCTGTTAGTCGCGGCTTGGCGGCCGGCGTGGTGATATCGGCGGTCTGGTAAGCGAGTGTGGCGTAATGCGTAACCTGATGATCCTTGCTGCCGTGCTGGCCGGTCTCGGCACCTATATGGCGCAGATGGCGGACAAGATGTCGCCGGTGCCGGCCACCGCCAGCGCATCGCCGCAAAAAGCGCCCGCGCAAACGGTCGCGCAAGCCTCCGGCCGCAGCCTCGACATCCCCCGCGACGCCCGCGGTCATTTCCAGACCGATGGCCGCATCGAAGGTCAGCGCGTCAATTTCATGATTGACACCGGCGCTTCGCTGGTGGCGCTGAACGAAAAGTCCGCGGCGCGATTCGGCTTCCGTCCCTCGCGCAGCGACTACAATTCGACCGTCACCACCGCCAACGGCACCATCAAGGCCGCGCGCACGCGGCTCGCCATGATCGAGCTCGGCGGTCTTGTGGTGCGCGACGTCGACGCCGTGGTGCTGCCCGACGAGGCGTTGTCGGAAAACCTGCTCGGCCTGTCGTTCCTGTCGAAGCTGAAGCGCTTCGAATACGCCAACGGCAAGATGGTGCTGGAACAGTAAGGTTTCCCGGTTACCAAACCGCCGCAATTAACCGCCACAAGCCGCCGGTCCGCCTATCGCCCGGCCCGCGTATTCGCTATGGCTGCGGTGTTCCCTCGCAATTTATTGACAAGGTACCTCATGTTCCCCAAGCCCAAATCCGTGCTGGTTCCGAATACCTATGAGTTCGAATCCGGGCCGATGGTGAAGGCAACCGGTTTTCGCGAATACGACGCGCGCTGGTTGTTTGAGAAGGAAATCAACCTGATGGGCGTTCAGGCGCTGGGCATGGGGCTCGGCGCGCTGATTGGGGAACTCGGCGTCAAGCAGGAAATCGTCACCGGCCACGATTTTCGCAGCTATTCGGCCTCGATCAAATACGCGCTGATTACCGGCCTGATGGCGGCGGGCTGCAAGGTACACGACATCGGGCTGGCGATGACGCCGATGGCCTATTTCGCGCAGTTCGATCTCGACGTGCCCTGCGTCGCGATGGTGACCGCCTCGCATAACGACAATGGCTGGACCGGCGTCAAGATGGGCGCCAACCGTCCGCTCACTTTCGGTCCCGACGAGATGACGCGGCTGAAGGAAATCGTGCTCAACGCCGAGTTCAACAACAAGGCTGGCGGCTCCTATCAGTTCCACGAGAACTTTCCGGCGCGTTATATCGCCGATCTCACCAAGCGGCCGAAGCTCAAGCGCAAGCTGAAGGTCGTGGTCGCCTGCGGCAACGGCACGGCTGGCGCATTCGCGCCGCAGGTGATGGAGGCGATCGGCTGCGAAGTCGTTCCGCTCGACACCGAACTCGATCACACCTTCCCGAAATACAATCCGAATCCCGAAGATATGGAGATGCTGCACGCGATCCGCGACGCGGTGCTCAAGCACAGGGCCGACGTGGGGCTAGGCTTCGACGGCGATGGCGACCGCTGCGGCGTGGTCGACAATACCGGTGAGGAAATCTTCGCCGACAAGGTCGGCGTCATGCTGGCGCGCGACATGTCGGCGATCCACAAGGACGCGCAGTTCGTGGTCGACGTGAAATCCACCGGCCTGTTCGTCACCGATCCGGTGCTGCAGAAGCAGGGCGCGAAGGTAGTCTACTGGAAGACCGGCCATTCCTACATGAAGCGCCGCACCAACGAACTCGGCGCGCTAGCAGGTTTCGAAAAATCCGGGCATTTCTTTTTCAACAAGCCGACCGGCCGTGGCTATGACGACGGCCTGGTCTCGGCGATCGCGATCTGCGAGATGCTCGACCGCGCATCTGACAAGTCGATGGCGGACCTGAAAGACGCGCTGCCGAAGACCTGGTCGTCGCCGACCATGTCGCCGCATTGCGCCGACGAGACCAAATACGGCGTCGCTGACGCCGTGGTGAAGCATTTCGAAGCGCTGCAGAAGAAAGGCGACAAGGTCGCCGGCCAGAAGATCCGCGATCTCGTCACCGTCAACGGCGTGCGCGTCACGGTCGAGGACGGCAGCTGGGGCCTGGTGCGGGCCTCATCGAACAAGCCGGAGCTGGTGGTGGTGGTCGAGAGCCCGGTTTCCGAACAGCGCATGCGCGATATGTTCGAGGCGATGGATTCCGTGCTGCGCACGCATCCCGAAGTCGGCGCGTACAATCAGAAGATTTGAATTCAGGCTGTCATTGCCGGGCTTGACCCGGCAATCCATCACTTGGGAAAAAGCGCTTCATGAAGATTGATGGATACGCGGGTCAAGCCCGCGTATGACAATTCGTGCTGTGCCCGCCCTTACGCCGCCGGCACCGGCAGCGCCGTCACCGACTTGATCTTCTCCATCGCAAAACGCGAGGTGACGTTCTTCAGCGGCACGGCGCTGATCAGTTTTTTGTAGAACACGTCATAGCTCGCCATGTCGGCGACCACGACGCGCAGCATGTAATCGACGTCGCCGGCCATCCGGTAGAACTCCATCACCTCCGGCATGGCGCTGACCGCGCTGGCGAAGGTCTTCAGCCAGGCTTCCGAATGATCGGAGCTCTCGACCGAGACGAACACGGAAATGCCGAGGCCGATCTTGTTCTGGTCGACCAGCGCCACCCGGCGCAGGATCACGCCGTCGGCCTCCAGCCGCTGGATCCGTTTCCAGCACGGTGTCGACGATAGCCCGACCCGGTCCCCGATCTCGGCGACCGACAGGGAGGCGTCCTCCTGCAGCACGGTCAGGATCTTGCGGTCGATGGCATCCAGGCGGCGGTTGGCCTCAGGGAGTTGAACAGCTAGGTCGGTCATGAGAAGAATGTTCCATACGGGAGGTTCTATCTCCTCATATATAGAAAAATCTTCTATAGCAAGCCCCGCTATTGGCCGGTCGGCGCCCGGTCTGCAGCCTGGCCGTGGCTCAAAAGCTCTTCAACTTCAGCACGTTGCGGGGCGGCGAAGGCTCCCCCGAAGCGGGTGCATTTCAGCGCTGCGGCGGCGGAGGCGAATCGCAGCGCCTGCCGCAATTCCTGTTTCTCGGTAATGGCCAGCGCAAACGCGCCGTGGAACACGTCGCCGGCGCCCAGGGTATCCACCGTGTGCACCGGGAAGGCCGGGGTCTCCTGGATCTCCCCGTTCTCGTCGAGCCAGATCGTGCCCCTCGGACCCCGGGTCCCCGCCAGGAACGACGGGGTCAGTTTTGCAATCTTCTTCAGCGCCTGGGCGTCGTCGGTGACATCAGCGGTCTCCTGCAGCGGCTCGCTGGAGAACACCAGGTGTGTCGAGGCGTTCAACAGGCCTTCGCGCAGCGACATCGCCCGATCGACGTCGACGATCACGGGAATGCCGCGCCGGACGGCCTCGGCGCAAAGCTCGGTGCAGAATTCGGCGCAGCGGCTCTCGGTGAGGATGGCGGCGCAGTCGTCCAGCAGCGTGTCGAAGTCGGGCAACTTCACGTGCCACAGTTCCGGATCGCGGAAGGTCACGATGGTGCGTTCGCCGGAAGGATCGATCATCACCGCCGAGATCGGAGTCACCAGCCCCGGCATGTGGATGAGATGTTTCGTCTCGATGCCCTCATGCGCCATCTGATCGAAGATGAAGCGGCTCGATGTTTCCTTGGCATCGCCCATCGGCCCGCAGATCGAGGCGCGGCCGCCGAGCCGAACAATGCCGATCGCGCCATTGAGCGCGTTGCCGCCGCAGATTTCGTCGAATGCGGTGGCGTTCTCCTTGGAGCCGCGCCCGGGAACACCCGGCGTATGAAAGGTGAGATCGCGCACCGGCATACCGATGCAGAGAATCCGTGGCTGGATTTTGGGTGCTTTGTCTTGAAAGTTCATCCGGGAATCCGTCATGTCGGTTCCGCCCTCAGCCGGAACCAATGTCCGGAGTTAATCGACTGGTCCATGGACGGTTCCCGCTATGCGCTCGTTTCGTTTCCCCCATGCACCCAGCGGCCGATCAGATGATGCGCAATTGCGAACGGATGCGCCGCAAATAAGCCGTCAGGATGTTCGCGCCGGTGCATCAGGGCGACCTCGGCGCGATCGAACCAGCGCGCGTCCTCGAGCTCTGCGCGGTCCACCACAATATCCTCGTTGAGCGCGCGCGCGGCGCATCCGATCATCAGCGATGACGGATAGGGCCAAGGCTGCGTCATGTAATAGCTGACGTCAGTGCAGCGGATGCCGGATTCCTCGAAAATCTCGCGGCGGACCGCGTCTTCGATGGTCTCCGCCGCTTCGACAAAGCCGGCCAGACACGACCACATCCCCGGCAAAAACTGCTTCTGCCGGCCGAGCAGGCATTTCTCGCCCGATGTGACCAGCATGATCACGACCGGATCGGTGCGTGGAAAATGCTCGGCCTTGCAGCTCGGGCAGTCGCGCTTCCAGCCGCCTTCCTTCATCGAGGTGCGGGTGCCGCAATTGGCGCAGAAGCCGTGACGCTGGTGCCAGGTCACCATCGATTTCGCCATGGCGATAGCGGAGAGCTGTTCCGGCGGCACCGTGCCCTGCATCGCCATGCCGCGCAGTTCGGTCACGGCGACGTCGTCGCGCGTCATCAGCTTCTCGACCGCCGTGGCCGAAATGCCCATGCCGAAAACAGGCGCGCCGTCACGTAGCCCCAAAAAGATCGTGCCGGGATTGGCGCCGAGCTTCACGGCTTCTTCGACGCCGAGCAGCACGCGCGGCCCATCGGCTTCCTGCTTCACCAGAAGCGAGTCGCGGTAGATCACATAGGCGCCGGCGTTGCGCTGGCTCTCCAGCGCTAACAGTTTTTCGTCATTGGTGCGCAGATGCGCGGCGCGATCCAGGATATGGGTGACGAAAGCGGGCTTTCCCAGCGGATACTTGTCGAATGCGGACATCGGTTCAACCCAACCAGATCTTGCGGCGAAGCGCGTTGATGAAATTCTGTACTTCCTCGGCGTCATGCGCCAGCGGCGGCATCACGCCCCAGACCGGGCGCGGCCAGGCCGCGTCGCTGGTGCGCCGCGCGATGACGTGGACATGCAACTGCGGCACCAGATTGCCCAGCGCCGCGACATTGAGTTTGTCGCATTTGGTGATCTCTTTTAGCGCGCGCGAAACCCGGGAGATTTCGGTCATCAACTGCGCCTGCGCGACCTCGTCGAGGTCGATGATTTCCACCGCACCCTCCCGGCGCGGCACCAGGAGCAACCACGGGTAATGCGCATCCTTGATGACCAGCACCTTGCACAGCGGCAGGTCGCCGATGTCGATCGTGTCCTTTTTGAGCTGGGAATGCAGCGACCAGGCGGAGGCGTCAGAGGGCATCAGGGTTCTATAATCCTCAAAGTTGGATTGCAGAGGGCGGCCCTGCAAACAACACCCGTCATGGCCGGGCAGAAGCGCGAAGCGCGTTTTCGCCCGGGACGTCCCGGGCATCCACGTTTTTTTTGCGCTGAGTTGGAAGAAGCAAGACGCGGATGGCCGGGTCAAGCCCGGCCATGACGAAACGGGGGTAGTTCCGGCGCATGGCACCCACCAACCCCGCTTGCTTTCCGGCCCCTTTGGCCCCAAATAAGGACCGGGAGATTGGCGGTGGACGAGCCACTCGCCAACCGGGTCAGGTCCGGAAGGAAGCAGCCCTAACGAGGTCCGGATCGGGTCGCTCGTCAGTCTCCTACCGTTTTTTTCGAGCGAATCGCGCTGGGTGGCGGCAAAGTTCGCGCCTTGCGCCCGATTTCGCTCCTTTCCGCAAGCCGGCCCCGAGAGACAATCAATTGCGGATCGACCGATGAGTGACGCTGGCGCTCCCCCCGACAAGTCAGACGGCGCCGGCCGGAGCGGCTTCGACCTTGGCAACCAGGGCGAGGCGGCCAAGCCGTACCGGGTGCTGGCACGCAAATACCGCCCGTCCAGTTTTGACGACCTGATCGGCCAGGAGGCCATGGTCCGCACCGTTTCGAATGCATTCGAAACCGGCCGGATTCCGCAGGCCTGGATCCTGACCGGCGTCCGCGGGGTCGGCAAAACCACCACGGCGCGGATTCTCGCCCGGGCGCTCAATTACGAAAAGCCTGACGGGTCGGTGAAGGGCCCGACCATCCACATGCCTGACCTCGGCGTGCACTGTCAGGCGATCATGGAAAGCCGGCACATGGACGTGCTGGAAATGGACGCCGCCTCCCATACCGGCGTCGACGACGTCCGCCAGATCAATGACAGCGTGCGCTACGCGCCGGCCAGCGCCCGCTACAAGGTCTACATCATCGACGAAGTCCACATGCTGTCGACGGCGGCCTTCAACGCCTTCCTGAAGACGCTGGAAGAGCCGCCCGAGCACGCCAAATTCGTGTTCGCCACCACGGAAATCCGCAAAGTCCCGGTCACGGTGCTGTCGCGCTGCCAGCGTTTCGACCTGCGCCGCGTCGAGGCCGACGTGCTGATGGGCCATCTTTCCAACATCGCGAAAAAGGAAGGCGTCGAGGTCGAGCCCGAGGCGCTCGGTATCATCGCGCGCGCCGCGGAAGGCTCGGTGCGTGATTCGCTATCGTTGTTCGATCAGGCGATCGCGCATGCGGCTGGCCTTGTCCGGGCTGACGCGGTGCGGCAGATGCTGGGCCTTGCCGACCGCACCCGGGTGATCGATCTGTTCGAGCATCTGGCGCGCGGCGACCTCGCCAGCGCCTTTGGCGAATTCCGCAGCCAATATGATGTCGGCGCCGATCCGGTCGTGGTGTTGTCCGACCTTGCCGAATTCGTCAATTTCGTCACCCGGGTGAAGATCGTTCCCGCCACCGCCGATAATGTCGCGTTCGGCGAGACCGAGCGTGTCCGCGCCCGCGAATTTGCCGCAAAATTGTCGGTGCGGGTGTTGTCCCGGATGTGGCAGATGCTGCTCAAGGGCATCACCGAGGTGCAGACCGCAACCCGTCCGGCGGCGGCCGCGGAAATGGTGCTGGTCCGTATCGCCTATGTCGCCGATTTGCCGACCCCGGACGAAGCGATAAAAATGCTCGACCAGAACGGCGGCGGAGCGCAAATTACCTCCGGCGGCGCGGCACCGTCACGGGCTGCGCCCACCGCGCCGGTATCTTCAATGTCTGCCGCTTCGCCGATGCGGACGCCGGCTTCGCCACGCTCCGGCGCGGAAGCGTCCGCGCGGCCGCAAATGGTGGCGCCGTCGGCCCAAACCGAGTCCACACCGGTCCTGCGGCTCACCACTTTTCCGCAGCTGGTCGCGCTGGCTGGCGAGAAGCGTGATATCCTGACCAAGACGGCGCTGGAATCCGATATGCGCCTGGTCCGCTTCGAGGACGGGCGGCTGGAAGTGGCGCTGGAGCGCAACGCGGCGCGGGGGCTGGTCAACGATCTCTCCCGCAAGCTGGAACAATGGACCGGGCGGCGCTGGACCGTGATCGTCTCCAACGAGGCCGGCCAGCCGACGCTGCGCTCGCAGAATGAGCAGGCGAGGAACGAGCACGCGCGCGCCGCGGAAGCCGATCCGCGCGTCCAGGAGGTGCTGGCGCGATTTCCCGGCGCCAAGGTGGTCGAAGTGCGCCGGCTTGCCGCCGAGCCGCCGGAATCCAATATTAACGCTGAAGACCTGAACGAGAGTTCCGACGGCGACGACGACTGATCGAACTCTCAAGAGGACGAGCGAATGGCTGATTTTCTCGGCATGATGAAGCAGGCAGCGCAGCTGCAATCCAAGATGCAGGCGATGCAGGAAGAACTCGGCAATCTGGAGGTCGAGGGCATCTCCGGCGGCGGGCTGGTCGCCGTGCGCATGACCGCGAAGATGGAAGTGAAGGGCGTCAAGATCGATCCTTCGCTGATGAAGGCCGAGGAGCGCGAAGTGCTCGAGGATCTGCTGGTGACCGCGCATAACGACGCGCGGCGCAAGGCGGAAACTGCGGCGATGGAAAAAATGCAGGCGCTGACCGGCGGGCTCGGCCTGCCGCCCGGACTACTTGGTCTCGGCTGAAATGGCAGCAAGCGTTGCCGGACCTGAAATCGAACGCCTGATCCAGCTCTTGGCGCGCCTGCCAGGGCTCGGGCCGCGCTCGGCGCGGCGCGCGGCGCTGCACCTGATCAAGAAGCGCGAGGCGCTGATGACGCCGCTCGCAAGCGCCCTGCAGGTCGCGATCGACAAGATCCAGGTCTGCAAGACCTGCGGCAATATCGACACGCAAAATCCCTGCACGGTCTGCACCGATCCGCGCCGCGATCCCTCGACCATCGTCGTGGTCGCCGATGTCGCCGATCTCTGGGCGCTGGAACGGGCCAATGCGACCAACGGCCGCTATCACGTGCTCGGCGCCACATTGTCGCCACTCGACGGCGTCGGTCCGCAGGATCTGACCATCGACGCGCTGGTGGCTCGCGCGCACGAATCACAAGTCAGCGAAATCGTTCTGGCCTTGAATGCCACGGTTGATGGCCAGACCACCGCCCATTACATCACCGATCTCCTGCAGGACGCCAACGTCAAGGTGACCCGGCTTGCCCACGGCGTACCGGTCGGCGGCGAACTTGATTACCTCGACGAAGGTACGCTATCGGCTGCCATGCGGCAGCGAACGCTGTTCTAACCCACACATACGGAACTGATCGACATGACGAAACGACGATTCGGCAAACGCTCCCGCTTTGCGGTCATCATCATGGCCGCGGCTCTGGCTGCACCTTCCGCATGGGCGCAGCAGGCCGAGCCGGCGCCGAAGCCCGGCAAGCCGATCAATGCCGGCGATGTCCTGTCCGGTGAACTCAACGCCATGAAAGGCGGGAAGAAGGGCAAGCGCGCCGCGACCTACCAGATCACCAGCGAACCGCGCCGGCTGCCGCCGCCGAACGGGCTGTGCAATCTCGAAACCGGCCCCGAAACGTTTCAGCTGGTCACCTCAAGCGACGCCCAGGCCGCGCAGCTGAAGAATTTCATCGGCAAGGAAATTTCCGTCAAGGTCGACGAGGTCGCCTGTGCGCAGGACGCCGGGCAAATGAGCGAAGCCGTCATCACCAAATGGAGCGTGGTGACCAAGCACTGAGTTTTCGCCGCCGTTGTCACAAACACCGCCGTCATCGCCCGGCCTTGTGCGCAATTGCGCACTGGGACCGGGCGACCCAGTACGCCGCGGCCTGTCGGCTCTATCGCAACTGCTCTGGAATACTGGATCCCCGCCTTCGCGGGGATGACGACGGAACCTAAACCTTCACCGGTCCCAGCGCCTCGAAATGCCCGCGGCGGTGCAGCCAGGCGAGCAGGATCAGGCTCGGGATTGCGACCAGGACGCAGATCGCAAAAAACACCGGCCAACCCACGGCCTTCGCCACATAGCCTGCCCCCGACGACAGGTAAGTCCGCCCCACCGCGGCCAGCGCCGTCAGCAACGCGTATTGCGTGGCGGTATGCAGCGGATTTCGGCACAGCGCCGAGAGATAGGCGACGAAGATCACCGTGCCGATGGCGCTGGTGAAATTTTCCGCCGTGATCGCGAACGCCAGCGCCCATTGATTGACGCCGACCAGCGCCAGCCAGGAGAACGAGAGGTTGGCGACGGCCTGCAGCACGCCGCCGATCCACAGGCTCGTCGTCAGCGAATAGCGCCGCGCCACGAACCCGCCGGCGAAGCCGCCGATCAGGGTCGCGGCGAGGCCGACGCCCTTGACGATCGCGGCATAGTCGTTGCGGGTGAAGCCGAGGTCGATCACGAACGGCGCCGTCATGGTGCCGGAAAACGCGTCGGTGAACTTGAACAGCACCACGAAGGCGAGCGCTGCGAGAGCGTCCTTGCGGACGAGAAATTCCGAGAATGCCCCGACCGCGGCATGAAGCACCCGCGTAAACGCACTCTCCGCATGTGTTGCTGCTTCGGCGCGTGCGGATTGTTCGGGCTCGGTCGCGACGAGGGCTGTGATCGTGCCGACCAGCACCAGCGCGGCCATCACCACATAACCCCACATCCAGGCCGCGCCGCGCGTGATGCCGGTGCTCTCGAAGCCCGTGACAACGAACAGCGCGCCTGCAGTCGAGACCAGCATGCCGATACGATAGGCGGCGACATAGGACGCCATGCCGGCGGCCTGTTCGCTCTCCGGCAGGCTCTCGACGCGAAACGCGTCGACCACGATGTCCTGGGTCGACGACATGGTCGCCACCAGCAGCGCGCCGAGTGCGACAAACAGCGGCGAACGCGCAGGATCCGTCAGCGCCAGCAGCAGGATCGATCCGATCAGGAGCAGCTGCGAAAATACCAGCCAGCCGCGTCGGCGGCCGAACGCACGGGTGAAGAACGGCACATGCAGCGCATCGACCAGCGGCGCCCACAGGAATTTTAGCGTGTAGGGCGTGCCGACCATTGCGAACAGCCCGATGGTGACAAGATCGACGCCGGATTCGCGCATCCACACCAGCAGGGTCGATCCCGAAAGCGCGAGCGGCAGCCCGGAGGAAAACCCGAGCAGCAGCACGATCAGCACACGCGGCTGGAGATAGACGGCCCAGCCCTCGCGCCAGGAGGGAGCGGGGGCGGCGGCCTTTTCGGGCGAGGCGGAGGCGGTTTCCGGTGCTGTCATGGAGGGGTGTTAGCAGAGATTCGGCCACAAAAAGACTGTCATCGCCCGGCTTGACCGGGCGACCCAGGGCGGATTCAACCGGTCGTCGCAACACTTCAGCCAAGGAGGTTGCGATGAATGGATACGGACAAGATTCGG
>NZ_JAFCLU010000025.1 GCF_018130385.1 Bradyrhizobium sp. AUGA SZCCT0283 | reverse complement strand
GCGCCCGAGGTTTGCTGGAGAACTTCCCGCCCTCGTTATCAGAGGGCGCAGGGAAGACCGGGTGCACGCTGCACCCGCGGTCTCGTGTGCAATTGCGCACAAGGAACGCGCACACGAGCATACAGGTCCAGCGGAAACACTCCGGCCTTCCCTGCGCAATGGCTTTACGGCTTACTTCGTGCTCTCCCCGGTGAACGGCTTTCTTGCCACCGTCGTCCTCAAGAAGCTTGCTTCTCAAGAACTTGACGCCAGCACCGCGGCGTCAGGACCACACGACTTCGCCGTACGCTCGAGCCACACACGTCAGTCGCAGCTCTCGCGTCCATCGCATCTCACCGCACGTTCGTGACGATGGCCAACGCCCCTCATCTGCCGTGAGACGCGCGGAGTTATGCCGATGATTTGCTCTCGAAGTTAAGCGGAATATTTTTGCAAAAGGGGCTGGACAGACTTTTGGTGATTTGCCCGTCGTGCCAATTTGTCGCGGGCCGATGCATGAAGTTGCGCTTGTGAGCAAAGCAAATCAGCTCGCAGTCCGAGGGTCGGCAAAGCGACTTGTCCACCGAAGCTCAACGAGCGAAGGCGGGCAAGTCGCTTCGCCCGCAATGACGGTTGGAGTGCTTGTCGGGCGCAAGACAGCGGCTACGTCCTTCGCGCTGATGACTTCCTGCAACACCTGAACCCGCTTTCGGACCCTTGCTACCGCAGCGCGAGCGTGATGAAATAAGGCCGAAATGTAACCAAACCGAACCAGAACCAACCCCGAATTTCCTGGGCCGCGGATCTTTCCGCGCATCACGGGTACAGGAACCGGAAAATGCTACAGCAGCTTTTCGCGCCACAGCTCGTCGTTCTCTACATCCTCGTCGCATCGACGCTCTACGTGCACTTTCGTGGCCGCGAGCGGCTTCGGATCGCGCGCCAGCTCGGCGATCACTCGACCTACCTCGCGCCCTACAACGTGCTGATGTATGCGGGCTCGGCGATTCCGAACCAGCCGGTGATACCGGTCGAGCGCTTTCCAGAACTGGCAAAGCTCAGCGAGAACTGGGAGACGATCCGCGAGGAGGCGGTGCGGCTGTTCGACGAGGGCTTTATCCGCGCCGCCGCCACGAACAACGACTGGGGCTTTTATTCGTTCTTCAAGAGCGGCTGGAAGCGGTTTTACCTGAAATGGTACGACGACTTTCTTCCCTCCGCGCGCACGCTGTGCCCGAAGACGGTCGAACTCCTGAATTCGATTCCGACCGTGCACGGCGCGATGTTCGCGATGCTGCCGCCCGGCGGCAAGCTCGGCGCGCACCGCGATCCCTTTGCCGGCTCGCTACGCTATCACTTGGGCCTCGTCACCCCCAATTCGGACAAATGCCGCATCCTGGTCGACGGCCAGCAATGCGTCTGGCGCGACGGCGCGGCCTTCATGTTCGACGAGACTTTTATTCACAGCGCGGAGAATGCGACCGACGTCAACCGCATCATCCTGTTCTGCGATGTCGAACGCCCCATGAAGTTCGGCTTTATGACCGCGATCAACCGCTGGGTCAGCCATCACATCGTCAAGGCCTCCGCGACCCAGAACATCGAAGGCGAGCATGTCGGTGTGCTCAACAAGGTGTTCGGCAAGCTCTACGAAGTTCACCTCGCCAGCCGCAAGGTCAAGGAGTGGAACCGCAAGGTCTACTACGCGCTGAAATACAGCGTGATGATCGGGATCGTCGGCCTCATCGTCATGTCCGCACTGAGATGATGAGTAGGGCGGATTAGCGAATGCGTAATCCGCCATCTTGGACGGCCACGATCAGCATAGCCCGCATGAGCGCAGCGATATGCGGGACGACACGCAAATCAGAGTCCTACGCCAGCTACGCTTGCTTCGACATGGTTAGCAGATGATGCAGAGCTTCGTTGGCTCTGTGCTCCGGCACAAACAAATGATCGTGATAGAAGGCCGACACGGGATTCACGCTTATGCCCGCTTCCGCTAATCGACCGGTGACTGCCGCCAAAAGGCCGACCGCTTCAAGCGAGGAATGAACAGTCAGCGTGATCAGTCGCGACGCAAATTGATAGGGGAGTCCCGCAGTTTCGGCTTCCTCCCGCCGCACGATGAAAGCCGTTCCTTCGCGTTCACGGAAGATGTGCAGCGGCCTGAGTGCGGCTAGGATTTCCTTGTCCTCCGAAATGCTGCAAAAAACGAAAACCCCTTCGTGCATCTCGGGCTTCATATTTTTTAGCAGCGTCTTCAGATTGCGTTCGCCCGGCATGGCCGTATGCCCAAAAAAGAAGCCTCCAGGCGAGCAATCGTAGCCCGCATGAGCGCAGCGACATGCGGGACGACGCGCAAACCGGTTTCCCGGACGTCGCCTCGCGGATCCGGGCTACACCTCATCCGGGCCACGGCGGCTGGGTTGTCAGCCGACGACGACTTCGCTGATCTGGATGACCGGGGACTGGTCGGTATAGTTCGCGATGTCGGCCATGATCTCCTTGGCATGAGGCCCAAAGCTGGCCTGGAAGGCTTCGACCGAGTCGCAGAAGATGTGGCACATCCCGACATAGGTTGCGGGTGCGCCGGGTGCCCCGCCGGCCATGCCCTTGTCGACCGTGTAGGACTTGCACGCATCGCCCATGCGCGCCTTTACAAGCGGCATATGCTTGTCGCGATAGTAATCGTGGTCGAAGCGCGCCCCAGGCGTATTGGGATACATTACGCTTACCTTGATCATCGACGTGTCCTCCGATCTGACGTTTCGCCGTTAGTTTCCGGCAATATTCGGAGTCTGTGTCAGTTTTGCGGATCTTGCAACCGGAGGGCGGTGATGTCCGGTGATCGAATACGGTGATCTTGTTGCGGTGCACGAGCTTGAGGATGGTACGAAGCAACACCACGACCGGATCGACAAGAAGCTGTTGAGGGACTTGCGAACAACAGATTGGCGCTCCGTCGGATCTGCTCCTGACCCGGAACGGGCACTCTTATTGCTTAGCTTGAATCAGTCTCCCGGCAGCCCACGCAATCAGACTAATGAACCCCCAGCTCATCCAGCCGAGGGCAAACGGGCCGAACAGGAAAATGACCAGGTAGCCAGGGCCACCGACTCCGCGCGGGTCTTCCTTCAGCAACATAAAACAAAGAGCGGAGGCTAGAACCGCAACGCCGACAAAAACGTATACTTTCTGAATGCCTGAGAATTGCCGCATCACGAATCGGTAGATGGGCGTCACAACCAGCATCGAAATTCCGATCAGGAACAGCCAACCCATCGCATCACCGCCTGCAATGCCGCCTCGAATCGCCCGAAGGTAGCAGAAATTACGAGTGCGGAACGGCGAACTGGAAATCGTGCTCGCGGGCCATAAGCCCGCCGCGCTGCCGGTGCATGTGATCGTGCCGCAAGGCCGGCTCACGTGTGCCGAAGGTGCGTGCCTTCATGGATTTTGCGGTGCCGAGGCTGCACAGCCATGAAACGTAATCCGCCACCATGGAGGTCGCGCTGGATCGGCGGATTACGCTTCGCTAATCGCCCTCCTGCAAATCGCTGATCGGCATTCTTTTCCATAGTTCGGCACGAACTACCGCACTGAAATACAAAACATCCAAGCAAACCATTGCAACAACTAAAGGTCTACATGGAGGGCGATTGCACCGAGAGAAGCATCTTCGGACCACACCATTTGGAGGAGCTCATGAACGTAACCCCTGCCGCAAACCACCTGAACATTCTCGATCCATCCAAGTTGCTGGTGTCAACAGAGACAGGGGGATCCCTGCAGCCGATAGAGAACGCGGATGCGTTCTCTAGTTCCGCCGTCTTCGATCCATCGTACCGCTACGCGACGATACAGAAGGACGGCAAGACCATCGACACCGTCTACAAGAGTGGTTTCGTGGAAGCTGGCAACGGATATGGGCTACCCAATGATCTGACGATGGATGGAGAAGGACTCGCGCTGGCGAACAAGCGCATTGAGCAGCTCCTCAAGCTGTATGGCGGACATGTCGAATACATCCAGGACACCCGGACACAGGCTGCTTCGGCAACGGCAGCCACATTGTTTGCCGCCCAGCAGGCCAGTCAGAAACGGTAGCATCGCAGGACTTCCTGCCCCGGGGTCGAGAGGCGCGGCGGATTAGCGAAGCGTAATCCGCCATCGTCGAGGTCACGCTGGATCGGCGAATTACGCTTCGTTAATCCACCCTCCGGTTCTACGCACCAATGAAAAAAGCCCCGGATCAGATCCGGGGCTTTGTGTCTCGTGCGCGTTTTCGCGCCGCCTATTCCGGCTTGCCGATCGCAACCTTCAGCGTGCCGACGCCGTCGACGCCGCACTCGATCTTGTCGCCGGGGTTGAGCTGGGAGACACCGGCGGGCGTTCCCGTCATGATGATGTCGCCGGCGGCGAGTTTTACCTGCTGCGAGAGCTGCCAGATGATCTCGGGCACGCTCCAGATCAGTTCGGTGAGATCGCCCTTCTGGGTTTCCTTGCCGTTGACCGTCAGCCAGATCTTGCCCTTGGCGGGGTGACCGATCTTGGCAGCCGGCTGGATCGCGGAGCAGGGCGCGGAATGGTCGAAGGACTTTCCGACTTCCCACGGCCGCTCCTTCTTGCGCGAGGCAAGCTGCAGGTCGCGGCGGGTCAGGTCGATGCCGACGGCATAGCCGTAGACGTGATCGAGCGCCTTGTTGGCTGGGATGTTGAGGCCGCCGCTCTTCATGGCCACGATCAGCTCGACCTCGTGATGCAGATCCTTGGTCAGCGGCGGATAGGGGATGGTGGCGCCGTCGGGCACCAGCATGTCGGCGTGCTTGGCAAAGAAGAACGGCGGCGCGCGCTCGTCATTGCCCATCTCGCGGATGTGCTCGAGATAGTTGCGCCCGACGCACCAGATGCGGCGGACCGGATAGGAACCTGTCTCGCCGACGACGGGAAGCGCGGGCTGCGGGGCTGCGGGAATGACGTAAGAGGCTGCGTTCATGAAAAGGTCTCGGCAGGTTACAGGTGGAAATCCGGCGGGTCGCTTTTACGCGGTTGCGCTGACCGGCGCCAGACTGGGGTGACCGGCATCGCGCTGCTGCAGGCGGAAGAACGAGGCATAGCGACCGCCGCGGCGCAGCAAATCGTCATGCAGGCCGCGCTCGACGATCTCGCCGCCCTCGACCACCAAAATGGCGTCGGCATGCATGATGGTGTGCAGGCGGTGGGCGATCACGATGGTGGTGCGGTTCTGGCAGAGATGGTCGATCGCCTCCTGCACCGCTTTTTCGGATTCCGAATCCAGCGCAGCGGTCGCTTCATCGAGCAGGATGATCGGCGCGTTCTTGATCAGTGCCCGAGCGACTGCGATGCGTTGGCGCTGGCCACCGGAAAGCTGCGTGCCGTGTTCGCCGACGGGCGTGTCATAGCCAAGCGGAAAGCCCATGATGAAATCGTGCGCGCAGGCCGCTTTCGCCGCCGCCACGATCTCGTCCTGGGTGGCGCCTTCCTTGCCGAAGGCGATGTTGGCGCCGATCGTGTCGCGGAACAGATAGACGTCCTGCCCGACATAGCCGGTTTGGGTGCGCAGCGAATGCCGCGATACGCCGGATATGTTCTGGCCGTCGATCAGGATTTCGCCGTCGTTCACTTCGTAAAGCCGCAGCAGGAGTGCGAGCACCGTGGATTTGCCGCCGCCGGAGGGGCCGACCAAAGCGGTGGTCTTGCCGGGTTCGGCGACGAAGCTCATGGCCTTCAGCACCGGTTCGTCCGGTCGGTAGGAGAAATTGACATCGCGGAACTCGACCCGCGCGTTCGAGAGTTTCAGCGCCGGCTTGTCGTTGTCGGCAGGCTCGCTCGCCGGGCTGTCGACGATCTCGAGCAGCATGCGCGCGCCGACCAACTGGCTGTTGAGGTCGATGTTGAGCCGCGCCAGACGTTTGGCCGGCTCGGTCGCCAGCAGGAACGCGGTCATGAAGGAGAAAAACTGTCCGGGCGTGGCGCCGAGCGCGACCACGCTGTAGCCGCCATAGAGCAGGCAGCCGGCGACCGCGAAGCCGCCGAGCATTTCCATCAGCGGGTTGGAGCGATTGGAGACCCGCGCCATCTTGTTGGCGTTGCGCTCGACGACCGCAATGTTCTCGTCGATCCGCCGCTGCATGGTCTGTTCCAGCGTGAACGCCTTCACCGTGCGGATGCCCTGCAGCGATTCCTGCATGGTCTCCATGATGTCGGCGCTGCCGGTGAACTGATTGTGGGCGAGGCCCTTGATGCGCTTCACCAGCTTGCGCAGGATCAGCATCGCCGGCGGCACCACGACGAGGCCGATAAACGACAGTACCGGATCCTGCGTCACCATCACGAATATCAGGCTGACCAGCAGTAGCACGTCGCGTCCGACGGCGTTGATCAACAGCGTCAGGACGTCGGTGATGGATTTTGCGCCCGATGTCAGCCGCGCCAAAAATTCGGAGGAATGCCGCGCGGAATAGAAAGCGATGCTTTCGCTCATCAGCTTGGCAAACAGCCGCCGCTGGTTATTGGCGAGAATGGCGTTGCTGATCTTCGACAGGATCACGGTGTGGCCGTAGGTCGCCAGACCCTTGATGAACAGCAGCACCACCGTGACGCCGGAGAGAATGGCGATGCCTGTGACGTTCTTGTCGATATAGGCCTGATTGATCACCTGGCCCAGGATATAGGCGGAGCCCGCGGTGGCGCCGGCGGACACGCCCATTAGCGCGAACGCGGTCAGATAGCGCCGCCAATAGACGAAGCCCTGTTCCATGACGAGGCGGCGAATCAGGACCGCCGCGCCGTACGGATCGTCGGTGATTTTTCTGGTCGGTTTGCTTGGAAGTTCGGTCATCCGCGTTCCATTGACGGCGCCTGGTAGCCGGGCGCGTCAGGGCTGCTGCGGTTAGTCCTTGCCTGCTTGTCGGGGCTTTTTCAAGCCAAATAAGCGCTTGATTTCAGGCCGATTCCGCATGCTGCGGAAGGCCGCCGCGGTCGCGGAACAGCTTCTGTTCCCAGGCCAGCGCGTGGGTGGCGATGGTTTCCAGATTGTCGTATTGCGGCGTCCAGTCCAGCGTCGCATGGATGCGGCTGGTATCTGCGACCATGGTCATGATGTCGCCGGGGCGGCGCGGTGCATATGAAACCGCGAAATTGCGCATCGAGACTCGGCGGACGGCCTCGATGGTCTCGAGCACCGAATAGCCGCGGCCGTAACCGCAGTTCAGTGTGATCGAGCCTCTCGCCCCGCGCAAATAGGCCAGCGCGGCGCGATGGGCCTGCGCCAGATCGCTGACATGGATGAAGTCGCGGATGCAGCTTCCATCCGGCGTCGGGTAGTCGGTGCCGTACACGTCGATCTTGGCGCGCTGGCCGGTGGCGGCTTCGACCGCGATCTTGAGCAGATGCGTTGCGCCGACGGTGGCGAGGCCGCAGCGGCCTTTCGGGTCGGCGCCGGCGACGTTGAAGTAGCGCAGCACGACATAGTTCATGCCGTGGGCGGAAGCCACATCGTGCAGCATGATTTCCGTCATCAGCTTGGAGGAGCCGTAGGGCGACGCCGGCCGCGTCGGCGCGTGTTCGGGCACCGGCACCTGGTCCGGATTGCCGTAGACGGCAGCCGTCGATGAAAAGATGAAGCGGTTGACGCCGCCCTTGACCGCGGCATGCAGCAGGCTGCGGGTCGTCATGGTGTTGTTGCGGTAATAGCCGAGCGGATCGCGCACCGAATCCGGCACGACGATGGAGCCGGCGAAATGGATGATGCTCTCGATCTTGTGCTGGGCGATCACGCCTGCGACGAGGTTTTCATCGCCGGCGTCGCCGATGAACAGCGGCACGCCCTCAGGCAGGAAGGCGGTGAATCCGGTGGACAGATTGTCGATCACGACGACGCTTTCGCCGGCGTCCGCCAGCGCATGAACCATGTGACTTCCGATATAGCCGGCGCCACCGGTGACGAGCACGGTCATGGGCCACCTCTCGCTCTTGAATTTGCAGCGCGCCCGGACGCAAAACCGGTTTCCACTTTATGCTGGTCGCGCTCTATTGGCGGCGATGCTAACGGGGGCGCGGTGAAGAGTGGGTTTCGGCGGCAGCGAACTGGCCACTATGCTTAATGTTGCGTATAGGAACTGGCCTAAACGGAGCCGGACGTGCCGATCGAGAACAATTTGGCCAGTGATCTGCAACTGATCGTGCCGAATCTGCACAGGCGCTATTCGGGCGTCACGGCGACCAACCGGATGGCGGCGCCGAAGCTTGCCACAATGTACCGCGCGGCATGGCTCGGGTCGCATGCGCCCGACGGCATCGCACGGATGGGTTTTGCTGATCTTTTGAAGCTCTGGCGCCGCCGCAACTCCCTGATCTGGCATGCGCGCCGCAATGACGAGATGATCGCTGGGCTGTTGCTGCGCGCGCTCGGCTGGCCGCTGAAGCTCGTCTTCACTTCGGCCGCGCAGCGGCATCACAAGCGGCTGACGCGCTGGCTGATCCGGCAGATGGATGCGGTGATCGCCACTTCCGAACTTTCGGCGTCGTTTCTCAAGCGCGAGGCGACGGTGGTGATGCATGGCGTCGATACCGAGCGCTATGCACCGCCGGCCGATCGCGCGGCGGCGTTTGCGGAAGCCAAACTGCCGGGACGTTACGCGATCGGCTGTTTCGGCCGGGTGCGCGCGCAAAAGGGCACGGACGTCTTCGTCGAGGCGATGTGCCGGCTGCTGCCGCGTTATCCCGATTTCACCGCAATCATCGTCGGCGCGGTGGTGCCGGAGCAGCAGGGCTTTGCCAACGGTTTGAAGCAGCAGATCGAAGCGGCCGGCCTGCAATCGCGCATCGTCATCACGGGCGAGCTTGATATCGAGGAGGTGCAGCGCTGGTACCAGCGGCTGACGATCTACGCCTTCACCTCGCGCAATGAAGGCTTTGGCCTGACGCTGATCGAGGCGATGTCCTCAGGTGCGGCGCTGGTGGCGTCGCGCGCGGGCGCGGCCGAATTCGTGGTCGAGGACGGCGTAACCGGCGTGCTGACGCCGCCGGGCGATGTGGAGGCGCTGGTCGCCGCGCTGGAGCCGTTGATGCGCGATCCGGCATCGGCAAGTGCGATGGGTGAGCGGGCGCGCGTGCGCGTGCTGCAAAAGTTCAGCCTTGAGGCGGAAGCGAATGCGATCGCCGCGGTCTATCGTACGCTATAGCGTTTTCGAGCGAAGTGGATGCCGGTTCGCGCAAGGAAAACGCGTCAAAACAAAGAACAGAGCCCGGTTCTGATGTAATCAGAACCGATCAGGCTCTGGGCTGAGTGACCAGCAGGCGATGCGCGACATCGACCACGTAGGCGGGATCGATGTCGCGCATGCAGCGGTGGTCGTTCATGGTGCAGACGGTGCGTTGGCAGGGCTGGCAGGGCAGCACGGCCTTGGTCTGAAGAACCGTGGCCGCGAGGCCGTTCAGCGGCGCCCACAGATAGGGACTGGTGGGGCCGAAAATGCCCATGGTCGGCGTGCCGATCGCCGCCGCGATATGCATCAGGCCGGAATCGTTCGAGATGGCGACGTCGGCCGCCGCCATCGCCAGGATGCCGTTGCGCAGGTCAGTGCCGGTGAGGTCGCGGACCTTGCCGCGGCCGGCGGCAACGATCTCCTGCGCCAGCGCCTTCTCGCCGGGGCCGCCGACCACCCAGACGTCGAGCCCGCGCTCGACCAGGAGCCGGGCGGCGCCGGGGTAATAGGTCCAGCGCTTGGAGGCGCCGACGGACCCGGGTGCCAGCGCCACCGCGGGGCCAGTACCGAGGTCGTTGGCCTGCCGCCAGCGCGCGATTTCATCCGGCGGCACCACGAGCTGCGGCACCGGCCATTCCGGCGGCAGCGGCGCGCCGGCAGGCAGCGCCAGTGCGGCATTCTTGTCGATGAAGCGGGGCAGGGCCTTCTCGCCCCAGCGCATCCGGTTGATCAGCCCGAATCGGGCCTCGCCGAAAAAGCCGACCCGCTCGGGGATGCCGGCCAGCGCGGGGGCAATCGCGGCCTTCCAGGTGCGGGGCAGGACGAGGGCGGTTCCATAACCCTTGGCGCGCAGTTCGGATGCGAGACCCCACTGTTTTGCCACCGCAAGCCGGCTGCGGGGCAGATCCCAGACGATCCCGGCGCGGACACCCGGCATGTAATCGACCAGGGGTGCACATAGCGAGGTCACCAGCAAATCGACGGGCCGGTTCGGCCAACGCTGCTTGAGGACACGCACGACCGTGTGGCCGCGCACGAAATCGCCGATCCACATATAGGGTACGATCAGGATCGGCCGCGTGTCGGCGGCATCCTCCATCTCGATCCCAATGGGTGAATTCATATTCATATCTTATGTGCGACGCCTCGGGGTGATTCCGGCTCCGGAGGTAACCGCTCTGCAACGGCAGGTAAAGTCGAGCGATCCGCCTTCACCGCGCCAAACAAGCTCGACCTCGGTTCCGATGAATCAGAACCGAGGCCTATCCTTTTGGTTTGACGTGTTTTCCTAACGCAAACCGGACGACACTTCGCTTGAAAACGCTTTGAGTTGCCTGCCGCGCGGGAGTGGGGCAAAGCTTTGCCGAACAATCATGGCAGGGGATGGCATGTTGCTGGTGACCGGGGGCGCCGGTTTTATCGGGTCGAACGTCGTGGCTGCGTTGAATGACGCCGGCCGGGACGTGGCCGTGTGCGACGTGCTCGGCCACGACGGCAAATGGCGCAATCTGGCCAAGCGCCGGCTCGCTGACTTTGTGCCGCCTTCGGAACTGATGGACTGGCTGAAGGGCCGCCGGCTGGAGGCCGTCATTCATCTCGGCGCCATTTCCGAGACCACGGCGACCGACGGCGATCTGGTGATCGAGACCAATTTCCGGTTGTCGATGCGGCTCCTGGACTGGTGCACGGCGAACGCCACGCCGCTGATCTACGCGTCCTCGGCCGCGACCTATGGCGACGGCAGCGCCGGCTTTGCCGACGACCAATCCATGGACGCCTTGAAGAAGCTGCGGCCGATGAACCTCTACGGTTGGAGCAAGCATCTGTTCGACATGGCGGTGGCCGAACGCGCCGCGCGCGGTGAACGGCTGCCGCCGCAATGGGCGGGGCTGAAGTTCTTCAACGTGTTCGGCCCCAACGAATATCACAAGGGCACGATGATGAGCGTGCTGGCGCGGCGCTTCGACGACGTCAAGGCCGGGCGCCCCGTGCAATTATTCAAGTCCCATCGGGAAGGCATCGCCGACGGTGACCAGCGGCGCGACTTCATCTATGTCGACGATGTTGTGCGCGTGATGATGTGGCTGCTCTCGGCGCCCGGCGTCAGCGGCATCTTCAACGTCGGCACCGGCACCGCGCGCAGCTTTCGCGACCTGATGCTGTCGGCCTATGCGGCGCTCGGCGCCACGCCGAACATCCAGTATATCGACATGCCCGAAGCGATCCGCGGCAGCTATCAATACTTCACCCAGAGCGAAGTCGATCGGCTGTTGCGCGCCGGATATAATGGCGGCTTCACCGCGCTGGAAGACGCGGTCGAGCGTTACGTGAAGGGTTTTCTCGATCGCACCGATCGCTTTCGCTGATGGGCACCAGGTAGACAGATGTTCGATTTTGAAGCCCTGAGCCAGGCGATCCCACGGCAGACCGTGCTCTGCGTCGGCGACCTCATGCTCGACGAATTCGTCTATGGCGAGGTGTCGCGCATTTCGCCGGAAGCGCCGGCTCCCGTCATCGCGGTCCAGCGCAGCGAGACCAATGTCGGCGGCGCCGGCAACGTCGCGCGCAACATCGCCGCTCTCGGCGCGCGCTGCATCTTTGCAGGCCTGGTCGGCGAGGACGAGGCGGGCGCGAAGCTGAAGGCCGATCTGGCGCGGGAGAACCTGATCGAGGCGGTACTGGTCTCGGATTCCTCCCGCCCGACGACGCGCAAGGTGCGCTTCGTCTCCGAGCATTTCTCCACCCACATGCTGCGCGCGGATTGGGAGCAGGCCGTGCCGGCCTCGGCCGAGATCGAGCAAAAGCTGATCGATGCGATCCTGCCGCTCGTGCCGCGCGCCGATATCGTGCTGCTGTCCGACTATGCCAAGGGCGTGCTGACGGCGCGCGTCATCCGCAACATCATCGACGCCGCCAAGAAGCTCGGCAAGCGCGTCATCGTCGATCCCAAGAGCGCCAGTTTCGCGATCTATCGCGGCGCCACGCTGCTGACGCCCAACCGCAAGGAATTTGCCGAAGCCACCCGCAGCCGCGCCGATACCGACCTGAACATTGCCGCCGCGGCGCAGGACGCGATGGTTCTCGCCGATTGCGAGGCGATGCTGGTGACGCAGAGCGAATACGGCATGACGCTGGTGGCGCGCGGCGCCGAGGCGATCCACGTGCCGGCGTTGCCGGTCAAGGTGCGCGACGTCTCTGGCGCGGGCGACACGGTCGCCGCCGTGCTGGCGCTGACGCTGGCGGCCGGGGCCGACTGGGAGACGGCGCTGCGGATGGCGAATGCGGCAGCCGCAGTCGCGGTCGGCAAGAAGGGCACCGCTACCGTGACGCCGGCCGAGCTGCGGCGGAAGATTCTGCCGCATGCGTCGCTGGCGGCCGAAGAGAAGATCGTGCCTGCTGGCGGCGATCTCGATGCGCATCTTTCGGACTGGCGCCGGCAGGGGCTGCGCATCGGCTTCACCAATGGCTGCTTCGACTTCCTGCATCCCGGCCACGTCAAGGTGCTGACGGCCGCGCGCCGCGCCTGTGACCGGCTGATCGTCGGTCTCAACAGTGACGCCTCGGTGAAGCGGTTGAAGGGCGAGGGACGCCCGGTTCAGGACGAAAGCGCGCGCGCCGAAGTGCTGGCGGCGCTGGAGGCGGTCGATCTCGTCGCGATCTTCGAGGAGGACACGCCGATCGACCTGATCGCGAAAGTGAGGCCGAGCGTGCTGGTCAAGGGCGGCGACTACACCCGCGAACAGGTCGTTGGCCATGAGATCGTCGAGGCTGCCGGCGGCGAGGTCCTGCTTGTGGACATTCTGCCGGGCCACAGCACGACGTCGCTGGTCGGCCGCGCGCGGGGAGGAAAAGTGTGACCGCTGTGACGGCTCTTCCGCCGATGTCCCTGGTGCGGCGGTACTGGCGAGACCGGGCGCTGTGGACCACGATTTCGGACGTCTTTGCAATTCTGGCCGCGCTCGCGCTGCCCTGGTCGACGTCACTGGTGGCGGTCTTCGTGCCGTGCTGGCTCGGCGCCGTGGCGTGGGTGATGGACTGGCGGGCCTACGGGCGATTGCTGACACAGCCGATCTGCTATTTGCCATTCGCGCTGGTCGGCCTGGCTCTTATCGGCACGCTCTGGTCGGACGCGGCGTGGAGCGCGCGGCTTCACGCCATTGGTCCCACCCTCAAGCTGCTGGTGCTGCCGGGGCTGTTCTATCATTTTCAACGGTCGTCGCGCGGGATGTGGGTCTTCGTCGCATTCCTGGTGTCCTGCGCGCTGCTCAATCTCGTGTCCTGGTTGGTCGCGATTGATCCCAGCCTCTCGCTCAAACCGGGTGAAGATGCGTATCGCGGCATCTTTGTCAAAAATTACATCGATCAGAGTCAGGAGTTTGCGCTCTGTGCGATCGCGCTGATCTATCCGATCATCAGTCTGCTGCGGGCGAACAAGGTGCGGCAGGCATTGGTGCTGGGTGCAGTCTCGCTCTGGTTCATCGCAAACATGGTGTTCATCGTCGTCTCCCGGACCGCCATCGTTACGATGCCTATCATGCTGGCGGTGTTTGCGCTGCTGCACCTGAGGCGGCGCACCAGCCTGATCATTATTGGCGTGATGATCGCCCTCGTGGGCGTACTTTGGTTCACCACGACCGACCTGCGCTGGGGGCCCAAGAGAATTGTCAGAGATTATCAGCTCTACAAGACAGAAAATTCCGTGACATCGATCGGGCTTCGGCTCGAGTTCTGGCAAAAATCCCTGCGGTTCATTTCGGAGGCGCCGGTCATCGGCCACGGGACGGGCTCTCTGCGCGGGCTCTTCGAGCGGGCAGCGAACGGGTACGCCGAGAATTCCAAGGGCGATATTATCAGTAATCCACACAACCAGACGTTGAACATTGCGGTGCAATGGGGTATCGTCGGGGTCGTCCTGTTGTACGCGATGTGGCTGGTGCATCTGCTGCTGTTTCGCGGCGAGGGTCTCGTCGCCTGGATCGGATTGCTTGTCGTGGTGCAGAACATGTTCACCTCGCTGTTCAACTCGCACCTGTTCGATTTTCATGAGGGGTGGATGTACGTGCTGGGCGTTGGGGTTGCCGGCGGCATGACGCTCGCGGCCAGGCAACGCGGGCTGCCTGCGGCTCCGGTGATACCGCGATGATGGCGGCGGACCGCCTGCGCAACACGATGGGCGTGCTCGGCTCGATGGTTTCGTCGGTGCTCTCCGCCCGGCACGATCCGGTGGCGCGGATACGGAACGTCGATCTCATCGCCGTCCTGGTTGCGGTCCTGTTGCCGTGGTCGACCAGCGGCGTCAGCATCGGCATGGTGCTCTGGCTTGCCGCCCTTGCCGCCACGCTGGAATTGCGGCCGTTCCTGCATTCGTTGAAGCGGCCGATCTGTGTGCTTCCGATTGCACTCGTGGCACTGGCCGCAATGGGAACCCTATGGTCGGACGCACCTTGGAACGCGCGCACTTATGCCTTGAGTCCCGTGACGAAGCTGCTCGTATTGCCGTTCCTGTTCCATCATTTCGAGCGTTCGACGCGCGGCATGTGGATATTCATCGCGTTCCTGGCGTCCTGCACGCTGCTGACGGTCGCGTCCTGGATGGTTGCGATTGATCCCAGCCTCTCACTGAAGGCTCCCGACGGGTCGACGGGGCACGGCATCTTCGTCAAGAATTATATCGACCAGAGCCAGGAATTTTTGTTGTGCACGGTCGTGCTTGCCTTCCCCATCATCACGCTGCTGCGAGAAGGGAAAGTCCGGCAAGCGCTGTTGCTGACGCTCGTCGCGGCGAATTTTGTCGTCAACATGGTGTTCGTCGTCGTGTCGCGCACGGCACTGGTGACGCTGCCGGTGATGCTCGCCGTGTTCGCGATGGCGCACCTGAAATGGCGAACCAACGTCATGCTGTTCGTTGCCGCCGCGGCATTCGGCGCGTTGGCCTGGACGGTATCGCCTCAACTGCAGGCAACGACGGATAAATTCACGCGGGATTACCGGATCTACAAGGAATTCAATCAGCCGACATCGATCGGGCTGCGGCTCGAATTCTGGGAGAAGTCGTTGCGGTTCTTTGCCGAGGCGCCCGTCATCGGCCACGGTACGGGATCGACGCGGGGGCTGTTCGAGGCGGCGGCGACCGGGCCTGCGGTGCTGGCGCAGGCGCAGGTGATCGGGAACCCGCATAACCAGACCCTCAATGTCGCGGTCCAGTGGGGCACGATCGGGGTCGTGATCCTGTACGCCATGTGGTTTTCGCATTTCTCGCTGTTTCGCGGCGAGGGGCTGGCGGCCTGGATCGGGCTGATGGTGGTGCTGCAGAACATGTTCAGTTCGCTGTTCAACTCGCACCTGTTCGACTTTCACGAAGGCTGGATGTATGTGCTGGGCGTCGGTGTTGCTGGCGGCATGGTGCTGCGTGCCAGGTCAGGGGCTGCGGAATCTTCCGGAACAGCCCGGCCATGATCGCTGGCATGCACGCCAGAGATAAGATATCAGCGGGCCAGGGACGCGCCTTGCGAATCCCCATCGTTTCCGCAGCCGGCCCTTTGGAATGACGCCTGTTTCGCAACTGACCCGTCGCAATTACCTGATCGCAGCGCATGATGCGCTGGCGACCGCGTTTGCGCTGCTCGCAAGCTTCTATCTGCGCTTCGAGGGAGGCGAGGCCTTCTATGCCCGCCTGCCGCTATTGCTGCGCATTCTGCCCCTCTTCGTCGTCTTCAGCGTCGTGATCTGCTACGTCTTCAACCTGACGACGACAAAATGGCGTTTCATTTCATTGCCGGATGCGCTGAACATCATGCGCGTGGCGTCCATTCTGACGGTCGCGCTCATCGTGCTGGACTATGCCTTCATTTTCGGAGCATCGAGCGGCAGGGCGCCGGTGCTGTTCGGCCGTATCACCATCGTGCTCTACTGGTTTCTTCAGGTGTTCGCGCTGAGCGCGCTCCGTTTCGGCTATCGCTATTTCCGCTATTCGCGCGTTCTCCGCCATGCCCGGACCGAAGGGGCGTCGTCGACCCTGCTGATCGGCCGCGCCGCCGACGCGGAGGTGTTGTTGCGCGCGATCGAGAGCGGCGCAGTCAAGCAGCTCTGGCCGGTCGGCGTGCTGTCGCCGTCGGCCGCGGACCGCGGCCAGTCGATCCGCAACGTGCCCGTGCTCGGCGGGATCGACGATGTCGAGGACGTGGTGCGCGACTATGCCGGACGCGGAAAGCCGATTTCGCGGGTCGTCATGACCCCGTCGGCGTTCGAACCCGAGGCGCATCCCGAAGCGGTCTTGATGCGGGCCAAGCGGCTTGGCCTGTTCGTCAGCCGCCTGCCGTCGCTCGAAAGCGGCGACGTGCCGAGGCTGACCAATGTCGCTGTCGAAGACCTGCTGCTGCGGCCGAGCGAGAAGATCGATTACGCGCGGCTCGAGGCGCTGGTGAAGGGCAAGGCGGTGATCGTCACCGGCGGCGGCGGTTCGATCGGCTCGGAGATTTGCGACCGCGTCGCGACTTTCGGCGCCGCGCGGTTGCTGGTGATCGAACATTCGGAACCGGCGCTCTACGCGGTGACGGAGGCGCTGACGGCGCGCGCGGCCAATGCGGCGATCGAGGGCCGAATCGCCGATATCCGCGATCGGGACCGGATCATGAGCCTGATGAAGGAGTTCCAGCCCGATATCGTGTTCCATGCCGCCGCCCTGAAGCACGTGCCGATCCTCGAGCGCGACTGGAGCGAGGGCGTCAAGACCAACATCTTCGGTTCCGTCAATGTCGCCGACGCCGCGCGGGCGGCGGGCGCAGCCGCGATGGTGATGATCTCGACCGACAAGGCGATCGAGCCGGTCTCCATGCTGGGCCTGACCAAGCGCTTTGCCGAAATGTATTGCCAGGCGCTCGACCATGACCTGATGACGCAATCGGAAGGCAAGCCGCACATGCGGTTGATCTCGGTGCGGTTCGGCAACGTGCTGGCCTCCAACGGATCGGTGGTGCCGAAATTCAAGGCGCAGATCGAGGCCGGCGGCCCGGTCACGGTGACGCATCCGGATATGGTCCGGTACTTCATGACCATCCGCGAAGCCTGCGACCTCGTGCTGACTGCGGCCACGCACGCGCTGACGCCGGCGCGGCCCGATGTATCCGTCTACGTCCTTAACATGGGACAGCCGGTCAAGATCGTGGAGCTTGCCGAGCGGATGATCCGCCTGTCGGGCCTCGAACCCGGCATCGATATCGAGGTGGTGTTCACCGGCATGCGGCCGGGCGAGCGGCTGAACGAGATTCTGTTCGCCAGCGAGGAGCCGTCGGTGGAGATCGGGGTCGCCGGCATCATGGCGGCCAAGCCGAACGAGCCGCCGATGCAGACGTTGCGCAAATGGCTCGCGGCGCTGGAGGAGGCGATTGCGCGGGATGACCGTTCCACCATCCGTGCGGTGCTCAAGGATGCCGTGCCCGAATTCGGATCGAACGCCGCCTGAACTTTTTTCGGTGTCCGCCGGCCGTGCGGGCCGCCTCGAAAGCCATGATGCAGAAGTCCGGAAAAGTCGTCGTCGTCAGCCAGCATTATCCGCCGGATCCGAGTACGACGGCGGCTATCATGGCGGCGATTTCGGAACGCGTGGCGCAGGAAGCCGAAGTCCTGGTGCTGTCGGGAACGGCAGGCTCCGCCGCCAAAGCGGCCGGCAGCAAGCCCCAAATCGTCGAAGTAGGGAATTGGATGCCCGGCAAGGCCGCATTGCTCAAGCGCGCTTTGGCCGAACTGCTGTTCACGATCCGGATGTTCGTGGCGCTGCTGGCGAAGCTGCGGCGCGGCGACGTCGCGCTCACCGTGCCCGCACCCTTCATGCTGCCTTATGCGTTCGCCGCCGCGGCGAAACTGAAGGGTGCGAAGCCGGTGCTGATCATGCACGATCTCTATCCCGATGTTCTCGTCATGGCTGGCCTGTTGAAGCCGCGGTCGATCGTGGCGAAAGCGATGCGCGCCTTGAACGCGCCGATGTTTCGCGCGCTGGACGCCGTCGTCATCATCGGCCGCGACACGGAAAAGCTGTTGTTGCGCTATGGCGGAGTGACCCGCGACAAGATCCGCTTCATTCCGAACTGGGCGACGCTTGCGCCCGGCGTTCGCGCGATTGCTCCTGACAATCCGTATCGCCGTTCGCTTTCCGCCCGCTTCGTCGTCGGACTGTCCGGCAATCTCGGCTTTACCCACGATCCCGTCATCGTATTCGAGGCCGCGCGCCTGCTGCGGGACGACCGGGATATTCACTTTGTGCTGTCGGGCTGGGGTGTCGGTTTCGACCAGTTACGGCAAATGCAGGCCGAGGCAAAGCTTCCGAACGTCACCCTGGTCGATCGCGTCGAGGACGATCAATTGGAGGCGTTTCTTTCGGCCGCGGATGTCTGGATCATTCCCTACCGCAGGAACGTCGCCGGGGTATCGGTGCCCAGCCGGTTCTACAATCTGCTGGCGATCGGCCGCCCGGTGATTTTGGTTTCCGAAGCGGACGCCGAGGCGGCGTTGACGGTGACCGAACACGATGTCGGCTGGGTCGTCGAACCCGGCAACGCCGCCGAACTGGCGAAAACGGTCAGTCGCGCCGCCGGCGCCAAGGACCCGCAGCGGGCCGAGCGCGCGGCCGAAATCGCAGGGCGATTCGATTTTGAGACCGCCATGACCGGCTATTGCAGCCTGATCCGCGAGCTTTCGCAACAGAAGCCGGATTAGCCTGACGATGATTGCCGGCAGGAGAAGCGGCGCATCAGGAGCGCGGTGGCGATGCTGCCGATGACGAAAAGCAGGATTGCGATGGCCGCCGACGAGGTCATGGCCGCGCCGATTGCCAATGCGGCGAGCAGGATGTTGAGCGCGAACACCTCGCTCACCACGCGCCATACCGGAAAGCCGTTATCGGTGGCGCGCTGGTAGAAATGGGTGCGATGCGCCGCCCAGAACGGCTCGCGCCTTGCCATCCGCCGAAACAGCGTGACAGTTGCATCGGCCAGATAATAAAGCGGCAACAGCAGGGCGGCTGCGAAGTGCTGATGCCAGGCGAGCTGCAGCAGGCACCAGCCAACGAGCAGACCAATCGGTAGGCTGCCGACGTCGCCGAGAAAGATTTTCGCCACCGGCCGGTTGAAAGGAGCGAAGCCGAGCATGGCCCCGAACAGCGCCGCGGCGGCGATCGTCGCGGGCGCCGGAAGTTCGGCGAGCCAGCCGAGCAGAACGAGCGCGCCGGTGACGGGCACGATCTCGGCGACCGTCATCAGGTCCAGCCCGTCCATGAAGTTGACGAGGTTCACAAACCACAGGCCTGCGAGGAACAGCAAGCCGCGCTCGATCCAGAGCGGGCAGGCCGGAACGATCCGCAAGTTTTCGGGCGTGGCAAGGATCGCCGCGGCGACGGCGAGCCCCTGCAGCAGCAGCCGCGGCACCACCGGGATGGAATGGATGTCATCGGCAAAGCCTACGGCCGCGATGAACAGCGTCGCGCCGAATACCGCGACGGGAATTTTCATCTCCGCCGCGCCGGCAAATGCGGTGACCGTGACAGCCGCGATCAGCGTGGCTGCGATCACCGCGATGCCCGCGCCCTGCGGCGTCGGAACCCGATGGGAAGAGCGCGCATTCGGCCTTGCCAGCGCTATTCGCATCAGCAGCGGCCGGACCGCCCATGTCAGGACGCCTGACAACAGCGCCGCCGGCACTGCGGCGGCCAACGACAGCAGTAGTTGTGAACTGGCCATTACACCTGCGCGGAAAGTTGCTCGAAGATTATTTGCGAACCTCGATGGGCACTGTGCCCTGCGCGGCTTTCTCGGCGCTCAATATCCAGACCAGCCCGCCGACCGCGCCGACCATGAAGGATACCGCGCCATAGAGCAGCGAGATGTTGACGCCCTCGTTGGCCATCAGGCCGGCATAACCGAACGCCAGCCCCATGGTGGCCTCGCGGACGCCCCAACCGGCAATCGAGATCGGCAGCATGGTGATCAGCATGACGGGCGGAACGAGCTGGAAGATCTGGCCGAACAGCACGGGGGCTGCGATCGATTGCACCACGCACCAGGCGATGACGACCGCAAGCACATGCACCAGCAACGACAGCACCGCGACTTTCGGGCCGTGAACGCGGCCGAACAGCACGCGATTTGCGATCACCGAACAGGCGTGGATGTGATGGGTGCCCCACCAGTGCTTCAGCCACGGCCACGGCAGCCGGCCGAGCAGAAGAAATCCGAGGCCGCCGGCAAGGGCTGCGAAATCGACGAACAGCAGCGCCGACCTGCCGTGCGGATCGGTGATCAGGCGGTAGCTCCAGGGCAGGCTCGCGACGATGACCACCGCGAGCGCGATCAGGCCGATGGCGCGGTCGACGAAGATGGAATAGGTCGCGGCCCGCCAGCCGTGGCCGCTGCGCGCGACCAGCCACAGCCGCACCGCGTCGCCGCCGATCGAGGAGGGCAGCGTCTGGTTGAAGAAGGTTCCGATCACGTTGAAGCGCATCGCCTGCCTGGTCGGCAGCGGCGCGCCGCACTCCGCGCTGATCTCGCGCCATCGCAGGACGCCGATGAATATCTGCAGGAACGTCACGGCAATCGCCGCGCCGATCCAGCCCAGGCTGGAAACGTCGATGCGGGCGACCAATTCGGCAAGGTCGACCTTGCGCAGCGAGAAATAGAGGAGCGCCGCCGAGACCAGTATCTTCAACGTCGAAAGCAGGATTCGGCGCATCTCGCCCGTGCCGGGTTTGAGAAGGGGGTGCAAAAAGCGATGCAATTCGGCGCCTTGGTATGGTTTTCGGGCCGATCTGGCAATAGCGGGCCTGCTAGGTGTTGCGGCGGCCTCGGCAACGCAGGTAAAGAGGTCCGGACAGAGATTTCAGCCGTGAGCGGTGCCTTCCAGGGATACGATGCCGGATCAACCCATATTGGTCACCGGAGCTGCGGGTTTCATCGGCTTCCATGTCGCTCGCCGACTGCTCGCCGAAGGCCGCGCCGTGGTCGGTCTCGACAATCTCAACGATTATTACGATCCGGCGCTGAAGGCGGCGCGGCTGGACATCCTGCGCGGGGAGCAGGGCTTTGCGTTCGAGCAGATCGATCTCGCCGACCGCGCGTCAATGGAACGCCTGTTCGCCGGACACCGCTTTGCCAAGGTGGTGCATCTCGCGGCACAGGCCGGCGTGCGTCATTCGATCGATCACCCGCACGCCTATGTCGACGCCAATCTCGAAGGCTTCGTCAATGTGCTGGAAGGTTGCCGGCATCACGGATGCGGCCATCTGGTCTATGCATCCTCGTCGTCGGTCTATGGCGCCAATACGAAACTACCGTTTTCGGTGGACGACAAAACCGATCATCCGGTCAGCCTCTACGCCGCCACAAAGAAGGCCAATGAGCTGATCGCGCATTCCTACAGCCATCTCTACCGGCTTCCGGTGACGGGCTTGCGGTTCTTTACCATCTATGGGCCGTGGGGACGGCCCGATATGGCGATTTTCCTGTTTACCAAAGCGATCGTGGAAGGGACTCCGATCCGACTCTTTAACCATGGCAGGATGCGGCGCGACTTTACCCATATCGACGATGTGACGCGCGTCGTGCTGCAGCTGGTCGACCGGGCTCCGCGCGACGGCGGCGAGGGCGCCGGGGCGCCGGCACGAATTTACAATGTCGGCAATAATCATCCGGAAGAACTGACCCATGTGGTAGCGGTTCTGGAGCGGGAATTGGGCCGCGCGGCGGTCAAGGAGATGCTGCCGATGCAGCCCGGAGACGTGACCGAAACCTTTGCCGATGTCGCCGAATTGATGCGCGACACCGGCTTCAAGCCGCAGACCTCGATCGAGGACGGGCTTGCCGATTTTGTCGCCTGGTATCGTGACCACTACAGGATTTGAGATGCCGATGAACCGACGAATTATCCCCCTGATCATGTGCGGCGGTGCGGGAACGCGGCTGTGGCCGGCCTCGCGCGAGGTTCACCCCAAGCAGTTCCTGTCCCTGTTCGGGGCGCGCTCGACGTTCCAGGACACGCTGCTGCGGGTTTCCGATGCGACACTGTTCGAACGGCCCGTCATCATCACCAACAATGCCTATCGCTTCATGGTGCTCGAGCAACTGGCCGAAATCGGGCTGGAGGCCGACGTGCTGCTCGAGCCGATGCGGCGCGATTCGGGGCCCGCGATCGCGGCCGGCGCCGCCTTCGCAGAGGCGCGCGACAAGGATGCGATCGTGCTGGCGCTCGCCGCCGACCACGTGGTTCGCGACACGCCCGCCTTCCTCGCCGCCTGCCGCGAGGGACTGACCGCGGCCGAAGCCGGGCACATCGTGACCTTCGGCGTGCAGCCCGAACGCGCCGCCACAGAATATGGCTACATCAATCCCGGCGAGGTTATTTCCGGCAAGGTCCGCGCGGTCGCGAAGTTTGTCGAAAAGCCGGATCCGGTAACGGCCGCGGGTTATGTCGAGGCCGGCTATCTCTGGAACAGCGGCAACTTCATGTTCCGCGCCGCCGTACTGACGGACGAATATCGCAAGGTCGATGCGGACAGCGTCCGGGCCGTGACCGATGCGGTGACGAAGGCGGGCACCGACCTCGGATTCGTCAAGCTCGACGAGGCCGCGTTCGGATCGGCGAAGTCGATCTCGATCGATTATGCTGTCATGGAAAAGACCGCGCGCGCCGCGGTCGTGCCGGTCGCATGCGGCTGGTCCGATGTCGGCTCCTGGCATGCGGTGTGGGAATTGTCCAGCAAGGATGGCGACGGCAACGCGGCGCGGGGTGCGGCGGTGTTCGAGGATTCCCGCAATTGCAACGTATCGACCGACCGCGCGCTGGTTGCGCTCGAAGGCGTCGACGACCTCGTGGTGGTCGCGACCCAGGACGCCGTGCTGGTCTCCAGGCAACAGGACGCCAACGGGCTGAAGCGGCTGGTCGCGAAGCTGAAGGCGGTGGCGCCGCAGGTGACCGAGGATCACATCAGGGTGCACCGGCCCTGGGGATCCTATCAGTCGGTCGACAATGGCGACCGTCACCAGGTCAAGCGCATCATCGTCAAGCCGGGCGGGCGGCTCTCGCTGCAGAAGCACCACCACCGCGCCGAGCACTGGATCGTGGTGCGCGGAACAGCGCAGGTGACCGTCAACGAACTGGTCAAGACCGTGCACGAGAACGAATCGGTCTACATCCCGATCGGGGCGGTGCACCGGCTGGAGAATCCCGGCAAGATCCAGCTCGAACTGATCGAAGTCCAGACCGGCAGCTATTTCGGCGAGGACGACATCATCCGCATCGAGGACGACTACCAGCGCAGTTGAACGAGCGGTGGTTTCACCGGGCCGGCGGCTGTAATTCTTTGAATCAAAACGTGTCCAAAAACGGTCGATCGAGTTCGCCACATCTGTGACGGCGTGCTAGAGAACCGCCGGGGAAGTTACCGGCGCAGAATCTGCTTGGGGTCGACAAATCATGAGTACCAAAGGGTCCGCATCTGACGCGAAGACCGATGCAAAACGCGGCTTGCGCGTCGGCGTGGTCGGCGCGGGCGTGATGGGCAGCAACCATGCCCGCGTGCTGGCCGGTCTGCCCGGGGTGACGCTGATCGGCATCGTCGATCCGTTGCCGGAACACCGCGCGCGCGCCACCGCGCTCGCCGGCTGCCGCGCGTTCGCCGATCTTGAGGAGCTGTTCGACGAAGGCGTCGACGCCATCACCATCGCGGCGCCGACCCATCTCCATCACGAGATTGCGCTCGCCTGCATCACGCGCAACATCCACATCCTGGTCGAGAAACCGGTCGCCACGACGGTCGAGGAGGGGCAGGACATCGTCAACGCGGCGCGCAGCGCCGGCGTGACGCTGATGGTCGGCCATGTCGAGCGCTTCAATCCGGCGGTCGCCGCGATCAAGCAGGCGATCTCGGGCGAGGATATTCTTTCGATCGGCATCACCCGCGTCGGGCCGTTTCCGCCGCGGATGTCCAATGTCGGCGTGGTGATCGATCTGGCCGTGCATGATATCGACCTGATCCGCTGGTTCACCGAATCCGATATCGTCGAGGTGCAGCCGCAGCTTTCCAGCGCGGTCGCCGAGCGCGAAGATATCGCGCTGCTGCAGTTCCGCACCGCCTCGGGCGTGCTCGCCCACATCAACACCAACTGGCTGACGCCGTTCAAGGCGCGCAGCGTCACGGTCGCGACCCGCGGCAAATATGTGATGGGCGATCTCCTGACGCGCCAGGTGACCGAATGCTTCGGCTTCAAGCCCGACGGCAGCTATTCGATGCGGCATCTGCCGGTCGGCCATGACGAACCGCTGCGCGCCGAACTGATCGCATTCCTCGATGCCGTCCGCACCGGCAATGTGCCGGCGGTTTCCGGCGACGAGGGCGTCGCCAGTCTCGAAATCGCGATCCGCTGCCTCGAGCAGCCCGCCAAGCCCGCGGCCTCCGCCGCGCGCAAGGGACCGCGCCGCGTCGCCGGCTGAACTCTCAATTCCGATCCTAGCAAGGCTCCATGAACCAGCACATGCGTCCAGAACCCGTTCCCTTCTATGACCTCGGCTCGCAGCGCCGGCGGCTCGGCACATCGATTGATGAGGCGATCGCGCGTGTGATGAGCCATTGCCTCTTCATCAATGGTCCGGAAGTCGCCGTGCTGGAGAAGGCGTTGGCGGATTTCTGCGGCGCCAAGTATGTCGTGAGCTGCGCGAGCGGCACCGACGCGCTCCTGATGGTGTTGATGGCCAGGGAAGTCGGCCCGGGGGACGCCGTCCTGTGTCCATCGTTCACGTTCTGCGCGACCGGCGAAGCCGTGGCGCTGACGGGCGCGACGCCGGTATTCGTCGATGTCGATGCAGCAACCTTCAACATGGATGCCGGTTCGCTCCGGCGCGGCATCGCGACGGCGAAGCAGCGCGGCCTGAAGCCCCGGGCCGTGATCCCGGTCGACCTGTTCGGCCAGAGCGCCGACCACGATGCGATCGCCGAGGTCGCGCAGGCCGAGGGCCTGTTCGTGCTCGATGACGCAGCCCAGGGTTTTGGCGCGAGCTACAAGGGCCGCCGGATCGGCTCTTTGGGACTGGCGACCGCGACCAGCTTCTTCCCCACCAAGCCGCTCGGCTGCTTCGGCGATGGTGGCGCCATCTTTACCGATGATGACAAGCTTGCCGAGACGCTGCGCAGCATCCGCGTTCACGGCCAGGGCTCCGACAAATACGACAATGTGCGCCTTGGCCTGACCGGACGCCTCGATACCATGCAGGCGGCGGTCCTGATCGAGAAGTTGAAGATTTTCGAGGACGAGATCGCGGCCCGCAACCGCGTTGCGGAGCGCTATGGGCGCGGCCTCGGCAACGTCGTGACGGTGCCGCAATTGGCTTCCGGATGCACCTCGGTCTGGGCGCAGTACACCATCCGACTGCCCAAGGGGGTCGCCCGCGACGGTTTCGCCGCAGCGCTGAAGGCGCAGGGTATTCCGACGATGGTCTATTATGCGAAATCGATGCATCAGCAGACCGCGTACAAGGGTTTCCCGGTGGCGGATGGCGGGCTGCCGGTGAGCGAAAAGCTCTCGGACGATGTCATCAGCCTGCCGATTCACGCCTATCTTGACGAGCCGGTGCAGGATCGCGTCATCGAGGCGGTGCGCGGCGCGCTTTCTGCATGATCTCGACCCGAAGGGCCGGGTTAGCGCAAAATGGCCTTCGGTTTTCGGACAAGATCATGCCTAAACCGCTGACTGCCTGATTTCCCCGTCTCGCGAATATGCGCTAGAAGCGGCGCATGCTCGGACGCATTTTTACCGTCGGCGGTTACACGCTGCTCTCGCGGCTGACCGGATTCGCGCGCGACATCATGCTCGCCGCCATTCTCGGCGCGGGACCTGTGGCGGATGCGTTCTTCGTGGCGCTGCGGCTGCCCAATCATTTTCGCGCGATCTTCGCCGAGGGCGCCTTCAACGCCGCCTTCGTGCCGGCCTATGCGCATCTGCACGGCAAGGGCGAAGCATCCGCACGGGTGTTCGCCGACCGCATCTTCACGCTGCTGTTTGCCGCCCAGGTGATTCTGCTCGTCGTGGCCTGGGTGTTCATGCCGGAGGTGATCGCCGTCCTTGCGCCGGGGTTCAAGGACGACCCGGCGCGCGGCGAGTTGGCGATTTCACTGACGCGGATCACGTTTCCGTATTTGCTGCTGATCACGCTGGTGACGCTGTACGGCGGCATGCTCAACGTGATGCATCGCTTCGCAAGTGCTGCCGCCGCGCCGATCTTTCTCAATTTGTCGATGATGGCGACGCTGGCGCTCGCCGCGTTCTTTCCGGGCGCGGGCTACGCCGCCGCGTGGGGCGTTCTGCTCGCCGGCATCCTTGAATTCCTGCTGCTGGCGGGTGACGCGGCAAAGTCCGGCATCCTGCCGAAATTCGCTTCCGTCAAGTTCGACGAAGACGTGCGCGCGTTCTTTCGGGCGCTGGGCCCCGCGACCATCGGCTCGATGGGAACGCAGATCGCGTTGTTCGCCGACACCATCATCGCGACCTTTCTGCCGGCAGGCGCGCTTTCGGCGCTGTATTACGCCGACCGTCTCAACCAGTTGCCGATCGGCGTGATCGGGATCGCGATCGGCACCGTGCTGTTGCCGGAAATGTCGCGGCGCCTCACCGCGAACGATGTCACCGGTGCATCGGCCGCGCAGCGGCGGGCGTTCGAATTCTCGCTGTTGTTTTCGGTGCCGTTCGTCGCGGCCTTCCTGACCGTGCCTGACGTCATCATGCGCGCGATGTTTGCGCGCGGCGCGTTCTCGAAGGCGGATGCCGTTGCCGCGGGCGCCACGCTGGCGGCTTACGCGATCGGACTCATTCCGTTCGTGACCATCCGCAGCGCGGTGGCGACCTTCTACGCCCGTCAGGACACCGCGACGCCGGTCAAGGCGGCGCTGACCGGCGTTGCAGTCAACGTGGCGCTGAAGGTCGCGTTAATGGGTGCGCTGGCGCAAATCGGCCTGGCGCTCGCCACTGCCGTCGGGGCCTGGGTCAACCTGTTGCTAGTGCTCTTCTTCGCGGTGCGGGCAGGTTACCTCGAACTCGACCGCGCCTGGATCACGTCGCTCGCCAAGTTCACGGCGGCCGGTGTCCTGCTCGCCGCCGCACTTTGGGCCACCGCGCGATTCGCCAGCGTCTATTTCGCGCAAATGCACACCTTCCGGGACGAGACCGCGTTGCTGCTGCTGGTCGCGGCCGGGGCCTTTGTGTACGGGGTTGCGATCCTGCTGCTGTTTGGCAGGGGGTGGATATTCTCGCTGGTGCGTGACCGGAAATCATAAGTTATTGTAAATAAAGGAAGTTTTTGAATCTGCGGCTTATGGCTGTATTCGGGCATTTTTGCAACAACTGCCCAAAAAACGCCACTTGCGGCCGATCCGCGCATGATTGGAGGACGACTCCGCGTTAAGTTGATCCCAGATTCAATTAACGGTTTTTCAGAGAGGGGCTCCCATGCGCGCTTTTAAGGCAATCGCGGCTTCGGCACTGGCTATTGTGGCTGTGACTTCGATAGCATCCGCAGCGGACATGGCTCCGCGCTACACCAAAGCGCCGCCCGCCATGGTCGAGGTCTGGAACTGGACCGGCTTCTATATCGGCGGCAACGTCGGCTATAGCTGGGGCCGCGGCAATTCCGACGTTTCCTATTTCAACACGCTCACCGGGGTGCCGATCGTGCCTCCCGCCGGCTCGATCCTCGGCGCCGGCTACGACATGAACGGCGCCATTGCCGGTGGTCAGATCGGTTACAATTGGCAGAGCAGCAACTGGGTGTTCGGTCTGGAGGCTGACGCGCAGTGGTCGGACGAGAAGGGACGCGGAGTCTTTAGCTGCGCCGCGACGCTCATCGGCGGTCCGTGCCTTCCCGGCCTGACGTTCCTGCCCCCTGGCGCCACCGGAACGAGCCTTGCCGTTGATACGCACCTCGAATGGTTCGGCACCGTGCGCGGCCGCGTCGGCGTGCTTGCGACCCCTAGAGTTCTGTTCTACGGCACGGGCGGTCTGGCCTATGGCTCGTTCAAGACCACCGGCGCGCTCGCCGGCTTCAACCCCAACGGTGTTGCGGTTGCTTCGGTCGGTTCAAGCAGCGACGTTCGCTTTGGTTGGACGGTTGGCGCCGGTGTCGAAGGCAAGATCACCAACAACTGGAGCGCCAAGCTCGAATATCTCTACATGGAATTCGACAGCTTCCGGGCCGGGACCTTCACGCTCGCGCCGGGCAGCCTGATCAGCGCGAACGTGGATACGCGCTTCCGCGACCACGTCCTGCGCGTCGGCCTCAACTACGCCTTCGGCGGCCCGGTGATCGCGAAGTATTGATTTCGGCGTTATCTTCCTCCCGTCAAATCAAAGCCCCGGCATCGCCCGGGGCTTGTTTTGTGTGTGCAAGCGCGAAAAGGGTTGTGGTGCGCGGCGAGTCCGTTGCGCCGGTGCTGTGGCTATTCGGGCGAAAGCGGTTTGCGCTGACGCGCGAACCGCTGCAATATGGAACGCTTCTAGAGCATGACCCGGAAAAGTGGGTACCGGTTTTCCGAAAGGGCCATGCTCAAACAAAAAGATGGGGCGGATGACGGTTCGAAGAGGCGTCATCGTGCTCCAGGACAATTGGAGATACGATGGCAGCTCCCATCAAATTCGGCGTCGGTCAAAGCGTTCTCCGCAAGGAAGACGACGCGCTCATTCGCGGCAAGGGCCGCTATACCGACGACCATTCGCCACAGCCCGCGATGCACGCGCTGATGCTGCGCTCGCCGCATGCGCACGCGAAATTCACCATCAACGTCACCAAGGCCCGCGGGATGCCGGGCGTGTCGCTGATTCTGACCGCGGCCGAGGTCGGCGATCTCGGCGATCTGCCTTGCCTGTTCAACCTGGAAACCGATCCCTTCACCGGCCCGCCATACCCGATCCTCGCCAGGGACGAGGTGCGCCATGTCGGCGACGCCGTGGCCTTCGTGGTCGCCGATACCATCGACCAGGCGCGCGACGCGATCGAGGCGATCGACGTCAAATGGACGCCGCTTCCTTCGGTGGTCGGCGTCGTCAACGCCGTCAAGCAGGGCGCGCCGCAGGTCTGGCCCGACAAGCCCGGCAACGTGCTGTTCGACGTGCCGGTCGGCGACAAGAAGGCGGTTGAGGCTGCCTTTGCCAAGGCGCATGCGGTCGCCGAAGTATCGATCGTCAACCCGCGCGTCATCACCAACTTCATGGAAACGCGCGCAGCCGTCGCCGAATACGACGCCAAGCGTGATCACCTGACGCTGACGATCGGCAGCCAGGGCAGCCATCGCCTGCGCGAAATCCTGTGCGGCATGGTGCTGAAGATGCCGATGGAGAAGATGCGGATCATCTGTCCCGACGTCGGTGGCGGCTTCGGCACAAAACTGTTTCCGTATCGCGAGTACGCGCTGATTTCGGTGGCGGCGCGCAAGCTGCGCAAGACCATCAAATGGACCGCTGACCGTTCCGATCACTTCATGGGTGACGCGCAGGGCCGCGACAACGCCACGACCGCCAAGATGGCGCTGGCCGAGGACGGCAAGTTCTTAGGCATGGACGTCGACCTGATGGGCGACATGGGCGCCTATCTCTCGACCTTCGGGCCCTATATCCCGCATGGCGGCGCCGGCATGCTGCCCGGGCTCTACGACATCCAGGCCTTCCACTGCCGCGTCCGCACCGTCTTCACCAACACCGTGCCGGTGGATGCCTATCGCGGCGCCGGGCGGCCTGAGGCTGCGTATGTGGTCGAGCGTCTGGTCGATGCGGCGGCACGTAAGCTCGGCATGACGCCGGACGCGATCCGGCGCAAGAATTTCATTCCGCCGAGGGCGATGCCCTACAAGACGGCGACCGGAAAGGTCTACGATTCCGGCGACTTCACCGCGCATATGAAGCGCGCGATGGAAGTCGCCAACTGGAAGGAATTTTCCAAACGCGCCAAGGCGGCGAAGAAGCAAGGCCTGGTGCGCGGCATCGGCATGGCCTGCTATGTCGAGGTCTGCGGCACGATGGGCGAGGAGACCGCCAATGTCGCGCTCGATCCCAATGGCGACATCTCTATCCTGATCGGCACCCAGTCGAGCGGGCAGGGCCACCAGACGGCTTACGCGCAACTCGTCGCCGAGCAGTTCGGTGTGCCGCCGGAGCGCGTCCACGTCCTGCAGGGCGACACCGACAAGATCGCCACCGGTCTCGGCACCGGCGGCTCGGCGTCGATCCCGACCGGCGGCGTCAGCGTCGAGCGCGCGACCCGCGCTCTCGGGGCCAAGCTGAAGGAGATCGCGGCCGAGGCGCTGGAGACCAGCGCCGGCGACCTCGAGATCAGCAATGGCGTCGTGCGCATCGCCGGCACCGACCGTTCGATCAGCTTCGCCGACCTCGCAAAACGCCCGGGTGTCGATCCCTCGAAACTGAATGCGAGTGCGACCTTCGCGCAGGCCGATGGCACCTACCCGAACGGCACGCATCTCGCCGAAGTCGAGATCGATCCCGCCACCGGCATCATCAAGATCGTCAACTATGTCATCGTCGACGATTTCGGCGTGACGCTCAATCCGCTGCTGCTGGCCGGCCAGGTGCATGGCGGGGCGATGCAAGGGATCGGCCAGGCCTTGATGGAGCAGGCGGTCTACAGCGCAACCGACGGCCAGCTCGTCACCGGCACCTTCATGGACTACGCGTTGCCACGGGCCTCCGACGGCCCGTCATTCCATTTCGAAACGCACAACGTGCCGTGCACGACCAATCCGCTCGGCGTCAAGGGGGCGGGCGAGGCGGGTGCGATCGGCTCCTGTCCCGCGGTGGTCAACGCGATCATCGAGGGCCTGTGGCGCGAGTACAAGATCGATCACATCGACATGCCGGCCACGGCCGAACGGGTCTGGATCGCGATCCGCGAGGCACAGAAGCAGCATAATCTCTGATATTTTGTCGCATGCGGAATGATGCGCCGCCTGCGGTGTTTACAAACAGCCGGTCCGCGCCACCTTTGGGGCCGGTACAAACCCGAATTGAAGGGGGATTTTAGCCAATGAAGCGGATCGTCGTCGTCGCAGCTGTGCTTGCATTTGGTGCCGGTGCGGTCGTTGCACAGCAGGATCAGGTCAAGCGGACCCAGGCCATGATGAAGGACAATGGCAAGAATGCCGGCGCGTTGTCGGCGATGGTCAAAGGCGAAAAGCCCTACGACCAGTCGACTGTCAATGCCGCGCTGGCCCAGTTCGAAGACACCGCCAAGAACCTTCCGACGCTGTTCCCCGAGAGCATGAAAGGTCTTAAGCTGGAGGGTTATTACGATCCCTCGCCGAAAATCTGGGAAGACAAGGCCGGCTTCGAGTCCCAAATCAAGAGCTTCGCCAAAGTCGTCGCCGATGCCAGAGGCAAGATCAAGAATCTCGACACGCTAAAGGCGGAACTGGCTGTCATCGGCAAGCAATGCGGTGGCTGCCACGAGACATACCGGATCAAGAAGGGCTGATCGCATTCTAACTTTGAGCATGATCTTCTCGGAAAACCGCTACACATTTTTCCGGATCATGCCCTGGCCTCAAAACTGGATCGCGATCCGCGAGGCGCAGAAACGGCATAATCTCTGATATTTTGTCGCACGCGGAATGATACCGCGTGCGGTGTTGGCAAACCAGGCGGGCTTCGCGGTGGTCGCGGGCCCGCGCGTTTGAGCTAAGAAGGGGCTAAGCGAATGAAGCGAATGTTGGTGGTCGTAGGAGCGTTGCTGCTGAGCGTTGGCGCAGGCATCGCGCAACAGGATGTGGTCAAGCAGACTCAGGCCGATATGAAGGCGAACGGAAAGGCCCTCGGCGGCGTGCTGACCCCGATGGTCAAGGGCGAGAAGCCCTTCGACCAGGCCGCGGTCAATGAGGCGCTCAAGGCTCTCGACGATACAGCCAAGAAGCTTCCGACCATGTTTCCGGAAAGCACCAAGGGTCTGAAGCCCGAGGGCGATTACAGCGCTTCGCCGAAGATCTGGGAAGACAAGGCAGGCTTCGCTGCCAAGATCGAGAGCTTCGCCAAGGTCGTGACCGAAGCCAAGGCGAAGATCAAGGATCTCGATTCGCTGAAGGCTAACGTGCCTGCCATCGGCAAGGAATGCGGCGGCTGCCACGAGACGTTCCGCCTCAAGAACGGCTAATCATTCGAGTCGAGGAAAGCGGGCGGGCGCGCGAAGCGTCCGCCCTCTTTCTGCCGGCCGTTAGTCGGCGGATCTATTTGGTCACCTGACCGCGGATTTCGCCGCCCGGATTGGCCGCGGTGTGAATGTTGATGTAGTACTTGCCGGCCACAAGGTCCGCGGCCTGCGCATCGGTCAACGTCGCGCTGCCCTCGACCGGGCTCGACGTCGCATTGGGGATGGCGACCGCGACGCCGGCATTCTTGCCGGCTTCGGCGGGACCGTGGAAATGCGCGGCGGTGGCGGGGCCGGACAGGCCGGAATAGCTCAATTTCCAACTCAGCTTCTTGCTGGCGGCATCGTAGTCGAGGTCGGCGGTGCCCTTGGCCGCGCTGGTGTTGGGCGGCACCTCGGCCTTGCCGTCGAGCGTCGCCTTCATCTTGTCAGCGAAGGCGGGCCCGGCAAAAGCAACCGCCATAGCAAGCGTGGCAAGCATGGTCTTGTTCGACATGGTGTTTCTCCCTGTTGACGTCAAACGGCCGCGTCAGCCTCAAAACAACGATTTTCCGGATTTATTCCCGAAACGCCGGCGAACGCTCGAAATTTCGTGGAAGCCTGTGGCGCAAAGTGCGTTCATACTGGTCATTGAATTTAGACGCGTGACGACGGATCGGTGAATGCTGCGACGAATTCTCCTTGGTTTGATTTTGGCTGGCGCCGCCGGCGCCGGCATCTTCTGGTGGCTGACGGCCCCGGCGGTCGTGGGCCCGGCTTCGCTTGCCGCTTACACGCCGAACCTCGCCAACGGCATCACAACGTTCAATGCCGCCGGCTGTTCCTCCTGCCATGCCGTTCCCAACCAGCCCGATCGGCTGAAGCTGGGCGGTGGGCTTGCAATGCCGTCGCCGTTCGGGACGTTTTACGTTCCCAACATCTCGTCCGATCCCACTTACGGTATTGGCCGGTGGAGCGAAGCGGATTTCGTGACGGCGGTGCTCAAGGGGACTTCGCCGGACGGCGTGCATTATTTCCCGGCCTTTCCATATGCGTCCTACCAGCATGCGACGGTCGAGGACATCCGCGACCTCTTCGCCTACCTGAAGACGCTTGCGCCGGTGGCCGGCAAGCCGCGCGACCACGACGTGCCGTTTCCATTCAATGTCCGCCGCAATGTCGGCATCTGGAAATGGCTGTTCATGGACGGCAAGCCCTACACGGCGGACGCTTCACATTCGGCGTCTTGGAATCGCGGCGCTTATCTCGTCAACGGTCCAGGCCATTGCGCCGAGTGCCACAGCCCGCGCAACTTCCTCGGCGGCATCGTCGAGGCGCAACGCTTCGCAGGCGGGCCCAATCCGGAGGGCGAGGGCTGGGTGCCCAACATCACTCAGAAGAGACTGGCCGAGTGGAGCGCGAAGGACATCGCCTACTTCCTCGAAACCGGGCAAACGCCTGACGGTGACACCGCCGGCGGATCGATGGTGCGCGTGATCAGGAACACGTCGCAATTGCCGCCGGAGGATCGCGCCGCCATCGCGGAATATGTGAAGTCGTTGCCGCCGGTCGAGGGACCGCCGCGGCCGAAGAAGCCAAAGGAAGGTCAGTCTTGATGGACAGCGTGACTTCGCGCGCGATCAGTTCGTCAAGGCCGCGGTGAGCGGTTCACGCCTTTCCGGCACGGGGGGCACGATCATCAAGGGCTTGCGCGGCACAGGCGTCGCGGTTTTGGTCCGCTTCAAATCCGTCGGGCGCTTGGCCGAAGCGATGTCGGCGAGCGGACGATCGAAATCGCCTATCCGGTACAGCACGACACCGCGATCGAAATAGGCGGCAGCAAAGCGCGGATAATACTGGACCCCCAGATTGTAGGTGGCGAAGCCGGGGACAGGCTCGAAACGGCCGATTGGCGCGGCGCCGGCTTCCTTCGCTGCGGGTGCTGCGGCGGCCATCGTGACTGCTGCGCCGGTTGTAGCCTCTCCCTCGCGCTGGACGCGCGGTTCGTCCCGCGCCGGAGCCTCGGGCTGCAGCGCGGCAACCTCCAGCGTGCCGCCGGCGGTTCTGTCGGTCACCATTTCCGCCGCTCCGGGTGGTTTTGAAAACAGTCCGAACAGGGTGTAGCCGCCCACCAGCACCGCCGAAATGACCGTTGCCGCCATCGTGTTGGAGGCGACCTTGCGCATGTTCTCGTAGGTGCGGGTCGCCTTCGTGGCCGGAGGCTGGAGCGCAATGGCGAGCAGTTGATCGTAGGTCGTGCGCTGCTCGGCATCGGACAGGATGTCATAGGCGCGCACAAGCTCCCTGAATCTCAGGGCAGCATCGGGATTGTCGGGATTGATATCGGGATGGGTAGCCTTCGCGGCCTTGCGAAATGCAGTCCGCAAGCCCTCGGCGTCATCGCTCGGAAGTGCCCCGAGCAAATCGTACAGCGTCCCCATGGTGGTACTCGCGACTGTTTCCCCCTCGGAATGTCCCCCGCCGCGGAGCCTCCGATTGACGACGCCTTAGATAATCAAAAATATCAAGGCGGTAGAATGATCCTCTTATGGCAAAAGCATGCAAATCCGCAGGGATGGTTAACGGACGTCGGCCGTGAGGCCGCTTGATGGGCGGCGGCAGCCGGACGCGGGGGCCCCGCCAGCCCCCGGCCTCCATTACAGCCGGTCGACGGCCTTGAAGGAGCCGTCCTTCTGAATGACGGTGAGGAAGACCTTGGGTGGTGCGTCCTGCATCTTCGGTCCGACGGTGATGACGCTTCCGCTGATTTCGAACCGGCCGACCTCGTTGATGGCCCGCAACAGGCCGGCACGGGTGGGGTGCGGCCCCGCCAGTTCCAGAGCGGGGGCCGTGAGGCGGCCGGACAGATATCCCTCCAGCGAAACGAAGCCCGGTGACAGGCTGGGGTCGAGGGCCTCTTGGGCGGCCTGGTAGTCGGCGACGACCTTGAGCGAGGTGTCCCACGGAAACGGCACTACCTGGGAAACGACGACGCCTTCGCCCGCGGCTCCGAGCTCCTTTGCCAGCGCGTTTGCGCCGACGAAGGAGACGTTGACGAAGGTCGGATGAAAGCCGGCCTTGTGCGCGAGCTTGATGAACTCGGCGCACGGCCCGTAGGTCCCGATCATGACCACGGCCTGCGGCTCTGCGCGCTTGATGATCCGCAGCGCCGAAGAGACGAATTTGGTGTTGCGCTCGAACGTGCCTTCGGCGCTCAATTCCATGCCGCGCTTCTCCAGCGCGCGCCTGACGCCCGACAGGCCGTCGCGGCCGAAGGAATCATCCTGGTAGGAGATCGCGATATTCGTGAAGTGAAGAATCAAATTCACTGTCGCGTCGAAATGATGCGATGTGCAATTCTTGCCGTAACGCCGAATGGTGCTGTTGGTTGCCGCGCGCAGCGCTTTTGGATACGTTGCGTTTAATCGTGCGATCCTTGTTTTCCTCGTCTGAAGACAGGATGGATCGCGCTCAGGAGCGCCTCAGGCATGATCGCCCTCGGTCGTCATCGTCCGCTTACACATGATGCCTGGAGTGAATTGGCTGTCCGGGCGGTGATCGAGGAAATTGCAGCCGATGCGATCGCCCAGTTCGATCCCGACACGTTCTGGCCGGGTCATCCAAGCGACGATGGCGTGGGAGACGGTAACCCCAGTTTCTACACGGGCGCGGCCGGTGTCATTTGGGCGCTGGACTACTTGCATCGAGTCGGTGCGACCGGCTTTGCCGAAGACTTTCGCCCTGTTCTGCCTCGGCTTCTGGAGCGGACAATCGCCGCCTTCGAAAACAATTCGCCTACCGATTACGGGAAGCATGGCTCGCTGCTGAAGGGCGACATGGGTGCGGCGCTTCTCGCCATGCGTCTCGCGCCCACACCGAGCCTGGCTGATCTTGTGCATACGCGCGCGGAAGCAAATATGGGGCTGCCGATCCGAGAGCTGATGTGGGGCATGCCTGGGTCCATGATTGCCGCAATCCACATGGCCGAGATGACAAGGGAATCGCGATGGCGCGATCTATTTGAAATGCAGGCGGCCCGGCTGTTGGGCGCTCTTGAGGACACGCCGCAAGGTCAGCTTTGGACACAAGATCTCTATGGCGAGAACGACCGTTGGCTGGGGCCGGTTCACGGTTTCGCTGGCAACGCCATCCCGTTGCTGCACGGGTGGCATTGGTTGACGCCGACGCAGCAAGCGCAGGTGGCCGAATTTGTGCCGGAGACACTCGCAGCAAATGCGTGGCGGTCTGAAATTGGGACGAATTGGGCCGCGAGAAGCAAGCGCGCGAAGCCGCCGGCCTATTGCCAGCATTGTCACGGCGCGCCCGGTATGGTGACGACCTTTGCGGATGCGCCCTTTGCTACCCCTGAATTTGACGCTCTCCTTGTGGATGCCGGTCGCTTCAGCTGGGCCGCCGGACCACTCACCAAGGGCCCGGGCCTTTGCCACGGCACGGGCGGAAATGGCTACGCATTCCTCAAGCTCTATCGCCGCACGAACGACCCGATCTGGCTCGACCGCGCACGCCAGTTCGCCATGACGGCCATCGTCCAGTATCGCGGCGCTCAGGTCGTCGTTGGCCGCGGACGGTATACGCTGTGGACCGGCGACGTCGGTCTTGCCATTTACCTTTGGGACTGCATCACAGGGGAGCCTCGTTTCCCGACGATCGACGTGTTTTGATCCGGACGCGGCGACACGTCAGAGTTGGCGAACACGCGGCGTTTTGTCTTGAACAGCCTCCTGCCGACCAATAGGATTATTGGCAGGCCACGTTTCGGAGCGCCTGTATGGCGTTGGATTTGCCTCGTTCCGGATATGTAACTCTCGAGTACGAGATCGCCGAGGAGCGGGCGTCGGCGCTCGGGCGGCTTGGACGGCGGCTTGAGGCCGCACTGACGGCACTGGCCGCATGCCCACGGACGACCAATTCCGATCGAAAAATCCGCGATAATCTCGTCGAACAGGCGGGATATGCGCTCTGGCTCTTCGTCGTGCAGCGCGAGGCCTGCGGTCTCAACAAAATCGACCACGTGATACAGGTCTATGGGGTGCCGAACGAGGTGGTTGCCCGCATGGGGCCCTTGGCCAGGCCGAGCATGCATCCGACGAAGGCGATGGGGGCTGAGGCAGTGCTGCCGCCAATGTTCTGAAACTCGCCTTTCGCGGCGGGGCGCTGCTAAACTTTCCCCAACTATCTCGCGTTCGTCAAACCCGCTTCCGAATTTGGCTGCGCGCTAATGAGTCCACGCTCTAATTCACGAGTCTCCGTATTCCCAGTTCGTCGGCGACCTGGTCCAGTCCGCGCAGCAGGGCGGGCGCGATGGGAATGCCAAGGCTCGTCCGCTTGAGCCGCGTTTCATGGCTGCGTTCGCCGGGCACCCAGATGCGGTCCACGCCGGGCATGCGCCGGCTGTTGCGGAAATCGCGCACCAGCGCATCGACGCTTCGCTTGAAGATGGCGACGTCGCCGAAGGCGGCAACGTGGATCGCGGCGATCGCCTGTCCGGTGTTGGTGACGCTGTCGTCGTCGTGATTGAAGTCGATCACGTCGCGGCCCATCGCGGCGCCGCCGAGCGTGCCGGCGAGCAGGCCGATGATCATCGCAAGGCCGTAGCCCTTGTAGCCGGCCTCCATGCCACCAAGCGGCAGCAGCATGCCTTCGTCGGCGCGTTTCGGGTCGGTCAGCGGCTTGCCTTCGCGATCGATCATCCAGCCCTCCGGCATGGTCTCGCCGCGCAACGCCTTGGTTTTCACCTTGCCGTAGGCGGCGACCGTCGTCGCCATGTCGAGCACGACCGGGTTTTCGTCGCCGGCCGGGATCGCCGCCGCGATCGGATTGGTCGACAGCAGCATGTCGAGGCCGCCCCAGGGCGGAAGGTGATTGGCGTTGCCGACCGCGAAGTAGAGCCCGATCATGTCATGGGCAAGCGGCATGGTGGCGTAGAGCGAGGCGGGGCCGGCATGGTTTGAGAACTGCGAGTTGACCCAACCTATGCCGGTGGCGCGCGCCTTTTCGATCGCCATCCCGGCCGCGCGTTTCATGACGAGGTGGCCCATGCCGTTGTCGCCGTTCAGGACAGCCGTGCTGGCATGCTCCTGCACGACATGGATGTTCGGCTGGACGTTGAAGCCGCCGGCCTTGATCCGCCGGACATATTGCGGCAGCCGGCTGACGCCGTGCCCGTCCGACCCCTGCAGGTCGGCCGCCGCCATCAGGTCCGCGACCGTCGCAGCATCGGCGTCAGGCAAGCCGACTGCTGCGAGCGCTTGCTGAATGAAGGCCTTCAGCCGGCCAAGAGTGACAGATGTCTCGGACAGGACGGGCGCTCCCTGAGGCAGCAGACGTGGCCGCGGCGGGCGAAGTCGACGGCGATGGCGGGCAGGCGGGGCCGCCGCTGCTAGCCCGTGCCGAATGCCTTGAAGGTGATGATGGTGTGGGTGTCCTGGATGCCCGGAATCACCTGCACCTTCTCGTTGACGAAATGGCCGATGTCGGTGTCGTTATCGACGTAGAATTTGACCAGCAGATCGTAATCGCCGGCGGTGGAATAGATCTCCGAGGCGATCTCGGCTTCCGCGAGCGCATTGGCGACGGCATAGGACTGGCCGAGCTTGCATTTGAACTGGACGAAGAAGGGAACCATCGCTGTCGTCTCCAAAAATGTTGGCCCCAATAGGCCAAAAACCGCGCCCTATGGCAAGCCAGCTTGCCGCCAATGGGAGGGCGCGTTAGGACATGCCATGGCCCTGAACACAGCATTTTCGCGAGACTTTTGATGACGACGCCGATCGCGCTCACCATCGCCGGCTCCGATTCCTCTGGAGGGGCGGGCATCCAGGCCGACCTGAAGACGTTTGCCGCGCTCGGCGTCTACGGCGCCTCCGTGATCACGGCGCTGACCGCGCAGAATACCCAGGGCGTCAGCGGCATCCATCAGGTGCCGGCCGAGTTCGTCACCGCGCAGATCGACGCGGTGTTTTCCGATCTCGCGGTGGGCGCAGTCAAGATTGGCATGGTGGCGCATCCGCCGGTCATCGATGCCATCGTCGCTGGGCTTAAGCGCTGGTCGCCGAAGCATGTCGTGCTCGATCCCGTGATGGTCGCAACTTCGGGCGACCGGCTGCTGGCCGCGGAAGCAGTCGATGCACTGCGCACAAAACTCATTCCGCTGGCGTCGGTGATCACGCCCAATTTGCCGGAAGCCGCAGCGCTGCTCGACGAAGGCGTGGCGGCGGACGAAGCCGCCGTCGAGAGACAAGGCAGGCGCTTGCTGGCCCTGGGTTGCAAGACGGTGCTGATTAAGGGCGGCCACGGCGAAGGCGCCGAGAGCATCGACTATCTGGTCGATTCCTCCGGTGTCACCGCACTCGCCGCGCCGCGCATCGTCACAAAAAATACCCACGGCACCGGCTGTTCGCTCTCCTCGGCGATTGCCGCGGGACTGGCGAAGGGCGAGGGCATGGAAACCGCCGTGCGCAACGCCAAGGCCTGGGTCAGCGCGGCGATTGCCGCCGCAGACCGCTTCAGCGTCGGGCAGGGCCACGGCCCGATCCATCATTTTCAGAAGTTTTACTAGCCGTCGTTCCTGCGAACGCAGGAACCCATACGCCGCGGCTCATCAATTGAAGCAAGCGGCTGATTACCTTCCAGAACAATTGGCGCCGGTGGCTATGGGGCCCTTGCTTTCGCAGGGACGACAAGACGTTGCCGCGCCCATGTCGCTTCTCTGTCGCATCGCGCTGCTATCCGCAGGCGCAGGGGGCGCGGCGTTGATTCTCGTGAGGCTATCGGTCGCGTGAACGGTCATCGCGCTGTCACAGAAATCTGTTAGGTGGACAGGTATGGGTAGTGACTCCTTGAGTGAAGAAAGCCCGGAACGGCGTTTTCGCACCTTGTTTATCTCCGACGTCCATCTCGGCGCCCGCGGCTCGCAAGCCGACCATTTGCTGGACTTCCTCAAGAGCCATGACGCCGACACCATCTACCTCGTCGGCGATATCGTCGATGGCTGGGCGCTGAAGTCGAGCTGGTACTGGCCGCAATCGCACAACGACTTCGTGCAGAAGATGCTGCGCAAGGCGCGCAAGGGCGCCAAGGTCATCTACGTGCCGGGCAATCACGACGAGTTCCTGCGCAATTATTACGGCACGCATTTCGGCGGCATCGATGTGGTGGAAAACACCATTCATGATGGCGCCGACGGCAAGCGCTACCTCATCATCCACGGCGACATCTTCGATCTCGTGGTGCAGAACGCGCGCTGGCTCGCTCATCTCGGCGACAAGGCCTATGACTTCGCCATCCAGATGAATCGCCTCGTCAATTTCTTCCGGCGCATGTTCGGCGTGCCCTATTGGTCGCTGTCGCAATGGGCGAAGCTGAAGGTCAAGAACGCCGTGAACTATATCGGCGCGTTCGAAAAGACCCTGGCCGGCGAAGCGCGGCGGCACGGCGCCGACGGCGTGATCTGCGGCCATATCCACTACGCCACGATCCGCGACGAGCACGGCATCCGCTACATGAATTGCGGCGACTGGGTGGAAAGCTGCACTGCGCTCGCCGAGCACGAGGACGGCCGGTTCGAGATCATCACCTGGACCGATCCGCAGCGAAGGGCAGCCCCCGTTCCCCGCGTCGCGGCGCGCGCCGCATGACGCATATCCTGGTCGCGACCGATGCGTGGCACCCCCAGGTCAACGGGGTGGTGCGAACGCTGACCGCGATGGCGGAGGCGGCCAGGGGTTTTGGCGTCGAGGTGAGTTTCCTGACGCCGCAATCGTTTCGCACCGTTGCGATGCCGAGCTATCCCGGTCTGCGGCTGGCGCTGCCCTATCCAGCAAAAATCGCGCGGCTGATCGCAGCGGCGAAGCCCGACAGCATTCATATCGCGACCGAAGGCCCGATCGGGCTATTGGTCCGGCGCTATTGCCGCAAACAGGGGTTGCCGTTCACCACAAGCTTTCACACCCGTTTTCCCGAATATGTTTCGGCGCGTTCGCCGATCCCGGAATCCTGGGTGTGGCGGGCGCTGCGCCGGTTCCACCGGCCGAGCCAGGCGGTGATGGCGGCAACGCCGGCGCTGGCGGCCGAATTGCGCATGCGCGGCTTTCGCAACGTGGTGCTGTGGTCGCGCGGTGTCGATACCTCGCTGTTTCATCCGCGCAGCGCGGATCTCTGCCTGCCGATGCCGGTGTTCCTCAGCGTCGGGCGGGTTGCCGTTGAAAAGAATCTCGAGGCCTTCCTCGACCTCGATCTGCCCGGCACCAAGCTCGTCGTCGGCGACGGGCCGGCCCGGATGGCGCTGGAGCGGAAATACCCGGACGCCGTGTTCCTGGGTGCAAGGCACGGCGAGGAACTGGCCGAAATCTACGCGGCCTCCGATATCTTCGTATTTCCGAGCAGGACCGACACGTTTGGCCTGGTGCTGCTGGAGGCGCTGGCCAGCGGCCTGCCGGTTGCCGCCTTTCCGGTCGCCGGTCCACGCGACGTGATCGGCTCGGCGCCGGTCGGCGTCCTGGACGAGGATCTGCGCGCGGCGTGCCTGGAGGCGCTGCAGGTTTCGCGGGAAGATTGCGTCGAATTCGCCGTCGCCCACACCTGGCAGGCCTCCGCCCGGGTTTTTGTCGAGCATGCCCTGAATGTTCGCTCCGAGCTGCCGGAAGGCGAGGTGGCCGAATTTGAGGCGAAAGACCCGCATTTCGCCGCCTAGATCCTTCGGTTCTGACTGAATCAGAACCGGGCTCTACATCCTTATTTGACGCGTTTTCTTGACGCGAACCGGTGGCCACTTCGCTCGAAAACGCTATGGAGATCACCGGAATGCGTCTTGCCCGCCCGTCGGCAACCGCGATACAAATTGCGGATGCCAGAATCCATCCAAAATCCACCCATTGGCGCCGCCGATATCGAGGCCGCTGCCAAGGTGGTCGCGCCCTTTGCGGTGCGGACGCCGCTGTTGTCGTTCCCCGTTCTCAATGAACGGGTCGGGACCAGGGTCTTTCTGAAGCCCGAAATGCTGCAGCGGACCGGATCGTTCAAGTTCCGCGGCGCCTTCAACAAGCTCGCCTCGATCCCGCAGGACAAGCGTAGCGGCGGGGTAGTCGCATTCTCTTCCGGCAACCACGCCCAGGGCGTGGCGGCGGCGGCGCAGATCCTCAGCATGCAGGCCACCATCGTGATGCCTGCGGACTCGCCCGTCACCAAGCGCGAGCGCACCAAGGGCTATGGCGCCGAGGTGGTGCTCTACGACCGCGACAAGGAAGACCGCGAAGCCATCGCCAACGGCATTGCTGCGAAGCGCGGCGCGACGCTGGTGCGCCCCTATGACGATCCCTTCGTGATCGCTGGACAAGGCACCGCGGGCCGTGAGATCGCCGAGGACATGGCGGCGCTCGGGCTCGTCCCCGATATCGTGGTGGCGCCGGCATCGGGCGGCGGGCTGATCGCCGGTGTTGCAACGGCGGTGAAGGCAAAGTTTCCGCAAGCGCAGATCATCGTCGCCGAGCCCAAGGACTATGACGATCACGGCCTGTCGCTGCGCGCAGGCCACCGCGAGGCCCACCACGCCGCCGGCCGCACCATCTGCGATGCGCTGATGGCGGCGATGCCGGGCGAACTCACCTTCTCGATCAACAGCAAGCTGCTGGCGAATGGCGTGATCGCATCCGACGAGGAAGTCGGTGCGGCGGTCGCCTATGCCTATCGGGAATTGAAGCTGGTGGTCGAGCCCGGCGGCGCCGTCGGTCTCGCCGCCTTGCTGGCCGGCCGCATCGACGCCAGGGGCAAGAACGTCGTCATCGTGCTCTCCGGCGGCAATGTCGACGCGGACCTGTTTGCCAAGCTGGTCGCCTGACCAGAACGAAGGCATCCACACGATTTCAGCATCGCCGCAAGCGGACGGTCGCGCGTGCCGTTCAATAACGATTGAACGGGAGAACCTTGACGGATGCGACCTCGATAGCGAGGCTGCGCGCAACGAAGTTCCTTGAAAAGATCTGGATCGAACCAGGTCGACCGGGAGGATCGCAAATGCGGGCCGCGCTGACTGTTTTGTCTATCACGATCGTGTTCGGTGCGCCCGCTGCTCACGCCCAGTACACCGCGAAGGAATGGCCGGAAGGTCCGAGCAAGGCAAGGTTCGCTGCGACCTGCGATGGCTGCCACGACATCAACCGCATCCGTGTCGGCTATACGGCGGAGGGCTGGCTCTCGGTCGTGCGCATGATGCAGAACGTGAACGCGCCGGTCCCCGCTGAAGAATGGGGCGCCATGATCGATTATCTCATCAAGAACTTTCCCGAACGGTCGCGGCCACCGGCGTCTATCATCGACGGCCCGGTGAAGGCCGACATCAGGATGTGGGATGTTCCAACCCTTGGCTCGCGCCCGCACGATCCGCTTGCCGCGCGCGACAGTTCGATCTGGTGGACCGGACAGCTCGCCAACAAGCTCGGTCGGCTCGACCCGAAGACCGGTGCGATCCGGGAATACACGCTCAAGTCGCCGCTCAGCGGGCCGCACGGCCTGGCCGAGGACAAGAGCGGCAATATCTGGTTCACTGGCAACAGCGCCGCGCTGATCGGCAAGCTCGATCCGTCCACCGGACTCGTCACCGAATACCCGCTGCCGGACGCCAGCGCAAAGGATCCGCACACGCTCAATTTCGACCAGAGCGGAATGCTGTGGTTCACCGTCCAGCAGGCGAACATGATCGGACGGCTCGATCCCGCAACCGGCGCGATCACGCTCGTGACCTCTCCGACGCCGAAGTCGCGGCCCTACGGTCTCAAGATCACCGCCCAGGGCGTGCCTGTTGTCGTCGAATTCGGTACCAACAAGATTGCAACCATCGATCCCCAGACGATGGCGATCAGGGAATATGCGCTGCCGAACCCGGCCGCCCGACCGCGGCGGCTTGCGATCGATCCCGACGGCATGGTCTGGTATGCCGATTTTTCGCGCGGCTATCTCGGGCGGCTCGATCTGGCGACGGGCGATGTAAAGGAGTGGCCTTCGCCGAGCGGCGCGAAGTCGGAACCTTACGGCATCGTCTTCACGAACAAGGCGGTGTGGTACAGCGGGTCCGCCGCCAAGCCGAACACGATCGTGCGGTTTGATCCGGTGACCGAAAAATTCCAGAGCTGGGCGATTCCCGGCGGTGGCGATATCGTGCGCAATATGGATGTCGCGCCGGACGGAAATCCGGTCATCGCGGACAGCCTGACGAACCAGGTCGGGCTGGTCGACATCAAGTAGCATACTAAACGGAACCGGGCAGAGCGTGCGCTCTGCCCGGATTCGCATGGCACGAAGCTCTCTAATCAGCGCCGCCTGAAACCGCCGCCGAACGAGCCGCCGCCGAACGAACCGCGGGATGGGCTTGCGGCGAAGCGGTGGCCAAAACCTCCGCCGCCCATACCACTGTTGAAACGGCGTGGCGCGGCGTTGATCACGGGCCTGTTGACGCGCATCGGACGGCTGTTGAACTTGCCGGGATAGCCGGTGACCTTGCCGGCGTTGATGGGCTTGGCGTTGAACTTGCCGGGCAGTGTCGTCCCCTTGCCGAGGTTGCCGCCATGGGCCGGGTTGTTCGCGTTCATGCCCTTGGCCGGCAGTGTGACGATTTTGGACGTCATCGGCATGTGGGCCTGAGCGCCAAGATTACCCTTGGAGATACCCAGCGTCGGCGTGTGGCCGAAGTTCCCCGGCTTGTACATCGGCGACTGCTTTGCCAGATGCGTGAACTGCATCAGCGGCACGGCCTTCGGCGCACCCTGGAGCTTCAGCGCAGACTTGGCGTAAGGGCTGTTGGAATAATTGTCGTAGAACGTCTTGTAAGCGAAGGGCGAGTTCGCGAGCACCGCCTTGTGCCACGCCTTTGCCACCACGAGGTTGCCGAGCAGCACGCGGATGTGGTCGCACAGCGGGTCATGCGGGTAGAGACGGATGAACTCCTCATAGTACTCGGGCGAGCCTTCGGACAGCACGTAGTCGTAGGCCTGGCGCACCGAACGCGAGGGCAGGTTCGCCGCCATCTGCATGATCGGGCGGCGATCCGGCGCGCGGCCTGCGGCAACCGCCGTATCGCCGAAGAAATAGAAATCGGAGGTCAGCGACGAACTTTCCCACGGCGTCTGACGGCCTTTGGTTGCGTTGTTCACTTCAAGCCGGACGCGCTTGAACAATTGCTCGATCGGCAGGTTCGGTTCGCGCGCGATATTCAGGAACGCGGACGTATACGGGCTGTGGTTGCCGTCGCCATCCTGCGCTTCCATGCCCGGTGCGGTCGAGTAACCGACGATCGAGCCGTTCGGTGCGTCGACGATTGCCAAGCCGCGTCCGGTGTCATTGACCTCGGGGAACGGATTGTTGCGGCAGGCGTCGAGCACGACGATGCGCATCCGGCTCGAGATGGATTCCAGAGTACCCATCAGGTCGACCAGTCGCAGCGAATTGCCATCGAGATCGGACGGCGACGAGATTTTCGCATCGACCGGAAGCAGATAGTTCTCGCCCGCCACCTGCACGCCGTGACCGGCATAGTAGATCATGGCGACGGCGCCGGGGCCGCGCTCGGCGACCCTGGCGGAGAAGTCCTGCACGACCTTGACCATGTCGCTGCGCGTCAGGTCGGTCGCCTGGGTGACCTCGAAGCCCGCCGAGTTCAAAAGTTGCGACATCGATTGCGCGTCGTTGCCGGGATTGGCGAGCTTCGGTGCGGTCTGGTAATTCGAATTGCCGATCACCAGCGCGATGCGCTGGTCGGCCGGCGGCGGCGTTTGCATGCCGGTGCGGATGTCGGCGTTCGGGGCTTCGGCGAAGGCTGCGCCGGTGCCGAAGCTCAACAGGCTTGCCAGGAGACCGGCGCGCAATAGCGTTGACTTAAAACGGGACATGGCAGCATTCCTCAAATGAACCTCGTGGCGAGATTTGCTGTGGGGACGCTAAACCGCATCAGCATGGCGGTACGTGACGCCGGTCACGCTTGCTGCGGGAGGCGCTTCCACGCTTGCCGCCGCGCGATACGGCTGACAATCTCGGGTTGCCGAAAGGTCGAAGGAACCCAAAATGGGCTTCGGGCTAAAGACCACCACAGGAATCATCGCGGGCGTCCTGGTCACGGCGGCGCTGGCTCAGGCGAGCAAAGTGTTCGCGCCGCTTGCGGCCGCCCTGTTCATCATCGCGATTGTGTGGCCGATCCAGAAGCAGTTGCAGTCCTGGATGCCGAAGCTTGCCGCGCTGGCGATCACGGTCGCTGCGACGGTGGCGATCTGTCTCGGCTTTGCTTCGCTCGCGGCCTGGGGATTTGGTCGTGTCGGCCGATCGGTGGTCGGCGATTTGCCGCGGTATCAGGCGCTTTATTCGGCGACGGTGACGTGGCTGGACGGCCATGGCATCTCGGTTGCGGGGCTGTGGGCCGAACACTTCAACGTTGGCTGGCTGCTGCGCGCGACGCAGCAGGTTACGACCCGCGTCAATACCACGCTCAGCTTCTGGGTGATCGCGCTGGTTTACGTGATGCTCGGACTTCTCGAAGTCGAGAACATCAGGCAAAAGATCGAGCGGCTGGATAATCCTGCCGCAGCCCGCGTGCTGCTCGACGGCAGCGCGGCGACGGCGGCGAAATTCCGAAAGTATCTGCTGGTGCGGACGCAGATGAGCGCGGTGACCGGCCTGTTGGTGGGCGCATTCGCGTGGGTGGCCGGATTGCCGTTCGCATTCGAGTGGGGCGTGATTGCCTTCGTGCTCAACTATATCCCGTTCATCGGTCCTTTCGTCGCAACGCTGTTTCCGACCTTGCTGGCGATGACGCAGTTCGAGAGCTGGCCGGCGGTCCTCGGCGTCTTCGTCTGCCTGAACGTCATCCAGTTCGTGGTCGGCAGCTACATCGAGCCGCGGGTGGCCGGCTCGATGTTGTCGATTTCGCCGGTTGTCGTGCTGTTCGCGATCTTCTTCTGGACGTTCCTGTGGGGCCTGTTCGGCACCTTCATCGGCGTGCCGATCACGCTGGCAATTCTGACCTTCTGCGCCGCGCATCCGTCAAGCCGCTGGGTCGCCGATCTGTTCGGTGGACCGGATCAGATGAAGCCGGGCAAGCTCTAGGACGCTTACTCATAAGAACCGACTGAAGGGCAACCTTGGCGGCGTAGCCATTAATCCGCTGTTGGGAGTGAAGCGGACCTCCAACCGCTGTATGGCCGCGAGCGGACAAATTTAGCGCTGTCGGAGGCAGGGCCCCGGCCGGCAGCGATCTCAGCAAGAACGGCATTCTTCGTCTTTCACAGCCATTCTCGCTGATCGCAGTGTCCAAATATTACGATCGCTGCCTGGGTTTAATGCTCATCGAGTTCAGCAGTGTTGCGGTCGCGATCATCGCTGCGATGCCCGCGAGACTCAATGCTATCTGCATCGCAAGTCCGTCTGAAATGTCGAGCAGCACCACGTGGCTGGCGAACGTCAGCAGAACGCCGAGGCAATAGATTGGCAGCGAGTTCTGGCCACAGCGGATCGCGCCGCGCATTACCGGCGTCGTCAGCCCTCGCCAATTGCGAGGCACGAGCCATGCCGCCAAAACCGCTATGGCCAAGAAATGCAGCAGTCGCAATGGATCGAGATTCGATTTGTCCAATGGGTAAAGCGGTTTCGCCAGCGCCTGCGGGATCAGCGCTTCCAGCGGTTTGATGCGCCAGCTCAATGCGATGACCAAGCTGAAGAGCAGATACAGGATGGCAAGCACAAGCGTCGTGCGTGACGTCACCCACGGCCGGGGCCTCTTGATCATCCACCACGCGCCAAGCACGAACAGCAGCTGCCAGGCCAGCGGATTGAAAGCCCAGTGGCCGTTCGGCCACGCCGGGACGGTCCAGCCAAAGGCGTGCACCAACACATAAAGTGCCAGCGAGGCGCCAAGCGTCGCGTTCGGAACCCGCAGCAGCAGCCACAGCAGCGGCGCAAACAAGAGGTGAAAAAGCACGAAGACCGCCAACACGTCGGTATTGACGGGACGGTATTGCAGGACCGCCGCGCGCGCGAGCGTCGCGCCGGGATGGTCCAACAAGATACGCGTATTGCTCTCGTCAGCAAGACGGCCTGCGAGGTGAACCAAGATGGCGCAGGCGAGCGTGAGCAGCAGAAATGCGATATAAATGTCCCAGCTTCGCCGCAGCGTTCGGCTGAACACTCCGGTCCAGCCCTCGCAGCGCCATGCCCTGCCGTAGGCCAGCGCGCAGGTTACGCCCGAGACGAACATGAACACTTCCGCGGCATCGCTGAAGCCGTAGTTCCGCAGCGTCAGCCAACTTCCGATGTTGTTGGGAACATGGTCAAGAAAGATGAACCACAGCGCGATGCCTCGGCAGGCGTCTATTCGCAGGTCGCGGCCATGGCCTTTCAGCTCCGGCAGCTCGCCGACCGCTAACTCGGGGATGGTAACTCGGTCCTGCATCTGGATCGTCCCAAGCCAGCAAAATGGACCTGCCGCTCAAGCTCCTGGTGTGAGCTCGTTCACCTTCAAAGGCCTATTTTTGCGCGCGCGAGCGTTGAGCTTTGTCGGCGTTGCACTTGATCGTTTGAGTTGCGCGTGTAGTGCGCCTCGCCTGCAGTCTGATTCTCGGAGTGGATGTCGCCTCTGATGGATGTCCACTTTCGGAGGCAATGCCGGACACCTAGGAATTTTTCTCGCCGGCAATCTCCACACGCTGTGGCGGCAGCAGACCAAGCTGTCGATCAGGCCCAGCCGCCAGCGTGTGAATATAGAAATGCGTCGTCGCATCATCGGTCGCATTCATCACTGGCGATGGCGCGGAGATGATCTTCAACGAGCCGCATACGCCGATCCAGTCGATATGGCGGTGGCCGTGCATCACCACGGCGCGACCGGCCAACGCTTCCAGCCTGCGTACGAACCAGCTGCCGTTGATCAGTGCCGTCCCGATGCGTTCCGAGAATGCCTTCACCGGCATGGGATACTCCACCACATGGTGGTGCAATGCGACGATCCAGCGTGCTGCCGGATGATGGCGGATCGCCGCCTCGAAGCGATGCGTCTGTTCGACGGACACCAGCCCGAGCGCGTTGGTGAAGGAAAAATGGGTCTCTGCATTGGAGTTCAGGATGGCTATTCCGAGGCCGTCTTCCGCTTCCGGCGGCAGGATCATCGGAAACTGGTCGTCGAACAGGCTACGCAGCGCCGCTGTACGGCGCAGGCCGCCATGCTCCGCAAGCGCCACGATCGCATCACGGTGCGGCGCCAGCGCCTCGTTCAGCGTCACGGTCGGTTGTCCCAAGGCGTCGACCACGCGCACACGATTGCCTTGCACGGCTGCCATCGCCGACAGGGCGCGGATTTGCCGTAACCGCTTGCCGGGGCTGAACGGCAGATCGAGCCGGGCCGGATTGGCGCGGTCGACGATGTTGACGTCGTGATTGCCCGGCAACACGACCATGCGCGCGGCTAGTTCCGGATGACGCGCTATTGCGTCGAGGAATGCGGCCCATTCGCCGGCGCGGCCGGCGTCGGTCATGTCGCCGGTGATGAGAACGTGGTCGAGTGGATCGATCGCATGAATGGCGGCGAGATGCGCCAGGACCCGATCGAGCCGGCCATTGCCGCGCGGGCCCGCCCGTCCGCTTTCGATACGGAAGCCGTATTGTTCGCCAATCACGTGCAGGTCCGATAGATGCGCAACACGCCAGCTCCGCCCCCGGGACGAAGGGGTATCGAACGCGGCGAGGTCGACGGGTTGCTGCATGCTGGCATCCGCAAATCCCCACGCCAGCGATGCGACCGCCAGATACGCCGACACCAGCAGAATGGCGTTTGCCAGCGCAGGCATGGCGAGGCGATGCAGCGAGGCCAGGTCGTTCCAGCCGCCTGTCCAACGCGAGGCGGGCCAGGCCAGCATCGCCATCAGCACGGCGCATGCGGACAGCATGATGCCGGCCCCAACCGAATTGGCGCTGCGTAACCTCGCCCGGCCGGCGACGGTCAGCTTTCTGCCCGATATCCGTTCCGTCAGGTGGCGCAGCGCTTCGCGGGTGAACGCGTAGCCAGGCTGCACGGCGAGCGCGTTGAGCGACCAGAAATTGACTTCGGCGATCCGGAACAACGGCCGCCATCCGATCCATCCCACCGCGACGATCGCAAGCAAGGCGAGGGCCGTGCCGATCTCGGTCAGCGTGGCAAGCTGTTCCGACAAGGTTGAAAACCAGGCGGAGACCAGCAGCGGCGCCAGACCCAGAAGCACTGCCGGCAACAACAGCAACACCGTCCAGGCAAACAGCAGTTTGGGCAAACTGATTTCGACCAGCAGGCTGCCGGCGATCGCAAGCAGCGACCGTTGCCCGGGACTGGCGGCATCGTCCTCGATATCGCCGCGGCGCGGATCGATCAGCATGCGGTCTTCCATGCCGTTTGGGCCGCGCTCCACAGTCGACCTTGTCATCGCCGAGCTCCCATCTCGCGCCAGCACCGCGGTTCCGGTTACACTCCCCAGGGAACGCCCAAGAGGTACCACGCGATGAAAAGAACTATCCAAACTGCAAACATCCAGACCACGTAGGGCAGCATCAGCGCGACGACGGTGCCGACACCAGCGTCGCGGTCGTACTTTTGGGCAAAGCCTACGACCAGCGCGAAGTAGGGGTTAAGCGGCGTGATTGAGTTGATGGGTCCGTCTCCGACCCTGTATGCGGCCAGCACCGCCGCCGGATCGACGGCCAGCTGCACGAACAGCGGCACGAATAGCGGTGCAAAGATGGCCCATGTCGCGATTGCCGGCGTGAAGATCAGATCAAGGATTGCAACGACCAGAATAAGTCCAAGCAATAGCCACAATGGGCCGATGTTTGCATTCTTCAGAACATCGGCCATCTTGACCGCCAGCAGCGTCGGCATGTTGCTGTAAGTGAAATAGTCGACAAACTGGCTGATGACGACAAACAGCAGAATCGTGCCGCCCAATCCCGATACCGCCTTGGTCATGGCATCGACGACATCGGTGGCGCGCCGGATTGTTCCTGCTCCGATGCCATAGGCGATGCCGGTCACCAGGAACAACAACATGACGAGGCCGATCAGCCCGCTCATGAAGGGCGAGTTTCCGACCAGCGCACCCGTCGTTGGATCGCGAAGCGGCGCTCCCGACGGCAGTGTCAGCAGGCAAAACGCCGCTATGACGGCCAGCAGCCCCGCGCCGGCGTACCTCAATCCGAGCGCCTCCTGGACGGACAGTTGCCCGCCTTCATGCGGGGGCAATCTTTCCCTCGCGTGATCTTCCCGATACTTGCCAAGGCGAGGCTCGATGATCCGTTCGGTGATCAAAGCAATCACGATCGTCAAGACGACGACCGACACGATTGAAAACCACAAATTCGCCGTTACCGCGATCGACAGCGACGGATTGACGATGTGAATGGCATCGTTGGTCAATTCAGTGAGAACCGCATCGAGCGGCTTGATGAGCATATTGACGCTGAAGGCGCTGGCGACACCGGCAAAGCCCAGCGCCAGCCCGGCAAGCGGATGCCGGCCGACGCTCAAAAGCGCAGTGCCTGCCAACGGGATCAGCACGAGATAGCCCGCGTCCGAGGCGACGCTCGAGATAATGCCAACGAAGGCGAGAATGTAGGTCAGCGCCCAGCGCGGTGACACGGTCACGAGTTTTCGAATGCATGCGTTGACGAGGCCTGCCTCTTCGGCCGCTCCGACGCCGATCATGGCGATGATCAGCAGTCCGACCGCGCTGAAGCCCATGAAATTCGGCACCAGCTGCGTATAGATGTGCCTGATACCCGCCGCCGTCAGCAGACTGTTGGCGCGGGTTGTCACGGTCTCGGCGCCGTGCGTCGCCGGGTTGATGACCTGATAGGAAACTGACGCGTCGAGCAGATACAGCAGGTGCGATACGATCACGGCGATTGCGATCAGTATCAGGAAGATCACGACGGGATGGGGGACGCTATTTCCGATCCGCTCGATGGTATCGAGAACCGTCCGCGTGGGTGCTTTCGCTGTTTCGGTATTTGCTTCGCTCGCCGCGCGCATGTCGGCCGTCCTTACTGAGCGTGCTTCAGCGGACAGCCGGCCACGGCGCCATGCCGAAAACCGGCTGATCCCTCAGCTGATCGCCGCGACCTAGGCGGCGTTTGTCTTGGGCGTGGCCGGCTCGGTGCTGGCCTTCGCCAGTGCGTCGCGAAGTTGCTGTTCCTTGGTATCGTCAAGTGATGTCTTGAGCACGGTGCCCCCCGCGTCCTTAATCTCGCGCAGCACCTTGTCAGGGGTCATGTTCTTGATGAGCACGAACAGCGCAGCGTTGCCCGGCTGCATGCTTGTCGACAAATCCTTCATGAAGGCGTCGTCGATGCCGTAATCCGACAGCGCGCCGCCGAGCGCGCCCGAAGCTGCGCCGAGCGCTACACCAAGGATGGGATTGAGGAAAATCACGCCGATCAGCAGCCCCCAGAAGCTGCCCGACACGGCGCCTATGGCTGTCGTATTGACGAGCTGGTTCAGCTTGACCGGGCCGGCCTCCGTCTTCACTGCAATCACGGCATCGCTGATCGTGATCAGATATTCCTTCTGCAGCTTGAACAGGCGCTGCCGCACTTCTTCGGCCTTTGCCTCGGATGGATAGATGATCGCGACTAGATCTGACATCTCCGTATCCTCCAACTCGATGATGGACATGATGTAGGCCGCATGGGGCGCATCTGACGGATCAATACTCCTTCTGCCGCGCAACGCGCGACGTCGTTGCCGGCAAATCCGTCGGCGGCGAGGACGATCCGGCAGGGCCGTCGATATCAGCGGCTAGCGGCCGGGTCGCTCGGGGGCCGTGCGGCTCAATTGCATGGTATCACAACCTGCGAGCGAACGGTTCACGCTTCGCTGATTGCTCTCATCAAACCGTCACAGCGCTCGATCAAATTGGTTTCTAATTCGCCGAGGTTTGTCGATGCGTCATCAGGCGCACCCCGCGATTTGTCACAAAGTTTTGTAGCGGAACACACTCCATGCAAACCTACTTTAAGGTTGTGTGATTGACTCCATACACTCTCGAGCGTTACGTTCCGGCACAAGTCAGAACAAGGCTGAAGCGGTCGATTCGGATCGTTTATCAGCGCGCAACTGTGTTGCCGAACGGCGCGATCATCCACAATCAGGATTGTTCAAGCCGGGTGGAGGAGTCCAATGGACTTTCCTTCGATCGCAGAACAAACAGACCGGCCATACATCTCGACGGGACATCTGCCTGAGCCTGAGATGGTGCAAAGACTGGTGTCCGAAGCTCACCGACGGTTCAAGTCGAACGGCGAGGGACACAATTCACAAGTCTATCCGGCGCTGGCCCGCGTTCCGCGCGAGCTGTTCGGGGTCTGCGTCGTCGGCACCAGCGGGCGCGTCTACGAGGCCGGCGACACCGAATATAAATTCTCGATCATGAGCGTGTCGAAGCCGTTCGTGTTCGCGCTGGTGTGCGAGACGATCGGTCCGGAGGACGCGCGTGCAAGACTTGGCGCGAACGCCACCGGCTTGCCGTTCAACTCGCTCGCGGCCGTCGAGCAGGGTGGCGGCAGGACCAATCCGATGGTGAATGCGGGCGCGATCGCGACCACAAGCCTCGTGCCGGGGCTGACCGCGGAAGGCCAATGGCAATTCATTCATGACGGGCTGTCGCGTTTTGCGGGCCGCAAGCTCTCGCTCAACGAAGAGGTCTATAGCTCGGCGTCGCAGACGAACTACCGCAACCGTAGCATCGCCCGGCTGCTGCAGAGCTACGACCGCATCTACTGCGACGCCAAGCAGGCGACCGATCTCTACACCAGGCAGTGCTCGCTGAATGTGAGTGCCAGGGATCTGGCGGTGATGGGCGCAACGTTGGCCGATGGTGGCGTCAATCCCGTCACCAAACAGCGCGTGGTCGACGCGGCGGTCTGCCACTACGCGCTCACCGTAATGATAACGGCGGGATTGTACGAGACCTCGGGCGACTGGCTTTACGACATCGGTCTGCCGGGCAAGAGCGGGATCGGCGGCGGCATCGTCGCGGTTTCTCCGGGCAAGGGCGGCTTCGGCACTTTCGCGCCGCCGCTCGACGCGGCCGGCAACAGCGTGAAGGGACAGCTGGCGGCAAAATTCCTGTCGCAGCGGCTGGGAATGGATTTGTTCGTATCGCAACCGGAAAACTGACGCAGATGCAAAGAGCGGATAGATCGGGCCGATGGCTCGATCGATCCGGAACCGAGCAACTCGGGAGGACGCCATGGCGACGCACTCGATGTCGATCGGAGCAATCCGGGAACAAGCGCGGGAGTCATGGGTGCCGATGATCGCGATCGCGCTCGGCCAGATGATCATGTCCTTCAACGTCGCCTCGCTGCCGGTCGCGCTCGGCGGGATGATCAAGAGTTTTGCGGTGCCGCCGACGACGGTCGCCACCGGCATCGTGGCCTATTCCATGCTGGTGGCCGGTTTCGTCATGCTGGGCGCCAAGCTCGCGCAGCGGTTCGGCGCGCTGCAGGTGTTCCGCTTCGCCGTGGTCCTGTTCTGCGCATCGCAGATATTGATGACGTTCAGCCCCACGGCAACGTTGATGATCACGGCACAGGCGCTGTGCGGCGCGGCCGGTGCGGTCATTGTGCCGTCGCTGGTGGCGCTGATCGCCGAAAACTACTCGGGGCGGCAGCAGGCAACGGCCGTGGGCGCGCTCGGCTCCGCGCGTGCGGCCGCCGGCGTGCTGGCGTTCATCATCGGCGGCGTGCTCGGCACCTATATCGGCTGGCGCCCGGCATTCGGAATTTTGATTGCGGTTTCGGCCATCGTGTTCCTGTTGAGCTTCCGTCTCAAGCGCGACTATGGCCGTCCGGATGTGCAGATCGACATCTTCGGCGTCGTTCTGGCGGCGTCAGCGATCATTCTGATCAGCTTCGGCTTCAACAATCTGAACGGATGGGGTGTTGTGCTCGCCACGGCCAATGCGCCATTCGATCTGCTCGGCCTTTCGCCGGCGCCGGTCATGATCATTCTCGGCGTTGTGCTCGGGCAGGCATTTCTGACCTGGACGCACCGGCGCCAGGCGGCCGGAAAGACGCCGCTATTGGCGCTCGAGGTGATCGACTCGCCGGAGGAGCGCTGCGCGGTCTACGCGTTGTTTGCGGTAGTCGCGCTGGAATCGGCACTCAATTTCTCGGTGCCGCTCTACATCCAGATCGTCCAGGGCCGCTCGCCGCTTGCAACCGCCATTGCGATGATGCCGTTCAACCTGACGGTATTCTTCACGGCGATGCTGATCGTCAACCTCTATGACCGGCTGACGCCGCGACAGATCGGCCGCTATGGCTTCATGCTGTGCACGATCGGCCTGGTGTGGCTCGCGTTTGTCGTGCGCAACGACTGGAGCGAGGTTCCGGTGCTGCTTGGCCTGGTCCTGTTCGGCATCGGCCAGGGTTCGCTGGTGACGCTCTTGTTCAACGTGCTGGTCACCGCCTCGCCCAAGGAACTGGCAGGCGACGTCGGCTCGCTGCGGGGCACGACGCAAAATCTTGCCGCCGCGGTCGGCACGGCGCTGGCGGGCGCGCTTCTGGTCGGCCTGTTGAGCACGATTGCCTTGAGCAATATCGCAGCGAATCCCGTGTTGCCGAAGGAGATTCAGAGCCAGGTCGATCTCGACAACATTACCTTCGTCAGCAACGACCGGCTGCGCAGCGTGATGGAAGGCACCACGGCAACGCCGCAACAGGTCACGGAAGCCGTGCGCGTCAATGCGGAAGCGCGGCTGCGTGCCCTGAAGATCGGGCTCTTGATCATGGCCGGCCTTGCGCTGCTGGCGATCATCCCGGCGGGCCGGCTGCCGAACTACCTGCCGGGCGAGATTCCGAGCGACGCGCCGACAGGCAGCCGGCTGAGACCGGGCTGATCGAATACGAGCATACGAAGAGGCGAGGAGAGGGACATCCCGGCAAGGAGAACAACGATGGATGCAATCGATCGCCGCGGTGCGTTGCGGAGCCTTCTTTGCGGCGTTGTAGCCACAGGACTGGGTGTGGGCTTGGTACCAGGCCCGGCCGAAGCGATGCCGCTCGCCATGGAAAAAAATCTCGGAAACAAGGCCGGTGATTTCAACCAAGAAGCTCAAGCCGTGGCTACCCGACCGCCGCCGCGGCCCATTCGCCATCCGCGTCGCCATCAGCATTGGCACCGTCGGCGCCGCCGTTGGGTCTGCTGGTGGCATCGTGGCCGTCGCGTATGCGGCTGGCGGTGAGCGTTCGAGTGCAGTCAGACGGGACGATCCGAAATCCAGGAGGATTCCATGGCCACAATTGACAATAGTTCGCCGATGGGCGTCACTAACCTGCCTGCGCCACCCTTCTGGGTTTGCGTTCTGCTCGGGCTCGTCATGATCGTGGCGGGATTCCTGGTGCTCGGGGACGTCATGCTCGTCACCGTGATCAGCACCATCTTCATCGGATGGGTCTCCATCATTGCGGGCGCCTTCGAGATCGTCCACGCGTTCTGGACCAAGGGATGGGGTGGATTTGTCTGGCAGGTGCTTCTCGGCATCCTGTACATCGCCTTTGGCGTCGTGCTGGTGGGGCAGCCGGTCGCCAGCGCGCTGATCCTCACCTACGTCCTCGGCCTGGTATTGCTGATTTCCGGTTTCGTTCGCATCTTGCTCGGCATCAGCCACTGGCGAGAAGCGGGCTGGATCATGCTGCTATCAGGCGTTTTCGGCGTATTGGCCGGTCTCGTGATCCTGACGGGATTTCCAATGACGGGATTGTGGGTCCTTGGATTCCTCCTCGGCGTCGACCTGATTTCTCATGGGATCGGATGGCTGGCTTACGCGTGGCTGCCGACGGCCAGGACAGCCAGCAGCACGTAGCGGATTTCGGATTCCGGAGGGTTGGCAGGTCTGCCTGGCCCGATGTGATTTGTGGCGCAGCGGGCTGCAGCATTGCAGTGGATGTTTTTGCTTCGTGCTGAACCGTGCGAGCTCGGGAGGGAGGTTTTTATGCCCTTAAGAGAATGGTCCGGAGTCGTCCAAATCCTGGCAGTCGTTGCATCGACGGCATTGAGCCTCACGGCGGGTTTACGTCCAGCGCAAGGTCAGCAGGGCGCGGCTGTCCTGTTTCAAGACGTACGCATCCTCGACGGCAGGAGCGACACGCTTTCAGCGTCGTCCAATGTCCTGGTCAGGGACAACAAGATCGAAAAAATATCTCCCGCAGCGATCACGGCAGACGCCGCGCAAACGGTCGTCATTGACGGTGGAGGGCGCGTGCTGATGCCGGGTCTTATCGACATGCATTGGCACGCGATGATGGCACGGTTGACACCAGCCGCCGCCCTCGGAGACGTCGGTTACAACAATATCGTGGCCGCCGACGAAGCCGCCGATACACTGATGCGAGGCTTCACCACCATTCGCGATCTCGGCGGACCGGCGTTCGGACTCAAGCGCGCCATCGATGACGGACTGGTGGCCGGTCCGCGCATCTATCCCTCCGGTGCCGTAATCACCGTCACCAGTGGCCATGGCGACTTCCGCCAGCTATCCGACCTGCCGCGCACCATCGGAGGGCTGCTCAGCCGCATGGAACTGATCGGCGGCAGCATGGTTGCGGACAGTCCGGATGAGGTTCGCGTACGCGTGCGCGAGCAACTCATGCAAGGCGCCTCGCAGATCAAGCTCACGGCGGGCGGTGGCGTCGCGTCGCCATTCAGCCCGCTCGACGTATCCACCTTTACCGAGGCGGAGTTGCGCACAGCCGTCGAAGCCGCCGAAAACTGGGGCACTTACGTTGCCACGCACGCCTATACGCCGGTTGCGATCCAGCGATCGATCGCGGCTGGCGTCAAATGCATCGAGCACGGCCATCTGATGGATGAGGCGACCGCGAAACTGATGGCTGAGAAGGGGATTTGGCTGAGCACGCAGCCGTTCTTCGATGACGAGGACGCCAGCCCGCTGCCGCCAGGCTCGGAGGAGCGGGCGAAGCAATTGCAGGTCATTGCCGGTACCGACACCGTCTATGCGCTGGCCAAGAAATACCGCCTCAAGACGGCCTTCGGCACCGACATCCTGTTTTCGCAGAAACTGGCGAGGCGCCAGGGCGCTCAATTGGCAAAATTGACGCGCTGGTACAGCGCTGCCGAGGTGCTGAAGATGGCGACAGCGGTTAACGCAGAGCTGCTAGCCCTCTCCGGGCTTCGTAATCCCTACCCGGGCAAGCTCGGTGTGGTCGAAGAGGGCGCGCTGGCCGACCTGTTGCTGGTGGACGGCAATCCAATCGACAACATCAAGCTGATCGAGGATCCGGCCAGAACTTTCTCGTCATCATGAAGGACGGCAAGATTCACAAAAACCTCGTCGCGAGCGACAAGGCCAAGGCTGCTGGTCCTCCAGAACGGACGTCTCGGTGACCGCTATGCCGGAGGGGACGACTTCGGGCTAAACCCGATTGACCGCCACCTTGAGGTGGAACGGCAGCATCGTCACCGACATCGGCAATTGTCCGATGCTTTCGCCGTCGACGTCGGCGCGGACCATCCGATCGCTGTCGATGGTGATCCGCGTCGCGTGACGCCGCGAGACTTTTGGGTGCGCCAGATAACTGCCGTCGCCGAGGTTGGGGACGATCTTCGTCAGGCTTTCCCAGCGGCCCATGTCGCCGACCAGGATCAGGTCGAGCTTGCGGTCGCCGGGGTCGGCGCCCGGTGCGAGCATCAAGCCTTCGCCCGCGCCGTCGAAACTGCACAGCATCAGCGACCACATCGGCAGGTTCTGTTCGGCCTCGTCATCGATCCTGATACGGTAGGCGCGCGGACTGTAGGTCAGCGACGTGAACGCCGTCATCAGGACGTAGCTGATCGGGCCGAGCCGCTTCAGGAGCGGCACGCGTTGCGCGCGCCAGGAAATCGTGGCGGCGGCGCCGACGATTGCGAGCACGAAGCCGTAGCGCGTCACCTGGTTGCCCGCATAGCCCCTGGCATCGGCGCGGAATACATCGATGTCGCGGGTGTGGCCCATGGCGATGGCCTTGCTGGCCTCGCCAAGCGAGAGCTGGCCGAAGGAGCGGGAGAGTTCGTTCGACGTGCCGCCCGGCAGTTGCGCCAGCACGAGGTCGGGAGCGATTGGCCGATCGTCCGAGATCACGCCATTCATCATCTCGCTGAAGGTGCCGTCGCCGCCGACGGAGACCAGACGCTGGTAACCGGCATCGACGGCTTCCCGCGCCAGCTTCGTCGCGTGATTGCGCGCGCGGGTCATCGCAATATCGTCGTCATCGATCGGGCCGAGATGCTTTTCGAGTTCGGCGCGAATCTGCGGCCAGCGCTTGCCGCAACTGCCCTTGTTCGCCATCGGATTGACGATGATCCTGGTTTTCACGGCTATCTCCGCTGCGAAGACAATCGCGCCAGCTTGACGTCGGCGGCGGCGTGAAGCAACCGGAAAGCGAACTATTCGCAGATGCAACAAAATGCTGCAGGAGCGTCATGGAAGCCGGAGAGCTTCGACGCAGAGGGTTTTTACGAAAAGAACGCGATCTTCTCGGCCTGGCTCATGCGCCGGATCGGCGCCAGCGGGTCGTTGGCCGCGGTGACCGGCTTTCGCAGCATGCCGCTCGCGATGAGGGTCGAACCGAGCGACACTTCCATCGCGGGCACGGGCGCCGGTGCGGCGGCGGGCGGCGGGGGTGGCGGTTGAACCGCCTGTTGAACCGGCGGCGCCGGCGCGGCGACCGGTTCGGGCGCATTGGCGACGATCACGGGGGCGATCGGCGCAGGTTCCAATAAGCGGACTTGCTCGGCTACCGCTTCGGCGATCTCGTCGTCGCTGATCGGATCCGGCGCGCCCATCTCCATCGCGATCATGTCGAGGACCGCCTCGTCCTGGGCGTCGGCGTCTTGGGTGGCGATCTCGACAGCAGCTTCCTGGACCACGACTTCCTGGACAGCGGCTTCCTGGGCCGCGGCGGCCGGCGGCGTTTGGGTCAGCACGGCTTCCGCCGCCCCCTCGGCGGGCATGGCCAGCGAAGCGGACGGTGCCTCGGCAGCCTGCTGTGCCAAAGCTGCTTCGGCCGTCTCCGCCGCCGGAGCCATTTCCGGCGCGGCCGGGAAGGGCGCCGCTGCTTCGGTCTCGGCAGCCGGCGCTAACGGGCGGTCGTCGTCGCCGAATTCCACAAGCCGGCCCTGGAGGGCGGCAAAGGCCGCACGCAGCGCCGCTCTCGCCTCTTCGGAGGAGAATTGTTCGGTGCCCTTTTCGATGACGGTGACCTGCGAATCGATCAGGTCGCAGATCCGCCCGTCATTGCCGATTTCCCGCAACCGCCAGGCGATTTCCCGCAGCACCCGCGCCCCTTTGCGGACCGGCGCCAGCCGCTGCTCCAGCGCGAGGCTGTCGAGCGCTTCCACCGCCGATTCCTCGGCCGCCTCGACCGAACTGCGGATGGCGGCGAGCGCCTCGGTCAGGCGCTCCTGCGCCGCGGCCGCCGCGGCGACGGCTTCCGCGGCCTGCTGTGCCGAAAGGCCTTCCTCCCGTTGGAGGTTTTCTTGCCGCTGAAGGTCTTCTTCCCGCTGGTCGGTGAGGCTTTGCTCGATCCGCGCCACCGCATCCAGCACCATGCGGGTGTCGGCATTGCGGTTGCGCTTGGCGTATTCGGTCAGGAACCAGCGGCCCCGCGAAGTCTCCATGAAGGCTTCGGCGATCGCCGCATAGTCCTCCTCGCCCGGCAGCGCGGCGCGTGCTGAGATCGGCGAAAGGGCGAATGCTTCGTCGGCCATGTCAAACTCTTCGCGCAAATCAGCGCGCATTGCGATAACGAAACAACACGATATTGCCCGAATCGCAATTGAATTGATGCAGAACGAATCACAAATCCCCATCGCTTCTCAAGGCGCATCGAAGCGGTTCGCGACGCGGGTGGCGCTGTTCTACGGCACGCTGTTCGGCATGACCGGCGCCCATCTGCCGTTTTTCACGGTCTGGTTGAAGGCGGTCGGGATTGATCCGTTCTGGATAGGGCTGATCACGGCCGTACCCCCGGTGACCCGGTTTACGGTGCTGCCGCTGGTGACGGGCTTTGCGGAACGGCATCAGGCCTTGCGCGGCGGCATCATCGTGACCGCCTTTGCCACCGCCCTGGGCTTTTTCGTCCTGGGCACCCAGCATTTGCCGGTGCTGGTGTTCCTGATCTACGCCCTGACCTGCTGCCTGTGGACGCCCATGGTGCCGCTGACGGATGCCTATGCGTTGCGGGGCGTGAAACGCTATGGCCTCAACTACGGACCGTTGCGGCTGTGGGGCTCGGCCGCCTTCGTCCTCGGCGCGCTGGTCTGCGGGGTGCTGTTCGACCTCATCGCCGCCCGAAATCTGATCTGGATCATCGCAGGTTCCGCGGCGATCGGGGCGCTGGCCAGCCTCGCGCTGCAGCCGCTGGACGACACCAGGACGGCCCGCCCGGGCACCGGCAGCGCCAGCGCCTTGCTGCGCGACGGCGGCTTTCTCGCTGTTATCGTGGCGTCGGCGCTGATTCAGGCCAGCCATGCCGCCTATTACATTTTCGCGTCGATCGCCTGGCAGCAAGCGGGGTTCGACGGACTGACGATTGCAGTTCTGTGGGTCCTGGGCGTGATTGCCGAGATCGTGCTGTTCGCGCTGTCGCCGCGATTCACCCTGCAGCCGTCGATGCTGGTGGTGATCGCGGCCCTGAGCGCGGCCGCGCGCTGGGCGATAACGGCGCAGGACCCGCCTCTGGCTGTTCTCGCGATCGTCCAGCTCGCGCATGCGCTGAGTTTCGGGCTGACGCAGGTCGGAATCATGGGATTGATGCTGCATCACGTGCCCGGCCATGTGATGGCGCGGGCGCAAGGCTATCTGACCGCCTGCGGCGGCATCGTCGCCGGCCTCGCGTCGGTCGCGTCAGGCACGATCTACGAGAACTGGGGCCAGGGCATCTATTACGTAATGGCCGTGATGGCTGCTCTGGGCGGGCTGGTCGTCTGGCTGGCGCGGGATCGGCTCTCGCATCAGCCCCACAAGGCGGCTTCCGGCGGATAAACCAGACTGCCGTCGTAGGGCAGCCCGCCATCGCGGTCGCGCGCCAGCAGCAGGGGGCCGTCGAGATCCACGAATCTGGCCTGTGGCGCCAGCAGCATGGCCGGCGCCATCGCCAGCGAGGTCGCGACCATGCAGCCGATCATGATTTCAAAGCCGAGCGCGTGCGCGGCATCGGCCATGGCGAGCGCCTCCGTCAGCCCGCCGGTCTTGTCGAGCTTGATGTTGACGGCGTCGTAGCGCGCGCGAAGGCCGTCGAGAGAGGTACGGTCATGCACGCTTTCGTCGGCGCAGACCGCGACCCTTCGCTTGATGCGCGCCAGCGCCTCATCGCGGCCGGCCGGCAGCGGCTGTTCGACCAGCGTTACGCCGGCGTTGGCGCACGCGGCCAGGTTGTGTTCGAGATTATCCGGGGTCCAGGCTTCGTTGGCATCCGCGATCAGTTCGGATTCCGGGGCCACCTTGCGTACCGCGGCAATCCGCTCGGCATCGCCGTCGCCGCCGAGCTTGATCTTCAGCAGCGGCCGGCGCGCGGCCTTCGCGGTGGCTGCCGCCATCGCTTCCGGCGTCGCCAGCGAGATCGTGAAAGCGGTGGTGCAGGGGCGCGGCGCCGGCCGGCCAAGCAGGGTCCAGACCCGCTGCCCGGCGCTCTTGGCCTCGAGATCCAACAATGCGCAATCCAGTGCGTTGCGGGCGGCGCCTGCGGGCATCGCCGCCTGCAGGGCCGTTCGGTCCAGTCCCCTCGCAAGTGGTTCATGCATGGCGTTAAGGGCTTCCAGCGTCGCTTCCGGGGTCTCGCCGTAACGCGGGTAGGGCACGCATTCGCCACGGCCGGTCCGGCCGTCCTGGCTGACGGTGGCGACAACCGTGATGGCCTCGGTCTTGGCGCCCCGGCTGATGGTGAAGGCGCCTGCAATCGGCCAGCGTTCGATGCTGACGGCAAGCTTTCGGGAAAGGCTGGAAGTCATTTTAAAATCTGCAATTTTCTGAACCGCAAGCTTGCTCGCCGCTACCAACTATGGCTGGTTAGGGACAGATTCTACAAGACGAGCGGCGTGCGGAACCTGACGTTTTTCAGGGGGCATATCGGCCAAGGGATGGGCATGGTGAGCGGCAACCCGACATTGGAGCGGATCGCCAGAGGCAACGCGCTGGCGCTGTGCGCGACCGGCGCGTGGACGGCCCGCTTTGCGCCGGTGCTGGAACGAATGGTGGCCGACGCCGAGAAGCTCGGCGGCACCCGGCCCAACATCTTCATCGACGTCTCCCGGGTGTCGAAGCTCGACACATTCGGCGCCTGGCTGATCGAGCGGCTGCGGCGAAGCCTGACCCAGGGCGGCGTCGAGGCGCAGATCGCCGGGCTTTCGGCCAATTATTCCAGCCTGGTCGACGAGGTGCGCCGGGTGAAGGCCGAGCCGATCGTCGAAACCGATCGGGTGACGATCACGGGCATGCTGGAACAGATCGGCCGCAGCGTGGCCGGCGTCGGCGGCACGTTGGTCGGATTGATCGAGATGCTGGGCGCAGTGCTCGCCGCGGCCGGCCACGTCCTCATCCGCCCCCGCGGCTTCCGCCTGACCTCGACCATCCATCATCTGGAGCAGGTGTGCTGGCGCGCGGTGCCGATCGTGGTGCTGATCACGTTCCTGATCGGCTGCATCATCTCGCAGCAGGGCATTTTCCATTTCCGCAAGTTCGGCGCCGACATTTTTGTGGTCGACATGCTGGGCGTGCTGGTGCTCCGCGAGATCGGCGTGCTGCTGGTGGCGATCATGGTGGCGGGCCGCTCGGGCTCGGCTTACACCGCCGAACTCGGCTCGATGAAGATGCGCGAGGAGATCGACGCGCTGCGCACCATGGGCTTCGATCCGATCGAGGTTCTGATCCTGCCGCGGATGCTCGCGCTGGTGCTGGCGCTGCCGATTCTGGAGTTTCTGGGCGCGATGGCGGCACTTTACGGCGGCGGGCTGGTAGCGTGGCTCTATGGCGGCGTCGATCCCGAAGCCTTCCTGCTGCGGCTGCGCGACGCCATATCGATCGACCACTTCATCGTCGGCATCATCAAGGCGCCGGTCATGGCCGCCGTCATCGGCATCGTCGCCTGCGTCGAGGGGCTGGCCGTGCAGGGCAGCGCCGAGTCGCTCGGGCAACACACGACATCCTCGGTGGTGAAGGGAATCTTCTTCGTGATCGTGATGGACGGCGTGTTCGCCATCTTCTTCGCATCGATCGGAATGTGACCATGGCGGGCGAAATTTCCGACGCCATCATCCGGGTCCGCGACATCACCGTGCAGTTCGGCAAGATGCGGGTGCTGGACGGGCTCAATCTCGACGTCAAGCGCGGCGAGATTCTCGGGTTTGTCGGCCCGTCGGGCGCCGGAAAATCGGTGCTGACGCGCACCATCATCGGTCTCGTGCCCAAGCTCAGTGGACGCATCGAGGTGTTCGGCGTCGATCTCGATGCGGCAAGCGCCGCCGAGCGCCGCGGTGTCGAGCGGCGCTGGGGCATCCTGTTTCAGCAGGGCGCGCTGTTCTCCTCGCTCACCGTGCGCCAGAACATCCAGTTTCCGGTGCGCGAATATCTCAACGTCTCGCAGCGGCTGCTCGACGAGATCATGGTGGCCAAGCTCGGCATGGTGGGCCTGCGGCCCGAAGTCGCCGACCGCTATCCGTCCGAACTCTCCGGCGGCATGATCAAGCGCGTGGCGCTGGCGCGCGCGCTCGCGCTCGATCCCGAACTGGTGTTCCTGGACGAGCCGACCTCGGGGCTCGATCCGATCGGCGCCGGGGACTTCGACGAGCTGGTGCGCACCCTGCAGCGCACTTTGGGCCTGACCGTTTTCATGGTAACCCACGATCTCGACAGCCTTTATACGGCCTGCGACCGCATCGCGGTTTTAGGGAACGGTAAGATCATTGCAGCAGGATCGATTGCCGACATGCAGGCCTCGCAGCATCCCTGGCTGAGGCAATATTTCCACGGCAAGCGCGCCCGCGCGGTCATGGGCTAGAAGCGTGATCACGAAGCGGGCACCGGTTTTTGATGAGATCATGCTCAAACAAGCGATAAATGACGGGTTTGATCGGCGAAGCTGAACAGACCCAGGTTTCGGAGTACCTTGAGTTATGGAAACGCGGGCGAATTACGTCCTGATCGGGGCCTTCACGCTGGCGGTGATCGCCGCTGCGTTCGGCTTCGTGCTGTGGTTTCAGAGCCTGCACACCACCAAGCAGCGCAGCCCGATCCGCATCGTGTTCGAAGGCCCGGCGTCCGGCCTGCGCAATGGCGGCAGTGTCAATTTTAACGGTATCCGGATAGGGGAGGTTGTCTCGGTCAAGCTCGACAATCCGCGGCGGGTGGTCGCACTCGCGATGGTTGAGAACAACGCCCCGATCCGCAAGGACACGCTTGTCGGCCTCGAATTTCAGGGACTGACCGGCGTCGCGGCGATCTCGCTGAAGGGCGGCGAGGAGAATGCAGCTGCCGTGCCGCTCGACGAGGACGGCGTGCCGATGCTGACCGCCGATCCGAGCGCGCTGCAGGACGTGACGGAGTCCATTCGCGCCACGCTGCAGAACGTCAACCGGATCGTCGCCGACAACCAGGAATCCGTGAAGAACTCGCTGCGGAATCTCGAGACCTTCACGGCCGCGCTCGCGCGCAATTCCGAGAAGATCGACAACGTCATGCTCCGGGTCGACGGCGTGATGGGCAAGGCCGACAGCCTCATGCTCGGGCTGAACACGATCGCGGGCGGCGCCGCCGGTGGCGAATTGAATTTGATGGTGAAGTCGATCCGCGATCTCGCCGAGGATTTCGACAAGCGGTCGGGCGCGCTGATCGCCGATGGCCGACGCACCCTTTCCGACATCAGCCGCGCCGTGAACAATTTCGACCGCAACCCGAGCCGCGTGATATTCGGTGGAAGCAACAATCCAGCGCCGGCGGAGGCAACCGCTGCAGCCCCGCCGAGGCCGGCGCCAACCGCTGCAGCTCCGCCGAAGCCGCCGAGCGGGCAGAAGCGGCAGTAGGGCTCGCGCGGACAATGCCAGTCGTTGGTGGCCGACTGCCGACGACGCACGAGGCCATACGTGAACTCGGGGTGCGTGAAGATGCCGCGACGCTTGAGATTCTTGCAAGTGTAGCCGGAGTTGATGACCAATTCCTACGGCGGACCGCATTGGACGTCATCAGACGCCACCGACACGGGCGCGAATTAAGCGCCGTCGTCTTGAGCGCGCTTGGTGATCCATCAGAATACGTGGTGCGAACGGCTTGCGAAGTCGTCGAACAATGGCGGCTATTGGAGGCGCACAACCTCCTGCTGCCGCTGTTGGCGAATGTGGACGCAGCTACACGACAAAGCGCGATCCGGGCTCTGGGCGCTATATGGGTGGATGCTGACTTTCCTCTGGTCTTCAGGATTTATGAAGAGGATTTCTCAACCGACGTTCGCCGAGAAGCCGCCTGGGTTTTGCGGCAGCACGTTACTGCGGCCTGCTCGCGAACCCTCTTTGATGCATTTTCTGCAGACGAGCTTGCTCGACACCGGCTGTGGGCCTGTGAGTTTGCCGAGAATTTTTCGGGTCCGGAGATCTTGCCGCTGCTGTCACGTCTTTGCTCGGACCCGGACGGTCACGTCCGAAAAGCGGCGGGGCGTGCGACCAAGGTTATTGCCAGCCGATGACGAGAGGGCCTTGGCCCAAGGTCCTGGCGCTGACAATCCGGCTCAAAACAAAACGGAGGCCGCGAGGCCTCCGTTTTTCATTCGCCATTCACCGCTCGCTATTCGCGGCCTTATCCCAGCCGTCCCGCGGCATGCGCGAGCAGGGTGTAGACCAGCCCCGTCTCCGAGGTGAGGTGGCCGCGCAGCGCCTGCGGTCCGCGATCCTCGCGCGCGACTTCGTCCAGGAGCCGTTCGAACTCGGCGATATAGCGGTCGACGGTCTGCTTGAAGCCGCGGTCAGCGCGGTATTTGCGCGCGACTTCGTCGAACGCCTTCTGGCCGGCGGGCGTGTAGAGCCGTTTGGTGAACGCCTTGCTCTCGCCGCGCTGATAGCGGTCCCACATTTCGGCGGCGAGGTTGCGATCCATCAGCCGGCCGATGTCGAGCGACAGCGACTCCAGCGGATTGGCGGGGGTCTGCGGCGCACGGCCACGGGGGGCTTCGCGTCCGCCACCGCCGCCGTTATCGGTGCGGTGGAGCAGGTCCGACAGCCATCCGTCGCCGCGTCCAGCGTCCTGGCTTGCCGGCGAGACCGGCGGGGCTTCGGCGCGGCGTGCGGCCGGCATGCCGAGGTCGGGCGGCGGCAGCGTCGATGCGCTGCCGGCGTCGCGCAGGCGCACCTCGTTGCGGCCCCCGGCGGCGGCTGCCATCACGGGTTCTTCCTGGCGCTGCACGCTGGCACGACCGGAGGTCACGACATCGAGGCCGCGGCCATGATGGGCGACGATCCGGTTGAGCTCGGCGAGCGCCTCGATCTGGTCGACGATCACCTTGCGCATCTGCGCGGTGTTGTCGGCGGCCTCCTGCGGCATTTCGAGCACGCCGCGGCGCAGCTCGTTGCGGGTCGCCTCGAGCTCGTTATGCATCTCGGCGGCCATCTGCTTCATGGCCTGCACCATCGCACCGAACTTCTCGGTCGACTGCTTGAACATCGCATCCGTCTCATGGGTGCTCTGCTGGTACAGGTCACTCATCGCATCGAGGGTCTGCTGCCGCTCGTTTTCGGCCGCAGCGCGCACCGCTTCGAACTGGCGGCTGATCGCGGCCGATCCGGCGCCCGCGGTTTCCGCCACCACGCGCGCGATATCGCGGGCGCGCTCTTCGGCCGCGGCGAGCGATTCGTCGAGCAGGCCGGTGAAGCGCGACAGGCGCTGATCGAGGTCGGTGGTGCGCAGGTCGATGGTGGTTACCAGCGATTCAAGCTGCGACTTGCGGTCGGCGACCGAGGTCGTGGTGGAACGGTTGGCCTGTTCGACCACGCCGGCTGCCTCGACCAGCTCCTTGCCGTGCTTCTCGAACTCGCTCGACAGTGCGCCGAGATCCTCCAGCGCCTTCGAGGTCTTGCTGTTGAAGACGGTGAGCTGGTCTTCCAGGGTCTGCGTGGCGACCCCGTTGCGGGCGGTGACGTCGTTCATGGCGGACACGAAGTCGGCCACGCGGGTCACCAGCGCGCGCTCCAGCGAGTTGAGATTGTCGTGGGCGCCGGTCAGCACTTCCTGCAGCAGGATGTTGCCTTCACGCAGCCGTTCGAACAGCGCCACCGTATCGGTGCGCAGGATCTTGCTGGTCTCCTGCATTTCGGTGACGGCGGCGATCGAGACCTGACGCGACTGGTCGATGGCCGAACGCGACGCCTGTTCGAGGTCCTTCAGCGACTTGGCCACCGCGCCGGTGGCAAGGTCGCCTGCGGACGTGATCGTGCGCGCGACTTCCGAGCCGTGGGTCGACATCGATTGCGAGAAGGCCTGGCCGCGGGTCTCGATCGACTTCAGGGCGTCGGCGGTGACGCGGTCGATGTCGGTCGTCAGTTGCGTGGTCCTGGTGCTGAGCGCCTCGACCAGCGAACCGCGGCGGCTGTCGACGATCTGCGCCAGGCGGTCGGTCTGCTGCTGAACGTAGGTGACGATTTCGTCGGTCTTGCCGGTCATCGTCGAGCCGAAATTGCTGCTCGCGGCGAGCACCGAGCGCTCGATATCGGCCGAGGTCGATTTGACCTTGGTGCTGACCTCGTTGGTGGCGGCGACCAGCGCGCTCTGCGCGTTCTGCGCGGTGGTCTGGATAGTGTCGGTCGTGCTGGCGGTGACGACGCCGAGCGAACGCTCCATGTCGGCGGCGATTGCCTTGATCTGGTTCGCGGCGTCGGCGGAGGTTGCGGACAGCGAGCTCTGGGCTTCGCGCGCGGTGCCGAGGATGGAGGCGGCGGTGTCGGCGCCGACCGCGGTCAGCGTGCGTTCGACATCGATCGCCAGCGACTTGACGTGGTTGGCGGCTTCGGTCGATGCCGTGATCAGCGTGTTCTGCGCTTCGCGCGCGCCCGTCGTGATCGACTCGGCGGTGGCATTGCCGGCCATCGAGAGCGAACGCTGCACGTCGGCGGCGAGCGACTTGACCTGGCTCGATGCGTCGGCGGACGCGTTCATGAGGGTGCTCTGGGCCTCGCGGGCGCCTGCCGTGATCGCCTCGGCGGTCGCCGTTCCGGCGATCGAGAGCGAACGCTGCACGTCGGCGGCGAGCGACTTGACCTGGGTGGCGGCCTCGCTGGAGGCGGCGACCAGCGTGCTCTGTGCTTCGCGGGCACCCGCGGTGACCGCCTCGGCGGTTGCAGTGCCGGCGATCGACAGCGAACGCTCGACATCGGCGGCAAGCGACTTGACGTGGTTTGCCGCGTCTGCGGATGCGGTCACCAGCGTGGTCTGGGCCTCGCGCGCCCCTGACAGGACGGAGGCAGCCGTGGCGTCGCCTGCGGCCGAGAGCGTGCGCTCGACGTCGGCGGCCAGAGATTTGATCTGCGAGGCTGCCTCGGAGGAGGCCGACACCAGCGTGGTCTGGGCTTCCTGCGCGCTGGTCACGATCGAGTTTGCCGCGCCGGTGCCGACCGCGGCGAGGGCGGCTTCGACCTCGGCCGAGGTCAGTTTGAGCTGTGCGCCGACGTCGGAGGAAACCGTCAGCAGCGCCTGCTGCGCGGTGCGCGCGCCGGTCTGGATGGTCTCTGCGGTGTTGACGACGAGATTGGTCAGCGAACGCTCGGCGTCCTCGACATGAGACTTGATGCCGGAGGACAGCATCTCGGCGCGCGACATCAGGTCTTCGCTGGCCTGGCGGCCGCTGCTTTCGATCCGGCCTGCCACCGCCTCGATGCGCGAACCGAGCAGATCCTCGAATTGCGCCACGCGGGTGTCGATATCGCTGGCGATGGAGCCGACCCGGGTCTCGATGCCCTGGTGAATTTCCTGGAACCGCGCCTGGATGGTGTCGGTCAAATGGGCGCTGCGGCCGTCGATGGTTTCGGTGACGTTGGTAATACGATGGTCGACCGCCGCGATCGCCTGCGCGGTGCCCTCGGTCAGCGAGGACGTGAGGAGGGTGAGTCGCTGGTCGATCGACTGGATCGCCTGCGCTGCGCCGTCAGTCAGCGAGCCCGCCAGCGTGCCGAGGCGGCCATCGATGGTTTCGGTGACCGATTTGGCGCGGGTATCGAAGGTCGTTTCCAGCGATTTCAACCGGCCGTCGATGGTTTCGTCGAACGACTTGATCTTGCTGTCGAGCGAGGTGTCGAGGTGGCTGACGCGGGTGCCGAGCGTGGTTTCGAACTGCAGCAGGCGCTGATCGAGCGAAGCGGTGATCTCGCCGCTGTTCGCGACCAGGCGGGTGTCGAAAGTGTCGACATAATTCTTCAGGCTGTCGCTGATCTCCTGGGTGCGCTGGCCCATTCGCTCGACGATCTCGCCGCCGAAGGTCTTGACGGTGCGATCGAACTCCGAGATGTGGCGTGTGATCAGCGCGCCAAGCGTGCCGCTGTCGCGGGCGAACTTTTCCGCAAGCTCGCCGCCCTGGTTCTTCACCAGTTCATCGAAGGCGCTCATCTGCAGCGCGAGACTGTCGTGTGCGTTTTCGGTCTGGCTGATCACCTTGGCGACCAGCGTATTCACGGTCACGTCCAGTGCGTCGCTGGCCTTGTCGCCGGAGGTGAGGATACGGCTAGCGAGGCGGTTGCCGGCTTCGTCGATCTTGTTGACGAGATCGCCCGAGCGCAGCTCGAGTTCGAGCAACAGCGAGTCCGAGGAATTCTTCAGGGAGTCGTGGACCTGCTCGGTGCGGTCGGAGATGCCGTCGACGATGGTCGAGGAACGCTGCTCGAATTCGCCGGTGATGCGGTCGATACGTTCGTTCAGCATCTCGTGGACGCGATCGGCGAGGTCGACGAACTCGTCGTGGACGTGGCCGGTCTTGAAGTTGAGGCTGGTGGTCAGCCGCTCGGAGGCGTCAAGCACGGCGCGCGTGGTCTCGGCGCTGGCTTCTTCCAGGCGGTCGAGCAGGTCGCCGCCGCGCTCGCCGAGCGCGAGGATCATGTTGTCGCCGGCATGGCTCAGGGCGCTGGTGATGTGCTGGCCGCGCTCTTCCAGCGCGCCGGTGATGCTTTTGGCGACCTCGTCGACGCGCGAGGCGATCGCGTCCGAGATCAGCGCGATGTCGTGGCGCAGATCGATCTGGACGCCGGAAATGGCGCTGCGAACCTGCTCGGCCTGGCCGACCAGATTGTCGCGCTGATGGGCGATGTCCTGCAGCAGCGCGCGAATCCGCACCTCGTTGTCGGAATAAGCGCGCTCGAGTGCTGCGACTTCATTGGCGACGAGCGTTTCCAGTTCGCCGGCACGCGCGATCGCGCGCTCGACGCCGTCGCCCATCGCGGCGACTTCGCGGCGAATCGCTTGCCCTACGGTCACCATCGAATCGGCGGCGGCGCCCTCGGGCTCGGAGAAGCGGATCGCGACCTGCGCCATCGACTGCGCGATCATCCGCATTTCCTGGCCGCGCCAGGCGAGGCTGGCGAGGAAATAGAACAACAGCACCGGCGCGAAGAACAGTGCCGCAAGGCCGGCGAGCACCAGCACGCCGCCGCTTTGTCCGATCGCCGCCTGCAGCGCGGGCAGGAAGCTGACGGTCAGCAGGCCGCAACCGATCACCCAGACGCCGCCAAACACGGAGGCAAGCGTGTAGACGCTGCGCGCAGGGCTGCCCTTCTGGATCGCCTGCAGAATCTGTCCGATGGTTTCGCGATCGTCATTGGCGGCGCGACGCGGGCTGCGCGGCTCCTCGATCGGATCGAACGCCGGCCGCTCGGCGCTTCCGCGCGTGTCAAAAGACATATCGGAATAGGGTGGCGGGGCCGACGGACCGGTCGGAGGGGCGAGTTCGTTGCCGAGCGAATTTCGGTTGGTGTCGACGGCCGTATCGCTGATGTTGAGCGCTTCCTGAATGGCGGAGAGCGCGACTTCAGTGGGATCTTTGACCTTCTTGGGATTGTTCGCCATGTTCAGTCCGAGCCCTCTTAACTTTACGCGTCCCGCCGTTCTTGCAAAAACCCGCAAGCTCGAAGCCGGATTCATAAACCCCCCGCGGACCGCAAGCGTGCCCGCCGGCAGCTGGTCCGCATACGTCCGCAAACATCCTATTGGTTGAGCGATACGAATGAAATGGCCGCGATTAAGACATTCTTAATCATCGTTAACAGCTTTGTTCCTTAAGGCCTTAAGGATACACAAATTTCTGGAACCGGATCGTCGATCGGGGCGGATTATCGGCAAAAACAAGGCGAAGTTGCGGCGAATTCTGAGAACGTTCCGTTAACTGCTGTCGTGATTGGCTGGCGAACAAGCCCCTCCAGGAAGAATCAGTGCGGTCGGGCGATCCCGGACTTAGGCCATGCCGCTTCATCTCGAACGGATAGAATGGATGCCATCGCCACCGCTGGCTCCCGGCGACGGGCCGATCGATTTCGAGCACCTCCAACGCATGACGCTCGGCGATGCCGCGATCGAGCAGGAGGTGTTGACGATGTTCTTGGCCCAGTCGGCAAGCCTCGTGCACGCGCTCGCTACCATACCTGCAGATTCCAGCGCGCTGGCGCACACGCTCAAGGGCTCGGCCCGCGCGATCGGCGCCTTTGCCGTCGCTGATGCCGCAGACCGGCTGGAGGCGGCCATCGCCAGAGGCTTCGATGCGTCCGCTGCGCTCGCCGAACTCGGCGAGGCGGTTGCGCAGGCGCGGGCGGCGATCGTGGCGGTTCTGCGCCGTTCCTGAGCGGAAAGCGGTCCGTATCGGCCAAAATCCCGGTAGATTGCGGCCTCAAGGTTTTCGTCCCGACCGCTGGCGCTGTGCGGATCGACCCGTTATAGGACTGCCGGGACCTTCCTCACCTATTCCGGCAGCACGAGCGATCATGGCCAAAATCCACTTTGTCGACCATACCGGCGAAAAACGAACCATTGAAGTCGAGAACGGCGCGACCGTGATGGAAGCCGCGATCCGCAACGCCATTCCCGGCATCGAAGCCGAATGCGGCGGCGCCTGCGCCTGCGCGACCTGCCACGTCTATGTCGACGAAGCCTGGCGCGAGAAGGTCGGCGCTCCGACCCCGATGGAAGAAGACATGCTGGATTTCGGTTTCGACGTGCGGCCGAACTCGCGCCTGTCGTGCCAGATCAAGGTGAGCGACGAGCTCGACGGCCTCGTGGTGTCGACGCCGGAACGGCAGGCCTGAAGTTCGGAAAAACAGTCAGCGCGATCCGGCGTTGGCCGTGTCGGCGAGATGGTCGTCGACCGCATATAGCGCGCAATCGGGGGCGTACTCCGCGCAGGCGGCGAGCGCAGCCTCCGCTGCTTCACGCGTCGACCGGCGCCCGCCGCGGAAAGCGAAAGCGCCCTTTGGCGAGACGGCAAAGGCCCGGTGCGGGCTCGCGGAGAGATAATCGGCAAATCCCGCGCGCCCCTTGTTGCGCAATTGCGGCGGTGGCGACATCGGTGATGGCGCCGGCATCGCGGCGATATCGCGCGTTCCCAGATTTTGATCGCGCAGGAAGCCATCCACCGCGGGCGTCCAGAGCGGTATTGCGCGCGAAAACAGCAAATGGCCGTCCTCGCCATGGGGTGGGAAATCGACGAATTGGGCTAGCCCGCCGGCGCCGGTAAAGGCTGTGTGCATTCGGCGCACCAGTTCGGGCCCGAAGAACTTGTCGTTCTGCGCATAGATCCACAACGTCGGAATCCGCGACGTCCTGCCGAGCGTGGCGTAGGCGCGAACCAGCGCGTCCTCGTCGCAGACGTCATTGTCGGCGCGCGAACCGCGGCCACCGGCGAAGTTGATCGCTGCGGCGAGCCCCGGCGGCGCATTGGCGGTCAGCGCCAACGTCGCGAAGCCACCGGCGGAGACGCCGACCGCGATCATGCCATTGGTCGAAACGTCGATCCGGCTACGCATGGCTTCGATCGCCGCACGCAGATCGCTGGCCGACTGCCATGCCGCAGGCAAATATTCGCGCCTGCCGCACGGGCCGCTGCTCTCGGCATATTGGCCGCCGGAATCGCCGTAGCCTCTGCGCATGAACACCAGTGCCGCAAAGCCGCGCCGGGCGAATTCGAGGGCTTGCCGGTAGGATCCATACGGCGACATCGGCGCCCGCGCCGACCCTTCGCGCGGGGTGCCGTGGCTGATCAAGGCGAGTGGGTAGCGGCGCGTGCCTGACGGCCGCAACAGCATCGCTTCAAGTCCGCGCGGGCCCGCGGCCTCCATCGGAATACGCAGGTCCTCGCGATAGAACGGCTCGGCCGCGGCAGGCTGCATCGCGATGCAGACGATTAGTGCCGCCAGCATCGCCGCGCGCGTCATGCCGGCCTTGTTCCGCGGCGAATCCAGCGCTGAAAATTCGCCAGGATATCCGGCGTCAATGGCGTCGGCTTCCGTGTGGCTTCGTCGAGCAGCACCGACACCGATTGCGCTGAAGCTACGCATTTGCCCTCGGAGAACACCACCTGATCAAAGGTGACGGAAGTCCGGCCGAACTTGACGACGCCAAGTCCCATTTCGATCGTACCAGGCCAGCGCAATTCGGCGCGGAAATGCATGTCGAGCCGGACCATGATCCAGGTGACGCCGTCCGGCATCAGCCCGTAGCTGCGGTTCTTCATCAGCGTGACGCGGCCGGTTTCGAAATAGGTGGCGTAAACCGCGTTGTTGACGTGCTGATTGGGATCGAGGTCGGCAAATCTCACATTGTCCGACAAGCGATAGGGAAAATCCTCCAGGCGCGGGGTCGCGTCGGGACGCAAGGGGGCGTTCACGGGGCCATCTCCGAAAATCTCGTTCCCTTACAGCCCACTTGTCGAATGACGGCAAGGGGTTGCCACCGTCACGAACGCCATATTATGGCTTTCCTGTTAGCCCCGGGTTAGCTAGACAGATGCGGCCTTCCCGCCAGGTTCAACCGAAAAGAAGCTGATATGAGCGAAGCGATCAAAACCGATGTGCTGATTATTGGCGCGGGTCCGTGCGGCCTGTTTGCCGTCTTCGAACTGGGCCTGCTGGACATGAAGGCGCATGTGGTCGACATCCTCGACAAGATCGGCGGCCAGTGCGCCGAACTCTATCCGGAAAAACCGATCTACGACATTCCCGGCATTCCCTTCGTCACCGGCCAGGGCCTGACGGACGCGCTGCTTGAACAGATCAAGCCGTTTCATCCGACCTTCCATCTCAACGAGATGGTGGAGACGATCGAGAAGATCGGCGATCCCGGCTTTCGCGTGACGACCGATGCGGGGCAGGTGTTCGAGTGCAAGGTGGTGGTGATATCCGCGGGCGGCGGTTCGTTCCAGCCGAAGCGCCCGCCGGTGCCGGGCATCGAGGCCTATGAAGGCACCTCGGTGTTCTACGCCGTGCGCAAGATGGAGCAGTTCCGCGACAAGAACATCCTGATCGTCGGCGGCGGCGATTCCGCGCTCGACTGGACGCTCAACCTTCATCCGATTGCGAAGCGCGTGACGCTGCTGCACCGGCGTGACGATTTCCGCGCCGCGCCGCACAGCGTCGAGCAGATGCGCGCGCTGGTGGCTGGCGGAAAAATGGATCTGAAGATCGGTCAGGTCACTTCGCTGGAAGGCGAAGGCGGCAAGCTTTCCGCGGCGATGATGAAAGGCAACGACAACGCGGTCTCGAAGGTCGAGTGCGATACGATGCTGCCTTTCTTCGGGCTGACCATGAAGCTCGGCCCGGTGGCGAACTGGGGCGTCGCACTCGAGAACAATCTGGTTCCGGTCGACACCGCGGCGTTCGAGACCAATATTCCCGGCATCTTCGCGATCGGCGACATCAACACCTATCCCGGCAAGCTCAAGTTGATCCTGTCCGGATTCCACGAAGGCGCGCTGATGGCGCAGAAGGCGCACCGCTACGTCTATCCGGACAAGCGGCTGGTGTTCCAGTACACCACCTCGTCGTCGAGCCTGCAGAAGAAGCTCGGGGTCAACTGATTCCCAAAAAATGCAGTTGGGCTCGCGGTGCTTTACCGGGCGCGCGCGGCGATCGTCACTGGAACCGTCCGCGAAATGGCCTTAGTCTGCGGCCATTCATTTAGTGGATTGATCAGGTGATGACGATGCGCAAGCTGGCCGGATTCCAACTGGTACTCCCGATCGTGATGGGGCTCGCGTTTGCCGGTGAGCTCGCCGCGCAGCCGGCGGAACCGTCTGCGGCCGGCCTGTGGCAGAAGGTCGAGAAGGGCAAGCCGGTCGGATGGTTTCTGGTGGTCGATCGCAACGGCCTCTTCGAAGGCGCGTTCGCCAAGCTGTTTTCCGAGCCCGGCGATCCTCCCAATCCAGTCTGCTCGAAATGCACCGACGATCGGAAGGACGCGCCCTGGCTTGGGCTCTCGTTCATCCGGGACATGAAGCGCGACGGATTGAAATACGAGAACGGCAACGTGCTCGATCCGCGCGACGGCAAGATCTACAAGGCCAAGATGACGCTGAGCCCGGATGGGCAGACGCTGACGATGCGCGGCTATCTCGGCATCTCGCTATTTGGCAAGGATGAGGTCTGGACCCGTCTGCCGGATACGGAGTTGGCGCAGGTCGATCCCGCGATCATCGCGAAATATCTGCCGGCGCAGGCCGCAACGATGAAGCCGCCCGCCGGTCCGGCAAAGGCCCCCGCAGCGGCCAAGAAGACCACTGCGCCGGCACCAGTTCCCGCACCTGCGCGCTAGGGATGGGTTGGAGTCCAAGGCCCAGACACAAAATCGCGAAAACAACCCCATGCAAAGTAGCATGGGCTTCGGGCTCGTAGCCCTTACGCCGCTTGCGTCCGGGCACGAGATGGTCCGTCGTCACGGCCCAGCTTGATCCTGCGCTAGTTCAATCCGGTTCTGCCCGGTGGCCGCGGCACGTCCGGCGAAGCCGGTATCGGCGGCACCGGCTGCGACGTGACTTCAGGCACCGCCGCATCGAGCTGCAGCACGGCGGCTGCGGCCGGCACGGCGGCATCCGCCATCGCGGCGTGGCCTTCGGCGCTCGGATGCACCGCGCCGCCATAGACCGCCGACAGCACGCCCCAGGTTGCGTCATGGATGTCGGCCGGCTGCTGCGATGTCGGCAGGCCTTGCGGGTAGGTCATCGCCGCGAAGTAGCTGTCATTGGCATCGCGGATCCAGCGCGCACGCGGCAGATAGGCGCGATATTCGCCGGCGCTGCGGCCGCACAGCATCGGCTGGCTGGCGGCCGTGACGATATCGGCATCGAAGCTGTCGCCGGTCGCCGAGAAGCACTGCCGGTCGAATTCAGGGTCGCTTTCGGCGCGCGCGCAGAAGCCGTGGCCGGCAAAGCTCGCCTGATGACCATCGACGAAGGTCATGCGGTCGGTGCGCGGATTGCGGCACAGGATGCCGCCCTCGCAGAGCGCCAGTCCTCTCAACTGCGGCAGGAATTCGCTTTCGACGAAGTTCGACACGGCCGCGAGCCGCTGCGGCTGGGCGTTGAAGGAGGGATGAATGTCGAAGCCGGCGCGTCCGCCGGGGCAGGGCGCGCCGCCATTCGCCAGCGTCGGATTGGCGTAGGAGGTGTAGACCACCCGCGACAGGTCGCCACCGACCAGCGGCTTCAGCGCCTCGCGCAGTTTTGCAAATCCCTGCGGCAGGTCGCGCGTCATCGCACTGCGTGCGTCGTCCACGGAGGCCATCACGCCGCTGCGCCGAAACAGGACGCGTTCGGTCGCCGTATCCACGATCACGTCGGCGACGAGGCCGGAGAAATAGATGTCGTTGGCCCCGACCGACAGCAGCACCAGGTCGAGCTTGCGTTCCGGCTGCCGGCGTTTCGCGGCGGTGACGGCTTCGCGCAGTTCGGCCAGTTGCCCGTTGACCGTGCCCTGGCACGCACTGCCCGATTTCGACGGCAGGCAGTCGCGGGCGCGCTGCGAGCCGAACAGCCCGTCGGCGATGGTGGCGCCGGTGCAGGCCAGCGGCAAATAGGTCACCGCGATGTGCGGATATTGCACGGCGAGCGCCAGCGCGGTCCGGGTCTGATAGCTGTAGAGCGAACGGTGGCAGGCAGGATTGAACCAGAGCGCGCTCTGCCGCTGCCAGACCGCCAGCGTATCGGGCGCCTCGCAGGCGCGTCCGCCCTTGTAGCCCGCGCGGCTCGGCCGATAATATTGCGCGGCTGCCGTTCCGAGATAGGAGCGGAAGCAAAAGCCTTCATCGGCCAGCGCAATCGGCCGGTCCGGATTTCCCTCGCCGGAAGCGACACTGTCGCCGAGGCCGGCGATGAAGATGTCGCGCACTGCGATCTCGGTGAAAACGCGCTGACTGCCCTCCGAACTGGACATGTCGACGGTGGCCACCGTGGTGCGGCCATAGCGGACCCTGAGATTGATCGGCTCGGCACAGTCGAAGGTGGAGTTTTGCGGGCCGTCGCCATCGTCGAATGTCCAGGCGCAGGTGGCGCCGACCGGAACGGGCCCGGTCAGTTGCACCACGACCGGATGATCGATCGGCGTCAAATAGCTTTCCTTGACGTTATCTCGGGTGCACGGCTCGCTGACACGGCCGGCAAGGTCGATGCAGAGCCGGTTCACGGTGTTGCGCGCCCAGCCGCGCCCGTCACTTTGCAGCTCGAGCGCCTGTTCCGAAGCCAGCACGCTGCGGCCGCGGCCGCTTTCGGCGTGCAGCAGGAAATCCCGCTCCTCGCGGAACAGGCGGAAGCGGTTGCGCACCTCCCAGGAAATCTGCAGCGCCCCGTAGCCGCCGGCGGTCTGGGCTTGCACAGCGGACGTTGATATGCCGGCCAACGCGCTGACAACCAGCGCGACCGACAGCATTGAACGTAGGAGGATTCCAGCCATGGCGTCGTTTGACGTTAGCGGTAAGGCAGAAATAAGAGAATGAGGCAGCTCTGCGTCAAAAGACCAGACGGCGCAGATAACGACGCCGTTACCAGCCTCAGGATTGCCGGCCCTTGATCGGTGGCCGTACCCGGGCCTTGGCCGTGCAGGCTTCACCGAGCCGGCGCCGTTCCAGCCAGGGTTGCAGCACGCTGAGCCAGAGTTCGCGTGTGCCCATGATCCAGATCGAGATGCCGAAGGGGATCAGGAAGTACAGGATCCGGAACACCACCAGCGTCGCCAGCAACTCTTCCCTGCCGAACTGCGGCAGCGCCACCAGCATCGCGGCGTCGAACACGCCGATGCTGCCGGGCGCGTGGCTGGCGAAGCCGAGCAGCGTCGCCAGGATGAACACCACCGCCAGTGAAACGAAATCGATATGCGGCTCCATCGGCATCAACAGGTATATCGCCAGCGCGCAGAAGCCGAGATCGACGACGCCGATCAGAACCTGCAGCAGCGTCAGCCGGGCGGAGGGCAACACGACCTTCCAGCCGTTCTGACCGAGTTCGCGGCGACCCTCGCCCATCAGCAGCCAGACGAAATAGGCGGAGATGCCGGCAAGGCAGCCGATCGCGATCAGCCGGTTCATCGCCGGCGGCAACAGGTCCATCGTCGACGCCGCCTCGGGATGCCAGGCCATGCCCATGCCGAGCACGAACAGATTGCCGAGCCAGAAAGTGAGGCCCGAGAGGAAGCAGATTTTTGCGACATCGATCGCGGTCAGGCCGTAGTCGGAATAGATCCGGAACCGGATCGCGCCGCCGGTAAAGACGGTGGCTCCGATGTTGTGGCCGATGGTGTAACTGGTGAAGCTCGACATCGCGGCGATGCGATAGGGCACGTGCGTCTTGCCAATGGTTCGCAATGCGAAGAAATCATAGAAGGTCAGCGTGCAAAACGCCCCCACCACGCACAGCGCGGCCAGCGCGATGCGATGCGGAGCAATCTCCGTCAGCGCGGTCAGGATAATTCCGCTGTCCACCCCTTTCAGGGTGCGAACCAGCGTGGTGACCGCAAAGATGACGATGAGGAGACTCGCAGCGATCCCTAGCCGTTTCCAGCCGATCTTCTCCTTGAAACCACGCCCGAGCGCGGTCAGCAGCCGATGCATTCATCCTCCCGGCGAGGGGCAATACGTAAAGATGGGACCTGTCACGAAGGGTGACAGTCGACGGTCAGAGGCACCGTGCGCGAAATCCATAAGCCAAAACAGGGCCGTTGTGCAGCCCTTGACAAGCATGCCTTTTGGCTCCGTTCGCCGTCTCTGTCATACGCCCTACATATGTCGCCGCGTTAACGATTTTGAGTCGCAACGAGGTCCGTTCCGCGCGCTCATTTTGCCGTTCTGTCCGTTCCATCACGGCGTTTTCGAGGCCTTAGGAACATCCTTTTCGCGCGCCGGTTAGCTTCCCATCAGCATCGAACATGAAGCGCGCGCGTCTGGCCGGAAAAAAGGCCTGTGCCGGCATGTTCCCCAAACGAAGGATGATCGCAATGGGACTCTTCACCAAAGACATCAAGACCATGAACGACCTGTTCATGCATCAATTGCAGGACATCTATTACGCGGAGAAACAACTCGTGAAGGCCCTGCCGAAGATGGCGGAAAAAGCGACTGACAAGCAGCTTAAACAGGGCTTTTTGACACATCTCGATGAAACCAGGACGCATGTGCAGCGCCTTGAGGAGGTATTCCGCATGCACGGCGCCGAGGTGAAGGCGGTCGATTGCCCGGCGATCGACGGCATCATCGAGGAAGCCGACGAAGTTGCGGGCGAGGTCGCTGACAAGGCTGTGCTTGACGCAGCCCTGATCGACGCCGCGCAGGCCGCCGAACACTATGAGATCACCCGCTACGGCAGCCTGATCGCGTGGGCGCGGCAGCTTGGACGCAATGACTGCGCCAGCATCCTGCAAAAGACGCTGGACGAGGAAAAGATCACCGACCAGAAGCTGACCTCGCTGGCGGAAGGCAAGGTCAACCTCAAGGCCGCAAGCTGATTTCTGCTGTTGAATGAGGCAAAAAGCCGCGCGGGGCACCTCGCGCGGCATTTCCATGCCGGGTCGCCGCCATGGCCGAAGGCGTCGAGACCGATACGCAGTTCGACCTCTTGCGCCAGCAAGGCTGCACACAGGCGCAAGGCTATTTGTTCAGCCCGCCGCATCCCGTAGCCGAGGTGGAAACGATGCTGTCGAAAGCACGGGCGCGGGTCGTCGCCTGGGATTCCTCAAGCCCCGTTTCTTCAAGCCCCGTTTCTTCAAGCTTTGCGCAAAGCGAAGTGCGCGCCGCAGAACGCCATTGCCGCGCCGAGGCATAACGCTGCAAGGCCCGCCAGCACGCCCGAAATGGTCGGGACCGGGCTCGGCGCCGAGGCGGCCTGTCCCGCGCCGGCGAGGATCAGCACGCCGACGGCGATCAGGAACTGGCGCATCCGCTGCGGAATTTGGCCCGAGGCCGCGCTGTGCATCAGGTTGGCGGTGAAATAGCCGCCGGAAAAGCCCACGGTTGCGATCAGCCACCAGGCGATCGCCGCGCCCGCGGGCATGAATTCGCTGGTATCGGACCGCCACAGGCCGCCGAGATCGAGTCCGTAACGCGCGCCAAGCATGTGCACGGCCAGCGCCAGCAGCACACCGGAAACAATCGCGCCGGCCAGGATCAGGCGGCGCGGAAAATAAGTCGTCTCGGCCATGGCCCGCTTGTAAGGTAAAGCCGGCTCGCCGCGCAAGCAGGCGGCTTCAAACGACGCGGGATATCTTGAATTGCCGACATCACTACCGAACCAGGCCAGGGAAGGCGAGGGGGCGCGCACGATCAGCTACGCCTACAAGGCGTCACTGATCTCGTCGGCGTATCAATTCGAACTGACGGACGCCGGATTGTCGTGGCAGATGGGCCGCCGGTCCGGCGTGTGGCCCTATGCCGATATCGCTTCGATCCGTCTGTCGTATCGGCCGATGTCGATGCAATCCCGTCGCTTTCGCGCCGATATCGAGAGGGCCGGCGGCGAACGGATCGCCATCCTTTCGACGACCTGGCAGACTGTCTCGTTGATGACGCCGCAGGATCAGGACTACCGCGCCTTTGTCACCGAACTGCATCGAAGGATGAAGGAGGCAGGCAGCAAGGCTTCCCTGATCGGCGGCATCGGGACGGTGACCTATGCCATGGCGGTTGCGATGCTGGTGTTGCTGGCCATCGCCATGATCGGACTTTTCGTCCGGGCGCTTGCCACTTCCGAATTCACCGGCGCGTTGTTTCTGGTGGGCATCGCGGTTTGGTTTGCCTGGACCATCGGCGGCTTCATCAAGCGCAACCGGCCGCGCAGATATTCGTTCGACGGGCTTCCCGAGACATTGCTGCCGTAGCCTTGTTCGCAATCAAGCGACACGAAATGTGATTTCGCGAAGCGCCGCAGGGCGCGGCACTCTGTGCGGCGTTCCTGATAACAGGCGAGTTGCCGTGACAACCCCAACGACGCGATCGCCGACGGAGGCCGAGATTGCCGCGATCAATGCGCGGCATCTGATCAAGACACCGTTACGGCCGGCCGACCTGCTGTTCGTGTTCGGCACGCGCGCGGACGTCGACGAGCGCGTCGATGAAGCCTGCCGGCTGTGGCGGAGGGGGTATTTTCGCTGGGCGATCGTGAGCGGCGGCGTGACGGAGGGATCCGATCTGTCGGAATGCGAGATCATTGCCGGTGAATGGTCGCGCGCGGCGTTCCGGCTGCCATCATCCTGAGAGAGGACCGTGCGATGAACACCGGCGAGAACGTGATCTTCTCGCTGCCGATCATCGATGCCGCGCTCGGGCTCGCCAACATCCGCCGCGTGATCTGTCTCGGCAATACCTGGACGGCGCGCCGCTATCCGATGACGCTGCACCGGCACTGGCCGGAAGTGGAGAAGATGCTGGTCATGGTCGACAGTTTCAGGACGCCGCGGGCGCTTTGGCACACCGACGCCGAATTCTCGCGCCGCATGCTCAATGAATGGGACAAGATCGAGACGTACAAGGCGAGGGGCTTTATCGCGGAGTGGCCGGCATGCGAAACGCGCGACCGGTAGATCTACTCGGTCGTATCGACGTCTTCTTTCGCCGTCAGCATTCCCGAAAGCGTTCGCAGCGCCAGATCGAGCTGTTCGGTGCTGGGGGCGCCGAGCGCCAGGCGGACGGCGTTGGGGGCATGGCCGGGGATCACGGCGAAGGTGGTCGAAGGCGTCAGCGCGATGTCGCGCCGGGCCGCGGCCGCGACGAATGTCTGCGAGCGCCAATGCTGGGGCAGGGTGAGCCAGAGATGGTAGGATTTGACGTTGGCCTGGATTTCGAAGCCGGCGAGGTATCTGGCCGCCATCTGCTGGCGCCGCGCCGCGTCGATCCGTTTCAGGCGTGACAGCTCGGCCACCGTGCCATCCGCCATCAGCCGCTGTCCGGCGGCAAAGGCAAATCCTGAAGCCGTCCAGCCGCCCGAGCGAACCGCAGCCATGATGCGCTCGCGCAGGCGCGGCGGCGAGACGATGAAACCGAGCGCAAGGCCGGGCGCCACCTTCTTCGACAGGCTGTCGAGCGTGATGCAGCTATCCGGCGCCAGCGCGGCCATCGGCGTTTCTTCGTCGAGAAAGCCATAGACCGTGTCTTCGATGACGGTGAGCCCGAGCTTCTCGACGACGCGAAGCAGGTCGGCCCGGCGCGCCTGCGGCATGGTCATGCCGAGCGGATTTTGAATCGTCGGCTGAACGTACAGCGCCGACAAATGCGCTTCGCGGTGCGCCTTCTGCACCGCGTCCGGGCGAAGGCCGTTCTCGTCCATCGCAAGCGGCACCAGCGTGACGCCGAGTCTGGCGGCAATGTCCTTGATGAAGGGATAGGTCAGCGCCTCGACGCCGCAGCGGCCGCCGCTCGGCACCATCGCCGCCAGCGCCGCGGCGATGCATTGCCTGCCGTTTGCGGTGAAGACGAGTTGATCGGCGGCCGGGGACCAGTCCTCGCGGGAGAGAAACTCGGCGGAAATGGTCCGTGCCGCCTGTGTGCCTGCCGTGGTCGAGTGCCGCAGCGCGAGATCGAGCACTTCGGGGCGTTCCAGCCCCGCAAGGCTTCTTGCGATCATCGCCGATTGCGTCGGCAGGATCGGATAGTTCACTTCCAGATCGATGCGCGCACCGCGCGGCTCAGTCGGCATGGCGATACCGCGGCGCGTCTCGCCCGACACGAACGTGCCGCGCCCGACTTCGCCGACCACGAGGCCGCGGCGCAACAGCTCGGTGTAGACGCGGCTCGCGGTCGAGACGGCGATCTTGCGTTCATAGGCAAAGCTGCGCTGCGGCGGCAGGCGGTCGCCGGGCTTGAGCGCGCCATTGGCGATCTCGGCGGCGACGGTATCGGCAAGCTTCAGGTACTCGAACTTTGACATTATTGCACCGAGAGCAATGTTTTCCTTGCACCGAGGAGTGTATCGGATCATTTTGGAACCATCAAGCCAGAGATTGCACTGAGAGGGGTGCAAACAATCGGTCCATTAGGGTGCAGGCGCTTTCGCAAGCGTTTGCGCCGGCGGCAGCGGCTTGCCGCGTGAAAGCAAGGAGAAGTGCGATGACCACGATCTATTCGACGGCAGGCCAGCCTGCTCCCCAAAGCGTCGCGGGCGGATTCTTCCGCGTCCTCGGAAGCTGGGTGAACGGCATCGTCACCTATCTTGCACGCCGCCAGGCCATCCAGACACTGAGCGAATTGGACGATCGTGCGCTCCGCGATATCGGCATCGAGCGCAGCCGGATTGAATCGGCCGTGCGCGGCGTCGTCGATCCGGATTTTGGTCGGATCATGTAGAGCGTCCGGCGTCGCGACTCAGCGGCGCCGTTACGTCTCAGTGCCGCACCACCAGCACCGAGCACGGGGCATAGCGCACCACATGGCCGGCGTTGGAGCCGAGGAAATAGGTCCGCATTGCCGGCCGGTGCGAGGTCATCACGATCAGGTCGGCCTTGATTGCCGCCGCCTCTTCGAGGATCTCGTGATAGATGCCACCCTGTCGCACTGCGGTGGAAATGCGCGACGCCTCGATGCCGGATTCCTTCGCTACGATGGCGAGCGCTTCTTCCGAGGTGGCGCGCTGCTGGGCGTCGAAATCGGCCGGCACATATTCCGCCAGCATCGCCGGCGTCATTGGCAATACGTTGAGCAGGCGCACCGAGCCGTTCCAGGTCCGCGACAGCGTCGCGGCGGTCGCGATTGCGGGCTTGGCGAGGTCAGTGTCGGCGAGATCGAGCGGCACGAGAATCGACTTGAACATCTGCGCCTCCTGCCTTGAGCCCGTTCGATCCTGATTTATCAGGATCGGGCTCTAGCCTTTTGTTTTGACGTGTTTTCTTTTACGCGAACTTGTTCTCAATTCGCTCGAAATCCGGGTCGTGAAAAGCTTAGCATGGCGGGGCAGCGATGTCCGCCTGCTTCAATCGTCCAGCGCCTGCTTCAGCAATTTCGGGCTGGTGAAGCGCACGAGTTTGCCGCGGCGGAACGCCACTTCGCTCCAGTCGTCGATCGCAAAATCCAGGATGGCAAGGCCAGCGGTTGGCAGATTGTCCTCAAGTGACTTCTTCGCCGCCGCGTCGCCGCTGCCGGCGAGCATCAAGGCCAGTTCATGCATGCCCGGATTGTGGCCAATCAGCATCAAGCGCGCGGGATCGGTGACCTCGGCCATGCGGATGATCCGCAGGAGCTGCGCCGGCTCGGCGCCGTAGAGTTCGTCGAGCAATTCGACCTGGGGCTGCGGCGACCGCTCCCGCACGGCATCCTTCATCGCATCGCGCGCGATCTCCCAGGTCTGCCGCGCCCGCACCGCGGTCGAAACCAGAACGGAATCGGGAAAGGGTGGATGCCGGCCGATCCAGGTTCCGATGGCGGCGGCATCCCTCCGGCCGCGCTCGTCGAGACGGCGGTCCTGGTCATGGCCCGAAGGCGCGTCGTGTTCGGTCTTGGCGTGACGCAGCAGCATCAAACGGCGCATGGGCGCGATCTCGATTCGGTCTTAGTCTGGACTAATCTACAAGCTCATGTCGGGGACAAGGTGACAAGCGCTGCAGCGGTCCGTAAGAAACGCCATGCCCGAGACTTTCACAAGTGCGACCAACGGCCCCGACGACGACGCGCCTTTTCGCTCGCGCCTGTCATTCGACCTGGATGTTGACATTTGCGTGGTCGGAGCCGGACTTGCCGGCCTCACGGTGGCGCTGGAGGCCGCGCGCCTCGGCGCCAGCGTGGCTGTGCTCGAAGGCCGGCATGTCGGCTGGAATGCGTCCGGCCATCAGCTCGGCACGGTCATGCCGGGCTACAGTCTTCCGATCGGTGACCTGATCGAGCGCGTTGGCCTCGAGGACGCGCGCGAGCTGTGGGCGCTGTCGAAGGAGGGCGCCGATTACGTTCGCGCCGCCGCCACCGAAGAGGCGATGCCGGGAATTGCACTGACCGAGGGCGCGCTGGAGGTCTCCAATGTCGACGCCGGCGAAACGCTGATCAGCCGGCTACAGACGCTGAGCGAGGATTTCGAGACCGAGGTCGAGGGATGGCAGGTCGATCGCGTTCGCGATCAGCTCGGGACGGCACGCTATTTCCACGGCATCTATTATCCGCGCGCGTTCCAGATCGACGGCCGCAAATACATTCATGGTCTTGCCGCGCAGGCGAGGCGGGCGGGCGCGCGCATCTTCGAGGATACGCCTGTCGTCAGCATCGACCCGTCGGGGATTCGCAAGCGCATCGTGACGCCGTCGGCGCGGCTGCGCGCCTCGCACATCGTGCTGGCCGGCAACGTTCACCTCGGCGCCCCGTTGCGCCGCCTCTCGGAGACGCTGCTGCCGGTCTGGCGCTATGCCGCGGTAACGGAGCCGCTCGGCGAGCGGCTGGGCGAGGTGATCGCCTTCAAGGGGTCGGTGGCCGACAGTGACGGCATCGATCAATTCCGGATCGTCGACGGCGACCGGCTGATGTGGGCCAGCCCGGAAACCACCTGGGAGGCGCGGCCACGCCGCTTTGCACCCGTCATTCAGCGCCGTATCGCCACCATCTTTCCCCAGCTCGGCAAGGTGCCGATCGCTGACGTGTTCGGCGGTGCGGTCGGGGTGACCGTGCACGGCATGCCGCAGATCGGCCAGCTGCGCAAAGGACTGTGGGTCGCCAGCGGCTTCGGCCGCCAGGGGCTGAATACCTCGGCGATGGCGGGGCAGGTCATCGCGCGCAGCATTCTGTGGGGCGAGGAACGCTGGAAACTGTTCTCGCCGTTCGAACTGGTCTGGGCAGGCGGCGCCACCGGCCGTGTCGCCGGCCATCTGATCGGCCTGTGGGGGCGGGGCCATTCCGCCGCAGCCGGCGCGCTGGCCCGTTACCGCGAAGGCGCCCGTGCCCGGGAACGCGTGCGCGAGGCGCGATTGGCGGAGGCCAACCGGCAGGCCGGAACCAGGCCGCCGCGCGGTCCGCCGGCTGGGCCGCGCCCGGTGCGCCCACCGCCTCCGCGGCCGGTAGCGGCGCAGGACGGCGGGATATCAGCCGCTACCTCGCAGGAAAGTGAGAAAATCCGGGACGGATCCGTGTAACGTCGGCGCTCGTGGGCCGTACTTGATGGCGAACCGTTACGCCCGCCTCGCACGGAGATTTTCCATGATCGACCGCCGTATCCTGCTCGCATCTGTCGCCAGCCTGTTTGGCCTTGCCGCGTTCCGCTGGCTGCGCACCACGCCGGCGCAAGCCGCCGAGAAATTCGAGGTGGAAAAGACCGACGCCGAATGGCGCGCCCAGCTCACGCCGCAGCAGTATGAAATCCTGCGCAAGCACGGCACCGAGCGGCCGGGTTCGAGCCCGCTCCTGAAGGAAAAACGCAAGGGGATCTTTGCCTGCGCCGGTTGCGATCTGCCGCTGTTCTCCTCGGACACCAAATACGAGAGCGGCACCGGCTGGCCGAGTTTCTGGAAGCCGCTCGACAATGCCATTGGCGAAACCAAGGACACGACGTTCGGCATGACGCGGACGGAAGTCCACTGCCGCCGCTGCGGTGGACATATGGGTCACGTCTTCGACGACGGGCCGAAACCGACCGGCTTGCGCTATTGCATCGACGGGTTTGGGCTGGTGTTTCACCCGGCCGGCCCACAGGCGTCATAAGGGCGCTGCCCGGCAATTGTTGCCCGCCCGGCAAATGTGCCCCGGTCTTCGGACCGGGGATTTTTTATTAAGCCTTTGATTTTTATTGATTTTATAGTTTGGCACGACGCTTGCGACATCTTCTCCCGACGCGGCCTCGGTTTCCCCAAAACGGCGAGCCGCCCGGATCGAATTGGAGAAAATGTCATGGGTATCTTCGGCGCTCTCACAACCTCCGTCGCGGGCTTGCGCGCGCAGTCCTATGCGCTGGAAAACATCTCCGGCAACATCGCCAACTCGCAGACCACCGCCTTCAAGCGGATCGACACCAGCTTCCTCGATCTGATCCCGGACACCGGCGTCAACAATCAGCTCGCCGGCAGCGTCACCACCGCATCGCGTGAGACCAACACCGTGCAGGGCGACGTGCAGAGCGCGTCGGTCTCCACCTACATGGCGATCAACGGCAACGGCTTCTTCGTGGTACAGAAGCCGGGCAGCTTCAGCGACAACCAACCGGTGTTTTCGGGCGTCGACAATTACACCCGCCGCGGCGACTTTGCGCTCGACAAGAACGGCTACCTGGTCAACGGTGCGGGCTATTATGTCGAGGGCGTTCCGATCGATCCGGCGACCGGCAACATGACCGGCAGCGTGCCGCAGGTGCTGAAATTCGCCAACGACTTCCTGCCGGCTGTGCCGACATCGGTGGTGAGCTATCGCGCCAACCTGGCGAGCTATCCGCTGACCACCAAGCACGACAATTCGATTCCGGGGTCGGAACTGCTGCAGCCGGTGGATTTCGCGTCCGGCAATCCGCGCACGCTCGGCACGCCTGCCACCCCTTATGGCGACGCAACGATCACGGGCGCCGCCAAGAACAACAAGCTGACCACGCCGACCCCCATCACGGGATCAACTCTGTTGAACGGCGGCGCAAACACGGATTCGCTCACGACCAATTTCGTCCTCGGAGATACGATTACGGTGGACGGCACCGTGATTACCATCGTCAATACTCCAACCAATCTGGCCACCAACGAAATCAATATCACCACCGGCAGCATCCAGGATCTGTTGACAAATATCGGTGCGATCACCGGCGTGGCACCGACGATCAGCGGCGGTGCGATCACGCTGCATAGCGGCACCGCCAACAACCTCACGATCACTACCACCAATACTACTGCATTTGGGGCCCTCGGCCTGACCGCGCCCGTGAACGTGCCGCGCACCGGCGGCGGCACTGCCGGCACCGGACAGGTGCTCGGCAGCGATCTGCAGGCCTTCGTCAACGAATCCATCAGCGGCGGAGCGGTGACGGCCTACGACATCTCCGGCTCGCCGGTCAGCCTGCAACTGCGCTGGGCCAAGGTCGACAGTTCATCGCTCGGCGCCGGCCACACCGATACCTGGAACATGTTCTACCAGGTCAACTCCAGCGCCACCGGCACCGACCTTGCCTGGCAGAACGTCAATACCGATTTCACCTTCTCGCCGAACGGCCAGATGACGCCGGCGATCGGCGGCATCACCCTGACGGCGCCGACCATCGGCGGGGTGCCGCTCGGCAATATCTCGATCAACTTCGGCGCCGGCGGCGTCACCCAGTTCGCCGATGCCAACGGCAACGTGAAGGTCAACCAGATCCAGCAGGACGGCTTTCCGGCCGGATCGCTGCAGACCGTGTCGATCGGCCAGAACGGCCGGGTGGTCGGCAACTATTCCAACGGCCGCAACATCGACCTTGCGCAGATTTCGGTCGCAACATTCAACGGCACCAATTTCCTCAAACGCATCGACGGCGGCGCGTTCGAGGCGACGGACCAGTCCGGCCAGGCGCTGTTCGGCAGCGGCGGGACGATCGTCGGCTCGTCGCTGGAAAGCTCCAACACCGACATCGCCGACGAGTTCACCAAGCTGATCGTCACCCAGCAGGCCTATTCGGCCAACACGAAGGTGATCACCACATCCAACTCGATGGTTCAGGATCTGCTGAACGTGCTGCGATAGGTCGCGCACATGGACGGTCTGATCCGACAGGGAATTGAAACGAGCCGTTTGTCATGAGTCTCAGTCAAGCCCTCTCGATTGCCATGTCGGGGCTGCGCGCCAACCAGCTCGCGCTGTCGCTGACCTCGTCGAACGTCGCCAATTCCGACACGCCGGGCTACATCCGCAAGACCGTCAACCAGGTCCAGACGTCCTCCGGTTCGATCGGCGCCGGCGTCAGCATCACCGGCGTCAATCGCGAACTCGACCTGTATCTGCAGCAGCAGATCCGCACCGAGCAGTCCGGCGCGTCGTACGCCGACCTGCGCTCCTCGATCCTGAGCAGCCTGCAGTCGATCTACGGCACCCCCGGCGGCACCGGAACGCTGGAAACCGCGTTCAATAATCTGGTCACCGCGGTGCAGGGGCTATCGACCAGCTCCGACAGCCAGTCGGCGCGGATTGGCGTGCTCAATGCCGCGCAGTCGCTGACGCAGCAGCTCAACAGCATGTCGGGCGGCATCCAGTCGCTGCGCAGCCAGGCGGAATCCGGGCTCAATTCGGCGGTCAACACCGCCAATACGGCGATGCAGCAGATCGTCAATCTCAACACCCAGCTTGCTAGCGGCGATACCACCGATGCTGCGGCCGCAGCCCTGAAGGACCAGCGCGACCAGTATGTCGATCAGTTGTCGCAACTGATGGACATTCGCGTCATCGACAACGGCAACAATCAAATCCAGGTCTTCACCAATTCGGGCGTGCAACTGGTCGGTGCCGAGGCCTCGACGCTGTCGTTTAATCCGCAAGGCACGGTGACGCCGAACACCCAGTGGGACGCCGACCCGACCAAGAGCAACCTCGGCACCCTCACGGTCCACTTCCCGAACGGCGGTTCGCTCAACCTGATTCAGACCAATTCGATCCGCTCCGGCACCATCGCCGGCTATCTCGAGCTGCGCGACAAAACGCTGGTGCAGGCGCAAACCCAGCTTGATCAGTTTGCCGCCAACATGTCGAGCCTGCTGTCCGACAAGACCACGGCGGGAACTGCGGTGAGTTCGGGGGCGTCGAATGGCTTCGATCTCGATCTGTCCGGCCTGCAGAACGGCAATATAATCCATCTCACCTATACGGATGTCGGCAACGTCCAGCATCAGCTGTCGCTGGTGCGGGTCGACGATCCGTCGGTGCTGCCCTTGTCCAACAACGCCACCACCGATCCCAACGATCAGGTGATCGGCATCGATTTCTCCGCCGGCATGGCTTCGGTGACGAGCCAGCTCAATGCGGCGCTCGGCTCAGCCGGCTTGCAGTTCTCCAACACCGGCTCGACGCTGCGGGTGCTCGACGACGGCGTCGGGACCGCGACCGTGAACGCCGCCTCCGTGACGTCGACCGCATCATCGCTGCTGGGCGGCAGCGGAGAGGTGCCGTTGTTCACCGATGGCAACAGCCTTTATACCGGCGCGATCACCGCGGCAGGCCAGCAGTCGGTGGGCCTCGCGGCGCGCATCCGGGTGAACAGCCAGATCGTCGGTGATCCGGCGAAGCTGGTGCAGTACAACGCAACGACGCCGTCCGGCGACACCAAGCGACCGGATTTCCTTTACCAGCAGCTCACCGCCGGCAAGTCGCTGTATTCGCCGTCGACCGGCTTCGGTACTTCGACGTTGCCGTTCCAGGCGACGCTGTCGAATTTCTCGCAGCAGATTGCCAGCGCCCAGGGCCAGGCGGCGAACACCGCCAAGCAGATCGCCGACGGTCAGGACGTGGTGCTGAGCACGCTGCAGCAGAAGTTCAACAGCCAGTCCGGCGTCAACATCGACGACGAGATGGCGCAGTTGCTGTCGCTGCAGAATGCATATGCGGCGAACGCGCGGGTGATGTCGACCGTCAAGCAGATGTTCGACGCGTTGCTACAGATCTGACGTAATCGGGTTAGCGCGACGGTTTTGGAGTAGGTCATCATGACAGTTAGCGGCGTAGGCATCAGGACATCGATTCTGGCATCGCGAATCCTGGATCTGCAAAGCCAGTTCGACAGTCTGCAGACCCAGCTTGCCACCGGCAAGAAATCGAACACCTATGCCGGCATGGGCACCAACCGCGGCTTTGCCGTCGCGCTGCGCGCGCAGATCAGCAGCATCGACGCGTTCGCGGATACGATGACCAACGTCACCACGCGCATCAACGTCGCCAACGCGGCACTGACGCGGATTGTCGCGATCGGAACCACGGTGCAGGGCGCGGCGGTGACGTCCTCGACCCAGATCACCAGCAACGGCCAGACCATTGCCCAGGGCACGGCGCGCAGTTCGCTCGACGAGATGCTGAGCCTGCTGAACAGCCAGTCGGGCGATCGCTATCTGTTTTCCGGACGCGCCACCGACACGGCGGCGACGGCGGCGACCGACGACATTCTCAACGGCGTCGGCGCGCAGGCGGGCCTGAAGCAGCTGATCGCGGAGCGCAAGCAAGCCGACGTCGGCTCTGGCACCGGCCGGCTGACACAGGCGACGCCGACGGCGACGTCGATTTCATTGACCGAGGACACAGGTCCGTTTGGCCTGAAGCTCGCATCGATCACCTCGTCGGCCGCAAGCGTCACCACCACCGGGCCGACCGGCTCGCCGGCCACCGGGTCGTTCGATCTCGGCGCGACCAACCTGAACACCGGCGACACCATCACGCTGGCGTTCAATCTGCCGGATGGCACCAGCGAAAACGTGCAGTTGACCGCGACCACCACGACGCCGCCGCAGGCCGGCCAGTTCCTGATCGGCGCCAACTCGACCGCGACCGCCGCCAACATCAACGCCGCATTGACCACCGCCGTCGGCGGCCTCGCCAACGGCGCCCTGGTCGCGGCGTCCGCGCTGAAGGCGTCCAGCGAATTCTTCAGCGGCAGCCCGGTGCCGCGCGTCAGCGGTCCGCCGTTCGCCTCCGCGACGGCGCAGGTGCCCGGCACGGCTGCGAATACGCTCTCCTGGTACAATGGCGAAACCGGCACCGATCCCGCGCGCGGCACCGCGGTGGCACGCGTCGACAACGGCATCACCGTGCAATATGGCGCCCGCGCCAACGAGCCGGCACTGACGGCGCAATTGCAGACCATCGCGGCCATGGCCGCCATGACCACCACGACCGGCGACCCGAACGCCAGCGCCCAGATCGGCGCGCTCTACCAGCGGGTGGCGACAAAACTTCTGGCGCAGACCGGCCAGCAGAGCGTGCAGGACATTACGGCGGATTTCGCCGGCGCGCAGATCGCGATGAAGTCGGCAGCCGATCGCCAAACCCAGACCAAGAACACCGCGGAGACTATGCTGCAATCGATCGAAGGCGTCACCGACGCGGAGGTCACGGCGAAACTCCTCGCCGTGCAGAACAGCCTCAACGCGTCGTACCAGACGACGGCGATGCTGTATCAAACCTCGCTGCTGAAATTCCTCTAGAGCGCGATGACTTTTCTTCGAATCGTCATCCCGCTCTATCTCTTTGATTTGAGCATGATCTCCGCGCAAACGCGTTTCGCGTTTGTCGCGGGGGAAAACCGGTACCCACTTTTCCGGATCATGCTCTAGGGCGCGCTGCGCGGTTCAAATTTGTTCAACGCGCCGGGCTGGTCGTTGGGTGTCGGCGCGCTGACCCGTGCATCCAGCTCTTTCCGCATTTCGATGACAAGCGCCGAATTGCGTTCTTCTTAAGAGACCCAAGTCTTAGTCGGGCAAATCCGGCTTGGCCGTCGAGCCCGGTGATGACGAAGAATAAGATCGTCCCGCGCTTTCCCGCGCATTGGAAAAGCATGACACGTTTCCAGCCGGCGCCGAAATGCGAGCGATGGGCGCCTCAGGAACGGCGCCCACGCGCAATGGCCAGCTTTGCTTAAGACCTGGGCCGGCTCGCCCGCCCGGATCGCTTCAGATCCTCCCATCCTGTTCATCCCTTTTTAACCATGATTTTGAAACCGGCGCGGTAGCACCGCATCTGCCGGTCGGATTCATTTTTCATTGATCATTTGCTTTCAGGGTCCCCGGGTTCGGCCAAGAAGGCCGGGCTGTTGCGTAACACCAGAAAGGTTGTGTCCATGTCTCTCTCCAACATCACGCTCTCGTCTTCGGTTCGTCAGAACCTGCTCTCGCTGCAGGACACCGCGAACCTGCTCTCGACCACGCAGACCCGCCTCGCCACCGGCAAGAAGGTCAACAGCGCGCTCGACAACCCGACCAACTTCTTCACCGCCGCCGGCCTCGACGCCCGCGCCAGCGACATCGGTAACTTGCTCGACAGCATCGGCAACGGCGTGCAGGTTCTGCAGGCTGCCAACACCGGCATCACCTCGCTGTCAAAGCTGGTCGATACCGCCAAGTCGATTGCGAACCAGGCACTGCAGCAGCCCGGCGGCTACAGCACCAAAGCCAGCCTCAAAACGGACGGACCGACCGGCGCCGGTGCGCTCGGCGTCGCAGGTACAGCGACCGATCTGACCAACGCCGGCACGAACTCGCTGCAGGGCAAGACGCTGATCTTCAAGACCTCAGCGACCGCTACGACCACGCTGACCATCAGCAATGTGGCCGGTGCCGGCAATGTCAACTCGATCGACGCGATCAACACGGCGCTTTCGACGGCTGGCGTCCAGCTGACCGCAAGCGTCGACTCTGCAGGTGCGATTACCTTCACGTCTTCCAACGATGCGGCTTCGCAGACGATCACCAAGACCGGCACCTACGCTGCGCCGGGCGCCGGTTCGTCGACCTCGGTGGATATCTCCGGCACGGTTGGCACCACCGCGGCGGTTACCGCGGCCGTCGCCGACATCAACTCGCAGAACACCCGTGCGGGTCTGGTCGCTCAGTATAACCAGATCATCCAGCAGATCACGACGACGGCGCAGGACGCGTCCTTCAACGGCGTCAACCTGCTGAACGGCGACACGCTGAAGCTGGTGTTCAACGAAACCGGCAAGTCGACGTCGACGATCGTAGGCGTGACCTTCGATCCGAATGGTCTCGGCCTGGGCTCCGCCGTCGTGGGCACTGACTTCATCGACAACGCTGCCACCAACAAGGTTCTGACGGCGCTCAACACCGCCAGCACCACGCTGCGTTCGCAGGCCTCGGCCTTCGGTGCCAACCTCTCGATCGTGCAGATCCGTCAGGACTTCTCGAAGAACCTGATCAACGTGCTGCAGACCGGGTCGTCCAACCTGACCCTGGCCGATGCCAACGAGGAAGCGGCCAACAGCCAGGCGCTGTCGACCCGCCAGTCGATCGCGGTCTCCGCGCTGGCGCTCGCCAACCAGTCGAACCAGAGCGTTCTCCAGCTCCTGCGTTGATTTCGGCGAACTTTTCGATCCATCACGGCGGCGGGGCTTCGGCCCCGCCGTTTTTTTGTGTCTGGGATCCGGCAGCCGCCGTCGCGACAAGAGGATCAGATCGCTCGAAAACAGCGCCTGAAACGGGCGCGAGCGGCGTATCGGGTATTTTAACCATGCTTGATAAGGTGCGGTTAACCACATTTTAAAAGCTTTTGTTCATAACGTACTCGGGTGAAGTCATGTAGCCCGTCGGCGCGGGAGAAGTCGCTGGCGACGCACACTTGAGGAAGGCGTTGAATATGTCCGATATTGTCCTGACGGCGGCAGTCCGCCAGAACCTGCTCTCGCTGCAGGGCACCGCCGAACTGCTCTCGACCACGCAGACCCGCCTCGCCACCGGCAAGAAGGTCAACAGCGCGCTCGACAACCCGACCAACTACTTCACCGCGGCCGGCCTCGATGCCCGCGCCGGCGACATCAGCAATCTGCTCGACAGCATCGGCAACGGCGTGCAGGTGCTGCAGGCCGCCAACACCGGCATCACCTCGCTGCAGAAGCTGGTCGATACCGCCAAGTCGATCGCCAACCAGGCCCTGCAGCAGCCGACGGGCTACAGCACCAAGTCCAGCATTGCATTCACCGGCACGGGCGCCGGGGTCCCCCCCGCAGGTCCGGCGACTGCCGCCGACCTCACGACCAGCAAGCTCAACGGTGGTGTTTACACGTTCACCAATTCGGCAGGCACCGCTGTGACCATCACGATCGGCACGGCTGCCTCGGCCTTCAATCCCACGACCAAGACGGCGACTGTCAAGACTCTCGACCAGCTCAACACGGCGCTGGCAGTGGCGGGCGTCAACCTGTCGGGTTCGATCACCGGCCCGGATGATCTGACCTTCACGTCGACAAACGATGGTGCAGGCCAGGTGATCACCGGCACCGCGGCCCCTACTGCGCCGACAGCGCTCGACGCGATCAACATTAGCGCCAACGCGCTCGGTGGCGGCGCCGGTGGTGCAGTCGTTGCAGCGGTTCCCGATGCGGTGTCGCAAACCGCGCGCGCCACCCTGGTCAGCCAGTACAACCAGGTCATTGAGCAGATCAAGACCACGGCGCAGGATGCATCGTTCAACGGCATCAACCTGCTGGACGGCAACTCGCTGAAGCTGATCTTCAACGAAACCGGCAAGTCGACGTTGACGATCGCAGGGGTCAGCTTCGACCCGAATGGCCTCGGCCTCGCACCGCTCGCCGCCGGCACCGATTTCATCGACAACGTGTTGACCGGCAAGGTGCTGACGGCGCTCAACAACGCCAGCAGCACGCTGCGCTCGCAGGCCTCGGCGTTCGGTGCCAACCTCTCGATCGTGCAGATCCGCCAGGATTTCGCGAAGAACATCATCAATGTGCTGCAGACCGGGTCGGCCAACCTGACCTTGGCCGACTCCAACGAGGAGGCGGCCAACAGCCAGGCGCTGTCGACCCGCCAGTCGATCGCGGTCTCGGCGCTCGCGCTTGCCAACCAGTCGCAGCAGAGCGTGCTCAAGCTCCTGCAGTAAGCCGGAGCAACGTTCGAGCCATCAAAACGGCGGGGCAGGGCCCCGCCGTTTTTCATTGAAGCCGCGATGGGGCCGACGGACAACGCCTGAAACTTGCTCGGTTGATGAAGCAAAAGCCTTTTTTTTGATGCAGTTTTGCATTCGAATGTTCGGGTATTGTTCATGGTGATTCGTGGAAACTGTTTCCGGACACACGCGCCGCGACGCGGCGGTTTGCAAGGGATAAGGCGATGGCGCTGAAGGTTGAATTGAAGCCGTTCGAGCGGATCATCATCGGCGAAAGCGTGATCACCAATTCGGAGACGCGAGCCCACTTTTTGATCGATGGCGCAGCGCCGATCCTGCGCGAGAAGGACATCCTGACGGCGGAGACGGCCAATTCCCCGGTGAAGCGGCTCTATCTCTGCGCGCAGATGATGTATCTGGAGAAGGACATCCCGAAGTACCAGGAACTTTATATGGGCTTCGTCAAGGATTTGCTGGCGGCGGTGCCAAGCTTCAGGCCGCAGATCGAGGCCGCAAGTAAGCTAATTTTAAGCGGCCAGCTCTACAATTCGTTAAAGGAAATCCGCAAGCTTATCAAACTGGAAGAGGAGTTGCTGAGGTGACGAATGTCTAGTGCTGCCGCCAAGGCTTACGCGCGTGTTGCGACCACTACCTCCTCGCCCCGTGATATCGAAGCCCAGGCCCTGCTGAAGGCGGCGAACAAGTTGCAGGCTATCGTCACCAATGAACATGCGACGAGCGAGCAGATCTCCGAAGCGCTGATGTTCAACCGCAAGCTATGGGCCATCTTTCTCAGCGACGTCTTGCGCGATGAAAACCAGCAGCCGTTGGAAGTGCGACAGAACATCGCCAACCTCGGCATCTTCGTTCTGAGCCAGACCATGGCGCTGCAGATCAGCCCGCAGGTCGAGCACATCAAGCCGCTGATCGAGATCAACCGCAATCTCGCGGCCGGCCTCAGCGGCCGCGCCTGAATAGCAACGGGCATCAAGCAGGAATGTTGAGCTATGGGTGACATCTTCAGCGTTCTTGCGGCGGGCTACACGTCCAAACCCCCGACGCCTCCGTCGCATACGACCTATGTCCCGGTCGATGCCACGCAGTGGGAAGGGACCTGGAAGGGGACCTATTCGACGGGCGAGAAGTTTTCCTTCACGGTGTCCAACGTGGAGGGATTTCGCGCGAAGGTGAGATATCAGAGCGGCAACGGTCCGATCAAATTCCAGGACGTCCTGATCAAGGACAACGCCTTCAGGATGGGCGACTCCAAATTCTTGATGTCGAAGGTCGGCCACGGCACGATCAAGACCGTGGTCACCAATCCCGCCACCGGGCAGTCGACCCTGAACTCGGCGCCGGTCGATCGGGTCTGATTGTCCTGAACCTCGCTTCCCCGCGATCGACCTCACGACCACCAACGATGCAGCTCATCGACGATCGGCGCGGTCGCCGGTGAATGCCCGGACTCCGTCACATTTGGTAACCGTTGCTAACCATATTTAAAGGCGCGAACTGTATGAAAGTTGGGCAGTTTTGAAGTCCCCCTGCGGTCCTGCGAACCGCTCCCATCGAGGTGGTGAATGTCCAATGCAGCCCAAGCCTACTCGCGTGCGTTACATACAACGGCATCCCCCCGTGAAATCGAGGCGCAGGCGCTGCTGAAGGCTGCGAGACAGCTTCTGGATGTCCAGGCCAGCTGGGCGGGCCCCGACAAGAACATGCACCATGCGCTGCTCTTCAATCGCCGGCTGTGGTCGATCTTCATGAGCGCGGTGGAGACCAACGACAATCCGCAGCCGCTGGAAATCCGTCAGAACATCGCCAATATCGGCGTGTTCGTGATGAAGCAGACGATCGACATGCAGCTGAATCCGGATCCGGCGAAACTGAAGTCTCTGATCGACATCAATTGCAACCTCGCCGCGGGCCTGTCAGGCAAGGCCTGACGGTTCGCGCGTCAAGCCTTGCGGTCGGTGGCGAGAGCACGCGTGGGCGCGCCCTTGGTCAGGTCGAGGGCGTGGAAATAGGCGCGACGGCGCAGCACCGCTTCATCGGGAAACTGCTGCACCACCACGCTGGTCCTGACATCGACGACCTGATAGACGATCGAGGCTGCGGCGCGATCGAAAACCACCTGACGCGATCTGGAAACATTGACCGCATCTGACTCCGACCGCGCACGTGCGCTCGCATCCGCCGCCGTGACGGTTTGCGCCGCCGGCAGTTCTGTCGTGACCGCCTTATGCACCGCTTCGCTCACGGGCGGTGCGATCGGCATTGCAACCGGGGCCCCCACCGGCTTGATGCTGAAATCCGTACTCATGGCAGCCTCCTGGCTTCCCTCGAGTCAAATCCCAACCCCTCTCGGATCGCAATATAGCTCCACACCTCTCAATGGGATGTTAGGGAATACGCTAAACCCCGCGCTGACGCCGGCGCGGCAATTTAGCGAAAAATGTAACGACCGCATGACCCGCCAGGGTGCAAGCGGTTTGGCGTCGAGGTCATCCGCGCTTTAGAGGTTACAGCGAGCGGCTGACCGTGAGCGGGGTGATGTTGCGCGGTCCCGGCATGGCGCGTTGTCCCGAAGCGGTATAGGTGTTCGGAATATTCTTGCGCTGGATCTCGGCGTTGACGCCGCGCACGATGCCTTCGGACACCGCGTGCGCGGTCGCAAGGACGGTGAGGTTGATCTGCAGCATCGCGCGGAAGGTGTCGTGATGGCGGCGCAGCGTGGTCAGCAATTCCGGCGATACCTGCGCCAGATATTTTTGCGCATTCTTCAGATTCTCGACCGCGACCATGTAGCGTCGCGACAGCTCGCCCTTCTGATCTTCCAGCCGCATCGCCTCGCGCACATCGCCGGCGCGAACCAGTTCGGTCTCGCGTTCGATGATCCCGAGCAGGCCGCTCATCACGTCCATCAGATCTTCCGCGAGCTTGCGCGCCTCGGCCGGCGTGGAGATCGCTCTTGCTGGTGCCGGCGCGGGGCTGGCCTGAGGACGCTGATTCATGTCGGGTTTTCCTTTTGGATCAGGCGGCGCGGTTGGCTTGCTGCAGGATCAAGGTGCGGAAGACGTCGTTTGAAATGCCGATGCCGCCGGACTTGGCGAAGGATTTCGAATATTCGTCCGTCAGCATCGAGCGCCAGACGCCGGTGCCGGTCGTGTCGCCGAACGGCCCTTCGCCTTTGACGCCGGTGGTCATCTGCGAAAACATCGAATTGAGGAACATCGCCTCGAACTCCTGGGCCTTGGCGCGCGTCTTCTTCTGCGCCTCAGGCGAAACCTTGGTCAACGCGTCGGCGAGCTGCAGATCCTTGCGGCCGTTGATCAGCGAGGCCTTGTCGATTCCATTCATCACATCACCTCGATGTCGGCCTGAATCGCGCCGGCGGCCTTGATCGCCTGCAGGATGCCGATCAGGTCGCGCGGGCCGATGCCAAGCCCGTTGAGGCCGTCGACGAGCTGCTGCAGCGAGACGCCGTCCTTGACGACCGCGAATTTCTTGCCGTCCTCGCTGACGCTGACCCCCGTCCGCGGCGTCACCACGGTGCGGCCGCGCGACAGCGGATTGGGCTGGCTGACTTGCGGGCTTTCGGAAATCGTCACGGTGAGGTTGCCTTGCGCCACCGCCACGGTGGCGACGCGGACGTCGCGGCCCATCACGATGATGCCGGAGCGTTCGTCGATGACGATCTTGGCGGCGAGATCCGGCTCGACCTGCAATTGCTCGATCTCGGTCAGGAAGGCGACGACGTTGCCCTTGAATTCGGCGGGGATCGCCAGCTGCACCGTGGAGGGATCGATCGGCTCGGCGGTCTTGACGCCGAGGAAATCGTTGACGGCCGCCGCGATGCGCTTGGCGGTGGTGAAGTCGGCGTTGCGCAGCGCCAGCCGGACATTGGGCAGGCGATTGAGCGCGAACTCGATCTCGCGCTCGATGATGGCGCCGTTGGCGATACGGCCGACGGTCGGCACGCCGCGGGTGATCTTGGCGGCCTCGCCTTCGGCCTGGAAGCCGGAGATCGCGAGCGAACCCTGGGCGACCGCATAGACGTTGCCGTCGGCGCCGAGCAGGGGGGTGACGAGCAGGGTGCCGCCCTGCAGGTTCTTGGCGTCGCCGAGCGCGGACACCGTGACGTCCATTCGCGTGCCCTGGGTGCCGAACGCCGGCAGGTTGCCGGTGACCATGACGGCGGCGACGTTGCCGGTGCGGATGGTGGCGCCGCGGATGTTGACGCCCATGCGCTCGAGCATCGCCTGCAGCGATTGCTTGGTGAAGGGGATGTTGTTCAGCGTGTCGCCGGTGCCGTTGAGGCCGACCACGAGGCCATAGCCGATCAACTGGTTCTGCCGAACGCCTTCGATGTTGGCGAGATCCTTGATCCGCGAGGTCGCGCCCCCGGACGAGGGCGATAGCGCCAGCGCCAGCAGCGCGGCGCAGGCTACCCAAATCAGTCTTGCCGAACGGATGCCGGGCATCCTGTGCTCCCCTCGAGGTCTTCCACCGGACCGCTGGCGCCACTCCCATGACGGCGGTCCGGCATTAACTATGCGAGGGTCATGCCATGTCGCGCTTCTGAGGCAATGGCTTGATATTGCTGAATGTTCGCCGGAGGCATGATGCCACGGCGGCTTCACCACGATGGGCGAAACTGCCGCACGTCGGCAGATTTTGCCGAGCCATTTACGCATCATTAACCATAAGGAGGCGAAGGTCGCGCTATTCTCACGCCGAGATCACCACGATGCGCATCTACGGACCGAACGGCACCACGCTTGGAGCGCCCGCGAACAACACGCGGCGAACCAGTTCGACCGGCTTCTCGCTGCCGGAAGCGCCGTCGACTCCCGAGGAGCCGCGCTCGGCTGCTGCACCCAGGGCCGCCGGCAACATCGATGCGCTGCTCGCGCTGCAGGGCGTCGAGGATCCGACCGAGCGCCGCAAGCGTTCGGTAGCACGGGGCAGGGGCGCGCTCGACGTGCTCGACGAGCTCAAGCTCGGACTGCTCTCCGGCAATCTCGATGCTTCCACGATGAACCGGCTGCGCGATGCCGCGGCCAATCTGAAGTCCTCCTCCGGCGATCCAGGCCTCGACGCGGTATTGTCCGAGATCGAGCTGCGGGTTGAAGTCGAGCTGGCAAAGGCCGGCCGGTTCTAGCTTCTGTATGTCGTTGCCCGGCTTGACCGGGCAACCCAGGGCGGATTCAACCGGTCGTCGCAACACTTCAGCCAAGGAGGTTGCGATGAATGGATACGGACAAGATTCGG
>NZ_JAFCLU010000024.1 GCF_018130385.1 Bradyrhizobium sp. AUGA SZCCT0283 | reverse complement strand
ACGGCGATGTCCTGCAGCATGGCCTTGCGGCGATCGCCGAAGCCCGGAGCCTTGACGGCGGCAACCTTGAGGCCGCCGCGCAGACGGTTGACGACGAGGGTGGCGAGAGCTTCGCCTTCGACGTCTTCCGCGACGATGACCAGCGGCTTGCCGGTCTGCACAACGGCTTCGAGCAGCGGCAGCAGTTCGTTCAGCGAGGAGAGCTTCTTCTCGTTGATTAGGATGTAGGCGTCGTCCATTTCAACGCGCATCTTGTCGGCGTTGGTGACGAAGTAGGGCGAGATATAGCCGCGGTCGAACTGCATGCCCTCGACGACGTCGAGTTCGGTCTCGAGCGACTTGGCCTCTTCAACCGTGATGACGCCCTCGTTGCCGACCTTCTTCATGGCATCCGCCAGGAACTTGCCGATTTCGGCGTCGCCGTTGGCGGAGATGGTGCCAACCTGGGCGATTTCCTCGTTCGAGGTGACCTTCTTGGAGTTCTTGACGAGGTCGGCGACCACGGCTTCCACCGCCAGGTCGATACCACGCTTCAGATCCATCGGGTTCATGCCGGCGGCAACCGACTTGGCGCCTTCACGGACGATCGCAGCCGCGAGCACGGTCGCAGTGGTGGTGCCGTCGCCGGCAGCATCGGCCGACTTGGAGGCGACTTCGCGCACCATCTGCGCGCCCATGTTCTCGAACTTGTCTTCGAGTTCGATTTCCTTGGCGACAGTGACGCCGTCCTTGGTAATGCGGGGAGCGCCGAACGACTTGTCGAGGACGACGTTGCGGCCCTTGGGACCGAGCGTCACCTTGACGGCGTTGGCGAGAATGTCGACGCCGCGCAGCATGCGGTCGCGGGCATCGACGCCGAATTTGACTTCTTTAGCTGACATATTGGATTTCCCTGAGTTGATGCTTGTCTCTCACCCTGTCGGGGAGGCGCCTTGCGGGCGCTCCTCAGGGTGAGCGTGGCAGGCGAAGCGCTTAGGCAGCCTTCTTCTTGGTGCCGGCGGGGACGTCGAGCACGCCCATGATGTCGGACTCCTTCATGATCAGGAGATCTTCACCGTCGATCTTGACCTCGGTGCCCGACCACTTGCCGAACAGCACGCGGTCGCCGACCTTGAGGTCGATCGGGATCAGCTTGCCGGCTTCGTCGCGGCCACCCGGGCCCACGGCGGTGATTTCGCCCTGCGAGGGCTTTTCCTTGGCACTGTCCGGAATGATGATGCCGCCAGCAGTCTTCTCTTCGGCGTCGATGCGCTTGACCACGACGCGGTCGTGAAGCGGACGGAATTTCATGCAGTCCTCCTAAGTTTCTGAAGATGTTGTCAGATTCTGAAATTTTGGCAGTCCGGGCAGGCGAGTGCCAGCTCGGCTGCGGTGGACATAAGCCAGTCTTGTTCGGGGGACAAGGGCTTCTAGCAGAAAAATTGGCACTCAAATATGTCGCCTGCCAATTTCGTTAATCATGATTAATCGGCGGGCGACGGTCTTTGGACCTCGTATTAGCACATGCGGTAAGCTGCTGCTAACGCGTGAATTTTCAACAAATCATTAAACATTTAGGCTTGTGATGGGTTGGTATCGTGCGTCACATTTCTCTCATGTGAGCGCATCTCCGCCGGGGTGGCTCGGTGTGTGGCCACCACGTGAAATGCGCTTCCAGCAATGGAGGTTTGGCATGGTCTCGCGGGTTGGAGTTGCTTCCGACGATTTCCGGAAGCAGGTGCTGGGTTACGGGCTGACGACGGCGCAAATCCTGTATCGGATGCCCGATCATCCGTCATTGCTGCAGACCTATGTCTGGCAGAATTACGATCTGTTTCCGAAATTCCCGGCGCTGAAGGATTTCCTCGCCTTCTGGCAGGAAAAGCTTGATGGTCCGCTGTATTCTGTCACCGTCGCGCATTCCAGGCTGATCAAGCCCGCCGAGCTGCGCGCGGTCGACGGCGTGTTCAGGCTGCATTGATTGAGATACAAGGGTGGGCAAAGGCGCTTGCGTCGTGCCCACCATCTGACACTCAGCTCGCGCTGGTGGGCACGTTGCGCTTTGCCCACTCTACGAAAAAATTCTGTGTTAGCCTCCCGCCACAGACAAGAAGGGAGGCACCCATGGCCAAGAAGAAAGTCGCGTCGCGCGCCGCAGCGCAGCCCGCCGTGAAGAAGAAATGGTCGGGCCACAAGACCGCAGCCAAATCCTCAGCCCGCAAGGCCATCACGTCGAAGGCGAGGGGCGTTGCGGCAGCCAAGTCAAAACCGGCCAGGAAGGCGCGGCCGAAGCAGCGCATCGCCATCAGCCATCACCGTGAAGAAGATTTCAAGGCCGACGGCCTGCGCGCTTACGCGCATTACCGCGACCTCGGCATCGCGGACGCGACCCACGGCCTGGCCCAGGCGCATGTGATCCGCCTGATCGGCCCGTGCAATCCGGCGGAAGTTTCAAAACTGCATTACCACGACGTCGAATTCCAGATGGTCTACGTGCTAAAGGGCTGGGTGAAGACCTACATGGAAGGCCAGGGCGAGACGCTGATGAAGGAAGGCAGCGCCTGGACCCAGCCGCCGCGCATCAAGCACCTGATCATGGATTATTCCGACGACGTCGAACTCTTGGAAGTGATTTTGCCGGCGGAGTTCAAGACGGTGGAATTGGCGAATTAGCTCTCGCCGTCATTCCGGGGCGCGCGTAGCGCGAACCCGGAATCTACTTCGCCACTTGCGCATGTCGCCCAATGGATTCCGGGCTCGGTGCTTCGCACCGCCCCGGAATGACGGCGAGAGTTTTACGTCATCACCCCCACGATCGCCCCCATCAAACACGTCGTCAGCGTGCCCGATACGATCGACTTCAACCCCAGCGCATTGATCTCCTCGCGACGCTCCGGGGCCATCGTGCCGAGGCCGCCGATCATGATGCCGAGGCTCGCAAAATTGGCAAAGCCGCACATCGCATAGAGCATGATCAGCCGCGAGCGTGGATCGAGCGCATCCATGCCGAGTTTTGAAAGATCGAGATAGGCGATCAGTTCATTGAGCACGGTCTTGGTGCCCATCAGGCTGCCCGCCGTGATCGCCTGCGGCCAAGGCAGGCCCATCAGCCAGCACACCGGCGCCATCAGGTAGCCGAGCAGGCGCTGCAACGAAATTTTGGCGCCGCCGATTTCGGGCAACAGCCCGAGGACGGCATTGGCGAGGTAGACCAGCGCCACCAGCACCAGCAGCATGGCTATGATGTTCAGGAGGAGTTCAAGTCCCGCCGTGGTACCCTTGGCGATGGCGTCCATGGTGGAGGAGGCATGCATGTCGGGGTCTTCCAATGACCCGCCCGTGCGCTTGTCCGAAGTCTCCGGCACCATGATCAGGCTAACGAGGATGGCCGCGGGCGCGCCCAGCACCGATGCAATGACAAAATGCGCAGCCGCGTCCGGGATCAGCGGAGCGAGGAAGGTGGCGTAGAGCACCAGCACGGTGCCGGCGATGCCGGCCATGCCGCCGGTCATCACCAAAAACAATTCGCTGCGCGTGAGCTGCGCGAGATAGGGGCGGATGAACAGCGGCGCCTCGACCATGCCGAGAAAGATATTCGCCGCGGTCGACAGGCCCACCGCGCCGCCGACGCCGAGCGTACGCTCCAAGAGCCATGCCATGCCGCGCACGATCGGCGGCAACACGCGCCAGTAGAACAAGAGCGTCGTCAGAACGCTCATGACCAAAACAATCGGCAGCGCCTGAAATGCCAGGATGAAATCCGCGCCCGGCGCCTTGAGGTCGAAGGGCAGGGCGCCGCCGCCGAGATAGCCGAACACGAAGGAGGTGCCGGCGCGGGTGGCCGCCGCGATCGTGTTGACGGCGTCGTTGATGGCGCCGAACGCCTTTGCCACCGGCGGCAGCTTGAGCAGCACCAGCGCGGTGATAACGGTGGCGGCAAGCCCAACCGCCATTTGCCGCAGCGAAACCGCGCGCCGGTTCTCGCTGAGCGCCCATGCGATCGCCAGCAACGCCAGCACGCCAAACCCCGATTGCAGGTGCAGCATGAATCCCCCGCCAACCCCGGGAGCGATTATGCCAGCGCCGGGCGGCTGCGCAATGCCGTGTTGCGGGCCTGCCCGTTGACATCTGCATCCCGCTCGGCCACCCCGTCTCTCCATGTCCTCGACGATGCCGGTGGGCGCCCGCGAGTTGCTCAGGCACGGGCCGTTTCTGTTCTTCCTGCTGTCGCGCAGCCTTTCGCGCTTCGCCAGCCAGATCGTGGCGGTCGCGATCGGCTGGCAGATCTACGACATCACCGGCAGCGCCTTCCAGCTCGGCATGGTCGGGCTGGTGCAATTCCTGCCCACGGCGCTGCTTGTCTTCGTCGCCGGCCACGCCGCCGACCGGTTCGAGCGCAAGCGGGTGGTGCAGCTTTGCCAGATCGCGGAAGCGACGACGGCGCTGTTTCTGGCCGTCAGCACCTTTGCCGGCTGGCTCACCGTGGCGCAGATATTCATCGCCACCTTCGTGATCGGTATCGCCGGCGCCTTCGAGAGCCCCGCCACGGCCGCGCTGCTGCCGCTGATCGCGCCCAAAGGCTCGGTGCAGCGCGCGACCGCGATCTCCTCCGGCGCAGCCCAGGTCGCGACCATCACGGGACCTGCGCTCGGCGGGCTGGCTTATGTGTTGGCGCCGAGTCTGCCTTACTTCGTCATCGTCGTGTTCTGGCTGGTGGGCGCGGTTCTTACCGGCTTTATCCATACGGAGAAGCAGGAGGTTGCGAAGCCGGGTGCGACAGCCGACGATGTATTTGCCGGCGTCCGCTTCATCCGCAACAATCCGGCGATCCTCGGCACCATCTCGCTCGACCTGTTCGCCGTGCTGCTCGGCGGCGTCACGGCGCTGTTGCCGATCTATGCCCGCGACATCCTGCAGACCGGCCCGCTCGGCCTCGGCATCCTGCGCGCCGCGCCCGCGGTCGGCGCGCTGCTGATGACCATGGTGCTGGCCCGCCACAGCATCAATCGCCATGTCGGATTGCGCATGTTCCAGGCCGTGATCGTGTTCGGCGCGGCAACGGTCGTGTTCGCGCTGTCGCAATGGATGTGGCTGTCGGTGCTGGCGCTGGCGGCCCTCGGCGCCGCCGACACGATCAGCGTGGTGATCCGCTTCTCGCTGGTGCAGCTCTCGACGCCCGACGAGATGCGCGGCCGGGTCGGCGCGGTCAATTTCCTCTTCATCAACGCCAGCAACCAGCTCGGCCAGTTCGAGAGTGGCGTCACTGCGGCGCTGTTCGGCACCATGCCGGCCGCGGTGCTCGGCGGCGTCGGCACGATAGCGATCGCGCTGCTATGGATGAAGTTGTTCCCGGCGCTGCGGAAGGTGGAGCGGCTGGAGTAGGGCGCTTCGCGTCCCTCAACCGTCATTGCGAGCGAAGCGAAGCAATCCACTTCTCCAATCGAAGAGGCATGGATTGCTTCGTCGCTAACGCTCCTCGCAATGACGGTCGTGGGTGCGGCTCAACCCCGCCCCACGAACGGCATCTTTGTCGCCATCACCGTCATGAACAGCACGTTGGCATCTAACGGCAGGCTGGCCATGTAGGCGACCGCGTCGCCGACCGCCTTCGCGTCCATGCGCGGCTCGTGTTTCATCGTGCCATCGGGCTGCATCACGCCGGGGCCGGCGACCATGCGGTCCGTCATGGGCGTCGCGGCATTGCCGATGTCGACCTGGCCGACCGCGATATCGTACATGCGGCCGTCGAGATTGGAGGCCTTGGTCAGGCCGGTGATCGCGTGTTTGGTGGAGGTATAGGCCGCCGAGAACGGCCGCGGCGCGTGCGCCGAGATCGAGCCGTTGTTGATGATGCGGCCGCCGCGCGGGTTCTGGTCCTTCATGATGCGGAAGGCGTGCTGCGTGCACAAAAATGGCCCGGTGAGGTTGGTGTTTACCACCGCTTGCCACTGTTCGAGGCTGAGATCCTCGAAATTCACCGGCGGCGCGCCCATGCCGGCATTGTTGAAGAGAACGTCGAGCCGGCCATAGGTGTCCTTCACCTTGGCGAACAGCGCCGCGATCGAGCCGGGGTTGGTCATGTCGGCGGAAACGCACAGGCTCTTGCCGATATTGTCGCCGAGCTTCTTGGTTTCTTCCAGCATCTCCATGCGGCGTCCGGCGAGCACCACGGTAAATCCTGCATTCATCAGCGCCAGCGATGCGGCGCGCCCGACGCCGGTGCCGGCACCGGTTACGATTGCGATCTTGTTTGTTGCGTCGGCCATTGCTTCCTCGCCTTCAGTTTTTTGTTTCTGTTTCGGATTTGTAGGGTGGTCTCGGAATATTCTGGTGCGCCGCGCGCAGCGCCGCCGACCAGCGCGAGCGCAGGTCATGGAAATACGGCTCGCCCGCCTCGATGCGGTGGTTGAGATCGGCCTCGCAGGCATCCGCGCGCACCACCAGCACGTCGATCGGCAAGCCGACGCCGAGATTGGACCGCATGGTCGAATCCATCGAGATCAAGCCGGTCTTCAGCGCCTCATACAGTTCGACGTCGTAGTGCATCGCGCGGTCGAGCACCGGCTTGCCGTATTTGTGCTCGCCGATCTGCAAATAGGGGGTGTCGGTGGTGCATTCGATGAAATTGCCGGCGGTGTAGACCATGAACAGCCGCATCCGCGAGCCCTTGATCTGTCCGCCGAACAGGAAGGAGACGTCGAAGCTGACGTCTTCGGATCGCAGCGCCGGGCCTTCGGTGGCGTGGACCAGGCGGATCGCCCGCCCGATGCGCTGCGCCGCCTGGAACATGGTCGGCGCGTTCATCAGCGTCTCGATCTCGCCGGTGTTGGGGTCTTCGATGCCCTCGGTTAATGTCGACAGCACCGACTGGCTGATCGCCAGATTGCCGGCACTGGCAATCGCCATGATGCGCTCGCCGGGCTTGCTGAAAATATGGAGCTTGCGGAAGGTCGAGACGTTGTCGAGCCCGGCATTGGTGCGGGTATCCGCGATCATGACGAGACCGTCCCGCACCAGAATTCCGCAACAATAGGTCATTCCCGATCCCCGAACGTGCCCGAATTTTTCGGCGCCAAACCATAGCGTTTTCAAGCGAAGTGGGTACCGGTTCGCATGAAGAAAACGCGTCAAACAAGACACTAGAGCCCGGTTCTGATGCAATCAGAACCGACAAGGCTCTAGTAACCAATTTCAAGGGGGCGTCCAACCCCCATTCCCGTGGCGCGGCATGCGCCGAACGGGGTAAAAAAGCCGTCGCATCCATGGGCGGGGGAAGGCATGCGGAAACCAGTTCTGATTGGCGCTATCGCGGCTACGCTGCTGGGGGGCACCGCTGGCGCCCAGGCCGGCCCATGGGAAGACGGCATGGTGGCCTATAACCGCGGCGACTATGTGCCGGCGATCCGGCTGTTCCGTCCGCTGGCGGAAGCGGGCAATCCGAAGGCGCAGAATCAGATCGGGCTGATGTACCGCAAGGGCGAGGGGACGGCGCAGAGCCCGGCCCGCGCGTTCATGTGGTTCAGCCTTGCCGCCAAGCGTGGCGATGCCAAGGCGAAGGCTGGCCTGCGTGACGTCTCCAAGACCATGACGCCGGGCGAAATCTCGCAGGCCCAGCAGATGGCGCAGGCTTGCGAGGCTTCGAACTACCGAAGCTGCGAATACTGATCCGCCCTCAACAACGCCGCCCGGCGAGTTCTAGGCCCGCGCCAGAATGACATGCGCCTGGATCTTGGCGACAACCTCGCCGCTGCCATGCTTGCGCGCGATGGCGGCGGCGGCATGGTCGGTTGCCGCCTCGAGCTTCTCGGCACCCCGAGCCTCGATCTCGTTGCGCAGCGGGGTGCCCTGGCAATAGGCGATCGCGGGATCACGCGGGGAGGGCGCGCGGCTTTGCTCTGCTTTGGTCTCGATCGTCACGTTCGAGAAGCCCGCCTTCGCCAGATCACTGCGGATCAGCGCCGTGTCGTGATAGCCGTGCGGAATCCGTGCCATGAAGCGCGGCGGATCGTCTGGGAAAAATTCCGCGAGCGCGTTCGTCACGTCGTCGGCGAACACGTTTTCCTCGATGCGGTCCCATGCGTTGAACAGGAAACATCCGCCCGGCTTGAGCAGGCGCCGGGCCTCGCGATAGGCGGACGGACGATCGGGAAAGAACATCACGCCGAACTGGCAGCAAACGAGGTCGAAGGCCGCATCCTCGAACGGCAGCGCCTGCGCATCTGCCTTCTGCCAGCTGATGCGGTCATCCCGGCCCTGCCGCGTGGCGGCATAATCGAGCATCGGCTGGTTGAGGTCGGTTGCGACGTAACGGGCATCGGGCGAAAGCCTTGGCGCCAGCGCACGCGTCACGACGCCGCTGCCGGCCGCCGTTTCCAGCACGGCTTTGGGCGAAAGTGCTGATGCCTTGTGCGATATATCCCGGGCGTAGCTCTCGAAGATCAGCGGAACCATATAGCGGTCATAGTTTTCCGGAATCGAGCCCGCAAAAATCTTATCACCTGCTGACATGGCCTGTCCCCTGCGCTACCTTCGATCCCTCGCAGTTCTATAGAAAAAGAAAACACATTGGGAGGCTGAATGCGCACCAGCGACTTGCCGGGCAGGTTACAGGCCGCTCTCATGACGCTTTTTTGCGTCGCACTGGTTGCCACAAGCCCCGCCGCCGCGCAGAAAAAAGGCGGCACGCTCCGCCTCTATCACAACGACAATCCGCCCTCGACCTCGCTGCACGAGGAAGCGACCATTGCCTCGGTGACGCCGTTTGCGGCGATCTTCAACAACCTTGTCGTGTTCGATCCGGCCAAGGTTCATGAGAGCATCGACACTGTCATTCCTGATCTGGCCGAAAGCTGGTCGTGGGATTCCACCAACACCAAACTGACGTTCAAGCTGCGGCAGGGCGCGAAATGGCACGACGGCCAGCCGTTCACCGCCAAGGACGTGCAGTGCACCTGGCGGATGCTGATCGGCAAGACCGAGACCCAGGACTTCAAGCGCAATCCGCGAAAAGTCTGGTACACCAAGCTGCAGGACGTCAGCGTCAACGGCGATTACGAGGCGACCTTTGAGTTGAGCGAGCCGCAGCCGAGCCTGCCGGTGTTGCTCGCGAGCGCGTTTTCGCCGGTGTATCCCTGTCATGTGCCGCAACAGGTGATGCGCACCAAGCCCATTGGTACCGGGCCGTTCAAGTTTGTCGAATTCAAGCGCGGCGAGTCGGTTCGCCTGGTGCGCAATCCCGATTACTGGAAGAAGGATCGCCCGTATCTCGACGAGATCACGTTCCGGATGATCGACAGCCGCGCCACGCGCATGCTGGCGTTCGCCACCGGCGAATACGACATCACCTTTCCCTCCGACGTCAGCGTTCCCCTGAAGGACATCAAGGCACGCGCGCCGCACGCGATCTGCGAGACGACCGCGACGGGAACCCAGATCAATTTGATGGTCAACCGCGTCAATCCGCCGTTCGACAATCCTGATATCCGAAAGGCGATGTCACTGGCGCTGGACCGCAAGCCCTTCAACACCATCCTGATGGAGGGGCTGGCGCGGATGGGCGGGGCCATGCTGGCCAAGCCCGAAGGCGAATGGGGCATGCCGCCGGAAATGGTAACTGCGTTGACCGGCTACGGTCCGGATGGCGAAAGGAACATCGCCGAGGCGCAGGCGATCATGCAGAAGCTCGGCTACAGCGACGCCAAACCGCTGCAGATCAAGATCCAGACCCGGAACCTGCCGACCTATCGCGATCCCGCGGTGATCCTGACCGACCAGCTCAAGAAGATCTACATCACGGGCGAGCTCGATATTCTCGACACCCCGCGCTGGTACGCGCGGCTGGCGAAGAAGGACTACACGATCGGACTGAACGTCACTGGCGTCAGCGTCGACGATCCCGACGGCAACATCGTCGAGAACTATTCCTGCAAGTCGGAGCGCAACTACACGCAATATTGCAATGCCGAGGTCGACCGGCTGCTGGCGGCGCAATCGAGCGAGCTCGACAAGGAAAAGCGCAGGAAAATGGTCTGGGACATCGAGCGGCTGCTGGTCGAGGACGCGGCGCGGCCGATCATCCTGCACTCGTCGGCCGGCAATTGCTGGCAGCCTCATGTGAAGAATTTCCGGCCGCACGACAACAGTCAGTACAACAACCTGCGCTTCGAGGATGTGTGGCTGGATAGATAATCTGTAGGGTGGGCAAAGCGAAGCGTGCCCACCATATCTCCACGATCTCAATGTTTAATGGTGGGCACGCGCAGCGTGCCCACCCTACGAATCTACAAGCAGCCCTACGACTGCGACTGGCTCTGCCACTGGCCGGGACGTCCGGCCTGTTCGACCTTGACCGCCACCGTCAGCGTTTCCGCGCCGCCGCCATAGCGGGTGCCGCGCACCGGCGCGGCGCCGAGATAGTCGAGCCCGATGGCGACACGGGCGTGCGCGTCGGTGGTGCAGATGCCGTTGGCGGCATCGAAGCCGACCCAGCCGAGGTCAGGCACGTAAGCTTCCGTCCAGGCGTGGCCGGCCTGCTGGTGGATGGTACCGTCGGAACGCAGGAAGTGTCCGGAGACGAAGCGCGCCGGAACGCCGCCGGAGCGCGCGCAGGCGATGAAAATGTGGGCGTAGTCCTGGCAGACGCCGCGCTTGAGCGCAAAAGCTTCCGCCGCCGACGTGCCTGAATTGGTGGGGTCCTCGTCGAACGTCATGTGCTCGTTGATCTGCACCATCAGCGCATGCAGGAAGCCGAGCACGTCGCCGTCGGATTCCGAGCGCAGCTCGCGGGCAAACGTCGCCATCGCCGGATTGACTTCGGTCAGCGCGGTGGAGCGCAGGAACAGGCTTGGCGGGAACCGCTCGTCGGTGCCGCGCAGCACGCCGCCGGTGTCGTGGGTCTCGATCAGGCCTTCGACATGGATGGCCAGGTCGGCGATCGGCCCGTGCGTCAATACATGCGTGACGTTGCCGAACGCGTCCTGATGCATGTCGAGGCGGGAATCGGTGGAGACGTCGATCTGCCATTCGGCGACATATTGCCCGTCATGGCTGCCGGGCGTCATGCGCAGGATCTGGATCACCCCAGAGGCGGGAGGCTCGTAGCGATAGCTCGTGGTATGGGCAATTCGCAGGCGCATGGCTCAACCCGATTCAGATCGTCATGCCCGGCCATAGCAGTCTATGCAGACTGCGTAAACTTGTCTGCGATGCCGGGCACCACGTCTTTCTTTGCCCATTCAAAGCAAGACGTGGATGGCCGGGTCAAGCCCGGCCACGACGGAGAATGTATCAAATCAAATACTGCTTGGTGATGATCTCACCGAGCCGCGCGTTATCCGAAATGAATTCCTGGATGAATTCATGGACGCCGTGCTGGAAGATATCGTCCATGTGGCTGTGTTCAAGCCGGTTGCGAACGCCGCGGGCGTGGCGCTGGGAGGCGCCCTGGCGGCCATAGGCGACGCCGATCTGGTCGAGGTTGCGGACCAGGTTGCTGTAGCAGCTCGCAAGCGATCGCGGCAGCGTGTCGTTGAGGATCAGGAGATCGGCGATCAGCCAGGGTTTCAGCGTTTCGCGGTAGACCCAGTGGTAGGCCGTCAGCGCTGACACCGAGCGCAGGATCGAGGTCCACTGGTAGTAGTCCAGCGGACCGCCGACATGTTCTTCCTCGGGCAGCAGCACGTGATATTTCACGTCGAGAATGCGGGCGGTGTTGTCGGCGCGCTCCAGATGTAGCCCGAGGCGCGAGAACCAGTAGGCGTCGTTGCGCAGCATGGTCCGGTAGGCCGAACCGTCGAACCGCAATGAGGTCTCCTGCACGAAACGGAGAAACCGCGCCAGTTCCTCGCGGCTCGACGTGCCTTTGCCCCAGAGCTCCCCGAGCTCGATCCAGGCCGAATTGATGGTGTCCCACATCTCCGATGTCAGCGCGGTGCGCACCGAACGCGAATTGAGCCGGGCCGCCTCAATGCAGTTCTTGATCGAGGAGGGATTGGACGGCGAGAACGCCAGATATTCGACGACATTCTGCTCGGTGGCTTCCTGATAGGTCTCGTAGAAGCTCGCGCTGACGCCGGCGGTTAGCAGCGCCGATTCCCACTCATTGGTCTTGCCGATATAGGCGGCGGGGAGCGCGGTGACGCGCAAGGTCGCGTCGATGGTGCGCGCGATATATTCGGCGCGCTCGACGTAGCGGGCCAGCCAGTACAGATTTTCGGCGGTGCGCGACAGCATACGGAAATTTCGCTCTCTATTCGTCCAGTATCCAGGTGTCCTTGGTGCCGCCGCCCTGGCTCGAATTGACCACCAGCGAGCCTTCCTTCAGCGCCACCCGCGTCAATCCGCCCGGCACGATGGTGACGTGCTGGCTGCCCGTCAGCACGAACGGCCTGAGATCGACGTGGCGCGGCGCGAGGCCGGAGGCGGTGCAGGTCGGGCAGGTCGACAGCGCCAGCGTCGGCTGGGCGATGAAACCCTCGGGCTCGCGCTTGAGCTTGTCGCGGAACGCCTCGATCGTCGCTTTCGTCGCGGCGGGGCCGATCAGCATGCCGTAGCCGCCGGAGCCGTGGACTTCCTTCACCACGAGCTCGCTCAAATTGTCGAGCACGTAGGCCAGGTCCTTCGGCTCGCGGCAGCGCCAGGTCGGCACATTCTTCAGGATCGGCTCTTCGCCGAGATAGAATTTCACGATCTCCGGCATGTAGGAATAGATCGCCTTGTCGTCGGCAATCCCGGTGCCGACCGCATTCGCCAGCGTGATGTTGCCGGCGGCATAGGCCGACATCAGGCCGGGGACACCGAGCGCCGAATCCGGGCGGAAGGTCAGGGGGTCGAGGAAATCGTCATCGACGCGGCGGTAGATCACGTCGACGCGTTTCAGGCCCTCGGTGGTGCGCATGAACACTTCATCGTTCTTGACAATGAGGTCGCGGCCCTCGACCAGCTCGATCCCCAGTTTGTCGGCGAGGAAGGAGTGTTCGTAATAGGCGGAATTGTAGACCCCGGGCGTCATCAGCGCGACCGTCGGCTCCGCCGAGGCCGAGAGCGGCGCCACCGAGCGCAACGCCGACAGCAGTTCGTCGGGATAGCGTTCCACAGGTGCTACGCGGTGGCGGGCGAACAGGTCCGGAAACAGCCGCATCATGATTTCGCGGTTTTCCAGCATGTAGGACACGCCCGAGGGCGTCCGCGCATTGTCCTCCAGCACGATGAAATTGTCGGCGTCGACCCGGACGATGTCGATCCCCGCTATGTGGACGTAGACGTCGTGCGGCACGCTCTGGCCGTTCATTTCCGGGCGGAACACTGGGTTCTGGAAGATCAGGTCGTCGGGAATGATGTTGGCGCGCAGGATGTCGCGGCCGTGATAGATGTCGCGCAGGAACATGTTGAGCGCGCGGACCCGCTGCTTCAGGCCCTTTTCCAGCGTCGCCCATTCCTTCGCCGACATGATCCGCGGGATCACGTCGAAGGGGATCAGCCGTTCCTGGGCTTCGGCGTCGCCATAGACGGCGAAGGTGATGCCGATCCGGCGGAACAGCAGTTCCGCCTCCTGCCGGCGATATTCCAGGGCGTCCGGAGGCGTCTCCTTCAGCCAGCGGGAGAGCTCCCTATAGGCCGGGCGGAGGTCGCCGCCGGGCCCGTTCATTTCATCGAAGGCAACTGCCATAAATCCTGACTATCTCTCGAAGCCATGCGGCACAGTGCATGACTTCACGGGATGGTAGCAAGGCTCGGGCCAGCGCGATATGCATTGGCCAGCGGCATTTCGTGTGGGTAGCCGGCCGCGCTGCCCTAAAAAAAGGCTGCCGGGTGCTTATTTCGGCAGCAAACCCCCGTGACTTCAATGCGTTGCTTGCGCAAGGTACGGGGACAGGTGGGGAGAAGTCATGAGCGAGATCGTCACGGCGGGTATTCTGGTCATTGGCGACGAGATCCTGTCCGGCCGGACCAAGGACAAGAACATCGGCTTCATCGCCGAGTACCTGACCAATATCGGGATCGACCTCAAGGAGGTCCGTGTCGTCGCCGACGACGAGGCCGACATCATCGCAGCCCTTGATGCACTGCGGCATCGCTACGATTACGTCTTCACGACCGGTGGCATCGGGCCGACCCATGATGACATCACCGCCGACAGCGTTGCGAAAGCGTTCGGCGTCCGCATCGACCATCACCCCGAGGTGGTGGCGCGGTTCCGCGAGCGCTGGACCGAGCAGGACCTGAACGAGGCGCGGCTGCGCATGGCACGCGTGCCCGACGGCGCCGAATTGATCCAGAGCGCGACCATCCTGGCGCCGGGTTTCAAGCTCGGCAACGTCATCGTGATGGCGGGCATCCCTTCGATCATGCAGGCGATGATGGACATCGTCGCGCCCAAGCTGAAATCGGGCGTGCGGATGCTCTCGGATTCGGTCCGCGCCAATGCGCGGGAAGGCGACATCGGCGGGCCGCTGCGCGAGATCGCCAATGCGCACCCGGACACCATCATCGGCAGCTATCCGTTCATGGACGAGGACAAGAAGCCGAACACCAACCTCGTCGTCCGCTCCCGCGATCCCGAAAAGCTCAACGCCGCGATGGCCGCGGTGAAGGAGATGCTGGCAAGCATCCCGAGGTAGCCTCGCGCGTGATCCGGTTTCGAAGTTCGCAATACGGGAGACAGGAGTGATCGATTGTTCTGGAGCGCGCTCATGACCGCGCGCGAAAAAGCCACTCCGCCGCCGGAAAAAGCCTTTCCGGTTTCCTGGGATCAGTTTCACCGGGATTGCCGGGCGCTGACCTGGCGGCTCAACGAGGTCGGGCCGTTTCATGCCATCATCGCGATTACCCGCGGTGGGCTGGTGCCGGCGGCCATCGTGGCGCGCGAGCTCGGCATTCGCATCATCGATACCGTCTGCATCGCCAGCTACGACCATACCAAGCAGGGCGACCTGAAGGTTCTCAAGGGCGTTTCGGCTGACGTGGTAAAGCTCGGCGGCGGGACCGGCAAGGGCCTGTTGATCGTCGACGACCTCGTCGACACCGGCAAGACCGGGCGGCTGGTGCGTTCGATGATGCCGGACGCGCATTTCGCGGCCGTCTATGCCAAGCCGCAGGGCAAGCCGCTGGTCGATACGTTTATTACGGAAGTGTCGCAGGATACCTGGATCCATTTTCCCTGGGACACCGCGCTGTCGTTCCAGCCACCGATCCGTCCGTGACGGGGCGGGGTGATGGTCTCGTTATTGCGAGCGAAGCGAAGCAATCCATGCCGCCGCGGAGATGTATGGATTGCTTCGTCGCTTCGCTCCTCGCAATGACGGTGGTGGCAATGGCTTGAGCCTTTCATGCCCCTTCAAAACCGCGTCACGCCCACCGGCGACATCATCGCCACTCCGCATCGCGGCCTGTTCACCGGCAACCGCGGCATCATCCACGATCCCGCGACCAGGACCTTATTGAAGAAGCGCTGGTCAAGTCCGGCGTGGATCACCTGCGTCTGCGAATTCCGGGGCTGGCGGCGCAAGGTGATGGGTGGGCGAAGCTGGACCGAGCTGTTCTTTCTCGACGAGGCCACCGCATTCGCCGCCGGCCATCGCCCATGCTTCTTCTGCCGCCGCGACGACGCCAATCGTTTTCGCGCGGCCTGGGAGGAGGGCAATGGCGTGAAAAATATTCGCGCGCGGGAGATGGACGCCGTACTGCATAGCGAGCGGCTGGAGCGCGGCAGGAAGCGGCTGCATCCGCTGCCGGTGCCGGTGGCGCAATTGCCTGATGGCGCGATGGTGCAACGGGGCGAAGCGAATTTTCTGATCCTGCAGGGCAGGGGGTTGCGATGGTCGATGGCTGGCTATCGCAAGGCGGACGGCGCGATCGAGGACGCGGTGCTGTTGACACCGCCGTCGACGTTGCGCGCGCTGAGTGCGGGGTATCGCCCAGTGCTGCATCCGAGTGCAATGGGCTAGCGGTTTCACTCCGTCATTGCGAGGAGCGAAGCGACGAAGCAATCCATACCTCCTGCGCGAGACTATGGATTGCTTCGCTTCGCTCGCAATGACGGAACTACCCCAACTTCTGCCTTGCCAGCCTCGCACCCGCACCCAGCGCCATTAACTTGGCTTCCGCAATATCGCGCCGCATCGGCGCCATGCCGCAATTGGTGGTCGCGACGATGTTGCTCTTCGGCACGAATTTCGACACCGCCTCGATCACCTTCACGACGTCCTCGGCCGTTTCCACCGTGTCGCTGGCGACGTCGATCACGCCGGCCTGGACGACCTTGCCGGGGAGCAGCGCCAGCAGATCCAGCGGCACCTTTGAATTGCGGCACTCGATCGCGACCTGCTGGATCGGGCTTTTTGCGATCGCCGGGAAAATGTCCTCATATTGCCGCCACTCGCTGCCCAGCGTCTGCTTCCAGTCGGTATTGGCCTTGATGCCGTAGCCGTAGCAGATGTGCACGGCGGTGGTGCAGGTCAGGCCTTCGGCGGCGCGTTCCAGCGCTCTTATGCCCCAGTCGGAGACTTCGTCCATGAAGACGTTGAAGGCGGGCTCGTCGAACTGGATGACGTCGACGCCGTCGGCCTGCAGCGCCTTGGCCTCGTTGTTGAGCAGCTCGGCGAAGGCGAACGCCATCTTGACTTTGTCGCCGTAATATTTGTCCGCGACGGTGTCGGCGATGGTCATCGGGCCGGGCAGGGTGAATTTCAGTTTGCGGGTGGTGTGGGTGCGGGCGACGCGGGCTTCGTCGGCATGGACGCGGCCCTTCAGTGTCAGCGGCGCTGTCACCTGCGGCACCATCGCCTTGTAGCGGTCTTTGCGAATGCCCATCTCGACCTTGTGGGCGAAATCGATGCCCTCGACCTTCTCCAGAAAGCCATGGACGAAATGTTGGCGGGCCTGCTCGCCCTCGGTGACGATATCGACGCCGGCATCCTCCTGCAGCTTCACCGCCAGCAGAGTAGCGTCGCGCTTGGCGCGGGCGAGCTCGTCGCCTTTCGATTTCCAGGGGGCCCACAGCGTATTGGGCTCGGCCAGCCATTCCGGCTTCGGCAAGGAGCCTGCAATCGTGGTTGGAAACAGCATGGGAGCCTCCCGGTCGGTTCTGATTGAGCGCCTGTCTGCCATGTCTTATGATCAAGGTACAGAACAACGAAAGTCGCCCAAAAGCGCGAAGCGCGTCTTCAAGCAAAATCCCGCCTGGGGCGCAAGGAAGGGCGAGGCAAGGGGAGCCATGATCGACCTGCACTACGCGCCGACGCCCAACGGCTGGAAAATCTCGATCATGCTGGAGGAACTCGGGCTTCCCTATCAGGTCATTCCCGTCAACATCCGCGCCGGCGAGCAGTTCAGGCCGGAATTTCTGGCGATCAGCCCCAATAATCGGATCCCGGCGATCGTGGATCACGAACCCGCGGACGGCCAGGGACCGTTCTCGGTGTTCGAGACCGGCGCGATCCTGATCTACCTCGCCGACAAGACCGGGCGCTTTCTGCCGAAGGAGACGCGGGCGCGATCCCGCGTCATGGAATGGCTGATGTGGCAGATGAGTGGGCTGGGGCCCATGCTCGGCCAGCACGGCCATTTCGCGCTCTATGCGGCGGAGAAAATCCCGTACGCGATCGAGCGCTACCGCGACGAGGCGGCGCGGCTCTACCGCGTGCTCGACACTCAATTGGGCAAGACCGGCGCCTATGTCGCCGGCGACTACTCGATCGCCGATATCGCCTGCTTTCCCTGGACCATGACCCACAAGGCGCAGGGCTTTACGCTCGACGACTATCCGAACGTCAAGCGCTGGTACGCTGACGTCCGCGCACGGCCGCAGGTGCAGGCCGGCCTTGCGATCGGCAAGTTCGTGAAGGAGCCGTTCGACGAGGAGGCGCGGCGGAACATGTTCGGCGCGCGTGCCAAGGAGATGGCGGGGAGGAAGTAGATTGCAGACCCTCATGGTGAGGAGGCGCGCAGCGCCGTCTCGAACCATGAGGCCACGGACGGGCCTACATCCTTCGAGACGCGGCGAAGACGCCGCTCCTCAGGATGAGGATTGAAAATCAAAAAGGAAACCCCATGATCGAATTCTTCTTCGACTGCTCCAGTCCCTGGACCTATCTCGCCTTCCATAACATCCAGCCGCTGGCAAAGGAGCTCGGCGTCGAGATCTCCTGGCGCCCGATCCTGGTCGGCGGCATCTTCAATACTGTGAACCCCAGCGTCTACGCGCAGCGCGAGACGCCGGTGCCGCTGAAGGCGCGCTACATGAAAAAGGATCTCGCCGACTGGGCGCACTCGGCAGGCCTTGCGATCAAGATGCCACCGACGGTATTTCCCGTGAACAGCGTGAAAGCGATGCGCGGCTGCATCTGGCTTGGTCAGGAGATGGTGCCGTTTGCGACCGCCGTGTTCGAGGCCTATTGGGGTAACGACAAGGACATCTCGCAGGACTCGGTGCTGACGGAGGTCTGCAAGAAGGCCGGCGTCGATCACGTCAAATTTTTCGATGGGATAGGCCAGCAGGCGATCAAGGACCAGCTCAAGGCCAATACCGATGAAGTGATGGCGCGCGGCGGTTTTGGTTCGCCGACGATCTTCGTCGACAAGACCGACATGTATTTCGGCAACGACCGGATGCCGCTGATCCGCGAAGCGCTGGAGCGCCTGAAAGCGCGGGCTGCCTGATGCCGAAGGCCGTCGTCTGCCGCGAACTCGGCCCGCCCGAGAGCCTGCGCCTGGAAACATTTGCCGCCGCACCCTTGGCCCCCGGGCAGGTGCGCGTCGCCCTCCGCGCCGCCGGAATTAATTTCCCGGATATTTTGATGGCGGCGGGCGAGTACCAGCTCAAGCCGCCGCTGCCGTTTACGCCGGGCGTCGAAGCTGCCGGCGATGTGGTCGAGGTCAACGCAGCCGAGGGTGTCGCGGTCGGCGATCGGGTGATCGTCAAGATGCGGCACGGCGCCTATTCCGATGAAGCGGTCGCTACGCCCTCGCAGCTCGTGCGCCTGCCGTCGACATTGGATTACGCGGAAGGCGCGACATTTCTGGCCGGCCACGGCACCGCCTATCACGCGCTGATCGACCGCGGGCGGATTCAGCCGGGCGAGGTGCTGCTGGTGCACGGCGCGGGCGGCGGCGTTGGGCTCGCGGCCGTCGAGATGGGCAAGATGCTAGGCGCGACGGTGATCGCAACCGCTTCGAGCGACGAGAAGCTTGCGATTGCGAAGGCGAGGGGTGCCGATCATCTCATCCGTTACGACAAGGAGCCGTTCCGTGATGCCGTCAAGCGCATCACCGACGGGCAGGGCGCGGACGTGGTATTCGATCCCGTCGGCGGTGAAGTGTTCGAGAACTCGATGCGCTGCATCAACTGGGGTGCACGGCTGCTGGTCATCGGCTTTACCGGCGGCATCGGGCTTGCGAAGACCAATCTCCTGATGATCAAGGGCGCCAGTGTGCTCGGCGTCCGCGCCGGCGAAGCGGTGCGGAGAAATCCCGCGCTCGGCGCGGTCAGGATCAAGGCGCTGACGGAATGGGCGGAAGCCGGAAAGATCCGTCCCAACGTCTCGCACCGGCTGCCGCTGGAAGATTACGCAAAAGCGATGCGGCTTCTCATCGATCGAAAGGCGATTGGTCGGGTGGCGCTGACGATGGGGTAGAATCGTCGCCGTCATTGCGAGCGAAGCGAAGCAATCCATCGTGCTGCAACGGAAGAATGGATTGCTTCGTCGCTTCGCTCCTCGCAATGACGGCGTTACCTAGCGGCTCACGAACTTCCCATCCCGCAGAAATGCAATCGTCTGCTCGATCGCGACGCTATTGCGCACCAGCCACGGGTGCGAGGTGCGGATGACGATGTGGTCCGCCATCGCGTCGAGTTTGGTGTTCGCCACCGATACCCGTCCGTCATGTGGCTTCGGCAGGAATGCTGATGTGATCGGATAGATCGACCGATTTCCGGCGATGATGCCGACGGGATAGTCGACCGGCGGAAACAGCGCACTGACCGCTGCATTCCGCTGCGTTCCGAGTTGCTGTCCCGCCGGTCCGAAGAAGGCGCGGTAAGGTCTGAAATGCCTGAGCCGGTCGGCGATCTCGCTGCCGCTGTTCGGCGTGCCGAGCATCACCACCCGGCCCAAACGTTTGGGCCGGTGCCTCGCGATATACACGCGCGCCAGCAAGCCGCCCATGGAATGGCAGACGAAATGGACGGCGCCATCGACGCCATCGGCAAAACGCTGGATGGAGGGATGAATATCCTCGGCCAGCGCGTCCAGCGCCTTCCGGCGGCTCGCATAGTCCTGGTTGAGGGTGGCGAAGCCGGCGTCTGCCAGCGCCGTCTGCATCTTTCGAAACGATCGCGTCGTCCTGCTGATGCCATGCAGCAGGACGACGCCGTCTTGCGTCGCGTTGGCCGATGCGGATCGGCCGCTCACTTATACTCGCGCTCTTGCCACCACGGGAAATAGTCGGGCATGTCGCTGGAAACCTTGTTCTTGAATTGCGCCGGGCGCTTTTCCAAAAACGATACCACGCCTTCCTTGACGTCGTCGCTTCGTCCGCGGGCGTAGATGCCGCGGCTGTCGACCTTGTGGGCTTCCATCGGATCGTCGGCACCCATCATGCGCCACATCATCTGCCGGATCAGCGCCACCGACACCGGCGCGGTCTTGGCGACGAATTCCTTGGCGAGCGCGCGTGCGGTCGGCAGCAAATCGTCCGGCGGCACCACCTTGCTGACGAGGCGGCCGGCCAGCGCTTCCTGCGCCGGGAAGACGCGGCCGGAATAGCACCATTCCAGCGCCTGCGAGATGCCGACGATACGCGGCAGGAACCAGCTCGACGCGGCCTCGGGCACGATGCCGCGCTGGGAAAACACGAAGCCGAAGCGTGCGGCCTCCGAGGCAATACGGATGTCCATTGCGAGCTGCATGGTGACGCCGATGCCGACCGCCGGCCCGTTCACCGCCGCGATCACGGGTTTCAAGCATTTGAAGATCCGCAGCGTCACCTGGCCGCCGCCGTCGCGCACCTGGGGATCGCTGTAGTCGACCGAACCATTGGCGAGCCGCTTCACCGGCCCGCGCCGCGCGTCGCGGTCAAAAGTGTTGGCGCCGGAGGAGAGGTCGGCGCCGGCGCAGAAGCCGCGGCCTGCGCCGGTGACGATGATGGCGCGGACATTGTCGTCCTTGTCGGCCGCGTCGAAGGCTGCGATCAGTTCCTGCTGCATCGTGCCGTTGAAGGCGTTGAGCTTGTCGGGCCGGTTCAGCGTGATGGTGAGAATCTGCTCGTCGACCTCGTACTTGATGGTCTCATACGCCATGGGGTTCCTTCCTTTGTGTTCTTGTTTGACTGCTCAACGCATCGTCATGCCCGGGCAAAAGTGCGAAGCGCGTTTTCCGCTAGGGGTCCCGGGCATCCAAGTCTTTCTGTCCATCGAGAGCGTAAAGACGTGGATGGCCGGGACAAGCCCGGCCATGACGGCTCTATGTCGCTACTGTTTCGGCGGCGAGGGCCACGGCCGCTGCGGGCCGCGCAGGCCTTCGAACGCCTTGGCCATGCCGAGCACGCCGAGATCGTCGAAGCGGCGGCCGACGATTTGCACGCCGATCGGGAAACCCCTCGCGTCGTAACCGCCATTGATCGAGATCGCTGGATTTTCAGACATGTTCCACGGCACGGTATAGGCAATGTGCTCGAACGGCTTGTCCGGATCGTTGATCGGAGCGGCGAATTCGGCTGGGAAGTTGACCACCGGCGATACCGGCGAAATCACGTAGTCCAGTTCGCAGAATAGTTTTGCAGCGGCGGCGCGGATCGCCATCGTGGCGTTAAAACCCCTGACGACGTCGACGCCGGAAAGCTTCGCGGCGGCTTCGGCCCATGTGTGGATGTAAGGCAGCGTCTTGCCGCGCTGCTCGGGCGACAGTTTTGAGAGATCGTCCCACATCCGGGCGCGCCAGAAATTGTCGAGCCCGTCGAGCATCTCGCGCGTCAGGATGCCATCGACTTCTGTCACGACGGCACCGGCGGACTCAAACGCCTTGGCGGCCGAGACAGCGACGTTGCGAACTTCCTTTTCGAGCGCCTGGCCGGTGCCGGGATCGAGCATCAGCCCGATGCGAACCTTGCGCGGAGACTTGTCGTGCGCCTTCCAGTTGATGCTGTCCGCCGGCAGGCTCATGCCGTCGCGGCGGTCCGGCTTCGACAATACGCACATCATCAGCGCCGCATCGTCGACGGTGCGGGTCATCGGCCCGGCGACGCGGCCGACATAGGGCGGATCGACCGGAACGCGCCCAAAACTCGGCTTCAGCGCGACCAGCCCGCACCAGGAAGCCGGCAGCCGCACCGAGCCGCCGATGTCGGTACCCAGATGCAGCGGGCCGTAACCGGCCGCGCCTGCCGCGCCCGCGCCGGAGGAGGAGCCGCCGGCATTCTTGGTCAGGTCCCAAGGATTGCGGGTGAGGGGATGGAAGCTGGAGAGGCCCGACGACAGCATGCCGTAGTCCGGCATCGTGGTCTTGGAGAAGATGATGGCACCGGATTCACGCAACCGCGCGGCGGGCGGCGCATCCTTCTCCGCCGGTATAAGCTTGACACTGGCGGCACCCAGCGGGATCGGCTGACCTTTGGTGGCGATATTGTCCTTGATGGTGACCGGAATGCCGTCGAGCGTGCCCGCGGGCTCGCCCCTCTGCCAGCGGTCGGTCGAGGCCTTCGCGGCGGCGCGCGCGCCGTCGGGATCGAACAGATAGAGCGCCTTGATGTGCGGCTCCCACGCCGCGACATGCTCAATCACTTCCTCCAGCACTTCCGACGGCGAGAACTGCTTGGCGCGATAGCCCGCGATCAGGTCAGTCGCGGAAAGGTCGTGCAGCGAGGTGATCTCTTCTTCGGCGGCTGGTTTATGCATGCGAACCTACCGGCAAACGGGTTTCAATGATGCGGGCGAACATGCTGGCGCCGATCGGCAGGATCTTGTCGTCGAGGAAATAGCCGGGATTGTGCACCGGCACCGAGCCGTCATGGCCGATCCAGAAATAGGCGCCGGGCACCACCTGCATCATGTCGGCGAAATCCTCGCTTCCCATCTTCGGCGTCGAGCGCGTGAACACATTGGCCGGATCGACCACGGTCTTCGCCACCGCCTCGACCACCCTGGACTGCTCCTCCTCGTTGACCAGCACGCTGAAACCATCGCGGATATCGACGGATATTTCGCACTGGAAGGTCGCGGCAATGCCGGCGCTGATCGCGCGCATGCGTTCACGGATCAGCGCGCGCACGCCGTCGTCGAACGCGCGTACCGTGCCGCACAGCTTGGCGTCGCCGGGAATTACATTATAGGCGGAGCCCGCGTGAATCTGGGTGATCGACAGCACCGCCGCCTTCAGGGGATCGACGTTGCGGCTGACAATGGTCTGCAGCGCCTGCGCCAGCGTGGTCGCGATCACCACCGCGTCCTTGGAACGTTCCGGCATCGCGCCATGCGCGCCGTAGCCCTGGATGGCGATGTCGAAGAAGTCGGCGCCGGCCATCGCCGGGCCCGGCAGGATCGCGATCTCACCGTGGTTCAGGTCTGGCGCGTTGTGCAGCCCGTAAACTTCGTCGCAGGGAAATTTCTCAAACAGGCCGTCCTTGATCATGGCGCGCGCGCCGCCGAGGCCTTCCTCGGCGGGCTGGAAGATGAAATGTACGGTGCCGTCGAAATTCTTCGTCTCCGCCAGATAGCGCGCGGTGCCGAGCAGCATGGTGGTGTGGCCGTCATGGCCGCAGCCGTGGAAGCGGCCGGGAATGGTCGAGCGCCATTTCAGGTTGGTGTTCTCTTCCATCGGCAGCGCGTCCATGTCGGCGCGCAAGCCGATGCGCTTGCCGCCATTGCCCTTGCCCTTGAGCACGCCGATCACGCCGGTGCCGCCGAGGCCGCGATGCACCTCAATGCCCCATCCCTTCAGCTTCTCCGCGACAATGCCGGAGGTACGCACTTCCTCGAAGCCGATCTCGGGATGGGCATGCAGATCGCGTCTGATGGCGGTGAGTTCTTCGGCATAGCCGTCGATGCGGTCGATGGTGGGCATGTCTGTTATCCCGTGACTGGAGATGTTGAGCGAGATTGGGCGGATGGGGTGAAGGCAGGGCCGTTGGGCTTGATGCGGATGCCCGGACGCAGCCGTGTCCAGGGCAGCGCCGCCGTATCGGCGGGCATCGCGCCGGGCGCGGCGCAGATCAGCAATTTTTCGGCGATCGGTTCGAAATCAGCGCGGAAATGCACCGAGCTCTTGTTGACCAGGATTTTCTGCTCGGTCGGCTCGATGCCGACATAGCGGTACATCGACTGGTCCGCGAGCTGCGCCTTGTAGGAGCCGACGACCACGCGGACGTTACCAATGCGCAGGCAGGCCGACAGTCCCATGTCCATGTCGCGTCCGCCGTAGTAGGGGCCGGTCGCCACGAACTTTCCGTCCGACAGCTTCTCGACAACGAAGCTTTCCTTGTATGGCGCGTCGCCGGGAATGCCGGACTTGCCGCCGAGATCCAGCGTGACCGTGGCGCCGACGCCGGCCGCGTGCGCGGCCCTGGCCGACTCCGGATCGTAGATCACGCCGGTGGCGGCGCCGGACGCCCTGTTGCGCACCAGCGCGCGCAGCATGCCCGTGGTGTCGGAATCGCCGCCGGCGCCGGGATTGTCCTGGGTGTCGGCGATGACGATCGGCCTGGTTGCCGATTTTGCAAGCTCCATGGCGAGACGCACGCCGTCATCGGGCGAATAGATGCGGCCGTCGAAATCGTCTTCGTGGCTTTCGACCAGCGCCACCAATTTGTCGGCGGCTGCATCGGCATCGGCTTGCGTCCTTCCATAGGCAAACAGGCTCGGCCCGCAATCCTGGAAATCCGCAGCCGGAAAGCCCGGCGCAAAGGACAGCGTCGGCACCGCGTCGCTTTCGAGCGCCGCGAGCTTTTGATAGATGCCCTTGGTCGGCTGGTCGTTGGTGCATTGCCAGGAGATCGGGATCAGGAACGGCAGTTGCCGGAACGCTTTTGCAAAGCGCGCCTTCGTCTTCAGCATCAGCGCGAGGTGTCTTGCACAGGCACGCCCGGTGTCGGCCATGTCGATATGGGGATAGGTGCGGTAGGCAATGAGTGCATCCGCATGCGCCATCATCTCGGGCGAGACGTTGGCATGGAGGTCGAGGCTCACGACCAGCGGCAGGTCTTTGCCGATCACCTTGCGGACGCGGGCAAGCGTTTCGCCTTCGCCGTCGTCATGGTGTTCGGTCACCATGGCGCCGTGCAGATCGAGATAGACGGCGTCGATCGGTCCCGCCGCAGCGATGCCGTCGACCATCGCCTTCATGACGCGTTCGAAGGCATCCTTGGTGACATGCGCCGATGGGCTGGCGGCAGCCGAGATAGTCGGGACCAGCTCCCAGCCATTGGCTTCGGCCGCCTCGACGAATCCGGCGAGGCCGACATTGATCTTGCGCATCACCTTGAGGACATCGGCGCCATGCGCCATCGACGGCCAGCCGCCGCCGTGAACGAAATCTTCATAGGTCGCCTTGGTTGGCGCGAAGGTGTTGGTCTCGTGCAGAAAGGCGCCAACGGCGATGCGGGTCATTAAGTGTCTCGGCCAATGCTTTTCGTTGGGTGGACGTTAAGCGTGACATCGTGGCAAGCGCAAGCCGTGGAGCAATTCCGTTTTGCATGCCGCCCCACCGTCCTTGCGAGCGAAGCGACTTGTTCGCCGTAACTCAACGAGCGAAGGCGGAAGCAATCCAAGCCGCGGCTTGCTGCGCGTGGCTCACGTCAGTGTCGCCAGCAAACCCGCCATCAAACGGCCACGCTCGGCGAGGCTGTCGACCTCGATATGTTCGTTGAGAGTATGAGCGTCGGCGCCACGAACACCCAGGCCATCAAGGGTAGGAATGCCCATCGCGCCCGTAAAATTGCCGTCGGAGCCGCCACCGGCGCTGCCGTGCGGGAGCTCGACGCCCATTTGCCCGGCCACGCTGCGCGCGTGTTCGTAGAGCGCCATCGTGCCGGCATCGGGTTCCCACACCGGCCGGGTCACACCACGGGTGACCTTGAACGTGACGTCATTGCTGCTCCCGGAAAGCGCGAGCATCCGTTCGACGCCGCGATCGAGGTCGGCCTGTCGCTTGGCCATGCTGAGCGCCTCGCCGGTGCAGGTGGTGGCGACGCAATTGACCCATTGGCCGCCATGCACGATGCCGACCGAGAAGGTGCAATCTTCGGTCGTCATGCCGTCGATAGTGATAATCTGGCGTGCCATCTCGCGGATAGCGGAGCGGCCCGATGAGAGCGTGGCGCCGGCATGGCTCGGCTTGCCGATGGCTTCGAGATTGAAGCGGGCAATGGCATATCTCCCGGTGACCACGCCGTTGTTGGCGCGGCCCGGCTCCGGCACCAGCACATATTTGTTGCGGGCGGCCTCGGCTTCGATGATGTCGCGGGTCGACGGCGTACCGACCTCTTCGTCCGGCGTGAACAGCACGGTGATCGGCAGCGGCGTCGTGAACGCGGCGCGGGCCAGTTGCCGGATGGCTTCGAGGGTGAGGTAGTTGCCACCCTTCATGTCGAAGATGCCCGGGCCGTAGCACTTGTTGCCTTCGCGCCGCCATGCCAGTTTTTCCAGCGTGCCGACCGGATGGACGGTATCGAGATGGCCCGCGATCAGGATTCCAGGCTCGCCCTGCTTCGGGTGAGGGAAGCGCGCGCGAACGCAGCCGGCAAAACCCTGCCGTCCGGAGATGCGTTCGATGGTCGCACCCATAATGGCCATTTCGCGCGCCGCAAGATCGAGCATGCGATCGACCGCACGCGCATCCCAGGTGGGGCTTTCGCATTCCACCCAGGCCCGCAAACCCTGCAGCATGGAGTCGGAATCAAAGGGAAGGTTGGCAGGATTCATTTGGATGCTCCCGGTTAGGCCGGAATGTTTGGGTTCGGTGTGGACCCTTTACGAGAAGGACCGCCGGCGAATTTGTAAAGGGAAAACATGGCGCCTTCCGGCTTTCCCGGCGCGAGGTCGGGGCAACGGGAATTCTGGCATCATTTTTGATTGTAGGTTTTTGAGGAGGCGTGTTGGCGGAGCTAAACCGGGACCGCAATCCATCCGGCGGCGGGCGCAAGCCGGCCGCGAAAGGACCTGTCCGGAGGGCTGTCCTGATTTCTGCCTGAGCGCCGGCGTCACCAGTGTCGTCGGGTCAAAAGGTGTTGTGAAGCTGAATATCGACCCTATAGTCCGGTCAGAAACCGGGCAGGGGCCCGAACAATGGGCATTCGGGCGTCGAGACGACAACGGAGGTGAAGGAATGAACACGTTGAAAAAAGCAATTCTTGCTGCGACTTGTGTCGGCAGCCTCGTGGCCATGGCAGCGCCTGCGCCAGCGCAGACCACGTTGCGCGCCGTCATGCACTCGGATCTGAAGATACTGGATCCGATCTGGACCACGGCCTACATCGTCCGCAACCACGGCTACATGATCTACGACACGCTGCTCGCGCAGGATGAAAAGGGCGAGATCAAGCCGCAGATGGTCGAGAAGTACGACACCTCGGCCGACAAGAAGACCTACACTTTCACGTTGCGCGAAGGCCTGTTGTGGCACGACGGCAAGCCAGTGACATCGGAAGACTGTATCGCTTCGATCAAGCGCTGGGCAGTCAAGGACTCGCTCGGTCAGAAGATGATGTCCTTCGTCGACTCCATCGACGCGGTCGATGCCAAAACTTTCACCATCAAGCTCAAGGAACCGACCGGCCTCGTGCTGCTTGGCCTGTCAAAACCGTCGTCCAACGTGCCGTTCATGATGCCCAAGCGCGTCGCCGACACCGATCCCAATAAGCAGATCGAGGATTTTACGGGATCGGGGCCCTTCGTCTTCGTCAAGGATGAATGGAAGCCCGGCGACAAGACCGTTTACGTCAAGTTCGACAAGTACAAGCCGCGCTCCGAGCCCGCCTCCGGTCTCGCGGGCGGCAAGGTCGCGAAGGTGGATCGCGTCGAATGGCGCGCCATTTCCGACGCGCAGCAGGCGGTCAACGCGCTTTCCAAGGGCGAGATCGACTACGTCGAGCAGCCCAGCCACGACCTGCTTCCCACCCTGAAGAAGGATCCGAACGTTAATATCGTGGAGGCGGCGAAAACGCAGTACGTCTTCCGCCCCAATACCCTGCACAAGCCCTTCGACAATCCGAAGATCCGACACGCGCTTTGGTATGCCTTCAACCAGGAAGACTTCCTGATGGCGACCATCGGCGACGAGAACTACATCAAGCCGTGCAAGGCGCTGTTCATCTGCGACACGCCGTTCGCCACCACCAAGGGAATGGACGGGCTGCTGACCTCCAACAGCAAGAAGGCGCAGGAGCTGTTGAAGGAAGCCGGCTATGACGGCACGCCGGTGGTGCTGATGCACTCCACCGACCTCAAGGCCCTGACCAACCTGGCTCCGGTGGCGAAATCGCTGATGGAGAAGGCAGGCTTCAAGGTCGACATGCAGTCGATGGATTGGCAGACGCTGGTCGCACGCCGCGCCAAGAAGGACCCGCCGGAAGCGGGCGGCTGGAACGCCTTCCTCACGGCCTGGGTCGCCGCCGACGTGATGAACCCGATCTCGACGGCCTATGTGAACGCGTCTTGCGAAAAGGCGTCGTTCGGCTGGCCCTGCGATGCGCAACTGGAGAAGCTGCGTGACGATTTCGCGCGCGAGACCGATCCCGCCAAGCAGAAGGCGATTGCCGAAGCCGTGCAGCTCCGCGTGATCGAGTTTACGCCGGAGATTCCGGTTGGCGAGTACGTCCAGCCGGCGGCGATGCGCAAGAACGTCAAGGGCTACGTGATTTCACCGATTCCGGTTTTCTGGAACGTGGAAATCACCAAGTAACGCAACGAGGGCGGGCGGCGGTTCGCCGCCGCCCGTTCTCTTTTTGAGGATCGCGCGTCCATGTCGATGTATGGCTATCTCTTTCGCCGATTGCTCGGCACGATCCCCGTGATGCTAGTGGTTGCGGTTTTCATCTTCCTGATGCTGCGCCTGACACCTTCCGATCCCGCGGCGATCATCGCCGGCGACAACGCCACCACCGAACAGGTGGCGCAGATCCGCAGCCAACTCGGCCTCGACCGGCCGATGATCGAGCAGTTCGTGATCTGGTCGGGCCGGGTGCTGACCGGTAATTTCGGCGAGAGCTTCTTCTTCAAGAAGACGGTGGCCGCGCTTATCGGCGAACGCATCGAGCCGACCCTGTCGCTCGCTCTGTTCACGATCCTGATCGCGGTGTTCGTCGCCGTTCCGCTCGGCGTGCTGGCAGCGCACCGGCACGGTTCGTGGATCGACCGCATCGTAATGGGCTTTTCGGTGCTCGGCTTTTCCGTGCCCGTGTTCGTGATCGGCTACCTCCTGATCTATTTGTTCGCGGTCTATTTGAACTGGCTGCCGGTGCAGGGCTATCAGCGAATCTCGGAGGGGGTTGGCGGCTGGGTGCAGCGGCTGATCCTGCCGTCGGTGACCTTGTCGGTGATTTATATCGCGCTGATCGCGCGCATGACGCGCACCAGCGTGCTGGAAGTGCTGTCGGAAGACTATATCCGCACCGCGCGGGCCAAGGGACAATCCGAGCGAAAGGTGCTGTTCCGTCATGCGCTGCGCAATGCCGCCGTCCCGATCGTCACGGTGATCGGACTTGGCGTGGCGCTCCTGATCGGCGGCGTCGTCGTTACCGAGAGCGTGTTCACGATCCCCGGCCTTGGCAGGCTCACGGTGGATGCGGTGCTGGCGCGCGATTATCCGACGATCCAGGCGGTCATTCTGCTGTTTTCGTTCGTCTACGTCATGATCAACCTTGCGGTTGATATGGTTTACACAATCCTCGATCCAAGGATCCGCTACTGATGGCCGACGCGACGATCCTCGAACCCGTGCTGCCGGCGAGCCCGGTCAAGCCCGCCGCGTATCGCAAATTGCTGCGCAACCCGGGCGTGGTGTTCGGCACCGCCGTCATTACGATCGTATTGCTGATGGGGTTGTTGGCACCCTCGCTCGGAACCATCGATCCGACGGCGATCAGCCCGATCGCACGAAACAAGGTCCCCGGCGCCGAAATCACGATGCGGACGGATACCGGCGAACGCATCAAGATGATCGCCAAGTTCGGCACGGACAGCCTCGGACGTGACGTCTACAGCCGCGTGGTCTATGGCGCGCGCGTCTCGCTTTTTGTCGGCATCTCGGTGGCGCTGATCAGCGTCGCCTGTGGCCTGTTCATCGGTCTGCTCGCCGGCTTCTTCCGCATGCTCGACGCCGTCATCATGCGGATCATGGACGGGTTGATGGCAATTCCGGCCATTCTGCTGGCGATCGCCATGGTGTCGCTTTTCCGTTCCAGCGTGTGGACGGTGATCATCGCCATCACGGTTCCGCAGATTCCGGGCGTGGTCCGGCTCGTGCGCTCTATCGTGCTCAGTGTGCGCGAGGAGCCCTATGTCGAGGCGGCGGTGACGCTCGGCACCTCTACCCCGAAACTGCTGTGGCGGCATGTGTTGCCCAACACGATCGCGCCCATGATCGTGCAGGGCACCTTCATTTGCGCGTCGGCCATTCTGATCGAGGCCATCCTGTCGTTCCTCGGCATCGGCGTGCCGCCGGAGGTGCCGACCTGGGGCAACATCATGGCCGAGGGCCGGCAGGTCTTCAGCCTCTATCCGCACAATATCATCTATCCCGGTGTGTGCCTTGCGCTCACGATCCTCGCCGTCAACGTTCTTGGCGACGGCTTGCGCGATACGCTCGATCCCAAGATGGCGAAGCGGGTGTGATGTGAGCAACACTGTCCTCGAAGTCTCGAATCTTTCGGTCGCCATCAACGGAGGCGACAGGACGCATGCGGTGCAGGGCATCAACCTGACCGTCGGTGCCGACGAGATCGTCTGCGTGGTCGGCGAATCCGGCTCCGGCAAGTCGGTGACGGCGCAGGCCGTCATGGGCCTGCTGCCGAAGGGGGCGATGCAGGTCGAGAGCGGATCGATCCGGCTGCAGGGCGATCAACTGCTCACCAAATCCGACACCGAGTTGCGTGCGATCCGCGGCACCCGCATGGCCATGGTGTTCCAGGAGCCGATGACCGCGCTCAATCCGGTCGAGCGGGTCGGCGACCAGATCCGCGAAGTGCTGGAGATCCACACCAGCCTGGACCAGAAGGAGCAGCGCGCGCGCGTGCTCGAGATCATGCGCGCGGTGCATTTGCCCGATCCCGAACAGATGATCGACGCCTATCCGCACCAGCTCTCCGGCGGCCAGCGCCAGCGGATCATGATCGCGGCGGCGCTGGTGCTCGATCCGGCGCTGCTGATTGCCGACGAGCCGACCACGGCGCTCGACGTCACCACGCAGGCGCAGATCCTCAAGCTCGTGCGGGAAATGCAGGGGCGCACCAAAACCGGCGTGCTGTTCATCACCCATGATTTCGGCGTCGTCTCCGAGATCGCCGACCGTGTCGTGGTGATGCAGATGGGCCGGATCGTGGAGCAGGGCCCCTGCGAAGAGCTGCTGCGGAATCCGCGCGAGGACTATACCAAGATGCTGCTGGCCGCGGTGCCGAGCATGACGCCGCCGAAGCGGTCGCCGGTGACGGGTCCGGTGGTTCTGCAGACCGAGAATCTTTTCAAGACCTATGGCAAGCGCTCGCTGTTCCAACCAAAGGCGCGCGTGGTCGCCGCGGTCAAGGACGTCTCGCTGACGATCCGGCGCGGCGAAACGCTGGGCATTGTCGGCGAATCCGGCTCCGGCAAATCGACGGTGGCGCGCTGCGTCGCGCGGCTGGTCGATACCTCAGCCGGCGGCATCAAGATCGACGGCGTCGATATCGCGGCGATGCGGGAAGCGAAATTCCGCCCGATGCGCCGGCGCATTCAGTTCATCTTCCAGGACCCGTACCGATCGCTCAATCCGCGCCGCACGGTCGGCGAGGCGATCATCGAGGGCCCGATGAATTTTGGCCTCAGCCGCAAGGAGGCGTTGCAGCGCGCGCGCGACCTGATGGCCGTGGTGCATCTGCCGCCGGCTGCGATCGATCGCTTCCCGCATCAGTTCTCCGGCGGCCAGCGCCAGCGGATCTGTATTGCGCGGGCGCTGGCGATGGAGCCTGAATTGCTGATCGGCGACGAGCCGGTATCGGCGCTCGACGTCTCCGTGCAGGATCAGGTGCTGAAGCTTCTGGATGAGGTGCGCCGCAAGTTTAATTTGGCGGTGCTGTTCATCACCCACGATCTGCGGGTAGCGGCCCAGGTTTGTGACCGGATCGCGGTCATGCAGCGCGGAGTGATTGTCGAACAGGGCGCCACGGCGGAGGTTTTTGCCGCGCCCCAGCACGAGTACACCAGGGCATTGTTCGACGCCGCGCCCGGCCGGCATCAGGAATTTGCCGCCAGCGCGTGATGACGTTCTCGCTCCCTCCCATCATTGCAAGCGCAAGCGATCTGTCCGCCTTCGCTCTTTGAGCTTCGGCGGGCAAGTCGTCGCTGGCGCTCCCTTGCGCGCAAACGCTTCGCGTTTGTCGCAGGCAATGACGGCGACGTCAGCAGCGGCTGTCGTGCAGCAGTTCCAGCCCGTCATTCAACAGTGGGGAGCGGATTTGCGGATGTTGAGGCGAAGGGGAACGCCGATCCCGCGCCGGCTTGCTCGCCGTAGATTTCGACTTTTCGGGATGTTGTTCGCTCGGCATGTCGTCAGCGCTCCATTTTGCTGCACGACAACATTTTGACCGGCAGTGCGTTCCTCAGGCTGGATGTGCTGCGACATGTTCCAGCATTAATTCGCATACACGTTCCGGCGCCTGATCCGCCGCGAAATGCCCGACGCCGGGAAGCACCTCGAAACGATAGGGGGCGGCGATGAAATCGACCGTGCCTTCAGCGGCGGCGCGGCCGACGGTGTCGTCGGCATCGCCCCAGATATAAAGCGTCGGCACGCGGATCGGGCCGAGCGGCCCGCGGATCGCGCCGCGGGCACGATACCAGGCGAGCGCCGCTTCCATCGCATCCTTGTTGCCGAGCACGGCGAGATGCCTCTCGATCGCGTCCGCAGGGACGCCATTGGCGGTCAGACGCTGGCGCAGCCATCTGGCGTCGTCAGCCAGCACGACATCGGCAGCATCCGGTTCCAGAAACGCCTTGTGGTGCTTTGAACGCTGCGCCTGCTCGCCGTCGCCCATCAGCGCGCGATTGAACGCGTTCGGATGCGGCCGCGAGAGAATGGTGAGCGAGGCCAGCCGCTCGTGGTGGCGGTCGGCGATGCCCCAGGCGATGCTGCCGCCCCAGTCATGGCCGGCGAGATGAAAGCGCGCCTCGCCATAGCCAGCGGCGGCCACGATCGCCATGGCGTCGTCCATCAGGCGGTCGATCCAATAGTGCGAAAACTCGCGTGGATCGGGCCGGGCGCCCGGCGAATAGCCGCGCTGGCTCGGCGCAATGGCGCGATAGCCCATGTCGCCGAGGCAAGCGACCTGCGCGCGCCAGCAATGCATCGATTCCGCAAAGCCGTGCAGCAGCAGGACCAGCGGCGCCCCGGGCGTGCCGGCGGCAATGGCATCGAAGGTGAGATGCGGCGCGATGGTGATTTGTTCTGATGCCGGCATGGGGCGATCCTGGAGGGGCAATCGGGCCAATCCATGGTGAGCATATTTCAGCGGGGTCGGCGGAATTGTGCAACCCGGGAAAAGTGCTGTATTGGAAGCCGCATGGAGGCCCGAGGGGACGGTCGTTTGCATTATCTGAGGTCGATTCTATTCGATGCCGCCGTGGTGATCCTGACGCTCGTCATTTCGCTATCAGTGCCGTTCATGGCGCTGTTCAAGGCGAGCAGCCCGACGGTCCGCGCGGTCTCCCAGGTGTGGGCCAACGGCATCATGTTCCTGATGAAGTACGTGGTGGGGCTGGATTATCGTGTCGAGGGGCGCGAGCACGTTCCCGACGGACCCTGCATCATCGCCTGTAATCATCAATCGCTGTGGGAGACCGCGGCGCTCTGCGTGATCTTTCCGGACGCCAGCATCGTTGCCAAGAAGGAGTTGAGGAAGCTGCCGCTCGTCGGCTGGTTTCTGGAGCGATATCCGATGATCCTGGTCGACCGGTCGGCGGGCCGCCAGGCGCTGCGCCAGATGGTCGATGAGGCAAGGCGCGCGGTCGGCGAGGGGCGCAAGGTGCTGTTGTTTCCGCAAGGCACGCGCCAAACGATCGACGAACCTGTGAGGTTCCAGTCGGCCGGCATTTCCGCCCTGTACACGAACCTCGACGTATCAGTCGTGCCGGCCGCATGCAATTCCGGCCTGTTCTGGGACAAGAAGACCCTGATGATGCATTCAGGGACCATCACGCTGTCGTTCCTCCCGCCGATCGCGCCGGGCCTGCCGCGCAAGGAGTTTCAGGAAAACATGGAGCGGACGATTGCCGAAGAGGCGAGCCGGTTGCTGACGGTGACTGAGGCGAAGGTTTCGCGTCGGCCCCTGACGTGATGAGATTCCGTCGCCGCCCGTATCGAAACGGTCGTCCCTCTGCTGCTTGCGGGGAGGCATAGGCGGCCTCCGGCCGCCGTTCTTAGAAAAACGCCGATGCGGGCATGGGCTACGGGTGGAGCACCTCCACTGGTCACGCCGTCGCAGAAGCGTTCAATTCATATCACCCGAGCCAGCGCGGCGTGCGGCGATCCAGCCCGCCAGCGGCGCCAGGAAAGCCAGGCACCAGACGAACTGCGCAATTCGCGGGGCTATCAACGCCATAGTCGTCCCGAGGACGAACACGAACACCGGAAACAGCGCTGTCGCCATTAAATGCGGATCACTGCGGCCCCTGAGCGCAAGAACCCATAGCACCGCGTTCAGCACCGCGATGATGGTCAGATGAAATCCGTAGAGAACAGCCAGCACGCCGTCGAGCCGGTAGGCGCCGTAGAGTCCGTTCGTCACCGGCAGGATGATGATCGAGAGCAGGAAAAACAGATTGAGGAACACCACGCCTCGGCCGCCTTCCGGGGCAACCGCGAGCCGGCGGTGATGGCTGAACCAGAACATGCCGGCGACGATGAAGCTGATCATCAGCGCGATGACTGGTTGCGCATAAATGCGCATCAGGTCGTGCCAGTCGGGCGCTTGCTTGAAGCTGGAGGCCTTTGGCAGGTCATAGGCGAGCAGCGTCATGGCAACGCCGAAGATGGTGTTGCTCAGCATCTCGAGCCGGCGCATTTCGAAAAGACCGATTTGCGGCAATGTGATCCCCCAGTCCCCAGTCCGTCTACGCTTTCGCTTTGCTCAAGCGACGCCGGACACCCTTCGACCTGACGGACTCGGGCGTGGCGGCCACGCGAAGCCCGTCAGGGCGAAGCATGGTGCGGGCGGTGGGACTCGAACCCACACGACGTTGCCATCGAGGGATTTTAAGTCCCTTGCGTCTACCAGTTCCGCCACGTCCGCTTAGTCTCAGGAGATCAGATACTTAGCGCGTTTACCGGAGAAGTGGAATTGGCATGTTCCCCGGCCCAACGCATCCTTTGCTTTAAGCGAGCACGTCTGCCAAAGCAAAGCCTCAATGCGGACACTTGTGCCTGTTTTAGCCAATCTCAACATTATCCGCTTAACGAAGGTCCGATGCCGAAACCGCCGCCCCACTGCCGGTCATTCAAGCGCTGCCTTGCCGCGCTGGCGCTGGTTGCGCTCGGAGCCAGCCTGTCCGGCTGCGCCGGGATGAGCGACGCCATTTCCCCGGCCTTCGCCGACCCCGCCAAGTACGATCTCTACGATTGCAAGCAGCTCGAGCCGGAGCGCAAGAGCCTTGCCGCCCGCACCGCGGAATTGCAGGGGCTGATGAGGAAGGCCGAAACCGGCGTTGCCGGCCCCGTGGTGGCGGAGATGGCCTATCGCAATGACTACATTGCGTTGCGCGGCCAGTCGAAGCTGGCCGATGAGGCCTGGCAGAAGAACAGGTGCCAGGAATCGAAACCGGAAGCCAGGCCGGCGCCGGTCCCGCCGTCGATCGCGCCGGCTCCCGCCGCCAAGGGCGGCCGTTCGAAGGCCAGCCGCGCGGCAAACTAAGCGAACCGGGCTACGGGATTTCCCAGCTCACACCCGCCAATCATAAATCCAGTCCTGCCGCGCCAGCATGCGCTGTGGGCCCATCGCCTTGATGGCGAGGTCGCGCGCCAGCGCCAGCGGTCCGGTGAGATGGTAGATGCGCCCCTGTTGCCGCGCCGCGCGCTGCACGCGCAGCACGCGGCCGCGCCGCTGCCGGCCATAGCGCTTCAGGGCTGCCGGGATGCCCGCGATATTGTCGCCCGGGCTTTCGCTCAGGCACTTGGCGAGCACGGCGGCGTCCTCGATCGCCATTCCCGCACCTTGAGCGGCAAACGGCAGCATCGCATGCGCAGCGTCGCCGAGCAGCGCGACCGCGCCGTCCGTCCATTCGCCGAGATCGGGCAGCGTGAACAGCGCCCATCGCCGCCAGCCGTCGACGGCGCCGATCAGCATCCGCGCCATCGCGGGCCAGTCCTGCGAGGCGAACGCGCTCTTGAGTTCGTTGGCGTCGCCGGGGACGCTCCAGCCCGGCCTGTTCCAGGTTCCCGGCACGATCGCGACCACGTTGATCTGCCGCGCCGCCGAGATCGGGTAGGCGACCAGATGCGCGTCCGGCCCCATCCAGAGCTGTACCCGCGGCGCGGTGTATTCGCGCGGCAGCGTCGTCGCATCGAGAGTTCCGCGCCAGGCGATCAGGCCGGAAAATTGCGGTTGCACCTCAGGGAACAAATGGTTCCGCACCGCCGACCAGATGCCGTCGGCGCCGACCAGCGCCACCGCCAGCTCCTGCTGCCGCGCATTGCCGCGGCGCTGAACCACGGTGAGCCCCCTGGCGTGCGAGGTCACGTCCTCGAACTGGCAGCCGAGCCGCAGGTCGATGTCCGGATGGTCGTTGACCTGGGCCTGCAGGGCGGCTTGCAGGTCGGCGCGGTGCATCACCCAATAGGGCGCGCCGGCGCGAAGGCTGGCGGCCTCGCCAAGCGGCAGGCGGGCGATCTCGCCGCCCGCGCGCGCGCTCATGATGTTGATGGCTTCGGGCGTCACGGCACGCGGCGCAAGCCGCGATCGCAGGCCAAGGTCGACCAGGATCCGGCTGGCGTTGGGCGAAAGCTGCAGGCCGGCGCCGGCTTCCTCCAGCCGTTCGGCCTTCTCCAGAACGATGACGCGAAAGCCTTTCGCGGCGAGCGAAAGCGCTGCCGTCAGCCCCCCGATCCCGGCACCAGCAACGATGATGGTGCGCGCGGCAGCCACCGAAAGGTCAGGCGACCTTGTCCTTCAGGACGCATTCGGGCGGGCGGGCCTCGCCCGCGGCGAGGTCGGCGGCGAAGCGGTATAGCGTCGAGCAATAGGGGCAGATGATCTCGTTGTCGTTGCCGAGGTCGAGAAACACGTGCGGATGGTCGAACGGCGGGTTGGCGCCCACGCACATGAATTCCTGCGAGCCGATCTCGATTACCGAGACTCCGGCGTCGTTATGGAAATGCGGGACGACATGGTCGGACATCAGTTTCACCTTGGATAGCAACGATGGGCGGACGCAATCAACACGACGCGGCAGCTTCGAAATGCCGCGCACCATAGTGGGGGGTGCCGATGATTCCTAGAGCCGTTCTTCAGCGATTCCTGGAGGTCCCCGCCGCATATTTGCTCATGCAAATTCGACACAATCTTGTCGTCGGAGAAAAGCCCTTCTTTCGTCGGGGCGGTTGTGTCTTAAAAACGGCATACCATCTTGAGAAAGACGAAAACATTGGACTTTTTGGATGAGGCGGTTGCGGCTCGGTTCGGCTCTGGCAGCGGCGTTAGGGTGCTTGGCGCTCAGCGTGGCGGTATGCGCGGCGCTGTGGCCGCACGCCCGCGAGGCCGGCGCCATTCTGGCGGCGCAGGACGACCCCGCGGCGCTGTCCGATATCCAGATCAATTCCGCCCTGCGGAGCAACCAGGCGCTGGTCGCCGACCATATCGAGGCGGCGCTCGCGGAGGGCGATTCGGATCTCGCCAACAGCTTCGTCGAACTTGCCCGCGATAAAGGCATTGCCATCAGCGACGAACTGTCGAAGCGCGTCAGCGATGCCGTTACTCACGCAGGTTCGGCATCGCATTTTGCCAAACGCTTTGCCACTGGTCTGGTGACCGGCAACGCCGACGACGTCGCGAGTCTGTCGGGCACGGTCGCCGGCGATCTCTTCGTGTTCGGCGACATCAGGGACGTCGTCCGCGAGGGCAAGCACCTGGCGACGGGCGAGGAGACGGACCGGCTGGTGCTGGGCCTGGCGACCGTGGGCCTCGCGGTGACCGCCGCGACCTACGTCTCCGTCGGGGGCATGGGGCCGTTGCGCGCCGGTCTTTCCATGGTCAAGGATGCCCGCAAGGTCGGGCGGCTGGGCGAGGGGCTGACGCGATGGGCCGGCCGCTCGGCGCGCGAGGTCGTCGATGCGCCCGTCCTGCAGCAGGCGGTCGCGAAGGGCTCGGTGCTGCGGCCCGGCGAGACCATGAGCGCGATCAAGGCGGCGTTTCGCGCCGAGAAGGCCGGCGCGTTGGTGCGGCTCGCGAAAGACGTCGGACGCGTCGGCGAAAAGGCCGGCACGCGCGGGGCGCTCGATACGCTGCGCATCGCGCAAGGTCCGAAGGACGTCGCGCGCGCCGCACGGCTTGCAGAATCCAAGGGCGGCCAGACCCGTGCGATTCTGAGGGTGCTCGGCCGCGGCGCGCTGCTGCTGGCTGCCGGGACGTTCAATCTGACGATGTGGGTGTTCGGCGCGCTATTGGCGTTGTTCGGCTTTCTGTCGTCGATCAAGGCGACCACCGAGCGGGCCACCGAAGCATGGCTGCGTCGCAAGAAGGCGCGGCGATTAAGACGGCAGGCGGCAGGCTTGCCGTCCGGCCCGGCTCTGGCGGGCACTGTCGCGCAGGGCTAGACTTGCTGTCATTGCAAGGTCGCCCATTCCGATCCCCAAAACATGGAACTGATGATGCCGAGTTTTCACAACGGCGCTGTCGAAATTGCCTATCTCGACGAAGGCGAGGGCGATCCGATCGTTCTCGTGCACGGCTTTGCCTCCAGCAAGAACGTCAACTGGATCTATCCGACCTGGGTTTCCGATCTGAAGAAAGATGGCCGCCGCGTGATCGCGCTCGACAATCGCGGCCACGGCGACTCCGAAAAGCTCTACGATTCCGCTGATTACGAAATTGCGATCATGGCAAATGACATCATCGCGCTGCTGGATCATCTGGGAATCGAGCGCGCCGACATCATGGGCTATTCGCTGGGATCGCGCATGACGGCGATATTGGCGCGCGAACAGCCGCACCGGCTGCGCTCGGCGATCCTCGGCGGCATCGGGATCGGGCTGATCGAGGGCGGCGGCCCCGGCGAAAACGTGGTCATAGCGCTGGAAGCGCCGTCACTGGAGGACGTTACCGACCCGGTCGGACGGACGTTTCGCGCCTTCGCCGACCAGACCCGCTCCGACCGCCGCGCGCTTGCCGCCTGCCTGCGCGGTTCGCGGCGGCTGATGACAGCGGATGAAGCCGCCGGGATCGGCGTGCCGGTCCTGATCGCGGTCGGCACCAAAGACGAAATCGCGGGCTCCGCGGCCGCATTGGGGAAAATCATTCCGGGCGCCGAGGTGCTCGACATTCCGAACCGCGATCACATGCGCGCGGTCGGCGACAAGGTCTACAAGACCGGCGTCACCGACTTCCTGTCACGCCGGCAATGAGCGATCGCGCGATGCGTCGTCACCGGTGAAATGCCTGATCGCCGCGATCAGCAGCACCGTGGTCGCAAGCCACGCCATGCGGGCGCCGTAACGATCATGCGGGCCTGATATCACGGCGCAGATGAACGCATTGCCGAGCAGGGCGAACGTGACCGTGCCGGCGAGCAAAGTGAGATCGTCGAACGGCCGGCGCAGCACGGCGAGGCCGAACAGGATCGCGGCCAGCAGCATCGACGCCAGCGCGACGGGAACGTGAATCCGGTTGATCGCGGTGAAATCGAAATGCCAGCGCTGTTGCTGCGCTGCGCGCATCGGCTTCACCTGTGCGGGAAGAAAGCGCTCGATGATGCCGTAGGTATGGCCCAGCCAGCCATTGGTGCCTTCGCCGGTTCCTGCCTGGACCAGTTGCTGCGCGGTCGCTGTCAGTGCCGCCTTGGCCTGCCAGGCCGGATACTCCGCGAGCGAATGCAGCACGATAAAGCTCATCTCGTCGTTCAGTCCCTGAAAGCGGCCGAGCGTGTTGAACATGCTGTTGCCCCACAGGAACTGGTCGGCTGTGGCCGGAAGCTGATCGCGATAGGGGCAAAGCTTCAGCTTTTGCTGCGGACAATGATCCTGCAGATAGCGTGCGACGATGCCATCCTGCAGCATCCGTGCGAAGGCGACGCCATAGCCGCCCGGCGTCCACGCCAATTGCCCCGACAACGCAAAATTCGTCGCCAGCAACATCGCCGCACCCGCAACCAGGGTGAGGCTGCCCTGTATCAGTCCGGCAACGGAAATCCGCCCGCGCAAAAACGGACGCGCGATCCAGCCGATGCAGCATAGTCCGAGCAGCACGGCGAGCGTTGCGCTGTGCGTTGCTGCAGCGAAAGCGGTGAGGCCGAACAGCAGGCATTTTTCCAGGATCGATGTCCGCTCGCCATGCGCGACCAGGATGAAGAGCGCCAGCACGGACAGGCCGGCGAAAATGTCGGTCAGGAGCGTGCTGGCAAGCCAGGGCAGCGCGGTGGTCAGGACCAGCACCAGGCTCATGGCCAACAGCCGCAACGGCTGCGGCTGGCCTAGCACGCGCAGCGTCAATTGCAGGATCCACAGTGTCGCCAGCGCATTGATCCCGAGGTTGATCCAGAAGCTCGAATCCTCGCCGAAATGCAGATAGAGGCCGAACGTGGTGGAGCGGCTGGGCACCAGATAGCCTTCATACCACCGTGCCAGGTAGCCGCCGGTATCCCACTGGAGCAGTGGGTAGCCATTCCACAGGGCGGGGGTCAGCAACATCAATGGGATGGCGATGGCGGCGATCCAGGCCGACCGCGAGTCCGCAACGGTACGGGCCCGCAATATCTGCGTGCTGGTGTGGCTTTCCCCCATCAGGGCAGCATCCGCCGAATGGCGGGTCCGCCGAAATTCACCAATAGTCGGACGCCGGCCGGCTTGATTTCCCGAAATCGCTGACCACCTTGAACTGACCCCAGGGGGCATTCGGCGGGGGTTTACTTTGCCGAGGCCTGCCGGGGACAGAAGTCCGCCCGCCGTGCTATAATAGCAACGAAATCAGTGAATTTGCGAGAGCAATCATGGCAGTCCATCAGGTCAATCCGCAAGGTTCGAAACTCGCCGCGCTCGATCCGATCTGGGACCGCGTCCGGGGCGAGGCGGAGGACATCGTCCGTCGCGAGCCCGAACTCGCGTCCTTCATCTATTCGACCGTGCTGCACCACGAGCGCCTCGAGGATTCGGTGGTGCATCGTCTCGCCGAGCGGCTCGATCATTCGGCGCTGTCGGGCGACTTGATCCGCCAGACCTATGACGAGGCGTTGCGCGACGAACCCGATCTCGGCAATGCATTCCGCGCCGATCTGGTCGCGGTCTACGACCGCGATCCCGCAACCTCGCGCTTCATCGATCCGCTGCTCTACTTCAAGGGTTTTCACGCGCTGCAGACCCATCGCCTGGCGCACTGGCTCTATCAAAAGGGCCGCAAGGATTTCGCCTACTATCTGCAGAGCCGCTCGTCGGCGGTGTTTCAGACCGACATCAACCCCGCCGCCAGAATCGGCCGCGGCATTTTCCTCGATCACGCGACCGGCTTCGTCTGCGGCGAGACCGCCGTGATCGACGACGACGTTTCGATCCTGCACGGTGTCACGCTGGGCGGCACTGGCAAGGAGAACGAGGACCGTCATCCGAAGATCAGGCGCGGTGTGCTGATCGGAGCGGGCGCAAAGATTCTCGGCAACATCGAGATCGGCCATTGCGCGCGCATCGCCGCAGGCTCGGTGGTGGTCAAGCCGGTGCCTCACAACGTCACGGTGGCCGGCGTCCCCGCCAAGATCGTCGGCGAAGCCGGCTGCGCCGAGCCGTCGCGCACCATGGATCAGATGCTCGGCGCGATCGGGCTTTGATTTTCCACACTTTCTCGCAGCCGTATTTGTGAAGTTACGACTGGTAGTCTGGGCCGTCTCGTCCTAAAAACCTCCCGGAAATTCAAAGAATCCGATTGGAGACCGCCGTGGACGTTCAGGAAGTCAGGAAGCTCGACGCCTATCTCAAGCGCGTATTCGGCAATCCCAAGATCCGTGTCGTGCCGCGGCCGAAAAAGGACGACTCCGCCGAAGTCTATATCGGCGAGGAGTTCATCGGCGTGCTGTTCGTCGATGACGAGGACGACGATCGCTCGTTCCAGTTCCAGATGGCGATCCTCGAGGAAGATCTGGCCGACGTCGGGTGAGGCGCACTTTCGCGCCGCAACGCCGTAGGGTGGGCAAAGCGTAGCGTGCCCACCAACTATCTTTCTTGTAGCGTGAGTTGTCGTGGTGGGCATGGCGCATCCGCGCCTTTGCCCACCCTGCGGAGCCGAGCCTAGCCCTTCGGCCCGCGCATCTGCGCCGTCAGACGATCCATCGCATTCGCAACGTCGCGCCATTGCGACAACCAACTGCGCGGAAAGCGGAACGTCAGGTCGGCGCCGTCGACGCGGCGCTCGCTCAGACACATGCCGGGCGTCTGACCGTCGCGTGTGCAGCGCGCGTTGAGGCTCGGCGTCGCGGCGGAGAACAGGTCTTCGTTGGCGTAGGGCGAGCCGTCGCGAAACGTGCGCATCGTCAAACCGTCATCGACTGGCGTTGCGGCCTGCCCGAGGTAGCGCGGATAGATCGTGCGGACCCGCGTATCGGGTGCCAGCGTGTCGTGGTGGGCCGATATCGACACGAATATCCGGTCGATCGGCTGTACCTTCTCCTCGATCGTATCGGCGCTGACGTGCTTCGGCGCATCCGGCGGTTCCAGCGACGGGAAGACGAAACTGAGATCGACCCGCTCCTGCGGCCCGGAGTGGCGCTGGATCTTCCGGCGGATCGCCGCCGTCGGTACGTTGAAGAGCGTGGCGCCGACGCTGACCGGCAATCGGTCAGGCGCGCTGGCAGGGCGCGCCACCCAGGTCGGCCACAGCAAATAGGCGACCAGCGCAACGGCGCCCGCGGTGATGGTTACCGCGACCATGATCAGGACCATGTGCGAGCGCGGGTCCTTGCGGGTGTCGCGGGCGATATGCTGGGCCGTCGAAAGCAGGGTCATGAACGAAGCATCGGTCGAGGAAGAGCCAGGCGAATCATCCCGCGAATATGCCATGGGGAGCGTGATTTCCTCATGATTTCGCGGGAGCTCCGGCCCCGACAGCCATGCGCAAACGAGGTCCCGGCGGCCCGTTGTTAACCCTTCCTTAAGGATGCTATGGCGGCGGCCGCCCGATTTTGCGAAAGCAGGGCGCGGTTTTTCGAGTAGGGGAAGTTGCCATGTCGCCCGATGCGTTGAATTCCCTGTTCTCACTTTGCATTGGCTTTGCGCTCGCAGGCGCGCTCGCCAGCGGCTATCAGGCGATGGCGGAGCGGCCGGCGGGGTTCGGGCTGCTTGGGGAAGGCGTGGCGCCGAAGACGTTTGCGGCCGTGCCGTTTCTGGTTTTCGCCGCACCCTTCATCATCATGCGCAACACGTTGCGCGGCGCCAAGATCGAGCGCCGCCGCTTTGAATTCGTGATGATGGCGACCGTGCTTTCAGGCTTCTGGAGCTTGATGTCCGGCACGTTTTTCCTGATGACGCTGCGGGCCACCGGCGTGCTGGCCTGAGGTTCGCGGCCTGCTCGCTTGATCCCGCGCCAGCGGCCGTGCCAAGGTCTCCGGCAACGGAGACCTTTTTGTTATGGCGATCTACGAACTCGACGGACAGGGGCCTGAACTCCCCGGAGACGGAAACTATTTCATCGCCGATACCGCCGTTGTGATCGGCAAGGTGCGCCTTCTGAATTCGGCCAGCGTGTGGTTCGGCGCGGTGCTGCGCGGCGACAATGAGTGGATCGAGATTGGCGAAGGCTCCAACGTGCAGGACAATTCCACCTGCCACACCGACCGCGGCTTTCCGCTGACGATCGGCAAGAACTGCACCGTCGGCCACAATGTCATCCTTCACGGCTGCACACTCGAAGACGACGCGCTGGTCGGAATGGGCTCGATCGTCATGAACGGCGCTCGCATACGCCGCGGCAGCATCGTCGGTGCGGGATCGGTCATCACCGAAGGCAAGGAATATCCCGAATATTCCCTGATCATCGGCTCGCCCGCGCGGGTCATTCGCACACTGACGCCGGAGCAGGTGACGGCGATGGGAAGTGCTGCAAAATTCTACGCGCTCAACGGTCCGCGATTCAAAAACGGGCTTAAGAAGATCGGCTGAAGGTGCCGGTCTGCTTTCCGGCTCAGGTGCCTTCGCTCTCGTTCGTCGCTCGCTCGCCGGCGACCTTTTCATGGCCGGCAGCCCAGAGCGCATGCTCGTCGCTGCCATCCTGATAGGGATTGGCTTCCGCCGGAATGTTCTGGCGTGCGGCGCGCTGGGCTTGCTCGAATGGGTCGGGGTCGGAATTCATGCTGGCGCCTTTCCGGTTTTCGATCTTGTCGTTTTCGGCGTTGCGTCCTTGGAAAGCCTCGCGCTCTTTCGCAGCGCGTCCTTGAGGTCGATGGGAATGCCGTGCTTCTTGAGCAGGTCCGCAAAGGCTTCGTCGGCCAATTCCTGAAATGTCGCCATCCGGTCGCGTGCAAGCTGGGTGAGCTTGTCGAGCGTGTCATCGTCGAAGGCGATCAGTTTGCGCAAGCGCGATCACTCCGGGCGTCGAGCGGATGTGAATGAATGATCTGGATCGCAAATCGTTCCGGCAGGAACAACGGCCGGGGCGCCGTTGTTGCTCCGAAAAGGAGATTTCCGATGAAGCGGGTGTCTGTAGCGGCCGCAGTTGCGGCGATCACAATTCTGATATCCTCGGTCGCTTCGTTCGCTCAGAGCGCGGGCGGATCATCGGCCGGTAGCAGCAGTGGTAGCGCCGCCGGCTCGCCGAGCGCGGGTTCGGCCGGTGCGGGCTCGCAAGGCACTAGCGGCGTCCCTCCCGGGCCCGCTGCCCCAGGCGGATTGAACAATGCCGGTGAAGATCCAAGCGGCGCGGCCAATTCGTCCAGGCTTGCGTCGCCGCCTGCGCCCGGCACCAACGCTGCCGGCACCGCCCAGTCATCAGGCAGCGGCGTCAACACCGGCGGCGGTGTAACGACGGGTTCGGGAAGAGGGGCGGGATCCGGAACGAGCACGACGGGGCCGCAGAAGAGCGGCGACGCTGAAATCAATGAAGAGAACAAGGAAGTCGATCGCAAGATCAAGAGCATTTGCCGCGGCTGCTGATATCCCTCCCGCGCGATGTCCGGTCGCGCAGATGTGAGCAAAATTGCCCGGCTACCTCCGGGAAGTCGTCCTAGAGTTGCCGCCGGGATCTGTGAGGGTCCGACACCCAAAGCGTCGAGCATTCGAACGCAAGATCACGGAGGATGGGTGATGTTACGCAAAATGATGATCGCCTTGTTCGCGTCCGTGTCGGTCGCGGTGCTGGTCCCGGATGCGGCTTTGGCCCGTGGCGGTGGCTTTCACGGCGGCGGTGGTGGCTTTCATGGCGGTGGCGGTTTCCACGGCGGCGGCTTCCGCAGCGGCGGAATTGGAATGGGCGGCGCCGGCTTCCGAGCCGCCGCGATCGGCGGCGGTTTCCGTGCGGCGGCTTTGCCGGCTGCCGGATTTCGCGGCGGTACCCTTGCCGTTAACCGTTTCCACGGCGGCTTCCACCACGGATTTAGGCATCGAAGATTTCCGTTTGCCGCGGCAGCGATCGGTGTCGGTCTGGGGTACGGGCTGTATGGACCCTACGGCTATTATGACGACTACTATCCGTATTACGGAAGCTATGACGATTCCTATTACTATGGCGACAGCGGCTGCTACATCGTGCGGCGGAGCGTGCTGACGCCGTATGGCTGGCGCATTCGGCCCGTGCAGGTGTGCGACTGATCCGGGACGTCTGGTCGCATGGAAGGGAGCAAAATAGGCCAAGCCATTTCCGAAAGCGCGTTCTAGACTTGATCCGGGATCTGCGAGGATCCGACGCCGAAAGCGTCGAGCGCTTCGAGGGTAAATCACGGCGGTATGAATAAGGCGACCTCGGTGCTTTCATTGCCGAGGCTGTGGTTTTTATTCCGTTCGCTGGTCCGCCGTTTACATCTGATCAGGGATGTTGAACATGCTCACAGCCCCGGCATTGACGTTGCTGTTTCTGATTATCGTGATTTGTCTGAGTGCGGCCTTCGTCTGGATGTTCTGGGAGATTGAACAGAGGATGTCCAAGCCGCATCGCATGGCCAAGCCGTATCGCAAGAACGATAGTATCAAATAAGCGATCCCGGTAGCATCGCGCGCCATCATTTACTGCGCGCGATGCGTCGCGTCTGCTGTCACCGGCCATCATCCGCAATTTTCCGAAAAATTGCGCCTATACATCCTTAGGTGGTCGCATGGAACTTTGCCGCGCGTGCATAGAACCATTTGCATATCTGGCAAAGAACTTGCGGAGGCGGAAAACTTCTAGTGCCGCGACCTGTCGCGGATGGTGCGGCCGGGACCAACTTCAATTCCAAACTGCTGGCGGCCAGAGCGATCACCGACGGGCTGCATACCCGGCCGGATCCTGGCGCGTGTCGCTGCAGGCGTCGGCAAGTTATTGAGAGCGTCTGCTAGGCCTCGCGGATTTCAGGCTAGCTCAACACCCCGTACTTCCTGAACCAGGTCTGCATATGGCTCCAGGCGTCCTCGGCCGCGTCCTTGCGGTAGCTCGGGCGATAGTCGGCGTGGAAGCCGTGCGGCGCGGCGGGATAGATCTTGAACTCGGCAGTCTTCTTGTTTGCCGCCAGAGCCGCTTTGAAGGCTTTCACCGTTGCGACGGGAATGCCGGTGTCGGCCTCGCCGTAGAGGCCGAGGACGGGCGCCTTCATCTCGCCCGCGAGCTGGGTCGGGCTCTTCGGCCAGACCGGATTTGGCGGATCGACCAGCGGACCGTAGAACGCGGCGCACGCCTTGAGCGCGCTGCTGTGGGCGGCATATTCCCAGACCGTGCGTCCGCCGCGGCAGAACCCGATGATGCCCAGCCTCGAAGTGTCGCCGCCCTCCGACTTTGCCCAGGCAACGGTGCTGTCGAGATCGGATAATAGTTCGGCGTCCGGCTTCGAATTCACGATCGGGAGTAGCTGCGGGATATCCGTGATCTTGGTCAGGTCGGCCTTGCGGAAATAGTAATCCGGCGCCACCGCGAACGCGCCGAGCTTGGCGAGGCGCCGCGTCACGTCCTTGATGTATTCGTGCAGGCCGAAAATCTCCATCGCCACCAGCACCGCCGGCGGGTTGCTGACGCCAGCCGGCCGCGCGAAATAGCAGGGCATCTCGCCGTCGGCGACCTTGATTCTGGCGTCACCGGTGGCCAGGCCCTTGGTGTCGGTCTTGATCACGTCGGCGCGCACCGGCCCGGCCGCAAGCGTGTATCCCGCCGTCACGGCGGCCGACGCTGTCATGAAGCCGCGTCGCGAGAATGGCGCGACCTTGGTCAGCCCGATGACATCCGAGGTCGGCAGAGGTTCGGCGCTCATGGCGGCCCTCCTTTTTTGGGAGGCGCATTCAGCTAGCAAACCAGTGCGAACGCAAATCACCTGCGTGCGAGATATTGGTCGTTTGGGGGGCGCGCAGCGCAACGGCCCAAAAATCGGGCACAAAAGAACAAGGCCGTCGACGCAGTATACCGTCAACGACCTTGCCAGCCCCGGATATTGAAATCGGCTCACGCCATCCGGTGAATTTCAGGATGCCCGGGATTCTGACGGGGATGTGTGAACCAGTTCACAAAGGCGGAAAAAAGTTGCGGCAAGTCGTGCCGTAACGGTGGAAAATATCCCGTCGCCCGGCCGCATGAGCAGTGATCCGATTGGACCGCCTCCCAAGGTACCTGCAATGACGGTCGTTGTGAGGCGGCTGGACAGGCAAGCTACTGATCAACGTGCAGTTTCGGCCGGCTGCGCGTCAGCCCGCTGAAGCGGGCTTCATCGCCGGGCGCCGTCCAGACCGATCAGCCGCGCGCCTTGGCGCGGCTTCGGTTCGCGCTCCGGTTTGAGCGGGGCTTTGCCTTGGCTGACCGCTTGCGGGGCGCGGTAGCCGCGGCAGGTTCGGAGGCTTGCGCGCTGGCAAAGGATTGCCGCAAGCCGTCGATCGCTTCCGTGAGCGTTCCGACCTGCTCGGAAAGCTTCCTGGTGTCGGCCTGCTGCGCGGCGAGCAGGCGGCGTACGGTCTGCAACTGATCCTGCACCACCTGCAACTGATCGATCGATTCCTGCTGTGTCGCTTCCAGGCCCTTGGTCTTCTCGACCAGCTGTTCGGAGGCCTGTGCGGCGCGCGCCTGCAACTGCCGGGTCGCGACCACGCGTTCGATCTCGGGCGCGCTGCCGGTATAGGCACGCCAGAGGGTGATAGAGGTTACGCCAAGCACGACAATGACGAGGGCCGCTGCGGCGATCGCAATCGGCTGTCCGCCGAAACGCGCGATGGGGCTGGCACTCCGGGGGGCGAGTTCGATCATGCGACTCCAAATCCGGACGTGATTCAATGTTCCCGAATAGCACAGGCCAGGCGGCGCTAAAACCCGGGATTTGTCGGGAGGCCGCGGGATTTCGGGCAAAAGCCCGCAAGATCAGGGTTTTGGGCTGCAGGAATGGCCCTGGGCTAACGGATATTCGTCCGGATGAACTGGCCGGCGTACGCCAGCGCGCGCCGGCCGTCCTGGAGGCTAGCATTCCAGACCGGCCATGCATGGATCATGTGCGGCCAGATTTGCAGCGTCATGTCGACATCGGCCGCCCCCGCGGCTTCCGCAAGCCGCGTCGCGTCCGCGAGCAATGTCTCGGCCGATCCGACCTGAATCAGGACCGGCGGAAAGCCTGTGAGATCAGCAAACAGCGGCGAGATCAGCGGATCGCGGCGATCGATGGATGGCGGCGCATAGGCATCCGCGAGCTCGTCGAGATAAGCCTTGTGGATCAGCGGATCGATGGCGTCCCTGGTCGCCAGCGTTTCGCCTGACATGGTGAGGTCGGTCCACGGCGAGACCAGCCAGGCGCACGCCGGCAATTCCTCACCGGCTGCGCGCAGCCGGTTGATCAGCCCGAGCGTCAGGTTGCCGCCGGCGCTGTCGCCGCCGATGGCGATACGCGCCGCTGCAATGCCTTGCCGGCGCAGAAAGCGCCATGCCGTGAGCGCGTCTTCATGGGCGGCGGGGTAGGGATGTTCGGGCGCAAGCCGATAGTCGATCGCAAGCGTGCGTGTGCGTGCCGCGCGCCCGGCCTCGGTCACGAGGCGGCGGTGGCTGACAACCGAGCCGGAGCAATATCCGCCGCCATGGAAATACAACAGCACGCGCGAAGGCTCGCTGCCCGGAACGATCGACCACTCACCGGCGACGCCATCGCAATCGACCGTCTCGCATTTCACATCTGATGCCGTCGGCCAGGTCGATCCGACCTCGTCGAGGCGCTGCCGCCGCTCCGACCAGCCGACCGGCCGCGGCTTCGAGCCCAGCAATGCGCGGATGGCGTCGATCTCGCTGTGGGCCACGGCAGCTTCCCCGATGAGGCCGTCCATCATGGCACATCGTTCGTGCAGTGCAAAAACGGAAGGGAGACGAGCCGGGAGGAAGCCGAAAATTTTTTATCGGCCCCCTTGAAACCAAATCGCGGTTTTCTAATTTTTTTGCTGCCGCCGCAGGGCGGTCCGGGCGCCTGATGGGCCCGGCCTTGAGACGGGCACCGGTCGTGTCCGGTGCCGCTCGTAACCAACTTGCTCTCTGGAGGATTTGGCTATGCGCACATACGACTTCACGCCCCTCTGGCGTTCGACCATCGGCTTCGACCGCCTTTTCGACCTCGTCGAAACCGCGCAACGCGCGGGCGAGGATAATTACCCTCCCTACAACATCGAGCGGCTGGGCGAAGACCGCTACCAGATCTCGCTCGCCGTTGCCGGCTTTGCGGTCGACGAGATCTCCGTTACCGCCGAGCAGAACACGGTGACGATCGAAGGCTGCAAGGCCGAGAAGGGCCAGCGCGAGTATCTCTACCAAGGCATCTCCGCGCGCCCCTTCAAGCGCCAGTTCAGCCTTGCCGACCATGTGCAGGTGAAGAGCGCGTCGTTCGAGGATGGCCTGCTGCGGATCGAACTGTTCCGGGAAGTCCCGGAGGCGATGAAGCCGCGCAGCATCGCGATCAACGGCACGGCGCCAGGCAACGTCAAGCAGATCGAGGCGAAGGCGGCTTAAGCCCGTCACGGCCCGCGAAGGAACCGAAAGGCTCCCGCCCGAACATCTCGGGCGGGAAGCGTTTTCAACCCTTTGGGGAGGACAAACCGATGATCGACCAGACAGACAACGTGTTTGATCTGAATGCGGTGCTGCATCCGGGAGCCGTGTTCGATCACCCGCGCGATGTGGTGGCCGATGCGACGCTTTCGCTCGCCGAAAAGCGGGCGATCCTCGCGTCCTGGGCCTCAGACGCGGCGGCGGTGACTTCGAATCCCGCGCTGCGCGAGCTGGCAGGCACAAGGCGCATCGTGACGATCGACGAGATTCTCGAGGCGCTCTCGATGCTCGACCACAAACCGTCGGGACCGCCCGGCGGCAAGCCGATGCGGCAAAAATCGACGTCACGGGTTGCGCTGGCGGCGTAGGCGCCGAGCGGTCGGTATCCCAAAAAAGGTGCGGCCAGGCTTTGGGGGAAGCCTGGCCGCGCGCGAACCGGTCTGGGACGGGGAGGGGTGGGGATGTGACCGGGTCGCGGGTTCGTAAAATCCTTTGTTCGTTATCGATCGCGTGACGAGGCGGTGGCGACCGCAGGGCGGCTGTCACCGAGCGAGACCCACACATTGGGATCGCTCTGCGACTGACGCTTGACGAAGCGGTAGCCGGTCTCGGTCCAGGCCAGGACGGTTTCGTTCTGGTTGTCGAGAACGAACTCGCCCTTGTCGGTCTTCACCGTCAGCACCGCGTGGCCTTCGCCCTTCTTGTCGCGCACCACCGTGATCAGCAGCGCTTCGCGCGGCCATCCGGCGTCGATCAGCATCTTGCGCTTCAGAAGCACATAGTCCTCGCAGTCACCGTAACCGTCCGTCGGCAACGACCATTTCTCGATCACACCCCAATGATCCATGTCGGTGATCGGCTTGATGGTCTCGTTGACCCACTTGTTGACCCGCACCAAATCCCGCCATGCCGTCTGCGACATCACGATGTCGCGCGGCTGTGATGCGCCGCCGCGGCAATCGCCGGGATTCTCGGCGCAAAATTCGACCCAGCCGATCGGCGAACGCGCGGTCTCGCCAAGGCTGGCATAGAGAGTGTCGCCGGCTTTCGCCGAGACGCTCATTGAAGCGCTCATCCCCAACAGGACGGCGATGACCGCCAGTCCCTTCCCCTGTCCCCTGAACAACATTGTGGCCCCCGTTTCTTGTTGGGACCATGTTTCGCACAAAGGATTTGCGCCGCCGCTAAGTCAGGCAAGTACATTTGACGTGAATACAAGTAAAAGCTGCGGCTAATTCGATCTATACTTGAATCGAATTCGACTAAAATTTGAAACAACTGCAATTGATTCAAATTTTATACATTAACGCGCGCGCTGCTACGCCAGCGGCAGATGAGCGCGCGAAAGCCCGCCGCGTTAACCGCGTTTTGCAGGCCTCAGACGCGGCGAAGGCGGTATCCGTGGTGCGGATACCGCCTTTTGAGGCTGAAAAGTCAGGGATTTTTGTCGCGGGCGCTTTACCGCGCGGTAACTGCTTCTTCGAGCGCCTCGCCGACCTGCTCGTGGACGAACTCGAGCGCGAAGCCTTCCTCGAGGTTTCGCACCACACGGGACTGCACCTTGCCCAGCATGACCAGCGATTTCAGCGGCGGGCGGTTTTCCGCGGCAATGGCGGCGCCCGACAGCGACAGGTCGATGATGCGGCAGGTCATCTTGCTGCCGTCCTCGAGCGTGAGCAGCGCGATCGGGTTGCGCGGCACGATACGGTCGTGGCGGCGGTCTTCCGGCAGATTGAGGATATCGCGGTTGGCAAGCCAGGTGAGCTGGGCGGCGAGCTTGTCGCGCTTGCGCGCGGTAGCGCCGACCGTCATGGCAAAGCCGTTGTCGATGATGCGGGTGATTTTGCCTTCGACCCGGCCGATATGGTCGAGATAGGCGATCACCCGGTCGCCGACATTGCCGATGCCGGGCGCCAGCAGGGCCAGTCCGCCCGGCGACATGTTAATAATCTGGCAAGGAAATTCGCGGCGGTCCGGCAGCATGTAGCGGCCGAGCAGGTGAACCTTGACGCGCTGGAAGCGCCGTCGCTCCTGGGCGGACGGTACAGTGGTTGTTTTCTTTTGCGCAAACGACATCTTCGCCACCAGACAGCCGGTCCTTCGGCGTCAGGGAGACCCTAAGGCCGACAGGGTTAACGATGTGTTAGCGGCGGTTGCATGAAGTGCGGGCACCGGGATGGGGCGGCGTCGCCGCCATCCGGCTGAAGCAACAGGAGCCCGGGATAGCCCGCACGTACCGTCCAGCGGTCACGCCAGGAGCTGCTTCTCGATTTCATAGACCGGCATCTTGACCAGATCCTTGGCGATCTCCCCGTGCAGGGCCTTTTGAACCGCGGTGGAATAATCCGACCTGATCATGCCGAGCGCACGGGGCGACGCGACCATCGTCACGGCCGAGGTTTCCCCGGTCGTAACGGCAACGTTCAGTCGGTCCGCCAGAGTCTTCAGGAACAGCCGTTCCGACTCATCGTGCCAGTCCGTCTGTTCGACCGAGCTTCGCGCGCCACCCACCGACGAGTGAACGCGGCCCGGAGTATCGCCGCCTTGCGCATGCGTGGACGGATCTGGCTGCTCGTACACTTCCCTGGTGTGCAGGTTTGGAAACACGCGATCACCGAGATTCTCAAGAATGAGCGCCTTGCGGCCGTCGCAGACAACGATCCAGTCGCCGGTACCGATCTTGATCTTGGTCATTTTGAAATGCTCCTGGATAGTTTGATGTCAAACGGGGTTAGAGGGGGGCTTCGAAATCCTCAAAGGACTTGCCGAACTGTGACAAGGCCTCTTCCAGATAATCGGCAAGCATCGGTGTTTCGATCAGGTAATGCGCCGTACGGTTATTGTGAGCGCGCGAAGCCTCCAGGCGCAGATCTTTCCAGTTGTCGAGATCTCCATCGCCGCGGCCGAGCCACATCAGGGCGACCAGATCGATCTGTTCGTCCACATTCAACCCGCGGATGAAGCCGGAAAGCTCCGAGCGGTCCGTTATCCTGCTGTGATCCTCAAAGCCGTGGACGGCATCGTCGTCGGCAGATGTGGAATTGGCATCCAGCTCGGTCGCCGTACCGTCGGATTGACGCGACTTTGCGATGATGAAGAATACTTTTTCCGGTGAGATCGACAGGCTAGGGGCTTTTCGCATCGTGAAATCCTCGCGCATTGCCCCCTTGGGTAAGGCCCCCGGGGCAGCGGTACCTTGCGCAAGATCAAAGAGACGCGTGAAATCCGGCTGCCGCTCCGCCAGCAGGCGGGCCGTGTCGGTGCGGGTCTCCAGCCGCTTGATCCAGCGCAAAACGGCGTCCGTTGTCTCGGTCGATTGTGCCGTTCTGGGAGGAACGGGCATGGCTATCGTAGAACAGGCACCGGCGGGCGGCTCTATCGCGGGTGGTGAGCATCAAAGCTGGATCAGGACCAACTGGGGATTGCTGCTGGCGGTCGCCGTGCTGGTCGTCATCCTGCTGCTGCCGACACCGGCGGATTTGCCGGTCGCAGCCCATCGCATGCTCGCTATTCTCGGCTTCGCCGTCATTATATGGATGACGGAAGCGATCGACTACGCGGTATCGGCGGTCGTGATCGCCGCTCTGATGGCGTTCCTGCTTGGGCTGGCGCCCAGCGTCGCCAATCCCAAGGTGTTGATGGGCACGAGTGCGGCGCTCGGTCTCGCGTTCAGCGGCTTTGCCAACACCGCTCTGGCGCTGGTTGCGGCGGCGCTTTTCCTGGCGGCGGCGATGACGGCAACCGGCCTCGACAGGCGCATTGCGCTGACCATCCTGTCGCGGGTCGGCACCGAAACCAGAAACGTCGTGATCGGCACCATCCTGGTCGGTTTCGTGATTGCGCTCATGGTGCCTTCGACCACCGCGCGCGTGGCTTGCCTGGTGCCGATCACGCTTGGCATCATTTCAGCCTTCGGCGTCGACAGGCGCGGTGCTTTTGCCGGCATGCTGATGATCACGACGGTGCAGACCGCAAGCATCTGGAATGTCGGCATCAAGACCGCCGCTGCGCAAAACATGGTGGCGATCGGCTTTATCGAAAAGGCGTTCGGCAGGACCATTACCTGGCTGGATTGGCTGATCGCGGCCGGGCCGTTTGCCGTGCTGATGTGCGTCGCATTGTACTTCGTGATGACGCGGATGATGCCGGCGGAAGTCGCGCAGGTGCCGGGCGGCCGTGAGGGGATTCGCAAATCGCTCTCAGAGCTCGGGCCGATGAAGCCGGCGGAGATCAAGCTGCTGCTGCTTTCCATCACCCTGATCGGGTTCTGGGCGACCGAAAGCGTGCTGCACAAATTCGATACCAGCACGACGACCATCACCGCCGTTGCGCTGATGTTTCTGCCGGGCTTCGGCATCATGACGTGGAAGGAGGCGCAGCCGAAGATCCCGTGGGGTACGATTGTCCTGTTTGGCGTTGGGATCAGCCTTGGCACGGCGCTGCTCCAGACCACGGCGGCGACATGGCTCGCCAACATCGTCGTTAATGCGTTTGGTCTGAAGAACGCGACGGCGTTCTTCATCCTCGGCGTGATGAGCCTGTTCCTGGTGGTGATTCATCTTGGCTTCGCCAGCGCCACGGCGCTGGCATCGGCCATGATTCCGATCGTCATCGCCGTGCTCAAGGGCGTGGCGACATCAGGCATCAACGTCGTCGGCATGACGATGCTGCTGCAGTTCGTGGTGAGCTTTGGCTTCATCCTGGTGGTGAACGCGCCGCAGAACATGGTCGCCTATGGCACCGACACCTTCAGCGCCCGCGATTTCGTCCGCACCGGTCTGGTGCTGACCGTGATCGCGCTCGCGCTCGTGATGCTGCTGGCCGCAACCTACTGGCGCTGGCTGGGTTACGTGTGAGGAGGGGATGCGATGACGCGCTGACGTCTGCTTCGCGCGGTGCGGCTATTTCTGTACCAGTTGATTGAGATCCTGCTTGATTGTCTTCAAGAGCGACTCCAGTCGTTCCTGCCGGAACGGTGGTTGCGCAGGCGCGGCCTCAACGGGACGTTCGCGCGGCGCGGATCGAACCGGACGCTTCGGGAATACAGGGCGCACGGGTTCTTCGGCATGCGGTTCGCCTTTGACGAACTCGCCATGCAGCACGTCCTCGCGACGTCCCATCAGCCAGAGCACGGCCCAATAGGCCACCGCCAGAAAAATTACGCAGAAAATACCGATCTCAAACATAGCGCACGTCCAATCGGCCAAGTATCTCTGGGAACGGCGATTTTGGTCAAGCCTGCGAGAGGCGATTGTTGCGCGCGGTGGCATTAGGGTTACTCTCCCGCCCGGCCGGGCCGGCCAAAAGTGCCTGCGAACGGAGGTTGCGAAATGCCGGGTGTGAAGCGGGAACGCGATGACAGCGTCAGCGTGCTGACATTGGATGAGCCTGAGACCCTGAACGCGATGACGCCCGATCTGCTGGGCGATCTCGCGACAGGCATCGGCGAGGTAAACGATGATCCGAAGGTGAGGGCGCTGGTGCTGACCGGCGCCGGCCGCGGCTTCTGCTCGGGGCAAAATCTCAAGGCCGCGCAGATCCTCGGCGACGACATCGCCGCCGGCGTGATGAAGTATTACTGGCCGACCTTCAAGGCGATGCGCGAGTGCCGCGTGCCGGTCGTGGTGGCGGTCAACGGCGTGGCGGCGGGCGGCGGCTTCAGCCTCGCGATGGCGGGCGACATGATCGTTGCCGCGCGTTCAGCGCGCTTCATTCAGGTGTTCAGCCGCATCGCGCTGGTCCCCGATCTCGGTTCGACCTGGCTGCTGCCGCGTCTCGTCGGCCGGCAGCGTGCGCTGGAATTGATGATGACCAACGAGCCGCTCACGGCCGATCAGGCCAGAGAGTGGGGACTGGTCCGCGAAGTCTTCGACGATGCGGCGCTTCGCGACGGCGCGCTTTCGCTGGCGCGCAAACTCGCAAGCGGCCCGACGCGCGCGCTGGTCGCGACGCGCCGCCTGATCGACGAAAGCGAACACGCCAGCTATGCCGATCAGTTCCGCCGCGAGATCGAAACGCAGGCGGAAATCCGTCTCAGCGCCGACGCGGTGGAGGGGCGCAACGCCTTCCTCGAGAAACGTGCGGCGGTGTTCACCGGACGCTGAGAAAGGACCAGGTCATCATGGCAAGCGAAAATGTCGCCGATCTCATTGCAGGGACGCTGGCGCAAGCCGGCGTCAAGCGCATCTTCGGCGTGGTCGGCGATAGCCTCAATGGCCTCACCGACGCGTTGCGCAAGCGAAAGGTGGAGAAACAGACATGACCAAGGCATTCATCGGCTTTATCGTGGCGATCGCCGTTCTGTGGGCATCCAACGCCATCGCTCAGACTACCGAGCCGCAGCCTGCGGCGAAAATTGTGGTAGATGCGCCTTTGGCTGAACCATTGAGCCGCGGAGTCGTGTTCATCCAGTACCGCACCGAAAATCTGCAGATCGTCCCGGTGTTCGGCGCGAAGGCCCTCGATGTGTCGCCCCGCATCGGGCATCTCCATGTGGCGGTTGATGGCGCGTCGTGGGTCTGGGCCGAAAGCAGCGGCGGGCCTATCATTATCGCTGGTCTTCCTGAGGGACCGCACAAAGTCGAGATTACGCCCGTCAACGCAAACCATCAGCCGCTGGATCGAAGCGTCATCGTCGAATTCGTGATCCCCGGAAGAAAGGCGGCAAAATAGGGCCTCTGCTCGGAGGCGGGCATGTGGTTTCTGGTCGGGTGCAACCTTTATCCGGCTGGACGGTTGTTCAGTGTGCCAAACGATATGACTCCATGTCCAAATGGCTTAAACAATTTCTGTTTGGAATTTGGGGTCTTCTGCTGATCCCAATGATCTTGCCTTTCCTCGAAAGATGGTTGGAGGAAAACGTATTCTCCGATCCTGGCGGCATGGCCACGACGGTCTTTCGTAACGCTTTGGCCACGACCGTTTTTGATAACCTTCGCGCACTGGGCCAACAGCGTTGGTTTAAATTTGCGTTGGTCTTTTGGACCGGAATCGTACTTGGCGTCACATTGGAATGGTTAAACCGGAAGTCGGATGAGAAAAAAGCGTCCGAGCTCCGGAGCCTCGGCTCTAAATTTCGCAGTCTTTCAGATAGCCTCAAAACTCGGACCCCGTCATCGGGATGGCCGGACAATGTGGGTGATCTTAAACCTGCAATCACATCAGCGTTTAACTCCGCCAGGAAATTTCATCTGTGGGCTCCGGATGAGCACGTGTACCAATTGCCGGATGCGTCATTCCTTTGTGAATACTTCAGATGTGTCGGAAAGCTCTTAGAGGATGGACAGTTTGACAAGGCCAGCAGGGAGGCGCTCTCCTGGAAGCCATTCCTCGATAATGTGACGCTGTCTTGAGTTTCCGCGCTGGTCCAGCCAAACTTGGGCCGCCGTGCTCGTGCTTGATGAGTCTACGCCCCGGTTCAGCCGACCTGGCCCACGAATTGCTGCAGTTCCGGCGTTCGCGGGGCGGCGAACACCTCCTTCGGAACGCCTTCTTCATGCACCTTGCCGTGGTGCATGAAGACGAGCTTGGTGCCGACGTCGCGCGCGAAACGCATTTCGTGCGTCACCAGAATGAGCGTCATGCCTTCGCGCGCCAATTGCTCGACCACGCGCAGCACCTCGTTCACCAGTTCCGGATCAAGCGCGGAGGTGATTTCGTCGCATAGCAATACCTTCGGCCGCATCGCCAGCGAACGGGCAATGGCGACGCGCTGCTGCTGGCCGCCGGAGAGTTCGCTCGGATAGGCGTCCATCTTTTCCGACAGTCCGACCTTCGCCAGCACTTCGGCGGCGGTGGCGCGGGCTTCCGCCTTCGATACCTTGTTGACGACGGTCGGCGCCAGCATGACGTTTTCCGCCGCCGTCAGGTGCGGAAACAGGTTGAACTGCTGGAACACCATGCCGACATGGCGGCGCAGTTCGCGCAGGTTGGTGCTCGCGCCGCCGACCTCGATCCCGTCGGCAATGATGCTGCCGGACTGATACGTCTCCAGCCCGTTGATACAGCGGAGCAGGGTGCTCTTGCCGGAGCCGGAGCGGCCGATGATCGCGACCACGTCGCCCTTGGCGATGTCGAGCGAGACGCCTTTCAGCACCTCGTTTGCACCAAAACTCTTCCTGACGTCACGAATGCTAACGAGCGACATTGAGGCGGCCTTCGATTTTCTTCGCCCACCAGGACAGCGGGAAACACAGGCAGAAATAGATCAGCGCGACCAGCGAGTAGACCAGGAACGGCCGGAAGGTCGCGTTGTTGAGCATGGTGCCGGCCTTGGTCAGTTCGACGAAGCCGATGATCGAGGCGAGCGCAGTGCCCTTGATGACCTGCACGGAGAAACCAACGGTCGGCGCGACCGCGATGCGCGAGGCTTGCGGCAGGATGACGTAACGCATCTGCTCGATGTAGCTGAGCGCCAGGCTGGAGGAGGCTTCCCATTGGCCCTTCGGAATCGATTCGACGCAGCCTCGCCAGACCTCGGTCAGGAACGCGCTGGTCCAGAACGTCAGCGCCAGCGTCGCGGCCGTCCATGGGCTAACTTCGAAGCCGAACAGCGCGATGCCGAAGAAAAACAGAAAGAGCTGCATCAGGAGCGGCGTGCCCTGGAAGAATTCGATGTAGACCTTGGTGAACCATTCCAGCGCGGGGATCCGCGAGGTGCGCATGAACAGGAGCGCCAGGCCTACGATGCCGCCACAGACAAACGCGATCAGCGACAGCACGATCGTCCATTGCGTGGCGATCAGGAGGTTCGACAGGATGTCCCAGAAGCTGAACTGCAGCATGGTTCACCTCGCCTTGAAGATGACGCGGCCGAGCGCGCGCAGCAGCGAACGCGTCAGCATCGCGAGCACGAGATACGCCAGCGCCGCCAGCAGATAGACTTCGAAATTTCGGAAGTTGCGCGACGCCACGAAGTTCGCGGCATAGGTGAGGTCTTCCGCAGAGATCTGCGACACCACCGCCGAGCCCAGCATGACGATGATGATCTGCGACGACAGCGCCGGATAGATTTTTCGGAATGCCTGGTTGAGAACGATGCGGCGCAGCACCTCCCATTTGGTCATGGCGAGGCTGAGGCCCGCCTCGATATGGCCTTTGGGCACAGCCTCGATGCCGGCGCGGATGATTTCGGTCGAGTAGGCGCCGAGATTGATCACCATGGCGAGGAAGGCGGCGGTGGTTTCGCTGAGCTTCAGCCCCAGCGCCGGCAGGCCGAAGAAGATGAAGAACAACTGCACGATGAACGGCGTGTTGCGGATCAATTCGACATAGACCGCAACGATGCGGCCGAGCCATACCGGTCCGAAGGTGCGCGCCGAGGCGCCCGCGGTGCCGACCGCGATGCCGGCCACCGTCGACACGACCGTTAGTACGATCGTGAAGATCAGCCCCTGCAGGAGCACGTTCCAGTAAGGAAGCAACTCGGCAAATTGCAGTTTGTAAGACACTGCGGTGCCCCGGCGTTGCGCTTAGAAGCCGGGCGGCAAGGGCGCTTTCAGCCACTTCTCCGACAGCTTGGCGATATCGCCAGACGCCTTCGCCTTGGTGATGATCTCGTTGACCTTGGCCAGCAGTGCCGGCTCATTCTTGTTGAGCCCGACATAGCAGGGGCTGTCCTTGATCACGAATTTCAGCGCCGGCGCGCGGGCCGGGACCTTTTCGGCGATCGCGGCGGCCACCGTGTTGCCGGTGGCGATCAGGTCGACCTGGCCGGACACGAAGGCGGCGATGGTGGCGTTGTTATCCTCGAAACGCTTGACGGTGGCGTCCGGCGGGGCCGAGGCGGTCAGCGCCTGTTCCTCGATGGCGCCGCGGGTGGCGCCGATGGTCTTGCCCTTGAGATCGGCCGCGCTGGCAACCGCGATCGCCTTGGTGCCGAACACGCCGGAGAAGAACGGCGCGTAGGCGATCGAGAAGTCGATGACCTTTTCGCGCTCCTCGTTCTTGCCGAGGCTGGAGATCACGAGGTCGGCCTTGTTGGTCTGCAAATAGGGAATGCGGTTGGCGCTGGTCACCGGAATGATCTCGGTCTTAACCCCGAGTTCCTTGCCGATCAGATTGGCCATGTCGATGTCGTAGCCCTGCGGCTTGAGATCGAGGCCGGCGGAACCGAACGGCGCAAAATCCTGCGGCACCGCGATCTTGATCACCTTCGATTTCATGATGGAATCGAGGGCGTCAGCATGGGCCTGCGTCGCCACCGCGGCAGTGGCAATTGCGGCGGCAAGCAACAGTTTCTTGAAAGGCATTCTAAGATCTCCGAGGTTGCGGCGAACACGCGCCTCCGAGATTCCTCTCGGTGCGTATCATTCGGCTGATGTGGCCCGGCTCCACGTCGTGATTCGACCCTGCCTGACGCCTCGCATTTAGGCAATGCTTGGCGGTGCTTTTTTTAGAGGCGTTTGTGGGTCGTTTTCGAGCATGGTCACGCGACCATGCGTTGTGCTGCGGCGTTCGTTGAACCCGTCGGTTCTTGATTACCGCAGGCCTTCATACACCATGAAGCCCCGTGCGATGGCGAGCTTGCGCAAGGTGCGCGGAACGAGCTTTTGCGGCCGGTGCAAATAGCGCCACGACGTCACCTTGAAATCCCTGATTATGCCGAGGTCGCTTTCGAACGGCGCCAGCACTCCGGTCAGGCTGATCGGCGCGTGCGCGCGGTTGTTGAATGGCAGCAGCAGCAACTCCAGATGCGCCGTCGTACCGTCTTCCGAAGTCGCGGTGATGCCGGCAATCGCCGCCAGCATTTCTTCGGCGACGTAAGTGACGATGTCCTCGATCTCGCGGCGGCTGTCCGCGGTGAACAGCGCGGAGAAGCTTGTGTCCTTCAAGTCGCGGCCGAGCAGGGCGCAGACCCGCGTTCCGGCGACGCGAAACGGGTAGCCGGAATCGTTGTCGTAGGACAGCACGAAGATGTCGCCGAGCAGTTCGCGCACTGCGCCGGGTTCGATCTCGCTGCGGTCCGGCGCCCGCGCATCGCCGCGCTTCGCATCCCAATAGGCGAAGAACTCGCGGCTCGATGGGTGTTTCATAACTAATCCTCGCCCCGGGTTGCCTGGCGAGACACTTCTGTCCCGCTTTTGCGCAACACGCCTTCCCTTGCGTGTTGTGCAGGACGGGCTTTGCAGCGTCCATGCCGCCGAGGCGATTTGGCCGCGCGAGCCCCGGCTTTGCGTTGTTAACGTTAAGTTAACTATGAGGTTGGCGAAGGCGGGGCGGCGTGCGTAATGTGGAACGCATCAGACGGTGCCGGCTTATCTCCAGGTTCTCGGCGCAGTTGGTACACAGGTGGCGTCAAACAGTTTGGTCATCGCGCGGGGAGGGGTGGGGATGTGATCCCTGCTCCAGGGGCGCGAAAAGATCGACAAGACAGGGGAGGATGTTCTCAGCATCCTCCCTTTTTCTTTTGCCGATTGTGCAGATATCGTGTCCCGGACGGGGCGCGGCGCCTTGGCTCTGCGTCGCGTCACTTCGTGCCGCGCCGCGTCCGGGATACCGATAGCTGTGATTGTGCACTTGCACAGGGCGGGCAAAGCCGCCTATCTGGACCAATACACCTCGAAGCCGCCCTGCAAGGTCCTGGTCTTTGGAATCCCAGCCTTACTCATCCCTGGTCGAGCCGCCGGAGACCCCGCACGAGCCGATCCTGACGCTGCCAGGGGCGCTGACGGCCTATGTCGCGCTGATTGCAGCGATTCATTTGCGGGTGCTGCTGCCGGTGGAACTGGAGAACTGGACCATCGACGTGTTCGGTTTCATTCCGAAGCGCTACGATTCCACGCTGCTCAACATCACTTTCCCCGGCGGGGCCGGCGCCAAGGTCTGGACCTTCGTCACCTATTCCCTGCTGCATGCCAATCTCAGCCATATCGGCTTCAACGTGCTGTGGCTGTTGCCATTCGGCAGCGCGCTGGCCCGCCGGTTCGGTGCTATCAGGTTCTTCGCATTCATGGCGGTGACCGCTGTGGCGGGTGCACTGGCGCATCTCGTCACCCATGAACATGCAATCGCGCCGATGATCGGCGCCTCGGCCTCGGTATCCGGCGCGATGGCCGCCGCCATCCGCTTCGCCTTCGTACAGGGGAGCTTTCTTTCGTTCAGCCGGGGTGATGCGGATGCCGCAGCGAAGGTTCCAGCGCTGTCGCTGGCCCGAGCGCTGCGCAACACGCGCGTGCTTGGATTTCTGGCGGTGTGGTTCGGCGTCAACATCATCTTCGGCCTTGGGGCGATTTCGATCGGCACCGAAGGCGCCAGCGTCGCCTGGCAGGCGCATATCGGCGGATTTCTCGCCGGCCTGATGTTGTTTTCGCTGTTCGATCCGGTGCCGCGTGCGACGCCGCATGCGACGGACGTTTCATCGCCGGACGAGACCGGCCGCGTCTGATCGCCGCTTGCGGCGAGGGGCGATTTCATCCATCATCCACTTTAGTTGTAACGCAAGCCGATGCCGCTGCCGTGCAGGACAGCCGCACGTGCAGACCGCGCCCTGAAAACGAAACCGGCGCGGAACTGTTGATTGAAGACTCACGAACAAGTCGGGCCCAAGGGGCGCGAACGAATTCAGGGAGGCGCCAATGACGGTACGTTCAATTCTCGACACCAAGGGCCATCAGATCCTGAGCGTCGAGCCGGACGTCAAGCTTTCAGCTGCGATCAAGATCCTTGGCGAACGCAAGATCGGCGCCGTGCTGGTGATGAACCAGGGGCGTCTTGAGGGCATCCTTTCGGAACGCGACATCGTTCGGGTGCTGGGCGAGCGCGGCGCCAGGGTGCTCGAGGAGCCGGTCAGCGCGGTCATGACCCGCAAGGTCGTGAGCTGCCGCGAGTCCGACACCGTTGCCGGGATCATGGAAATGATGACGATCGGCAAGTTCCGCCATTTGCCCGTGGTCGAGGACGGCAAGGTGGTGGGCCTGATTTCGATCGGCGACGTCGTCAAGCGCCGTGTCCATGAATACGAGACCGAGCAGGAAGCGCTACGCGACTACATCAAGACGGCGTGATCGCTATTTCTTCTCAGCCTTTTCGACTGCCTGCGCGGGTTCACCCGGCGGCGGCGGCGCTAGAATGTGAATTGCCTCCTGGATCGAATCGATGGCGCGCTCGGCGGCGCGCACGCCGTGCGCGATCAGGTCATCGGCGCGGTGAAAATCGAACCAGCCGATCTTGCCGACGCGGGGCGAGATCAGGAGGTCTGGCGGATCGCCCGCCAGCCGCGCGCGGGTGATGCGGTCCTGCATGATGTTGAAGGCATCGACCATGACCGAGGAGATGCCCGGCCGTCCGCCGCCGCCAAAGAACTCGCGCTTCATGGTGCGCTCGGCGGAGAAGAATTTTCCGATACCGCGTCTCCGCGGCTCGGGTTCGGGCAGCGCTTCCGGCATCACCGATACCGAAACGCCGGCCGTCGGCCCGTGGGAATAGATCGTCGTGGAGTGCGTGAAGACGTCGCTGGAAAGATTGGCGGCGATGACGATCTCAGCGCCCATGGCGCGTGCCGCCGACACCGGCACCGGATTGACCAGCGCGCCGTCGACCAGCCAGCGGTCGCCCACCAATACCGGCGAGAATATTCCCGGCAATGCGTAGGAGGCGCGCATCGCGTCCACCATCGGACCGTGGGTCAGCCAGATCTCGTGGCCGGTGCGCACTTCGGTCGCCACGGTGGCAAATTTTACCGCCAGATCCTCGATCAGGCTCTTGCCCAGCGCGGCCTCCAGTTCGGCCGCAAGCTTGGCGCCGCCGATCAGGCCCGATCCGTTCAGGCGGATGTCGAGATAGGAGAGGACGCTTCGCGGCTGCAGGCTGCGCGCCCACTCTTCCAGCGTGTCGAGATGTCCCGCGGCATAGGCGCCCCCGACCACCGCGCCGATCGATGTTCCGACCACGACGTTGGGAATGATTCCGTGGGCCACCAGCGTCCGGACGATGCCGATATGGGCAAAGCCGCGGGCGGCGCCGCCGCCCAGCGCCAGTCCGATCACCGGCCGGCGGATGCTGCCGAGCCCTACCTTGTCCTGGGCCTTGTCTTGGGCATCGGAGCCCTTTTGGCCGCGGCCCATCCAGCTATCCAACACGCAAACTCTCCTGCGGCTTCAACGCTAGTCGCCGCGGCGCGGCCGCGCCAGAACTGTCCATTCCGATCCGCCTGCATGGTTTATGCCTGGCGAAAGCGGCCTAGGTGGGGAATGTGACTGGACCACGACCGCACGATTAACATTGGGTGCCGATGCCGGTTCCGCCACCACCGCTGGCCGAACTTCTGCCCCGGAGGCTTGAATTTGCCGCGTTTTCAGTGAAAAGCATGGCCATGATCTCGGGCGGTAACGGTATCGTTGGATTCGGGCGGGGCGGATGGCCTTTCCCGGCGCTGGCTCTTGTCTTGACACTTGTCTTGGCGCTGGCCGCACTGCTTCCGGTCCCGGCTTCGGCCCAGATGTTCTCGGACCGGCCGCCACCGGTGCCGCCGGCCGCGGTTCCGGATGTCCAGACCGCGCCAGCCATGAATCTGGCGCCGCCCTCCGGGACAGGAACGATCCCGACGCTTCCCGCGCCGTTGACCCAGCCGACCATTGTGCCGCCGTCGATCGCAACGATCCCGCCGGTTGCGCCGCCAGGGGCCGCCGTTCCAAATCAGGGGGTACTGTCGCTGACGGCGCGCTACGGCAAGGATCTGCCGGTCATCAATGGCGGGCTGGTGTGGCGGGTGTTCGCCGACAAGCCCGACGACACCGGCACGTTCAAGCTGATCCGCGAGGAGCGCGGCGCGACCCCGAACATCGTGCTGCCGCCCGGCAATTACGTCGTCCACGTCGCCCTCGGCCTGGTCAGCGCGGTGCGGGCGGTGAGCCTGAAAGCGGAGACCGACCGCGTCGCCTTCGTGCTTCCGGCCGGCGGACTGCGCATCGAGGGCCGCGTCGGCAGCAGCAAGATTCCACCGAACCAGATTTCCTTCGCGCTCTACAAGGGCAGCCAGTTCGAAGGTGGCGCCGGCGCCGAACGCCAGTCGCTGGTCCCCAACGTGGCCGCAGGCGATGTCGCGCTGCTGCCGGAGGGGACCTATTACATCATCTCCAACTATGGCGACGCCAACTCGGTGGTGCGATCCGACATCCGCGTCCAGGCCGGCAAGCTGACGGACGTAACCGTCAGCCACCGTGCGGCGGTGATCACGCTGAAGCTCGTCAGCGACCGGGGCGGCGAGGCGCTCGCCAACACCGCATGGTCGGTGATCACGCCGGGCGGCGACGTCATCAAGGAATCAATCGGCGCGTTTCCGCGCGTCGTGCTGTCCGAGGGCGAATACCGCGCGATTGCCAAGAACGAAGGCAAGGTGTTCGAGCGGCCCTTCAACGTCGTCAACGGTGTCGACGGCGAGGTCGAGGTCGTGGCGCGCTAGCCCTGCACAAAATCGCGAAAACAACCCCATGCAAAGTAGAATTGGGCTCGGCTCGCACCGTCGTCACGGCTCAACCCAATCGCATCCTGCTCCAGGGCATCCATCCTCTCTTGCGGTATCTAGAACCGCGTCACGATATCGGACAGATTCGGGCGCGGGCGGTCTTCGGCCGGTTTCGACGGCGTGCCGATATGGATGAAGCCGGCGAGTTTTTCGTCCGCCTTCAAGCCAAGCCCGTCGAGCACGTTGCGGTCGAACGCGAACCAGCCGGTGAGCCAGTTGGCGCCGTAGCCGAGCGCGGAGGCTGCGGTGACGATGTTCATCGCGCTGGCGCCGGCGGACAATTCCTGCTCCCATGCCGGTACCTTCGGATGCGGCCGGGTAAAACTCACCACGGCGATCACCAGCGGCGCGTCCATCAGCCTGCGCTTCTCCATCTCGATATCGGCGGCAGGCGCTGACGGGTTCTTTTTCGCAAACACTTGCGCAATGACGTCGCCGGCCCGCGCCCGCGCGTCGCCCTCGAACACGATGAAGCGCCACGGCGTCAGCTTGCCGTGGTCCGGCACCCGCGCGCCGATGGTCAGGATGGTGTCGAGTTCGTCGGCCGTGGGGCCGGGGCCGCTCATCTCGCGGGGCTTGACCGAGCGGCGGATCTTCAGGAGTTCAATGGCGTCGGGCACTACGGTCTCTTTCGTCGGACTGGATGGAAGAATTGCCTATCACGGAGATAGGGCGGCAACGAAGTCGCCAAAAGCCCGTTTAGACCGATTGTGAGGACGTCAGGGCTTGCGGCCAGGCGCTGCGGCGGGCGTGCCCGGCACGCAATTGATGCTGCCGATGGCGTTGGGACCGTACTGGACGAAGCCGGTTGCTGTCACCGGTGAGTGCGGCGCCGAGATCGGCAGATAGAGGTAACAGATGGTCCCGTCGACGGGATCGCGCAGCCGCTGGATTACGGTGTCCTGCAATGGACCTGCGAACTGACGCTCGATCTGCATGCGCGGCAGTTTGCTCCATTCGGCCGAGGGTTGGATCTGTTGCGGCGCAGCCTGGCTTGGCTGTTGCTGCGCGAGAGCGGTGAGGGGGCAGGCGACGGCTATCATGGCTGTCAACGCGGCAACGGGAAGGTGGAGCACGAAAGTGCGATTGGAGCAGGACATGGGTCGGGCTTCTAGCCTACTCAGAATTCGACCGCCATACCGGCGCGACCGATATGTTCGTTGCCGCCGCCATTGGCATAGCTGCCATAGACCACGGTCGGAATTGCGAAGTTCAACCGGTGCGACACGCCGACACCGACTCCGGTTTCGCCGCGATAATATCCGGTGTTGACGGCAACGGTGGTTTTGCCGGCGGACGAAGGCATCAGCACCGGTGCGACCGCGACCGCGGCAACGATGCCGCGCCGGGCTTCGCGCTGGTTGTCGATGACCTGGTTTTGCAGGCCGGCATATTGCGATTGCATGCCGGCAACGGTTGACTGCAACTGGCCCACATTGACCGCGTCGGTCGCATTGACGCCGGCGGCGACATTGGTGAGCCGCCGCTCGTTGCCGGCTGAACCGAACGATACCGTGTTGGCAACCGTAGTGGTCGAACCGGAGCCGATCGCGACCGAATTCGCAGCGGTCGCGGACGCATTGGTGCCCAGCGCCGCGGAGTTGGCGCCCGTTGCGACCGCGCCATCACCGAACGCAGCGCCCCCGTTCGACGCGGTTGCGCCCGCGCCGACGCCGATCGAGCCGGTGGCAACGGCGCCGGTGCCGATCGCAATGGCATTGGTGCCGGTCGAGGACGCGTTGAAGCCGACGGCAATTGATCCCGACTGCGTCGCCTGCGAGTTCGTGCCGAACGCAAGCGAATTGGCGCCGCTGGCGCTTGCATTCGAGCCGATTGCGCTGGCGTCGATCCCTGTTGCGGAAGCGGTCGCGCCGCTGCTGTTGGTCTGGACATAGAGCGCCTGCGAATTCAGAGCGGCAAACGCTGCACCGATATTATTGTAGGTGCTGCCGAGAATGCTGTAACTCGGTGCGGTCAGTTGCCCGTTGAGATCAAGCCCGGCACCGGCGCCGAATGTCGCGGCGACGCGCTGGTTCGCGGTCATCAGCTGCCCGCCATTCACCGCATCAGTGCTGCCGATGCCGATCACGCCGCCGGCGACGTTGACGATGCGACGCTCGCTGCCGACCGCACCGACCGAAACCACGTTGGCGATATTGGCGACCGAATTGGCGCCGATCGCCACGGAATTGAGACCTGCTGTTGCGCCAATACCGAGCGCGACGGATGAGGATCCTACTGCCTGGGCGCCATGACCGATCGCCGTCGCGTTCGAGTTTGCGATCGCTGAAAAGCCCACGGCCGTACCGTTGCTGGCACGGGCGCCGTAGATGTTGGTGAGGTCGTTGATATTGTTATTGTCGCCGGTTCCGAGGGCAACGGACTGGGTACCAATGGCTTCCGATCCCGAGCCCAGCGAAGTTGACGATGTATTCGCGTAGGCGAATTGCCCGACCGCGGTTCCGTCATTGCCAATAACCTGTGCGGTGTCGCCGAGCGCGGTACTCCGTACTGGATCTGCCGGATTTCCGAGCGCACCGATAACGGTTGCGTTTGGACCGCAGGCGAAGGAATTTGCGCCGAGCGCCTGGGATGCGCCGCTTGATATGTTGCAGGTTGATTGCGCCAATGCCGGGTTTGCGGCAACCGTCACAGCAAGGACCACCAGCATCCGCGCGATCCAGCAAAGGACTACGTCCGCATCGGACACCCCGAACGGGCGGACCAATGCCGCGGTGTTTCCAACCAAAATCATCTAAAGCCTCCATCCAACGCCGGACGAGGATGGAAGGTCCTGTTACAGAAACTGCACTTTCTTTCTTCAGCCCCGCCAAACCGGCCGATTTTTCTTTTGTCTTGAGCAGCTTGAAGTCGGCGCCGAGCAGACGGTGCAGCATGCCTCTGGCAGGTTCCAGTCTACGGGGGGATGGTTCCCGTGGCTGTTACCAAGCGGCAACATCTGGTTCCGATTCGCGGAACTCGGGCGGGTTGGGCGGGTAAGTATTTAGAATATCTCGGCAATCCAGCAACGTGCCTCCTTTGGGCGCCACCTACCGCAACCGCGCGATCATTCCTCGGCAGCCGCAACCGCCTGCATGAGTGCTCAATCGCCGGCGCGAGTTGACGCTCAAGACGAGAGCTGACGCTCAATATGATTGGGCGATTGCGGTAAGGACTCGGCTTTCCCGCCGAGTCCTTCATCAAGGTCAGGCAGCACAAGGCTGCCTAAGTCTCCAGGCGCGCCCGCTTGACGTCCGGCGGCGTCGCTTCCTCGACGAGCGCGGCCAGCGCCTCGTCGGTCGGCATCACCTTTTGCCCCTCGCTGCCGAGCCGGCGGATCGAGACCGAATGGGTTTCGGCTTCCTTCTTGCCGACGACGAGCAGGGCGGGGATTTTCGCCAGCGAGTGCTCGCGGACCTTGTAGTTGATCTTCTCGTTGCGCAGGTCGATTTCGACGCGCAGGCCGGCACGGCGCGCCGCGGCCGCGACCACCTTGGCGTATTCGTCGCCCTCGGAGGTGATCGTCGTCACCACGGCCTGGATCGGCGCCAGCCAGAGCGGGAAGTTGCCGGCGAAGTGCTCGATCAGGATGCCGATGAAGCGCTCCATCGAGCCGCAGATCGCGCGGTGCACCATGACCGGCGCCTTCTTCGAGCCGTCGGCGTCAATGTAGAACGCGCCAAAACGTTCCGGCAGGTTGAAGTCGACCTGCGTGGTGCCGCATTGCCAGTCGCGTCCGATGGCGTCGCGCAGGACATATTCGAACTTGGGTCCGTAGAACGCGCCTTCGCCGGGGTTGATCGCGGTCTTGATGCGGTTGCTCCCGCTGGCCTGAATTTCCGCCAGCACGGTCGCCATCACGCGCTCGGCATGGTCCCACATCTCGTCGGTGCCGACGCGCTTCTCCGGCCGGGTCGAGAGTTTGACCGTGAGCTCGCCGTCGAAGCCGAAATCGGCGTAGGTCGACAGGATCAATTCGTTGATCTTGAGACACTCGTCGGCAAGCTGGGCCTCCGTGCAGAACACATGCGCGTCGTCTTGCGTAAAACCGCGCACGCGCATCAGGCCGTGCATGGCGCCCGACGGTTCGTAGCGATGCACCACACCGAATTCGGCAAGACGCAAGGGCAGGTCGCGGTAGCTCTTCAGACCGTGCTTGAAGATCTGCACATGGCCGGGGCAGTTCATCGGTTTGAGCGCAAACCAGCGCTTGTCCTCGGCCTCGTCGCCGGCGGATTGGGCCGCGAACATGTTCTCGCGGTACCAGTCCCAGTGGCCCGAGGTTTCCCACAATACCTTGTCGAGGATCTGCGGCGCGTTGACCTCGCTGTAGTCGCCCGTCAGGCGGCGGCGCATATAGGCGATCAGCGCCTGGAACACCGTCCAGCCCTTCGGGTGCCAGAACACCACGCCGGGGCCTTCTTCCTGGAAGTGGAACAGGTCGAGCTCGCGGCCGAGCTTGCGGTGATCGCGCTTCTCGGCTTCCTCGATCTGCTTGAGGTAAGCGTCGAGCTCTTCCTGTTTCGCAAACGCCGTACCGTAGATCCGCGTCAGCATCGGGTTGCTGGAGTCGCCGCGCCAATAGGCGCCCGCCACCTTCATCAGCTTGAAGGCGTTGCCGACCTTGCCAGTCGAAGACATATGTGGGCCGCGGCAGAGGTCGAACCAGTCGCCCTGGAAATAAATCTTGATCGGCTCGTCGCCGGGAATGGTGTCGACCAACTCGACCTTGAAGGCCTCGCCCTTGTCGCGGAACACCTGTTTTGTCTTTTCGCGGTCCCACACCTGCTTGGTGAAGGGCTTGTCGCGCGCGATGATCTCGCGCATCCGCTTTTCGATCGCGGCAAAGTCTTCCGGCGTGAACGGCTCGTTGCGGAAGAAGTCGTAATAGAAGCCGTTCTCGATCACCGGGCCGATGGTGACCTGCGTGCCCGGCCACAGCGACTGCACCGCTTCCGCCAGCACATGCGCGCAGTCATGCCGGATCAGTTCCAGCGCGCGCGCGTCGTCGCGGTTGATGAGCTCGATCTTCACGTCATGCGAAATCGGATCGTTGAGGTCGGCGACCACGCCGTCGAGCGCCATCGCCACCGTGCGCTTGGCGAGCGAGGGCGAGATGCCCTTGGCGATGTCGAGGCCGGTGATGTCCCTGGGGTATTCGCGTTTGGCGCCGTCCGGGAAGGTGAGGGTAATCTTTTCCAGGGGCTCGGCGGGTTTCAAATTGGCAAGGCCGAACTGGAATCCGGATGCAGGCGTATTCTGGTCAGGCATAGTCGTCTCCTAAAGCTCACTCCTGCGAACGAGCGCAGGTAAGCGGGAAGCAGCGGTATAGCAGGGGATTCGGCTCCTGCAATCGGGCAATATCGAGAAATCCAGGTCAAATCCTGCTTACAATCAACTCGCGTCTGCTGGACCAGATTGTAATCGATGCCCTGGCACCGATCCGATATTCCTTTGCAATTCTCGCGCTATCTGCCGGACGATGCTCACTTCGTTGAGCGCTATGATGTCAGGTTGGAGGACCTTCATGCCATCGACGACAAGGGGACTACGTTCATCCCACCGCTTGTGATCCTGCTCAAGATTGAGCGCTACTACGCGAAAGCGCATTGCCATCCGTTCTCCCATGTCGGAGCCCTGTGCGATCTTCTTCCAAAGCGGCAAGCACATTTCTGGCTGCATGTGCGCTAATCCAGTCGAGCCTAGTCCGAGATTCGCGTCAGCGTGGCCTTGAAGCTGACGCCCGGCAGTTGCAGCGCGGTGCCTTCAAAGTCGACCATGTCGCCATTGTCCGCGCCCTTCAGCGTGAGCGTGATCATGTCGGTGCCGAACAGCGGTCTGAATGCAGGATCGGGGTTGTGGCGTTGCGTCGTGACCTTGACGTGAATGCCGGCGTCTCTCGCGGCATAATTGCCAATGAATGCGAAGGCGGAGTTGCCACCGCGAAGTTTGCCGTTGATGGCGTAAATCACCCCGGTGCCGGTGCCATGAACCGTGTGAAATTCGACCTTGTACAAGCCTTCCTGCAAAATTCGTCCCCAGAAGTTGTATTAAAAACAACTGCATCCTAGGGAAGAGAAACGAATCGAACAAATGCTGCGTGGCACAAGTCACACGTCATCACCATCAGAATTCGACTTGAGGGGCGATGATGGCTGGCACGCCGCGATGCGCGGCGAAGAGGCGGTTACCGGCTGGCGTAGGGTGCGCTGGCGACCCGGGTCAACGCGGGCGTTGCCGCCATCTTGACCAGCACGTCCTTGACCGGATGCTCGGTCCAGGCCTGCGTGACGTAATCGCGATGGGTCACGCCGTCCGGTGTCTGCACGAACACGACGCTGCCGGGCCGTAGCGGTCCGTCCATGCTCTCGGTGACGGTGATGCCCCTGTCGCGGAGCATCTGCATCAGTTCCTCGTCGTGCCGCTTGGTGTAGCGGGTATACGAAGAGACGAAGAAGCCGGTCCGGTTTTTCTCGATCCAGGAGGCGAATTTGTCGAGTTCGCCATAGACGGCGTCGAGCAGGAACACGCCGCGGACCCGGCTGGGGAGGCCGCCGACCTCAAGGCTCCAGGCGGTCGGCAGGAAGCCGCCGCTATAGCCGACGATCACGATCGGCAGGTTCGCGAACGCCTGCGCCGACTTCGGATCGCCGTAGAGGCGGGCGAGGTGGCTGGCCGATTCATCGATGAAGCGCTTGAAACCGCCCGGCTGCCAGAACTTGCCGGCCGAGGAATCGGCGGCGTTCACCGCGAGCTGGGGCGCGAGCAGCACGGCGTTGACGCCGGAATCCGAGATCTGTTGCGGCACCAGTTGCCGGTCGCGGACGTCGCGCTCCAGCGTCGCGCCGTTGCCGTGGAAGAACACCACGATCACGCCCGGCTTCCTGACATCGAACGTGTCTGGGACATGCACCAGCACGCGGCTGTCGTTGTAGGTCTCGTCCTGCCAATAGACCCGGCCGCCATAGCTGCGGTGGCCTTTGCGGTCGCCCTTGGCGATGTTGAGGAACGGCTCTTCGGAGCGTGGATTGGTGCCGGAATAGGGGAAGGCCGAGGACTTCATGCTGACCAGCGTGGTCAGTTCTTCGCGCTCGGTGCGGGGTAGCGTCAGCGTCGGCGTGAGCGACGCGACCCTCACGGGCTCGGTACGCACGGCGCGCGGCTGCGGCGCGAGCGCGACCTGGCGCTGGATCTGCGGCAGGCTTTCATGGGCGGTCGGGAAACGGTCGGCGAATTGCGGTGTGGGGAAGCGGTCTTCGAACGTATCGGCCGAGGCTTGCGACTTGGTGCGGGATTTTGCGCCTTCCGTGTTCGCCGCCAGCATGCCTGCGTCCGGCGCCTTGCCACACTGAACCAGGACAAAGGATAGCGGCACGACCAGCGCAGCCATCGCCACCCAATGCCATCGCAGCGGCAGGGCGCGGCGCAGCATGGCCGGGGACGTCGCCCGGCTGGCGCGATCAACTGTCTGGAATTTCGGAATTGCTCCGACCATCCACCCCAATGTCCCAAGATCCACCGTCAACCGGCGTAAGCTCGCACGCTAGGCGACGTTAAGCGTCCGGAAAACTCCCCACATCCGGAAGCCCTGAGAGGACCACGCAATCGTGTCGCGATTGTGGGACCGTCACGATGTTTTCGCAATCCAGTAGTGGCCCGGGGACGATGACGGTACCATAGAACCTATTTTGTGTTTCAATTTAAACCATTGTTAACATTGCTTGAATTGAGGGGCGTCAGCCTGCACGATGCGGCTCCTGGCTGCGGCACTGAAGGTACGGTCCGAGATGGCGGCATCAGAAACGGGAAGCCCAGCGTGGCCCGGCTCGCTCTCCAGCGGACGCTCCACCGTTTCGGTCCTGGTGGCGGTTGCCATCGTCGTTGCCGACATGGTCGGCGTCGGCGTCTTCACCAGCCTCGGCTTTCAGGTCAAGGACATCCCGTCCGGCTTTTCGATCCTGCTGCTGTGGACGATAGGCGGCATCGTCGCGTTGTGCGGGGTGTTTTCCTACGGTGAACTTGGCGCGATGTTTCCGCGCTCGAGCGGCGAGTACAACTTCCTCGGCCGGGCCTATCACCCGGCCTTCGGTTTTGTGGCAGGCTGGGTGTCGGCAACCGTCGGCTTCGCCGCACCGGTCGCGCTGGCCGCCATGGCATTCGGCGAGTACGGCAAGTCGGTCGTGCCCAATGCGCCGCCGCTGGCGCTCGCGATCGGCGTGGTCTGGCTGGTGTCGCTGGTGCAACTCACCGGCGTGCGGCACTCCTCGACCTTTCAACTGATCGCGACCGTTCTGAAAGTATTGCTGATCGTAGCCTTCCTGGTCAGCGGATTTGTGATCGGCACGGCGCAGCCGGTATCCTTCGCACCATCGGCCTCCGACTTCACCCATATCGTCAGCGCGCCCTTCGCGATCAGTCTCGTGTTCGTGATGTATTCGTTCTCGGGATGGAACGCGGCGACCTACATCATCGGCGAGGTGAGGTTGCCCGAGCGCAACGTGCCGCGGGCGATGCTGATCGGAACGCTGATCGTGCTCGTATTGTATGTGGCGCTCAACGCGGTGTTCCTGCATACCGCGCCGATCGACAAGCTCGCCGGCCAGCTTGACGTCGCCCGGATTTCTGGCAGCTACATCTTCGGCGAATTCGGCGGCCGCATCGTCGGCGCGATGATCTGCATCGGGCTGATCTCGTCGATCAGCGCGATGATGTGGATCGGGCCGCGCGTCATGATGACGATGGGCGAGGACATTCCGGTGCTGCGGCCGTTCGCCCGCAGGTCGACCGGCGGCGCGCCGCCTTACGCCATTCTGTTCCAGCTCACGGTCGCGAGCCTGATGCTGTTTACGCGCAGCTTCGAGGCGGTGCTCGACTTCATCCAGTTCGCGCTGCTGTTCTGCTCGTTCTTCACCGTGCTCGGCGTGATCAAGCTGCGCATCACGCATCCCGATCTGCCGCGGCCCTACCGCGCCTGGGGATACCCCGTGACCCCTGTGGTTTTCCTGCTCGTGACCGGGTTCATGATGTACTACCTTTTGACCGAACGGCCATTGCAGTCGCTGCTGGGTCTCTTGATCATGCTTTCAGGTCTCCTGATTTACGCCGTCTTCCGCAAGCGGGCGGATCAAGCCCCCGCGGCCGTATCCTCGGGTCGTGAATGAACATGCTGCATTCCGTTCGAATGGCGACGCTTGCGGCTGTGATGCTGTTGGCGGCGGCGCTTCCTGTTCGTGCCCAAACTGCATCCGCTGACGATACCGCGAAATTTCTGGCGGGCATGATGCCTCCTGCGGATTCGCCGCTCGCGCCGCTCACCAAGGAACCGGCCTGGCAACGCCACGCCAAATTCTTCGACACCGCGTTTGGGCAACTCGAGCAGCGCCAGTTGTCGCGGATCCGCGCCTGGGCGGATACCAATCTGGCGGCGCCCAAGCCGACCATGTTCTACATGTTCTCAGGCCCGGACTTTCTCTATGCGAACGCCTTCTATTCCAAGGCGTCGACCTACGTGCTGAGTGCGCTCGAGCCGGTTGGCTCGGTGCCCGACCTCTCGCGATTGCCACGCGGCGGCATTGCGTCGGCGCTCTACAATGTCGAGCGCTCGCTCGGTTCGATCCTGAGCTTCAGCTTCTTCATCACCAAGCAGATGAAGACCGATCTGCAAGCCGGCCAGATCAGCGGCACCTTGCCGATCCTCTACGTGTTCCTGGCGCGCTCGGGCATGACCGTGAACAGCGTCAGTCCGATCTCGCTGGACGACCAGGGCGCGGCGTATCTCGCAGGCGAGAATGCCGGACCGAATGCCGTGCGCGGCGTGCGCATCATCTTCGCCGGCAGCGACGGTCAGGAAAAGACGCTGTATTACTTCTCGACCGATCTTTCCAACTCCGGCGTGAAGGCGAGCGGCTTCCTGAAATTCTGCGCGACGCTCGCGCCCGGCAACAGCCTGATCAAGAGCGCCTCCTATCTGCTGCATTCCGGCAACTTCACCACGGTGCGCAACTTCCTGCTCGCCAACAGCGCCACCATCATCCAGGACGATTCCGGAATCCCGCTTGCCTATTACAGCACGAAGAAATGGCGCTTCTTCCCGTTCGGCCGTTATTTGGGACCGATCGATGAATTCCCGGGACGCTATCAGGATTCGTATGCCGCACTGTTCCGGCGCGCGCAGCCGATCGATTTCGGCATCGGCTATCGCTGGCGCACGCCTGAATCGAATTTGCTGCTGTCGGTGAGATTGCCCGACGACGGCTCGGCCGGCACCGATGCGACATCGTCGACCGAACCACCACCACCGCCGCCGCCGCCGCGTCTGCGCAGGCCGCGACCGCCGGCAGATATCGGACCGCAGCCGCGAGGCGGATTTTTCTTCTGGCGTTGAGTGGTGGAACTCAGGCTAAGCGCCGCATTCACGAACCGTTGACGCCGCGCCAGCGTCCGTAGCGCCACGGCAGATACCACCGCGCACCGGGAGGGGTCGTGAGCGGCACGTTGTCGATGCCGGATGTGCCGAAGGGCTGGCAGCGCAGGATCCGCGCCAGCGTCATCCATCCGCCGCCCCACAGGCCGAAACGTTCGATCGCTTCGTCGCCATACACCGAGCATGTCGGAAGATGCCGGCAGTTGTAGCCGACCAGCGGCGACAGCGTGTGCCGGTAGATCCAGATCAGCGCGCGTCCTGCGTTGCGCGGCAGACGACGGGCCGTGCTGGCACAATCTGTGCATTGTTTTTGACGGGATGATGAATGATCTGCGGGTGCCATGCTGAACGATGTACGTAGTTTTGCGGATGTTCCCAAGCAAGGAACTCAATGCGTGCAGATATTTACGCCACACTTCGTAATTATCGCACCGCAAAGCGGCGTAGCAAGCGAAGGTATTATGGACGATACAGGTCAGCACGGTTACCGTTTTGATACGGATCGATGACAGAATCATTTTGCGCTAAACCGGAGCCACTGCCGCTCATCGTAGACGGGGCTTGGGGGAAGGAACCAAATTGAGGTTTGTGAGGTCGCTGAAACTTCGCGGCTGGGCGCTCCTCGGCGCCACCGCCTTTTGTCTCGCATTGCCTGGCGCGGTCACGACGCTGGGCAACTCGGCATACGCCGGCGGCACCCTCGAAGAACGCAAGCAGCCGATGCATTTCAAATGGAATGCGTGCCAGCCCGATTGCAGGGGCTGGGTTTCGGCGGTCGGCATCGTCACATCGGATAGTCCGCGGGAGTTCGAGGAATTCGCCAGGGATCGCCAGCTCACCGGCGCGACCATCGTGCTGGATTCCAGCGGCGGCTCGGTCAACGATTCCATCGCACTTGGCCGCAAGTTCCGCGGTCTCGGTGCGCTGACTACGGTCGGCGCCACCGTGCGCACGCAAACCCCGCACGGCGAACGCGCGAGCGTGACGCCGGAAGCCTATTGCGAGTCGATGTGCGTGTTCCTGCTGCTGTCGGGCAAGACCCGATACGTGCCGCCGGTCGCGCATGTCCGCGTGCACCAGATCTGGATGGGCGATCGCGCCGACGACGCCAAGGCCGCAAGCTATACCGCGCAGGACCTGATGATCGTGGAGCGCGACATCGGGCGGCTCGCGAAATTTGCCTTCGACATGGGCGGCACCGGCGATCTGCTCTCCCTCGCGCTCAGCGTGCCGCCGTGGGAAGATCTGCACGAGATGTCGCGCGGTGAATTGCGCCTGACCAATCTCGTCACGACCGATGCGGTCGCCGATGTGTTCCTGCAGGACAATGCTTCGATGCCGATGGCGGAAGCGAAGCCTGCCAAGCCGCAGGACCGCTTCGTTAGTTCCGCCGTCGAGGGCGACGCGCAGCCGCAGGCGGGCAAGTCCACCAAGACCGCCGAAGCCGCGGTTCCGACCGGCAGCTCTGCTACCGCACCGGCTCAGCCGCAGCAGAAGTAGGCTCTATCCGCACCGACGGTGCCATCATCCGCGAAAGCGGATGATCCAATGCCATGGCGTAGGTGATAAATCGAGATTTTCCGGCGTACTGGATACCCCGCCTGCGCGGGGTACGACGGCGGTATGCTGGGCTCGTTGCTTAAGCCGACGCCGTCTGCTTCGCCCGGGCTTCGATCTGGCCGATGGCATCGACCACGGCGTCGAAGGTCAGCATGGTCGAGGCGTGGCGGGCCTTGTAGTCGCGCACCGGTTCGAGCAGGGCGATGTCGGCCCATTTGCCTTGCGGGGGGCTGCCGTTTTCCTTCAGCATCTTGCGCACGGTTTCTCGCAGTTCACGTAACTCGCCAGCCGTCGAGCCGACCACATGGCTTGCCATGATCGAGGAGGAGGCTTGTCCCAGCGCACAGGCCTTCACGTCATGGGCGAAGTCGGTGACCACAGGCCCGTCCATCTTGAGGTCGACCTTGACGGTCGAGCCGCACAGCTTGGAGTGGGCGGTAGCGCTGGCGTGGGGGTCGGGGAGGCGGCCGAGGCGGGGGATATTGCCCGCCAGTTCGATGATCCGCTTGTTGTAGATGTCGTTCAGCATGTGAATCGGTGTCCCGGGCGGCGGTCCGAGCGCCCTTGGCGGCTGGGTTTCATCGTCCTATATATGGACGGGAACGGCGGAAAAACAGCCCGGCCGTTTGCCGAAGGCGGGCGGACATGGAAACCAGTTCGGCCGCTAGCGTTTTGTGGATGGGACTCAGGCGCCCGGCGGCATACCGCCCCGTCTGCCCGGTGACACTCCGGTCTTTCGGACCGGTCGAACGGAGAAGACATGGACGCATTGATCAAATCCCTCCGCCCAGGCAAGGCTCCTGACTTAAAGCCTTCCGAAGTCAAATCGCCCGATGTGGCCCCGGAAACCCGCCCGGCCGAGCTCGACCCGGCCGAGTTCCTGGCCGCCGCCGTTCGCGCCGACCTGCCGCGCCCCTCGCGCGCGGAGGCCGAACAGGCCGTGCTGACACTGCTCAGCTATATCGGCGAGAACCCCGGCCGCGAAGGCCTGCTGGATACGCCGCGCCGGGTGGTCGAAGCCTTTGACGAACTCTATCAGGGTTACCACCAGTGCCCGGCCGAGGTGCTGGACCGCACCTTTGGCGAAACCGCGGGCTATGACGATTTCGTCCTGGTCCGCGACATCGAATTCACTTCGCAATGCGAGCACCACATGATGCCGTTCTACGGCAGGGCGCATATCGCCTATACGCCGGTGGAGCGGGTGGTGGGATTGTCGAAGCTGGCGCGGCTCACCGATATCTTCGCCCGCCGCCTTCAGACCCAGGAGCACCTGACCGCCCAGATCGCGGCCGCGATCGATGAGGTCCTGAAGCCCCGCGGCGTTGCCGTACTGATCGAGGCGGAGCATACCTGCATGTCGGTGCGCGGCGTCGCCAAGCATGGTGCGATGACGTTCACCAGCCGGTTCACCGGCATGTTCCGCGACAATCCGGCGGAGCAGCAGCGTTTCCTGTCCCTGGTGCGAGGACCGAGCCGGTAACCTCGCTTGCATCTTTGATTGACGCGTTTTCTTCACGCGAACCGGCGTCCACTTCGCTCGAAAACGCTATGGATCCGCGAGGCCTTTCCGTGTCCACTTCAAAACATGACCATGACCGCGAAGAAGGGCTGGATTTCCAGCCCAAATTCGACGCGTCCGGGCTAGTGACCTGTGTGGCGACCGATGCCGCGACCGGCGATGTGCTGATGGTCGCGCACATGAATGACGTGGCGCTGCGCAAGACGATCGCGAGCGGCGAGGCGTGGTACTTCAGCCGTTCGCGCAATGCGCTGTGGCGAAAAGGTGAGACGTCAGGTCAGACCCAGCGCGTGGTCGAGATGCGCCTGGATTGCGATCAGGATGCGGTCTGGATCAGGGTAGAGCAGACCGGCGCCGCCTGTCACACCGGCCGGCGGTCGTGCTTCTACCGCAAGGTCGATGCTGCCGATGGCAGCGCGCGATTGTCGTTCGTCGATGCGGACCGCCTGTTCGATCCGGCCGCAGTCTACAAGAAGTAATTCATCCCGCGGCGAAGGCGCGTCTTTCGGATGATCGCACCCTTAACCCCTCATTAACCATGATTGCGGCAGTCTTGGCCGCGTATAGGCGCTGATTGCCAGCGCCTGGAGGGCCCGCGCGAGGTTTCGCGAGGAGCAGGCACCAGAGACATGGCGGTCGACACAACAAGCGCCACGGCTGCGGCAGGTGTCGATCCCGCACGCGCGAAGATCGCGGGCTCGATCAAGCAGGCTGCCTCGACCACCGGCGCCAGCTTCGAATATCTGCTCGCCACCGCGAAGATGGAATCCAATTTCAACCCGAAGGCCGCCGCCACCACCTCGTCGGCGCGCGGGCTGTTTCAATTCATCGACCAGACCTGGCTCGGCACCGTGAAGGAAGCGGGCGCCCATCTCGGCTACGGCAAATATGCCGACGCCATCACCAAGAATCCTTCCGGTAGCTATTCGGTCAGCGATCCCGACGCACGCGCGGCGATCATGAAACTGCGCGACGATCCGGAGGCAGCCTCGTCGATGGCGGCGGTGCTGACCCAGTCCAACAGTTTCAAACTGACCGGCAAGATCGGCCGCCGCCCGACCGACGCCGAACTCTATATGGCGCATTTCATGGGCGTCGGCGGCGCCGGCAAGCTGATCCAGAACGCCGAGGACAATCCGAACGCGTCCGCCGCACGGATGTTTCCGAACGCGGCGGCTGCCAACCAGTCGATCTTCTACGACCGCTCGGGGCAGGCACGCAGCGTCTCGCAGGTCTATTCGGTGCTGAGCACGCGCTACGCGGCAGCCGCCAACTCGCCGGTGACGCGCACCGCGATGGCGGCTGCCGGCGGCGATCTGCCGAGGCGCGTCACGGTCGCGAGCAATGCGGCGACGGCGATCGACAACGCCGCCTATCTCTCGAGCTTCCCGAATCAGCGCGCGGTGACGCCGGTGGCGGCAACGTCGCAGACTGCCGATGCGTCATCCGAGCCGATCTTCCGCTCGCTGTTCCAGGCCGGCGAACGCACGCAGCCGATTTCGCCTGCGGTGCAGGAATTGTGGGGCAGTAGTTCATCGCTGACCTCGGTTGCGCCAGCAACCACAGTTGCTTCAGCGAGCACCATATTGTTGGGACATAAGCCCGAGGTTCGCGCACCCGGCCGGCTCGATCTCTTCAGCGACCGCAGCGGCACGTTCAGCAGCTGACATGCAGCGGCGTGTTCGCTCGCTGACCTCATGGTGAGGAGCCGCGAAGCGGCGTCTCGAACCATGCGGTCCGAGTAGTGCGTGGCCATCCTTCGAGACGCCGCGCAATGCGCGGCTCCTCAGGATGAGGACAGTGCCTGTGGCGGGTTACCTCGCACCCTTAACAAAACGTCAATAAAACCAGCCGTTTATGGTGAACCCTTTGTTAAGCGTCATGGTTTATTTTTTCTAATAGTGGCACCGCGTCACGGTGTCGTCTCAGGTTGCGTAGCCAGGACCATGATCGTTCGGCAGTTCATCAGGTGGATTCGTACCGCTCCGGCAGGCGAGCGGGCAGAGGCGACGCGGGCTTTGGCGCGCGCCTGGTTGATTTCAGATCTCAGCGAGGACGATCGCATCGCCGCCGAAGGCGCGCTGCTGATGCTGCTCGACGATCCGTCGCCGCTGGTCCGGCAGGCCATGGCGGAAGTATTTTCGCGCAGCCCGGATGCGCCGGCTGCGATCGTGCAGGCGCTTGCGCTCGATCAGCCCTCGATCGCGCTTCCCGTGCTTGAACATTCACCACTTCTGATCGACGCCGATCTCGTCGACATCGTCGCGACCGGCAACAGCGACATGCAGTGCGCCATCGCCCGCCGCATCAATTTGCCGCCCTCGGTCTCCGCCGCGATTGCCGAAGTCGGCTCGGCCGCGTCAGCGCTCGAACTGATCGAGAACGCCTACGCCGAACTGGCGCCGTTTTCCTGGGACCGCATCGTCGAACGTCACGGCCATCTTGCCGCGATCCGGGAAGCGATGCTGGTGCTGGAAGGCCTTCCCGCCGCCACCCGCGCGGCGCTGGTCGCCAAACTCTCCGACACCCTGGCGCAGTTCGTTGTCGCCCGTAATTGGCTGAGCGCCGACCGGGCAGGGCGGCTTGCGAGCGAAGCACGCGAGCGCTCGACCATCAATATCGCGGCGCGTTCGCGCGGCGAGGACATGCAGGGCCTGGTGCGGCACCTGCGCGCCACCGGGCAACTGACCGCAGGCCTGATCCTGCGCGCGCTGTTGTCGGGCAATCTCGAACTGTTCGATTCCGCGCTCGCCGAACTGGCCGATCTGCCGCTGGCCCGCGTGACGGCGCTGCTGCACGACCGCGGCGGCGCCAGCCTGCAGGCGCTTCTGATCCGCGCGGGCCTTCCCGAATCGACCTTCGCGGCGTTTCGTGTGGCGCTCGAGGTCAGCCAGGAAACCGGTTATGTCGATACGATCGGCGGAGCGGCGCGGCTGCGCCGCCGCATGGTCGAGCGCGTGCTGACCCATTGCGAGACCGACCGCAAGGCCGCCGAGCCGCTGTTGATCCTGCTCCGTCGCTTCGCAACCGAGTCCGCCCGCGAGGAAGCCCGCATGTTCTGCGAGGAACTGGTCGCCGACGAAGCGTACGTTCCGCCCGTGCGCGATCTGATCGCGGCGTAGCCGATCCTGCGACAACACATTCGGTGTCGTCCCTGCGAACGCAGGGACCCATAACCACAGCCGTTTGTGGTTACGCGAAAATCATCGACCAGCGCTCTTTTAATCGAGAGGCCGCGGCGTATGGGTCCCTGCGTTCGCAGGGACGACAATGTGAGAGAGCGGCGACTCTCTCACTCCGCCGGAACGATGCTCGGCGCCAGGATCGCTTCGAGATGTTCGGGGCGGTCGCGGTTGGCCTTGAGCAGGAATTCGTCCGCGACCCCGCGGAGCTGCGTGCTGAGCGCGCTGGCCATCACGGCGGTATCGAGCTTGGTGCGCTCGCGCACGATCGCCTGAATGGCGTTGATGTGGTGGGTGATCAGCTCCGCCGGGACCAGGTCGAGGTCGGGCGCGTGTTCGATGATGCGGCAGAGGCTTTCGGCGGCGGCACCCGCGGACGGGAAGCCGAACGTGGCGGCGTCGCCCTTGATGTCATGGGCGGCGCGAAACAGCTCTTCGCGGTTGTCGATGGTGAAGCCGCTGCGGAGAATGGCCGCGTGCGCCGCCGAGAGCCGGTCGGCCTCGATCGCCATCCAGTTCTTGAATTCGCCGGACAGTCCGGCGAGCGCCTTTTCCGCGCGCCCGACGGGATCGTCGAGGTCGGATTCGGGAACGCGCAGCAATACCTTGCGGAGCGGATTGGGCTGCGTGATCACGTGGTGATCGCCAAACGACTTGACCTGTATCGTCCCGGGCTTCTGTTTCGTCATGATGGTCTCTCCAGGCCGGCGCTAGACGGCCGAACGCGCCTTGTCGAGCAGCGACGGCTGTTGCATGACTTCCACCTCGCCGCCAACGCGGCGCTCGGGGCCGATATAGGCGTTGTTGGTATTGCGCCGGCGGTCGGGGCCGAAATAGGTCTTGGTCTTGATGAAGGGACGCGGGTTGGCGACGACGTTGAGAATACGCTGGTAGAGTCCCTTGGCCGAGATCGGCTTCGCCAGAAACTCGGTGACGCCGGCATCGCGTGCGACCGTCACGCGGCGTTTCTCCGAATGCCCGGTCAGCATGATGATCGGCGCGTAGGGATTGCCCTTCGATTCCGGCTGCCGGATCATCTGCGCCAGTTCGAGACCGTCGAAGATCGGCATCGACCAGTCGGTGATGACGATATCGGGCACGTAGTGGCTGTACATTTCCAGCGCAGTAGCGCCGTCCTCGGCCTCATAGGCCTCGCGCGCGCCGAACGAATGCAGCAGCGTCCGCAGGATGCGGCGCATATGCGGATTGTCGTCGCAAATCAGAAATCGCAGCTTGTTGAAGTCGATGCGATACATGGTCCGGCCCGGCCAAGCAAAACGGTATACTGGTGTTAACCATATCGCAGCGCTCGTTAAGGAATGGTTGCGAATCCGGCCTTTCGGGCTCGCGCGGCGCCATTTTCCGGATAGGGAATCCGGCTCAAGGCCAGCCCGGGGGCGTCAGTATCCGAACTGCTCGCGCAGGATGCGTTCCTCGAGGCTGTGACCGGGGTCGAACAGCATCCGCATCGAGATCGTCTTATCGGACAGCACCTCGACGCGGCGGACATCGCGCACGTCGTCATGATCGGCGGCGGCCGCGACCGGGCGCTTTTCGCCCTCGAGCACCTCGATCACCACGAAAGCGGAGTTGGGGAGCAGGGCGCCGCGCCAGCGGCGCGGGCGGAACGCACTGATCGGGGTCAGCGCCAACAGCGCGGCGTTGATCGGCAGGATCGGTCCCTGCGCCGACAGGTTGTAGGCGGTCGAGCCGGCGGGCGTCGCCACCAGGATGCCGTCGGCGATCAATTCCGGCATGCGCTCGTGCTCGTCGATCAGGATGCGCAGATGTGCGGCCTGGTTGGTCTGGCGAAACAGCGCGACCTCGTTGATGGCGTGATGCAGATGCACCGTGCCATGCACGTCGGTCGCGCGCATCAGGAGCGGATTGATCAGGGATTCCCGCGCCGCCGCCAGCCTCGTATGCAAATCGTGCGTGGTGAACTCGTTCATCAGGAAGCCGACGGTGCCGCGATGCATGCCGTAGATCGGCTTGCCGGAGCGCATGTGCTCGTGCAGCGTCTGCAGCATCAATCCGTCGCCGCCGAGCGCCACCACGACATCGGCGTCGTCGGCATCGTGATTGCCGTAGAGCTTGACGAGCTGCGCCAGCGCGGCCTGCGCCTCGGTGCTTGCGCTCGCGACAAAGGCAATCCGGTCGTATCGCTTGGGGGTGGCCATCGGACGACGAACTCACGGGTAGCGGCAGGATTGGGTGGCGCCGGATTGCGCCGCGCTCGTCTATACGCCTTGGCGGGGCTTGTCGAGATGGCCGGGCGGCTCTTTCGCGCCGGTAACCTAAACCGCTGGTCATCGAAACGTCATTTTTCCTGCAAGGTCCGGATCGGGTCCCAATCCTCGCCCGGCGGGTTTTGGGCCAATTCCCGGGCCCGCGCGGCAAACAACGCCGCCGGCCGGTCGATGTCGGCCGAACGGCCGAAATACTGCGCGGCGCGCTCGAATTCGCGGGCCCGCCACTGCGCAAGCCCGTCGGCGTAGTTGGCAATCAATGTCGCTTGCGAGGAGGTCAGCCCGGCCGACAGCGCCAGCAATTCGTAGATTTTCAACGCCTGGGTTCGCCCCTTGACCCTGATGGCGTCGAGCTCGCGCCAGGCGAAGGCCCCGCCGGTAAGGGCTACGGTGGTCTCGGAAGCGATGACGGTGGTGCCGTAGAATTTGTTGGCGCCCTCCAGCCGCGATGCCAGGTTCACGGCGTCGCTCATCACGGAGTAGTTGAAGCGCCGCCGCGATCCAAAATTGCCGACCAGCGCCTCACCGGAATTGATGCCGATCCGCTGCGCCAGCTTGCATTCCTGGAAGAGGGCGGAAGAAGCGTTGAGCTCCGCCAGTTGCGTGCAGCAGTCCAGCGCGGCGCGCGCCGCATTGGCGGCATGATCGGGATCGTCGGCCGGCGCGCCGAAGACCGCCACGATGGAGTCGCCGATGTATTTGTCGACATATCCGCCGTGACGCTCGATGACGTCGGTCATCGCGGACAGATATTCGTTCATCAGCTCCATCAGGTTGTCGGGCGACATCTTTTCCGCGATCAGCGAAAATCCTTCGATGTCGGAGAAGAACACCGTCACGTTGCGGGTTTCGCCGCCGAGTTCCGGCAATTTGTTCGACGACAGCATGCGGTTGATGACGTGCGGGGCGAGGTAGAGCGCAAAGCTCTTCTGCAGCAGCCGGCGGTCCTTGTCGGCGACCACGAAGCGGAAGCCGATCGTGGCGGCGAGCGCGAAAAGGCTCGCCAGGAACGGCTCGGCGATCGGCAGCGCCAGCGCGTGGTTGAAGGCGACCGTGGCGCCGGCGATGCTGGCCACGATCACCGCCATCCAGGCCAGGGCTGCGCTGAGCGGCCGCAACCGCCATGCGGCGACTGCAGCCAGCGCCGCAAACAGGGTAGAGATCAGGAAGCGCGGCAGCGGGCCGGGCTCGATCACGGCATTGCGCAAGATCAGGTTGTTGACTGCGGTAGCATGGATATAGACGCCCGCGATCGTGCTGATCCTGAAGCCAGCCGTGACCGGCGTGCTCTCGGCTGCGCAGCGCGGTGCGCGCGCGCCTTCGATACCGGTCGCAAGTCGCTTGGAGGTCTGTCGGCGGTCCTCGATATCGAGAACGCTGCCGAAAATGACGACCTTTCCGGCGAACCAGCGCCGAAAGTAATCCTTGTCGTTCTTGACGGCGCACGCGCGCAGATCGGCAAATGAGAAGGTCGGAATGTCGTCGGCGCCGCCCTCGAAGTTCAGCGTCATCGTGTTCGGTACCCGGCCGGGGACGCGGTAGCCGGCAAGCGTCAGCCGGCCGCGTTCATCGAACTCGGGTGCCGCACCCTGCGCCCGCGAGGCCAGCTCGACCGCCATCGAGGGCACCTTCGCCCCGTTGACGGTGAAGCTCAGCGGCAGGCGCCGCACGATATCGTCGCTGTCGACATGAACGTTGAGCGGGCGGATGTTCTGCTGCTGGCGTACCGCGACGCGCTGTCCCGGCGATGGCCTGACCGGCTGGTTGCCGCCCAGGGTTTCTCCGAGCACCACCTTGCCGTTCGCCGCCGCACCGGCGAGCGCACGAAGGAAGTCGCGGTCGAATCCGCGGACTTTCTCACCGAGCATGCCCTCGCCGAACGGAATCTCCGACTGCTCGATCGATGTCTGGATCACGATGTCGAAGCCGGCTACCTTGGCGCCGCCTTCGAGTGTCGCTGACAGCACGCGGCCGATTTCGCCGGTCCAGGTCAGCATCGGCGCGCCCTTGAACGGGGCGGTGCGCAGGCTTTCCTCGTCGATCGCGACGACGACCGCGGGCGAGGCGGCCGGATCCTGGCTGCGGCCGAACAGCTCCCAGCGCAGTGCAGTGAGGATATCGAGGGAGAGCCCGCGGATCGGTCTGGCCGCCGGAGAAACCGAAGCCGCCGCGCAGACCAGCGCGATGGCGGCAACCACCATCCTGTTGCGCGTGCTGCGCCTGATTCTCAAGCGGGATGGCCCGTCACGCCTATTCCATCCGCAGCAACCGGCCGACGATCGGCGTCGCGCCGGGTTTGGCCTGCGCATCGACCCGGAACACGATCTGCGATGATTTGAACGTTGCGGCGTAGAGGCCGCCGGGGACCAGGGCTACGTTCTCGCTGGCGAAATCGAGGAAGCGTCCCTTGAGCTGGGTGCCGCCAAGACTGATCTCCTGACGTTCGCCCGGCACGTCGAGGCGCCGAATGATCAGCTTGCCGCGTCCTTTCGCTTCCACCAGCGGCGAGGCGCCGTAAAGGGTGAGCTGCGGCTGGGGCAAGGAAGCCGATTTGCTGCTGTCGACGCTGCGCAGCACGGTGGCGGCGACGCCGCTGGTCTCGCGTGTGGTCGCGTTGGCCTGGTTGGGATCGCAATTCGTCTTCTCGGCCTTGACCTCGGCGAGGTGAACGGCGCTCTCCTCGGTGCCGACGACCACGGTGCCTGTACCGCTGATCGTCTCGCGCCGGCATGACTTCAGGTAGCTGAGAATGACGGACCCGCCGTCGCCGATCTTGATGACCGCTTTGGGCGTCACATAGTCCATGAATTCTGCGCCGGTGACCTTGCCCTGAACGTCTTCGACCACCGCGACCGGCGAATCTGCGACCGCCGGAGAAGCCAGCGCCAGCAGGCCGAGACAGAGAGCAATCGTACGTTTCATTTTTAGGACCCCATTGAAAGCGCAAGATCGTTAGTCGCGCCAGCGCCAAAATGGTTTCATGGATGGATCAAAAATACTCGAAAGATACTTGGCCGGTAGGCCGGCGGAACCGACCGATAGCATCTAACCGTCGGCGGGGACAACCACCGGGCGTGATGACCATTTTCTCACGTGATGCTGTCGGGATTGTGATTTTCGGAAGGATTTCTCCTTGTTGTGCACCACGGCCTCATTGTCGCACTCTTACGGCAGAATCCGCGGGGCGGCTGGATCGTGGGGCGCGCAGGGAGCAAACGGCATGGCTTTTCGTTTCACGGCGACGCGCCTCCTGCGCCTTGCCGCAACGCTTCTGGTCGCGTGTTGGGTGAGCGGTGCGCGCGCCGAGGAGGCGAGTTCGCCAACCTCGCAGCAGCCGGCCGCAGCCACCCCGTCACCGTCGCCATCGGGCCAGAAGGGTGGCGCAGGGCGGGGCACCGCCGCGCCGCCGCCGCCCGTGGCCGAACAGCATCGCCTGCCGCCGGATTCTACCACCAAGCAGACGCTGGCGCTGCCCGGTCGCACGCTCGACTTCACCGCCACCGCAGGCTCGATCCGGCTGTTCGACGACAAGGGCGAGCCGCAGGCCGATATCGCCTATACCTCCTACCAGCTCGACGGCGCCGATCGCGCAAGCCGGCCGGTGACGTTTCTGTTCAACGGCGGCCCGGGCGCATCCTCGGCCTGGCTGCAGTTCGGCGACGCCGGCCCCTGGCGCGTGTCGATCACGGGGGAGGGCGCCGTGTCGTCGGCAACGCCTGATCTCTTGCCCAACGCCGAGACCTGGCTCGACTTTACCGACCTCGTCTTCATCGATCCCGTCGGCACCGGCTACAGCCGCTTCGTCGCGTCCGGCGAGGATGCGCGCAAGCGGTTCTACTCCATCGACGGCGACGTCAGCGCCATCGCGCTCGTGATCCGGCGCTGGCTGGAAAAATACGACCGCCTGCAGTCGCCGAAATTCGTCACCGGCGAGAGCTATGGCGGCATCCGCGGACCGAAGATCGTGCGCAATCTGCAGACCCAGCAAGGCGTCGGCGTGCGCGGGGTGATCATGGTCTCACCCCTGTTCGATTACCGTGACTTTTCCGGCTCGAGCATCCTGCAATACATGTACACGTTGCCGAGCATGGCAGCGGTGGCGCGCGAAGCCAAGGGAGCGGTGACGCGCGCCGATCTCGCCGACGTCGAGCGTTACGCGCAGGGCGAGTATCTCACCGATCTCATCAAGGGGCAGGCGGATCGAGAGGCGACGACCCGCCTTGCCGACAAGGTGGCTGCGCTGACCGGCATCGATCAGGCGGTGAGCCGCAGGCTGGCCGGGCGTTTCGAGGTCGGCGAATTCCGCCGGGAATTCGACCGCCGCAATGGCCGTGTGACCGGGCGCTACGACGCCTCGGTCTCCGGCTTCGATCCCTATCCGGATTCGAGCTCCTCGTTTTTCGGCGATCCCTCCGGCGATTCCTTGACGGCGCCATTGACGAGCGCGGCCGTCGACCTCACCACGCGCAAACTCAATTGGCGCCCCGACGGCTCGTATCACCTGCTCAACGAGGCCGTGTACAAGGCTTGGGATTTCGGCCGCGGGCCGGCCGAGTCGGTTTCACAGTTGCGCCAGATTCTCGCGCTCGACCCGAAAATGAAATTGCTGGTCGGTCACGGACTGTTCGATCTCGCCACGCCTTATTTTGGCTCGAAGGTGATACTCGACCAGTTGCCGGCCTATGCGCGATCGGACCGGGTGAAACTCGTCGTCTATCCCGGCGGCCACATGTTCTATTCGCGCGACGCCACGCGTCAGGCATTCCGCGCCGAGGTCGAGAAGGTGATGAAGTGAGTTGGAGGCAGTAAAAAACCGGCGCAGTGACTACGCACTGCGCCGGTCATTTTTGTTCGTCATTGCGAGCGGAGCGAAGCAATCCATGTCATGGCATAACGGACAGAATGGATTGCTTCGTCGCGTGCGCTCCCTTGCGCAAACGCTTCGCGTTTGTCGCAGGCAATGACGAGGAGAGGGCGGTGCCTCAATAAACCAATCCCGTGCCCGGTGGCTTCTCCAGCGCGGCGGCGAGCGAGCGATATTCTTCGCTTGTCGTGCCGGTGAGCTGAGCGATCTTGTTCAGGTGATACTGCGCCTGATCGCGGTTGCCCTGTTCGACCTGCCACAGGCCGTAATACTGCCAGGTCTTGACGTGGTTCGGATCGGCCTTGAGCGCGCGTTCGTACCAGATCTGCGAGACCTTGTAGTCGCCGAGCTTGCGATAGGAATAGCCGATCAGGTTGGCGACGGCGGCCGAGTCGTCACGGCCGAGCGCCTTGAGTTGCGTAATCGCCGAGGCGTAGTCGTGGCGGTCGTAGATCGCGGCGTAGGCGGCGCGATAGCCGTCAGCGAATGCGGTCTGCTCGATACCCGGGCGGGCCTCGCTGGATTTCTTTTTCTTCTTGTCCGGCGGCGGGGGATCGTTGTCGGGCGCTGCGTAGACCACGCTAACGACAGGGGCTGCCGCGAGCGTCAGCGACAACATTGCAAGAGTCAAAAGCCGGATCGCAAGTTTAGTCATGCATCTCTCCTGATGGCCGGTTCGGCAATCCTACACCGAAGCCCGCTGATTTGAACCCCCGGCGGCCGAGAACATTCCCGCGCCGCTACCCACGATTCCGCCAATTTTCATCGGCGGTCCGTCGTCACCGGACATGACGAAGATGTCATTCAGATGAACGGAATCCGAAAGTCCGATTCAGGAGAGGTTCAGTGCGCAGCCGCTAGCGTCGCCTGCATGATCGGCGAGCCCGGCCTTTCGGCCGGAAATGCCCGCAGGTCCCAAGGGGCAGCAAAGCAAGAGGAGACAACCATGCTCAAGACCATTTCCGCAGCGCTCGTTGCCGTTTCCGTTCTCGCCGCGCCTGCGCTTGCCGGCACGCCGGGCAAGACCGCGCAGGCGCCGGTGAACAAGACCACGCAGGCACCCGCCGTGAAGGCGGAGCAGGGCAAAGCCAAGGTGTTGAACGCCAATGCAGGGATGGGCCGCCATCACAAGCATTATCGGCATCATCGCCATCACAAGCACATCGGCCTGCACAAGACGCATGCGAAGCACATTGCGGTCAAGCATGTGACGCCGGCCGCAAAACGCAGCTGAACCTGATTCGCCGGCGCGCGTTTCGCCCCCATTGCCCACCGCGCGCTTTGCGAATGTCAGACCAGCCCACGCGCCATTTGCTTCGCTAATGGCCGTGGGCTGGTGCGCGCTCAACTTTTCGAGAGCGAAAGTGAAGAGATAACCGAGTTGCGAATTCCATTCTTGAGCCAAGCGGTCTAAGAAACGGCGAAGGGCAGGGGAAGAGTTCGCTTGAGACGTTCGGCCAAATTCGCGGCGATGATGTTTTTGCCGATCATGCTATCGGCCTGTGCCGCCAGCGATGACGGCAAGCCGATCACCTTTACCGACGACCGCGGCGTCACCAGCCAGCCATTTCCCAAGAATTACCGCACCGAAGTGCTGGCGTTTCTGAAGACCTATCTCAACAATCCGGTCGGCGTGCGCGACGCCGTCATGGCCGATCCGGTCGAGCGCGTCGTCGGCGGGCGGCTGCGCTATGTCGCCTGTCTCCGGTTCAGCGCGCGCGAGCCCGACGGCGGCTACCGCGAGCCGCGGGAACGCGCCATCCTCTTCGTCGACGGCCGCCTTGACCGCATCATCGAAAACGCCGTCGAGCCCTGTGCGGGTGTAGCGTACGCGCCATTCGCGGAACTGGAGAAACTGACGCGCTAATTTCGCGCGTGCGTTGGCTTGAGGCCTTCACACGAGACTGTGATGTCTCGACTCCATCTAGATCGCATACGATTAAATCGGAAGGGTTGACACGGGGCTGGTGCGTTAATTATATCGCGTACGATCTAATCGTGTCAGATATAAATCCGGAGTAGGATCCATGACCCAGCCCACCACCCCTGACCGCCGCCGCTTTCTCGGCACCGCCGCCGTGGCGCTTGCGGCGGCACCGCTCGCCATGAGCGGCTCACTCTTGGCGCAGTCCGGCGACGCCAAGCCCGGCGCGGGCGCGGTCAGGCCGGACGCCCACACCTCGTTTGCCGCGCTGAAACAGATCGAGGCCGGCGTCCTCAATGTCGGTTATGCCGAAGCCGGGCCCGCCGATGGCCCCGTCGTCATCCTCCTGCACGGCTGGCCCTACGATATCTACGCGTTCGTCGATGTCTTCCCGGTGCTGGCGTCGGCAGGTTTTCGGGTGATCGCGCCCTGGCTGCGCGGCTATGGCACGACGCACTTCCTCTCAGCCGACACGCCGCGCAACGGCCAGCAGGGCGCGCTCGCCACCGACGTCATCGCCCTGATGGATGCGCTGAAGATCGACAAGGCGGTGGTCGCCGGTTTCGACTGGGGCGCGCGGACCGCCGACATCGTCGCGGCGGTCTGGCCGCAGCGCGTCAAGGCGCTGGTCTCGGTCAGCGGCTACCTGATCGGCAGCCAGGAGGCCAACAGGAAGCCGCTCCCGCCATCGGCCGAACTGCAATGGTGGTACCAGTATTACTTCGCGACCGAACGCGGCCGGCTCGGCTACGAAAAATACCGGCGCGAATTTTCAAAACTGATCTGGCAACTCGCCTCGCCGAAGTGGAATTTCGATGACGCCACCTTCGAACGCAGCGCGGCGTCCTTCGACAACCCCGACCATGTCGCCATCGTGATCCACAACTATCGCTGGCGGCTTGGTCTCGCCCCGGGTGAGGGGAAATACGACGAACTGGAAAAGCGGCTGGCCGAATTCCCCGCCATCGCCGTGCCCGCCATCACCCTTGAAGGCGACGCCAACGGCGCGCCGCATCCGGACCCGAAGGTCTACGCCAGCAAGTTTTCCGGCAAATATGCCCACCGTCTCATCACCGGCGGCATCGGACATAACCTGCCGCAGGAGGCGCCGCAGGCCTTTGCCGACGCTGTCATCGAAGTGGCTCGCTCTTGAAGCGAGCTTAGCCCCCGCCGGCGGCCTGCCGGCGGGCCGCATTGCGGTGTTCCCGGGACGGAACCGTGAACGAATTAGGATCACTTTTCGGCGAGGGTTGAACCTTGCCTTAGTCATCCCGGACATCAACTAAATGGGAGACCATCTCCTTAACGGGGAAAAAAGCCCTACGTGCGAGGGAACTAAAACGTCTTGTTGCTGGGCCGTCACAGTGGCGCGCCATCGGGTCGCGGGCACTTGCCGCAAAGCAACCTAAATGAAGTCACGTTGTTTGGATTGGTATCTGCAACGTTCGTAACGGGGATAGATGATGAGGAAGATTCTGCTCGGCGCTGCCGCGCTGGCCGCCATGGCGGCTCCAGCTTTCGCGGCCGACATGCCGCCGCGGCCTTATACCAAGGCGCCTACCTATACCGCGCCTCAGGTCGTCTATAACTGGACCGGGTTCTATGTCGGCGGCCATGTCGGCGGCGCCTTTGCGGGTGACAATTCCCTGCAGGGCAGCGACGCGCGCTTCCTTGGCGGCGTGCAGGGCGGCTTCGACTATCAGTTCGCGCCGAACTGGGTAATGGGTGCCGAAGCCCAGTATAGCTGGCTGTCCGGCGGCAATAATAATGGGGTGCTGTTTCCGGGCGGCACCCTCGTGACATCAAACACCGACCAGCTCGGCTCGGTGACCGGCCGGCTCGGCTACACTTGGGGTCCGGCGCTGCTCTACGCCAAGGGCGGTTACGCCTGGCGCGACGGCAACAATCTCGGGGTGTCGGTGGCCGGCGTGCCGGCGGCCTTCACCACCAACGGCAGCCACAAGGACGGCTACACTGTCGGCGGCGGCCTCGAATACATGTTCGCCCCGAACTGGTCGGCCAAGGCCGAGTACCAGTATTACAATTTCGGCAACACCACCTTCACGACGGGCTCTGCCGATATCGCCGGCCGCAGCTTCCGCAACGACGAACACACCGCCAAGGTCGGCGTGAACTACCGGTTTGGTTGGGGTGGGCCTGCCGCCTCCAGATGATGATACGTCGCTTCGTATCGCACGAAAAAGGCCGGCGTCACGCCGGCCTTTTTTTGTCCGGATGCCGGAGCAGTTTGCGTCCCGTGTGCCTTGCTGCGCGCATTTTGAGTGCGTCAAAAAAATTTTTCGCGCTGCACGCAACTTTTCGTCATGATGCGCTATTATGGATGTCAGCCGGCTGGGTTGGACATCAAAACATGCGTGCTTTTGCGTTAGGGCTGATCTTTTCCGCAGCGGCGTTTCCGTGCCTTGCCCAAACTGTCCTGAAATCCGAACCGCTTATGCTTGCTCCCTATGAAGTCGCCTTCGTGCAGGACCCCTCGTGCGGAGTCGGCAAGGTGCGCAAGGTAACCGGCGCGATCAGGGGACTGCAACGGCGCAAGGCCTGTGTCACTCTGGCTGCGGAACAGGCATCGCTGGTTTCGGCGACGCCGTAAAACCGATTTACCGCGTCGGATGTCGTCCCGGCGAACGGGACCCATATGCCGAGAGCCGTTGTTTGCCCACCCGGCCGCCGTCGCCCTTACGACGCCAACAGCAATTCCGTCTGCGCTTCGCGCTCGGCCTCGGCCTTGTTTCGGGCGGGGTCTTCATGCGGCTCGAGCTGGCACGGCTTGATTTCGTAGTCATGATCCAGCACGGGACGCGGCGCCTCTTTGTCGCCCTCGGAGACGACATCGACCACGAGGCCGCTCTTCTGGGCAATCTTCCAGACGTCGGCCGCGGTGGGATAGGCCTTGCTCAGCTTGGCATCGTTTGAGAACAGCGCGTAGGGCATTGTCGGCTCCGGTAAAAACGGTCAACGCGAAAGCGGCGCCCGGGTTTCAGGCTTGGCTGCCATGACGTCATTCCACTGGTTGTTTCGGGAGCAAATTGGCTCGTTTCGGCCCGTTTTCGTGGAGTCTCTGAGTCTTTAACGAGTCGTAAATCCCGGGAAAAATAATCCCCGAGACTCGACCGCCAGAATCGCCGGATGTTTCCGGCCATGAGAACGAGCCTCCAGACCTCCTGCGAGCGTGTCCAACTCACGCTAAGCGTCTGCCTGCTGGTCGCCTGCGCGGCCAACATGGCGCTGGTCTACGCCTGGCTTTGAATATCTGGCTCTGAACATCGTGCGGGAGCCGGGGAAACGCGGTCTCTGTCCAGGGTCTACTTCCCCGGCCGCGTCGGCTGCTCGGTTTCCCTGAGAGCCGCGTGGACCTTCGCCATCGTCGCGCTGCAATAGGCCTCGCGCTCGCGGTTGAACCGCTCCTGATGGGCGCGGAAACTGGCGACCCGCGCCCTGATCTCGGACTGGAAATCCTCCCGCAGGTCAAGACGCGCAACAGGCGCCGGCCTCGATACCTCCCGTGGCATTTCTTCTCTTGATACTTCTCTTGGCGCCTGGGCAGCGGGCGGCGTCTCCGCCAGCAGAGCCTCAATGTCGGGAAGGGCCGCGGCCGCGCGGATGGTTTCGGATGTCTCGACGGAGAGCAGGGCAACCGACGTCGTGACCGTCTTCTCGGCCTCCGGCGTCTTGCCGGTCACCGATTGGACGAACGCCATCGTTTGCGCGATCAGGAGATCGCGTTCCCTCATCCATTTCATGAAACACCTCGGCCCAAGTCACTCCATCAAACGTCTTTTGTGGAATCAAGCGAGTGGGGAGGTAACCGGGGATAACTGCCATGCTTTTGTGCGCGAGGTGACAAAACGGTGACAGTTCGTGACCGGCAACGTGCACATGGCGCGCCGGGCTCCGCGTCCTCAACTGTGCTTGTCCCTCGATGATGAGCCGGGATCCGGCGTCTGACGTGAACCTCGAATCCGCGGCACGTCACGCCGGCGCGCTGTCCAGCAATTTAAGGGGAAAGCGGCCTGATGAACATCAGCGTTCGCGCGGATTGGTGTTGGGAACGAACGGCGCACCGACCACGCGGACCGGCGGCTGATCGCTGACGTAGACGATTTGCTTGTCGGATGAGGGGGCCTGCTGCGCGCGAGCCGTGGACCGATCGGCGAGATAGGTTGCCTTCTTTTCAGTCGGCCCCACCAAACTGCCGCCACCCGCGATCGCCACCGTGAACAAGGTGACGACGGCGAGCAGGACCATGTTGCAGTTTTCTTCGCGAATTCTCATGCCGGGAAAACGCGGGAGAGGAGAGCTGGTTCCAGTGAGCAAAGTTCGGAGGGCGATACCGAAACCAGCTTGTACTTGCTGTCTCGAGGCCGAGATCATGGTGCCGGTTGAGAGGATTGAACTCCCGACCTTCGGTTTACAAAACCGCTGCTCTACCGCTGAGCTAAACCGGCGAATTGAAGCGATCGGCGGGGGGTGAAATATCCCGCCCCTTGGTCCGATCTTCGGCGGCTCGAATATCAGACTTGGTCGCAAAGGGCCAGAACCCCCAGAACCGCTTTCATCGCTGCCGCATGGAAAAGGCGGCCTTTCCAGCCGCCTTTTCCGAACGCGATTCGCTTCCGTCCTACTGGCAGGGATGCCTCCGCCCGTCCTCGCCGCGGAACCAGGTGCCGGGGACACAGACAAAGCCGTTACGTCGGGCATATTCGGCGCCGCCAATCGGGGAGGTGGCGATGGCAGCCGCCGAGCCGACCGCGCCGCCGACGCCGGCCGCGACATCGCCGGGCCGGAAGCCGCTGTTGTCACCGTAGCGGTTATAGCTGCCCCGCCAGGTGCGATCCCGATAGGCCTGATCGCGATAGGCCTGTCGCTGGTAGCTGCCGCCATAATCGGGACTTCCCGGTCCGCGGTTCTGGCAATTGGCGTTTGGATAGAATTGCGCGCAGTACCCGGGTTCGGAGATGACTTCCTGCGCCATTGCGGGGCCGGCGAGCGCGGACGCAAGGATCGCGGCGGCGCCAAGAATTCCGGATTTTGTCATGGGGGCACTCCGTTGCTGGTGGTGCGAGGTAAGCGCCTCTTCAGCCGATGGTTCCGGTGTTCGCATTCCGGTTGAGTCAAACCGGCGTGATGCCGATCAACGGGAGGGCGCGCGCGGCTCTGCGATTTCGGTTGTGCGGCCTGCAAACGGGTGTGAAGTCCCAGCTCCCTCGCATTTGAAGGATCGGAAAATTTGATTCAGGCGCGCGACGTCGACCGCCGCTCCTGGGCGTCGACGAAAAGCCTGTTCGATGAAGTCTTGACCTGACAAAGGCTTGCAACTGGTATTTCATAGCGTTTTCAGGCGAAAGCCTGCCCCGGACTTGATCCGGGGTGGGCACCGGTTCGCACAGCAATCAAGTTTGCGCAGATTGCGTAGACTTATCTGCGATAGAAAGCGCGTCAAATCCAAAATCAGAAGTTCATCTTGGACTTCGACTGATACAATGAGCAGGGGGCGCATGTTCGGAATTCTTGGGCTGGGGTTTTTGCTGGGCATGCAGCATGCGCTCGAGGCCGATCATATCGCCGCCGTCTCCAGCATCGCCGCGCGCCGCAGCCATGTGGCCGATATCGTCAAGCACGGGCTGACCTGGGGGCTCGGCCATACGCTGACGCTATTCGTCTTTGCCGGCGCCGCCATCCTGCTCGGCCGCGCGATTCCGGAAGGTTTTGCCCGCCCGATCGAGACCGCCGTCGGCCTCATGCTGGTCGGTCTCGGCGCCCATGTGCTGTGGCGGCTGTGGCGCGACCGCGTGCATTTCCACCAGCACGGCCATGGCGACGGCACGGTGCATTTCCATGCCCACAGCCATGCCGGCGAAACCAGCCCGCATGCCCGTGCGGCCCATGCCCACCAACATGGCTTCCGCTGGCGTACCCTGCTGGTCGGGCTGATGCACGGCATGGCGGGTTCAGCCGCGCTGCTGGTGCTGACGGTTTCGCAGGCGTCCAGTCCCGCGGTCGGCCTCGTTTACGTCGCACTGTTCGGCGTCGGCTCGATGATCGGCATGGGCGCGCTGTCGACCCTGATCGCGGTGCCGCTTGCGGTATCGGCCCGCTCGCTCACCTGGGCCAATCGCGGGCTGCAGGGGGCGGTGGGTCTTGCCACCGTCGCAATCGGAATTATGACCGTAGTCGAAACAATGCTGGCCTGACGCGGGGGCGTCTCAGCGCTGCGGGCCGATCAACAACGAAAAAAGTGTTCGGAGGAACAGGATGAAACGCCGAGATTTTCTGGCCGGAAGCGCCGCATGTTCATTGGCCGCATGGACAGGCCCAGCGCTGGCGCAATCGGGCCCGCTGACCAAAATCATCTTTCCCTTTGCGGCCGGCGGTGGCGGCGACGCGCTGTGCCGGTTGCTGGCGCAGCACCTCGCCCCATTGCTCGATCGCAACATCATCGTCGAAAACCGCACCGGCGGTGACGGCCTGATCGGCATCAAGGCGGTGAAGGGGGCCAATGCCGACGGCACCACCATCCTCGTCACCACGGGGCCGACGATGTATCTGCTGCCGATGGTCGAGACGACACCGAGTTTTGACGCGGCGAAGGATTTCGTTCCGGTCAGCCAGCTCGTGCGGTTCGAGTTCTGTGTCTTCGTCGGCACGGCCGTCCCGGCCGAGGTCAAGGACTTCAAGCAATTCGTCGCCTGGCTGAAAGCCAATCCGGACCAGGCCACGTTCGGCGTACCCAGCAACGGCACCATTCCGCATTTTAGCGGATCGCGGCTTGAGGAGGCGCTGGGCATCAAGCTGACGCGCGTCGCCTATCGCGGCAGCGCGCCGATCATCAACGATCTTGTCGGCGGCCATATGCCGTTCGCGATTTCCACGCTGACCGATGCCATTCCGCAGCATCGCGCGGGCAATATCCGGATTCTCGCGGTCGGCAGCGCGGCGCGTTCGCCGTTCCTGCCCGACGCCCCGACGCTGAAGGAGAGCGGCGTCGATCTGGTGGCGGATGCCTGGTACGGGATGTGGCTGCCGGCAGGCGCTTCATCCGATTTCGCGAAAAAGCTGAGCGAGGCCGCCGCCACCGCGCTTGCCAAGCCCGAGGTCAAGGAGAAGCTGCTCGCGATCGGCCTGATCCCGGTCGGCTCGACCCCGGAAGGTCTCACGCAGGAACTCGCCGCCAACACCGCGTTCTGGCGGCCGATCGTCAAGGCGACGGGGTACAAGATCACGAACTAAGAGGTGGGCACTCCGTCCGCACCCGACGAAAAAATGGCCCCTTGAAGGGGCCATTTTCACTACGCCAGCGTCCTCACTAGTCGTCCCAGTAGTGACGCCGGATGACGACCCCTCGGTCGCCATAGTAGTTGCGGTGGTACCATCCGCGATGCAGGCCGCGATCGTGTTGATAGAACCCGAAGCGGGGACCACCGTAGTAGCGGTCGCCGTAGTAGCGGTCGCCATAATAGTCACGATCGCCGCCTACATAGACACCAAAACCGCCTGCGCTTGCTGCCGTGGGCGCACCGATGGCGACGATCGCCAAAGCGGCCAGCACGTAAGAGAGCTTTCTCATTGTTCCTCTCCACTCGTTGTTGCCTGAGGGAAAACGAATGTCGCCGCGGTCTGTTGCAGGGAACACCGGGAAACTTTCTTGAATGCGCGTTCACCATCATTGCATGAATGTTCATGACGCCGATTGCGACGCGATTCGCGGGCGGATCGCGGCGAGTTCCTGCTCGTCTCAGATCCCGATCAGGATGCCGCCTTTGACCTGCAATTGCTGAGCCGCCTAGGTGGCGATCTGCCCTTCGAGATCCGCCTCGTCCAGCGAGCGAGCATCGATTGCCGTACCTCGTCGTGTAGCCGAACGAGCGTGGTCAGATTGCAGCGCCGTAGTTCGATCTTGACCGATGCGGAGTCCGAAAGTCTGCTTAAATCTGGAAGTTCACGGAGCATTGACCAAAATCAACCTGGCATACAAGGAGGGTTCCTTGGGCAGTGAAGGTACAGTGATGCACAAGCTGCACGAAAAACCTGCTGCAGAATAGTTTGTGATGCGACCGATCTTCCATCCGAGTCTTGTCAACGGTCGCTACGGCGACCCGACGGTCTATGTGGAGACACTGTTTAAAACGCACAGTGTGCTGTTCGATCTCGGGGAAATCGCTTCACTGTCACCGCGGAAGATACGACGCGTCGATCAGATCTTCGTCTCGCATGCGCATATCGATCATTTCGTTGGCTTCGATCATATGCTCCGTTTGCTCGTAGGACAGGAGAAAACTGTACATCTTTACGGCCCGGCCGGCTTTACCGAGCGCGTCTTTCACAAGCTTCAGGCCTATCGTTGGAATCTTGTCGAGAGCTACGGCGCCGATCTTGTCTTTGTTGTCAGCGAACTTGAGACGCCGAACTCCATCTCGACCAGGCAATTCCGGTTGAAGAGGGCTTTTGCCGCTGAACCGCCGGTATCGAAGGCAATTCTTGACGGCGTCCTATGTGACGAGCGGACCTGCCGCGTCTCAGCCGCCATCCTCGATCATGGCACGCCCTGCCTCGGTTTTGCCCTGCAGGAAGCGGCCCATGTCAACATCTGGAAGAATCGACTAGCCGAGCGCGGGCTTCCGGTCGGTCCGTGGTTGCAGTGGCTCAAGCAGGCGGTTGTGGAAAGCCGTTCGGACGATCATTTGATACGGATCGATGGGACGGTAGCTTCGGACGGTCGCCTCGAGCGGCTTGGCAGCCTGCGTGACCTCCTTACGGTCACTGCGGGCCAGAAAATTGCCTATGTTACCGATGTTGCCGACACGCCGGCCAACCGCGCCGCCATCGTAGCGCTCGTTCGGAATGCGGACATCCTCTTCATTGAAGCGGCATTCGTGGGGACGGATGCCGCATTGGCGAGGGACCGGGCCCATCTTACAACGACGGCTGCCGGAGAAATTGCGCGGGAAGCCAATGTGCGCCGTGTCGAGCCGTTTCACTTCTCTCCGCGCTATGCGGGAGAGCAGGAGCGGATGCTAGCCGAGGTAATGACGGCGTTCATGGATCCTGCATCTGACGCAAAAACCTGAGCGGTATTTCATGCTCGAGGAAAGACACTCGCCGGCTGGGCATCGGAAATTGGTGCGGCTCTTTCTATGCGGAGATGTCATGTGCGGCCGCGGCATCGACCAGGTGTTGGCGCACCCCTGCAGCCCCGAGATTTACGAACGCTACCTGCGATCGGCGGAGGGGTACGTGCTGCTCGCCGAGCAGGCGAACGGGCGCATTCCGCGGCGCAACGGGTCGTCCTACGTTTGGGGCGCCGCACTGGGCCAGTTGGAGCGCATGCAGCCGGACGCGCGGATCATCAATCTCGAAACGGCTGTGACCCGCAGCAACAACCGCATGAACAAGGGCATCAACTACCGGATGAGCCCCGAGAATGCAGAATGTCTCGCGGCGGCCGAGATCAGCTGCTGTGTATTGGCCAACAACCACGTGCTCGATTGGGGCAGCGCCGGCTTGCTGGAGACGCTGACCACTCTGCAGAAACTCAACGTCAAGGCGACGGGCGCAGGACGCAACGATCATGAAGCGCGCGCACCTGCGGTGCTGAACCTTGGCAAAGCGCGGCTCTTGATCTTTTCGTTTGGATCGACATCGAGCGGCATCCCGCTCGAATGGGCTGCGACGTCAGACGCTCCAGGCGTCAACTTGCTTCCTGACCTCTCCGAGGCGAGTGCGTCGGAGGTCGCCGACCAGGTCATGGCGCTCAGCAGGCCGGGCGATCTCGTCGTCGTTTCAATCCATTGGGGATCCAATTGGGGATATCACATTCCCCAGGAGCAGAAAATTATGGCCCGGGCCCTCATCGACAAGGCAGGCGTGTCGATCGTTCACGGGCATTCTTCGCATCATCCGCGAGCGATCGAAATTTATCGAGACCGCCTCATTCTATATGGCTGCGGTGATTTCCTGAACGACTATGAAGGCATCGGTGGCTACGAGCGCTACCGCGACGACCTTGCCTTGATGTATTTCGCTGACCTGGATTCGACCAGCGGAAGCCTCCATGCGCTCAAATTGATTCCCCTGCAGATCAAGAACTTTCGTCTCTCCATTCCAACGTCGCGGGACATCGAATGGATCCAGCAGACACTGGATGGCAGATGTCAGCAGTACGGAACAAGGGTCATTCTTGATTCCGAACGGCAGCTTGTCGTTATCGGCCCTCGGGCAGGGACCTAACTCACAATACCTCCCGTGGACCGCTTAGGCGCGCACAGCGTCGAACTAAGGAGCGACTGGCAAACGAAACCTGTACCCAGTTGGCTCTTTGCCTAGCTGACGGCCGGAAAATTTCTGATCAAATACGTTCATGCCTGTGGGGCCGGAGTCTTATGGCTCCATCCCGCTCTTCTCCCTGATCGCGGAGTTTGAGCCGTCAGCCTCATTCTCGTCGGTGCGATTGCGCTGGTGCCTCACGTAGCGGGGTAAAGTGTGTACTCACGAAACGATCATGACTGCTTGAACGGCAACACCTGCGGGAAAAATTGTCGCAACGTGTGGCGGTTCCCGAGACCCGCGTACCATGTTAATCGCTTGAATTGCTGCATGATTTGTCAAGTTGGCAGTGCCTTCGCGCGCTCGATGGGCTAACGTGCCGCGTCCGCGCTTTGACTTGATGGTGATTCCCAAGTTTAACTACCGTTATGTCTCTGATTGGAGTTGGGCTTCGAAGCTGGTGCCGGGTTTAGGTTGACCCGTCTAGCGGCGTCTGCCGACAGCGAGGGGGATAAGTACCGAATGAGTTCATATTTTCGGCGGCAGCTTGCGGATTATGTTGAATACCATCGTGACCCATGGAATTGCGCAATGCATGTCTTCGGCATCGTTTTCTTGTTCCTGGCCGCTGTTCTTCCGCTCAGCCTGTGGTCCATCACCATATTCGGGTTCCAAACCAGCGTGGCGACCATCGCAGTCGTGCCGGTGCTGATCTACTGGTTTCTGCTCGACTTCGCGCTCGGAGCCGGAATCCTTGCGGCCGCAATCGTGTTGCTCTCGATCGCTGCCATGATCGTTGGTCATGTGACGACCGTCACTATGTGGTCACTTACGGCAATCCTGATTGTCGTTGGTGTCGCATCACAGATTATTGGGCACCGCGTGTTCGAGGGGCGGCAACCGGCGCTGGTCGACAATCCGACCCACCTGTTGCTCGGACCGATGTTTGTTATGGCGAAGCTGTTTATCGCGCTTGGCTTTCGGCGCGATCTTGCCACCATCATCCAAGGGCATCCGCAAGTCGCTGCATCTTGATCTCGAATAGTTCAGCTTGAAGTGCACCCGTAGCATGACACGCGTACTGGTCACAGGCGGCAGTGGGTTCATCGGAAAGCACCTTGTCGCGGCGCTGATCGCGCAAGGCCGGCAGGTGAGGGTGCTTGACCTTCAGCCCCCGCCTCGCATTTTGCCGCACGTTCAGTATGTCAGCGGATCAGTGCTGGATCGGGACCTGGTGGGCCGAGCGATGGACGGGGTCGACCAAGTCTATCACTTGGCAGGCCTGCCGGGCATGTGGTTGCCGCGGAAATCCGATTTTCACGCGGTCAATTTCGGTGGCACCGAGATCGTGATCGAGACGGCGCGTCAGCGCGGCATCAAGCGCTTCCTGCACTGCTCGACGGAATCCATTTTGTTCCGTGCCTCACCATCGATGGTTCCTGTCGCCGGTGATGCGTTGCTGCCGGACGACATGCCGGGCCCATATACGCGCTCGAAAATGCTTGCCGATCGGTTCGCGATGCAGGCGGCCGCATCCGGATATCCGGTGATTATCGGCTGTCCCACCATGCCCGTCGGACCTTACGACCAGAACGTGACGCCGCCGACGGCGATGCTCCGGTATTTTCTCGGCAGACGCCTTCACTTGCATCTTGATTTTGTCGTGAACCTCGTCGATGTGCGCGACGCCGCCGAAGGGCTCATCCTTGCCATGGAGCGCGGACAGGCTGGACATCGCTACGTTCTCGGCGGCGAAAGCATGCCGCTAAGTCAGGTTCTCGAACTCATGGGTGACATCAGCGGCCGTCGCGTCCGGCGCATTCAAGTGAACGCCAAGGTCGCCGAAATGGTCACTGCTGCGCTGGAGTTCATCGCCGATCACGTGACGCGCCGGCCTCCGTCCGGTACGGCCGAAGGCGTCCGTATCGCATTGCGCGCGGGCGCCTTGTCGATCGAAAAGGCGCAGCGCGAATTGGGCTATGCGCCAGGCCCCGTCGAACCTGTGTTGCGTGAAACCATTGCGCATCTGCTTGATGCCGGCCACAATCAACCTGAATGGGGCTCAACGCCGAGTACGCGCCCTCGACCGTTTCACGTCGAGCGCCGGTTTGGCGGTTGATACAATCGATTGATGCGGTCCACGATATGCTGAACTATCTTGGTCAATGGTTGGCTTTCGCCTTGAGTGGCTGGACCACGACCTGGCCCACCCAGTTGCTCGCCATCATCTGGATTTTGTGGGTCATCAGTTGGGTCGTCGCATCGTTCTGGTCCGGCCAAACCAAGAAACAGGTGATGACCTGGGAGTCGCTCAGGTACCGCTTCCCCATTCTCGTGGGCGCCATTCTCTTCTTGCCATTGACCGGCAAGGTCCTGGGGGAAAAGCCGCTCTGGCAGTTTGGCAGCCTTGGCATCTACGTGCTGGCGTGTCTTGTCCTTGCGGGGATCTCGTTCACTTGGTGGGGGAGAATTCATCTCGGACGTTTCTGGTCGAACGCGATCACGCACAAGGAAGGCCATCAGGTCATCGACACCGGCCCCTATGGTCTTGTGCGCCACCCGATCTATACGGGCCTTATCGCGGGGATGCTGGTCACGGGTATCGCGGTCGGAACCGTGACCGCGATGCTGGGCGCAGTGCTGATTTCGCTCGGGATGGGGTTGAAGGCCCGCATAGAGGAGGGCTTCCTCACGGCTGAGCTTGGTGAGGATGCCTATGGATCGTATTGCCGTCGCGTTCCGATGCTGATTCCGTTCCTGCCGCCCACCTAACGCCGCAGCATACCCGGCAAGCTACCGTTTCGGTTGCGACGCCGCTGATGTCGCGACAGGCGGAGCGAGATGGCGCGGAACAAGGACGCGCTGGCCAGCTGACAGCGGAGCACCGTCCGAATACTGATTGGCCTGGGTAAGTGACCACAGCGGCACACGGTTGAGTTCCGCAAGCCTCTGCAAGGTGTCGCCCGAACGGGCGAGTTGCTGCGTGCCGCTGTCCCACAGCTCAAGCGGGGCGTCGGAAGGAACGACGTAGCGCAGCGGCACCGCGTCACCCTTGGCCGGCAAGGGCGTCGTCGCAAGTTGCGCAATGGCCGTCACCAATTGCTCGTGGACGGAATCCATCTTGTCGATATTGATGTGGGTGACTTCCTCGTGCTCCTTTAAATCGAAGCTCGCGTAGTGTCCCTGGTAACCCTGCTCTGCCACCACATCGCCGCCGCCCAATACGCTGTCGGACAGGAAAATGTTGATGTAACGCTCGACGTTCAGCGGCACCTTCGGACTTGCGTGAGCCGGATCGATGGTGACCACCAAGCTTACCGGGATGTTTTCGGACTTCAGTATCCCGGCGAACGTCAGGGCGCAAAGTCCGCCCATCGAATGACCGATCAGGGCGATCGGAGCGGGATTGTCACGGAAATCACGGATGGCCTGATCGGCGATCAGCCGGCAAATGGTGAATTCGTAGACGTCAGCTCGGATGCCGGCTTCTTCGAGACGCTTGGTCAAGCGGTCCATCCCGCGCGAAAAGATTGGACCGAGCGCGCCGCGGAACAGGTAGACGCGCGCCTGTAGCTGGGCCGCGGCTGGCGGTGCGACGGGGGCGGTTGTCGCGGCAGCATTGGCCGAGCGCGCGACCGGACCGGCGAGCGCCAGATTGCAACCGGACGAGAAGATGCAGGCGGAGAGAGCCGCCCAGATCATCACGGCCGCAACCTGCGTCGGACTTCTCATACGCTTCGCCCGCGATTGTAGGCGTAAAGGCACGCCGGACCGTGAAAGCCGGCAGGCGACGCCACCCGGCGCTCTGTGGATGATCTATCGTCGGGGAATTGGCAGAATTTGCGGCGCCGCTGCGGCGACAGCCACCCGAACCGAGCGAAACCGAACTACTAAAGCGGGATGGGGTTAGGTTGAATCGATTTGGGATTCCCAAATCAGCGGGCTTCTGATTCACCATGCTGGCTGG
>NZ_JAFCLU010000023.1 GCF_018130385.1 Bradyrhizobium sp. AUGA SZCCT0283 | reverse complement strand
TGGCCGCCGCCGAGAAGATCGGTCCATCCACGGTCGCGCTGTGCGAAGCGATTATGCGGACAAAGCCGCATCCTGAGAAGGGCTTCCGATCCTGTCTCGGTATCCTGCGGATAGGCGGGCTGTCTCAAAGGTGCCAGGAACGGAGCTCGCGACTTCATTCGATCACCTCATCGGCACGAGCCAGCAGCGTAGCTGGAATTTCGATGCCGAGCTCCTTCGCAGTCTTGAGGTTGATGAATGGCTACTCAACCGCGAGGTCCTCGGGCTTGGCACCTCTAAAGATTTTGTCGACGTAGGTGGCCCCACGCCGGATGAAGTCAGTAATATTCGCTCCATAGGACATGACCCAACGAGTTCCACAAATTCCTTGCCCATGGATATTAAGGGCAGCCGGAGCTTTCCGGCGAATTCGACTGCGTCTTCGCTCTGCGAAGAGTATCGGACTTGGAAATACCACGGCATCACATGGACATCGTCAGGATCCGAGGCGGTTGGCTGCGGTTGCGCTTGCGAAGCTCGCCGGTTAAGCAACTGTTATGAGCGATACACCTCCCGGGAGCGCAGAGGTCAAGAGTCGGCACTACTCCGACTGGACCCCGACCACGACTGCGATGCGCGCGCTTTAGAGATTTGAAATCTGCAAAAGCTTGCGGTCACCGATCCAAGTTCTGGCAAGATCAGCCTCGGCCTTGCGGGCCGCGGTGGCATCGCCGCGCGACTTGTGCAGCTCCGCCAGCCCGTAATACGACCAGCCATTGGCGGGCGCCCGACTGAGCGCGCGCTGGAATTGCCGCTCCGCCTCGGCGTAACGGCCGGCCAGCAGCAAGACGGCGGCAAGCGACTGCCGGATCGGATAATACCAATAGGGTGGCTCGGTGTAGGCCAACGCGTCCTGCAATGCCGCCGCCCGCTCGAACCGGATGATGGCGGTGCGATGGTCGCCCTTGATCTGGGCTACGCGTGCGAGGATGACTGTGCGCGCGATGCGGAGCACCTCCTGCGCCGGAACGCCTGAATCCTTCAGCAGCTTGAAGTCCGCGGTGCGCTCGATAGTCTCGATGGCGTTCGCCGCGGCAGTAGCGCCCGCGAAGTCACGGTTCGCCGCCAGCGCGACGCCGCGCACGTAGAGCCACATCGCCTTGACATAGGGAATCGCATCGCCGGGATCCGGCAGCGCCAGAATGGTCTCGGGCGTGCTGAACTGCGCGTGGGCGAAGTAAGGCGCCGCCTTGACAGGCTGCACCATCGCAATACCACGCGCAGCCTCGTCGGGGATGAGCTTACCAAGCTTCTCCGCGGCGGCGATCACGGTCGGGCCGTCGCCGGCCATCTGCGCCGACGCCATCACGAAGTGCACGTTATGCGGATAATAACCGAGCCGGTAGACGCCCATCGGCGCGTTGGTTTCGGCCAGATATTTTTCATCGACCTTGACCGCGGTCTTGTTATCCTCCAGTGCGTCGAGATACCGGCCAACCCGATAGTAAATGTGGCTCGGCATGTGGACGACGTGGCCGGCACCGGGGATCGCACCGCGCAACCGGTCGGCATAAGGCTCGGCGCGCTTCGGCCGGTCGGACGCCTCGACGGCATGGATGTAGAGGTGAATTGCACCGGCATGATTGGGATTGCGAGCCAGCACACGTTCCAGCGTCGGCACGATCGGCACGCTCTGAGGCTTGGCTTCGCGGCCGCCCGGCTTCCAGTAGTCCCAGGGGCTGATATCCATCACGGCCTCGGCATAGAGCGTGGCGATTTCGTCGTCGTCGGCAAACTGCTTTGCTACCTTTGCCATTTCGGCCGCGTAGGCTGCGTCGAACGGGGCGCGCGCGGCCTTCGGATCGCTGCCGTAGCGCGCCGCCAGAGCACCGATCAACGCCTGCTCGCGTGGGCTTGCCTTCCCGGCAAGCGCCTTCGCCTTCTGTGCGGCAGTGTAGGCGGGAGCGACCGCGTCTTCCGGCATCGGAAGATTGATGTTGGGACCGAGCACCATCGCTTCGCCCCAAAAACACATGGCGCAGTCAGGATCGAGCTTTTGCGCCATGCGGAACGCGCGCCGCGCCTCATCGTGATTGAATGCGTAGGAAAGACGCAGGCCCTGATCAAAATAGGCCTGCGCGCGCTCGTTTGCGGTCGTGATCTTCCAGTTGGTGGAGCCAATGTCGGTCCACAGCGGTGGCTCGGTGTCCGTGAATGCCGGCGCGGGGCCGGCGGCACTCATCTCGGCGCGTGGCACTTCCGTCTGAGCCAGGCGAAACATCATGTTCGGCGAGCCGGTCGCGGCTGGCGCGCGGCAGATGGGAATATCGGGGTCGACGAGCGGCAGCGATATGTCCACGGCGGTTGCTCGCGCGTCCGCGAGGATAAAGCCGCTCCCGGCCAGCAACGCCGCTAGTGCAACTCCGCCGAGCGCCGCGGCGCCAACGGAAGCCAGTAGACTTTGAGATCGCGTGAACGTCGTCATGTTGGGCTCCAAAATCGGGCGGAGGAAAATCTGCCGATCCGGGATTTCAAAAGGGTCGCACGGACCCGGATCCAAAGAAGACCTTTGACGCGAATTTTGAGATGTTTCCGTCCTTTCCGCAAGGCGACTGCGATGTCTGTGGCTGCGACACGTAAGCGTCGGCGGAAGGCGCGCCACGTTGGGTCAGCGGTGCTGCTCTTGTCCGCTTTGGGTGTGCGCCGTGAAAGGCGGCGCTTTCCGGTGGGTGCAAGTCCCACCCGGCAACCGCTCCAGCCGGAAACAGCCGGAGCAGTCATGGAGGAGACGAAATGGCTGAAGCCTTCGGTTAGCGTGTCACGACTGGTGACAGCGCGAGTGTGCAGGCCGTAACGCGAGTGAACGCCGAGCAAGCCTCGAAGAGGACAATGCGCAGGCCGACCCGACAACCCTTTCGGGGAAGGCTGATACGGCTGGGTGAAGCAGAGCGACGAGTACGCCCAGCCGCTGCGCCGGGGTAGTGGCGACAGCATGTACACAAGGAAAGCGTACGCAACATGGGAAGCCCCATGGCGTGGTCAGCGATGACCGACCGAACGCCCGCGAGGGACGGGTCGGGCGCCATGGGGGGGCGGAGAGGTTCGTATTACCGCTGAAGCCGGGTAACGCCGGTGGAGGGAAGGGACCTCAGTTCCAGACAGACGCAACAAGTGGTGAGGGATTTGGAGATTGGGCAACCTATCAACTCCGAAAACTGGTCAGAAACTGCGGAAGGCGTTGCACGCGAAAGTGAAGGCAGAAGCCGGCTATCGGTTCTATGCCCTGTACGACAAGATCAGCCGCGAGGACATTCTGGCCCATGCCTATGCCCAGTGCCGCTCCAACAAGGGTGCACCGGGTGTGGACGGCCGGGATTTTGCTGCAGCGGTGGCTCGGCGAACTGGCGCTTGCGCTCAGGGAGGAGAGCTACCAACCGGATCCTATCAGAAGAGTGTTCATCCCGAAGGCCAACGGCAAGCTCAGGTCGCTGGGCATCTCGACCGTGCGGGTCTGCATGACAGCAACAATGCTGGTGCTGGAGCCGATCTTCGAAGCCGACCTAGGTCCGAAAAGTGCCATGTACGGAAGTTGTTGACATCGGTTAGGCTATCGGTCGCGGCTTCGAAGCAGCCGAAAGCGCTCCAGATCACGAGGACGGCAAACACTGAAAACGGGGAGTCCAATGGTCGACAAGAGTGAAATAGTTGGAGTGTGGCGATTGTTTTCTGCTCAGGTGCACCAGGAGAATGACGGGGGCGGTCGTTGATGTGCATGGACCGAATTCGCTGGGCTTTGTAATCTTCGACTCGTCCGGGCGCATGATGGCCATCCTCACCAACTCCGGCCGCGCGCCCCTGCGAATGACCCCGGCGAGCGCCGCCTTGTACCGAGGCATGACCACCTACACGGGCCACTGCACTATTCAAGAGAACACGATCGTAACTACGGCGGACTGGCACCCTAACTGGGAGAACACCGAGCAGAGACGTTTTCTAGGGTTATCGGGAGATAAGCTCACGCTCTCGACTCCGGTGCAAGAGCACCCATCGTCCCCAGGACAGATGGGCCGTGCCGTTGTCACTTGGGTCCGTGAACGCACTTAGCTCCGCGCAGCGAGGCACCTATGGAGAGTCGCTGTCAAACGAAACTGTTGATGTGGATCAATGCGTCGGCCCTGTTGCCGCTCGTTAGATTACCCTACAGACTTCAAAGGCGGAGAAGGGTCGTGAGGGGTTATCGGCATCCATCCGCAATAGCAATCGGCGCGATCCTGCTGGGTGTCGCGATCTTGTCGACAAGTCCTTCTCTGGCCCAGCCACAGGCCACAAAGGAGGAACATAAACTGACGCTTCGTGCCATCATGCAGGAACTCGGAGCAGAATATTTGCGACTGGCCAACGCGTTGCTTATCGACGATTTCAAGGGTCTCGAAGAATCGGCAAAGGCCATCCAAACTCACCTACTGCCTGACGAAATCGTTGTGGCGATAAAGAACAAGCTTGGCAGGAACTTTCGCGCCTTCGAACGGGCCGATGAGCAAAGTCATCAACGAGCGGCAGATCTCGTCAGACGAGCAGCAGCCAAAGACATCTCAGGGGCAGCAAAGGCTTTCGGCGGCATCGCAGACGGCTGTGTGAGTTGCCATAAACAATTCCGCGCACCGCTCAGAAGTTTATCCGATTAGTGTTTGAGGTGGTAGCAGTCGCCGGCGGCCGGAGCGAGGATGATCCTGACAAAAATCCGAAACTCGTTGATTGCTGGGCTTTGTGGGACAAGTGTTCACTCGCTTCTTCTATTGGTCCACAGCAAGACCGGGCCGCTGCCGGAGTTTCAGCCAAATGATGACATTCAAAGGGGCCTATCATGGCTGACAGGTACGGAAATTCACCCAGGCGTCGCGTGGCTGCTATTGTTCGTGAATGGAGCCGTGATCTGGGGGTTCGTGTTTGGTCAGGCATACCGCTTTCTTCCCGGCAAAAGCCCTTGGCAGAAGGGAGTCTTCTTTGGTGTCTGCGCCTGGATTGTGATGGGGCTTGTATTCTTCCCGCTCGTTGATAGGGGGATTTTCGCTGTCAGGCTAGGTTTAGGATTAGCGCCAGCAATTCTCTTGCTCGGGACGTTGCTCACCTACAGTGTGACGATGAGTCTTGTTTATCATCTGCTGAACAGACTCACGTCTGATTTAACCTAAGCAAATTGTGCCGGTACGAATTGCAGCTTGTGATACGGAGCGTCTCCCTGTTCACCTGAGCAAAAGCAGGGCCTGTCAATTGGGCGCATGACGCTGTCTGTGTGCGTCTCCACAGTTAGGTGAAGCCCGTAGACTCCATCACTCGACAAATCGGCTGCCATTCCATCGGAGTGCTCTAATCTCACCATTTACGCCGGATATCTCGACCATGGCCGCATTCTGATCGCGAAGCAGCCGGATATCGCGGGCGTGCACTGTAAGGACTCGACGATACCGTCCTTCATTAGCGACATATACTTCGTGCAGGCATCCTGTGGTGCCGCAATGGACTGATTTGTTGCCGCAGCGGAAATCATCAAAATGAAGAGCGACGAATTCAGCTCCGGGAACGGTGAGATAAAGCGCAAACTGCTGCGCGGCAGCGATCGGTCCGCCGCATGCGGCTTCCCATTTTTGTACAACAGCACGGATTTCAGGCGGCAGATTCTTGAGATGAGCGGGATTCCAACGATCGTGGGCTACCCCACTGTGCGAAAACGCAGGCTGAAATATTCCCGACGAGCAGAGAAGCGCGACTGCCATCGTCGAAATGAGCCGACTTGAATTCACGGCCGCTCCCCAAGCATTGAGTAGGACATAGTTAAATTCTCGCATCCATCGCGGGGAGGTGATTGATGCAAATCAACCCGGAAAACAGTCTCTCGATCTCCCAAATGCGAACACGTCGCAATTGCATACCCGACGGATAGAGATGCACGAACCCGACACATTGCGGCACCTGAAAAGTCGATACTCGGTCGGATCATCCAACGCATCCACCGCTTGACACAAATCAAAGCAGCTTTCTCATTCTTGGTTAGGTCGCCAATTGGCGGCTTCTCGAAATTCTTTTGCATGATTGACAGCCGCGCGCCCGGAGGCGTGATTTGTACCAGCGCCTTTCAATCGCAACGGTCGAGTTGAAATCATACGCTAGTCCGGAATTCCTTGAGCAAAGGGTAGGCCTGAGTACTGTCGCACCGCTTGGAGGAGGTGTTGGCAACTTGATCCATATCAACGAACTCCAGCCGGTCCAGAGTATTTTTTCAAACGGTTCTGATATGCGGTTGTATAATTCAGCCAAGGACTACGGCGCTATTCCGCAGGCATTGGCTGACGGTCTTCCTCGTTGCTCTTGCCTGGGCGCTTGGAACTTTCGACGATGTGCTGCCTAAGGGCTGGCCACGTGATTCAGGTCTGTTCGTTCACATCTCCGCAGGGATAGCGATCCTCGCCCTTCTTGTAGCGCGCGTCGCCTGGCGGCTAGTCGATCCGGTTCCGCCGCCGAAAGCGACCGAATTTGGCAACTGGATGGGACAGTGGCTAGATCCTGCCGCCCGGATCGCGCACTAGCGGTTCCTGTCGTTGGCATTGTGCTTCAGTTTGCGCGTGGCGATGGCCTGCCGCTCTTTGGTCTGGCAGAGATTCCGTCGCCATGGCTCAAGGATCGTGCCTTCGCCCATAGCGTAAAGGAGGTACATGAAGTTCTGGCCATGCGCTCGTAATCCTCGCTACCATGCATGCAGCCGCTGCCCTGATCCATCACTGGATATTTCGAGATCGCACGCTCGTTCGAATGCTGCCTCACTCCAACAATAGCGTTTGATACAATCGTAGAACAACGTACAGCGACGGTTCTTGATATCGCTCAGTGCTTGGTTTGGCGACAATCCTAATAGTTTCCAACATTACTAGAAGACCGCGCGAGGCCCTATTCGCGGACTTTGATCATCAAATGAAGTACGTTGGTACGTCTCGTCAGGCGAACGCAATCCGCTTCCTCCGCGAAGGTGTCCAGGATTAACGGCAAGTCACCGCTACCCACACCCGAACGGGCGTAACCGATATCATGTCAACCATCCGAACGTTTGCGATCCGAATTGACGACTCGGCTTTTGGCTTGCCTTGGTGACATTCTTTCTTGAGTTCGGGAGCGTCCGTCTAGTCGGCGCGAAGCGATTTCGGTAGGGCAGCAGCCATGGGTGTTCGGAGTGTATCGGACGGCGGTCACCTCGGCGGCATCAAGTATCCGCTCGGGTACGATGCACCAGCCTCGTGGTGGCTTTCCGCGGATTCGTGGCCAAACTTCCCGACCCACACGGGAGATAACAGCGCCGGCAATGGCGGCAACGGCTATTTTGCCGGGAGTCTGATCGACCGGGGCTATGCTGGTTTCGAGCCGCTCAACGTGGCGCGGGCCGGCTCCCATGCGACAGCCGACGCCTATCAGACGAGTATCGTGTATTTTGATCAGTCCGCGACCCAGATCGCCGGAATTGGCGGTGATGGCGGCAATTGGAATACCGCATTGGGCGGAAGCGTCAGCGCGTTCGGGTCCGTCGGCCCTGGCGCGATCGCTACCGGAGACAACAGCGCCGGCAATGGTGGCGATGGTTACTTTTTCGGAGCAATGGTGCATGCTCCAGTTGCGGTCTATGCCCCGATCAACATTGCGGTGGCGGGATACAATTCCAGTGCCCACGCTGATCAGACGAACGATGTGGTGTTCGATCAATCCGCGTTTCAGATGGCCGGCGTCGGGGGTAATGGCGGGAACGGCAATTCCGCGATTGGCGGAGATGTGTCTGTCTCCGGAACTGGCCACGGGCCCCACCAAACCATCGGCGGGTCAGGCCTCGCGTCTGACCGCGGCGGGATTGGCTCCGATGTGATCGCGAGCGGGGATAACCACGCCGGCAACGGCGGAGACGGATACTGTTACGGGGGCATCGTTCACGCGTCCTTTGCGTTATACTACCCGATCAACATCGCAGTGGCGGGATACAATTCCAGTGCCAACGCCGATCAGGCAAACAATGTGGTGTTCGATCAATCCGCGTTTCAGATGGCCGGCGTTGGGGGTGATGGTGGGAACGACAATGCCGCGATTGGCGGAACTGCGGACATTTTCTCTTCCATCTTCGACTTGATCGGCTCTGACGTCATCGCGACCGGCAACAATGGCGCCGGCAACGGCGGCAACGGCCATTTCTCGGGAAGCATGGTCGACATCGACGTGGCGATCTACGTCCCGATCAACATTGCGGTCGCCGGCTACAATTCAACAGCCGAGGCTCATCAGAGCAACAATGTCCTGTTCGATCAAAGCGCGATCCAGATTGCTGGAATCGGTGGTGACGGCGGCCACGGCAACACTGCGCTTGGCGGCGATTTCGCCATGCACCTGTTGTCGGACCTTCATTTGCTGGATCATGCCTAGGGCCTTTTCCGTTTCGATAGAATCGAAATGGGGCTCTGGATTTTTGATTGACGCATTTTCTTGACGCGCACCGGTCTCCACCCACGGATCAGGTCCGAGGGCATGCTTTGCTTGAAAACGCTCCAGCGGCATTGGAACTCGCCGGATATCGGCGGCGAGCCAGTAGCATTTCGGGCGTACACCGTTCGCACAGGGTGGCATTAGCTTTGGCGGCTAGACCGCTCCGGTGTCCAAATCCAAAATCGTTGCTGTCCACATTGGGACGCACAGTGCGCAAACCAAGTCAGGGAGACCCACATGTCAAGAGCCAAGGTAATGTTTCCTTCCGACACGATCTCGTTCAAGGACGTTGAGACCGGCGGCAACAGCGCAGGCAACGGTGGAGACGGCGTCAACACGGGTAACATCAGCAGCAGCCCAAGCATCAGCTTCAACCCCTACAACAAGGCGGAAGGCGCCGACGTGCACGTCAATACCGGCGATCAGGTTCACCAGAAGGCCTACTGGGACGCCGGGGGCGCGAATGCGGAGGCGGAGAAGTGGTCGAAAGCAGAGGGCGGAAAAGCCGTATCGAATGGCGACCAGGAATCGGAAAGCGGCCACAATAAATCCGACGTGGACGCCAGCACGACGGCCTACCAGGAAAACTTCCTCGCGGCGAACATGAGTCAGAACGTGGCGGCCGGCATCGGCGGCGACGGCGGAGACCACAACAAGGCGGAAGGCGGAGATGTTCACTTCAAGGCCAGCATCGAGTCCGCGAACCTGAACGACGTGCTTAACGATTCCGAGCACTTCCATATCGACGATTCAGGCATGTTCGTGCACGGCTGATCGACGCCTCCGAGAGCAGAGAACCGGCGCCAGGGCCGCCGGTTCTTAACTCGCCGCGAAGTCGGCGAACAACTGGGTGGCAAGGTCGGACTTCAGATCTCTGGCGGGGACCGCAATGCTGATGCCACCGCTCCGGCTGCAAACGATCTCACCACCGCGGACGCCGTTGAAGGCGGCCTTGCGGGCCTGCGCGGGATCGCTCGGACTCGTTTTCGCGTATAGCTGCAGCTACAATCTCCTTCTTCTCGCGCCTTCCATCTATCTGCTTCAGATCTATGATCGCGTCCTGTCGAGCCGCAGCGGCGATACGCTCCTGATGCTGACGCTGATTGTTGCGTTTACCGTCGTGGTTGGCGGAGTGCTTGATGCACTGCGCCGCGCTGCATTGGGCCGGATGGGCGAATGGCTTGAAGAAGAGCTCCATCCGGCAATGCTCTCCGCATGCCTCAAATACGCCCACGAAGCCGATCGGGCGCGGTCATCGGAAGCATATCGCGATCTTACGACCCTGCGTCAGTTCGCTCAATCCGGAGCCAGCTCGACCCTGTTTGACGCGCTCTGGACCCCACTCTTTCTCGGCGTTCTCTTCCTTGTGCATCCGTTGCTGGGAGTGATAGGCGCACTCAGCGCGCTTCTCCTGCTTGGTCTCGGGCTTGCCGGAGACCGGCTCACGGAAGGCCCGCAGGCGCGGTCGGCTGCCGCACTGACGAGGAGCCAGGGATGGTTCGCCATGGCCGCCGCAAACCTCCACGTGATCAGGGCCATGGGAATGCTCGACGGCGCTGCGCGCCTCATCCGCCAGGCTGCGCAGGATGCGAGAAGCGAGCAAGCAGTGGTGCAACGCCGCCACGAGATCATCATGCTGATCTCCAAACCCGCGCGGGCGCTGGCGCAGGTCCTGATCATGGGCACTGCCGCCTGGCTCGTCCTGGAACAGAGCAGAAGTCCCGCCATCATCTTTGCTACCAGCATGCTGTTCGGGCGCGCGCTTGCGCCCGTTGAGGGGGCGATTGCAGGCTGGAAGGCATTCGCGATGGCCCAGGCCGCCTACCGCCGGCTCAACGACATCATGTCCGCTGTCACCCCGGTTAGGAAACTCAAGGCCCTCCCGGACTGGAAGGGCAGCCTCATCGTCAACAATGTTGGCGCCGCACTGCCAGGATCGGACCATTTGATGCTGAGGGGTGTGTCGTTCTGTCTCGCACCCGGTGAATGCCTTGGCATCATTGGTCCCTCCGGCTCCGGCAAATCCACGCTCGGCAAAATCATCGCCGGAATCTCCGCTCCGACGGTAGGTTCGGTCTCGCTCGATGGTATCGACGTTTTAGCCGTGCGCGATTCGGGCGGCGGCCGGCGCCTCGGATATCTGCCGCAGGATATCGATCTGTTCGGAGAAACGGTAAAGGACATCATTGCACGACTGGACGACGCCGATTTGCAGAAGGTCATTGAAGCAGCAAAGCTGGCCGGTCTTCACGAGACGATCATTCGGCTGCCGCAGTCGTACGATACGGTCGTCGTTGGTGGAGGGGTCAATCTCCCGCGTGGATTTCGCCAGCGCCTCGGCCTTGCACGGGCGTTCTTTGGCGACCCACACCTTGTGGTCCTCGACGAGCCGAACTCCAGCCTGGACAGTCTCGGCGAGCGCATGCTCTTCGACGCCATTGAACGGATGAAGGCGGCCAATACGACTGTCATCATCATCACCCACCGGATAGGGATCCTCGGCGCAACGAACAAGCTTGCCGTCATGCAGGGCGGAGCGGTCAGCGCATTCGGTGAGAGCAGAGAAATTTTCGAAAGGTGTTTGGCGCGCCCCCAAGTTACCTCGCGCGAGCCGGTCGCATGAAGATTCCATCCGTGCCCATCAACATTCGGGAGGTGCCGCGGCGGCTGGGATCGGCGACGTCGGCGCTCTGCGACCGGCTGCGCGGCGTCACCTGGATCCGCATCAAGCGTTTTCACCGTCGCTTTGCCCGAAGGGGATGGGCTCGTCTGAAAATTGCATTCGCTCACGTCGATATCTGGGAGGCCCCACGGTGGTTGAGATCGGCGCCGCCGGCGCTCCGCGACCGACTTCGCGGCGTCACCTGGACTGGAAACTTGCTGGTTTGCGGCTTTGTCGTTGGTCTCGGTACCTGGTCAGCCTATGCCCCCCTCGAGAGCGCCGCGATTGCAATCGGCACCGTCGAATCGGAGTCGAGCCGCAAGACGATTCAGCACCTTGAGGGTGGCATCATCAGGGAAATTCTGGTCGCGGACGGCGACGTTGTCCGCGCTGGACAAACACTGATCACGCTGGAGGACACCAAGGCTCGTGCCGAAGCCCAGAGCCTGCAAGGCCAGTTGTGGGAGGCGACGGCACGAGAAGCACGGCTGCAGGCAGAACAGCACGGAGAAGAGCGGGTGTTGTTTTCGGCCAAGCTGGAGATGGCGCAGTATGCTAGTCCGTCGGTCGCGGACGTTCTTGCGGGGCAGCAAGCCATCTTCGAAACGCGTCGGCAGGTCTTTCAATCGCAAGCGGCCGTAAATCGGGAGAAAAGGTCGCAGGTGGAAAAAGAGATCGAGGGCCTCAGATCGCAGGAAAGCGCGGCCTCAAGGCGCATCGAAATCGTCCGCGAAGAAGCGGCGACCGTCGCCATGCTTGTTAACAAGGGACTTGAGCGGCGCCCGCGCCTTCTGAACCTCGAGCGGGAGATGGCTGACATCGAGGGGCGGCGGGGTGAGATTGTCGCGCAGATATCGCGCGCCGGGCAGGTTATCAACGAATCGCAGGCAACTCTGCTCAAGCTCGAAAATGACCGTCAAAACGAGATCGCGCAGTCGCTGCGCGAGGTGCAAAACCAGATTTTTCAGATACGCGAGCGACTGCAGGCGGCTGACGACCAACTGTCACGAACGGCGGTCAAGGCGCCCCAGGACGGCGTGGTAACGGACCTGAGGATTCATACCCCAGGTGGCGTCATTGGCGCCGGCGCACCTCTCATGGATATGGTTCCGCGGCAAGATCGGCTCATCGTGATTGCGCGCGTCAGGCCCGAGGACATCGACGTGGTCCGTCCCGGACTGAGCGCCGATGTGAATCTCTTGCCCTACAATCAGCGCCGCGTACCACGGCTCCATGGGACCGTGACGCACGTTTCCGCCGACCGTTTGGTCGACAAACGCACCGATCAGCCCTACTACGCAACGAAGATTCGAGTGCAGGATCCGGCCAGTGCCGGGATCGATGGTGTCCAGATTATTCCGGGAATGCCGGCCCAGGTGTTCATCAAGACGGGTCGCGGCACCGTGGCGCTCTACGCTCTCAGGCCTCTGCTCGACAGCTTTCACGGCGCGTTCCGCGAGGATTAAGCTGTGACCAGAACTGCGAGCTCAGGCAGCGCTCAGGATGACCGCACGCGTGAGGGCTGCGCATAACCGTTAGGTCGCCGGCTCCAGCGAACGACCGCCTCCGTGCGGTTATGCGCGGAGCATTTTCGCATGATGCGTTGGATGTGCATTTTTACGGTGTTTTCCGAAAGGTTGAGCCTGACGGCAATCAACTTGTTGGGAAGGCCGAGCTGCAGCGCCTCGAGCACATGTTGTTCGCGTGGCGTAAGGTCGACCATCGCCTTCTCCGGCGCAATCCTGGTGGCGCCGTTACCCTCGTTAGTTCCGAATAGCTCGGGCGCGTCGGGGCATTCCGATATCGCCTTGAGGCTCGACGCTCCATTTTGCCCAACGATCGGTAACGGTCGGTAGACCCCACCGGCAAGGACCAGGCGTAGTCCGGCAATAGCGACTTCGACAGGGATCGATGTCGGAAAAAAGCCACGCACTCCCCGTTGCATCGCAGCTGAAGCCGTCGCGTCGTCGTCGCGATTTGACAACACAGCAACCGAGGCTTTCGGGCAGGATTCCGCGAGGTGGGCGAGGCTTTCCTCGATCGAAGGGTCGGTGATCTGCTTGTCCCCGATATTCAGCGCAATCAAGCGGATATCTCTACCTGACAACCAGTTCAGGCCGCTCGTCGTTGGCATCTCGACGATCTCGAATCCAGTGAGTTCTCTCTTGAGGATATTGAGGATGCACGTACGCGCCAGGACATGTTGCTCGATGATTACGAGCACCGGCGAGTTTTGTGATACCAGGGCTAGTTCCGCGGGATTAGAAAAATCGTCCATGATGTCCCCGAATTCAGAGAAAGGCTTGAGTCACTCCACCAGTTTTGATTTCCATTTTCCATGGAGCAAAATCTGCCCCACACACTTTGCAGCGAAGCGCTGCTAATCGCGACGTTGCTTCCGACTTTCCAGTTCGTTCGCAGGAACGTCGTCAGGGGACCTTCTGGTCCGTCGCAACAGATCTAGCTGCTGCAAATATTGCGATACGCGCTCGCCGCCGCCGAATTCGCGGGGCCATCGACGACGTATGCTTCATCCTCCGTCACGAGATACAGAAACGGCCTATCTCCGGTATCTTCGCCCGACGCTTTTTTTCCTTTGACACGGCCGCAAATGGTGTCGACGGACTTCCCGAGCGTGTTTTTGCGGATGGCCCGTTTCATCTCACCGAACTCGGCAGACGCCGGATCCTCCAACTTAGCAGCAATCGTGGTCTTCGCCTTGATAATGACCGGATCGGGCGTCTCAGCGGGCCGACCAGATGCCGGAGCCTCAACTTTCGCTTCGATCATGGTGGCCTTCGCCTTTTTCTCAGCGAGTTGGGGCCTGTCGCGGACGTGGGCAATCGACGGCTGTTCCGTCTTCGTCGCGATCGTGGATTTGACCTTCGTTGCCGCGGAATTGGTCCTGGATGACGCTGGCGTCGGTTCAATCGACCGACTGACCGCCATCTCGTTGAGACAGCCGGACCCACTCGCGTCCGTGCATGCTTCCATGCTCGCTTGCGGCGGTAAAAGGCAGCTACAGCCGACCAGGGTCGCAGCCAGAACACCAATGAGAAGCGTTCTCATGCTAATCCCTCATAAGGGGCCTGAGTTCCGCTCGCAGTTCTTGCGGCGATCTAAATGTTGCGCTGGTTGTCTATCATTTGCGCAAAAGTATTAACTGCTGCTTAAGCGCCCGTCCTTCGCCGCGGCAAGCTCTCACATCATTATGCCGGCGCATCACAGTTCGCGGTAGGTGAGCAGTTTCGTGGCGGATCGGGCCACGCTGCTCAACAGATCGATATCCAACTCCACCGTCAGCGCTATCATCACGGCCTTGCTGGACATCGTTGCGACTGCATCCTGCGAACGGCACACGATGGCGTGCGCTCCCGATCGCTGAGACAGCTGGGAGCACCGGCGTCAATTCGTATGCCGCATGTCTGACACTGGCAGACAGTGTTACAAGCCCCTAAAAGTTTCGAGCGACTAATTTTTCCGCCAAAGCAGGAGACAAGCGCTAATCGCAAAGCGGTATGGTCTCAGCTTCGTTACCGATCTCGCCCGTGAGTTCGTCGCTCGATCATGTAGTCCCTCACATAAAGGTTTGATCGCTGCACCTGCGGTCCGGAAAATTTGTGCTCAGTGATCCAAAAGGGGTTTGCAACAGTATCGGCACGAAGCAGACCTGAACATCGTCTCGACGAAAGTTCGTTGTGGTTCGATCACTCGACGTGTCTGGCTTGCAGCGCGCTTCGCGATATTCTCTGCCTCGGGAGAACGCAGGAGCTGAAGGTCTATGACGCGTTCGCAAGAACGCTCGGATCGCAAGGGCGTGATCGGGTTTGGCTGTTGCTCGCTAGTCGCCATACGTCGCTGTCGGTGAATTACGGCGCGTTTAGCTTTCACAATTCGCGGCGGCCGCGCTCTACGCTGGCGCGTGGGAACGCGCACCATCGCTCCGACCGGAAACGCAACTGCATTCTGCCGCTATCCGGGAGTCATTAATCTTCTTGCGTTCATTCTGGTGAGGGGCGGGCGGATGCGGCCTGCTCACTCCATCTGTCGTGACGATGCTTCCAGGATTTTGGCACATTCTCTAAGCGGCGCAAACGGATCAAAAATTGAGCTGGATTAGTCCGAATGCACCATGCGCGACCTTTCCCGTCCCGCCGACGCTCACCGGGTAGTCCCAGTTGGCTGAATATTCCACGGCCACCTTCAGCCCATCCATCACCCACTCGCCTCCGGTAAGGAAAAGCCGGTGTTGCGGGACGAATCCGATCCGGGTTGGCACGCCGTTTTGCAGGATCGAAACGCCCGCCATGTCTTTGCTGCCGGAATATCCCAGCGAGATGAAGTCGCCCTGCGCGCCGATCTCCTGTATCCACGGATTCCAGTCGAACTGGTAGGCAATCGAGGCCTGCCAGGTCATCGGCATCATGTTCCGCGCAATGCCGAGCCCATCGATAAACCTGGCGTCCTGAATTGCGGCATTTACCTCGCCCACGAACGCGAACGGGCCGAAACTGGTTTTGAGGCTCGCGGCCACTCCAGGAATCCGGCCGATCTGATTCAGGAACGGTAGGTAGGACGTACGCAAAAATCTGCTTTCAAAAACGGAGGTGTCGTAGTCGACATGAAAGTCGAGGGTCCATGGACAAACCAGCGAGTCCTTCAACTGGTCATAGGGCACGCCGCAATGGCCTCTCGTCCGGAAACCGAGACTGGCATTGTAATCGTCGATTTTTGTCCGGCCGGGAATGATGCTGTCGCTGCCTCTGTAGGTCATGACTGAGCCGTAGAAGGGCGCCGGGTCGAAGGGGAATGTGACTGGCGTAGGTCGGAACGGACGTTCAGGCAGCGGGGTGTAGCCGAGCCAACGCATCAGTTGGCTCACGGCCGGTGCGACGACCAACGGACTAACGCGTGGAACAACGACAGGTGCCGGCGGCGGCTGCCGCGGTGGGGTTGGCCAGGCGAATTCCAGGCCTCCCGCCGTCTGACGGTTTTCAAACACCTCGGTCGTCAGCGGAGTGCCGATCGAGAGCGTATCCAGGCGTGCCACGCCGGTGGACGTACCGAAATGCAAGACCTCCACGCCGAAGCGGGCCGCGATCGGGAATTGCATCAGATCGCCGACTGCAATGTGAGTCCGATCAAGCGTGAAGCGATCCACGCCTACGCCGGCGATGTTGGTCGGCACCACTGGTTGATTCCCGGTCGGGAATATCGCGCCAGTGCCGTTGTCGAAGTGGAGAACCATCGCACCGGTCAACCAGTCGCTGAGCTTGATATCGAAATCGAGTTCAGCCGTACCCAGCGACAGGTTTTCCTGGGTAGGGCCGGTGAATGAGCCGGTCCGCGAGGCCACGCCTTCAATTACGCCGCTCAGCGAGAGGAAGTTGTTGATCTTCGGTCCGGTCTTGTTGAGCGTGTCGCGGAGGATCTGGCGCGTCGCGTTCTCGTTCGCCGCCCAGCCGATCTCCAAATCTCGTACACGCTCGTTAAGCGGCCTCTTCGCTGCGGCTTCCGACAAATCCGGAGCGGGCAGTGCGGGCGGATCGACGGGCGTTGACAGAACCGTGGATGCAGGCTTCGCCGCCGTTACGGCAGGTGCCGGACGTTGATGTTCCGCCGCGGGCTTGCTCCGCCGCGCCGGCGATGTCCCCTCCAGGGCGCTGAGACGTTCGGAAAGTTTGCGGTTCTCCGCTTTGAGCTCTCCGAGCATACGCCGGAGAACTGCGATGTCCTCGTTCTCCGCGGCGGCGGCATGGGAAGGGACGAGCAGGACGAGGCTGAACAATGCGGGCGCGGCGCGAAAGACAAACGGGTACGCGGAGCAGACGCGGTACCGGCCGCGCGTCGTTGACTTTATGATGCTAGTTTCCGCAGCGTGCCGACGTCGCCCTGATCCGGCGACGCGTTCATCCCGCTTACCCCAGATCATGCGCGGCCCCATCACTGTCTCAGTTCGACGCACTCACATCGTCGAACTAACTCGTTCATAACAATTCCGCTCTGGTAATCAGACTGTCTCAGCCAGCGTTTCATCCGTCAGGCCGACTACAGACAAGAGCCCGCTCAACAACCGCGGAGCAAATAATTGCCGGAGCCCCCCAGCAATGTTGGGATAAGAGTGACGCCGATGACGAATTACGCAAGCGCCACGAAGTGATATATCCAAAGTGACGTATCTAGATCACAGCAGGAGTTGCGAACAGCCTCGGCGGCTTTCAGGCAACTTCAAGTGGCGATAGAGCTTTTTCACCTAAGCTTGCAAAAGTGCGTAAACACGCGTGACCCAATTGGACCAGCATGTAATCCAAATGGGTGGATTGTGCCGACAAGAATATCAACCTAAAATTTTCACTCGCCTTAGTCTGGTCCTCAGTTTGGTCCAGGAAAGGCAGCATTGCGGAATTTTGATTACGGCGAAGCCTCACTATGGCGTTAGCACGACCGAAATAAAGCCGGCGCAAGGCCGACAAAAAATTCGGACTCGTGGGGAATAATAGTGGGTAAGAAATTGTGTTGCCTCTACGAGCGACACAGCGGTCAGAAAATCCCGCGTTCAACGGGCCCTCTCAGACGGAGTTCGACTACAGGCACAGATCGAAGACAACCAGAGGTCAAAAGAGGGGGGCGTCGAAATGTTGGCGTGGCTCATATCCTCTAGCGTGCGTTTACGTACCCTCGTTGTAGTTGTTGCTGCCGGCTTGCTGATCCTCGGCGCCGTCGATATCAGGAACAAGCCGCTCGACGTCATCCCCGAATTGGCGCTGCCCTCGCTCACTGTGAAGACTGAATCGCTTGGCCTCTCCAGCGCCGAGGTTGAATCGCTGATCACTGTGCCGCTGGAGGCGGACCTGCTCAACGGTGTGCCGTGGCTGCAGGTCATCCAGTCGGAATCGATGGCGGGCCTTTCGACGATTGAGATGATCTTCGCGCCCGGCACCGATCTGATGAAAGCCCGCCAGATGGTGCAGGAAAGGCTGACGCAGGCGCACGCGCTGCCGAACGTCTCCAGTCCGCCGGTTATGCTTCAGCCGGTTTCCTCGGCCAGCCGAGTGATGAACATCGGACTGAGTTCGAAATCCGTCTCACTGATCGACATGTCCGTTCAGGCGCGCTGGAATATCGCACCGCGCCTCGCCGGAGTTCCGGGTGTGGCGAATGTCTCGATATGGGGTCAGCGCGAGCGGCAGGTCCAGGTGCTTGTCGATGCCCGGAACCTGAACAAGAAGGGCGTCAAGCTCGATCAGGTGATCAAGACGACAGGTGAGGCGGTGTGGTCCTCGCCTCTCACCTACCTGAACTCATCCACGCCCGGCACCGGCGGCTTTATCGAAACGCCGAACCAGCGGCTCAGCATCCGTCACCAGCTGCCGATCTCCACCGTGGGTACCTTCGCCAAGGTGCCGCTCAGCGGCACGACCACGAGCGTCGGCGACGTCGCCTATCTCGTGGAGGGGCATCAGGCGCTGATCGGAGACGCCATCGTCGGCGAAAACCCCGGCCTGATGGTGGCGATCGAGAAATTCCCCGGCTTCAACACATTGGACGTGACGCGCGGCGTTGAGCTCGCGCTCAACGAACTGAAACCCGGGCTGCCCGGTATCGAGATCAATACGACCATCTACCATCCCGCGAGCTTCATCGAGCGCGCGACCAGCAATCTGGGCAAGGCCATGCTCATTTCGATCATCCTGGCCGCCGTCATGCTTGGCCTTCTGATGGGCAGCTGGAGGACCGCGGTTATCGCCCTGGCCGCGATCTCATTGTCGTTCGTCTGCGCTGAACTGCTGTTAAGGGCCGCTGGAATCCCGCTCAGCATGATAGCCGTCGGCGGTCTGCTGATGGCCTCCGGCGTGATCGTGCATGACAGTATTATCGACGTCGAAAACGTGCTGCACCGCTTGCGTGCGCCGCAACGCGACGGTCGGTCCGGCTTCATCGTCGTCGTTCGTGCGATGCTGGAAACGCGTCGGCCGATGCTGTACGCGTCGCTGATCGTCGTACTCGCAGTGCTGCCCGTTCTGTTCATGTACAGCCGGTCCGCCGCATTCTTCGCGCCGATGGCCTGGGCCTATATCGCAGCCGTGTCCATCTCGATGCTGGTGGCGTTGCTCGTGACCCCAGCGCTGGCCGCGGTGCTGCTCGCCAATGCGCCACTGACGACGACGCGCGGTTCGGTCATCGACAGGTTGGTCGGGCCGTTCGACCGGATCGTCGGCCGCGTCATCCACGCGCCGCTCGCCTGCATCGGCGCCTGCGTCGTGGCGGCGATCGCGTGCTTCGCGCTCTGGAGCCCGCTCGAACGCAATATGGTGCCCAGCTTCGGAGAAACGGATCTGATGATCGAATGGCAGGGGCCGCCCGGCACCTCGCTGCAGGCGATGACCCGATCGACCGAGAACCTGATCCGCGATCTGCGGCAGATCCCGGGAGTGCAGAACGCTTTCGCCAATCTCGGACGGGCCGTGCTTTGCAACTGCGAACGCGCGACGGACGTCAATGCGGGGCAAGTATGGGTCAATATCGATCCGAAGGCCGATCGCGAAACAACGGTGGATGCGGTCGAAGCTGCCATCACCGCCTATCCCGGGATGCGCGGCAAGCTTGGAACATACCTGTCCACGAAGCTGCGCGAGGCGCTCACCGGTGACCCGGACAGCCTCACCGTCCGTGTCTATGGCAACAGCCTCGATGTCATTCGCGCCAAGGCGGAGGAGATCCGCGCATCGATGGAGAGGATCCCCGGCATTGAAAATCCGCGGGTCGAATTACAGGTCGAAGAACCCTCGATCGAAGTCAAGGTGGATGTCGATCGCGCGGCCGGTTATGGCCTGAAGCCGGGCGACATCCGCAGGGCGACCTCCGCGATGGTCGGTGGCATCACCGTCGGTGCGCTGTTCGAGGACCAGAAGGTTTTCGACGTGGTCGTCTGGGGGCGGCCGGAGTTACGCGACAACATCGATGACGTGCGAAATCTGATGATCAACAGCGAGAGCGGGTCCCAGGTTCGCCTGGCTCAGGTTGCAGACGTCCGCATCGCGCCGGCCACCAGCATCATCCAGCGACAGGGGTCCTCGCGTCGTATCGATATTTCCGCGAAAGTGGATGAGCGGGCGCTCGGTGATGTGGCGGATGAAGTCGCCAGGAACGTCAAACAGATCGCATTCCCGTTCGAGCACCGTGCCGAGGTGCTCGGCGAATACAAGGAGCAGCGAGCTTCTCTGCGATCGATATACAGCTACATGGCGGCGGCTGCGGTGTTGATGTTCCTGCTGACGCAGGCGGTGCTCCGCAGCTGGACACTCAGCGCCCTGTCGCTGCTCGGCGTACCGGTCGCTGTACTCGGCGGCCTCGCTGCGGCCGCAATCAATGACGGCCACTTCTCGCTTGGTTCTCTGTTGGGTCTGGCAGCGGTGCTCGCACTGATGGTGCGGCAGGGTATCGGCCTGGTCGCCCATTTTCAGCATCTGCAATTGAACGAGGGTGAACCGTTCGGCGAACAGCTGGTGCGTCGCGGCATGCAGGAGCAATTCCCGAGCATCATCGCCTCGTCGGTGACGACGCTCGCACTGGTGCTCCCGTTCGCGATCATGGGCGATGTCGCCGGACTTGAAATCGCGCACCCGCTCGCGCTCTCGGTCCTGGGCGGCGTCGTTACCATGACGCTCGGAACATTGTTCGTGCTGCCGACGCTTTACCTGCGGTTCGGCAGTGGCTGGACGGCCGACCGGCTCGATCTTGAAATGGAGACCGCGTCATGACTGCCGCGCGCTTCACTTCGAAAGCCTTCGAAAGGGAGGGACGTCTCATTGCCCGCATCACCGTATTGATGGTCGCGGCATTTACCGCGTGCCTTGTAGCCCCCTGTGCATCAGCACTGGCCGCCGAGACGGCAGTCAAGAAGGTCATGCCCGCTCGCGTCGAGGCCACAAGTGACGCAAAGATCATGAAGGTGACGCTCACGCCGAAAGCGGCTGAACGGCTCGGTGTCGTGATCGATGAGGTGCGCGCCGATCCGTCGGGCCGCCTGATCGTGCCCTATGCTTCTGTTCTCTACGACCTGACCGGAAAGACGTGGGTCTATATCAGCGCCGATCCGCTGACCTTCGCTCGCGGCGCGGTGGTGATCGATACCATCAAGGGCGACAACGTGTACCTGACTGACGGGCCTCCCGCCGGCACGAAGGTGCTTGCGGCCGGAGTTCCTCAGGTCTTCGGCACCGAGGTGAAGGTAGGTCACTAGCTGCGCGTCGAAATTGTTTTTCCACGGCGGCTTCGGCCTGAGTGGGGGATTTTTTCCGATGATGAGGCTGATTATTGGTTCGAGTCTGCGCTTTCGCTATCTCGTCCTCGCCCTCGGGGTGGTGCTGACCTGGTTTGGCCTCGCGCGCCTGCGAGACGTACCCGTGGATGTATTCCCGGAATTCGCGCCACCGCGGGTCGAGATCCAGACCATCTGTCTTGGGCTTTCATCGGCCGAAGTCGAGCAACTCGTCACGGTGCCGCTGGAAAACGCGCTGAACGGCGTCCCGGACATTGACGTGATGCGTTCGAAGTCGGTGGCGCAACTATCTTCAATCCTGTTGATCTTCAAGTCGGGCGCAGACGGGATCCGGGCGCGGCAGCTGGTCAGTGAGCGGATGGCCCTCGCGAGCAAGAGCCTGCCGACTTGGGCAGCACCGCCGTTCATGATGCCGCCGTTGTCCTCTACCAGCCGGATCATGAAGATCGGCATTACCTCGAAAGACAAGTCCGTGATGGACCTGTCGATGCTCGCCTATTGGACGATCCGGCAGCGGCTGCTTGGGGTGCCCGGCGTTGCAAACATCGCGATCTGGGGAGAGCAACTCAAGATGCTCCAGGTCATGGTTGACCCGAAGCGGATGGCCGCCGCGGATGTCACGCTCGACCAGGTGCAGGAGGCGGTTTCCGATGCCCTCGACGTTGGCCTGTTGCGCTATGCCCGTGGCGCGCATATCGGCACCGGCGGCTTCGTCGAAACGCCTAATCAGCGTTTCCAGCTTCGTTTCGTCGGCTCCGGCGTTACGCCGGAGACTCTCGCCAGGGTGCCGGTAACCCACTTGGCCGGGAAACCGCCGCTGTTGCTCAGCGATGTGGCCGATCTTGTCTATGCGCCGCAGGGAATGATTGGCGATGCCGTCATCAACGACGGTCCAGGCCTCATGCTCATCGTCGAAAAGTTTCCCTGGGGCAACACGCTCGCTGTTACCCGTGGGGTAGAGGAAGCGCTGGAGAGAATGAAGCCCGGCTTGCCAGGGGTTGAGATCGATACCACGATCTTCCGGCCGGCGACTTTCGTCGAGGATTCGATCCACAACCTGTCCTGGGCACTGTTGCTGAGCTGCCTGCTGGTCGCGGGAATCATACTGATCTTCCTTTACGAGTGGCGTACCGCGATTGTCTGTATCATTGCCATTCCGCTATCGCTGCTCGCTGCCGGTCTCGTCCTGTTCACGTCCGGCGCCACGGTCAATACGATGACCCTGGCGGGCTTCGTCATCGCGTTGGGGGTTGTCGTCGACGATGCGATCCTCGACGTCGAGAACATCATGCGGCGACTTCGTCTTGCGCGGCGCGCGGGAGACGCGCGAAGCACGGCGCGCATCATTCTGGACGCTTCTCTCGAGGTGCGCGCGCCGATCGTCTACGCGACCCTCATCGTGGTCACCGCCGTCGTGCCCGTCCTGTTCATGCAGGGCCTGACCGGATCCTTCTTCAAGCCCCTGATTGCCGCCTATGTGCTCGCGATTTCGGCCTCGCTCGTTGCGGCGATGACGGTGACACCGGCGCTCTGCCTGATCCTGCTGCGCGGCGCGCGACTCGAAGGGCGTGAATCACCTGTCATCGTCTGGCTGCTGCGCCATTATGCGCCCTTGCTGGAACGCGTTACCCGAGCTCCACGCATGGCCTATATCGCTGTTGGAATAGTGATGCTCTCGGGGGTCGTTGTTTGGCCGCTGCTTGGCCACTCGCTGCTGCCTTCGTTCAAAGAGCGCGACTTCCTGATGCACTGGGTCACCACCCCCGACGCGTCGCTTCCCGAGATGCTGCGCATTACCACGCGCGCAAGCAAGGAACTGCGCGCCATTCCGGGCGTACGCAATTTCGGTGCACACATCGGCCAGGCCTTCGCCGCCGACGAGGTCGTCGGCGTCAATTTCGGGGAGAACTGGATCAGCATCAGCAGGGACGCTGACTACGACAAGACGCATGCCAGGATCGAGGAAATGGTGGAGGGCTATCCCGGCCTCTACCGCGATGTGCAGACTTATCTGAAGGAACGCATTCGCGAGGTGCTGACCGGCGCCGGCGAGGAGATCGTCGTCCGGATCTTCGGCCCCGATCTCGACGTTCTCAGGGACAAGGCGGAGGAGGTCCGCGCGGCGCTCGCGGACGTTCCGAATCTCGTCAATCTGCACAAGGAGTTGATGGTCGAAGTACCGCACATTCAGGTGACGGTGAAGCTGGAGGAAGCACAACGCTACGGTCTGAAGCCGGGCGATGTCCGGCGCGCCTCTGCGACCCTCATGGCCGGAGAGGAGGTCGGCGATATCTTCACCGGTGGCCGCACCTACGACGTGCACGTGTGGACGTCACCGGCCTCCCGCCACAGCTTGGACTCGGTCCGCGAGATGCTGATCAACACGCCAACCGGGCAGCGCGTTCGGCTGGCGGAAGTAGCCGATGTCAGCATTCGGCCGACGCCAAACGTCATCAAGCGTGAGGCGAGTTCCCGTCGGATCGACGTGGAGGCGAATGTGAAGGGCCGCGACCTCGGCGCAGTCGCCAGCGACGTGCAGGCTCGTTTGGAGAAATTGTCGTTTCCGCTCGGCTATTACGCAGTGCTGCAAGGAGAATATCAGGAACTGAGTGCCGCCCGCAGGCGGCTCGAACTGTTCGCCGTGCTGGCGCTCGCCGTTGTCTTCGTACTTCTGCAACAGTCCTTCAACAGCTGGCGGCTAGCAACGCTCAGCTTCCTGACCCTGCCTTCAGCGCTGGTCGGCGGCGTGCTGGCGGCGTGGCTGGCGGGCGGCGTGATTTCCCTTGGCTCGCTGGTCGGGTTCCTGACGGTGCTTGGCATCGCCGCCCGCAACGGGATCATCATGATCAACCACTTCCAGCATCTGGAACGCCATGAGGGAGAGCCGTTCGGCATGAGGCTCGTGCTTCGCGGCGCGGGCGAGCGGTTACGGCCGATCCTGATGACGACCGGCGCCGCCGGGCTCGCGATCCTGCCGCTGATCATTTTCGGCGACCTGCCGGGCCACGAGATCGAATATCCGATGGCGGTCGTCATTCTGGGCGGCCTCGTGACATCGACGCTGCTCAACCTGTTTATCTTGCCTGCATTCTATCTTCGTTTCGGTCGCGGTACCGGCGCGCTGACGGAGAGTCTGACTGTTCCGGGAGCGGTACGAGTCTCGGGGAGTGTCTGAAAGTTGGGAGGAGTCCAGGATGGCACAAGCAGCGATAAGATTGTGTCAGAGAACAAAGGCCCTGGCCGTGCTTACGGTTTTCATTTGTTTCGGACTGTCCAGCGGCGGCGCTTTGGCGCAGAAGAGCAAGGCTGCCGAGGACACGCTCGAAGCGTTCGATCGCAACAATTTCGATAATTCCGCCAACGTCGACAACAAGTGGTTCCCGCTGCAGCCAGGGACTCAGCTGGTCTACAAGGGGTTCACCCAGGAGGACGAGAAGCGCGTTCCCGCTCGCGTGGTGCAGATCGTCACGGACCTCACCAAGCTCGTCAACGGCGTGCCTACGGTCGTTGTGTGGGACGTCGACTACAAGGACGGCAAGGTGGCAGAATCGGAGATCGTTTTCTTCGCGCAGGACAAGGATGGCAACGTTTGGCTGCTGGGTGAGCTGGTTGAAATATACGAAGATGGGGACTTCAAGGGCGGAAGCGCCTGGATCGCCGGCATGGATGGCTCGAGTCCAGGGATCATGATGAAGGCAGACCCGCGGCCGGGGACCCCCAGCTACTCCCAGGGCTACGCGCCGCCTCCGTTCAACTGGACCGATCGCGCAACGGTAGAAAAAGCAGGTCAGAGGGTCTGTGTCCCGGCCGGCTGCTACAAGGATGTGCTGGTGATCGTGGAGGGCAGCAAGGGTGAAGGCCCGGACGCCCAGCAGCTCAAGTACTACGCACCCGGTGTGGGCTACATCAAAGTCGGGTGGCGGGGAAAGGGCGAAAAGCTGCGAGAGACCCTTGAGCTGGCCGAGATCGTGAAGCTCACCCCCGATGCGCTGGCCAAGGCCCGCGCCGAGGCCCTGGAGATAGAGAAGCGCGCCTACCTCTATGGTCGCACGCCGCCCGCCGAACAGATGAAGGGGGCGGCAAATGCCAAGGCCGAATGAGTATGGCCCTGTAGGGGCGTGCCGGCGAAGCGTCCGACTGGTCCAGAACCGGTAGGAGTATCTGTGGGAGGCTGATGTGAACACCATGCATCGCCACAACGGCTGGATTGCCGCCACTGGCGCTTTGTTCGCCATGGCCTATCCGTTGGCGGGAGCCTCGGCCGAGGATGGTCGCTTCGAAAAGCTCTCCGTCTATCTTGAGCGTAACGTGCAAGACCACGATGCCGAGATCCGGTTCGATGTAACCGGTGTCACGGATGGGCTCGCGGCGCTGAAAGTAATGGCGCCCGGCGCGCGCACGGTGATCGACCTTAGATCGCCGGACTCGAAGTTGGGAGTTCGCAGCCTCACGCTCGAATCGCCCGAGCCCGATGACGACGGGATCGTGCGTGCCGATTTCCCGGCGGGCGCCTATCGCTTTGAGGGAACGACGACCAAGGGGGCGAGCCTGCGCGGCGAGGCGCAGTTGAGCCATGTGTTCCCCGAACCGGCCGCATTCGAATATCCGCGGCCGGACCAGAAGGACGTACCCGTCACCGCTCTCACCCTGAAATGGTCCGTGCCGAAGGGGATCGACGCCTGCGCCATCGTGATCGAGCAAACCGGCTCGGCTTACGAAATCCGGGCCCTGCTGCCGGGCTCGGCGAGATCCTTCACGGTGCCTGATGGGTTCCTGGGCGCTGGAAAGGCCTACAAATTCGCGATCGGGACCGTCGCAAAGGACGGCAACCGGTCCTTCATCGAAGCAAGCTTCACGACGGCGAGGGCGCGATGAACCGATCTCGACCGAGCCGACGCTCCGAGTTTACGCGCCGAGGCTGCGCGATCCGGGGAGGAACTCGCGTCTTGGTGGACAGGCGCGCGGCGAAGGCGAAATGCGAACTCTATGTGGTTTCTTTTCAGGAAGGGACATTGCCATGAAGGGAACGATCCACGCGCGCCTGCCCGCCATCCTTCTCCTAGCGGCGGCGATGGCCACCGCGCAGACGCAACAGCCAGCTCCTGCCGCTGAGCGTGCGCCGGCCGGGGCAAAGATCACGAAAGAGCAGGCGACGAAGGTTGCGCTTGAACAGGTCCCCGGAAAAGTCACCGACGTGACGATTGAACGAAAGCGCGGCAAGAATGTCTACGTTGTCGAGATCCAGTCGCCGGATCAGGGCGAGAAGGACGTCCTCGTCGACATGGAGTCCGGAAAGGTTATCGGCACCGAATGAGATGGGATGCCATCCTGACGAGGTTCATGATTGGAGGGGATAGCGTCATGAGAAAAACGATCTGCGCGGGTTTGTTCGCCGTTCTATTTGCGCCGGCGATGGCCGCGGCACAGGCGCCGAAGGGCCTTGGCACCGAGGAGTTCGGCATGTCGCCGCGCGAGCTGGTTCAGGCAATCGAGAAGACGGAGCAGCTCATCGCGCGTTGCATGGCCGATCAGGGCTTCCAATACATCGCGGCCGACCACAACACGGTGCGGGCGGGCATGTCGGCGGACAAATCGCTCCCGGGCCTCAGCGAGGAGGAGTTCGTCAGTCGTTATGGATTTGGCGTATCAACCTTCTATACGGGTTTGCCGCCTCAGCTATCAACCGGCTACAACCCCGCCCGTGTTGGTCTCGGCGACCGCAATGTGCAAATTTTCCGTAAACTTTCCTCCGCAGATCAGGTCGCTTACAATCGTGCGTTGCTCGGAGATGACCTGAGCAGCACCTTCGCGGTTGCTTTAGAGATCGAGGATTTGTCGCGGACCGGTGGCTGCACGCGCAAGGCTCTCACTGAAACGTTCAAGCCCGACCAGCTGAAGGCCAGCCACTACAATCCCCAAGACGCGCTGATCAACAAGGACCCGCGCATGAAGGCCGCGCTTGAGTCTTGGCAGCGCGAGATGAAGAAGGTCGGCTTCGAATACGGTCACCCAGACGAAATCGAACCTGACCTGCGGAACCGGCTCAGCGCGCTGACCGAGGGGGGCAAGCTGCTGGTCTCCAAGATGTCGGCGGACCAGAAGGCCGCGCTGCGGAAACTACAGGATTTCGAGCGCCTGGTGGCAGCCAAAAGCTTCAAAATGTCGGAGGACATGTTGAAGCCGATCGAGGAGAAGATCCAGGAGGAGCTGTTCTCCCGGAAGGTGCAATAAGACGGTGAGGACTTCCACACCCATACTTCCCCAGAGCGGCGACGATGAGTAATCTCCTTTCCTGGCATCGCATGACGAAGGCCGACGTATTGCTCCTCGCGAAGAAGGCCTGTGCGCTGCCAGTGGCGGGGAGGATTACGGCATGTTCAAAAAACGCGTAAATATTCTCTGGGCCATTCTGGGCGTGGTTGGAGGCATGGCGCTTGGCGCCTGGTACATGGGTTCGAGGATCCAGTCGCCGGCAGAAATGGCGGCTCGCACCGCGGCCCCCGAGGCATCCCCGATCCTCGTCCCTGTTGAGTCGCGTGTACTGAGTTCCGATGTGGTCACCCGCGGCACGGTCCGTTTCGGACTGCCGCAGCCGATTTCGATCGCGCCTTCGACGGTCAAGGGCGGCGTCGGGCTGATCTCGTCGCTGCCCCGACCCAATACGAACTTTGGGGAAGGCGAGGTGATTCTATCCGCATCCGGCCGTCCGGTCTTTGTCCTCAGCGGCGCGGCCCCGGCTTTTCGCGACATGGCGCCTGGAACGAGCGGCGGCGACGTCCGCCAGCTCGAAGAAGCCTTGGCTCGTCTTGGCTTCGATCCGGGCACAGTCGATGGCAATTACGATCAGAAGACATCCGCCGCGGTCGAGCGCATGTATAAGAAGGCCGGATGGGATCCGTTCGCACCGACGCGCGAACAGCGCGCTGCCGTCGCGGCGCTCGAACGAGAGTGGTCGGATGCCGCGCGCGCCCAGCTCGCGGCGGAGGCCACGCGCGAAACAGCGGTGAAAGCGGTTGCCGCCGCCCGGGCCATCGCGGAGCAGAACACGCGCCAGGCTTCTCTCGACAGCGCGGCACGCGTTGGCGACAACCGCCAGCTGGCGGACGCGCGCGCCGGAAAATCGCTTGCGCTTGAAACCGAACGCGCACGGGCCGCGCATTCCGCGACTGCGGCCAGTGCCGACGTCGCCACGCAAGTCGCCGATCGTGCGCTGATCGTTCTCGATCCGCGCCAGACCGAAACGGCGCGTGCCGCGGCTGAGGCCAAACTCAAAGTGGCGCGTGCCGCGCAGCGCAAGGCGAAGCTGGAAGCCGATCTGGCGATTCAGACCGCGGCGCGCGAGGCAGCGCTGGCCGAGGAACGGATCCGGGTTGCCGAGGGAGCAGTGAAGGCGGCCCGGCTGGAAGGCGAGCGTAGCGTGCGTGCGGCGCAGGAACAGCAGTCGCTCGCCGAATTTGACGTCAAGGTCGCAACCGAACGCGCAGAACGACTCGCCGGTGAACTCGCGGCGGCGCGCGCCAAGCTTGGCGTGCAGGTGCCGGCGGACGAGGTCGTTTTCATCCCGTCGCTTCCGATCCGGGTCCACGAGGTGACCGCTGCGGTCGCTGCCAATGCTTCCGGGCCGGTGATGAGCGTGACGGACAACCAGCTCAGCATCGACTCGCAGCTCCCGCTTGAGGCCGCGCCATTGGTGAAGCCCGGGATGAAGGTTGCGATCGACGAGCAGGCGCTCGGGATCAAGGCAACTGGCATCGTTGAGACGGTGGCGAACACGCCCGGTACGCGCGGCGTAGACGGCTACCACTTCTATCTCGGGGTCAAGGTCGAGACCACGCCTGTGCTTCTGGCAGGGTTTTCCGTCCGGCTGACGATCCCCATCGAAACGTCAAAGGGCGCGGTCACCGCGGTCCCGGCCAGTGCGGTGTCGCTAGCCGCCGACGGAACCTCGCGCGTGCTGGTTGATCGTGGCGGCAAGCAGGAATACGTCACCGTACAACCGGGGCTTTCAACCGGTGGCTATGTCGAGGTGAACGCCAGCGATGGACGACTCGTCCCCGGCCAACTCGTGGTGGTTGGCTACAAGACAGCGGAGCCAGCGGCAGTGAAATGAAGCTCGTGGAAAACATACCGGAGGCATTGCCGACCAAGGCGGTTGCTGCCGATGCCGACCATGTGCTCGACCTGCGTAAAGTGTGCAAGCGATTCGGGACCGATCCCGCGGTCGACGCCTTGATCGATGTCGACCTTGTGTTGCAGCGCGGCGAATGGCTGTCGATAACCGGGCCGTCCGGTTCGGGGAAATCCACGCTGTTGAATATCCTCGGTTGCCTCGACCGTCCGACCGGCGGAAAGTACCTTTTTGATGGTATCGAAACGACGACACTGAGCGAGAATGAGCGGGCCGGACTGCGCAGCCGCCGCGTTGGATTCATCTTTCAGTCATTCCACTTGCTGCCTTATCGCACCGTCCTCGAGAACGTCATGCTGGCGGAAGTATACCGCAGGCACAGCGGACGCGGGCGGCGCGAACGGGCGATGGAGGAAATTCGCCGCGTCGGCCTCGCACATCGTGCGGATTTTCTGCCTTCCAAATTGTCCGGCGGCGAATGTCAACGGGTGGCGATCGCCCGCGCCCTGATGGGTTCACCGAGCTTGCTCTTGTGCGACGAGCCGACCGGCAATCTTGATTCCAAGAACACCGAGTCGATCCTGGATTTCTTCACCGAGCTCAACAGGGAGGGTATGACGATTGTCGTCGTCACGCACGACGAAAACGTTGCGCGCCGGGGCTCGCGCCGGGTCAACATGAAGGATGGTAGGCTCTTTGGTGGAAGCGAGGCGGCATTGCCGCCTCCATCCAGGGCGGGCATTGCCTCTTCCGGGATCACGATGCGCGACCTTGTCTCCGAGGCGATCGCGGGGGCGATTGCACGGCCGGCCCGCATGGCGCTGACGGTGCTCGGCATCGTGATCGGCATGTCGGCATTGGTGGCCACTATCGGTCTTGCGCGAACCGCCGGCAACCGCATCATCAGTCAGTTCGATCAACTTGCGGCCACGGAACTTTTCATCACCGCGCGGCCGGGAATGGCGACCGGCACGATTGATCCGCGTGCCATTCCGTGGGACGCTCCGGAACGACTCATCCGGTTAAACGGCGTGGTGGCCGCGGGCCTGCTCAGCGATGTCAATGTCCATGACACGCTCGTCAGCGCCTCTCCGGTGATGGATCCGTCCAATCAGACGGCATTCAAACTGGCGGTGCGTGCTGCCTCACCGGAGTTGTTCCGCGCCGTGCGTGCCGACCTCGCCTCGGGACGGTTCATTGACGGCGGGCATTCTGCACGCTCCGAGCGCGTCGCGATCCTCGGTCCCGATGCCGCGCGCCGCCTGGGCATCGCCGGCGTCGAGCGGCTGCCTGCGATCTATGTCGGCGATCACCTCTATCTCGTGATCGGTGTCCTTCGCGATGTGGTCCGAAAGCCGGAACTTCTCGGCTCGGTCATCATTCCCGAGGGCACGGCGCGACAGCACTTCAGCCTGTTCGGGCCTGGCATGGTGGTCGTGGAGACGAAGATTGGCGCTGCTTCCCTGATCGCGCTGCAGGCCCGGGCGGCGCTGCGGCCCGACGACCCGCGCGCGCTTCGCGTGCAGCTGCCCCAGGAGCCGCGGCGCGTACGCGATGACGTGCAAACCGATCTCAATATGATGTTCCTGCTGCTGGGTGGCCTGTCGCTCGTAGTCGGCGCTCTCGGGATCGCAAATATCACCCTGGTGGGCGTAATGGAGCGGACGGCGGAGATTGGACTGCGTCGTGCCATTGGGGCGACGCGCCGCCACATCGCCTCACAATTCCTCATCGAGAGTGCGTCGATGGGTGTCGTGGGGGGACTGCTCGGATCCAGCGTCGGCGTGCTGATCGTGGTGGGTGTATCGGCGTATCAGGTCTGGACTCCGGTGCTCGACCCGCTCGCTCCCTTGCTTGCGCCAGCTGTTGGCGGCGTGATCGGTCTGCTGTCCGGAGTCTACCCCGCCTCGCGTGCCGCCGCGCTCGAACCGGCCGAAGCGTTCCGACATTAGTTCGGACATCAAACCCGATTTGGTTGGCAAGGGTCGAATCGGGCGACGCTTTTGCTTACGAAGGCAATCCTCTCGCTGCTTTCTGGCTTCGCTTCGGGGGAGGGCGCTTGCGCCATATCTCAGGTCTGGTCTTGCTTAAGGGAACTTGGTCGCGCTCCAGCGCGGTCACGTTATAAAGGTCGGCTTCACCGTAGATTAGGTCCGCCGCGTGGCGAACCTTCTTAAGTACCACGCTTGGGGCAGTTTTTTCAATTATTTATGGGAAACTTAACTCGGCTAGATCGAACTCTCAGTGAGTGTCGGTATCGGTGTGGCGCCTCGGGATTTGAACCTATCGCAGCATTCCCATGAGCTCAGATTTGCGCGTTTGACGTTCGATGACACTTGCTGAAGTTAGTTCAAACTTGCTCATGATGGATTGGAGCGAGAGTTCAATTTTTTTAGATTGGTTAGAAGGCGGCGTGTGCACGATGTGTGCACCGGCAGATCAAAGAAAATTTGGAGACAGCCAATGTGAGCACGCCGCAACGAGTGCGTTGGCGTCAGCGGCAGACGGGTGTGTTGAGAGGGTGTCAAATGTAGCGAAGAGCGAAGGCCGACCTGCTTCAGGCGAGACTGATCGGCGCTGAGTGAAGCGGCGGCTACACTAGTCTAGACCAATTGCACGCCAAATGACAATCAAGCGCGCAGCGTTGCGCTTCGTTATCTCGCGACGCGATGCCGCAACGTAACAACGTAAGCGGCCGCATCGCGCTTCAACCAGCAGGCGGATCGGTTCGGCGCAGCGTCGTCACCCAGATGACGCGCGCTACCTGCTGCGTCGGATTGTCGAACATGTGTGGTACGATACTCGGGAAGCGGAAACTATCGCCCGCCTCCAGGACATGGGCCTCGTGGTCGAGCCACAGACGCAGGCTGCCCGACAGTATGTAGCCCGCCTTTTCACCGGTGTGCTGGAAGAAGTCGGGTCGGAATACATTTGAGTGAAACGCCGGGGCGCGATGACTCAATTGTGCTCGCAGGTCGATGGCGACCCGCCGCAACTCAGGCCAGATCACGGCTCGCGTAGCCGTCCACAATCTTTGCTGCGCCGGCTAACTCCCGCTGCGGGCGAGATAATATGCTCGTGGACCTCTGTCGTCGCGCGATCTATGCGGTCAGGAGTCCATCACAGCTCCCGTGAATCGAACCCGCCCGCGTTCAACGCGGCGAGTACGGCTTGGGTGTGTTCGCCACCGCATTTGAATCACCAATTCAATCTCAACGCTCTGCACCGACAGCATTGTGAAGCCGCGTTGGTGAAGATCAATAGCCGGCCTATTTGCTGATCCGCTTCCGTATCGTCGCGTTTCATTTCTGGGAACTTGCCCCATTTTGGGTTTCTTGGCGTGCGGGGACAAACGCTACCCGACGCAGCCTTCGCGCCCCCCGGCTGAAAGCCAGGCGGGTCGTTGAGGGGGGCGGATAATCTCTCAACGGTTCGAAACCTTCCGGCGAACAGCCCGTACCCTACAAACAGCTGCCAAACTGGAAGTATTCGATCTTGGACAAAGCGTCTCACGTTGATCGCCTGAGCGATCAAATCAAAAGACTTCGCGAGAAGGCCAGAGGGCTTCCCGCCGGTGACGAACGAGATGAGCTGCTGCGCAAGGCAGAGCAGAACGAAATTGCACTGCGCTTGATCGAGTGGGTTACCTCTTCAGATAAATTTCCTCCCCCTGAGGATCTGATTCCGATTCGAAGACATCGATTACGCCGGAAATGATACGACACGGCGTACCTCCAGGGACTCTGGACGGTCGGTTCACTCGTTCATGAAAGATCGAATACAGCTTCTTAGCTCGTCGACGGCCTTGGCAACGCGGTATGCCCCAGCCGCCATCAATCGGTCCGCCCGATGATATCCCCAGCCGACACCGATCGACCGCAACTGGGCTGCCTGAGCCATCTCCACGTCAAAAGTGGTGTCCCCAATGAAGATCGCATTCTCGGGCGTTGCCCCTGTTGCCGCGAGTGCCTGAAGGAGCATCCCGGGATGGGGTTTGGAGGGCGCCATGTCGGCGGCCTGAATGGTTTGAAAAAAGTTGTTCCATCGCAGCGTTTCCAGCGCGGGAGCGACCGTGTCAGACCTGTGCCCGGTCGCGATGCCCAGAACGGTACCCGAAGTAGAACTGAGCTCATACAGAAGGTCGCCAACTCCGTCGAATGGCCGTTCGGCAAAGGCGGGATCCGCTCTCAGTTGCGGCAGCAGGAGATCGTAAGCCCTGACCATCTCAAGTATAGGGGCCGTCGGGCCGGCCAGCTGAGTCAGAATGACATCGAGTGACTTTCCGACCAGCGCAAGACTGTCGGCGGGCGATGGGGCAGGCAATTGAAATTCGGCAAATACGATTCGATGGCTCTCCAGAATCAGCGAGCGGCTGTCGACCAATGTGCCGTCGAAATCAAAGATGATTAGTTTCAAGACTATCTCTCAACGTAGGTCGTTGGTGATCTCGCTGTCACGGGACATCGCCCCTGGCTTATCGATGCAGGCACGAATAAACCCGGACCAAGTCACGGGTCTGTACCGGAACGACAAGCTCCGCATCCTTGTTCCTTGTTGCTGTTCTGCAGGATAACCAGAAGTAATTTCCAGCGGGATCGATGACCAGCCTATTCGGCGAGAAATTCGAGAGAATGATTGACAGATAAGGAATAGTCGAGAACCACGATAGGGGAGCGAGGGTTGGCGAAATTCGCTCGGCCGAGACAAAGCGCGGATCACCGAGCGCAGGGTCGGAATCGCTATTCATCGCCAGCATCGCAATTGCGTCACGGTAATCGCTCCACGACGCGACGAATTTCCTGGTTTCGATCGCATGAATCAAGGTCACCACGAGAAAGATCGAGGCGAGGGCGCACAGCGTCCCGCCACGGGGCGAGTTGAGGGCGTGCCGCAGCCTCGCTAATCGATTGGGGGCAATCCCTTCTCTGGTCATGGTGGTTATGGCACCCAACGCGCCGAGCAGAGGTGTGGCGACGACCAGGGCGGTCCGCAAATAATAGCGGCTGCTCGCATGGACGGAATGATCGAAATACAGCCAGTAGATGCATAGCAATCCGATCAAGATTCCCAGAGCGCAAATGCACGCCCCTCTCGGGAGCCATATTGACAACAGCATGAGGATCGCGCCGTAGGCGATGACCGCTGCCAGCAATAACTGGACGACCCCTACTTTCAAGATCTCGAGATCGAAGAAGTGCAGAGCGGCCCGCAAGAATGCGTCTGCGTAATAGTCATCGGGCGGAAGAGCGATCTTCGATACCGAGGCCAGTATCACAATAATCATCAAGATGATCGCGGCACGTACGAAAGTTGCGCTCCATAATCCACGCGGCGTCAGCATTGCTCCGATGGTCAGCAGCAACACCAGAGCTCCTTCGTGCGTGAAAGCCAGCAGGAGCCACGCGGTAAACACCAGTAAGGCGCCAGCCCTGGTCGGTTTCGCATAGTGGCTCAGCGCCAATGCAGGCCAGAATATCGCGTGGGCGAGCCACATCTCCGTGGGAAAGCCGAAGATCAGTGGGCAAAGCAAGGCTGTGGAGCCGCACGCATAGACAAAGATGAGGCGGCCCGGTGAGCGGTCGGCCGCGTAGGTCACGGCCAGTCCCACCAATGGAGAAATATAGAAAAGTAGACCATAGGCGATGATTCCAGCCCAGGGATTGCTCGTAATTCCGACGAGCGCCTCAGCCGGCAGCAGGGTCAACAGGAAGACGGACGTTCGGCCAGAGATGTTATGCCAATGGAAGGCCCAAACATCCCGGACAGCGACAGCGTACGAAAACATCGCGCCATCGCCATAGAGTTCAAGTTGGTAGAATAGTGCAATGAAAACGAATGCGACGGACCAAGATAGGCCTGCTCCAACGATCAGAAGCCGGAACGAACGGTCATCGAGGCGCAGTGCCTGGCCGGACATGTCAACGACTGTCCATACAAGGCATCAGACAGCTCAACGCGAATAATGGCATTGCAGGTTCAGGACTTTTCGCTAGCGGAAGCTTTTAGAGTAACGAATTTGTGCCCGGAGCGTATTGCTTTTGTGGTCAGGTAACGCCTGTTGTGGGGATTGATCGGCGCCTCGAGCGGAACGCGGGCGGCGATCTCGATATCGGCTTTTGTGAGACCGTCGAGCTTGGCTGGGTTGTTGGTAAGCAACACGATCCGCGTACAGTTCAGCGTTCGCAGCATCATCGCCGCAACTCCATAGTCGCGCTCATCGTCCTCGAAACCCAGCATCGTGTTGGCGTCGCGCGTATCCAGCCCCGCGTCCTGCAATCGATAGGCTCGCATCTTGTTCGCAAGACCAATGCCGCGGCCCTCTTGGGCCAGGTACAGAATGACGCCACCACCGAGGCTTTCCAGGCGCGTTATCGCGAGCCGAAGCTGGTCGCCACAGTCGCATCGTCGAGAGCCAAAAACGTCGCCGGTCAGGCATGCCGAATGAAGCCGAACCGGAATCGGCTCAGCAAAATCGGGCTCGCCGATGATGATGGCGACCTGATCGACGCCGAGAGCGTCACGAAACACAACAAAGCGGGCCGCTGTGCCCGACGCGAGCGGAATTGAGGCTTCGCTTGCCACGGCCAACGCGTTCGCTTTGCTTACAGCAAAGCGCTCGACCGCGTGCGCCTCAACGGCGACAATAGAACGCATCAGGTCGCTGTGGATGTTCGCCACGTTTGCTGCAAGAACCGCCGGCAGGCTACGGCTGAGTTTGACGAGCCGGATCGCCGCCTTGGCGGCGCGGCCGGCAGCCTTCGCCTTCGATGAAAAACGACCCCTGCGTTCATCATCGGCAGCGAGGGCGAAGATATCGCTCGTACGGGCCTCTCTGGAAAGCGACAAGGCCATCGGCGTTGATGCCTCAATTCCGATGGCGCGCGCTCGCTGTTGCGTCACTACCAGCTCCGGCGCATTTGGGCCGCACAGCTCCACAAATTCGTGCAGCCGTTGGTCGTCAAGGCTCTCCACGGGCAAAGCGAACAATACCTCACCAAGGGCGTTAACACGAATCGGCCTTCCCGCTCGCAGTTCGCCCAAAGCGCGGCTAACGCTGAGGTGTTCCTCGTCGCCAAACAGGGCAGAGCTTGCAGGAGAGAGGGCTGCGTTCATTTGCACGACTTTCTTTTACTGGGCGCGTTCGTGGAACACCGAAAGTCCTGAATCATTCCGCCAGAAATCAGATGGATTTTTAGGATCGAGTGGCAGATAGTATCATTGATAACTCGCGAGAACCGAATTCTGCCGTGCAGCTTAGCAATTTCCCCACCCGCAAATTTGCTTCTCCCGATACCTGGGAGAGCTTTGTCGAGCATTTTCGTAAAGGACAGCAACCCCTGCCGCAAGCCTGGGCGGATTTGTTCGGCCCGTTGCGCACCGGGACGGTGGACGATCTCGTGATTGTCGGGCAGGTCGGCCAATCGCTCGACGGTCGGGTCGCGACGGCGACGGGCCACTCGAAGTATATCAACTGTCCGGCCGGGATCGAACATCTGCATCGGCTTCGCGCGCTGGTCGATATTGTCGTGGTCGGCGTTGGAACGGCGCTGGCTGACAACCCGCAATTGACGGTCAGACAAGTCGCTGGTCCCCAGCCAGCCCGTGCCGTGATCGATCCGAGAGGGCGCCTCGGAGCGAATGCCAAGTTGTTCGCCGACGACGGTGTTCGCCGTCTGTTGATTACGACAGATGCCTCGCGGGCCACACCGCCCCCCGGCGTTGAGGTCATCACCTTGCCTGCGGAGGACGGAAACATTGCTCCGTCCGCCATCGTGACGTCGCTGGCCGGTGCAGGGATGGGCCGAATTTTGATTGAGGGCGGTGCTGATACCGTGTCGCGTTTTATCGCGGCGCGGTGTCTCGATCGGTTGCATGTAAACGTGGCGCCCGTCATGTTGGGCGCTGGAGGCCCCGGGATCGAGTTGCCGCCGCTCGAACGGGCCGATCAGGCCCACCGGATGCAGGTCCGCGTGCACAGAATCGAGGACGATGTCCTGTTCGATTGCGACCTGTCTGATCAGCGGGTAGCAATCGGCGTTGCAAGAAAGTCGACATGACCCACGCGCATCGTTGAAGCGCGTGCGCCGACCTCGTTCTTCCGTCTTGCCAACCAGTTGTCGATATCGCGGCGCGGTAGCGCTTCGATTTCACTCGCGGCAGCAGCCCATCCGGCCAGCAATTCGAGCTGGATCTCCTGGTCGGCAGCTCCGATCACCCAATCGGAGTTGCCGTGAACTACCGAATATCCCAGCGCCTCAAGCCGCGACATGGCCGCAGCGGCGGCCGATGGGCCAAGCGCCGGCCCAAAGCCCTTGTCGGTGCGCTGATGGGCATTGACCGCAGATGTGATGGCCTCATCGAGCGGATCGGACGGGGAAATGTCGATGCGGCCATCGTAGGTCAGTGCTGCATAGACCGGCAGCGCGTGCGAGGCGACATGGCGGGTAAAGCGATCCAGCCAGTTTTCGGAGACGAGATCGAGCAGGGCAGAGATCGTGATCACGTCTTTTGTGCCGTCGAGCACCACTTCGAAATTGCCGCTGATATCGAGTGGAATGGCATTCAGCCTGACATCACCGGTAGATTTTCCGCTACACGCCAAAGTCAGCAGGCGTTGATCGTTGTCCACGAGATCCCAGCGCTGTCGTGCCGGCAAGTGTGAGCTGAGCGCGCGGACGGTGGAGCCCGCGCCGCAGGCGAGATCGATGACGCTTATTGCGTCGTGCGATTTGAACAGGGTGGCCACCGCGTCGAGGACGATCGGATTACGGGCGCGTAAGTCATAGCTTTCCCGCAAGGCCAGCCATTCGGCGGAGAAGCCGCTCATGCGAGCTTCTCCAATGCGGCGGCAAAGATCGCGCCGGATTGCTGCCAGGTGGGCAACGTTCGCGCTGCCGCCAATGCCGCGTCCGACAGGCGGCAGCGCAGATCGGCGTCAGCGATCACCCGACGCAGGGCTTTCGCCAGTACATCCACGTCGCCAGAGGTCACCAGGATGCCCGCTTCTTGCGGAACTGTGTCCGGGATGGCTCCCGCCGTTGTCCCGATCACAGGCAGACCGTGCGACAATGCCTCGGCGTAGGCCATTCCATATCCCTCGAAGCGGGAGGCGAGAACGAACACATCGGCGTCGTCATACAGTGCAGCAAGACGTTCGGAAGATACGGCGCCAAGCGCTGCGATTCGGCCGGTAAGCTTGTGTTGGGATATGCAGACATCGAGCCTTGCCGCCTCATTCGGATCGCGCGTGAGATCCCCGGCAATCGTCAGCCGCCACGGAAGCTCAGCCAATGTGGCCAGCGCGGCAACGAGTACGTCAAATCCTTTTCGGGGCACAACAGCGCCAACCGACAGCAAATGCGGCACTTCGCTTCGGCTTCCTGAAGACCTCGACGGTGGATCGCTGCCGGGCCTTGCTACAGTGATGCGCTCGGCCGGGACGCCATAATCGGAAGCGACAATATTTGCTGTTGTAGGGCTCGTCACTACGACTTCGCGCACTAGAGCTAGGGCAGCCTGCTCACTGCGATGCAAGGCATCGGCTCGTTCGGCAGACAGCCCCCATTCCAGTGCGAGGGGATGATGAACCAGCCCGAGTAAGGGATGCCGGCTTGCAACTTCTGCCACAACGTCTGGCAGAACTCCCAGCGCCAAGCCATCAACCACGATCGGTTGGCTGTCCGGTACCTTCAACAGAAGGGATCGCGCAGCAGACCGGGTTGCCTCATCTGGCGAAGGAAATCCTTCGCCGATGTCGAGACATTCGACGTTCCAGCCCAATTGCCGGAGTTCGGCCATGATCCGCCGGTCGTAGGCGTAGCCACCGGTTGGCGTATCGAGACTGCCTGGCACCGCGAAAACGACGCGCTTCACCACAAGAGCGCCTCATATTGCGCGCGCGCGAGGTGCGACTCGGAGAGCGTAATGCGCAGGGCCTTGAGCTCCCGGCCGGGACGCCCGAGTTCACCGGCGCGGGCCGGCTTTGCCAGGCTGTCGAAGATATGTTTGGACAGAAATTCCGTCGTGGTGTTGCTACCCTTGAATTCGGGTACGTCGTCGAGATTGCGGTAGTTGAGCGGCGTCAGGACCGCCTTGAGCGCATCGTGTGCGCGGCCGATATCGATCACAATTCCGTTGTTGTCGAGGCTCTCGGCGATGAAGGCGGCATCTACCACGAATGTAGCGCCGTGCATCCTCTGCGCTGGTCCAAAAACCGCGCCTTTAAAAGAATGAGCGATCATGATGTGGTCGCGAACTTCGACGGTGAACAAGGTAGCTCCTTTACGAGTAGATGATGGGTTGGCAGAGTATCCCGCTTCCAGCGTCGAGAATTCCCGGCAATCGCTCCGGCAGATCGCCGAACGCAACGGCTGGCGCCAGCAATGCATCGAGCCTTGGATCATCGAGCAGCGCGATTGCGGCCGCGAGGCGGCGGCCGTGCGTCCAGCGCGGACGATGCGATGGCGCGATGTGTCCGACCTGGCTCGATACAAGCCGAAGCCGGCGGCTGTGGAAAGGGCCTCCAAGCATGGCGGTCACTGCCGCGTCACCATACCAGCTCATTTCGAGGACCGTCGCTTCGTCCCCGGCGAGTTCGAGCGCCGTCCGTAGTCCATCGGGCGAGCCGCTGGCGTGAACAACGAGATCGCAATCGGCTTTTGCGTTTCCGGGCTCTGCGAAACTAACCCCGAGCTTCCCTGCTAATTCCGCTCGGCTGGAGTTGATGTCGACGAGCGTGACGTCCGTCCCGGCTATCCGCCCGCATAGATAGGCGACGAGGGAGCCGACCACGCCGGCCCCGACGATGGCAATGCGGTCGGCCGGTCCTGGTGCGGCGTCCCACATGCCATTGAGGGCGGTTTCCATATTGGCCGCCAGCACCGCGCGGTGTGGCGGCACATCCTCCGGAAGCGCCACGGCTGCGCTTGCAGGGATGTTGAATGCGGTCTGATGCGGATAGAGCGCAAAGACGGTCTTGTCTCGCAAGGCATCGCCGCCGTCCTCGACCCGTCCTACGGCGGCGTAGCCGTATTTGACGGGAAAGGGAAAATCGCCAGCCATGAACGGAGCGCGCATCCTCTGGAACTCGCCCACAGGTATACGCCCGCCAAGCACGAGCGATTCAGTGCCGCGGCTGATCGCGGTATAGAGGGTTTTCACGCGTATTTCGCCTGTGCCGGGCGGCGCTATGGCTTCCCGGCGGATCTCCACCTGTCCGGGTCCTCGATACCAAAGGGCCGAGGCAGTATCGGCGCTCGCGCTAACAGCCATTTTCTTCCATCTCGGACTGGAATTCCCGACGGCTCGCCGTGTTATAAGTTGTAATACGCACCGCCCGCCGTCGAATGAGAAGTCGTAACCTGTTCTACTTCAAGCACACCCCCCCGCCATGATACAAGCCGATGCCGCCGAGAAGAGCATGTTCGCAAGGCGGGCGATTTTCGCTGTCCTGTTTTTGGTCACCATGGCGGGATCGCTATGGCTCGCCGGACTGGCGTTGGCGCCCGGCGGATTTGGAATCGTCGATTTTGCCGCGCTTGCCTTGTTCACCGTCACTTTGCCCTGGATGGTCGCGGGGTTCTGTAATGCCGTGATCGGATTCATCATCATGCGCTTTTCCGTCGATCCGGTGGCTGCGGTACTGCCCGTGGCCAGCCTGATCGGGGATGACCAACCCGTGACGGCTTCGACGGCAATCCTGCTTTGCGTTCGCAACGAGCTGCCGTTCCGTATCATCCGTAACCTGGAGCCGATGCTCGAGGGAATCCACGCTTCCGGCTATGGTGAGCGCTTCCACCTCTACCTCCTCAGCGATACCAACGATCCCGATCTTGCGGTCAGGGAGGAAGCGCAATTTTCCGAGTTGATCGCAAGCTGGCGCGATCGGATCGCTGTTAGCTACCGGCGTCGTACCGTGAACGTCGGCTTCAAGGCCGGCAATATCCGCGAGTTTTGCGAGCGCTGGGGAAATCGCCACGAGTTGGCGGTCACGCTCGATGCCGACAGCTTCATGTCGGCGGACGCAATTATCCGGCTCGTCCGGATCATGCAGGTCGATCCCAGGCTCGGTATCCTGCAGGGCTTGGTCGTGGGGCTGCCGTCAACGAGTTTGTTCGCCCGCATCTTTCAGTTCGGCATGCGGCTCGGCATGCGCTCCTACACGATCGGAAGCGCGTGGTGGCAGTCTGATTGCGGCCCATATTGGGGACACAACGCTGTCGTGCGGCTTGAACCGTTTATAAAGCACTGCCAGCTTCCGTTGTTGCCCGGGGACGGCGGGGAGGAGCGGCATATCCTCAGTCACGACCAGATCGAGGCGGCGCTGATGCGCTCTGCCGGCTATCATGTGCGCGTGATGCCGCGGGAAGACCTCGGCTGGGAGGAAAGTCCACCGACATTGCTGGAGTTCATGCGTCGCGACCTGCGCTGGTGTCAGGGCAACATGCAGTACTGGCGATTTCTGTTGCTGCCGAACCTTAAGCCGGTCAGCCGCTATCAGCTGGTACTCGCGATCCTGATGTTCATCGGCTCTCCGGCCTGGATTGGCTTGCTCGCCCTTGCGACAATCGCGCTCATACGGTGTGACGATCCCGCCACGATCATGCGCGCCGATGCCGGCGGCGCGTTGCTGACGTGGGTGCTCGTGATGTGGTTCTCGCCGAAGATCGCAGGCGCCCTCGACGTCCTGCTTTCGCCGGAGGAGCGCCGCGCATTTGGCGGCGCGGGCCGGTTCACCGTCAATTTCGTTATCGAAACCATGTACTCGATCGTCCTGTGTCCGATCCTCTGGATCAGTCACACGATCTTTTTCTTTGGCCTGCTGTTCAATCGCGAGATCAGCTGGATGGGGCAGGTCCGCGACGATCACGCGGTGCCCTTGAAACTGGCGTTGCATGATCTTTGGCCGCAGACCCTCGTGGGATGCACCTCGCTCGGCCTCGTGCTGGCAAGCCAGCCGTGGGCATTGCCGTACATTCTCCTGCTTGCCGGCGGGCCGGCCCTGTCGGCTCTCTTTGCGATGGTAACGGCCCGGCCAGCGCTTGGCGATCTAGCAGCCCGTATGGGCATCGGCCGGGTTCCCGAGGAGACGGCAACCCCGGAGGATCTTCTGGAATTGGCATTGCCCGCGATCAATTCAGAGAGCCAGCCGCCTTTGACAAGCTCGGTTTAGCCAATGCCCAGCCACATCAGGACCGTGCGCGCCACTATCAGGTCGTTTCGTATCTATTACGGAGACAAGCGGCGGGCTGCGGCGATGGACCGGCTCTATGGCAGCTTCGTACGGCCCGGCGATCTGGTGTTCGACGTCGGCGCACATGTCGGCGATCGCGTCGCCTCGTTCCACCGGCTGGGTGCGCGCGTTGTCGCCGTCGAGCCGCAGCCGTCGATGGTGCGAGCTCTCAGGTTTCTTTATGGCCGCAGCAAATCTGTTGCAATCGAGGCGTTGGCGGTGGGGCGCGAGTCGGGCAGGGCGCGCATGCTGATCAATGTCGATAACCCGACAGTGTCGTCGGTCTCCCCAGCGTTTGTTGAAGCCGCTCATGGCGCGCCGGGTTGGGAAACCCAGCGCTGGAGCCGGACCATCGACGTCGCGGTCACCACGCTGGATGCATTGATCGCCAAGCACGGCGTTCCCGCATTCATCAAGCTTGATGTGGAGGGTTTTGAGGCAGAGGCGCTGTCAGGCCTGTCACAAGCGGTGCGCGCGGTTTCGTTTGAGTTCACTACCATCCAGCGCGACGTGGGGCTTGCCTGCATCGAGCGGTGCTCGGCGATGGGCTACAAGCGCTTCAACGCGGCCCTTGGGGAAAGCCAGACGCTGGTCGCGGAGTGGGTGGATGCGCAGGACATCGCTCGTTGGCTGATTGAGGTGCCGCAGGCGGCCAATTCCGGAGACATCTATGCCGTCGCGGCCTGATCAACTGCTGTTACAGCCGCGGCTTCTGATCATCTCTGTCGCCATACTGCTCGCCGCAGGTTTCGGCTTGACGCTATTGATCTTCTACCCCGGCGTCATGACCTACGACGCCAAGTTTGTCTATGAAGATATCGCCAAGGGCACGAAGGGCGATTGGCAGTCGCCGGTCATGGTCTGGCTGTGGGGTCTGATCGATCCGATCGCTCCCGGCGCCGCCAGCATGTTCCTGCTCATTGCCACGACCTTCTGGATGGGCTTTGGCGTCCTGTCGCTTGCGCTCGCATCCCGCGGCAAGACCAGCGCGTTGCTGTTGCCTCTGTTGGCAATGACGCCGCCTGCCCTGGCCTTGGCCGGCATCATCTGGCGGGACGTTCTGCTTGCGACGTGCTGGTTGCTTGCCGCGACTGTCGCGTTCGCGGTGTCCGAACGTCCGTCTCCGGTTAGGTTGACCGGTCAGGTGCTGGCGCTTGTGTTGGTTATACTTGGGGTCCTGCTGAGGCCGAACGCCTTGCTGGCTGCGCCGGTACTCACCGCTTACATTGTTTGGCTGTCGCGAGTCTCCCTGCGCAAAGCGGCCATCCTCTACGTTCCGGCCGTGATTGGTCTGTTTGGCATCGTGCAGCTCGTCTACTACGGTATGCTGGACGCGAAACGAAAGCATCCGCTGCAAACGATCATGATCTTCGATCTCGGCGGCATCAGTCACTACTCAAAAGAGAACCAGTTTCCGGTCGACTGGAGCGAATCGGAAAACGCGATACTGCTCGATAACTGTTACCAGCCGACGCAGTGGGACATTTATTGGCGGCTCGAGCCGTGTGATTTCGTGATGCGCAAGGTCGAGCGTGAAAAAGGTTTGTTCGGTACCTCGGCGATATCCAAGGCCTGGGTGGCAGCAATCCTTCACCATCCGATTGCCTATTTGCGGCACCGCTCGGTCTTCATGTGGAATTTTCTCGCAGCCGACAATCTGACGATGTGGACGGCCGATGTTGAACATCCGACGAAGAATGTCTTTTCCGATCGAGCTGCGTTCAACGCGCTGGTTTCGGCACACGACGTGCTCAAACCTACGCCCTTTCTTCGCGCTGGCTCTTGGCTTCTGGCTTGCATCATTGTCTGTTGCTTGAGCTGGCGGCGAAGCGCCCCGCGCGAAGCAGCGTTCGCGCTGGGGGTTTGCGGTTCGGCAACGATTTATGTGTTGAGCTTCTTTGCCGTGGGCGTGGCGTCCGACTTCCGCTACGGCTATTGGGCGGTGCTGGCCGCCATCGCCGCTGGCGTCGTTGTTATCTCCGGTGGAAGCAAGAGAGCGGAGCTTCCGCGCTAGAAAGGGCCTATTGCTTCGGTTCAGTCGACGCGGTCCAAGCCTTGTAGTCTGCGTCGGAAACGCTCGGCAATTTTTTGACAAACGCCGCAATCGACCAGATCTCGTTGTCCTGGGCGCCGGCCTGCGCGAAACTGGGCATGCCCGTCATGTTGATGCCGTTCTTGATCACCCAGAACAGTTGGGCAGGGGAGAGCCCACCGGCGACTTCCTTCAGGTCCGGCGGATCGGGATGTAGTCCCTCCGAGAACTTCAGCCACTTAACGCCTGGCGCGCCGTGGCAGGTTGCACAGCCGAAACTGGCATAAGCTTTGGCGCCGGCCTGTACCATCGCGGCGTCGCCAAACGAGGCCGGTGGATTATCGTTGGCGTGGCGATTGATCGACGCGGTCCGCACCCGGGTCAGAGCCCATGTAACGGCAGCGGGATCTTCGGCCGTCCCGGCGACGCTATAATAGCCGCTGAAGAAGAAGGCCGCACAGCCAATGCCGACCACAATTGCCAATGCACCGAGTGTTGCAAGAAAGCGCATGCAAGCCTCCGATCGCCTGTTTGCCGCCCCGGAACTGAAATTAGTGGCTCGGGACGGGAATAACCAACCGTTCGAAAGGTTGTATATGATACGACATCACATGCAAATTTCACGCGACGCTTTGCGACCAAAATTCAATGGGTGGTGATACCAAAGGCGAATTCATCATGTGCGCGGAACCGGTTTTGAGCGCGCGTTGAGCATGTTCTGCGGTGCATCAAGTGCTTTCGTCAGCGGCACCATGAAGAGGGCTGGCCGCGGCTGGAGCAGGGAAGCACTCTGCCTGGCGCTGTTGCTGCACGCAGGCGCGGTCGTCCTCATGGCCGCGACCGAGGTCCACCCCGCGGGCATGACCGTTTTCCTCCTCGTCTGGATCATGCTCAACTGCCTGTGCTTGACTTTGCTCCGCAGGCCGACTGTGGCGGCGCTCATTTCTCTTGAAATTTTGATCGCGCTGACGCTGCTGTCGCGCTTCAAGTTCGACAAGCTCTGGATGACGATCGATTTCGTCGATGTGATGATCGTTGATCACGACACGACTGCGTTTCTACTGGAGACATTTCCTGGCTTACGCTGGTGGATCCTGCTGGCGGTTGCGGTGACGGCGGTCGTGATCGTCATCGCCTGGCGGCTGGACCGATATCGTGTGAGCCTCCAGGCCAGCCTCGCTGGATTCTCCATATCGGCTGCGACACTCGTTGCTGTGTCGCTGTTTTGGCCGACCGGACTCAACGAGGATTTCGAAGGCCGAAGCTACATCTCGAAATTTGCGCGGACGGGGGTGGAGGCAGTTCACGAACTGTCCTCTCGCGGATATCTCGACGCGGCTGAGAGTGGGCACGGGCACGTGACCGAGGCTGCCGACGCCGTCTGCCATCCAGCACGCAAGCTTCCGCATATCATACTGCTGCACGATGAATCGAGCTTTGACATTACCGTAGCGCCCGGGGTCAATGTACCGGCCGAGTATCATCGACATTTTCAGTCGTTCGATGGCCGGGAGCGCAAGCTTCTCGTCGAAGGCGTCGGCGGACCAAGCTGGTTCACCGAGTATAACGTGCTCACAGGCCTTTCGGTTCGATCGTTCGGGCGGTTTGCGACATCTGTGACGCGAATCGCTGCTGGACACGTCTATCGCGGTCTGCCACGCGTATTGCGGCGATGCGGTTATGAAACCTTCAGCCTGTACCCGTTCTACGGCTCCTTTCTGGGGTCGCGCGCATTTCACACGACCACCGGTATCGCGCATTACCTGGACATGCAGGACTTGGGGACCAGCGCTTTCGAGGCCGACAGCTTCTACTACGACCGGGCGATCGATCTGATCCAGCGAGAACGCGGCAAGGGAGCGCTCTTTCTCTATGTGTACACGGTGGCTAATCATTTTCCATGGGACGAGCGGTTGCGCCCGGAGCTACCGCTCGAATGGCGCGACCTTGGCAACGCACCTGACGTGGAAGAGTACATTCGGCGTCAGGCGATATCCGCGCAGGAATATCAAGCACTCCTGAAAAGGCTTGCTCAGGAGTTTCCCACGGAATCCTTCCTCATCATCCGCTACGGCGATCATCAGCCCCAGTTTGGAGTTCGCTTGATCGATCCGTCGCTCGGCAAGGAAGAACTTGCGAAACGGGCGAAAACCTTGGACCAGCGTTACCTGGCGACATACTACGCGCTCGACGCGGTGAACTTCGCGCCGGTCGATACCACAGCGGCGCTCGACCTGCTTGATGCGCCGTACCTGCCCTTGGTCGCGCTGCTGGCAGCCGGTATTCCACTCGATGCGAGCTTCGCGGAGCAGAGGGCGATCCTGCAACGGTGCGGGGGGCTATTCTACAGTTGCGAAGAAGGGGGGCAGGCCAGTCGCCTGAACCGACTTTTGATAGATGCCGGACTTATCAGGGGGCTATAGGTAATGCGAGCCGTCAGATCAGGCATCGCCTGCCCTAGCGACGAAGCGCTCTTCATTATCAATGCTTTCACGTGCGAAATTCCATAATTGTTCGCCTGCGAATCCGAATTCCGAAGTTGGAGATCGCGCTACCGGACGGGGTCGACCTGATTCAATAGCGGCGAGCCGCAACGTCCGCTTCGGCTTTGTTGGAAACTAACTGCGTCATCAGATCATGCCAAATTTGCGACAGGCAGTGCGGTTCAACTCAGTCGGGTGCATTACTCATTTAGATAATTGTCGCACGTCAATCGTGCGTGCTGTTGCTTGGACCGTGATTTCGAAGTGGTCCGTTTGCACGATATCTACAATGTTGCGCGGTCTATGCGCGACGATGTTGATGCCAGTGCGACGCCGTAGGCTGCCGTAGAGCAGCCCCGCACCACCTGACGCTCGAATATCCTCGCCAAGCTTCTGCGAAGCACCATAACGATCGCTCGCATACACCTCGGGACGTGCTAGTTGCTGCCCCGTGATGTCGAGATAATCCCCTAGCAGCGTAGCGGTGTATGCCCTGTAGGTCCGGCTCATCGTGGCTGCGTTGCGAGCAGCCGCTTCGCGCCGCAAGTGATGACCGACCTCGGCAGCGGCCGTGCGAATATCATCGGCTGCATACCAGGCGCCAAGCTCCGGTCCGTTGAATCTCATTCCGCCGGGAGCGACGTGGAGAAAGGCTGCCATGACGATACTGGAGTTGGCTGTGCCATATACCCATTCGCCCCGCGGTAGCCGGTCGATACGTTCGGCCACCAGGCGGTCGTTCGTCCAACCGACGAGCTCCATCACCGCTGAAAGATCGGCCGCCGTCGCGACCGTATCGAACAGCCCGATGGGAGGAAATTGTGAGGGGATCAGGCGATGGGCAGGCCGCGGCGAGGGTGCGAAAGCGTCCGTCACCGGAAGACGATCTCCGTGTCGTCGTAAGGTGTGAAGGTCTCGTCGATCGTGTTCGGATGCATGTAGAGGCCGCCACGCGCGCCGTCGAGGAAACGACGCACCGAGAGCAATCCATCTTGAGAGCCGTTAGTGATGAGGTCGAGCGGCGGATGTCCACCGAAGACGACCTCGTTATGTGGACTTCGCAACCAGTCAACGCCGAGCCGTTCCTGGGGAAAGAGGACCCCCAGCGCTTGGTGGATGCCGAATATCGCTGAAATGCGCGTGAGAACGTCCACATCGAGGGTGAAAGCGCCGTGCTCACGCGCCTGCTTGCACCAGTTATGGTAAGTGGACCGGGATGGATACCCCAGGACCAGGAGGCGCTGCTCTTCCGTCAATCCCCACAGATCAGCGATAGCGAGGAAGGTCCGTAAAGCTGGGGCGCTGAGCCGCCTTCGGTTAGCCGGAGCAAATCGTGAGTTATCGAGACGCTGAGGGCCTTTTACTGCCTCAATCTGGGGCGATTTCCGTTTATTCAACATAGGTTGCCTCTTCATCCAAATTTGAATATAGTCCAAATCAAGACAGATTGCAACCCTGTGATCCAGCTGTTCGGAGGTCGCTTACCCCGTCCCAATCAGGTATTCCTGCCGTTGGCCCGGGCTTCCCATGTGTTTTGACGTGCAATCTTGCCCCCTATAGGTTGGCCTGTTGCGCTGCCTGCTTCGAAGGAAGCAGGTGGTGGGGGGATGCTGGGTCGTGGCGAGGTGATCGAACTTGGCTCCGAAATCACGAACCAGAAGATCGGTGATCGCGTCATCGTTCCATTCACTATCGGCTGCGGTCAATGCTGGTTCTGTCAGAAGGGTCTGTTTTCGTGCTGCGACCGAACCAATCCGAACGCCGAAATGGCAGCCAAAGCCATGGGAGAGGCGCACGCCCGAATTATTTGGCGAACCGACCCTCCTCCGGTAGCCCGGTCATTGCGGGGGGCCGGAATGCCGGCTTGTGATCCTGCCGTTTGGACCACGACACGTAGTAGGCCACGCCCGTCATGATCAAAATCCCGGCAAAGCTGACCAGGACGTGCATGGCAAGCGAATCCGGGCCCGTGATCAATACAAGGTGCCCGGCAAACGAAAGAAACACGCCGGCGCAGAAGACCGCCAGCCATTCCTGGCCGCACGTCATGATCGGCCGCAATGCCGGCCATTGGAATCCGGCCCAGTCTCGCGACACCATCCAGGCAAACAGAAAAGCCAGCGCGAGAAAGTGAAGCGCCCTGTGGGGGGCGAGGTTTTCCTTGTCGTTGGGAAGAAAGGCATCGCGCAGGAGGTCCGGGACGATGCCGGCTTGCGGAAATTTCCCTGCCACCGTCATGGCCAGGGCAAAGAGCAGATACAGCCACGCCAGGGTGCGCAGGACCGCGACTTCCTGAAGCGTACGTACGGCGCGCATTTGTTTCGCGCCGCTCAATGCCAACCAGGCGCCGAGCACAAACAGGAGTTGCCAGCAGAATGGGTTGAGATACCACCGTCCATCCGGAAACGAAGACAGATTCCAGTCGAATTGGCGGGCTGCGAAGTAGAGAGCGATTGACCCCGCCATGGTGACATTCGGCCGGCGGACCATGCCGAACAGAACGAACGGGAAGACCGCCATCAGTACGATGAACAGTTGCAGCACTTCGAGGTTGAGCGGCTTGGCCTGAAGCAGCAGGCCATGAATCAGCGTCCGGATCGTATGGTCGACGATGCCCGTGACGTTGAAATCGCCGATTAGTTCGGATGCACGGGATTTGCGCGCGACATATCCGATCAGATCGATATAGATCACGAACAGGACGATATAAGCGGCGTAAAGCTGCCACAGCCGCTTGAAGATACGGGTTGCCGTCACGACGAGCCCGCGCTCCAGCATCATCCTTCCATAGAGGATTGCGGCGGTGTAGCCGCCGATAAACACGAACAGGTCGCTGGCGCCACTGAACCCGAAATTGCGCATGGTCAGCAGGCTGACCGCATTGTGCGGGACGTGATCGAGAAAGAGAAACCAGGCCGCGATACCAAGCAGGAGACAGAGTCGGAGATCGCCGTCGCGCGCAGCGAGCTCGGCCTTCATTGACGGATACATTGTGGATTAAGAACTTTGAGGTCGGAGGAATCGAATCGCGAATCTAGCGCGACTGTCCGCTCAGCCGGAATAGACTTTACGTGAAGAATAATTAAGCAAGTTGTCGGCGATTAAAGCCCGCCCGACAATCACAATATTTTGAGGGAATAGAGCGACCGGACAGGATCATGCTCGCTCGTGCTTGCGAAGATCGCGGATGTGGTCGAAATGGCTGGCTTGCAGATCGGCGGCGGTCGCGCCGAGGTCGGGCAGGGCAGCCTCGCTGAGGATCTCGGCGGTGATATCCTCGACCGAGCAATCCGCGATTTCATGGATGAAGCTGATATTCCTGTATTCACCCGACGCGACCCAGGGAGATGACCTCGCGCCTTTTGATATCCGGGTCGACGATGGCCTCGCGACCGCGCCGGCAGTAGTCGATCATCACGACAAAATACTGCATGTTGGCGATCTGACCTTATCCGTGCGCCGGTATCGACCATGACAGTACTTCTGAAAAACGGAAGTAAGGCAAGTCAAAATTCGGAAAAACAGAAATTGCATCGTTGAGGACGGCGCGGCTGTCGCGGCATCGATAGAATCAGTCGATTAGGAGAATCGCGACGGCGATAGCTATTTATCCGGCGTACGGCCACCCGTCGTCTTGGTCGCCTTGCGTGCCCGGGCTGCCGCCTTGTTACGCAATCGCTCGATCTGCCCCCTGGGCAGGGTGACGCAGATCTCGCCGATCCATTCCAGCTTGACGCCGGTGATCGGCTTGGCATTGAAGCTCGTGAGGTTGACCGAGGTCGGGGATTTTCCCCGCTCGATCGTCTTCAGATAGCGCTCGCCGGTCTTCAGGCGGACGGCGGCTTCCTCGCCATAGAAGCTCGACAGCGGATGGCGCTGCTCGCGATAGACCACAATAATATCGCCATTCTCGTACTTCGGCAGCATGGAATCGCCGGATACTTCGAAGGCGATGGTCTCTTCAGCGATCGGGAAGGGCAGTTCGACTTCGCCGAGGCCTTCCGGCGGCACCTGCTCGTGTTCCGGCTCGATCGAGGCGCCGGCGCCGACGCGGCCCATGATCGGCACCGAATTCAATTCGAGATAGTCAATGATCGGCGCGATTTCCGACGCCTTGATCAGGCGTATCCCGGACAGGATCTCGGAAACCGCGCCAGGGCGAACGCCCATCGCAGCGGCCAATCCACCCTTGGTCTTGCCCGGCTTCTCCAGTCCCCGTTCGATCAACCTGATGTCCAGCATGGTCAGACCTTTCCGAATTTCAGAAATCATAGCAATTCCGATTATCAGAAATCAAGCTTGACTTTCATTTCGGAATATCAGAAATTGATTGCCGGCGTCGGGCGGCGTTGACAAGAGCAAGGACAACAAAAATGGAACTGTCGAACTGGGCGCCCGAGCACTCGGACGCGCTGCGGGAATTTCTTGCCAAAGGCATGAGCTTTTCGGAGGCCGCGCACGCGATCAATTCACTATTCAATACGTCCTACTCTCGCAGTGCTGCGCTCGGGCGCGCCCGGCGCCTGGGGCTGGGAGCGGACGATCGCCGTCAACCCTCGATGCCGACCAAGCCTGCTGACCTGCACCAGATCGCTGAGCCCCGTCCCGGCAATTTCAGGGCGCCGGCGCTTCCCTGGCTGACGCCGGTGTTCAAAGCGATCAAGCCGGTCAAGCTGCGCTGCATCCGGATCGATCCGCGGCATCTCTCCCTGATCGAGCTGGAGCGCGGCGCCTGCCGCTATCCCTATGGCGGCGATGAAGAGGGCGAGGCCATCACCTTCTGCGGTCATCCGCGCCGCCCGGGTTCGAGCTATTGCACGCCCCATTTTCATCTGAGCCGCGATCCGATCGTGCCCGCTGAACGCGCGGTGAGCATCGTTTCGCTGCGCGTAGTGGAGGCGGCATGAACAACGCTGCTGTCATCTGCGTGGCCGACAGGCTGAAACGGCTGCCGCGCCGGCATCGGATCGCTCACCTGCGCGCGCTGATCGAACTTCAGCCGGAGGGCTGCGGCCGCCGCGAGGAATTGTCCGAATTGCTGCGCGAAGAGATAGCGGACGCATCAATCGAATAGATTTTCCGGTCGAAAACGAATTCTCCTGCTTTCAAGGAGTCCATCAGATGCCGAAAGCCAAACGCCGAAAGCCGTACAATCCCGCCAAGGCGCATGACCGAAGGACGCGCGATCTGTTACGCAATGCCGAAGTCGCAACCGTCGAGGTCGATAATCCCCTGGCGTTGGAGCCGGGCGAGAAGATCATTGCCCTGCGTTCGATCCGCAACGACCCGCTCGCTCGCCTGCATTCCCACCGCCAGATCGACGAGGCGCAGTATCAGGCAGGGCGTGCGTTCCAGGGTGACTGGGAGAAGGCCGAGCGCGGACCGCGCGCGGTCGATCCGACCCGGGAATATGTCGATGGCGGGCAGAGCCGCGAACCGATCACCGAGGGCCAGCGCAAGGCTGTGCTGCGGTTGAACCGGGCCGAACGCGAACTCGGCGCGGACGGCTCGGCGCTGGTGCATGACGTGCTGGTCCAGGGTCTAACCATGGAGCAGGTCGGCCAGCGGAGGGGCCTGTGTACCAAACGCTGGAGCGACTATTTTTCAAGGCGATTGCGCGAATGCCTCGACCGGCTGGCGCTGTTATATGGGTTCGCGACGGAGCATCCTGTCCCCGTCAAAACCCTCCCGCGCTGAATCGCAGAGGCTGCACCACGTCATAGGCAGCCTTGCTTAGCGGTACCGCGTAGTCGACGGTCAATGCGCCGAATGGCGAGGCCCAGGTCAGGCCCGCGCCGACCGACGAGCGCACGACATTCTTGTTGGCGACCTGAAGCGATGCCGTCGATCCGCTATAGCGAAATACGCTGCCGGCATCTACGAATGCCGTGGCCTTCAGGCCGTATTCGTTGGGTACGCCGGGGATCGCACTCTGCAGCTCGGCGGTCGTCGCCCAATAAGCGCTGCCGCCGACATTATCCATTGTGGTGCCCGGCGTCAGGTCACGTGGGCCGAATCCGTTGGGAGCAAAGCCTCGCACCATGGTTGGGCCGCCGAAGAAATTGTTCATCAGCGGCACCTGCTGGCCGCCCCAACCGGTGACGTAGCCGCCCTGGGCGCGGACCATGCCAACCAGGTCGTTACTGAGCGATTTGTAATAGCGTACGTCTTCGGTGGTCTTGAGAAATTTGACGTCGCCACCAAGTCCCGCCAGATCCTGGCTGAGCTGCGACCTGATTCCGCTGGTCGGGTTCTTCGTGTTGTCCAGTGTGCTGTAGGTCGTCGTGCTGCCGGGGGCGGAGACCCAGGTCGGACCGGCGGCGGCCGCCTGCCGGACGGCCAGCGAGGACGTCAGACCCGAAGCGTTCGGCGAAAGCGTGATGTTCTGATTGTAGATCGAGTAGCGCCATTGCACGCCGAGTTGCTCGTTGATCGGCGTGCCCAGCTGCAGTCTCGCGCCGTAGGTGGTGCTGCCATAGGATTGGTAGCTATTGGCGTCGTTCTGGCGGCCGAAGAGTTCGATTCCGGCCGCGACCTTGGTGCCGAGAAAATAGGGTTCTGACGCGGCCAGGTCGATCCCGCGCGCATATTGGCCGTAGGTGAAGGCGGCCTGGACGTTTTTGCCCGTGCCATAGAAATTGCGCTCGCCTACTTTGACCTCGACAAGCGCGCCATCGGTGGTTGAGTAACCGCCGGCGACGTTGAAATCGCCTGTTGCCTGGTCAATCGCCTCGACATCGAGGATGACATGGTCCGGCGCCGAGCCCGGCCTGTTCGATATCTTCACCGTTTTGAAGTAGTTCAAGTTCTTCAGGCGCCGCTCGGCCCGGTCTATCAGCGTCTTGTTGTAGGCATCGCCTTCCGCGATGTCGAACTCACGCCGGATCACAAAATCGCGCGTGCGCGTATTGCCGTGGATCTCGATCCGCTCGACATAGGCGCGAGGCCCTTGTTCGATCACGAAGGCGACGTCGATACGTTGTGTGGCGGCATCGCGCGTGAGGCGAGGGGTCGCCTGGGCAAAGGGATAGCCGAGCTTTGCCATTTCGATCGCCAGCAGCTCCGTGGTCTTGTCCAGGGCGTTGCCGTCGAACACCGCGCCCGGATGGGCGGTGGGGAGGGCGCGAAGCTTGTCGCAATCCATGCCCGGGACGTTGCAGGCGACGCTGACTTCCCGGAAGCGATAGAGCGGGCCCTCATCGATTGCGAAGCTGAGCGTAAAACCCTTCGCCGCTGGATCATACTCGGCCTTTGCCGATGAGACGCTGACATCGGCATAGCCCTTGCCGCGGTAATAAAGCCGCAGTTGTTCCTGGTCTTGCGCGGTGCGGTCGGGATCGTAGACGTCACCGCCGGTCAAAAAACTCAACATATGGTGGGCGGAGGTCTTGATCACGGCGCGGAGCTGCCGTTTGCCGAAGGCCTTGTTGCCGGTGAAGTCGATCTGCCGTACCGGAGTTTTTGCTCCCTCCGCTATGGCGTAGATGAGGTCGACCCGGCCATTGCCGCGGTCGATGATTTGCGGATCGACGCTGACCTCGGAGCGGCCGGCACGCCGGTATGCCTCGATGATGCGGCCGACGTCGGCCTGCACGGTGGCGCGCTGCAGCGATCCGTGCGGTTTCGCTTCGACGGCGGCGGCAAGGTCGGTGTCCTTGACCTTCTTGTTGCCCTCGAATGCGACGCGGTCGAGCACAGGTGCTTCGGAAAGATGCACCACAAGCCGCCCGCCGGCGCGTTCGATGGAAACCTTTTCGAACAGGCCTGTCGCGATCAGCGCTTTCAACGCCGCGTCGCGCGCGGCATCGTCGAAATGCCCGTCGGGCATTGCGTGAAAGTAGGAGCGTACGGTCTCGGCATCGACGCGGCGGTTCCCCTCGACGATGATCGACCCTTTCGATGGCGGTACGGTTTCGGCGACGGCAGGCGCCGCGAAAATCAAGCCGAGGGCGCCCGCAAGCCGGCAAGCAGCCAGCCCCGATCTGGACGATCGGTTGTGCTGCGTGATGCGTCTGATCTCCACGTCCCGCCGGACCCCTATTGATCAGCTGAGATCGAATTGCCCGCGCGGGGCAAAAAAATGTCTGGGATAAGGTGAGTTGCGGGCGGGGTTTTCGTGATGCGCCACAATTTGGACGCTTTCTCTTAATGCGGATTTTCTCAGAATTGTCGCAATGCGCGCTTCATGCTCCGCCATCGAGAGAGCCCAAGACGCGCGCGCCAAAATTGCCGCATGCGTCTAGGCTCGCAGGAGCATCACATGCGTTATGCAGCTTTCATTGCCGCCGCGCTCATGCTGATCCAGCCCGCGCATGCAGAGAAGACGCCGGAGGTCGATCCGCGGGCCTCGCTCGGCGTGGTCCAGCAATGGATCTATAACTACCGGGCCAAGCCGGACTATGCCCATGTCCCGGCAGCCGTGCGCGTACTGTTTCATTCGCAGACGTTCAAGGAACCGGAGAATGCCGGAATCTATCTCGGCTTTATCGCGGGTGCGATCGGCTCAAACCCTGCCAAGGCCGAGCAGCTCATTGCCGGTCTGTTTCCTGTTCGACCGGAAGACGAGTGGGTGATCGTCCGTGCCATCGCTTATTCGGGGCTGCCCGACTGGAGAAACGTTCTTCGCCGGGTCGCGCCCCGAATGCCGGGCCGGCGGGTTATGATCGACGGCTATCTCACGGGCAAGCTGCCGACCTTGACCGACATCCCGCTGGAAGAGGTAAAGCCCGGCATGATGGACAAGTTACGCGGCGCGTTCACCAAGAGTCCCTTCGCCAAGGACGAGCGGAAGCTGAACACGACGCTCACGTTTGCGAGCAACCAGGATTTGCTGGATACGCTGTGGGGCTACTATTTTGCAACCGGCTCGCATGCGCCTATCCAGCGCATCATCCAGATGCTGCCTTGGAGCAAGAGCCGCGACACCATCGACAAGCTGACGGTCGGAAGCATGGCTCGCTATACGCTGGCCAGCTACGCGATCCGCGACGCCGGTTTGCGCGAATATCTCCGCAGCGAACTTGTCAGACAGCCGGCGGCGGTCAAGGTGCCGCTCGCCGAAGTGGTCGAGGCGGCGGACACGGTGCAAATCGCAGCCCTGCGCAAGGATGCGCTCGCCGCCGTGGATGAACTCAAGATCAAGGGCTCCGATAGCCGCCGCGACCTCAGCTTCTGGGGTCAGGTTGGTGTCGGCGCGGTCGCGCTCGGTTGTGTCTCTGCGGCTGCGCTGGGGCAGGTCGCGGTCGGCATTCCCTGTGTAATCGGCGGCTCGGCCTCGCAGGGATTGCTGTCGTTCTGGGAGAAGCAACAGTAATCCAGTGCCTGCGGCCGCGGCTCATTCCAGCCCGGCGCGGCGAAAGCCTTCGAGATAGTGCTCGCGATCGGCCTCGTGCTTCCAGGGTAACTGCGTCGCGATCCAGGCGAGCGAAATATTGGGCTGGGTCCGACGCAACTCGTGAAGCGCGGTCCGGGCGAGTTCGATCTGGCCGGTCATGCCGGCCGCGACCGTCAGCACCCGATAGGCGCCGGTGAGGTCGCCGCGCTGACGGGTCGCCTCGCGCGCCAGTGCAATCGCTTCCTCATAGTTCCGTCCGACGAATTGGGCGTAGGCGGCAACGCCGTAATAGATCGCGGAAGAGGGATCGCGCGGACTCTGGCGGATGGCGCGCTGGGTCGCCGCATAGGCATCCGTCCATCGCCCGCTATAGGACAGCGCCAGCGCATAATACCCCTGCGCCAGCGAGAAGTTCGGGTTGAGCTGGAGCGCCAGTTCGAACTCGGCGAGCGAATGGTCGAGCCGGCGCGTGGAGAAATACACGCTTGCTAGCGCCGTATGTGCCCAGGCATCCTCGCTATCGGCGACAATCGCCGCCAATGCCGCTTTCTCGGCGACAGGTGCTGCAGTTGCAAGGTCAGTCCAGCCCAGATGCACGCCGAACATATGGTTGGTCGCGAACAGGGCCAACGCCTGGCCGTAGTTCGGATCGATCGCAATTGCGCGTTCGAGCAGCGCCTGTGCGGCAAGGCTGTCGGGCCGCGTCACTCGCCAGTGATGCGATAACGCCCGCATCACCAGGTCCCATGCATCCACGCTGTTGGGTGGCTTGCGCCGGCTGCGAAAGTTCTCCGCCGCGTAGATCTGCGGCTCGATCGCGGTGACGATGGCGTCGGTGATCTCGTCCTGCACGGCGAATACGTCGGTGAGGTCGCGGTCGTAACGCTCCGCCCAGATATGACTACCCGTTGCGGTGTCGTTGAGCTGCGCGGTAATGCGTACGCGACCGCCGCTCCTTCTCACACTGCCTTCGACCACGTAGCGCACCCCGAGCTCGGCGGCGATCTGCTTCATCTGGACCGCCTTGCCCTTGTAGGTGAACGACGAGTTGCGCGCGATTACGAAGAACCAGCGCAATTTCGACAGTGCGGTGATGATGTCCTCGCTGATTCCGTCGGAGAAATACTCCTGCTCCCGGTCGCCGCTCATATTGTCGAAGGGCAGTACGGCTATTGCCGGCCGGTCGGGCAGCGCCAACCCCGAACGCGGTTGTTCCGCTTCTACCGGCGATGCTGCTCGTGCATCGCATGGGCCGTTCACGGCGCCGACGAAGCGAATCCCCTTGCGGGGAATGGTGCGGATGAGCCGCTGTTCCTTGCCGTTGTCGCTGATCGCGTTTCGAGCGGCGTTGATCCGGCTGTCCAGCGTCGAGTCCGAGACGATCCGCCCTCCCCACACTAGCGCAATGAGATCATCCCGGCTCACCACGTGATCGCGGTGTTTCAACAGGTGAACCAGCAAGTCGAATACTTGCGGCTGCATCGCCACCAGATCGCCGCCACGGCGCAGCTCGCGACGATCGGTGTCCAGGATGTGATTATCGAAGTTGAATTTCACTTGCCCCATCGCATATTTTCTCAAGAAACAATCAAGTCCGTCTCATGAAGAGATCAAGTGTCAGGCAAAGTCCTGGCGCCATTCTCCGTGCATCCTGCCAAGACCGGGAGTTGCAATCCCATTTCCCGCAGCGGAGTCAATTTCATGACGGAAACCCAAGCCATCAGCCCGGCAATGCCGGGCAATCGGCTGCTAAGATTCACTGCATTTCTGTTCGGCGGTGTGGCCTATCTCACATTTCTGTTCACGATTCTGTACGCCATCGGGTTCGTATCGGGGCTTGTGGTGCCGAAGGCGATCGACACCGGGGCGAAATCGGGGATATTCGAGGCAATTGTCGTCAATCTCGCATTGATGTCGTTATTTTCCGTCCAACATAGCGTCATGGCGCGTAAATCGTTCAAACACTGGTGGACGCAGTTTATTCCGAGGTCTGTCGAGCGCAGCACCTATGTGCTGTGTGCAAGCCTGACGCTTCTGTTGCTGTTCTGGCAATGGCGCCCGATGCCAACCGTGATCTGGAATGCCCAGGAGCCCGAGATGGCCATGATGATCGCCACACTGTCGTTCATTGGCTGGGTAATCGTGTTCACGAGCACCTTCCTGATCAATCATTTCGAACTGTTTGGACTACATCAGGTCGCCAACAATCCCGCAGGCCGCGAGATGCCGGCGCCCGTGTTCCGGACGCCGTTCTTCTATCGTTTTGTCCGGCATCCGATCTATCTCGGCTTCATCATCGCCTTCTGGGCGGCCCCGACGATGAGCGCGGGGCATCTGCTGTTCGCGGCGGTGACGACCGCCCACATCTTTGTCGGCATCATGCTCGAAGAGCGTGATCTCGTCGGCATGTTCGGCGACGAATATCGCCATTATCGGGAACAGGTTTCGATGCTGTTCCCCTGGCACAAACTGAGCTGACCACTTCTCAATTGTCTGAAGGGAGACGGAAGAATCATGAAGCATACTGGAAGCTGTTTTTGCGGTGCGGTTGAGGTCCAGGTCACGGGCACGCCGGAAGGAATGGGTTATTGCCATTGCCGTTCCTGCCGTTCATGGTCCGGGGGACCGGTGAATGCGTTCACCCTGTGGAAGCCGGAAGCGGTACGGATCACGGCGGGGGCGCAGCATGTCGCGACGTTCGAAAAGACTCCGATGAGCCAGCGTAAATACTGCGCGGAGTGCGGCGGTCATCTGATGACCAATCATCCGACCCTCGGGCTGGTCGATGTCTTCGCTGCAACCCTCCCGACACTCCCCTTCACGCCCGGCGTGCACGTCAATTACGCCGAGACGGTGCTGCCGATGCGGGATGGGCTGCCCAAACTGAAGGATTTTCCTGCCGAACTCGGCGGCTCCGGTGAGGTGATCGCCGAGTAGGAAAGACGGGCTTCCACAGCAGTGACGGCGCTGCGAACGCTGTTCGCGGCGCCAATTCATCGATGAGACGCCGCTCGACTCCCGGACCTCACCGGGGCGGGCGGCGTCTTTTTTGGGGCAGCGTCACGGTCGAGTTCGGGCCTGCAGCCTGAATGCGAGAGCCATGCGGCGGCCCCGCGTGCCGTCCTAAGAGCTATGTCAGCGGCAGGTCCCGCCCTGCAAAATCGGGGTTTGGTGTTACCCGCCTGGTTCCGGTAAGAAAGCCTTGAAGTCGCGGCGAAAGCCTTCGTTTCGCCAGGCAGAATAAAATAACAAGAGGAAATGCGGGAGATGACTGCCAGACCGCAATTGCCGGAGCGAATGCCGCGCGTAAAGGGCGAACCGACTGCGCTGGATGGTCTGCTGGTTGTCGACTTCACCCGGGTCGTGGCCGGCCCGGCCTGCACGCAAACACTGGCCGATTTCGGCGCCGAGGTGATCAAGATCGAAAACCCTGACGGGGGCGACGATACCCGCCATTATGAACACGCGGAAATCGGCGGCGAGAGCGCGGCCTTCCTTAGCCTCAATCGCAACAAGCGCGGCATCGCGCTCGATTTCAACAATCCTGCGGCGCTCGAAGTCGCGCGCGAACTGATCGCGAAAGCGGATGTCGTCGTGGAAAATTTCTCCGGCGGCATAATGAAGAAGTTCGGTCTCGACTATGCCTCCGTCGCGCCGATCAATCCGAAGCTGATCTATTGCTCGATCTCGGCCTATGGCCGCAAGGGCGAGTTCGCCTTGCGTCCGGGGTTTGATCCGATCACGCAGGCCGAAAGCGGCTTCATGTCGCTGAACGGATTTCCGGATGGCGAGCCGGTGCGGACCGGTCCGCCGATCGTCGACATGGCGACGGGTATGTCGGCATGCAACGCGATCCTGCTGGCGTTGATCGCCCGCGACCGGCTCGGCCGCGGCCAGCAGGTCGAGGTCGCGCTGATCGACACCGCCGTGACGATGACCGGCTTCTACGGCATGGCCTATCTGATCAGCGGCGCGAACCCTGGCCGCTTCGGAAATTCGCCGAACGGCTCGCCCACCGTCGGGGTCTATCAGGCATCCGATGGACCGCTTTACATGGCCTGCGCCAACGACCGCCTGTATCGCCGGCTGGTGGTGGACGTGCTCGATCGGCCGGACCTCGTCACCGATCCCGAGTTCGCCCACAGGAAAAACCGAACCGCCAACAAGGAAAAGTTGCGCGCCATCATCGCCGGTATCTTTGCCAGCGATAGCCTTGAGCACTGGATGGCGAAGATGAAGAAGGCCAACATACCGGTCGGCTATCTGCGCACCGTTGAGGAAGGTTTCAATGCACCGGAAGTGCGCGACCGCCATCGTCTCAGCCGGATTCCGCATCCGACCGCAGGCACCGTCCCCAATATTGAAACGCCGCTGCAGATGAGCCTGACGCCAACCGTCGATCCCGTGGCGGCGCCGCTGCTCGGCGAGCATACCAGGGAGGTGCTCCGAAAGACCCTCGGCTATGATGAGCGACGTATCGCGGCCCTGGCGGAGGCGGGGGCTTTCGGGAAGCCGGGCAATACGGCCTGAGCAGCGGCGATCGAGTTTGAATATCTGCAGCGGGGCGGTCGGCCATGAAGTCCCCGTCCGTTCGTTCAGAAAATTCACTGAACACTGACGTTTTTGGTCGCAACCGGAGCGGATGCTGGCGCCATGAAAACGCTGGCTGTCATGTCGCTTCTTGCATTGCTCACGATTTCTGGAGCGGCCTCTACTGACCAACTCTTCATGGGCGATCGGGAAACGGCGCGAGGGGTGGATTGTAGTTATGCCGTTCGGGCTCGGCTCGCTCTTTCCGGCGATGGAGGGTGGCCGATAAGATTTGCTCGAGGCGCTTAGACTGCAAGAGACGCTGCTCGATGTGCTGGGCAACGACGTTGTCGAGCTTTTTCATAGGAACGGTCCGCCCCTTACGTGTGTCATGGAGCGGCATTCAAGCGGAGACGAGGGAGTAGCTTGTGCTTCTACCACCGCCTTCGTCCTTGGCGAGGATGCCCTGGTCAACGAGATTTTGAATGTCGCGCAAGGCCGTATCGGGCGAGCACCTCTCGATTGTTGCCCATTTGCTCGAGGTCAGTTTTCCCTCGAATCCGTCCAGCAGACGATTGAGCATATCGCGCTGCCGGTCATTGAACCTGGCGGCGGCATGCCGCTTCCAGAATTCCGTCTTTTCGAGCACAGCTGCGAGAATAGTATTAGCTCCACTAAAGGCGCGGTCGAGACAGTCTAAGAACCACTCAAGCCACAACGTGACGTTGAGGTCGCCCTTCTGGGTGCTCCCCAGCATGTCGTAGTAAGTTTTCCGTTCCGCACGTATTTGGGCGGACATGCTGTAGAAACGTTGTGGGATTCCTTCGGAACGGGCAAGCGACATATCGGCGATGGCGCGCGCAATCCGTCCGTTGCCATCCTCGAAAGGGTGGATGGTCACGAACCAAAGATGCGCGATCGCGGCCTTGATGATCGGATCGATGTTTTCTTCCGTGTTGTACCAATTGAGAAACGCGGTCATTTCGCCGTCAAGCTTTTCCGCCGTCGGCGCCTCGTAATGCACGCGTTCGCGTCCGTAATCGCCGGAGACGACCTGCATCGGTCCTGCCGACGCGTCGCGCCAGGCTCCCACGGTGATCTTCTTCATGTTGCTGCGGCCCGTCGGGAAGAGCGATGCATGCCAGCCGAAGAGTCTCTCCGCCGTAAGCTCGGCTTGGAATTTCTGAGTGGCGTCGAGCATCATCTCGACAATGCCTTCGACATCGCGATCTGCCGACGGCAAAGCGCCCGCGTCCATGCCAAGGCGCCGCGCCAGCGATGATCGCACCGCGTTCTTGTCGAGCTTTTCTCCCTCGATGTCGCTGGATTTGAGGACTTCTTCGGTCAGGGTGGTCAGGACAGCTTCTTCCTGCTGGGGGAAGCCCAGTCCCTGCATCCGGCCGATAAGCTGCCCCTGCCGCAGCCGAACCGCGGCGAGCTGCTTTGCCAGGGTGTTCGAATCCCAGGAAAAGTGAGGCCAATCAGTTAGTTGGTGGATATAATTCGACATTATCCGCATCCTTTGCGGAGAATATGCCAGCTTTTCTCCGCATCCGCAAGGCTATTGTCCGCAAATTGTGCGGAGAATAGGCGGCCATTTCCCGCGTCGGGCCTAAATCCCAGGATCGGACGATCGATTGAGCCCGGGGTTAGCGGGAGCGGTACGTTCGTCAGCTCGCCCTGAGGACGGTTCTGCGACCCAATTCGGCCACGTAACCCAAACGTCCCTGACCGTCGATTCAGGCGAGACGGTGTAAGCGTGGAGCGGGCCGTTCTTTCGCATGCAATCATAATCGTTTCGTCAAATGATTTAATCCGGCGCCTTTTCGGGCAGTCAGTCGATCCCACGACGCTCGAACGAGGCACTTCGATTCGCTCGCCTACTGGCGCAAGTTTTTGTGCAGCGCTATCGAAGCAGACTAGACATTTGATCCAGTTTGATCATTCCGTTCACTTCTACTGAGGTGTTTCCCGCGCCGAAATTGGCGCAACGACGGTCTCACCTCGACGCTTTGATCAACGCGGATTTTGTTGGGGACCACGATTTTTGTTTTCGATTGAATGTGCATCGCTCTCGCCGTTTTTCAACGCGCCGTTCACCCCGCGCTATGAAGGGCAGCGAATGTTTCTGAAAAGGATCTCCGGCGTGTTCCTCGGTCATGCAGCGCCGGCCTCACAAACTTCCGCCGTTGATCCATTAGCGGCACCCTTGCCATGGCATGCTGGAAGCGCAGATCGCGATTCATCAGTGTGCCGGCCCTGATGGCGGCGCTTCCGGTTGCTTCCCTGGTTTCGAGGACGGGAAACTCCCACTCGATCCCGACGCCTCTCGCAAACGAATAACATCCCTGCGTTTGCACAACGCCTAACCCGTTTCAAAGCGGTAGCTTTTCCCATTTATCTGCGGCTAATGTGCCGCCAAACGGGAGAGAAGCAGCATGAATGAGGGGACCCCCCTACGGCCGTCGAGGAATGTCGAACTCGGCGCCAGTGGTGAAGAATTCCAGAATCTCCACGAATTCGTCCGAAAAGCCCGCTCCCGACTCAACCAGAACGCATGGGACTATATCGTCGGCGCCTCGGAGACGGAGACCACCATGCGCCGCAACCGCATGGCGCTCGACGAGATTGCATTCCGTCCCCGGGTGCTGAGGAACGTCGCTGAGGTCGACGGGTCGACTGAGGTATTCGGCCGCCGCTTGCGCCTGCCGGTCATGATTGCGCCGGTCGGCGCGCTCGAGATTTTCGATCCCGATTCAGGTGCGGCCGTCGCGCGGGGAGCCGGTCAGTTCGGCGCGGCCCACATGCTGAGCTCGGTGTCCGAACCAGGACTTGAGGCGACCGCCAAGGCGGCACCCAATGCGCTGCGCATTTACCAACTCTATGTCCGCGGTGACGACGCCTTCGTCGAAGACGTTGTCAGCCGCAGCATCGATAACGGTTATGCTGCATTCTGCCTGACCGTAGACACGGCGCATTATAGCCGGCGCGAGCGCGATATCGCCAAGCGGTATGTCCGCGAAAGCCGCATCCGGGCCACCGGCGGCGATTTCCAGAAGGGGCTGGATTGGCGCACGGTGAAGCTGATCAAGGACAAGTATAAAATTCCGCTGGTGATCAAGGGTATTGCGACTGCGGAAGACGCAGCCATCGCGCTCGATAATGGCGTGGACTGGATCTATGTGTCGAACCACGGCGGCCGCCAGCTCGACCATGGACGCGGTGCGATGCACGTCTTGCCGGAAATCGTCGACGCCGTTGCCGGCCGCGCCAAGATCATGGTCGACGGTTCGTTCTGCCGTGGCACCGACATCGTGAAGGCAATCGCGTCCGGGGCTGATCTGGTTGGCATCGGCCGCCTGCAATGCTGGGCGCTCGCAGCGGCAGGTGAAGCCGGCATCGTGCGGATGCTGGAGCTGCTGGAAGATGAGGTGATCCGCTGTCTCGGACTGCTCGGCGTCACCAGCCTTGCCGAACTTGACAAATCTTACCTGCATGCGGCGACCGCGACGAATCTTCCGAGCGTGTTCAGCGCCTTTCCATTGCTGGATATCGAACCCTATCGCTATTGAGAAGGGCAGCCGGGCCGGGTCTTTTCGCCTTAAACCAGCCCCGTCATTTCCGGAGTTGGTCGCTCGTCAGGGAACCTGGCGGGCGTCTCCGCATTATCAGCTGCGCCGAGGACGGCGTCGCCAAACACGAGTCTGATCTCCCATGGTCAAGTAGCCGGAATGGCAGAAAATCCTTTCGCTCAATTCAGCCTCGAGAAGGCAATCGGTCTTCGCTGGACGTTGCGGGATATTCAGGCGCGCCGCCTGAAAATGTCGCCGGTCAGCGACGAAGATTTGATGACATTGACAGGCCTCGGCCTGGTCGAAGTGCGCGACGAAGGGCTCGTGCTGACGCCGGCCGGAATCGCCGTGCTGAACGGGCCGTAATCAGCGCGCCTTCAGGAAGCTCTCACCGGAATCGCAAGGCGTGCAGCGGTAGGTCAGGACGTCGTAATTCTGGTCGCGCGGCTCGATCATGGCCAGCCGCATCTGTGCGCCGCATTTCATGCAAGGCATTTCAATGCTGATTTGAAACCGCGTACAGGTCGGCGTCGGTCGAAGCGTTTGCAGCATTTTATCCCCATGTCCCAAGAGAGACTTAAAAATCAGAGACGCAACGCCACCGACAGTCGGTCCTTAACCCGAATCACTATGCCACACTGTTGCCACCATTGGAATCGGGGTCGCACCCGTATGGCTACGGGCCGCGAGGAAAGGAAATCATTCCTTTTGCCATCCGTTGGGATTGGGTCTGCCGGATGCCGGCGGACCAGGTCCGTGCCCGGCGGATGCCCGGTCCAATACGACGCAGACGCAGCCGGGAATTGTGCTAACCTGCCAAAGTCGACATTGGAGAAGCGACCATGACCGAACCGAAACTCGAAGTCCCGGCGGAGCTGCGCGAACTGGCCGAGAAAACCATCGATCAGGCAGAAAAGGCGTTCGGCATGTTCTTCGATGCCGCCGGAAAGTCCATGACGTCGATGCCCGGCGCGGGTACGGAAATTTCCAGGCAGGCGCTGACGTTCACCGAACAGAATATGAAGGCTGCGTTCGAGCATGCTCGAAAGCTGGTCCATGCGACCGACCTTCAGGAAGCGATGCGGATCCAGTCTGAATTCCTGCGCAGCCAGTTTACCAACGCCGGCGAACATATGCGTCAGATCACCGGCGGGGTCATGTCCGCTGCAAAGGATTCGACGAAAGGCAAGTTCTGAAGAGGTGCGCTAGCGGCGGCGCGCGATCGCGACGCCGAACAGAAAGGCGATGAACAAGCTGGCCAGCGGCGCTTCGCGGGTAATCGCGCTGATGGTCGCGAGCGGCATTCCCGGTCGCCGTGCGGCTGTGATCGCGTCGCTGATACGGCCGGCCGCGGCCTGCAGCGCGTCAGACACTTCCGTGAGCGTGCGCGATACATCAGTTGCCGTGTCAATGGCGCGTTCCGCCATGCCGGGCTGCGACGGGTCTGGGGTTTCGATTTTCACGTGCTGCAACTCACTCGGTCGCCGGCATTTGCCGGCCACGGCTGATATCCTGACAATGCGCAGTCAGAACATTTGTTCCCTCATCGCCTTGCTGGACTGATGAGGAACCTTCCTCATCGTCGGGATTTATTCCCGTCAGAGGAAATCAACGCGGATCTTATATGGCGAAGGTTTTGACGGAAGATCGTCTGAATAGACCCGGCGGCGCGCCGCTGAAGGCAGCGATTGCAGTCGCGGTTCTCGGCGTGCTCGGCATGCTGATCGTCGACCATGGGCCGTGGAGCAAGCCGAAGGTACAGCCGGCCTTTATGGCGAGTTACAGCTCTACCGGCGAGGCTGCGCGGGCAGCCGGGGCCAAGGTCATGCCGACCGAACCAAAGCTGCAGGTGGAGCCTGAGCCACCCGTGCCAAAGCCCGTTCATCCGGTAAACCCAGCGCCGGAGTAAAACGCGACGTTTGACACCTCCGGCAAATCACCGGCATAACGGCATCATCACCGAGGTCCGCAAGCTTCTGAACGAGCGCGTCAGCGCACGCTGACGAATGCGCCCCAGCACGCAGCCAACCCCGCAGCGACCAGCACGAGCAGCGGATTGTCGCAGAATGGGCTGCCATATTGGCACATCGTTACACCCAGCGAGCCGATCTCGTGATGGCTTGCCGCATAGAACAAGCCCGACAGAATCGTGAGCACGGCAGCAACGAAATACATTCGACAGCCTCCTTGCGCTCGGTTGGGCCGCGGGTTGCGCCATCCATGGCCCAACGATTTTGATGTCGCTGTGCTGAATCTGGTTTGCTTTGACTACTTGACGCGTCGGGCAAATCAGGGGCACATTGGCATCATCGCCGATATCGTAGAGCCCGCGCCGGAAACGGCGGCGGGCTTTTCCGTTTCGAGATTGTCGGCCAGGGCAGTTTCAATTTATCGAAACCGTTTCGTCGAATTTTCTGCAATTTGTTAAGAGCCGGCCATCGGAGCGCAGTCAAGGCCGCAAACCGGCGGAGCCGGTCGTATGCACCGCGAGCCTTTATTGCGACCGTCAGTCTGGCAGTGGTCCCCAGGCAATCGCGGCTCGACATCCTCCTGAGCGCACGCAACAAGACGCTCCGATGCGAATGATGGCGTTCGGAACACAGATGTTGAATGCTTTCTCAGTTCGAGCGGCACCGTGCCGCTTCATGCGGCACCGCTGCTGTGTCATCAAAATCAATCAATGTGCAGACAAACCCTTCGATCACCGGCAGCTGGCGCGATATCGTCGCTGTTATTTTGCCGGTCTCGCCGTCTCGCGCGGGCGAAGCAATCCAGAGCCTGCAGACGGTCGGGATCGCTTCTCCGCTGCCGCTTCGCTCGTTGCGCTAGTGGGGGACGAGCTGCACTTCCAAACGATATCAGGAGGTTGGCATGACGGGGTCTCTGATATGGCTCGCCTTTGTCGGGCTGATTTCCACTCTCTATGTGAAGAAATTGTGGATCTTAGACAAGGTTTTTGGCCTCGGCACATCCGATCCGATCATGGGCTCGGGGGCGATTACCTCGCATCTTGTGGTGCCGCTCTATTTCGCCAAGCGAGGTTTTGAAAACGCGGCGCGGTTTATCAAGCGATGACCAGAATGCAGGCAGCGGATGTCAGAGCTATCGTCGCCGAGACTCTGGCCGAACAACAGAGGATTGGTCGAGACGATATCGATGCAATGGTTCTCAAAGCCGTCGCGACAACACTGACTTCATTTGGAATCGACGAAGATGATCGCAAAGAGCTTCGCTCGGACTTTCAACACTTGCGGCGCTGCCGTAGAGGCGTCGAGCAGGCACAAAGCTATGCATTCAAGGCTGTCATCACGGTGATTGTAACTGGTTTTGTCGTGGCTGTATGGCTCGGCATCAAGGCAACGCTCGGCAAATGACCGGACATCAACGATGAGCGCGAGTTCAGGTGCGGCGGATGTATCGGAGTCGCGAGGTCGACGCGAATAACAATGACGTTGCCGATGTTGCCCGCTCACGTCAAACTGAAAGCTCCGACCGATGGCCGCGTAACGCTGACACTACAATCTTCCAGGGCTTCAGGAGCGCACGCTGAAGAGTATGTTAGCTTGAAGGTGATGACCGCTGGAGGGCGGTCGTCAGGCGGTCAAGCTCGCCATGCTGGAGGAATGCTGTCTAAGAGCTAATGACCATTTAGAAATTATACAACGGGCGTTTTGGATTTCCTTCGGGATTGCGTGTAGCCATCTTGCAGAACTGGCGTTCGACCTTGATTGGTCCCCCTCCGGAACTTTTGGTTCCATCGGGCGTTCTCGTCTCGCAGAAATCGGCGGCCCGGGAAGGGTGCAATGTCGAAATTCCCTGTTGGAATCGTCGTTCTGGGAGTGTCCTGCCTGTTTCTGGCCACTGCGCCGTCGAGCACCGCTCTGGCGAGAGGCCTACACATGCGGATTGGCGGCGGCCCCATCGGCATTGTGAAATCCGTTGCCTCGCTGGCTTTCCGAGGCCTGTATGACCGGCGCGGCGAGCGCGTTAGAACGGCAAACCTCCATGACGAGGCGACCGGCGCGTTGTCGCGCGCCGATGTCACCCGCGGCGCCGACTGGGTCATAAAGCCGGTGGCACGGGTGCAGGTCGGAGCCGCCGCCGCGCTGGCGGGATGGCAAGGCCGCCGTGGCGCGAGCGGATGGTGGCAGCATGGTGATGGCGGGTATGGATGGGTGGGTCCGTTGTTCTGGCCGTTCGCCTATTACGACATCTACGACTACACGCTCTGGGGCGATGGCATCGGCTTCTGGGGCTATGGCTATCGCGATATCTACGCGGCGATATTCACGCCCTATGGCTACGAGGACCTCACCCGCTATATGGCGTCCTCGCGCAGCCGGCGGCATGGCAGGCTGCCTTCGCTCGCACAAATCTGTGGCGATGATGCAAGCGAGTTTGCCGGTCTGCCGATCAAACAGATCAGGCAGGGGATCCTGCTGAGCGAGGAGCAACGCGCGGCGCTCGACGACCTTGCCAACGCGTCAGTCAAGGCCGCCCAAATCATCCGCGCGGCCTGTCCGGTCGAGGTCGCGCTAACGCCGTCTGGCAGACTCGCCGCGATGCAACAGCGCCTGGAGGCGATGAAATCCGCGATCGCGTTTGTAACGACGCCATTCGAGACATTCTACGAGCTGTTGGACGACGACCAGAAGGGGAAGCTCGCCGAGTTTTCCGGTCAGCGCGCACCATTTGCGCCCAAGGTTCCGGCCATTCAGAGCTGCACGCCGCCCGAGGTGCTGCCATGGCCCGGCAGCGAGATCGAGGCGAGGCTGCATCTGAACGACTTACAGCGTGAGGGGCTGGACGCGCTTCAGCGGATGAGCGCGCTTGCCAGGAACACGCTGAATTTCAATTGCCAGCCGGACGAGAACCTCAATCCGCCCGACCGCCTTGCGACAGCCGATACACGGCTCGACGCCATTCTAGACGCGATCAAGCTGTTGCGGCCGGCCCTGGACGATTTCCTCGCAACGCTGAGCGACGAGCAAAAGGCTCAATTCGAGACCATCGGGGCAAAGCGCACGAGCTGACGGATCAGCCGGCCGGGAGCTAGTGGTCCGATTCCAACATTCACGTCCCGCCCCACAAGGATCGGGCTTGCATTCGCGCCCGGCGCAAATGACCACGGCCCGGGGGCGCGATGAAGTCAGTTCGGCCTGCGCCAGCATATTCCAGCCGAAGATTGCCATCAGCTGATGCGGCGTCGCGCCGTTCTCCGCGGCGACGGTCGCGCCGGCCTTGCGGAGGCCGGTGGGCGCGGCCGGGGACGCCGGCGGACTTTGGGGTGCCAGTAAACCCCTAGGAGGGAGAGCCACCCCGGCCCCCCGCACCGCCCATTGTCCGGTTATTCAGTTAGGGAGCGGAGAAGGTTCGATCCCAGTTGCTCTCCCTCCGGCGCTTTGTCCGGTGGGATTCAATTGCAAAGGCGCAATATAGCCATTTCCAATTCGATTTTCGGTTCGCCAGATTCTAGAATCTCGCTCTTACTTGTCCGAAGGCCGGTTTCTCTCCGATCCTCTGAACTCCGCTAGTTCAGCACGGACCTCGAGATCCGATCGTTCCACCCGCAAATGAGCTTTTACCTGAAAGAGGTTGTTGGATATTCTCGAATGGGCGAGAGCCTCCGACTACGAAATCAGGCGATAGCACAACAAAGTTTTTCTCTGATCCGCCATCTCGAGGTTCAATTCCTCCCACCCCAGCCACACATTCTTGCTTTCGGCCAGGCTCCCTAAGAAACGCGAGACTGCCGCCCGGGGCGGCATCCAATTTCACGCGCTGAAACGAACTCGCGGCGGACGAGCGTGAACACAACACCAGAGCAACGAGAGCCGTTCGTCAGTCGCAAAACCAATGCATTCCAGGCACTTCCCTGACCACTAAGCACGCCCACCCGAATTCAAAAATGTTGCCGAAGAGGGTCGAACTCCCAACCTTCGGATTACAAAGCCACGGTACGCTGCGACCCTCCAGTGCTTTCAATGTCGCGGGGGTTTCGCCGATTCCCGCGCCGTGCTCGGCTAGGCTGCCGCATCGCGAAACAAGGGCGGCTCGTTGATTTTTCGAAAGGGAGGCTTGAACCGGCTCGACCGCGTGAGTCACCGCGTTGGGCCTTCATACTCTTCGTGCGTACCCACAAATTTGATGAGAGCGATTTTGAACTTGTAAGAGAAAAGGACAACAAGTCTACTCGAGCCACAACTTCATTCGCACAGGTTGGCGCCTGTTCAGTCCCAAGGATCTTGGGACATGGCCAAATACGCTTTATCGGCGCAAGGACGTGAAATAGCGGCTCGGCCGTTCGGCGCCTCAAATTGCTCTGCTCGGCCGGGGGCCCTCGCGGATAACGGGCCGTTTTGTGCTTTTGGCAATAGCTCGTGGCGGAATAGCCATGCTTCGCGTGCGCCTTGATCATTGCCGGTCAGCCGGTAGACTGGCAAAGCTCGGGCGGCGCAAAGCAACGGAGCAGGCGAGGAAACATATGGCTGGAGACGGCGGAAAGCCGGAAGCAGGTTCGTCCGCGGGGCCGGGCGCGGACAGCTATGTCGCCATGGTTGCGCGTGCCAAGGCCCTGATTCCAGAATTGCGCGATCGTGCCTCAAGGACGGAAGAGCTTCGGCGCCTGCCGCCGGAGACAGAGCGCGATTTGCATGACGCCGGCTTGTTCCGAATCGTGCAACCCAAACGCGTTGGAGGGGCCGAGCTTGACTATGTCGCTCTGGTCGATTGCGCCGACGCGCTGGGGCAGGCGGACGCCTCCGTGGCGTGGAATTTCGCCAATCTTGCCAGCCATCACTGGATGCTGGGCATGTTTGACCGGCAGGCGCAGGACGCTGTCTGGAGCAGGAATGCCGATGCGCTGATCGCGTCATCCTTCATCTTTCCAGCCGGTCGCGCGAGAAAGGCGGATGGAGGATATGTCCTTCGCGGTCACTGGCCGTTCTCCTCGGGTGTCGAGTCTTGCGACTGGAACATGCTTGCCGGCGTGGTGTCTTCCGAAGATGAGGCTGACGGCATCGAGTATCGTATATTCCTGCTCAACAGGAGCGAGTACAGGATCAACGACACCTGGAATGCGACGGGACTGTGTGGCACCGGATCGAACGACGTATGGGTCGAGGATGTCTTTGTTGCGGAGAAAATGACCGTCGCGGTCAGCGAGCTGACCGGCGGACCGACGCCGGGAAGCGTAGTCAATCCAAACGCGCTGTATGCGCTGCCGGTATTCTCTCTCTTCCCTTACGTGTTGTCGGGTGTCGGCTTGGGTAATGCGCAAGCCTGTCTGGATGACTACGTCGAATTCACGCGGCATCGGGCCTCGACCTACAATCGGGCCAAACTCAGCGACCTGCAGACGACCCAAATCAAGATCGCAGAGGCCTCCGCCAAGATCGATGCGGCGCGCCTCGTCATGCGCACGAACTGCATCGATGCGATGGCCGATGCAAGGCGGGGCCATGTTCCCGACCTCGCGGCAAAGACGAGACTGCGGCGGGATGGTGCGTTCGCGGTGAAGCTCTGCACCGAAGCGGTCTCGCTGTTGTTCGCGGCAAGCGGTGCGCGCAGCCTGTTCACGTCGGGCGCGCTGCAGCGGCAATTCCGCGACGCCCACGCGGTGAATTCGCACCTCGCATTCAATTTCGATGCGGCGGGAACCAACTATGGACGCGTGGCGCTGGGCCTGCCGTCCGAAAATCTGACGCTCTGAGGCCTGGCGGATGTCTGACGCACCCAAACATCCGGCCGATCCGGCCAATGAATTTGCCAGCGACAACTCGGCGATCGATCCCCGGGACTTTCGCAATGCACTTGGCACTTTCGCCACAGGCGTCACTATCGTCACGGCGATGGCGGCCGATGGAAGGCCGTATGGCGTGACCTGCAACTCGTTTGCCTCGGTGTCGCTCAATCCGCCGCTGGTATTGTGGAGTCTCGGGATGTTTTCTCAGGGACTCACGATCTTCCAGAATGCCAGCCATTTCGCGGTGAATGTTCTCGGAGCTTCCCAGGAAGCACTGGCATCGCAGTTTGCAAAATCGTCGGAGGACAAGTTCGCCGGCGTGAGCTGGACGCCGGGGCTTGGCAATGCGCCGGTGTTGACCGACAGCGTCGCCAATTTCCAATGCCGCGCGGCCAATCGGTATTACGGCGGCGACCACATCATCTTCCTGGGCGCTGTCGAGGCCTACACCTATAATCGGCAGGAACCGCTACTGTTTGCGCGTGGCAGCTTCGGCCGGTTTATTGCCGGGGACGGCAACAAGTCCTCGTGAGCGGATCGCCGAATCTCGCTGGAGATCCCGCGGCCCTGCGGTCGACCCGCAATTTAATTCTTTGCCATCTCCGCGCGATACCAGTCGCCGATCTCGCTGGCTGTCATCAGTGCCACACCGTCGTGACCTAGGACGTAGTCGAGCAGCGCTTCCAGATACTTGATGCGATGCGGAACGCCTGTGATGTAGGGGTGAATCGAGATAGCCATGATCCGCGCGTTCGACGCGCCTTCGAGATATAGCCGGTCGAACTGGTCAGTGCAGCGTTTCAGGAACTGCTCGGAAGGCAGATGCTGCAGCGCGTGGATGACGATATCGTTGGTTTCGACCGAATAGGGGATCGTGGTGATGGTGCCGTGAGGCGTGGCGATGTCCTGCGGCAGATCGTCGATTACCCAGTCCGCGACATACTCGATGCCGTTGAGGCGAAGCAGATCAAGGGTTTCCTCGGTCTCCGTGAGGCCGGGGCTTTCCCATGACCGTGGCGGCTTCCCTGCAAATTTCGAAATTGTCTCGACCGAGCGCTTGATGGCATCCGCCTGGCTTTCGACCTTGTGCATCGGACCCTGAACAAAGCCGTGGCCCATGAATTCAAAGCCGGCTTCGAGCGCTGCGGCTGCGACGCGCGGGTAGGTGTTAACGACATTGGCGTTGAGCGCCAGGGTCACTGGCATTTTGCGATCGGTCAGCGCCTTGAATTGGCGCCAGAAGCCCGCGCGCATCCCGTATTCGTGCCAGGACCAGTTCGGCACGTCGGGCAATAGTGGCTGACCCATCGGCGGGCTCAGCACTGTGCGAGGCATGGCGCTCTCGATCCGCCATTCTTCGACATTGAGGATAACCCATACCGCAAGCTTCTTGCCGCCGGGAAGCGTCAGCTTCGGTCGGTCGACCTGTGCTTGATAGGGGATGCGATCGCTCAGTGCCACGGCAAGCTTCCTGGTGTAGCTGGACTATTCGGCGGCCTTGGAGGAGCCGGATGCGCCGGCATTGACGCGCGGCATGACCTTTTCGGCCATCAGGATCATTGACTGGCGTCCGAGTTCGCGATCCTTCCAATCCTTGCCGGCGTAGAGCAGTGTGCCGAAGGGCCCGGTCTCCTCCTGAAACGCCAGCAGTTGATCGGCCACGCTCTCCGGCGTGCCATGAATGATCAGCTTGTCGCAGATCGATTCCAGCGTCACTTCGTCGTCGGGCTGATCGCGGCGCGTTTTGAACAATTCGATACGGCCACCGCGCTTCAGCTTGGTGAACAGCGAGCGATAGTAATAAACATAAGGCCCGTTCGGATCGATGGCGTAGGCCTTCGCCGTTGCTGCGTCCTTGGCGACGAACACGCTCTTGGCAACGCGCCAATTTGCTGTATCCGCAGGACGGCCGGCGCGTTCGCAGCCCTCCACGTATTTCGGCCAGTGGCTTTTCACCCAGGCCGGCATCAGGAAATTTGCTGAGATCGGCTCCCAGCCGCGTGCGGCGGCTTCCGTCACACCCTTTGAGAACGGTGCCACCGCCGTGACCACGATCGGTGGGTGCGGCCGTTGCAGTGGGCGCGGAATGAAGCCCTGGCCGATGTCTTCGATCAGGGTCTTCTGAACCGATATGTTCCAGAATTGGCCCTGAAGATTATAGGGCGGCTCGCTGGCCCAGATCTGAAGTACCTGATTGATCGCCTCGAGGAACATGGCATTCCTGTCCGCCTCGAGATTGCCGAACGCTTCCGCGTCTGACAGCAGGCCGCCGGGGCTGATGCCGAAGATCAGGCGTCCGTCGAGCATATGATCGAGCATCGCGATCGAGGCTGCAATCGCCGCCGGATGTGCGTTCGGCATGTTGACGGTACCGGTGCCAAGCTTGATCTGCCTGGTCGCCGCCGCGAGCCACGCGATGAAAGCTATGCAGGAAGTAATATTCTCCGCTTTGTCGGTGACGTGCTCACCGACGTAGGCTTCAGTGAAGCCGAGTTCATCGGCCAGCAAGAAAGCCTCGCGGTCCTCCTTGAGCGAAAGCCGCCAATCCTTGTCGACAGGATGGATCGGCATCGTAAAAAACCCAAGCTTCATGGTCTGCTCTTCCCCAAAGGCAGGCTTTTTGTTGGGACGGAACGTGCGTCGTTCGTCGCACGAAAACAAGCTCAAAGTCGAAATAATCACCCGACAACAAACTTGACCTTTGGCGGTCTCAGCCGTCTAATCCCGCAAAAATGCCGATCGTTGGCCGGGGAGGTCACCAAAAATGAAGGCCTCGGCTTTCGCTTACGCCCGCGCAACCAGCGTCGCAAATGCGCTGGAATTGCTGACCGCGCATGGCGAAGGGGCCAAGGTGTTGTCGGGCGGCCAGAGCCTGTTGCCGGCGATGAATCTTCGCCTGCTCGCGCCCGATCTCATTGTCGATATCGGTGAGTTGGCCGAGTTGCGCGGGATTGTGGTGAAGGAAGGCGCCCTCAGCATCGGTGCGCTGACACGTCACGCCGATCTATTGAAATCTCCGGAAATAGCAACCCATGCTCCCTTGCTGACGGATGCGGTCGCCCATGTTGCCCATCCTGCAATCCGCAACCGTGGCACCCTCGGGGGAAGCCTTGCGCACGCAGATCCGGCTTCCGAACTGCCGGCATGCATGCTGACGCTTGGCGCTACGATCATTGCTCGCGGGCCGGGTGGCGAGCGGCGGATCGCGGCAAGCGAGTTCTTCGCCGGGATCTACGAAACTGCGCTCAAGCCGCAGGAACTGTTGGTCGCGGTTGAATTACCGGTGACCCCGAAATATTCGACGCATTTCTTTCACGAGTTTGCCCGTCGACATGGCGACTACGCAATCGTGGGTCTCGCAGCGCAGGCCTTCGTCAGGGATGGGCGGTTTACTGATCTTCGCCTTGGTTTCTTTGCCGTGGGCGATCGCCCGTTGCTGGCCAGGTCTGCCGGCAAACTGGTCGATGTCGCGATCACGTCTGCGGTGTTGTCCGAGGCGTTTTCCGCATTGGATGAAGAGCTCGACCCTCTGGACGATCATCAGGCGACACCCGCCATGCGCCGGCATCTGGCGAAGGTCCTGTTGGCGCGTTGCGTATCGTCGCTGCTTGGCCGCCCTGATCTCCGCATGGGAGCATCAGCGTGACGACTGCGGTTACGATTTCGCTGAATGTTAATGGTGAACGTGTTGAAGCGAGCGTACTTCCGCGCCTGAATTTGGCGGATTTTCTTCGCGACCATCTCAAGCTGACTGGCACGCATGTCGGTTGCGAACACGGGGTGTGCGGAGCATGCACGGTCCGCGTCAATGGCGATATCGTCCGTTCCTGCTTGCTGCTTGCGGTGCAGATGCACCATGCGACGGTTGAGACGATCGAGGGTCTCTCCGACAGCGGCGAGATTGCCGATTTGCAGTCTGCATTCCGGGAGCGTAACGCATTGCAGTGCGGCTTCTGTACGCCGGGAATGCTGATGGCGGCACAGGATCTGCTGAAGCAGTCGCCGTGTCCGGATCGAGAACAGATCCGCGAACATCTTTCCGGCAATTACTGCCGCTGTACGGGCTACCAGGCCATCATCGACGCCATCGAGACCACAGCGCGGGCGCGCACCGGACGCTTGCCATGACGTCGACACAGGCAAATCCTGAAACGCTTTCTGCGCTGGACCGTCCGAATTCCTATATCGGCAAGACAGTGCCGCGGCCGAACCTTGACCGGCTGATGCAGGGGCGCGGGCTCTATGTCAGCGACATGGAGTTGCCGCGCATGGCGCATGTCGTATTCCTGCGCTCGCCGCATGCGCACGCAAAGATCAATGGTATCGACGCTTCGGCGGCCAAGCAGATGCCGGGAGTGATTGCCGTCGTTTCAGGCAAGGAACTCTCGACGGTCATCACGCCGTGGGTCGGCGTACTCTCGCATTTGAAGGGCCTCAAATCCGCCCCGCAAAGTGCCATCGCGGTTGACCGCGTGTGCTGGCAGGGCGAAGCGGTCGCGGCCGTGGTGGCGATCAGCCGCGCTCTGGCCGAGGACGCCGCGGAGCTCGTCTCGGTCGATTATGAGGAGCTCGATGCCGTAACGGACATGCGCACCGCGCTTGATCCAGCTACAGCCGTGATCCATGTCTCGCTGGGCGACAATCTGGCTTTTGAGCGCAATCACGATGCGGGCGCCGTCGATCAGGCCTTTGCCGAATCGGACGAGGTGGTGGAGGCAGAGTTCGTTTTCGGACGGCACACCGGCGTGACGCTGGAACCGCGCGCGGTGGTAGCAGACTGGAACGCCGCGGAAGCGAGACTGACCATCTATCAAGGCACGCAGGCGCCGCATATGGTGCAAAATATCGCAGCGGTCCACCTCGGTTTGAAGGAATCGCAAGTTCGCGTGGTCTGCAAGGACGTTGGTGGCTCCTTCGGTATCAAGGTCCATATCTATGCCGACGAGATGGCGACCTACGCGCTTTCCAAGCTGCTGCGGCGCCCGGTCAAGTTCGTTGCCGACCGGGTCGAGAGCTTCAACACCGATATTCATGCCCGCGACCATCGCTGCAAGGGAAAGATCGGCGTCAAGCGCGATGGCACCATCACGGCATTCGAGATCGACGATCTCACGGGGATCGGGCCCTATTCGATGTATCCGCGCACCAGCGCGATCGAGGCCAATCAGGTCGTCAATCTCGTCGGCGGCCCCTATGTGACCAGGAATTATCGCGCCCGGGCCCGCGTCGTGTTCCAGAACAAGAACGTGATGTGCCAGTACCGTGCCGTTGGCCATCCGATCGCCTGCTCGGTGACGGAAGGCCTGGTCGATCTGGCGGCCATGAAGATCGGCATGGATCCGATCGAGATCCGTCGTCGCAATCTGATTGCCGATGACGCTTATCCCTGTGCCTCGCCGTCAGGTTTGCGCTTCGAGCAACTGTCGCACCATGCAGCGCTCGCCAAGCTCGTCAAAATGATGGACTACGACGCGTTGCGCGCCGAGCAGACCGCCCTGCGGGCGAAGAACATCCATCGTGGTATCGGCATTGCGAGCTTCATCGAGGTTACCAATCCCAGTGCGGCGTTTTATGGCGTCGGCGGTGCGAAGATCTCCTCGCAGGATGGCGTCGCGGTGCGGCTGGACGCGCAGGGGTCAGTGATCTGCCAAACAAGTATCACTGAGCAGGGACAGGGATCCGAATCGCTCACGGCACAGATCGTCGGAAGCGTACTTGGCGTCTCGATGGATCGCGTCCGTGTGATTCTGGGCGACACCGATAATACGCCGTATGGCGGAGGCACTTGGGCCTCGCGCGGCGCCGGTATCGGTGGGGAGGCCGCACTTCAAGCCACCAAGGTACTGCGCAACAACATCCTCGACGTGGCGGCCGCCGTCCTGCAATCGACGCCAGGGGAACTCGACATTGTCAACAATGGCGTCGTGGATGCCGTCGATGGCACGCCGCGGATCGACTTGAGCGAACTCGCGCGCATTGTCTATTTTCGTCCCGATACGCTGCCGCCGGGCATCCAGCCCGAGTTTATGGCTACCAGGCACTTTGTCCCGCGCGAATACCCCTTCGCCTTCACCAACGGCGTTCAGGGCTCCTGGTTGGAGATCGATACCGATACCGGTTTTGTGAAGCTGCTCAAGCATTGGGTGGTCGAGGATTGCGGCACCATCATCAATCCACAATTGGTCGATGAGCAGATCAGGGGAGGCGTGGTGCAGGGCCTCGGCGCCGCACTGTTCGAGAAATGCGTGTATGACGAACGCGGCCAGCTCACCAATGCCAATATGGCCGATTATCTGGTCCCGATGTCCGGTGAGATGCCTGACATCGATGTCGGGCATGTGGTTTCGCCGACCTTGGAGTCGGAGCTGGGAGCAAAAGGCGCAGGTGAGGCCGGCACGGCGGGGGCGGCTGCGGCCGTCACCAATGCGGTCAACGACGCACTCCGGCCGTTTGGGACAATCATCACAGAAATTCCGCTGACCCCGCAGGTTATCCTGACCGCGTTGGGGCGGATATAATACGGCGACAAGATCGATCAGCCAGAACGAGAAGCCATATGGATCAACCCCACCGTGCCATTCAGACCGAGTCCAACGAAGTCCTGTATGACGTATCCGATCATATCGCGGTCATCACGCTCAACGCTCCCGCGCGCATGAATACGATTTCCGGGCCGATGCTGAATGATCTGACGCGGCTGCTTATCAGGGCAAATGAGGATCGCGACGTTCGCTGCGTCATCCTCACCGGTAATGGGCGCGCGTTCTGTGCCGGTCTGGATTTACGTAAGGAGCGCAGTGGCGATGGCCTCAGTTCGGCTTCGTCAGCTACCTCGCTCGACCTCCGCAACACGCCGCCGACCGTTCTGCAGGCGATGGACAAGCCGACGATTTGCGCCGTGAATGGCGGGGCCGCGGGTTACGGCATGGATACGGCGCTCGGCTGCGACATTCGCATCATGGCTGAATCGGCCAAGCTGGCGGCTGCCTTCGTCAAGCGCGGCGTGGTGCCGGAATCAGGCGGCACGTGGTTTCTGCCGCGCATGCTCGGCTGGGCCAAAGCATCCGAATTGATCTTCACCGGCCGCACGCTCTCGGCGCGGGAAGCTCTCGACTGGGGTCTTGCCAACGAGGTCGTGCCGGATGCCGCCCTGATGGGCCGGGCGCGCGAGGTGGCACGCGAGATTGCGGCCAACGCGCCGCTGGCGGTCCAGGCCGCCAAGCGCATGATGCGAATGGGACTCAACGAAACGTTTCCCGATCATGTGCATCACGTCTATCTGCAGCTCTTGCCACTGTTCAAGACGCAGGACATGCAGGAGGGCATCAAGGCGTTCATGGAGAAGCGGGAACCGAACTTCGAAGGCCGTTGATTGCCGTTCGCGCTATTCGGCTGCCGCACTCGCGATCGCGCCCGCCTGCCGGTTGGTGACAACCACCTTGATCGCATCGTCGACGCGCTCGCGGGCATATCGCAGCGCAGTCGGCAGATCGGCCAACGGAAATGTGTGGGTATGGATTTTCGTTGCGTCGAAACGCTTCTCCGCCATCAGCGCCATGGCGCGGCGGGTGGCGCTGCGGCCTTCGCCACGAATTCCATAGGCATAGATATTGTTCTTCACGAGATGCGCAAGATCCATCGTGACTGGGTCGTGCGGGAACGCGGCGAGGCAGATTTTCCCGCCGCGATTGGTCATGTGAATGGCCTGATTGATCGTCGCCTCGGTGCCGGCGCACTCGACCACATAGTCCGCGCCGATACCGCCGGTGAGGTGCCTGACCACCTCAACCGCGTCCTCGTCGTTGATATTGACGACGCGATCGGCGCCGAGCTCCCGGCCGATCGCCAATCTTCTGTTGCGCGTCCCGGTCAGGATGACCGGGCTGGCGCCGAGCGCCTTGGCAACAGCCACCGCGAGTAGTCCGATCGGCCCCGGGCCGATCACCACGACGCTCTCGCCTGCAACCAACCCTCCCAACTCCGTCAGCCCATACATCGAGGTACCCGCGGTGACGACCAGCGTCGCCTCGGCGTCGCTCATCGTGTCGGGCACCCGCGCCAGTGTATTGATGTGATTGACGGCATATTCGGCAAAGCCGCCGTCTGTCGTGAAGCCGTTAGCGCGATGGCCTTTCTCCGGCTTCCCGTAGTTCAGACACGACGTATACATGCCCTGGCGGCAGCGCTTGCACTGGCCGCAGCCGGCGTGGATCTCCACGCTGATCCGCTCTCCGATCTCGAATTCGTCGACGTCGAGTCCGAGCGCGGCAACCGTGCCCATATACTCGTGGCCCGGCGTGAAATTCTTATTGAAGGGCAGGCCGCCTTCGATGCTGGCCGGTGATCCGGAATGAATGATTTCGAGATCGGTGGCGCAGATCGCAACCGCGTCGATGCGGATCAGGACTTCGGCGCGTGCCGGAACGGGCACGGGTTTTTCAAGCAGCAACAGCTGCTCCGGGTCGCCCAGCACCCATGCCTTCATCCGGTCGGGAATGGGAAGTGCCGGCGATGTCTTCACGCCTGAAGGTTGGTACATGGGCGTATCCTCTCGCGCCGGATGCTACCGGAAATCGCTGGCCGACAAAATTGCTGAATACGGGTGGCGCCGGGGACATTTGCTGCACAGCAAAATGCCTTGTCGCAAAACCTTCATGCGCGGCCTATACTTGCACACCGGTTGGTGATGAGATTGTCAATTGCCGCCCTAAACCGGAGTGACCCATGAAGACCGTCCGTTTTGTACTTGCCTTGCTCGCGCTGTCCCTGATTGCGCCCTGGCAGTCCGCCAAAGCGGCCGACGTCATCTGCTACAATTGCCCGCCGGAATGGGCCGACTGGGCTTCGATGCTCAAGGCGATCAAGGCCGATCTCAACTACGACATCCCGCACGACAACAAGAATTCCGGCCAGGCGCTGGCTCAGATCCTCGCCGAGAAGAGCAATCCTGTCGGCGATATCGGTTATTTCGGTGTCACCTTCGGCATGAAGGCCAAAGCGCAGGATGCGCTAGAGTCCTACAAGCCGGCGAAATGGGACCAGGTCCCCGCCGGTCTGAAGGATGCCGACGGCTACTGGACCACGATTCATTCCGGCACGCTTGGCCTGTTCGTGAACAAGGACGCGCTCGGCGGCAAGCCGGTGCCGGCCTGCTGGAAGGATCTTCTGAAGCCCGACTATAAGGGCATGGTCGGTTATCTCGATCCGTCGTCGGCCGCGGTCGGCTATGTCGGTGCGGTCGCGATCAATCTGGCGCTCGGTGGCTCCGAATCAAACTTCGATCCCGCGATCAATTTCTTCAAGGATCTGCGGAAGAATGATCCGATCGTTCCCAAGCAGACTTCCTACGCCCGGGTTGTCTCCGGCGAGATGCCGATTCTGTTCGACTATGATTTCAATGCCTATCGCGCGAAATATTCAGAAAAGGGCAACTTTGAATTCGTGATCCCCTGCGAAGGGTCGGTGGTGTTTCCCTACGTCGTTGGCCTCGTCAAGAATGCGCCCGACAAGGACAAGGCCAAGAAGGTGTTGGACTATCTGTTGTCCGACAAGGGGCAGGCGATCTGGACCAACGCCTACCTGCGCCCGGCGCGGCCGATCGACCTGCCCGAAGCCGTGAAGAAGAAGTTCCTGCCTGACAGCGACTATGCGCGCGCGAAGAACGTCGACTGGGGACAGATGGAAAACAAGCAAAAAGGCTTCGTCGACCGCTATCTCGCCGAGGTCCGCTGAGGCAATATGGTGCCCTTCGCTCGGGCGCTTTCTTCTGATGTCACATAAGTCCTTTGTCTGGCTTTGCCTGCTGCCGCTAGCGGTACTGACGGTGGCGTTCTTTCTGCTGCCGATGGTACGGCTGGTCGTGACCGGCGCGGAAGGCCCGCAGGGGCTGGCGGGCTATCTCGCGATCCTGAGTGAGCCGCGTTACCGCGCGACCCTCGTCAACACGGTTCTGCTCGCCGCCGCGACCACCGTCGTGACCCTTATCGTAGCGACGGTTGCGGGGATGTTCCTGCAGCGGCATCGTTTTCCCGGGCGCGCCGTCCTGATTGCGATGCTGACCTTTCCGCTGGCGTTTCCCGGCGTGGTGGTCGGCTTCATGATCATTCTTCTCGCCGGGCGACAGGGCCTGATCGGCGATTTCTCCAACCGCCTGTTTGGTGAGAAGCTGGTCTTTGCCTATTCGATCTACGGCCTGTTTCTCGGCTATCTGTATTTTTCCATCCCGCGAGTCATTCTTACCATTATGGCCGCGGTACAGAAGCTCGATGTCGGCCTGGAAGAAGCCGCGCGTTCGCTCGGCGCGGGCCCGTGGGCGGTACAGCGCGATGTCGTTCTGCCGGCACTGGCGCCGGCCTTCGTCGCCTCCGGCGCCATTGCGTTTGCGACCGCGATGGGTGCGTTCGGAACGGCGTTTACTCTGGCGACGAACATCGATGTACTGCCGATGCTGATCTATACCGAATTCACGCTGGCCGCGAACTTCTCGATCTCGGCCGCGCTGTCGGTCGGGCTTGGCATCATCACCTGGTTCATTCTTGCGCTTGCACGTTCCTTCAGCGGAAGCGCCGTTGCGGCGACTGGATGAGGCCATGCGTGATCGCCTGATCTTCACCGGCCAACTCATTTTCACACTGCTGGTCGCCGCATTCCTGGTTGTGCCGGCGATCCTGTCGATTTCCGCCGGCGTCACGGTGAACTACTTTCGCGGCATCCAGTCCGGCGTAACCCTGCAATGGGTCGTGCAGGTATGGGAGCTCTATGCCGGCACAATTCTGCTGTCATTCGTGGTCGCTTTTGCGACGCTTGCCGTGACGCTCGCGGCAGGCGTTCCAGCCGCCTATGCCTTGCATGTAAGGGCAGGGCGCCTGTCGCGCGTTGTCGAGGAGATCATCACCTTGCCGCTCGCGATCCCCGGGCTGGCCATCGCGCTGGCACTGCTCTTGACCTATGGCGGTTTTGGCGACTTCCGCCGTTCCTGGCTGTTCATTCTTGCAGGCCATGTCATCTTCACCATGCCGTTCATGGTGCGGTCGGTGATGGCCGTATTCGCGACCGTCGACATCAAGACGCTGGACGAGGGCGCGGCGTCGCTTGGCGCATCGCCATGGCGGCGCTTCCGCGATGTGATCGTGCCCAACGCCGTGCCGGGGATACTGGCAGGCAGCCTGATGGTGGTGACGCTGTCGCTAGGCGAATTCAACCTGACCTGGATGCTGCACACGCCACTGACCAAGACGCTGCCGATCGGGCTCGCTGATAGCTACGCCTCGATGCGGCTGGAAGTGGCGTCGGCCTATACGTTGATCTTCTTCGTGATGATCATTCCGCTGCTGGTTGCCATGCAATTGTTTGCCGAGAAGGAACAGAAGAGATGAGTGCGCAGGCCGGACACGGCGCCTCGGTGCGTATCGAGGCCTGCGGCAAGACCTTTGCCGACGGAACGCGCGCGCTCGAACCCGCAACGCTTGAGATCGCCCGTGGTGAAACCCTGGTGCTGCTCGGCCCCTCCGGCTGCGGCAAAACCACCATGCTGCGTATCATCGCCGGCCTCGAATTACCCGATGCCGGCGGCAGAGTGCTATTCGACGACAAGGACATGACGGCGGTGCCGATCGAGCGGCGCAACGTCGGCATGGTGTTCCAGTCCTACGCGCTTTTCCCCAACATGACCGTATCGGACAATATCGGCTATGGCCTGAAGATCCGCGGGATACCGAACAAGGAGCGGGCGGCACGCGTCGCCGAACTGGTGGCGCTGACCAACATCTCCGGGCTCGAGAACCGCCGGATCGACCAGCTTTCCGGCGGGCAGCGGCAGCGGGTGGCGCTGGCGCGCGCGGTTGCGATCCGACCGGGCATCCTGTTGCTCGACGAGCCGCTGACGGCGCTCGACGCCGCATTGCGCGACCGGCTGCGCGGCGAACTGAATCGCTTGCTGCGCGCGCTCGGTATCACCACGATTTATGTGACCCACGATCAGTCCGAGGCCATGGAGCTCGGCGATCGTGTCGTCGTCATGCAGAAGGGAGCGATTGCCCAGATAGGCACGCCGCGCGAGATCTACTTCACGCCACGACGTCGCTTTGTCGCCGAATTCATTGGCGCCGCGAATATTGTCGAAGCGGCCATCGAGGGCGGCTACCTCGTGTTGCCGGGCGGACGGCAGCCGATTCACTGCGATGTGGACATGCCGGCGGCGGTCGCGATGATCCGCCCCGAAACCATTCGCGTCACGTCAGCCGGAAGTGCGTCGCTTTCGGGCACTGTCGACAGCGTGAGCTTCATCGGTGACAGGCAACGGCTGGTCGTCAGTGGCGCGTCCAACAGGTTGCTCACCGTCGACGCGCCTAATACGGTTCGAGTCAGGTTGGGCGAACGGATCGGATTGTCAATTTCGCCGGACGCCGTCCGCCTGTTGCCGCCCGAGAACTGAGAAGGTCGATGTCGCCAAAACCGGTTCATATTGCCCAGATTTCCGATCTGCACATCAAGCCGCCGGGATCGCTTGCCTATGGCAAGGTCGATACAGCGAAGGCGCTCGAACGATGCATTGCCACACTAAACGAATTCGACCCCACACCCGATTTTGTGGTGATCTCTGGTGATCTTGCCGACACGCCGACGGCTGAAGAATATCAGTATCTCAAGCGGCTGCTGGCGCCACTAAAGCTTCCGTTTGCCGGTATTCCCGGCAATCACGATTCGCGCGAGTTGATGCGGGCCGCGTTTCCTTCCGCTTCGTACGCCTTCGTGTCCGGGCCGCTCAATCAGAAGATCGAGGTCGCCGGCCTCGATCTGCTTTTGCTGGATTCAAGCGTGCATCGAAAACCGCATGGCGAACTCGATGGGCCTACACTGCAATGGCTCGAGGGGATGCTGGCTTCGTCGCCCCACCGGCCGGCGCTGCTGTTTTTGCACCATCCCCCGTTCAAGGCGGGCATTTGGCACATGGACCGCCAAAATCTCCTCAACGCGGGCGATCTCGCGCCCATCGTGCGCCGTCATCCCCGCGTGCAGCTGATCGCAACCGGGCATGTCCATCGCGCGACACTGACCATGTTTGCGGGCGTGCCGACCACAATCTGCCCGGCCCCGAACCATGCCGTCGATCTCGATCTGGCCGAACTGCGCGAACCCTCCTTCAAGGTCGAGCCGCCCGCCTTCCATCTCCATAGCTGGTTTCCGGGCGAGGGATTCGGCACGGTCGTCACCCATCAAGTCCCCATAGGTAGCTTTGACGGCCCGCATCCGTTTTTTGGACCGGACGGCAAGCTCCTTTAGTCACCGCGCGCCCCTTGGTCGGCATTCGCTGCCCCGGGGGTAGTCCACGTTCCGGACCGATTGCAAAGCGCAGAGTTCGAGCGCAATCTTTCCTCAAGAGAGGCGGCTGCAATTGCGCAAGTCTGCCCGGTCAGGGGGAAATGTATGCGTCTGTTCCATTTGCTGATTCCGGCACTCGCGCTGTTCTCAAGCCACCAAGCGATTGCGCAGGGGAGTTATCCCGACCGGCCGATCAAGATGATCGTGCCTCTTGCCGCGGCAAGTGCTGTCGACGTCGCCGCGCGGATCGTGACCCAGAAGATGGCCGACAATATGGGCCAGCAGATCGTGATCCTGAACCAGCCGGGCGCGTCGGGGCTGATCGGAGCCGAGGCCGTCGCCCGCGCCGAACCGGACGGCTACACGATTGGCGGGTTCAACGACAGCGTCATGACCATGGTGCCGAACCTGCAGTCCAAGATGCGATGGGATATTCTGAAGGATTTCGAGCCGGTATCGCTGGTTGCGACAGTGGAATGGGGGCTGGTTGCCAACAATCAGGCCAGCTTCAAGAGCGCAGCGGATCTGATCGCGGCCGCGAAGGCCGCGCCCGGGAAGATCGATTATGGCTCGGGCGGGCCGGGAAGCCCACAGCATCTGGCGATGGCGATGTTCGCATCGGCTGCCGGCATATCGCTGACGCATGTGCCCTACAAGGGCGCCACCCAGGCCGCGACCGACATTGCCGCCGGCCAAATTCCCGTCGGCTTCCAGGGCCTGGGCACGGTCGCAACGCTGGTGCGCGGCGGTCAACTCCGGCTGATCGGGGTGACCACCGAGAAGAGATTGCCGCAATTCCCTGATGTGCCGACCGTCTCGGAATCCGGACTGCCCGGCTTCCTCTTCAACTCATGGTTTGCAATTCTGGCCCCTGCCGGCACCCCGAAGGACATCATTGCCCGCCTGAATGCCGAGGTGCTGAAGGCCGTCGGCGATCCCGAAGTGCGCCGCAAACTTGAAGAGCTGGGCTTCGCGGTGCGCGGCAGTTCGGCCGAGGCGTTGCGCGCCATGACGCGCGATCAGCTCGCCAAGTATGAGCGCGTGATCAAGGAAATGGGAATCGCCAAGGAATAGCCCGCCGACGGCGGCAATCGGACTCGGAGTTGCGTTTTCGGGAAGATCGATCGCAGGTCTTTTTACCAATGTCGAAGGAGTCGTCTTTGCGGCATCCGGCTATTTCTACGCGACCGGCATGGTTTACGGGTTCATGGCCGCATTTGTGATACTGTTTTCCGCCTATCAGGGATGGGGACGGGCGACGGCTCCGCTGCTTGTCAGCCTGTTGAGGGTTGCCTGTCGTATTGGCCGGCGGATGGATGCTGCAGCAGCAAGCGCCCCGGCTCGATTGGCTGTACCATCTTGTCGCAGGTTCCACGGTTATTGGAGCGTTAACGCTGGGCATGGTTTTCGCCTTTCGGCCGCCAAATAGACGCGTTTTGATGCTTTCCGGTTGAAAAGCTGACCAGCGTTGATTACGGAAGAGCGGTAATCCCGTGTCCCCTGGAGTTTGACTGGCGTGCCTCAACAAAGGACGGGTGAAGCTCACGGATTCTCGAGCAGCAAACTGTCGGTCTTGCGCAAGCACCCGATTTTTGCCGACCTCGAGCCGGAGGCTTTCGAGCAGCTCTGCCGTTACGCCAAACACGCCACGCTGAAGCGGGGCGCCACGCTGTTTTCCAAAGGGGATCCCGGCCACAGCCTGTACGCGGTCATTTCGGGTACGGTGAAGATGAGCATTTCCTCGCCGGATGGCCGCAACGCGATCCTGAACATTGTTGGGCCTGGGGAAATTTTCGGCGAGATCGCGCTGCTCGACGGACAACCCCGCTCGACTGACGCCATCGCAAACAGCAATTGCGAACTCTTCGTCATCGACCGGCGCGAGTTCATCCCCTTTGTGAAGGCTCAGCCGGCGTTGGCAATGAAATTCATCGAATTGCTCTGCGAGCGGTTGCGATCGACCAGCGATCAGGTCGAGCAGATTATCCTGCAGAATCTGCCAGGACGGCTGGCCAGTGCGCTGCTTCGCCTGTCCGAAAAGCACACCTCTGCTCCGCAGGGCCGAACCATCGCGATCACGCAGCAGGAGATCAGCGAGATGGTTGGCATGACCCGGGAGAGCATCAACAAGCAGTTGCGCGCCTGGGCAGGGCGCGACTTGGTGCGCCTCGAGCACGGTGCCATCGTTGTGCTGAATGCCGAGACGCTTCGTGAAATGGCAGAGGCAGGGGCGGGACACGACGGCGAATAGGCCGGCGATGCACGTCGCGAAGGCGGGCAGTGAAGTCCGGACGCTCTGGACTCATTGACTGGCAGGTACGGGATTGGCGCCACGTTCAATCGTGAATTCCGCGTCAATCAGCCCACGCGAGTGATTCAGGTCCGATTGCGACATCAGCAAGGTCAGATCCTTGCCCTTGAGGGATGCAAGTACCTCCGACAGCCGTTCCGACAGCGCCGGCGCGATGCCTTCGAACGGCTCGTCGAGCAGCAGGCACTTGGTGCCAATGGCAAGCGCCCGGCCGAGCGCGACCAGTTTTTGCTGTCCTCCGCTCAGCAATAACGCCTTGCGCTGCCGCATCTCGGCGAGTTCGCCGATCACCTCATAGACGAAGTCGAGCCGGGCCCTGCGGTCGAGATGCTCCGCGACCCACAACGGCAACATGATGTTTTCCTCGACCGTCAACTGGGGCACCAGGCAGCGATCCTCCGGCATATAGCCGATCCCGAGTGCCGCGCGCGCATAGCGTGGACGGGACGAAAGGTCGCTGCCTTCGAACCGCACCATGCCCCTGGCCGGCGTGAGGTGCCCCATGATCGAACGCATCAGCGTCGTCTTGCCCGCGCCGTTACGGCCCACCAGACTGACCATGGCGCCTTTCGCGACGTGCATTGTAAAGCCGCGCAATGCCGGCATCGACTGTATCTCGACGACAAGATTGTCGATTGCGAGCAATGGCGCCGCGTCGTTCATCGTACGCCCCCGGTGACATAGCGGCGGACTTCCTGATTATTCAGGACCTCGGCGGGCACCCCGTCGGCCAGAACCCGGCCCTGATAGAACGCCACGACGCGATCGGCATAGCGGCTGACGATTTCCATGTCGTGCTCGACGAATACGATGGTCGCTGCCTCGGGCGCCACGGCGTGGATAACGCGATCCATGGTCGCGAATTTTTCTTCCGCCGATACTCCGGAGGTCGGTTCATCCAGCAGCAGCAGTTTTGGACGGCGCACCAATGCCATGGCGATGTCGATCAGTTTGCGCACGCCGCCCGCAAGCTCCGAGATCGGGCGATCGGCCAGATCGGCAAGGCCAAAGCGCTCCAGCAATTCGACGGCCTTGTCGCGGCGACCTTGGGTCTCTGCCGGCGCCCGGAGTGACATTCGTGTGCCGATGCCGGAAATCGCCACAGTGAGATTTTCGGCGGCGGTGAGTTCGACAAACAGTTGTGGAATCTGGAAGGAACGGGAGATGCCAAGCCGGGCTACGCTTCGCGGCGAATGTCTGCCGATGTCCATTCCGTCGAGCAAGATCGTTCCGCTGTCGGGTTTGAGATAGCCGGTGACCATGTTGACGAAGGTGGTCTTACCTGCGCCGTTGGCGCCGATAAGGCTGATCTTCTGACCAGCCGGAATATCGAGGGTGAGCGCATCGGCCGCGACCACCGCGCCAAAGCGCTTCTCGAGCCTGCGCACCGAAAGAACCGGGTTCACGGTGCGGCTCCTCGTTCGACGGTGAGGTGAGCCGTCGTCGAGATGCGCCGCTTGCGCCGGTCCCTGATCCAGAGCGAGCCGATGCCGCGCGGCAGAAACAGAATGACGCCCAGAAGGAAGACGCCGAGAACCAGTTGCCAGGTATTGGGCAAATAGAGATTCGAGAACGAACGGACCAGCTCCAACGCCATCGAGGCGACGAAGACGGCGGCCACGCTCTGGTTGCCGGCAAGTACTGCCACGAAGACGAATTCGCCCGATGTGGTCCAGTATGCGAATTGCGGATCGATATGCCGCTGCGCCATCAGGGCAAAGGCGCCGCTGGCGCCGGCGAAGATCGCGGCTATCAGGAAGTTGATCGATATGATCCGGTTGGCCGAGAGGCCGAGATATTCGACTCGCAGATTGTTTTCGCGCACCGCCAGGCTGGCAAGACCGAATTCGGACCGGAACAGGATGGTTGCGGCGATGCCGGCAAATCCGGTCACGATGACCGAGATGGCATACAGCATGTAGTCGGCCTCGCGCGGATCGGTGAAGCTCATGCCAAACAGGCTTGGCCGTCCGACATTGAACCCGTCGGAGCCGCCAAGCGCGGTCGATTTGACCAGCGCGCCGTAAAACACCATCGATAGCGCCAACGTCAGCATGCCAAAGAAAATCCCGCTATAGCGCGCGATCAACGGCCCGACGACCAGGCCGAGCAGGCCGCCGCAAAGCGCGCCGACGATCACCTGCGCCACCGCGTCGGTGAGACCCCAGGCATTGGCGATCAGCGCCACGCCATAGCCGCCGGCAGCAAAGAACAGCCCCTGGCCGAACGACACGTTGCCGGTGCGCGCCAGCACGACGATGCCAAGGGCGATCAGCGCATTGGAGGCGGCAATCGTCGCCAGCGACAAGGTCCAGGTCGGCAGCGCGCGTCCGGCCAGCGTCACCGCGGCGACAAGGGCGATCATGACGACGGGATGCAGGCTTTTCCTCATCAAATCCGCCTTGCCGTCTCGCGCTTGAACAGACCCTCAGGGCGAAACATCAGCACTGCCGCCATGATCAAATAGATCATGAACAGTTCGGCTTGCGGCATCAGATGCACCGAAGCAGCGCGCGCCAGCCCAACCAGAATCGCACCGATTGCCGCGCCCTCGACGCTGCCAAGCCCTCCGATCACGACGATAGCGAAGCTCAGGATGATGACGTCCGAACTGAGGCCCGGCTGCATCGATATTTTCGGTGCGGTCAGGGCGCCGGCGAGGGCGGCGAGCAGGGCGCCGAACGCAAAGGCGATCGCATAGACGCGGTTGACACGTACGCCCATGCTCACGCTCATTTCCTCATTGTGTATGACGGCGAGCACGATCTTTCCGATCACGGTGCGATTGAGGCCGAACCAGATCGCAAAGCCGACCACGGCGGAAATCGGTATCAGCACCAGATCGTAGCCGACGTAATAGAGTCCGGCGAATTCGAGATTGCCGAACAGCTCATATGGCTGCGTCGCATAGATCGGATTGACGCCCCAGATCAGCTTGGTGACGTCTTCAAGGATCAGAAACACGGCATAGGTCACCAGCAGCAGCACCACTTCGTCGCGGCCGTAGAACATTTTCAGGAGGCCCCGTTCCAACAGAAGTCCGATGGCGGACGCGATCAGCACCACCGAGAGCAGCATGGCGACGAAACCAACGCTTGGGGGGAGGCCGCGCGCGGCCACCATGGTTACCGCGGTTGCCGCGATATAAGCGCCGAGGGCGTAGAAGCTGCCATGGGCGATGTTGAGAATCTTCAATACGCCGAATACCAGCGTCAAGCCGAGGGCGACGATGAACAGCCACGAGGCCTGAATCAGGCCATCGAGAATGATCGTCAAAAAGAAATTCATGGCAATCGAGTCACGCGGGTCGTTGGTGGGCAGAAAAAGGCGGCGCGGAGCTTAATCACGTGCCGCCGTGTGCGCATCAAAGGATGCCAGTGCGGCCTAATTGCACTTGGCGCCCTGCATGCCGCCTTTGATCCAGTCGATCGACTTCACGCCCGGGGGCGGGTTGACGCATTCGGCGGCGAAGTACTGGATATCGACCAGATCGACCCGCTTAAGATCCGGATTGTATTTGGTGCGGCTGATGGCGATCGGCTGGATCGCCTGATGGCCGTCGGCGAGCTTCATCTGGATGAGCCCGCCGGGCGACGGCCACTCCAGACCGGTCATTGCCGCGACCATTTCATCGGTCGAAGGCTTCCTTCCACCGTTCTTGCTCATGGCCTTTTCGGCCGCGGCCTTCAATCCAAGAATCGATTGGGCAATGCGATAGGCGGCCTGGACCGGATAGACGCCGTTGGCGGCCTCGTAACCCTTGAACAGCCAATCGTTCAGCGGCGACTTCTGCGACATCAGGCCATAGGCACCGCGCGCGCCGATGATGGTGCCGTCGGGCATCTTGTCGCCGAGCGGCGGCAGCACGTGGTCGGCGGCGCTGAACACGAGCTGGCTGCGCTTCGGCAATCCGCGGGGAGCCGACTGCAGGACGAAGGCCTGCAAGTCGCCGCCCCACAGGCTCGAATAGACGACGTCGGAGCCGGCGCCTACCAGCGCGGAAATTTCGGTGCCGTACTGACCCGCGCCGAACTTCGGCAGCAGGTCCGTCTGAACCTTGACGTTGGGGTAGAGCTGCTGAGCTGCGGCGACGAAGTCGGCCCGGCTGTCCTGGCCCCAGGCGTAGTCCTGATTGATCGCCGAAAGCGTTTCCATCTTGACGTTCTTGGCCTTCATGTATCTGACGAGGCCGACGTTATCCATCGTGGCATGGGCAGCGGTACGGAATACGTAGTTGTATTTGGCTTCCTCGAAGATACGCGGTGTGCCGCAATCCATCAGCACCAGCATCTTCTTCAACTCTTCTGCGATCGGCGCTACCGCCAGGCAGTCGCCCGAGCTGATATAGCCAAGCACGACGTCGACACTGTCGCGCTGGTACAGGTTACGCAGCTCCTGGACCTGCTTGGTGGCGCCGCCGTTCTCATCGATGATGACGGGCTCGATCTTCAAGCCGCCGAAGCCGACCTTCTCGTAGGGCGAGGGGGCCGCCCCCTTGTTCAGCTGATCGATGACGAACTGCGCGCCGTTGCGGGCGGGAACACCAAAACTATCCGCCGCCGGTCCGGAGAGGAACGTCACGATGCCGAGTTTGAAGGTTTCCTGTGCAGATGCCGGGGCCGCCAGCGTAAACGACGACGTTGCGATGGATGCGAGTAGGACAGCGCAGATAGTCCGCCAAGAACGGTCCATGGTCTCCTCCCTGATGTCGGCGGCTGTTCCCGCCCGATTATCCGCGCCGTTCAACGGCGTCGGCCGTCATTGACGCGAGTTTAGGCAAGCTTTGACGGCCCGTCTATACGCGCCATGCCGAGAAGGGAGGAGCGAGGATGGCCTGATGCCACCCTTTGGCGACGTTCACATGTCAAACACTGCGACCGCGCGGATCGGTGAAGCCGTCCCGCCGCGCCACTTCATCGGCAGGCCGATGAAGGTGAACTGGCCGCGGCCAAGCAGCGTTTCGAGATTGCACAGGCTCTCGATATGGGTGATGTCGAGGTCGAGGCAGGCCTTGTGGACGAGGGCATTCACCTTGCCCTCAGGTCCCGGCCGCATCGAATCGATACCGAAATGCACGACGCCCTGCTGCGCCAGCCATTCGGTGGCGGCGACGTTCACGCCAGGATTGTCGCTGGAATATTCCTTGTGGGGGAATGTTCGCTCATGGTGACCGGTGCAGAGCAGCACGGTGCCGCCCTTCGGCACCGGCACGCCGGCTTTCGTCACCGCCACCTCGAGATCGGCAGGCGTAATCTCGGCGCGCGGCGCAATGTGCCGCAGATCGATGCAGATGCCCGGCACGATGCATTTTTCCAGCGGATACTGATCGATGGATATGCCGCCCTTGCCGAAATGTCTGGGCGCGTCGATATGGGTACCGGCGTGGTCCACCATGGAGATGAACATCGACGCCAGCCCGTGCACATTGCCCGACTCGGCAAAGGATTCTTCGTGGGTCTTCCAGACGCCATGGATGACCGGAGGGTGGCCGGGATAGCTCGGGGTGCGATGATAGAGCTCTCGGCTAAGGTCGACAATCTTCAAGCGGAGTCTCCCCGCCGCGAACTGCGGCGTCCGTTCTAGAATCCAAACGCCCTCGGCAGCGCCAGCGACAGCCAGGGTACGTAGGTTACGATCATCAGCACCGTAAACATCACGTAATAGAATGGCCAGATGCCGCGCATCACCTCATCGACCGAAACCTTGCCGATGGCGCAGCCGACGAACAGCGTCGTTCCGACCGGGGGTGTCAGCAGGCCGATACCGAGATTGAGCAGCATCACGATTCCGAAGTGCACGGGATCGATGCCGAAGCTCTTCACGACGGGTAGCAGGATCGGTGTACAGATCAGCAGCAGGGGGGCGAGATCGAGCGCCGTTCCAAGCACCAGCAGCATGATGTTCAACCACATCAACAGCACGTATTTATTGCTCGATATGGCAACGAAGAACTCGGTCATCTTTGCCGGCATCTGCATCAGGGCGGCGACATAGCCGAAGCATGACGCGGTGGCCACCAGCGTCAGCACCATCGCCACGGTCTGCAGCGTCTTGTAGACCAGTAACGGCAGTTCGGACCACTTGTAGTCGCGATAGATGAACATCGTGACGAAGAACGCCCAGACGCAGGCGACCGCGCCCGCCTCGATCGGCGTGAACACGCCGGTAAGGATGCCGCCCAGCACGATCACCAGCGTTACGATCCCCCATATGGCGTCACCGAGCATCCTGATCGCCTGTCGGATCGGCACAGGCTCGCCCTTGGGATGCTTGTCGCGATAGGCATAGAACAAGCAGAGCAGCATCAGCGAGAAGCCCAGCAGCAATCCGGGAATTACGCCGGCCAGGAAAAGGCTCGTGATCGACACCACGCCGCCCGTCGCCAGCGAATAGATCACCGAATTGTGGCTCGGCGGAATGATGATGGCCTGCAGCGAGGCGCTGATCGTCACATTGGTTGCGAACACGCGCGGATAGCCCTTGGCCGCCATCTGGGGAATCATCACCGAACCGATCGCCGATGTATCAGCAACCGACGATCCGGAGATGCCGCTCATGATCGTGGTCGCCAGGATGTTGACCTGCGAGAGGCCGCCCCGCATGCGCGTGAACCCGACAACGACGGCTGCGAAGTCGACCAGTCGCTTGGCCATGCCGCCCTCGGCCATGATGGCGCCCGCCAGCACGAAGAACGGGATGGTCAGCATCGAGACCTTGCCGACGCCGCTGGCAAATTGCTGCATGACCGCGCCGACCGGCAAGTCGATCCAGAGCGCGCCGACGAGCGAGGACAATGCCAGCGCATAGGCGATCGGCATGCCGATCGCGAAGAAGAAGCACATGCTGAGAAGCAGAATCGCGATATCCATAGAAATTACTCGATCGGTACGTGGGCGTCGCTGCCGTCCCGCGGCGGCGGGCCGATGGTCAGGCGTTCGACGACGAACAGGAGCATCATGGCGCCGCTGACCACGATCGGAAGATAGGTGATGCCGACCGACAGCCATGGAAATTCGTCCACCGAATTTTCCCAAGTGGTGTGAACGAGCCGCAGCCCCCACACCACCATGAAGATCGCAATCACGCCCATCAAGACTTCGCTCAGGAAGAGAGAAGCGCGGCGTAACAGCGGTGGCAGCAAATCCGTCCCCACCGTCATGTTCATGTGGATGCGCTGGCGATAGCAGTTGGCCGAGCCGATGAAGGTGATGCCGACGGTCAGCAGCACGGCCATTGGCTCAGGCCATGACGCGGCGCTGTTCAGGATGTATCGGGTATAGACGGCCCACGGAATGACCGCCGAGACCAGCACGAGCGCCACGCAGGCGACTACGGCGCCGGTCCAGTAAACCGCATCGGTCACACGCCGGAAAATTCCGGCCGCAGAATTGGACATTTTGACCTCGGAGAACAACGGCGCTTCAAGTCGCTTCGGTGGCGCGGAGAGGTGGTGGCCGGAACGGACGTCGTCCGGCCACTCACCGATCGCGACCCCGGCGCTAGTTCACCGCCTCGATGCGCTTGACCATCGCCGCGTATTTCGCGCCGTATTTGTCCCAGACCGGTTTGACTGCATCCTGGAATGGCTTCTTGTCGATGTCGGTGATGATCTCGGTGCCGGCCGCCTTCATTTTTTCGATCGCGGCGTTCTCCGCTTCATACCAGAGCACGCGCTGCTCGGCCTGTGCTTCCTTCGACAGTTTTTTGATCAGCGCCTGATCTTCCGGCGACAGCTTTTGCCAGGAGATGCGCGAGAAGACCAAAAGCTCCGGAATGATCAGGTGTTCGGTCATCGTGAAATACTTGGCCACCTGATAATGGTTCTGCGCCATGAACGATGGCGGATTGTTCTCCGCGCCGTCGACCACACCTGTCTGCATCGAGCTGAACACCTGATCGAAGCCGAGCGCGACGCCGTTGCCGCCCAGTGCGTTCATGGTGTCGACAAAGAGCGGATTGCCCATCATGCGGACCTTGAGGCCCTTGAGGTCGGCAATGGTCCGGATCGGCCGCTTGTTGTTGTAGACGTTGCGCGAGCCCGCGTTCATCCAGCACAGCGCGATCAGGCCGGTCTTTTCGTTCGCGGAAATCTTCGCCAGCAATTCATCGCCGATCTCGCCGTCGATCACCTTCTCCATGTGCTTGGAGTTACGGAAGACGAACGGCATATTGAAGACGTTGACGTCGTCCACGACGGGGCCGACGGCGCCGACCGAAATACGGGCGATCTGGAGCGCGCCGAGTTGGGCCTGCTCGATCATCTCCTTTTCACCGCCGAGTTGCATCGAGGGGAACATCTGGATCGTCAGCCGGCCATTGGTGGCGGCTTCCAGTTTCTTGCCCATCCGGACGACGGCTTCGACCGTCGGATAGCCCAGCGGGTGAACGTCCGATGCCTTCAGCACCATTTTCGTTTGAGCAAATGCGGATGATAGCGGCGTCGTGGCCGCCATCGTAGCCCCGAGCCCTGCGCTCAACTTGATGAAGTCGCGGCGTTTCATGGTATTCCTCCTGATGTTGTTTATCGTTTTATGGACTTTTCGAACTCTAAGATCGCTCGTCGAAGTACTCCGGATTGATATGTTGAGTAGCCGAGATGTTCTCGAGAAGGCTTTCAAGGTGGACTTCCATCGCCCGCCTTGCGCCCTCTGCGTCATGCGCCTCGATCGCGGTCAGCACAGCCTCGTGTTCGATGATCACCTTTGCGATCCGCCCGTGTTGAGGCAGGGTCAGCCGGCGATAGCGGTCGACGTGGACCTTCACCTGCTGGATATATTTCCAGATTCCGGGATAGCCGGCGACATCGGAGACCGTAGCATGAAACATTTCGTCGGCCTGATGGAACGTTTCACTGTCTCCGGCGGCGCTGGCTTCGCGCTGCCGTTCCAGGATCGACTGCAGCGCCAGGATCTGGCTCGGCGTCGCGCGTTCCGCGGCGAGCCGCGCGGTGGTTTCCTCCAGCGCCTTGCGGATGATGATGGCTTCCGGGAGCGCTGCAACCGGAATGCGGGAGACGAAGATGCCGGATTGGGGATAGATCTCCAGCAGGCCCTCATCTGATAATTTGAGAATCGCCTCGCGAACGGGGGTGCGGCTCACTCCGTAGGAGAGCGCGATCTGCGCTTCCGAGATGGCTTCGCCGGGTCGGCGCTGCAGCGACACCAGCTCGATCCGGAGATCCGAATAGATCTTCGACGCCGCCGTCGCTGCGCGTGGGCGGCCGTTGCGGCGATTGCCGGCGGCCATTCGGCGAACCCTGGGTTCGGCTTTTTTCGATGCGCGTGCGGGCATGATTGCTTTCTCGATTGATATATTAGTATATGAATTGCCTTTGACAACCGGAAATCGAGCCGTCCACCATTTTGGTGCTGCGTCCGCCTGCGGCCCGGCCTCCGATGGGGCGAGTGCGGTGGCGACTAATCCCGATCGCTGATGAAGCCGGCACGTTTCCGCTGTTCATGCTGTCCGGCGCCGGTCAACAAGTCGATCAGGTCCTGGGCTTGTTGCGGGTGGGCGGCGGCGACCGTGATGCCCGCCGCGTACATCGTTGCGAGTTCGCAGCCCGGCGGCAGTGCGCCGGACAAGGTCACGCCATGGGTGCTGATAATCTCGGTCGATTGCGTGCACCCGATCGGACGCTGCGCATCGGACGCGGCCAGCTCGCGCATCGCCGTAGCGCCATTCGGGAAGATTCTGAGCCGGGCGGCGACGACATCGGCGATGCCGAGCTGCTGAAGGACATTTGCAACGTGAATGCCGGCTGTCGAGGCCTTGGTATCCGGCACGTAGATCGCGTCCGACGCCAACAAGACCTCGCGCAAATCAGCGGCATCGCTGACGGCGGCCTGGGGATCGCCGGTGCGAATGGCGAGGGCGGTTTCTACCAGGCCGACATCGGAAATCGTCGCGGCAACGACCAGCTTCTCCTCCGCCAGTCTGGCGAGGAGCGCCGCGGTCAAAATGACGATGTCCGTAGGCGTCCCCTTGCGCAGTTTGTCGGCCATGACGCCGACCGCGCCGAACTCACCCGCAATATCGAAACCGGTTTCTGCCTTGAAAGCCGATGCCAGGCTTCCGACCAGGCCATGCGCCGCGCCGCCGCTCAGGATGTTCAGGGTGCTCATGAGGTGAATTCCATGGCGGCAATGATCCTGTCGCGCGTAATCGGCAGATCGCGCACCCGCACGCCGAGTGCATCGAACACCGCATTGGCGATGGCGGCCGTAACCGGGCCATGGGCGGCCTCGCCGGCGCCGACCGGGTCGATATCAGGTCGCTGGATCACCTCAACCTCGACATCCGGCACTTCGCTGAAGCGCAGGATCGGATATTCCGTCCAGCTTGTGCTGGTGATGCGTTGCCGGTCGAAGCGGACGCGTTCCTTCAGCACCCAGCTCGTGGCTTGAATGGCGCCGCCCTCGATCTGGTTGATGACGCCGTCGGGATTGATCGCTTCGCCGACATCGACGGCTAGTGTCAATTTCCTGACACTGACCTCCTCGGCACCCTCGATCTCGGCGATCGCAGCGCAATAGGCGCCGGTGTTCTTGTAGCGGGCAAAGCCGATGCCATGACCGATGCCCGGTCGCTTCTCGGGCTTCCATTTGGCGCGAGCGGCAACGGCGCGGATGACATCCTTGGCCCGCTCATCCCGCAAGTGACGCAGCCGGAACGCAATCGGATCCTCGCCGCGCTCGGCGGCGATTTCATCGAGGATGGATTCAATCGCAAACACATTGCCCTGACCCCCAAGTGTCCGCAGCGCCGAGGTGCGGATTGGCATGGTGGTCAGGCGATGGCTTTCGATGTGCCACGACGGAAAATCATAAAGCGGGATCGAGTTGCGATCGCCCCCTCCGCCATTGGCCTGCGGCGGATTGGTCGAGATCGTGCGCGGAAAAGGATCCGCCAGTTCGAAACCCGCCAGCAACGCGGGCTGTGCCGCGCGCCCCGGCCGCGCCGCATGGCCGTTGCTCCAGATGGAATGTCGCCAGTCGATGATTTCACCCTGCGCGTCAAGATCGACCTCGATCTCGACCGCCATCGCTGCCCCAAACGGCGCATCCGACATCTCGCCCTGGCGCGACCACTGCACCCGCACCGGCCGGCCGCTGGCGGCCTTAGCAAGCAGTACGGCATCGAGCGCGACATCGTCGGCGGCGTTGTGCCCGTAACAACCGGCGCCTTCCATGTGCTCAACCGTGATATTTTCGACAGGCAGTTTGAGAACCAGCGCCAGATCGGCGCGCAAAAGATAGACGCCCTGGCTATGGGTCCAGACATGGACGCGGTCGCCGTTCCACTGCGCCATCGCGCAGGACGGTGCGATTGACGCGTGCGCAATATAGGGGCGGGTATATTGCCGCCGGATGGTCCGCGCTGCCGTGCCGGGTGACGCTGCCGTTTTCTTGTCGATGATCGTCGATTCCGATGGCTGAGCCTTCAGGAACGAAGCCAGATCGCTTTCATCGGGCAGGGGCTCGCCGTCGGACCAGGACGCGCCTTTGCGCAAGGCGTTGAGAGCCGCCTCCGCGCCATGCTCGGTCTCGCTGACGACACCGGCAAAACTGCCGTCGCGTACGATGGCGACGAGACCGGCCACCGTGCGAGCGCCATCCTCCTTCAATTCTGTAAGTTTCGCGCGCGCGTTCTCCGGCCGCAGCATGCGGCCATGCAGCATTCCCGCCAACGCCTGATCGTGGATGAATCGCGGCCGGCCCAAAACCTTGTCCGGAATGTCGATCCGCTGAATTGAATTCCCGGCCAACGCTCGGCGCGATGCGATCTTTGGCGTTACTCCGAGCATGGCGTCACGATCGAGCGAGACTTCCTCGGCGAGTTCCCAATAGCTGGTCCTGACATTGCCGGGGCCCGAAATGGTGCCGTCTTCGATGTCGAGCGCCTCGATATCGACTCCCAGCCGTTCCGCCGCCTGCTGAAGAAAGATCCGGCGGACTTCGGCACAGGCGTGGCGTAGCGCGCGGCCCGATTGCTGGATGGAGAGACTGCCCGAGGTGACGCCTTCGTTGGGGCTACTGGCGGTCGACGCCCGGATCATCTGCACGCGCGACAAGTCGATATTGAGCTCGTCGGCGGCTATCTGCGCCAGCGCCGTCACGATGCCTTGCCCGATCTCCACCTTGCCCGGCGAGACCGTCACCTGTCCATTGCTTGAAATTTTCAGCCACGAGGACAGTTTCGGGTTTGCCGCGAGGCTTACCGGCAATTTGGGCGGGGTCGGAGCGGGGGCCGGCTGGTTCATCCTGGCGCCATTTCTTCCGCCGCGCGCAGCACTGCCCGCACCATGCGATTATGCGAACCGCAGCGGCACAGGTTACGGTCGAGCGCCTCCTTCACCTCCCGGCTTGTCGGCGACGGATTTCGCTTCAACAGCGCCGCTGCGCTGATCAGGATGCCGGAGACGCAATAGCCGCATTGCAGCGCCTGCTCGGCGATGAAGGCGCGCTGCAGCGGGTGCGGCCGCTCGCTCGTTCCCAGCCCTTCGAGCGTCGTGACATCCTTGCCTGCCACCGACCAGAGCGGCGTATCGCAGGCCGACACCGCGCGATCGCCGATAATCACATTGCATGCGCCGCACTCGCCGGCGCCGCAGCCGAAATGCGGTCCGGTCATGCCGATCTGCCCGCGCAGAATATCCAGCAATGACCGGTCGGGATCGGCATCAATTTCCATCTCGGCGCCGTTGAGGCGAAATCGAACGCTCGGCATCGAGGGCGAACCTTCTCGCAGCTTGCTATTGCGGCGGCTTGTCGAATTTCTTGACCACTTCCGCCCACTTCACAATATCGCCGCGCAGGAATTTGTCGAATTCCTCCGGCGTCATCGACATCGGAACTGCGCCCTGCTGGGTCCAGAGCTTGACGACATCGGGCCGTTTCACCACCGCGTTCACGGCTGCATTGAGCTTATCGATGATCGGCTTTGGCGTGCCCGCGGGCGCCATCAGGCCGAGCCAGATGGTGGCCTCGTAGCCGGGAATGCCCGCCTCGATCACCGTTGGTGCGTTGGGCAGCACGGTTGAGCGCGTCTTGCCTGTCGTCGCCAGCGCGCGCACCTGATTTTCGGCGACGTTGGGGGCCATCGCCGGAACCGCATCGATCATCATCTGGACCTGGCCGCCGATCACGCCGCTGCGCGCCTCGCCGCTGTTGCGGTAGGGCACGTGCAAGATGTCGATGCCGGCCATGGCTTTGAACAGCTCGCCTGCCATGTGGTACGGCGTGCCTTGGCCTGATGACGCATAGTTCAATTTTCCAGGCTGCGATTTGGCAAGCGCGATGAATTCCTGCAGCGTCTTCGCCTGCACGGACGGATGAACCACGATGACGAGGTCGGAATAGTTGACCGGCGCGATCGGTGCGAGATCACGCATCAGTTCGTATTTGCGTTGCGGCACCAGCGACTCATTCGCAGTCTGGGTGTTCGACATCATCAGCAGCGTATAGCCGTCCGGTGGTGACTTGATGGCTTCCTGCGTGCCGATCACGCCGCCGGCGCCGGTTCGGTTCTCGACGATGAAGGGCTGGCCAAAGCTCTCCTGCAGGATGTTGCCGATCTGGCGGGCGGTGACGTCGGCAGGTCCTCCGGCCCCGAAGGGAACAATCACCTTCACTGGCCGAGAGGGATAATCCTGCGCCTGCGCCCCAGTGAGCGATGTTGCGAGCAGAGTTACAGCCAGAGCCAACGCAATTCTTGAGCCCATCATTTCGATCCCCCGACTCTTGTTTTATTCTTTCCCGCAAGTTTAGCTGCAATGGGAACGGGCTGTCGACGAAAGACTGGCTGCGTGCCCTTGGAATAAAAGATAGCCTCGGGTGTAACGGACCGAGCAGGAACGAGAGCCCGAAGAGAAGGCTCAACAAACGATTGGTGGGAGCGCCTATGAAGAACTCAATCTCGCGACGCAATGTGCTTCAGGGGGCCGGCGCTGTTCTCGCAGGTGCAGCATTTTCCACGCGCGTGATGGCCGCAGCACCGCCACCGGAAGCGGTGACGCCGGGGCTGATCGACGCGGCGAAAAAGGAAGGCAAGGTCATCTATTACACCTCGACCGATTTGCCGGTCGCGGAGAAACTGGCCAAGGCGTTCGAGGCGAAATATCCGGGCATCGCCGTCCGCGTCGAGCGCACCGGTGCCGAGCGCGTGTTTCAGCGTATCGGGCAGGAATATTCCAGCAACATCCATGCCGTCGATCTCGTGAACTCGTCCGATGCCGCGCATTTCATCGTTTGGAAGCGTGACGGCATTCTGGCGCCTTACGTGCCAGAAGACGTGGCAAAATTCTATCCGGCCGAGCACAAGGACCCCGATGGCCAGTTTGCGAGCTTCCGCGTCTGGCTCAGCATCATCGCCTACAACACCAACCTGGTGAAGGCGGAGGACGCGCCGAAGAGTTTTGCCGATCTGCTCGACCCCAAATGGAAGGGCAAGATCGTCAAGGCGCATCCGGGCTACAGCGGCACCATTATGACCGCGACCTACCAGATGCAGCGCGATCTCGGCTGGAGCTTCTTCGAGCAGCTTGCCAAGCAGAATATCATGCAGGTGCAATCATCGGCCGATCCGCCGAAGAAGCTCGATCTCGGTGAGCGCGCGGTGATGGCCGATGGCAACGAATACAACATCTTCCAGATGAAGGAGGCGGGCCGACCGGTCGAGCCGGTCTACGCCATGGAAGGGTCGCCGCTGATCATCGGACCGAACGGCGTGTTCAAGGATGCGCCGAATCCGAACGCGGCAAGGCTGTTCCAGTCATTCAGCCTCAGCCGGGAGGCCCAACAGCTCATCGTCGATGTCGGCGGCCTCCGCTCGGTGCACTCTCAAACCGTCGAGAAGGCAGGGCGCAAGCCGCTCAAGGACATCAAGACCATGAAGGATGATGCCGCGGCGGTGGAGAAGGAGAGCGAGGCCATCAAGGCGCGCTACACGAAAATCTTCCGCGTTTGACCGATGGCCTCCGGACTGCCCAGGATTTCGGTCGCTGAAACGCTTGCCGAAAAGATCGCCGCACTGCAATCCGGTCCATTGCCGGCTGCAACCGCGCGCAAATGCGAGGACCTGCTGATCGACGTGGTCGGGCTGTGCGTCACCGCGCGCAACGAGGACTACGTCAGAAGCGCGCTGGCGGGCTGCGACGATGACGGCCCCTGCACGGCGATCGGGCATCGGCGCACGCTGAATGCGGCGGGCGCCGCCTTCGTCAACGGGACGGCCGCGCATGGCGAGGATTTCGACGACACCTTCGAGGGCGGCCCGGTCCATGCTGGCGCCGTGATCGTGCCGGCGGTGCTCGCTGCCTGCGAGCGGCATAATCCGGATGGCCGCATGGCGCTGATCGGGATCGCCGTCGGCACCGAAGTACTCTGCCGGTTGAGCCTCGTGGTGCCGAAAGCCGTCCACAAGGCCGGCTTCCATCCGACGGCGATCTTCGGTGCGATGGGCGCGGCCGCCGGTGTCGGTGCCGCGCTTGGCCTCAACGTCAGGCAGATTGTCGATGCGCTCGGCGTCGCCGGCAGCATGGCCGGCGGCATCATCGAATATCTCGCAGAAGGCGCCTGGACCAAACGGCTTCATGCGGGATGGGCGGCGCAATCGGGCATCCGCGCGACGCTCCTGGCGCGGGGAGGGTTCGTTGGTCCACGCACCGTGTTCGAGGGCGTGCACGGACTGTTCCACGGCTTCGCGCACACCACGGAGGGCGACTACGATGCGCTGACAGGCGATTTCGGCACGCGCTGGGTGACGGACACGCTGGCCTTCAAGCCTTATCCATGCGGAACGATGGCGCAGCCCTATATCGATTGCGCGCGCCGGCTGGCCGCGCGCGGCATCAAGCCCGAGGATGTCACCGAGATCGTCTGCGAGGTGGCGGAGGGAACGGTGCACCGGCTATGGGAGCCGCTCGCCGACAAGCAGCGTCCGCGCAACGGCTATGCCGCCAAATTCGCCGTACCATATCTGTTGGCCACCGGCTTCGTGCATGGCGGCGTCGGGCTCGGCGCGTTCACGGAACATGCGATCGGCGATAAGCGCGTGCTGGCGCTCGCCGCGAGAGTGAAATTCGTGATCGATCTCGACAATCCCTATCCGAACAATTACACCGGCCACATCCGCGCCACGCTCGGGGATGGCAGTGTGGTCGAAGAGCGGCAGCCTTATTTGCGCGGCGGCGCGCAGGAGCCGCTGACGCGGCAGGACGTGATCGACAAATTCAGGCTCAACGCCGAGCATGGCGGCTGGAGCGCCGCCCAAAGTGAAGTAGCGTTGAAATTGATGGCGGGGCTGTATAATGGCCGTATCGATCTCTCCTCATTGCGCGGGTAGCGGCTCATGACCCAAGAACTTGCCGGCAAAGTCGCCATCGTCACGGGCGCAGGCCGCAACATCGGCCGCGCGATCGCGCTGACGCTCGCGGAGGGCGGGGCCTCTATCGTGGTGAACGCGCGCAGCAACCGCGCCGAGGTGGACGCCGTCGCGCGCGAGATCGAGACTGCCGGCGGCAAGGCGCTGGTTCATATCGGCGACGTCGCCGACGCCGTAGCGGTGCAGGCCATGGCGGATGCGGCCGTCAAGCAATTCGGCCGTATCGATATCCTCGTCAACAACGCGGCGCTGCGGCGCGAGAAGCCGTTCGCCGAGATGAGCTATGCGGCGTGGCGCGAAATCCTCGACGTTACGCTCGACGGCACGTTCCTCTGCGCAAAAGCCTGCCTGCCGGCGCTACGCAAGTCGGGGGCGGGAACCATCGTCAATATCGGCGGCCTCAGCGCGCATACGGGCGCGAAGAACCGCGCGCATGTGGTGACGGCGAAGGCGGGCATTATCGGCCTGACGCGGGCGCTGGCCCACGATCTTGCCGATGACGGCATCACCGTGAACTGTGTGGTTCCCGGGCTGATCGGCACGCCACGGCCCAAGGACAAGCCGGAGCCGGCGCATCATTTGGTCCATCAGACCATCACCGGCAATCGTGGCCTGCCGGAAGACGTTGCTGCAACCGTGCGTTTTCTGTGCGGGCCCGGCACGCGCTACATCAACGGGCAGGCCATCCACACCAATGGCGGCGCTTATTTGGGCGCCTGATGCATGGCTAAAGGCCGTTTTTGCAGGTGTACTGCCGGACAAACCCTCTCGGCGACTGCGGCGTTTGATGTTACCTAGAAACGCATGAACCAGCACGCCAAGGTCGATATCCGCCACTCCACCTGTCCGCACGATTGTCCGTCGGCCTGCGCACTCGACATCGAGGTGATCGACGGTCGTTCGATTGGCCGGGTCCGTGGCTCGAAGCTGCAGACCTATACGGCGGGCGTCGTCTGCGCCAAGGTCGCGCGTTACGCCGAGCGCATTCATCATCCCGACCGGCTGCTCCATCCGATGCGCCGTACCGGACCGAAGGGTTCAGGTCAGTTCACGCGGATTTCCTGGGATGGCGCTCTGGATGAAATCGCCGCGCGTTTCGATCAGGCCGAGCGCGAATTCGGCGCTCAGTCTGTCTGGCCCTATTACTACGCCGGCACCATGGGGCTCGTCATGCGCGATGGCATCAATCGCCTCGCGCATGTGAAGAAGTATTCCCGTTTCTACGGCACCATCTGTGCGACCGTCGCGCGCATCGGATTTGCCATCGGCACCGGCAAGATCGCCGGCGTCGACCCGCGCGAGATGGGTGTCTCCGATCTCGTCGTGATCTGGGGCACTAATCCAGTAAACACGCAGGTCAACGTGATGACGCATGCCTCGCGCGCCCGCAAGGAGCGCGGCGCGAAAATTGCGGCGATCGACATCTACAACAACGACACGATGAAGCAGGCCGATATCAAGATCCTGCTCCGACCGGGTACCGACGGCGCCTTCGCCTGCGGCGTCATGCATGTGCTGTTTCGCGAGGGGTACGCGGACCGCGCCTATATGGATCGCTACACCGATTGTCCTGACGAACTGGAGGCGCACCTCGCTACCCGCACACCGGAATGGGCTTCAGCGATCTCGGGCGTGCCGGTGGAAGAGATTGAGGCATTCGCGCGCGTTGTCGGCCAAACCAAACGTTCGTTCTTTCGCCTCGGCTACGGCTTTACCCGCAGCCGCAACGGAGCGGCGCAGATGCATGCAGCGCTGTGCATCCCGGCGGTGACTGGCGCCTGGCAGTATGAAGGTGGCGGCGCCTTCTTCAACAATGCTTCGATCTGGAAGTTCGACGAATCCATCATCGAGGGGCATGACGCGATCGACCACACGACTCGCTGGCTCGACCAGTCCCAGATTGGGCGTATCCTGACCGGCGACGCGGAAGCCTTGAAGGGTGGACCGCCGGTCAAGGCGATGCTGATCCAGAATACCAACCCGATGACGGTGGCGCCCGAACAGGCGCTCGTGCGAAAGGGCTTTGCCCGCGAAGACCTGTTCATGGCGGTGCATGAGCAGTTTATGACCGAAACGGCTGTTATGGCCGACATCGTGCTGCCGGCGACCATGTTCATGGAACACGACGATCTCTATTACGGTGGCGGTCACCAGCATATTTCGGTCGGCGCCAAGCTGATCGATCCGCCTGGCGAGTGTCGTTCCAACCATGAAGTGCTGCAAGGCCTCGGTCGTCGCCTCAACGCCGTGCATCCTGGGTTTGAGATGTCGCCGCGTGAGCTGATCGATGCCACGCTGAAAAAGAGCGGCCATGGCGACATCGAGACGCTGGAGGCCGATCTGTGGCGCGATGTCCAGCCGGATTTTCGCACTTCGCATTATCTGGATGGCTTCGCGCACGCCGACAAGAAATTCCACTTCAAGGCCGATTGGGGGCACCCTCCCGTCGGTAACCCCGGCCTGGGGGCCTGGGACAAAATGCCGTCGCTGCCGGACCACTGGACCAATATCGAGGAAGCGGACGAGCAACATCCGTTCCGTCTCGCCACCTCGCCGTCGCGCAGCTATCTCAACACTACTTTCAACGAGACGCCGGGATCGCAGGCTCGCGAAGGTGCGCCTTCGGTGATGATGCACCCCGAAGACGCCTCGAGCCTTTCGATTGCCGATGGCGACGCCGTGACGCTTGGCAACATGCGGGGCGAAACCACGCTGACCGTGAAGCTGTTCGACGGGGTGCGCCGCGGTGTGCTGATCGCCGAGTCCGTCCATCCGAACAAGGCCCATATCGGCGGCCGCGGCATCAACATGCTGACCGGGGCCGAGGCTGTTGCTCCCATCGGTGGCGCGGCGTTCCATGACAACAAGGTCTGGGTGAAGAAGGCCGCGCCTGCAGCCTAATTCCCGCTTGCAGTCCACCGCCATCCTGCCGCAAATGCTTGTCGTGCAACGGCAAACAGGCGAGCGGGACAATGACCGACACGAGCAGCGTGATACGCGAAAAGCGCGGACAGGCGTTCTGGATTACCATCAACCGGCCGGACAAGCGCAACGCCATCAATGCCGACGTGGTCGCCGGCATTGCGCGCGGCTATCGCGAAGCGCATGACGACAGGGATGTTCGCGTCATCGTGCTGACGGGCGCAGGCGACAAGGCGTTCTGCGCCGGCGCCGACCTGCAGAACAGCGGCGCCGCCTTCGCGATGGATTATTCCAGGCCGAATGTCGACTACGCCGATCTGCTGCGGCTGTCGCAGAACGCCACCAAGCCCGCAATCGCCCGCGTGGGCGGCGTCTGCATGGCCGGCGGCATGGGTCTGTTGTGCATGACCGACATGGCCGTCGCCGCCGATCATGTCATCTTTGGGTTACCCGAGGTGAAGGTCGGCGTGTTCCCGATGCAGGTGCTGAGCCTGCTGCAGTCGATCGCGCCAAGGCGGCTGGTCAGCGAATGGTCGCTGACCGGCGAGCCGTTCGACGCGCAGGCGGCGCAGGCCGCCGGGCTTTTGAACTACGTGGTGCCTTCGGCCGAACTGGACGCCAAGGTCGACTGGCTGGTCAGCCGCATCGTCGACAAGTCGCCGACCGCGATCCGGCGCGGTAAATATGCCATGCGGGCGATCGCCTCGATGTCGTTCGACGAAAGCATCGCCTATACCGAAAGCCAGATCGCGTTGCTGGCGATGACGGAAGACGCCAAGGAAGGCCTGAAAGCCTTCGGCGAGAAACGCAAGCCCTCGTGGACGGGAAAATAGCTTGGCTGCAGTCTATGTGAGCCTTGGAGAGAGCCCGAAAGTAGATCCAATGACTTACGATGCTTGTTAGGTGTTATCCCGAGAAGGGACTAGGGCAGCTTTTGTTCGTTCCTCACGACGTTTCTTGGAGCCCGAGATCAGCTGTTTGCGCGTGCGCTTGGCATATGTTGGTAGTTGGCGTGTCGATCGATGACGGGCCGCGGCGCGTAACTCAGCATCTGTGAGATCGCTGTCGGCACCTTCCGTGAAGCCACCGTGACGGAACGAGGTAAATGAGAGTTCAGTTCGAAGCCCGGCTGCGGCGACTATCTTTTTTACAACGCTCCGGAGATAACGCAGATCCTTGCGCTCCGTAATCCATGGGAGCGGCATATGCGACCTGCGATGCTTATGATCGCGCCGAAAAATCAGGCCCAAAACGGTCGTTTCCTTGATGGCGTCGAGCTCCGCCATCAGTTCGGGGAAAAGAGGCTCGCCGGTTTCGTCAAACAGGGGCCACCAGGCTTCCTCGCCATTCTTCGGATGCACGATTTTCACGCTGTTCGGCCGCTCTTTGGGCCGATAGTGCGAGATTTCAAAGGCACCAAACACGTGTTCTTCGCGCTGCAACCATTCCCAAGTCAGCAATGCCGCCGTTCCCACGGAGCTGTACCCGAGTTTCTTTGCGGTCATTCTGAATGCGATAAGCTCGTCCCATGTCGCCGTGGGTGTTTCACGCGCGGGTTGGCCGGGCGCGCGCGTTTTTAGGCCCATCCGCGAGAATGGATTGATCTGCGGCACTTTTGTTTCCTGAGCGCGCTGACCAACAAACCAGGCGCGCCTACAAGCGGTCATGGCTGCATTTGCAAAGCGACGACGCTCGCGCTTGACGATGTTACCATTAGCGTCTTCGTTTTCCACGACGAGCAGCTTCGCGTAAATTGCGTCGACGAATCCTTTTGTAAAGTCTGTAATCTGCTTCGAGCCCGCGCGGCTGCCATCCTTCAGCTTGTGGTTGGCGAAAAGTGCCAAGCCTTGCTCGTAAAAGCGCTGTGTTTTGTGGTCGATCTCTTTCCATTTTTGATGTGTTTTGAAGACGCGGACCAGCCAATCGAAGGTGCCCGGTACAGGAAAAGCTGGAACCATGTCGGTTAATCCTCTTGAGCGCCAGCTGTCGAACGCAGGCAACAGGACATTCTCGGCTCGCTCTATGGCAGCTAGGCGTTCCGCCCCTAGCGCTTCAGCCTTGACGGGGCAGCTCTGTTTGCGGGCCCAAGTCGGCGGTTCAAAGAAGTACGCCCATCGACCACTCTTCAATGGTTTTCGCCGGCAGTAGCGGGGAAACTTCGATGCAGTGTCGGGCGGTTTCATACCAAAGAGGACAAATCCTTGCCTTCCGATCTATCTAGATCCAAGGCCCTGGCTGGTGCCGTGAAGTTATCAATAACGGCCTTCGACCAAACTGGCTCTCGAGCGCGCCCAATTCCGTGATAGCCAGTTGGCGGTGGCGCCTCGCCGCGCACCACGGCGCGCGCGAGTTCACCTGTATTGCGGTAGTCCAGATAGGCGGCGGCCATGTCGGCACGCATGAGTGCAGGCCATGTGCCGATGGGTGGATAACGGGCAGGAAGGGGAGTGCGTGATGGCATGAGCGGCAGCTCGTGCGCCAACGCGTCAATCGTCTGAACGCCGAATTGATGGCTCCGACGGAATGGCACGCTCTTTGGTAAGACGGTGCCCTAGCAGAAGACCCACAAAGTACTGATCTAGATAGTTCAGCTTGCCATTGATCTTTTCTTGCATGCTTCCACACCTTTTGTCGACCGGACCTTTCGATACGGAAAACGAGAAGACTTCAGAGAAAAAGGGGTGCCGAGATCTGGTGTGGGAATTGGCAGGCATAGAGTGCAAATAGGACGGGTGATGCGATCAGAGTAGTCTCGTGTGTGTAGTCGCTTGGCAAAGCCTGGTACTTCTTTCGCAAGCTGGCACGAAAGATGACCTACTGTTGGTTTGGCACTGTACGGACCGTCTGGATTGCACCTACGGTCAAGTGGGGATCGTGAAGCACGATGCAGGAACGCTGGGCGTCTCGGGGGTCACCAATGGCGCCCCCAAACATGCTTCGTGGGCCGCCGGAGATGATCGCAGGCATAAGGGTAGACCATAAAGCGGCGCGAGCCGCTAACCGCGGCACGATTTTCATCGTGCCTGTTCACGCCGCTGGTCGAGAGTCAGATGATTTTGGTGGATCATCAGCGCTCAATCCGACAAATCTGTCGTTCAGCATACATTGAAACCGCGATAAGCTTTCCCTTGTCGGAATGACAGACGTCAAAGCAGGCCGCTACCACTGTTCGAGTTACGCCTGGAATCGATGTGCAATTGCCCCGAACCGGCATTCGCCTCGCAGGAATTCTCCGTGATACATTCAAGTGATGGCGCGACAGCCTTCAGCGTTGGGCGCGTCCGCTGGCCGCGGACCGGGCTCTCGTGCACCGAGCCGCAAGGCGTCTCGGCCATCCGGCTTCGATCCCTCGCGCGATCATGAGTCGCTCGCCGGAGGCACTCGCCTTCGGGTCCCGCCGTCATTTCATTCCGGCGTCGTTATCACTGCCCCTCTGCGGGTGCCTTCTTAACCGGTCTCGCGACTGCAGTCGGTCCCGCGTCCCGCCGCGGTTCTCGCGTCGGCGCTATGCTGACGCTCCTGCGGCTGCTTCTCTCTCCTGCCTGCGCTTCGCTTCGGCGCGATTTCGCCAGTCACCGGTTGGGAACGAAATTGGAAGCTAGATCCGACAGGGGGCTATCGCCACCGGGCCCACGTTCGGTTTGGGCCCGGTGCGGCTCTTGAGCGTTTGCAAAGGGACGATTGATCCATAAATAGTCCATTTAGCTTAAGATGAGCTATTTATGAGCCGTTAGCTTGACGATCTGGAATTCGGAGCTATAAAAGGACCGTAGAGGCTAATATGCGCCGTTCATGGACCTTCCCTGATGCCGAAAACCCAACGCCCTCTTTCCCCTTATGCCGCTGACGCGGTGGCCCTTCTCGGCCAGCTCATTCGCAAAGCGCGCATCGAACGCAAGCTCAAGGCCATCGATGTGACCGACCGGGCAGGGATCTCGCGCGGTCTCCTGCGGCGCATCGAGACGGGCGACCCCGGATGCACGATCGGCGCGGTCTTCGAGGTCGCGACGATTGTCGGTGTGCGACTATTCGATACCGATCAGACAGCACTATCCAGGGCCGTCGAAGCCAATCGCGAAATAATGGCGCTGCTGCCGAAATCGGTTCGCAATCCACGTCTTGAGGCCGACGATGACTTCTGATGCCAACTACACTCAGGCCTTTGTCTGGGTCTGGCTCTCGGATCAAACAGAACCCGTGGTCGCCGGCCTTCTATCGGCAATCGGCAAGCAACTCGTATTCAACTACGGGCGAAGTTACCTCGCGCGCAACGATGCCATTCCGCTCTACGAACCGGAATTGCCGCTGCGGAGCGGAATTTTGCCGCTCACGGCGGGGTTGAGCATGCCGAACTGTATCCGAGATGCGGCTCCAGACGCTTGGGGCCGCCGTATCATCATCAATCGAAAATTCGGAGTTCAAGGCAAGAATGTCGATCCGGGTAGCGTCGATGAGCTCACCTTTCTGCTGGAATCTGGTTCAGACCGCATCGGCGCACTGGATTTTCAGGCGTCTCCTGCGAATTACGTGGCGCGAGAAGGAGCCGAGGTCCCTCTCCACGAACTCCTGAACGCCGCAGCACTGGTTGAAAAGGGAATTCCCCTGCCGGCCGAACTCGACCGGGCCCTTCTCCATGGAAGCTCGATCGGAGGCGCACGCCCCAAGGCGATGATTTCGTCGGGCAACAAGAAATTTGTTGCGAAATTCTCATCGCAGAACGACCTCTACGGCGTCGTCAAGGCCGAGTACATCGCCATGCGTCTGGCCGCCGATGTCGGTTTGACCGTCGCTCCCGCGAGCCTTGAGCGCGCGGCGGGAAAGGACGTCCTACTGATCGAACGTTTTGATCGGGCGAAAGTGGAAGGAGGCTGGAGCCGGAAAGCCATGGTTTCCGCCCTCACGCTGCTCGAGCTCGATGAACTCATGGCCCGCTATGCCAGCTATGAGCAACTCGCGACCATCATTCGCCACAGGTTTCGAGCGCCAAGGGAGACGCTCAAAGAGCTCTTTGCACGGATGCTGTTCAACATTCTCTGCGGAAATACCGATGACCATGCGCGCAATCACGCCGCATTCTGGAACGGCAAGGAACTCTCCTTGACCCCTGCCTATGACATCTGTCCGCAAAATCGGACAGGTGGAGAAGCCACCCAAGCCATGCTGATCATGGGTCAGGAGCGTGCAAGCCAGATCGCTCTATGCCTGAAAGCGGCACCGCTGTTTCTGATGAGCAACGCCGAGGCAATCTCGCTTGCCACCAAACAGGTCGAAACAATCAAGCGGCGCTGGTCCGCTACATGTGACGAGGCGAAGCTCAGTCAGGTCGATCGAAACTTCCTCTGGCGACGCCAGTTCTTGAACCCATATGCCTTCCTGGAAGCACCGGAAGCCGTAACAAAGCTGATCGATTAGAAGCGCACCTCAAAACGGCAAAATGTTAGATAACTGAGCCCTGCAACGTCTCGGCCGTTCGCGTCGATGCCCTGCGCAGAAGAGAGTCGATTCACCCGTCCGCGGGTGCGGCCGGCCATGTTGATCTTGCCCGCGACCTATCTCGTCGTCATGCCGGAGTCGACAGGCTTGACCTCATTTCCAATCAACCAATGGGTCGGCCCTTCGCGCGCGCCCTGGTAAGGCACGCCTTTGGTTGCTGTCGTGGGTCAGAGAGTGAGAGGCGAGCCGGATCGTCTGTGACGGGTCGGAGGCCGAGAGAGAGTCTCGCGGCCGCCCGTCGTGGAGTAACCGACATGGCAAACGCCGTTCAGAAAATCAAACTCAGCCCGTCCCGCGATATTCCCTTCAACAAGCTGGTGCTCAGCCAGTCCAACGTCCGGCGCGTGAAGGCCGGCGTCTCGATCGAGCAACTGGCAGAGAGCATCGCCCAGCGCACCTTGCTCCAAAGCCTGAGTGTGCGGGCGGTCGTCGACGCCGATGGCCACGAGACCGGCATATTCGAAGTGCCCGCCGGCGGACGACGCTACCGGGCGCTCGAACTGCTGGTGAAGCAGAAGCGGATGGCGAAGACGCAACCTGTCCCCTGCGTCGTCCGTGACGGTGGGATCGCCGAGGATGACTCCCTCGCTGAGAATGACGAACGGGTCGGCCTGCATCCGCTTGATCAGTTCCGCGCGTTCCAGAGTTTGCGTGACGACGGGATGACCGAGGAGGAAATAGCGGCACGCCACTTTGTGACGCCAGCGATCGTCAAGCAGCGCCTGCGCCTCGCATCGGTGTCTACAAAGCTGCCCGGGGTTTATGCCGACGATGGCATGACGCTCGAGCAGCATCGCATCGAGTTGACCGGCTTCACCGACGCAATACGGGATCGACTCCGCGCCTATGGGCTATTCCTTGAGATCATCTCGTGGAAGCTGCGCATGTTCGTCCCGACCGACGACGGAGGCGTGAGCGCGCTCGCTAGGATTCTGGACGGATACCCTATCGAACGCGTCGCGGAACGAGCGGCGTGATCATGCCGGGGCAAGCTCGCGAACTGGCACTCCGTCTCGCGCGCGAGGCCGAGGCGGTGTGTCGATACTATCTCTCGAATGGTCGACGTGCCGGTCGCTACTGGCTGGTCGGGGATGTCAAGAATACCCCTGGTCGATCCATGTTCGTCCGGTTGGAAGGGAGCAAATCCGGCAGGGGCGCGGCCGGCAAGTGGACCGACGCCGCCACGGGCGAGCATGGCGACCTCCTCGATGTCATTCGCGAGACCTGCGGCCTGGCCGATTTCTACGACGTCGCCACCGAGGCACGGAGATTCCTGAGCCTGCCACGGCCTGAACCGGATTCGGCGGCTCGATCGCGTCTGGCGCCGGCTGGATCGACGGAATCGGCACGCCGTTTGTTCGCCATGTCGCACCCGGTCCCGGGCACGCTCGTTGAGACTTATTTGCGAACACGCGGGATTACGGCTTTACCGCAGACGACCAGTCTGCGCTTTCATCCGCGTTGCTACTATCGCCCGGACAAACATTCGCCAACCGAGACCTGGCCGGCGATGATCACGGCTGTCACCGATCTTGGCGGCACGATCACAGGCGTGCATCGCACCTACCTTGCGCCTTCTGAGCTTGGCTCTTCGGGCAACGGCAAGGCACCGATCGACACGCCGCGGCGTGCGATGGGTCATCTCCTCGGCAACGCGGTTCGCTTCGGTGCGGTGGATGACGTTGCGGCCGCCGGCGAAGGTATCGAGACCATGTTGTCGCTGCTTTGTGCCATGCCCGAAATGCCGATGCTTGCTGCGCTCTCAGCGGCACATCTCGCCGCCATCCTGTTTCCTAGGACGCTGCGTCGGCTCTATATCGTCCGCGACGACGATCCGGCGGGCGATGGCGCGATGGCGGAATTGGTCGACCGGACACGCACGGCCGGGATCGAGGCGGTTGCATTGTCGCCGTGCTGCGACGATTTCAATGACGATCTGCGCCGGTTCGGCGTCACAGCGCTGCGCGGGGCTTTGCGGGGACAGGTCGTTTCTGGAGATGTCACGCGATTCCTGTCGGCCTGAATGGACGCCCAGAACACGAGCGAAGGCCTTCTCAGGATCCCATCGAACCGGATCGTCAGTGCGCACTTGGTGGGCGGAGAGGAGCCGCACCCACGGCCTCCTTGAGAGGGCGACCTTTGCGGCAAACGGCCCGGTCCCGCAAGGGCTCCGCCGACTATTTTCCGTCGCGGCCATTTTTTTAGCCCCATCGCAAGCGCGATGAGACCTGAGGGGAGGCCGCTTTACATCGCGAACCAAAATAGTCGGCTTCCGCCATCCTCCGCTTCGCTTCGGCCGCTTTCGCTTTTCGCTTCGCGGTGCAGGTCCTGGCCGCCCCGCCGCCTTTTGTCGCCACGAAGGCCGCGATGGGCGCGGTCAATCCGACCAAAGGAAGCACGCCATGACCACCGATCACGACGAGACCAGCTTTGAACCATCGCACGCATCATCCCCGACTGATCACATCCTCACCGAACTCCAACTCCACGGCTACCGGCCTTTTCAGGACGAACCTGACCCGAGGCCGCTGCCCGAAGCCCGCACCGTCACGACCGCCGTCGCCGATATCTTCGACGCCCTCGTCGCCACCTTAAGTGAAAGCCGCCTCGAACCCGACCTTGCGGATCTACTATGGTCGACCGTCAATCTCTTTCACCGTGCCAACGAGCGCATCGAACGCGAACTCGACGACAACGAGCAGGCGCAGCGGCGTAGTCAACGTGATCAGGACGGCTCCGAGATCCGCTCGGTCGAGCTGGAACGCCTCACGGCTGAGGGCATCACACTGATCGAACGCCGCAACACCATGGAATTCTTCCGCGACCAGGCGGCCGAACACTTCGTGCGTCATACCGGGTCGCACTGGCATCCGCGCAGCGGTTCCATGGTGAACCATCGTGCGCTTACGGCAGCAATGATCGACAGCCGCGACTTTCTCGCAGCCAAGCGCCGATCCGAGATCGAGTTACTACTGCCAGCCGGGCCAAAGATTGCCTTTACCGGCGGTCTCGACTTCAACGACCACCACCTGATCTGGGACAAGCTCGATCAAGTTCGTGCCAAGCACCCGGACATGGTGCTGCTGCATGGTGGGTCGCCGAAAGGCGCAGAGCGCATCGCTGCTCGATGGGCCGATCATCGCAAGATCCCTCAGATCGCCTTCAAGCCCGACTGGCCCAGACATGCCAAGGCAGCACCCTTCAAACGCAACGACCAGATGCTCGACGTGCTGCCGATTGGCGTCATCGTCTTCCCGGGCACCGGAATTCAGGAGAACCTCGCCGACAAGGCAAAAAAGCTCGGCATCCCCGTCTGGAAATTTGGCAGCGGCGCGTAAGCGCCGCCCGCACTCGACGACAATCGCGCCCCGCGACCAATAGAATTTGAGGCCTGCTATCCCTTCGCATTGTGCAACTATACGCCTGCGACACCGACGCACCGTCGGCAAAAATCGTTCACAGATCGCATAGGTGTCTGCTATCCTACCTGGCGCGCCGTGGTGGTGGAAGGCGTGATCCCTAATCGTGTTGTGGGAGCCATCACCGTGATTGCTATCGGCATTCTTCTCAACATTCTTGGCCTGGGCATCTTTTGTCGGGCGCTTTTCGGGCTCGCGACTAATGCCCTGCCGACCTTCTTCGGTTTGACCGTGGGCCTCTGCGTCTATCAAGCTGGAACAGGTCCAGTCGGTGCTACCGTCTTTGGTGTGGTTGCGAGTGTCATCGTGCTGGTGCTTGGGCAATTCGTCTTCACGCTACTACGCGTGCCAATTCTCCGCGTTGTGATCGCTTTGCCTTTTGCCGTTCCGGCCGCGTTCGCCGGCTATCAGGCTGCCTATGAGCTATCAGGTCACACGATGACGTCAGGTCTCTGGCGGGAAATCTTCGCCGTGATGGGTTCCATCGCCGTCGGCGCCACAGCCTGGGTACGGTTTGCGGTCCTCTCGCCCGCGGCACCGGGCATGTTCGGACGGCGACCGGCGGCGTCGTAGTTCCTGGCCCCGGCCTGATGAAATTTGTGCGGCATTCCTCGCCTCTACGAGTTTGATCGGAGCGAATATCAGTTCGGATACGCTGCCCGACGGTATCGAGGAGAGCGGCTGCCGACGGTTCGCTTGGATCAGCTCTTACCCTCTGCTGGCGCGATGGCGGCGGCGCGGGTGGGCGTTTGCCGGCCAGTGCTTTGGGTGGGAGTACGTGTTGGTTGCAGGGGGAGCGGGGCCCTTGCGCCACGCCGGCGTTTGAGGTTGCGGGCCAAGGATGATCGCCAATTCTCCTTGGGGTTCTGTTCCGGGAGCTCGCACCATTTCGGTCTCATTGATGGCCTGATCTAGCCGAAGACCGGCTGCGCCTCGATTTCCTGCCGCAATGTCGTCGTTCGACTTTCTTCCCCTGGCGGCTACGCCGCCATTCCTCGCGAGGCAAGAAAATCGCCCGCCCGACATCCTCCGCTACGCTTCGGTCCGCAAGCGGATGCCGCGTCAATCGTCTTCGGCCTGTCGATCGCCATCGAGACCGCGATGGTCGCGGCTCGGAAACAGAGATCAAGGAGAACCATCATGGCGAACATCGGCACCTTCACCAATACTGAAAACGGCTTCGTCGGCGAAATCGTCACGCTGACTTTCCGGGCCAGGAACGTCCGCCTTATCCCCGAAACGAACGGCAGCAGCGAGAACGCCCCGAGCCACCGCGCGTTCGTTGGCCGAGCCGAGATCGGTGCAGCCTGGTCCAAGCGATCCGGCGAAGGTCGCGACTACCTCTCGGTCAAGCTGGACGATCCGAGCTTCAATGCTCCGATCTACGCGAACCTCTTTGAGGACGAGAACGGGGAGACCTTCACACTCATCTGGTCCCGCGGCCGCAAAGCCAACGCCGACTGAGGCATCCCCGACGTGCCCCGCCTGGTATCGGGCGGGGCACTTACGGAAATCGGCAGACTGACGGCATCAACGGTTATCCAACGGCGCGAGCACCGCTCGCCATTGGGTATCGTTGCGTTTACCGAAGAGGGTGGGAGTCGCTTCCATCAGAAGAGTGGATTTTCAAACAGCGACGAACATCATCACAGCAGTGTCAGCAAGGGAAAACCCAAGCCTGAAAGCATCCTTATTCCGCATGAAGGATTCCGGTGCTCGCTCGCACCTATTTAGGGCTTTAGGCTTGGACTGGAAGGAAAGGGGAGCCGTTTCGTGCTCAATCGCCTCCACGTTCGGCGCTCGCCGGGCTTTCGGCCCGGCTCGCGCAAAAGCACATTCGTCAGTGCCAAATATTAGGATGGAATCGTTCACTTTTTCTTGGAGAGTTTGGCCCGGTCGCTGCGCGCATCATCATCTGGTAGCACAAGATCGATATGGCTCACGCCTAAGGTCGTTGCGAGTTCAAACAGTGTAACGATGGTCGGATTGCGACGTCCGCGTTCGAGACCGCTGATGTATTGTTGGGTAAAGCCGGATGCTTCCGAAAACTTCTCCTGCGTGAAGCCCTTCTGCTTCCGCAATCGCTCGAAGTTTCGGCCAACCAACTTGCGCATATCCATTCGCGCAAGTTGCTTCTTTACATACTATGAGGTTTATCTCCTATAGTATGTATTCCCAAGTGCATGGGCATTCGGATGCCGAATGGCAGCCTTTGCAAAGCTTGGCTGTGAACTGCGCCGAATAGGACTAAAGTGAGGCTATCGCTGAATGGGGACAGGCGCACCCCGCGTCGCCTCTCGAAGGAGTTACATGCCGTCACCCCCGCTTGATCCCGATGTTGCGGACCTGGCACCGGATGATCCCGTGCTGATGGCCTACGACGAGCAACACGTCGTCACCTATCTTCGGCTGCTGGATGCTGACGCTGACAATGCGGACTGGCGGGAGGTAGCAAGAATCGTTCTTCACATCGATCCCGAACGCTACCCGGAGCGCGCACGCAGCGCCTTCGATAGCCATCTGGCTCGCGCCAAGTGGATGGCGAATCACGGCTATGGGCATTTGCTGCGCAGCGGACCCACCGATCGGTAGGATAACGATCTGCAGAATCAAATCGGGAGGGAAGAATCTTCTGTGCTGCAGATAATTCGCGTAACTAAACGGTGGGATACGTTATGCAACCATAAATGGCCCACATTTAAAGTGTTGCAATGCGGCATTGTTACGCGTGAGGATCAGTACAATGCCGGATTTCGATTGGCGCTCGCCCGAGGCCTATTCAAAACTGCAGAACGCCGACCTGACCGGTCTCGCCTGGGAATGCCTCCGTCGTAATCCCGAATACCGTAAACATTATTGTACGCTTGCGAATCCTCGCGCCGGCGCTCCGGTCGAATTCCGGAAGAAATGGGGCTTGTCTTTTCGCGGCTGACCCGCAAAAGGCCTGTCACGAGCAGATCGTTTTTTGGGCGCCTGAAGTTCTGCCGACGGTTTTGTCGGTAGGGGCTTCGTCGTCGCAAATTTCAGCTCAACCGATCGCTCTTGATCTGACAAGACTGTCGCCCGGCGAGTTGCGGCAGAACACGGATGGCTGGCATGCCGTGCTGCGGCTCGGCGGAGCCACGCATCGCTTGTGGATGAAGGAATTACCCGCAGCCGGCGCATTGCAATCAATAGAGCTGCCAATGGACTCGTCGTTTGAACTCCGCGCCCAGGCCGCCCATTCGCTCTGGCGTACGCTGAGCGGCCGTTCTCCTGGTCCACCGCCGTCTGGGCTTTCTCCGCAGCGGCGCCAGCGATTTGCGTTGGTTCTGCGCGCACTGGATGGGCGCAGTGAAAACAAGAGCTATCGCGCGATCGCCGAAGGCCTCTTTGGCAAGAAGCGCATTCCGGAGTGCGCCTGGAAAACGCATGATCTGCGCAATCGTACCATCCGCCTCGTGCAGCGCGGCCTCGCCTTGATGCGCGGCGGCTATCGCGAACTGCTGCGTCCAAGACGCAAGGACAAATAGTCCCTTCAGGGTATCGAAAATCCACCCCTCGATCTTCGGCATCCCCCTGCGCGGGGCTGCTCCTCCATGATCACCGCATACACGCTCGCACCGCCAGCGGTCGCGCGATCTCATCATGGAGCCCTTAAATGCCCGATCCCATGGCCGGTCTGCCGCCACGTTTCCTACGGACGCCCGAGGCCGCACGATATCTTGGCCTCTCCGGACGTACCCTGGAAAAGCATCGTACCTACGGCACCGGTCCGACCTACCGGAAAATCGGCGGCCGCGTCGTTTACGCGCTGGATGATCTGAAGGCCTGGGCCGATCTCGGCGCCAAGACATCGACGTCCGATCCCGGGAAGGGGACTGTCCTGCCTGCCAAGAAACACCCGGCTCTGCGCCCCTATGCGGGCCAGGAACGTCGCTGATGCCGCGGGAGCATTGGTAATGCAGCACAAATCTCGATCCGAGCGCAATCAGCTTGAACTGTTTCGTGCCTTGCCGGGTGACCTCGCGCCGCGCGACGTACAGGACTTGATGGCCTATCCATTCTTCTCACTCGCCAAGTCAAAGCGCGTTGTGCCGATCGATTTCCGTGCGGGCACAATCTCCATTCGCGTCGAAGCGGTGCCTGACCATGGTATGGCAACGATCTGGGATGCTGATGTCTTGATGTGGGCCGCTTCCCAGATTGTCGAGGCGCGTGACGCGGGCCTGAAAACCTCGCGCCTGATGGCCGCCACACCTTACGAGATTCTGACCTTCGTTGGCCGTGGCACCAGCGCGCGCGACTACGATCGCCTTAAGGCTGGTCTCGACCGGTTGCAGGCGACGTCGGTGCTGATGTCGATCCGTCAGCCCGCAGAACGGCGGCGGCATCGTTTCTCCTGGATCAACGAATGGAAGGAGACGGCCGACGCCAATGGGCGCCCAACGGGCCTCGAACTGATCCTGCCGGATTGGTTCTATGCCGGGGTTCTCGATGACGCGCTCGTGCTGACCATCGATCGCGCCTATTTTGGTTTGACCGGCGGACTCGAGCGTTGGCTTTACCGGCTTGTCCGCAAGCACGGCGGTCGCCAGCAGGGCGGCTGGAGTTTTGATTTTCTGCATCTCCACGCCAAGTCCGGAAGTCTTTCGCCGCTCAAACACTTCGCCTTTGACCTGCGCGAGATCGTCCGTCGGCAGACCTTGCCCGGCTATGACGATCACGCGCGACCAAAACGGCATCGAACGGTTGAACTTTGCGCCCCATTGCAACGATCCGCTCGGGGAGCGGCTTCGCAAGCGCGGGCTCACGCCTCAGGTTGGAGATAAGCTGTGAATCAACTCATGCTATCGGGGACCACAACCCTCGTGCCATCGCGGACCGGATCCTCGTGCTATCGGGGACCGGAATCGGTTTCAAGTGTCTGTTATCAGGCCCATTCGAAGCGCCGTAACTCTTCTAACCAGAAATCCTTCGGATTTCTTCTAACGGGCGTCGTTTTCCTCACTGTGCATAACTGGCTGGGCGATCTGCGTGCTCGTCCGCGGCCGTCGGACCTCCGGGTCGACGGAGCGGCCGCATGAGCGATCTCACGCAGGTCGAGCTTCTTTGGCTCGAAAAGCGCATCGAGAACCGAATTCGCTTCGGTCGCGCCGCCGAGGAGAGGATTCTCGACCGTAACAGGCGTGTCCTGTCATTCGCACCCGGCAGCATCTTTGCGTTCGTGCGCTGGGTATCGAACGATTTTGGGACGGTCGTTTCCCGCATCGACATCTTGCGGGCGGTCGTAGCGGGCCAGCGCTGCTCAACCGTCCCTTACGTCAAACCCGGCGGAGATATTCTCTTGCGCCTTTCAGGCTGGCCAAAGGTCGAACGCGTGTTGCAGTTGATCGATGCCATCGAGGCGCGCGGCATTGATCCTGTCGACGCCGCGCCCGACTATTGGCATCACGTTCACAACCGCCTGTCTGTCAACGAAACCCCGCGTGCCTACACAAAGTCACGCCATCAGGTCTGGCTCCATCGGCGGAAAGTCGCACCGTGACGACCCGAAACCGAACGCTCCTAATGACGATCGGCGCAGCTGCCATTCTCGCCGGCACGATCGTCGCAAAGCCGTTTCCAATCTACATCTGGAACAGTTCAGAGAGTGTCCCTCTTGGCCTCTATCGCATGCGCACGGCCAGCAATTACTACGTCACCGAACTCGTCGCTGTTCAGCCGCCCGAGCCGCTGGCGACTTACCTGGAGCGAAATGGCTACCTGCCGACAGGAGTTCCGATGTTGAAGCGTGTGCTAGCGCATCCCGGACAAACCGTCTGCAGAAGCGGCAGCACCATTACGGTCGATGGCATCGCGGTCGGCGAGGCGCGGGAGCGCGACAGGCGCGGACGGCCGTTGCCGGTCTGGGAAGGGTGCGACGTCGTCGAAGACGGAAAGCTCTTCCTCATGAACTGGCAAGCCGCGGACTCTTTCGACGGGCGTTACTTCGGAATGACCCCAGCGACGGCTGTCATCGGTCGCGTACTTCCCGTGTGGACATGGGAGGATTGATCGTGCATTCCATGTGCACCCTGTCTGCCATTCCTCAGTTCGATCGAGGGCGGCACAATTCCTCCGTCCGACCAAGGTCGTCGCAGCCGCCGCGCGCCGCGGCCGTCCAGGGAGGCCGAACGGCCGGCGCGAAGCAGCTTCACCCTGGACGGTCGCGAGCACGGTGGCAGGCTCGTCTTCTGTTGGGATTGCCGCTTGTAGCGCTGTGGCGGCTGCCTTGAATGCAGTTCTGATGGTCGCGTCCGCCGCAAATGAGCTGAATCGCATTCTGTCGAAGCTCTTCGCAATCTTGGCGGTGTGTGGTTGGGAGCAGGGGCAGAGCGACCGGGGATGGCAAGGGAAAAGCGCCGCCTTCGGTCGGGCGCATGTGGTTGATGGCGTTGAGGTTCTACGAGGCGACGAGAGTGGTCATGCCGTCGCTGCACGCCGAAACCTCAGACAAATCAACGTATCGAGCGCCGTCGGTCGTCGAAAGTTGGCGGTGAGGTATCATGAGACAGCGCGATAGTGAGGTTCGCGTTCGTCCCGGACGCATTCGCGACAGTGGGCGTGGTCTGTCGCGTCCGAAGAGCTTTGTCGGCCAGGTCATGCGGGCCGCAAAGAAGGCCGGACATGTCGGCCACAGTTTTGGTCGTGGCAAGGGCGGTGCGAGCCGGTCCCGCTTCGGTCGGGGCCGGCGTGCTGCGCTCTCCCTGTCGTTGCGATCGACCTC
>NZ_JAFCLU010000022.1 GCF_018130385.1 Bradyrhizobium sp. AUGA SZCCT0283 | reverse complement strand
CCTGCGCGGCGTTAAGCTCGTCGTCTCGGACGCCCACGAAGGCATCAAGGCCACCGTCGCCAAGGTGCTCAACGCCAGTTGGCAGCGTTGCCGCGTGCACTTCATGCGCAACGCGCTGGCGCATGCCGGCAAGAGCGGGCGACGCGTAGTCTCTGCCTTCATCGCCACCGCGTTTGCCCAGGATGATGCGGCGGCAGCCAGCGCCCAGTGGCGCCGGGTCGCCGATCAGCTCCGCCCCAAGCTGCCCAAGCTCGCTACCTTCCTGGACGAGGCCGAGACCGATGTGCTCGCTTACATGACGTTCCCGCCCCAGCATCGCACCAAGCTGCACTCGACCAACCCGATCGAGCGCCTCAACGGCGCGATCAAGCGGCGGACCGAGGTGGTCGGCATCTTCCCCAACGAGGACGCCATCGTCCGCCTCATCGGCGCGATCCTGCTCGAACAGAACGATGAATGGGCGGTCCAGCGCGCCCGGACGCTGGAAACCATCGCGCCGTTGAGCGATGATCCAATCGTCAGCCTTCCGGCTATCGCCAGCTGACCAACCCGGCTCTTGCCGGCGAACGCGGTGACCCGCCGCCAGTTACACCACGCCTGGGGACACGATCCGGAACGACCCTCAGGCCGGGCGTGCCTGATATTTGGGGAGTGTAGTTGTGGCGGTTGGCAGGGAGGTTCTAAACAAGCAGCGCTGCTTCTCAAATTTGCTAAGACGGTCTCAGACCCAAAGGTCTCGGCTGCACTGATCGAGAAAGCCGCCGAGATTACCGAGCGATGCGATCAGACGCCAGACGCGCCCGACGTAGGCCCGACGAATGTGGAATCTCCCTGAAGAGCATCCTAAATCGGTACCCAGCCTTTCCGCCCCCAACATGAGGCGATGCACTGCTCCTTGGGCGCCCGCCAAAACCTTGAAGTTGCCGCTTTTTCCCACACTTAATCAGCCATGTGGGACAGGGAATCACTTGCTGCGTTCAAGCTGGCGCTCGATTTGGTGAAGGCCAAGGGCACCGCCAGCAAGAGCCGCGATGGTGTGGAAATGCTGATCCATCAGGTCGAGCAAGTTTCGATTGAGTTTATCCCTGCCAAGCAGGAACGGCCCAACGGTCTCAATGTCTGGCGGCATGGCCACCTCAAAAGCTTTCGGGTTCTTGACGTCATATGGACGGACGGCACGATGCCGTTGATCTTGGCTTATCGCGGCGGAGAATGGGAACGTCTGTTGCGACAAGAGCTGTCGTCTACAAGGTGACCGTGTCTAGGCTTTCGCAGGCTTCGTAGGCGGAGGAAACGGCCGCTCCGCTCGACGGTTCAGCGCCCGCTTGACCGCGATCCGCGCCAGCATTTCCGGCCCGTCACGTTCGGCAGCTAGCAACAGCGTTTCCATAGCGACTTGCCAGTCGGCGGCATCGCGCTCGGCTTTCGGCAGCGCAGTGATGTATTCGGCGGCGTCGCGATAAGTCAGCAGCTTGCGCCCGTCCGGCAGGATAATCGGATCGTAGAACCGCTTGAACCACGCCATGGGACGCCAAAATAAAACCCCGCTAGGTACCGCCGAGCGGGGTTTTGCTGGGGTCTTGAGAACTACGCGCTGATATGAAATTTGCCCCTGATCAAGATTGAAGTTCTCTTGATCCGGATTCACAAGCTGGTTCTGGTCTTCTCCGTATTACTACGGGAAAAAGTGGCAAAGACCGGCGAATGCGTCTCAACCTTGTTCCTTGCTGGTGTTTTCCGCAATCGCGCGTTTTACTTCTGACGCCAAGGTCGCGAGGTGCTTGGCTAGCCGAGCGAACGATTCCTGCTTGCTCGCGGGCCGTCTTTTGCGACACCGGATTGGCCAGTTGCGGCCTCTTAGGCCGTCCTTGGTTGCTCGGGGACGGCCTTTCTTCCCAAACCACTAAAGTCCGGCCGAACGTCAGCACCGCGGTTGCCGCAAACCTGGCAGACGAACAGACTTTCGATATCCGACAGCCGTAGATGGTCTGGCCAGCAATCGGTTGAGAGCTTCACGGAATGAGCGCAGCGATAGTCGCTGCAGAACACGACGACGCCTGAGGCACCCAACTCCCGCATCTCTCCAAAGGTAAACTTCTCGTCTGGCATGCGCCCAATTCTGCCAAGATTACCCTCCCGTCTGAATATGCCATCTGGCTAATGAACCGAGTGGCAGTGCCGGCCGGTTGAGCTGATGCCGGATAGACTGGGGAGCGGCGCGGGATTTTAATTGGCCTAGTGTGGGTGGAGTCGCGATGCGTCAGCAGCAATCAAAGACAGCAGAGTCGCCGATTAGACGGCAAGCCGCAGACGTCTTGAGGCGAGCCCGAAGCTTCCAGTCGGCCACGCTGGAAACGACCTGAGGCAATTGGCGCTTGGACTTCGCTGGCTCGAAAAGAGAGGGTTCGTTGCCGTCGCGCAAGATCGCGATGGCATCCTGGAGATAGCGAGGCAAGGCGCGCAATTCTGCCAAGAATCACACCCAGCTACAGGAACGATTGCGTCGGGCCGCCTTGCAGACACCGGGTGGGCCATTTCCACAAGGTGGAGGGTCTGGCGCCTTTCATTCGATCGAGGGCGTGGACAAACCTCATCTCTATCGAGAATGGTGCCCGTTCCTTTGCGTGGCGGGGGCGAGTGCAATGTCTTCCCCAAGGATGCGCCTGGCATCCTCGATGGCCGTCAATACGATGTCCTGATCAGGGGTGTTCATAGTACGCGCCAGCACGCCGGCGAACATCCAGAAGGTCCCCGAGGCCGAGCAGGTGCTCGAAGATTGGCAGGCCGCGGTTGAAGTCTACTCCTGACCGTCGAGTTCAACGGCCCGACCATGATGGCGCGCATTGGCCCGCTGAGAGCATTAAACCGAAACGTGGAACGGACGCTTGATTCAACGCGCAAGATACGCATTGGGGATGCGGAAGCTGAACAATGAAAACGGTCTGGATTGACGATCGAGGAACCATGGGCGGGCTAGAAATTGCCCCTCCATGAAGATGGCCAAGGCAATTCGACGGCAGGCAGCCACCGCAGAGCGCGTCGCAGCAAACACGGCTGACACCTTTGTCGCCGACCAAATGAAATCGCTGGCACAGGCCTTGAGCCAAGCCGAAATCATCAAGAAGAACAAGAAAAAGAAGGAGAAATGAGCTTTTCAATCAAAGCGCGGTGCAAGGACGGCGAACTGCTCTACCGCAGGAAAACCTCTGAGGCCAGAGATGTCGCGAACCGGCTGTTACGACATCTATACCACCACGCCCGAAGGCTGGGACTACCATTCCTCTGAGTTTGCAGATCTGCCTCGTACGTCCGTTGCGCGACCTTCTCAAAAAATCTGCGCCCCCACAGGCTAGGTCCGATTTCACGTCATTCGAAATAAAAAGGAATCCGACCTGGCCAGATCGTGTCCCCAGGCGTGGTGTAACTGGCGGCGGGTCACCGCGTTCGCCGGCAAGAGCCGGGTTGGTCAGCTGGCGATAGCCGGAAGGCTGACGATTGGATCATCGCTCAACGGCGCGATGGTTTCCAGCGTCCGGGCGCGCTGGACCGCCCATTCATCGTTCTGTTCGAGCAGGATCGCGCCGATGAGGCGGACGATGGCGTCCTCGTTGGGGAAGATGCCGACCACCTCGGTCCGCCGCTTGATCGCGCCGTTGAGGCGCTCGATCGGGTTGGTCGAGTGCAGCTTGGTGCGATGCTGGGGCGGGAACGTCATGTAAGCGAGCACATCGGTCTCGGCCTCGTCCAGGAAGGTAGCGAGCTTGGGCAGCTTGGGGCGGAGCTGATCGGCGACCCGGCGCCACTGGGCGCTGGCTGCCGCCGCATCATCCTGGGCAAACGCGGTGGCGATGAAGGCAGAGACTACGCGTCGCCCGCTCTTGCCGGCATGCGCCAGCGCGTTGCGCATGAAGTGCACGCGGCAACGCTGCCAACTGGCGTTGAGCACCTTGGCGACGGTGGCCTTGATGCCTTCGTGGGCGTCCGAGACGACGAGCTTAACGCCGCGCAGGATGGCGTGCCGATAAAGCCGGCCATCACCACATTCGGCGTGGGCCCGTGCGTGTCCGACTCCGTGAAGATCACGGGCGTGCGGTCGCGGATTTGCGTTCGTCCGGGGGCTCGGAGCCCGGACAGAAGACGCAGCGCCACGGATCGTCGGAGAAATAAACAAAGGCTCGCGTTCGGCTGGCCAAGTCCTGAACCTCGAAGGAGTCGGCGCGCTCGACCAGCTTCCACCGCTTCGAGAAGTTTCCATTCGGTAATTCTAGACTAGCAGGCTGGATGGCAACGCCTGGCTAGCCTGCTCAACGCCGAGGACAACGAGAAGAGTTTTGCAAACGTCTCAGAAGTGGCCGGAAATAGCCGGATCAAAATGTAGGGGGGTGCAAAACTACGTGAGGGATTTCAACGGCCTAGGCCGAAAGCCGTTGTGCTACCGTTACACCATTCCCCAATAATTGCTCAGTTACATCAATATGTTAGGTGGATGTCCGGGCAATCGGCTGGAGCGGGATTTTTTCAAATCACCGCCTTCGCTGGTGCGCCGTTCTACTCGCTCGGTCCGGGCCTTGGCAAGCGCGGAAGGAGGGGCATTTTCGGGCCGAATTGCAGGGTCGCTGCGGGCGGCATTTGCCGCGCTCCCGGGTCAAGCCTGCGAACGACGAAGCTGTTTTTTGCGCCCGCGCGAACGGCGAATTGTCGGCGCCGCCATCTCCGCCTGCAGCAACAGCAGCAGGCAATGGCCGAGCCGCTCTTCCATTTCCTGGTCGTGAATGGATAGCGGCCCGGGATCGTTGAGGATGGCGTTGACCAACGTTCCCAGCACGACCTGAAAGCCGAAGGCGATGGCGCGCGTTTTGGCCGCCTTGTTGCCCCGGCCCATGGCGCCGAGCAGGATGGGCGTCGCGTCCGCCACGTTGGCGCGCGCCAGCCCCTTGAAGGTCGACCATCGGTCCGGCCTGGTGTCGTCGTGCTGAAGGGCTGCGCGCAGCACGCCCTCATGGTTTCGTATCCAGCCGGTGGTGCCGCGGACGAGGAGGCGGCTGAGCTCGGCTAGACCCGCGTCGGCCAGCCGCTTGTCTTCCTTCATCCGCGACAGCCGGCTTTCGCCGTCACGCGCCGCAAGCGCCATCAGGGCATTGAAATAGGCGTCCTTGCTCTCGAACCGGCTGTAGAAGGCGCCGACGGTGGCGCCGACCTGCCGGCACAGCGCCTCGATCGACAATTCCGCGAGGCTGTGCGTCCGCAGCATCTCCGCGCCAGCCTGGAGCAGGGCGGCCGTGGTTTCGCGGCTGCGCTTCTGCCGCGACGGGGTCACGCCGGGGAGGTCGAGTTCGGCCGATTGCTGCATCCGGAACTTGCGTCTCCGTTTGAAATAATCATAATGATAATTTGGATTATGGTTTTTGGCAATGCGCAGGCCGCGCGTTGCCGTGGCCCCCGGCGAACCGGCGGATCAACCGCGGGTCGCATCCAAAAAATGGGAGGAAAGCATGGCGGCAGGCAGCGCAAAACCGTTCGGCGGCACGATCGGCAAGACGGTGGCGGGATCGAAGCCGTGGTGGCCCTCTGCGCCGAAGCCGCCGGAAGGCGCGCCGAACATTCTGGTCGTGCTGTTCGACGATGTGGGATTCTCCGATTTCGGCTGCTACGGCTCGGCCATCAAAACGCCGACCATCGACAAGCTCGCCGCCGAAGGCCTGCGCTATTCGGGCTTCCACACCACGGCGATGTGTTCGACGACGCGCGCGGCGCTGCTCACCGGGCGCAACCATCATTCGGTCGGCGTCGGCTGCCTCGCCAATTTCGATAGCGGCTACCCTGGATATCGCGGCAAGATTGCACGCGAGGCGGGCACGCTGGCGGAGATGCTGCGGCCGCACGGTTATCGCAATTACATGGTCGGCAAATGGCACGTCACGCCTTTGACCGAAAGCGGCGCCACCGGACCGTTCGACGGCTGGCCGCTCGGCCGCGGCTTTGATCGCTTCTATGGCTTCCTCGACGCCGAAACCGATCAGTTCGCGCCGGAGCTTGTCTCGGACAACACGCACATCGATGCTCCCGGAACGTTCGCGGACGGCTATCACCTGACGTCCGACCTGATCGACCAGTCGATCCGCTTCATCGCCGAACACACCGCCGACCGGCCCGACATTCCCTGGCTGACCTGGGTCGCGCTCGGCGCCTGCCACGCGCCGCACCAGGCGCCGATCGATATCATCAAGAGCTATGACGCCAAGTTCGCCCATGGCTGGGACGTCGAGCGCGAGCAGCGGATGGCGCGGCAGAAGGCGATGGGGATCGTGCCGCAGGAAACCCGATTGCCCGCACGCAATGACGGCGTGAAGGCATGGGAAGAGCATAGCGGCGACGAAAGGCGCGTCTTCACGCGCCTGCAGGCGGCCTTCGCCGGCATGCTCGATCACGCCGACCAGCATCTGGCGCGGCTGGTCGCGTTTCTCGATACGGCCGGCATCCGCGACAACACGCTGATCCTGGTTTTGTCTGATAATGGCGCCAGCCAGGAGGGTGGACCGTGGGGCTTCGTCAATGCGATGGGGCCATATAATTTCCGTCCCGAACCGATCGCGGAAAAGCTGCGCCGGATCGACGATATCGGCGGACCGGATTCGCACAGCAACTTTCCGCACGGCTGGGCGATGGCCTCGAACACGCCGCTGCGCCGCTACAAGCAGAACACCCATGGCGGCGGCATCCGCGATCCCTTCGTCATGACCTGGCCGAAGAAAATCGCCGTCAAAGGCGAGGTGCGCCATCAATTCGTCCATGCCTGCGATCTGACGCCGACCTTGCTCGACCTGATCGGCATCGCGCCGCCGGCCGAAATTGGCGGCGTCGCCCAGATGCCGCTCGAAGGCGAGAGCTTTGCGCGCTCGATTGCCGATCCATCCGCGCCGTCAAAATGTCAGCCGCAATACTTTGAAATGTTCGGGCATCGCGGGATCTGGCAGGACGGCTGGAAGGCGGTTTCCTTCCATCCCTCGGGCACGCCGTTCGAGAACGACAAATGGGAGCTGTTTCACCTGGCGCAGGATTTTTCGGAAACGGACGATCTCGCGGCGCAGGAGCCCGAGCGGCTTGAAGCGATGATCAAGCTGTGGTGGAGCGAGGCCGAGAAGCACAACGTGCTGCCGCTCGACGACCGCTTCGGCCCGCGCTTTGCGGAAAACGCCGCGCGCTTCCATGGCGCACGCAACAAGTTCACCTTTCACGCCGGCATGGGACACGTGCCGACCGACGTCGCTCCCGATGTCCGTAGCCGCAGCTACACCATCGAAGCCCATGTGGAGATTGCCGAGGAGGGCGCCGAGGGCGTGCTGATCGCCCACGGCGATGCGACCTCAGGCTACAGCCTCTACATCAAGGACGGCTTCTTGGTGCACGATCTCAATATCGGCGGCGGCCATGAGATCGTGACCTCGAACCGCAAGGTGCTGCCGGGCGCGCATCGGCTCGGCGTCCATGTCGAGCGCCTGGTGCGCAAAGAGCCGCCGGCCAAGGGCTCTCGCACCGGCGTGACCGCCTATACGCTTCTGATCGATGGCGAGGCGGCAGGCGCGATCCAGACCCAGCTCGACTTCAACAATTTCATCTCCTGGTCCGGCCTCGACATCGGCCGCGACCGTTCCAGTCCGGTCTCGCACTACGAGGCGCCGTTCGAATTCACCGGCCGATTGCTGAAGGTGACGGTCGACATGCATGACGACCAGAAGCTGGACGGCGAGGGGGTGGGTGCCGCGGAGATGGCTAGGCAGTAGCCACCGTCATTGCGAGCGAAGCGAAGCAATCCATCGCGCGGCATAACGAAGGATGGATTGCTTCGTCGCTACGCTCCTCGCAATGACGGGGCCAAGACCTGAGCCCGTCTTACTTGATCTTCTCATACGCCGTCGCGAAATCAGCCAGCGGCATCGGGATGGTGATGGTCTCCTTGGCCATGTTCTGGAACGACACCTTCAGCTGCTTGCCGGATTTCAACGCGGCCAGCACGTCAGGCGAAATCTGGAGGTTGGCGTAGCAGCCGCGCGCCTCGCAGGTCTGGATCTGCAGCTCGGACGTCTTGCCGTCGTCGACCTGGATTTTGGCGCCGGCCGGCAGGTTGAGCCCGAGCGGCAGTTGCACCAGTGCGATCGGCGCGCGGGTTTCGGCTGATACGCGGATGTTGATCAGCACGATCAGCTGACCGGTCTTGGTCAGAACCGCGCTCTGCTCGATCGCGCATTCGAGTGGTGCGCCGCGGCTGGCGCTGCTGCACCGCGCAACCCAGCCGGGAGGCGCTGATGTATTCGCTCCCTCGGCCGCAGCGGCGTTAGGAGCCGGCGTCGCCTGCGCCACGGGCGCGGCGTTGTTTCTGGCCTTGGGCGCCTGCGCATGGCTATGGCCGCACAAACCTGATATCGCCGCGGCAGCGACCGCAAATTTTACTAAGACTTTCACTGAACCGGCTCCGAAAAGAACCATCTTCGGATGTGTCGGTTCCCGCGCAAAGTCAAGTCATTCGGCCGCTTGCTTGACCGGGCCGTGGGCGTCCAGATCCGCATCATGGTTAGGATTGGACGAACGGCCCCATCGCGCAAACGCGTTCGAGAGCCGGTCGAGATAGAGATAGACCACCGGCGTCGTGAACAGCGTCAGCGCCTGGCTGACGATCAGGCCGCCGACCATGGCATAGCCGAGCGGCTGGCGGATTTCCGATCCGGTGCCGGTGCCCAGCATCAGCGGCACGCCGCCAAGCAGCGCCGCCATCGTCGTCATCATGATCGGGCGGAAACGCAATAGCGCCGCCTTGCGGATCGCGGCCTCGGGCTCGAGCTGCTCGTCGCGCTCGGCCGTGATCGCGAAGTCGACCATCATGATGCCGTTCTTCTTCACGATGCCGATCAGAAGCACGATGCCGATCAAGGCGATCAGGCTGAAATCGAACCCGAACAGCATCAGGATGGCGAGCGCACCGACGCCGGCCGACGGCAGCGTCGACAGGATCGTGATCGGGTGGATGTAGCTTTCGTAGAGAATGCCGAGGATCAGATACACCACGACGAGCGCCGCAAGGATCAGCAGCGGTACGGTGCCGAGCGACTGCTGGAACGCCTGCGCGGTGCCCTGGAAGCTCGAATTGAGCGTCGTCGGCGCGCCAAGCTCGACCATCGCCTTCTGCACCGCGTCAGTGGCCTGTCCCAGCGCCACGCCTTGCGCGAGGTTGAAGCTGATCGTGATCGCCGGAAACTGGCCCTGATGGCTGATCGACAGCGGCCGAACCGGCACGCTGGTCCAGCTGGCAAAGGTCGACAGCGGCACCTGGTCGCCGGTGGTGGGCGATTTCACGTAGATCTTGTTCAGCGTGTCGAGGCTGCCCTGCAGCTCCGGCAGCACCTCGAGCACCACCTTGTAGGTGTTGAGCTGGGTAAAATACTGCGTCACCTGGCGCTGGCCGAACGCGTCATAGAGCGTATCGTCGATCAGTTGCGGCTGGATGCCGTAGCGCGAGGCGGTGTCGCGGTTGATCTTGAGCTCCAGCGTGGTGCCGTTGGTCTGCTGGTCGGTGGCGACGTCGCGAAGCTCGGGCAGCGTCTGCATCTTCGCCAGGATCTTCGGCGCCCATTCGTTCAGCTCGGCGAGGTCGGCGTCCTGCAGCGTGAACTCGAACTGGGTTCGCGTCGGCCGCCCGCCGAGCCGCACGTCCTGCGCCGCCTGCATATAGAGGCGGGCGCCTTCGACCTTCTCCAGCTGCGGACGAAGCCGGGCGATGATCTGTTGCGCCGTCGCCTTGCGCTCGTCACGCGGCTTCAGCGTGATGAAGAGATTGCCGTTGTTGCCGGCGCGGCCGCTGCCGCCGATCGCCATCGCGACCGAGGCCACATCAGGGTCGGCCTGCACGATCTTGCCGAGTTCCTCCTGATGCCGCTTCATATCAGCAAAGGAAATGTCCTGGCTGGCCTCCGAGGTGGCCGTGATCAGGCCGTTGTCCTGCTGCGGAAAGAAGCCTTTTGGGATGATGACGAACAGATAGACTGACAACCCCAGGGTGGCAAAGAAGATCATCAGTGTCGTGAGTTTCCAGCGCAATGCGAGGTCGAGGCCGCGCTCGTAGGCGCGCAGCATCGCATCGAAAGCGCTTTCGCTCCATCGGTAGAATCGGCCATGCCGGGTCTCGCCATGCGCGCGCAGAAAACGCGAGGCCATCATCGGCGTCAGCGTCAGCGATACGATCATGGAGACGAAAATGGTCATCGCCAGCGTCACCGCGAATTCGCGGAACAGCCGCCCGATGATGCCGCCCATCAGCAATAGCGGGATCAGCACGGCGACCAGCGAAATACTGATCGACACGATGGTGAAGCCGATCTCGCTGGCGCCCTTGAAGGCCGCGGCCATCGGCCTCTCGCCTTCCTCGATATAGCGTGTGATGTTTTCCAGCATCACGATGGCGTCGTCAACCACGAAACCGACGGCGATGGTGAGCGCCATCAGCGAGAGATTGTCGAGCGTATAGCCGAACACCCACATCAGCGCGCAGGCGCCGAGCAGCGCCAGCGGCACCGTGATGGTCGGGATCACGGTTGCCCAGAAGCTGCGCAGGAAGATGAAGATCACCATGACGACCAGCGCAATCGTCAGGAGCAGGGTGAATTGCACGTCCTCGACTGCCGCTCGGATGGTCTGGGTGCGGTCGCTGATCACCTCGATCTTGATCGCCGGTGGAATCGCCGCGACCAGCCGCGGCAGCGTCGCCTTGATCTTGTCGACGGTCTCGATGACGTTGGCGCCGGGCTGCTTGAATATCACGAGGAACACGCCGCGCTTGCCATTGGCCCAGGCCGCCTGCTTGGCGTCCTCGGGCCCGGTGACGGCCTGGCCGATATCGCGGATTCGCAACGGGCCGCCGTTGCGGTAGGCAATGATGACGTCGTTCCAGTCCTTTGAGTTCGGCAACTGGTCGTTGGCGTAAATGGTGTAGGCGCGGCGCTCGCCATCGATATTGCCCTTCGGGCTGTCGACGGTCGTGATCGCGATCTGACTCCGCACATCTTCAAGCGACAGGCCCTTGGCGACGAGTTTCGCCGGGTCGATCTGGATGCGGATAGCGGGTTTCTGCTGGCCGCCGATGATGACCTGGGCGACGCCGGAAATCTGGCTGATCTGCTGCGCGAGCTGGGCGTCGACGGCGTCGCTCACGGTCGTCAGCGGCAGCGTGTCCGAGGTCGCCGACAACAGCAGGATCGGCGAGTCCGCCGGGTTGACCTTGCGATAGGTCGGCGGCGAGGGGAGGCTCTTCGGCAACTGGCCGCTGGCGGCATTGATCGCGGCCTGCACGTCGTTGGCCGCAGCATCAATCGGACGGTTCAGATCGAACTGGATCGTGATCGCGGCCGTGCCGAGGTAGCTGGTCGAGGTCATCTGCGCGACGCCGGGAATCTGCGCAAGCTGGCGCTCCAGCGGCTGGGCCACCGACGAGGCCATGGTTTCCGGGCTGCCGCCGGGCAGCGAGGCGGAGACCTGGATGGTCGGGAAGTCGACCTGCGGCAGGGGGGCGACCGGCAGCAGCGGATAGGCGACGAGGCCGACGAACAGGATGCCGGCCATCATCAGCGAGGTGCCGATCGGATAGCGAATGAAGGGTGCGGAGATTCCTTCGCTCATTCGCTGGTGACCTTGGCCAGAGTTTGATCCGAACTGGCGACCGCGGTCGTCACCAGCGTGCCCGGCTGAACCTTGAACTGGCCCGCCGTGATCACCTGCTCGCCGGGCGACAACCCTTCGTCGACCACGGAGCGGCCATCGATCGCGCGCGTCACCCTGATCCTGCGGAGTTCGGCCTTGCTCTCCTTGTTGACCGTGTAGGCGTAAAGGCCATTGGGGCCATGCTGAACGGCGTCGTCGGGAACAACGGTGGCGTCCTTCAGCGTCGCAATCAGCAGCCGGGTTGAAACCGACTGGCCCGGCCACAGCGCATGATCCTTGTTATCGAACACGGCCTTGAGCCTGACGGTGCCGCTCGACGTGTCGACCTGGTTGTTGATCAGCGAAAGCGTGCCGGTCGAAAGCACCCGCTTGCCGTCGGTGGAGAGCGCGATCGTCTTGGGAGAACCGGCGGCCAGCGCGGCCTTGATATCCGGCAGCCGGTCTTCCGGCGCGGTGAAGATCACCGCGATCGGCTCGATCTGGGCGATGGTCACGATCCCGGTCTGCGTCACGGCGTTGACGATATTGCCGACATCGACCTGGCGGAGCCCGACGATACCGGAGATCGGCGCCTTGACGGTGGCGTAATCGAGCTGGGTCTGGGCGTTTTCGATCAGCGCCGTATCAGCCTGAATTTGTGCCGTCAGTTGCGCGACGGTCGAGCGTTGCGTATCGGTCTGTTGCCGGGTCGCGAATTCGCCGAGCTTGGTAAAGCGCTGCAGGTCGAGGCTGGCGTTGGCAAGGTTGGCTTCGTCCTGGGCTTTCTTGGCCTTGGCTTGATCGAGGGCTGCCTGGAACGGCCGAGGATCAATCTCGACCAGCGTGTCGCCTTCGCGAACGAACTGGCCCTCCTGAAACGCGATCCGGTTGATCTGACCGTCGACGCGGGTGCGGACTACGACGGTGTTGAAGCCTTGCACGGTGCCGAGGCCGGTCAGGAAGACAGGAAAATCAGCCTTTTCGACCACGGTGGTCCGCACCGGGACGGCGGCGCGGGCAGGCACGCGCTTTTGGGCTTCAGCTTGCGCCTGATGATCCTCGCCCTGGAATCGCTGCCAGCCCAAATAGCCCAGCGCAGCGATCGCTACGGTGAGCAAAACCCAACGGATGGCGCGCGATCTCGACATGGCAGCTCATGAATTGAAGGAAGTCCCCAGCATTGCCGATATAATGTCGGCGCGCTTGCGCTGTACAAACACTAAGGCTTGAGAATCCTAAACAATTGGAAAGGTTTGACGCCGCGGTGGGCACGGTTCGGCGCCAGCGCCAATGGCGCGCGATCGGCGGCGAAACTTTCAAGCAGGGTTGAATGCGGGATCGATGTCGTCCATATCGCGCGCGTCGAGCGGCAAACGATCGGGGGCGCAGGATGGATGAACTGAACGGACGCATGATGGCGTGCCAGATTCTGATCACGGGACTGATTGCGCGTGTCGCGAACGATTCGCCCGACCCCTTGCGATTCCTCACCGACTTCCGCGATGAGATCAAAGCTGTCGTGAAGGGCGTCAACATCGCGGGCATGGACAACACCGATCGCGTTCGTCAGATCGCGCAATCGACCGTCGATGAATTGTTTTCACTGATGAAGCCGCCGAGCACCGATTGATTGTCGAAGGCGATGATGCAGCTAATGCTTAATTTTGTAGCGTTTCCTGCATCTCTTTAGAACGCTTACAAAGTAGCTTTAGAATCATTCAAACAGCAATTTAGAATCGTTGTGATTTAGAATCGCTGTGATCTGGATCGATTCAACCGAACTGTTGCCCCGATCGCGTTGACCCCAAAATTTCCGCTCGGTACCTACCGTGCGGGACCATTCGCTGCATGTCGATTTGCCGCGAATTGAAATTGATCAGGGGCACGTAATGAATCTTCAGAAGGCACCGAGGTCGCTTCGGTTTGAAGCGGCAGTCAACTCGCTCGGTCAGACGGTTGAAAACAATTCCGGCAAGAAGGTTTCCGCGGTCGCGGGCCTCATGGCGGTGGCGTCGTTTTCCGGCGCCGAAGCGCAGCAATCCAACCTCCCGCCGGTGACGGTCGATGCCCCGGTCGCTCGCCCGCGTCCTGCTGCGTCAAAACCTTCGCCGGACCAGCTTCGCGCCCGCAGCGCGCTACGCCGTGCCGCCCGTCGCGCGCAGCCGGCGCAAGTCGCCGCCGTGCCGTTCCCGAATGCGGGGGGACTCAACGCCGACCGCGATCCCTACGCAAACCCGTCGGCGCCCTATATGGCCACCCGGGTGCAGGCGTCAGGCAAATTTCCCGAGCCGATCCTCAACACGCCAAAATCGATCACAGTGCTGACAAAGGATGTCCTGGCGGACCAGAACTCGACCACCCTGAAGTCGGCCGTGCTGAACACAGCCGGTGTGACGCTCGGCACCGGCGAAGGCGGAAACGCCTTCGGCGACCGTTTCTTTATTCGCGGCTTCGATGCCCGCAACGACATTTTCCTCGATGGCATACGCGATGCTGGCGTCAGCGTTCGTGAGAACTTCTTTACCGAGCAGGTTGAGATTCTGCGTGGACCGGCCTCGTCCTTTGCCGGCCGCGGCACCACCGGCGGCGCGATCAACATCGTGACCAAGCAGGCGTCGACCGAGAAAAGCTTCTATAATATGGACACCACGTTCGGTACCGACCACACCAAACGGGTCGTGCTCGACGTCAACCAGGTGATCAGCCCGACGCTGGCAGTTCGCGCGGGCGGCTTGTTCCAGGATGCCGGCGTCGCCGGCCGCGACTATATCAAGGACGACCGCGACGGCGGTTTCGTTGCGGTGAAATGGACGCCGCTCGATACCGTCAAGCTGTACGCGAACTACATTCACACCAACCTGCACGGCTTGCCCGATTTCGGCGTGCCGTATTACCGTCCCGGCGCGCCCAAGACCCAGTACACCGCCACCGCGGGCGGCCCGTACCCGGACTTTGGAGTCAACCGCAACACTTTCTACGGTCTCGTCAATCGCGACTATTACAGCATCAAGCAGGACATCGGGTCGTTCGGCGGCGAGGTCGCGATTACCCCGGACCTGACGTTGAGCAACAGGAGCAGGGTTCAACGCTCGGTGCTCGACTACATCGGAACGCTTCCGGAAGGGCCGAACACCACCACAAATACGCTTAACGTCAATCCGCAAAGCCGCTATCAGGTTACCGAGAATATCGCCAACCAGACCGAGGCGACCTACAAGTTTGGTCTGGCCGGATGGAAGCATACGGCGCTCGGCGGCCTGGAAGTCTCCCGCGAAATCGCAAGTATCGACAGATATGCCGGCCTGAGCTCGGAACAGCTTCCGGGCGGCACCACGACTGGGGCAATAACCGGCGCAAGCATCTATGCGCCTCAGTACACTTTCGCAAACGTCGGCGCCAATCCGACCTGGGCCGGACTGCCGACCAAGATCGCGATCGATACCAAGAGCGTCTACCTGCTCGACACCGCCAACTACAACGATCTCGTCATCCTGAACGGCGGCATTCGCTACGACGATTACAACATCAAAGCCAGCGGGTTCGGCACGGTGAACGGCGTCGCGAACGTCTTCAACGCGCAGGAACAGCAGCATGGCTTGCCGAACTTCAACCTCGGCATGGTGCTCAAACCGCTGCCGATCGCGAGCGTCTACGCTGCTTATGCGACGTCTTCCAACCCTGTCGGCGCAGAGTTCGACGGCACCAGCTCCGCGTATGGCGGCTTGTCGCCCTCGCTCAACGGCAATCCGAATCAGATTTTCGGGCCGGAAAAAAACAAGGCCATCGAGGTCGGTACCAAGTGGGAGCTGTTCGACCGGCATCTACTGGTGACGGCGGCGCTGTTCCAGACCGAGAAGGAAAATGCGCGGGAGTCGCGCAATATCGCCAACGCTGCGGCCGCAGCCGCGGTTCCCGGATGTGTCTATCCTGCCGGAACGACCGGCAATGTATCCTGCATCACCGCGGGCGCGGCCTATCGCATCCAAGGCATCGATCTTGGCGTCGGCGGCAAGATCACCGACAAGTGGAGCGTGTTCGGCGGGCTCGTGCTGATGAAGTCGGAAGTGACGAAGTCGCTCGCTCCATCGGCGCAACCGCTGCTCTTTCCCACCAATGTCGGGCTTAAGCTGGCCAACGTTGCGCACCAGTCGTTCAGCCTGCTCACGAAATACCAGCTCACGGATGTCTGGGAGATCGGTGGCCAGGCAGTGTACCGCTCGAAAATGTACGGCGGCACGTTGCTCGCCGCCAACCAGGGCACCGAACTGCCGAGCTACTGGCGCTTCGATACGTTCGTTGAAGCGAAGCTCAACGAAAACTGGAAGGCAAAGCTGTTCGTCGCCAACCTCACCAACAAGCTCTACTACGATGCGCTGTATCAGAGCGCGACCCCGTTCGTGTTCGTGGCGCCGGGACGTAGTGTGAGCATGGTGCTTTCGGCACGCTTCTAGGGGTACAGGTGGAATGCTGATTTGCGTCCCCGAGGTGCTGAGCAAGGATGATGTGGCGGATTTCCGCCGCATCATGGACGCCTCCGCCTGGGAGGACGGCCGCTCCACCGCCGGGGCGCAATCGGCGATGGTCAAGCGCAACGAACAGCTGCCGCCGGACAGCGAGGCCGCGCGCGCGCTCGGCAATCGCGTGCTGTCGGCGCTGACCGCCAGTCCGAGATTCATCTCGGCGGCGATCCCGCTGCAGATCTTTCCGCCGCTATTTAATCGCTACGCGGCCTCCGGCGGGCACCATTTCGGTCTCCATGTCGACAACGCAGTGAGGGGAGATCGTCTCACCGGCCAGCGGATCCGGACCGACCTGTCGGTGACGCTGTTTCTGTCGGAGCCGGAGGAGTATGACGGGGGCGAGCTGGTGGTCGAGGATCTCTATGGTTCCCACGAAATCAAGCTCGCGGCCGGGGACCTCGTGCTTTATCCTGCGTCTAGTTTGCATCTGGTCACGCCCGTCACACGAGGTATGCGGGTGGCGTCTTTTTTCTGGCTGCAGAGCATGGTACGGGATGCCCACGCCCGCAGCCTGATCTTCGATCTCGATACGTCGATCCAGGCCCTGGTGGGGCGGCTTGGGCGAGACGACCCTGAAACGGTCAAATTGACCGGTATCTATCACAACCTGATCCGCTGCTGGGCCGAAGTATGAAGAACATGTCTCTTTCTCGCGTCACGACATTTGCGGTGATTTCGGCGCTGGCGATGCTGTCGCTGGCGGCACCGTCGTCGGCCCAGCAGGGCGCGGCTCCCACAGCACCAGCCGTGGTCCAGCAGGCGCCCGCCGTTTCGCAAGCCCCAGCCGCGCCCGCCCAGGCAGCGCAGCCGGCCCAGCCGACGGCGACCGCTGCGCCTGCGGATACGACCGCGGCACCGCCCGAGCGCGAGGGCAAATTGCTGAAGGTGGCAGCCGCCGAGCTGCGCGAATTGTCGCCGTGGTCGATGTTCAAATCGGCCGACGTGCTGGTCAAGGCTGTCATGATCGGACTCGCCTTTGCCTCGCTGGTGACCTGGACCATCTTCATCGCCAAGATGATCGAGTTGACCGTGGTTCAGCGGAAGCTGCGTTCGGCGCTGGCCAAGATCGCCGACGCGCGGTCGCTGGCGGAAGCGCAATTCGCGCTCGGCGCCAAGGGCAGCGTGCTGGCGTCCCTTCTTGCGGCGGCGATGCGCGAAGCGCGGCTGTCGGCGGGCATTTCCAGCGACGCCGGCATCAAGGAGCGCGCCGCTTCGAGTTTTGCCGAAATCGTGCGCGCCGAGGCACGGCGGATCCGGCTCGGCATGGGCCTCTTGGCGACCATCGGCGCGACATCGCCCTTCGTCGGACTGTTCGGCACGGTCTGGGGCATCATGAACAGCTTCATCGGCATTTCGAAATCGCAGACCACGAACCTCGCCGTGGTGGCGCCCGGCATCGCCGAAGCGCTGCTGGCCACCGCGTTCGGCCTGGTCGCGGCCATCCCCGCCGTCATCATCTACAATCACTTCGCGCGGGTTACGAAAGGCTACCTGGAACTGGTCGGTCGTGCGTCAGGCGCTGCAGGGCGGTTATTGTCGCGCGATCTCGACCGCACGCACGTCAGCGGCGGGCAGCGCGCCCGTGGGGCAGCGGAGTAGGCCATGGGTGCGTCGATCGCAGAGCACGACCTCGATGACGACAGCGATTTTGCGGAATCGCACGAGATCAACGTCACGCCCTTCATCGACGTCATTCTCGTCCTCCTGATCATCTTCATGGTGGCGGCGCCGCTGTCGACCGTCGACCTGCCGATTGATCTGCCGACCTCGACCGCGACCCCGCAGAAGAAGCCGGACAAGCCCACTTATGTGAGCATCAAACCGGATCTCTCGGTTGCGATCGGGGAAAACATGGTCAAGCGCGTCGACCTCGTGCGCTCGCTCGATGCGATGGCCGATGCCAGCAAGGAACGCCATATCTTCCTGCGCGCCGACCGCGCCGTGCCCTACGGCGAATTGATGGACGTTCTCGAAATCCTGCGCGCCGGCGGTTATTCGAAGATCAAGCTGGTGGCGCTCGAAGGCGTTCCGGATGCGGCGGCGCAAGCGGCGCCGGCAAAGCCTTGATCGGCCTCGACGAGCAAAAGCCCTCCCGGCGGCTCTGGATCTTTGCCGCGGTGACCGCGCTCGTGCTTCACGTCGGCGGCGCGGCGCTGGCGATTGCGCATTTGCAGACCGAAGAAGCCGACGATGCGCTTGGCGCGTCGGCGATCGAGGTTGGCCTCGAACTGGCGTCGGTGCGCCGTGAAGTGACCGACCTGCCGCCGGGCCCGGACACCGATGCTTCCGCGGCTTCGCCTCAGCTCTCCGAACAGAAGGCCGAGGTCAAGGAAACCGAACTGCCGCAGGACAGGCCGACCGAGACCGAAGAAGCCGACCGGGTGGTGACGGAGAACGAGTCGAAGAAGCCGAAAGAAGACGATCCGAAGATCGCGGCGGTGCAGACCGCGGCTTCGACCGAGTCGGTTGCCGCCGAAGCCACCGCGACGCCGAGTTCGGAGGCGATTCCGGAAGGGCAGCGTTCCGTCGCGCCGGTGATCGGCACCGGCGAGAGCGCGCGGCGTGCACGCGCAACCTGGCAGAAGGAGCTGGTCGCGCATCTCGACAAGCACAAGCGGTACCCGAAGGAACGGCAGCAAAAATCCGCCGAGATCCAGGTTCGCTTCACGCTCGACCGCATGGGCCACGTACTCTCGACCGATATCGAAAAAGGCTCGGGCGATACGGCCTTCGACGAGGCGGCGCTGGCGATGGTGCGGCGCTCCGATCCGGTGCCGGTGCCACCGCCATTGATCGCGGACGAAGGCCTGACTTTCACCTTGCCGGTGATCTTCCGCGTCAAGAACAAGAGCTGACGCCGGCGCCTTGCTGGGAAGCCGTAGCCCGGAGCGCAGCGACATCCGGGGGGCGCTGCTAGCTAGGGGCTCGAGTGAGGGCGCCCCGGCTTCACGTCGTGTCTTTCTTCCAGAAGTCGCGCGGCGATCTGATCGATGCGTGTCCCGAAGTCGCGTACGTTCCTGAACGCGCTACGTCGCTCGGTGCCCGGAGGCAGGCGGACCGCCACCTCGACCAGGGCAAAGAACTGCTCGAACAAGTTGTCTAGCTCGCCGAAGCCCACCTTCGATCCTTTCTTGAGCTATGGGAACGGCGAGAGGTGCGGACGATTTCTGCACCTCACATTTTGGCAGCTTACAAGAAGCCGATGGAAATCCATGGCACTGCGGCTACGACAAGTGTGCCGAGGAGCAAGGCCACTATGTACGCGACGATCGGACCCATACCTTCGTCAGGGTGAATGCGACTGATGGCGCATGCTGCGTAGTAACCGACCCCAAAGGGTGGAGCGAAAAGACCAATTCCCATCGCCAGAACGACGACCATTGCGTAGTGGACCTCATGCACGCCAACTTGGCGCGCTATGGGGAAAAGGAGGGGGCCGAAGAGCACGATAGCGGGAATGCCTTCGAGTACGCTCCCTAGGATAACGAATGCGATGATGGTGACGATCAGAAATACTGGCACGCCACCCGGCAAGGAAGTCATGAACTTTGCAAGCGATGCCGAGAAACCTGACTGAGTCAGCGCCCAGGCCATTCCTGTAGCCGCACCAATAATGAAGAGAATCGCGCCGGACAAAGCCGCGGTCTCAACCAACATCGGATAAAGGCGACGCCAGTCAAATTGGCGATAGATGAGGAGTCCAGCCAGTATCGAATAGACGATGCCTATCGTTGAGACCTCGGTAGCGGTCGCAACCCCTTCGACAACCGCGGCGCGGATCACAAAAGGAAGGGCAATGGCAGGAATCGCAATCAGGAACGCACGACCAATTTCTCGGCCCGTCGCTCGCTGAACGTGCGATAGGTCCTCCCTACGGTATCGCCACCACACGACCGCACACAGCCCGATTGCGAGCACGATGGCTGGTAGTAACCCGCCGGTGAACAGAGCCGCGATCGACACGCCGGTCACGGATCCGATCGTGATCAACACCAAGGACGGCGGGATTGTCTCGGTCTGAGCGCCAGTAGCCGCCAAGAGTGCGACGAGGTCACCGCGCTTTGCGCCGCGCTTGGTCATTTCGGGGAAAAGCACAGGCGCTACCGCCGCCATGTCGGCCGCCTTGGATCCCGAAATACCTGAGACCAGGTACATCGCACCGACCAGCACATACTGGAGACCGCCGCGGACGTGACCAAGCAGACTGGCAAGGAATCCGACCATGGCCCGAGCCATGCCGGTCATTTCAATCAGTAAGCCCAGGAACACGAACAGAGGTACCGCGAGCAAGATGAGGTGGCTCATGCCTTCATCCATTCGGCCGATGATAACCACGTCGGGTGTGCTGGTTGTCAGCGTGATATAGCCGAGGGTCGCAAGTCCAAACGCGAAGGCAATCGGTACCGCCGCAAAGACCATCGCGCCGACGATGAACACAAAGAAGATCAGCAAATTGAGGTTGCCGAGCGGTTTGAGTACTGGCGCTAGTGCCGCCAGAACCGCGACCAGCGCTCCCACGGTAACGACGGCCGCCACGAGTTGTTTGACGTCGGCCGTGGCTACCAACCTCAGGGTTGCGACGATCAGCATCAACCCAATGCCGACGGGAAGGGCCGCGGCGCGCCAAGTGTTTACTATTCCCAGTGCGGGAGTCGTCACGAAAACTTCGTCGGCCGCGAATTCGTACGCTGGATGAATGACCAAGAGCAGGAATGCGAACGACGCGGCCGTAGCGAAGACGTCAAGGAACAATCTGGCTTCCGGACGGATCATACCGACGATCGCCGTCATCCGCATATGTTCAGCTCGCTGGAAAGCCACCACAGACCCCAGCATCGCGAGCCAAAGGAACAAAATGCCGGCGAGTTCGTCGGACCAGACGATCGGCGCGTGGAGAACGTAGCGGGACACGATACCAACGAAAAGGACGATCACCTCCGCGACGACCAATAGCGCGGCAGGAATGGCAACAACGGGCTTTAGCGCTCTGTTTAGGTCAACGATAACTTTGCGCCACCCGGACGTTGGGCGTGGAAGGACGAGTTCAGTGCCATTTATGTGTGCGTGTTCCATGGCGGTCACCCCAGCTTTCCGGCAGCTTTTTCGAGCTGCACCCAGGCTTCTTCACCGAATTTGGCTTTCCAGTCGGAATAGAAGGTCGTCTTCGTCAGCGCCTGGCGGAAGATCGACCGGTCTACTTCGAGGAATTGCATCCCTTTGGCGGTCAGATCGGTGCGCAGCGAATCGCTCAGCTTCGCGATGTCATTCCGCTCGTCATTGGCCGAACGGTCGAACTCGCGCGTGACGATTGCCTGCACGTTTTGCGGAAGCTTCTGGAACGCGCGCTTGTTCCCGAGGATCCAGTAGTTGTCCCAGACGTGACCCGTCAGGCTGCAGGTCTTCTGCACCTCATACAGGCGCGCCGTCGCGATAATCGGAAGGGGATTTTCCTGGCCATCGACCACCTTGGTCTGTAGTGCGGAATAGACTTCGTTGAAGTTGATCGGAGCCGGTCCTGCTCCGAGAGCAAGGAACAGCGAGGTCAGATTGGGCGCGGCAGGTACCCTGAGCTTGAAACCCTTGAGGTCCTCCGGCGTCTTGATCTCTCGACCAGACGACGTGATGTGGCGGAAGCCGTTGTCCCAGGGCTTGGAGACCGTCATGATCGGCGTCTTGGCGATCTGCGCGCGGATATACGTGCCAAGATCGCCGTCCATCGCCTTCCACACGGCATCGTAGTTGGGGAAGAGGAAGCCCAGATTCACGATACCGGCGACCGGCACGAGGGTGGCGAGGATCAGAGAGGACAGGTTGAAGAACTCAACGCTACCGTTGCGGACCTGCGTCAGGAGATCGGTATCCGAGCCGAGCTGATTGGCCGGAAAGAGATTGATCTCAAAGCGCCCGCTTGTCGCTTCCTTGATGCGATCGGCAGCCTCTTTGGCTCGAACATTCACCGGATGCGTGGGGTCCTGCCCGGTTGCGAGCTTGTAAGTAAACTCGGCCGCCGCAGCGGGTCGGCTGAGTACGGCGCATAACGGAACGGCCGCGCCGGCCAGGAGCAACTTGCGACGAGTTATGGCAGTCGGTTTACGTTGGGTCATTGCATCCTCCTTGTTGAGACGAATCGGTTCATCGGCAGCGGCTCTTGTCTGCAGCTCCGGCCGGTTCTCGGGCGCCGGCCGTGAGGCAGCAGCCATCGTTCCCCGCGGCGATGCCGCGTAAGCGATGTTTCCTCAGTCGAACTTGACGATTGGCGCTGCGCGCTTAGCGCAGCCACCCCTTGATCTGCCGTGCAACTTCGGCAGTGGAAATACCGTAGCGATCATGCAGCGTGGGAAGCGCACCAGCGGCAAGAAACTCGTCGGGCAACGCGATCTGGCGGAAGGCCGGATGGACGCCGGAGCGCATCAGCAATGCCGCAACCGCCTCTCCAAGGCCGCCGATGACGGTATGGTTCTCTGCGACGACGACGAGACGGCCGGGCTTGCCGGCTTCGCGCAAGATCGCTTCGTTGTCGAGCGGCTTGATCGTCGGTACGTGCAGTACGGCCGCATCCACGCCGTCGCCGGCGAGTTCCTTTGCGGCTTCCAGCGCCCGCATGGTCATGATCCCAGAGGAGATGATCAGGACTTCCCGACCGTCGCGAATGAGCGATGCCTTGCCGAGCTTGAATTGGTAGTTGTACTCGTCCAGTACAAGCGGCACCTGACCACGCAACAGCCGCATGTATACCGGCCCATGGTGGGCCGCGATGGCCGGAACGATCTGCTCGATTTCATGAGCGTCGCAGGGATCGATCACGGTCATGTTTGGCATTGCGCGGAACAGGGCGAGATCTTCCGCCGCCTGGTGGCTTGGGCCGTAGCCGGAGGTGAGACCGGGCAGGGCGCAGACGATTTTAACATTGCGGTCTTCTTCCGCGATCGTCTGATGGATGAAATCGTACGCGCGGCGCGAAGCGAACACCGCATAGGTCGTAGCAAAGGGCATAAATCCTTCAACCGCCATGCCCGAAGCCGCACCGTAAAGCAGCTGCTCCGCCATACCCATCTGATAGTAGCGTTCGGGGAACTCCCTCGCAAAAATATGCAGATCAGTGTACTTACCGAGGTCGGCGGTGAGTCCCACGACCTCGGGGCGGCTTCGGGCCAGCTCGACGAGTGCATGACCGAACGGTGCCGGCTTCGTCTTTTGGCCCTCGGCAGCGATCGACGCGATCATCGCAGAGGTGGTGAGCTTCGGTTTCCCGGGCATAGTTGAGATTGCCGACTTCATGACCTGTCTCCCGCATCAAGTTCTGCCAGCGCCAGTTTCCACTCGTGCGCCTCGACCCGAATGAAATGATTCTTCTCTCGCTGCTCCAGGAAGGGAACTCCCTTTCCCATGAGGGTGTCAGCGACAATCACGCGCGGTTGCGGTTCGGTATGCAAACTCGCTGCGTCAAAGGCGGCCACGACGGCGTCGATGTCATTACCGTCTACCCGGCGTACGAACCAGCCAAAAGCCTCTAGCTTGTCGACCAACGGCTCGAACCCCATCATCTGCTTCGAGGGGCCGTCAGCCTGCTGGTTGTTTACGTCGATGATCGCGACCAGATTGTCGAGCTTGTGGTGGGCAGCCGACATCATCGCTTCCCACTTTGAACCCTCGTCGAGTTCTCCGTCAGAGAACAACGTGAAGACGCGGCTTTTGGAGCCCTTCTGCTTCAACCCGAGGCCCATGCCGACCGCGATACTCAGCCCAAGTCCCAAGGACCCGCCGGACATTTCCATGCCGGGCGTGTACGAGGCCATGCCGGACATCGGAAGACGGCTTTCGTCGAAGCCGTACGTCTCGAGTTCGGCTTCGGGGATAATGCCAGCCTCGATAAGTGCGGCATAAAGGGCGATAGCGTAATGGCCGTTAGAAAGAAGGAATCGGTCGCGATCTTCCCAAGTGGGCTCCTCCGGCCGGTAGCGCATCGCGTGAAAGTATGCGACCGCCAGCACGTCGGAGATATCGAGCGCCTGCGCGATGTAACCCTGGCCTTGAACCTCGCCCATGCGCAGGGCGTTACGGCGAATGTTTCGGGCGCGCTGCGCGAGGGTCGGCGTGTTAACAAGCGTATTCGTGGACATCCTTCTCTCCATCGCTCCCTTAGTGAATGAGCATCCCGCCATTGACGTCGATCACGGCGCCGGTGACGTAGGCCGAAAGGTCCGAAGCGAGGAACGTGTAAATTCCGGCGACATCCTTCGCTTCCCCGAGCCTTCCGAGCGGAATGCCTTCCAGGATCTTTGTCCTCATTTCGTCTGTAAGCTTGCCGGACGTGATGTCGGTGCCGATCAATCCCGGCGTGACGCAGTTGACGCGAATTCCATCGGCGCCAAATTCCCGCGCCATTGCCTTGGCAAGTCCAAGGACGCCTGCCTTCGCTGCCGAGTAGTGTGGTCCGCCGAAAATGCCACCACCGCGCTGGGCTGATACCGACGACATGCACGCGATCGATCCGGCCTTGCGCTTCTGCATGTGCGGAATCACCGCCTGGGACAGGAACAATATGCCCTTGAGATTGACGTCCTGGATCCGGTCCCAGTCGCCCGGCGTGATGTCGAGGAATTTCACCGGCTGGGTAATGCCGGCGTTGTTGATCAAGATGTCGATCTGACCGAAGGCGCCGGCGACGGTTTCGACCGCCTTCAGGCAAGACGCCTGGTCGGCGACGTTGCAAGCAACTCCGATATGATTGTCGCCAAGGCCTTGCGCGGCGGCTTGGGCGGCGGGCCCATCGATATCGAGGATGGCTACCCGAGCGCCTTCTTCGACAAACCGCCTGGCCGTTGCGAGGCCAATCCCGCGGGGCGAAGCTGCACCTGTAATAATCGCTGTTTTGCCGCGAAGCAGCATTCGATCCTCCCTGTGTCTAGTTTTCCGGGCGCGGCGGTAGGCAGCCGGCCCTCTTGACCCCATTCCTAGGTCCGGGGCGCTTCCGGGACAAACGCGCTGTTGTCTTGGATATGTGAATCTGGTTCACTTATGGGCATGCTGCTGTCGAGTATCCCGATCTCGGCTATCCGGGCCTTCGAAGCGGCTGCGCGCACCGGCTCCTTCAGCGACGCGGCCGACGAATTGCATTTGACTCCGAGCGCAGTCAGCCACGCCATCCGCAAGCTCGAAACCACGATGAGCACCACTTTGTTCGAGCGGAGTGCTCGTTCGGTCCGTCTAACGCCAGCGGGCGAAAACCTGATGCGTCACGCCGGCGCGGCATTTGACAATCTGCGGCGTGGTATCGAAGAGGTAGCCGGTCGCGGGCCGCAACTCCTGAGGGTGCACTGTGCACCAAGTTTCGCAGCGCAATGGTTGGCCCCGCGCCTGACCAGGTTTCTCGTTGCCGAACCGAAACTGGAGGTCCGGCTCGCCGCCAACACCGAGTACGCCCGCTTCACCAACGACGATTTTGATCTGGACATCGTTTACGGTTCACCCCGTGGCGAAGGTCTCGAAGTGATCCCACTTGGTGAGGAGACCGTCACCCCGCTGTGTGTTCCTCAGATTGCGAAGAGAATTCGCCAGCCAAAGGACCTTTTGAGCCAGGTGCTAATCCGCTCGGACGTGAAGCAGGTTCAGTGGCATCAATGGTTCACTGCGAACGGACTAGAGGCTCCAGCGATCCACGGAATGCGGTTTGACCGCAGCTTCCTCGCAATAGCCATGGCGTGCGGCGGCGTTGGCGTGACCTTGGAATCAACTCGTTTGGCCGAACGCGAAATAGAATCGCGGCGCCTGATCGCGCCGCTGGCTGGTCGCTCCACCGACATCCGCTATGTCGGCCATCATCTCGTCTTTCCTCGCGCGAGCCGTCAGCGCCGCGCCCTGCGAACCTTTGTGGAATGGATCACGTCCGAACTCGCGCAGACCGATAAGAAAACCTAGGCGTGCACGGAGACTCGTTGGTCAGGCGGCGGCAAAAAGTGCTGCGAATTCAAGCTCTCTCTACTTTGCATGGGGTTGTTTTCGATATTTTGTATGCGGGCCTGCAGTGAAGGGCATCCGCACAGGGGCCGGCACCCCCATGCAAAAGCCCTCTCCCGGACGGGAGAGGGCTTCGTGACGTCATCCGATGATCGCGACCCTCAGGTCTTCTTCAGCATCGGGCAGACGCTCTTCTCCAGCGGGATGAAGGCTTCGTTCGCCGGGATGGTGGCAATGAGGTTGTAGTAGTCCCACGGATACTTCGAATCCTGTGGCTTCTTCACCTCGAACAGATAGGCCGGGTGGATCTTGCGGCCGTCGGCGCGGACCGAGCCCTTGCCGAACAGCGGGTCGTCGGTCGGCATTTCCTTCATCTTGGCAACGACGGCGCGTCCGTCATGCGGATTGCCGCCGAGCGCTTCCAGCGCCTTGAAATAGTGGATCAGCGAGGAGTAGACGCCGGCCTGGACCATGGTCGGCGGGTTCTTCTTGTACTTTTCGTTGAAGCGCTTGGTGAAGGCGCGGGTCTGGTCGTTCATGTCCCAGTAGAAGGTCTCGGTGAAGTTCAGGCCCTGCGCGACCTTCAATCCAAGCGAATGGAGCCATTATGTCCGGCCTTGTTTTAACCGCCTAGCCGTTGCGATCAAACGTCATCATTCGCGAATATTCCGCTGCGCTGCGAATTCGCGAGAGGCAGGCTCAGCAATGTGAGGAGGGCGTCAGCGCCAGTAGTAGCGGATGCCGACATAGACCACGGCGAGGCACGCAAAGATCAGCGCCACCGGGAGCCTTGGTTTTGTCGCCGGGCCGGATGCGGCTGGCTTCGGCCGCGGGGGCGGCCGTCGGAACGCGGTAACGTTGCCGGTATCGGTGGCGGGCTCGCTCGCGCGCGAGGGAATCTCGGGGGGCGTACCGGAGCCGCCCATCTCGGCATAATAGCTCTTGTACATGAGCTGGATGGTGGCCTCGGAGGCGTCCGCCTCGGTCATCCTCGCCAGCAACTGCCGGTAGCTTTCCAGAAAGTTCTGCGCCTCGGCGGGCAGGGCGGAGAAGCCGTTGAGCTTGGCCAGCATTTTCCAGGTTGCAAAATCTGCCCTCGCACGGGTATCGGCGCGGCGTGCAATCAACATATCGGCAGCTTTTATCGCCATGGCCCGGGTCGATTCTTCCCTGTCCTCTGTTTTCTGTTTGAAGTTTAGGCGTTGCCGGTGATGAAGAGAAGCGCGCTCATCACATATCCGGTCAGTGTCCGCAGTATCGTCGAAATAACATCAAGATTTAGGCCGAGCTGCGCGCCGATGACGGGAAGCAGGATCAAAAGGCCGAGCAAAATCAGCATCCCGTAGGGTTCCAGCCGCGACAGCGGGTAAGCCAGCACCCGCGGCAGCAGCCCGACGGCGACCCGGCCGCCGTCCAGCGGCGGGATCGGCATCATGTTGAAGATCGCCAGCACGATATTGATCAGGAAAGCATTTTTGAGGTTGTCCGCCGTCCATTTGGCGGCGTCTGCCGGCACCAAAGGCAGGGCATGGAAGGCAAACGCCACGATCGTCGCCAGGACGATGTTGATGGCGGGACCGGCCAGCGCCACCCAGACCATGTCGAGCCGGGGATGGTTCAGGTTCCGGAAATTCACCGGGACCGGCTTGGCGTAGCCGAACAGGAACGGCGAATGCGACAGCAGCAGCAGACCCGGAAGAATCACGGTCCCGAACGGATCGATATGCTTGAGAGGGTTGAAGCTGACTCGGCCGAGTTGCCAGGCGGTATTGTCGCCGAGCTTGTATGCCACAAAGGCGTGCGCGGCCTCGTGGAAGGTGATGGCGATGAGGAGAGGGAGAACCCAGACCGAGATGCTGTAGAGTGAGATGTTCAAGCGGTCTGCCCTGGTTTGCGCATCGAGGCCGGCAACCTAGCACGCCCGCGTCACTGGGGAACCGTCTCCTGATATTGCGGTAAACCGTCGTCGAGCCGCACCCAGGCCATCTTTTCCGAGACCCAGATGTGCTCGGTCGGCGCAAAGGCGTTGCGGTCGTCGAAGGCGGCGAGCGCGACGCCGACCGCGGTGCCGTTGGTCCGCCGCGAAAACAGCCGCGTCCCGCATACCCTGCAGAACACCCGGTCGAGCGCCTCCGATGACGGATAGCACGCCGTTTCACCCTCGACGATAAGCGCCCGCTGGTCGAACAGCGCGCGGGCAAAGAACGGCGAGCCCATCGCCTTCTGGCAGTTGCGGCAGTGGCAGATGCGGATATTGAGGGGCTCGCCCTCGGTCTTGAACCGGACCGCGCCGCAGAAACATCCGCCTTCCCGGATCGTGCCCATCTCAATAGGTCGCCCGGCCGCCGGAAATGTCGAACACCGCACCGGTCGAGAACGCGCAATCTTCTGAGGCCAGCCATGCCACCATTGCCGCGAGTTCTTCCACCAGCACAAAGCGACCCTTCGGAATTTTCGACAGCATGAAGTCGATGTGCTGCTGCGTCAGCTGGTCGAAGATTGCGGTTTTCGCCGCCGCTGGTGTCACCGCGTTGACGAGGATGTCGTGCTGGGCGAGTTCCTTGCCGAGCGACTTGGTCAGGGCGATCAGGCCGGCCTTCGAGGCCGAATAATGCGCGGCGTTGGGGTTGCCTTCCTTGCCGGCGATGGACGCAATGTTGACGATGCGGCCGTATTTCTGCTGCAGCATCGCCGGCACCACCGCCTTGCAGCAGATGAACGGACCGTCGAGATTGATGCGCAGCACCTTGCGCCATTCGTCGAGGTCGGTTTCCCACACCGTCTTGTTGACGCCGGCGATGCCGGCATTGTTGACGAGGATGTCGATCTTGCCGAGCACCTTCAGTGTCTCGTCGCGGGTGTTCTCGACCGCGGCGAGGTCGGAGACGTCGACCTTGAACGCCGAGACGGCCGGGCCGATTTCCCTGGCGGTCTTTTCCGCAAACGGCAGGTCATGATCCCAGATCGCGACTTTCGCCCCGGAAGCCACGAAGCGCTCGGCGATCGCACGCCCGAAGCCCTGGGCGCCACCGGTGACGACGGCACAACGGCCGTTCAGGTCGATCTTGTTCATGAAGGTGGTCCTTTCCCTCGATGTTCCTCATGGTGAGGAGCGCTCTTGCGCGTCTCGTACCATGAGGCCCGTGGCCCATCCTTCGAGACGCCGCTTCGCGGCTCCTCAGGATGAGGATTGCGTTTACAGCGTCCAGCCGCCGTCGATGACGTGCGCGACGCCCGTGGTGAACGCGCTTTCGTCACTGGCGAGATAGACAGCGAGCGAGGCGATCTCCTCGGCGGTGCCGAGCCGTCCCATCGGTTGCCGCGCGATGAACATCTCGCGTCCGTTGGGGCCGGCGGCGGCGGCGCGATCCAGCATCGAAGGGGTTTCAATGGTGCCGGGGCAGATGCAATTGCACCGCACGCCCTTGCTGATGAAGTCGACGGCAACCGAACGCGTCAGCGCGGCGACGGCGGCCTTGGTTGCGCCGTAGACGTAGCGGTTCGGCGCGGCCTTGAAGACACCCGCAGCCGACGAGATGTTCACGATCGCGCCGCGGCCACTTTCCAGCATGCCCGGCAGGAACGCGCGGATCGTGCGGTGCATCGATTTGACGTTGAGGTCGAAGGAAAAATCCCAGTCCTCGTCGGAGCAATCCAGCACAGTGCCATGATGCACGAAGCCTGCGGCGTTGAGCAGGATGTCGGTCTTGCCGGCGCGCTTGGCCATGGCGGCGACGGCCGCGCTGTCCCGTACGTCGAGCCTTGCCACTTCGGCGATGCCTTCGCTCTTGAGCACGGCGAGCTTGGCCTCGTCGATGTCGGTGGCGAACACCGTTGCCCCTTCACGCGCAAAGGCCACCGCGCAGGCGCGACCAATTCCGACGGCGGCAGCGGTGACGAAGGCGCGCTTGCCCTTCAGGCGGTCTGACATTTTTTCTTCTCCTTGTTTCCTCTTTCGTCATTGCGAGGAGCCAACGGGTCCGGCCTCCGGCCGGCCCGATGATAAACTCCGCGACAAAGCAATCCAGACTTCTTCCACGGGTGGAATTTTCTGGATTGCTTCGCTGCGCTCGCAATGACGGTGGCTGCTTGATGAGCGGTTGCCTAATGATTATCCCGCGCCACGCCGACTGTGCCCGCAATATTTTGATAGCGTGTGGCGAGCTCCATGCAGGCGCCGGTGGCCTGCTGCCCGACGGTCGAACGATAGACCTCCTGCCACGGCGTCTGGTTGGCCGGGTAGGGGAAGCCGCCCTTGTCCTTGAGCTCAGCGCGACGCCTCTTCAACTCGTCGCTCGTGATCAGGATGTTGGCGTCGCCCTTGTTGAGGTCGATGCGGACCTTGTCGCCGGTCCGCAGGATCGCGAGCCCGCCGTCGGCGGCAGCCTCCGGCGAGGCGTTGAGGATCGACGGCGAGCCCGAAGTGCCGGACTGCCTTCCGTCGCCGATGCAGGGCAGCGACAGGATACCGCGTTTGATCAGCGCCGCCGGCGGCTGCATGTTGACGACCTCGGCGCCGCCGGGATAGCCGATCGGCCCGGCGCCGCGGATGAACAGCACGCAGTGCTCGTCGATGTTGAGCGAGGGATCGTCGATACGGTGATGATAATCCTCAGGCCCCTCGAACACGATGGCGCGGCCTTCGAACGCATTCGGGTCTTTGGGATTGATCAAATAGCGGTCGCGGAATTCCTTCGAGATCACGCTGGTCTTCATGATCGCTGAATCGAACAGGTTGCCGCGCAGCACCAGGAAGCCCGCATCCTTCACCAGCGGCTTGTCGTAGCTCCAGATCACGTCGCCGTCGGGCTTGGCCGCGTCGCGGCAGTTCTCGCCCATGGTGCGGCCGTTGACCGTCACGGCGTCCTCATGGATGCGCTTGTGCGCCATCAATTCGCGCACCACCGCCGGCACGCCGCCGGCGCGATGATACTCCTCGCCGAGATAGAAGCCGGCCGGCTGCATGTTCACCAAGAGCGGGATGTCATGGCCGTGTTTCTGCCAGTCGTCGATCGAGAGCTCGACGCCGATATGCCGCGCCAGCGCGTTGATATGGATCGGCGCATTGGTCGAGCCGCCGATCGCCGAATTCACCACGATGCAGTTCTCGAACGCCTTGCGGGTCAGGATGTCAGAAGGCTTGAGGTCCTCCCAGACCATCTCAACGATCCGTTTTCCGGTCTCATAGGCGATCTGGCCGCGTTCGCGGTAGGGCGCGGGGATCGCCGCACATCCGGGCAACGACATGCCGAGCGCTTCCGCAAGCGAGTTCATGGTCGAGGCGGTGCCCATGGTGTTGCAGTGGCCGACCGACGGCGCCGAGGACGCCACGATTTCGATAAATTCGTTGTAGTCGATCTCGCCGGCGGCAAGCCGTTCGCGTTGCTTCCAGACGATGGTGCCGGATCCGGTGCGCTCTCCGTTGAACCAGCCGTTCAGCATCGGACCACCCGAAAGCACGATCGCGGGCAGATTGACGGTCGCCGCCGCCATCAGGCAGGCCGGCGTGGTCTTGTCGCAGCCGGTGGTCAGCACCACGCCGTCGAGCGGATAGCCGAACAGGATCTCGACCAGGCCGAGATAGGCGAGGTTGCGGTCGAGCGCCGCGGTCGGCCGCTTGCCGGTTTCCTGGATCGGATGCGTCGGAAATTCCATCGCGATGCCGCCGGCCGCCCGGATGCCCTCGCGCACCCGGTGCGCCAGTTCGAGATGGTGCCGGTTGCATGGCGACAGGTCATTGCCGGTCTGGGCGATGCCGATGATCGGCTTGCCGGACTGCAATTCCTCGCGGGTCAGGCCGTAGTTGAGGTAACGCTCGAGATAGAGCGCGGTCATTCCCGGGTTATGCGGGTTGTCGAACCACTCGAGGGAACGTAGTCTTCGGCCCTTGCCATTGGCAGCTTTGTTGTCGTTGTTTTTCATTGGTTCCTCCCGCACTGCAAACTCGTGGACGGCTTAAGTCACGGCAGCGATGCACCATGCCAAGAATTTCATCCGCTGCAACGCGCTTGCCTTCTCCCGTCTGAGCCATTCGATCTTAATTCGGCTCAAAAGATAGCGCTACCATTTTCTGTCCACGCGTAACCGCTTCCGGAGATGGCCATCATCACGCGGATTGCGGCATCGAGCTTTCGCGGACCATCAACTGGAAACCAAGGTCGAGAACCGGCTCTTGCGGTCGACGGCCCTCGATCGCGTCGATCACCATTGTGACGGCGTGCCGACCCATTTCATAGCGATTGGTGCGCACGCTGGTGAGCGAGGGGACGGCGGAAGCCATGAACTCCAGGTCGTTGAAGCCGACAATGGACAGGTCACCGGGAACCGATATCTGGCGGCGCTGGCATTCAAACAGAACGCCGAGAGCAAGGTCATCGTTGACGCAGAAGACCGCGTCGATGTCGGGGGCTTGGGCGAGAAGATCGGCGAACAGTGTGCCGCCAAGCGTGACGGTGGTTGGTACGGAGGTGGTGACAACGAGGTTCGGATCGAACAGGGAGGCCGCTTTCATGGCATCACGATACCCTTCGAACCGCCGCTGTACGCGAGGATCCATTCGTGCACCGAGAAATCCGATGCGCCGGCACCCTTGCTCGAGAATGTGAGAGATGGCCGCAAAACCTGCATCGTAGTGCGAGAAACCAACCATCATGTCGACCGGACTGTCGCCAATCTCCATGATCTGAGTGACCGGGCAATTCATGGACTCCAGAATCGCGCGCGATTCCGCGGTCTGGTTGATGCCGGTCACGATCAGTCCCGCCGGCTTCTGCGCGCGGAACAGACGCAGGAGTTTCTCTTCCTGCAATATACTGTAGCGGGTGTTGGCAAGCTGGATGCTGTAGCGGCTGCCTTCGGAAGAATCGTAGACGCCGCGCAATACATCTGCGAACACGTTGTTGGTGAGGGAAGGGATCACGACGCCGATGACTTCGGTGCGATGCGAGGCCAGCGCACGCGCGGCGAGATTGGGTACATAACCCAGTTCCTTCACGGCGCTATCGACGCGTTCCCGCTTGCTCAACGACAGCGCCTCTGGATTCCTGAAGAAGCGCGATGCCGTGATCGGGCTGACGCCAGCAAGCTTGGCGACCTCGGTGAGGCGGATTTTGCCAGACTTTGTCTGTTTTCGTCCCATCTTGCGCTCATATCACAACAGATCAGACGTTTGAACAATTATTGACAGCGCTACCATCGGATTGCTAAAAACCGCCAAACTGCGGATGATGATGACGGTTGAATTCGGCTTCCGGCATCAGAGTCGAAAAGACAGCAGGGCGCCGCCGTCCACCCGCGGCGCCACAAAACAGAAATGAGGGGAGAGAGTTCGATGTCGTCGGTACAGATTCGCGACGTGCGAAAGTCGTTCGGCAATTTTGAAGTTTTGCACGGCGTGTCGATTCCGATCGAGGATGGCGAGTTCGTCGTGCTCGTCGGCCCCTCCGGCTGCGGCAAATCGACCTTGTTGCGGATGCTCGCCGGCCTCGAAAACATCACCTCAGGCACCATTTCGATCGGCGATCGCGTCGTCAACAATGTCCAGCCCAAAGAGCGCGACATTGCGATGGTGTTCCAGAACTACGCGCTCTATCCGCACATGACGGTCGCCGACAATATGGGCTTCTCGCTCAAGCTGCGCGGCGCGCGTGCCGATGAAATCTCGAACGGCGTCAAGCGCGCCGCGGAAATCCTGGCGCTGACGCCGCTGCTCGATCGCTATCCCCGGCAATTGTCCGGCGGTCAGCGCCAGCGTGTCGCCATGGGCCGCGCCATCGTGCGCGATCCGCAGGTGTTTTTGTTCGACGAGCCGCTTTCCAACCTCGACGCCAAGCTGCGCGTTGCGATGCGGACCGAGATAAAGGAACTGCACCAGCGCCTGCGCACCACGACGGTCTACGTTACCCACGACCAGATCGAGGCCATGACCATGGCCGACAAGATCGTGGTGATGCATGACGGCGTCGTCGAGCAGATGGGCACCCCGCTCGAACTCTACGATACCCCGGCCAACCAGTTCGTCGCGGGCTTCATCGGCTCGCCGGCGATGAATTTCCTCAAGGGCAAGGTGAAGTCGAACGGCAGCGCCGGGTTCGAAGGTCCGAACGGCGTCAAGCTGCCGCTGGCATCGGCGCCCGCCAATTCCGACGGCCAGCCGGCCGTCTACGGCGTGCGGCCCGAACATTTCACGATCGCCGACGACGGCGCCGAGGCCGAGATCGTGGTGGTCGAGCCGACCGGATCGGAAACCCAGGTCTTCGCCAAGCTCGGCGGTGAACAGGTAGTTGCCGTGTTCCGCGAGCGTCATCAATTCAACCCGGGCGACAAGATCCGGTTGAAGCCGGATCCGACGCTCGTGCATCTTTTCGACGAGACGACGGGGAAACGACTAAACGCCTAAAAAATATATAATCAAATTTCAAAGGGAGGATCGACTATGCAAGACTTTACTCGCCGCACTCTGCTTCAGGGCGGCACCGCGCTGGCGGCGGCCGGCGCGCTTACGGGGCCGGCACTACTCGACTTCGCCAAGGCCTGGGCGCAAGCGGCGCCGTGGAAGCCGGAGAAGGGCGCCAAGCTCACGGTGATGCGCTGGAAACGCTTCGTTCCTGCCGAGGACGACGCCTTCAACGCCATGGTCGCGGCGTTCAAGACCGCCACCGGCGTCGAGATGAACGTCTTCAGCGAATCCTTCGAGGACGTGCAGCCGAAGGCTTCGGTCGCCGCCAACACCGGCTCGGGCCTCGATGTCGTCTGGGGTCTGCATACGTTGCCGCAGCTTTTCCCGACCCAGGTGCTGCAGATGAACGACGTCGCCGATTACCTCGGCAAGAAGTATGGCGGGTGGACCGATGCGGCAGCCATCACATGCAAGCAGGGCAACAACTGGCTCGGCATTCCCGTCGCCACCATCGGCGGCTACATGACCTACCGCAAATCGGCCGTCGAAAAAGCCGGTTTCAATGAATTCCCGAAGGACTTCCCGGGCTTCCTCGAACTCTGCAAGGCGCTCAAGAAGAATAACACGCCGGCCGGCATGGCGCTCGGTCACGCCTCGGGCGACGCCAACGGTTGGCTGCACTGGATGCTGTGGGGCCACGGCGCCTACACGGTCGACAAGAGCGACAAGGTCATCATCAATTCGCCGGAGACCTTGAAGGCGCTGGAATACACCAAGGCGCTTACCGACACCTTCATTCCCGGTGTCGCTTCCTGGAACGACGGCTCCAACAACAAGGCATTCCTGTCGGGTGAACTCTATTGTACCGCCAACGGCATTTCGATCTATGTCGCGGCCAAGGACGATCCGACCAAGAAGGAACTCACCGAGGACACCTATCACGCGCTGTATCCAGTCGGTCCGATCGGCAAGCCGACCGAGCTGCAGCTCACGGTTCCGATCCTGGCGTTCAAGTTCACCAAATACCCGAACGCGGCGAAAGCCTTTATCGCCTTCATGCTGGAGAAGGAAAACTACGACAAGTGGCTGACGGGTGCGCGGGGCTATCTGACCCACACGCTCAACGCCTACGATAACTCGCCGGTCTGGACCGCCGACCCGAAGAACCAGGTGTTCAGCCAGGCCAGCAAGCGGGCGCTGCCTGCTTCCGGCATCGGTACGCCCGGCGAGAAGGCGGCGACCGCGATCGCCGACTTCCTGGTGGTCGACATGTTCGCCAACTACTGCACCGGCCGCGAAGACGCCAAGGGCGCGATCGCGATTGCCGAGCGGCAGTTGAAGCGCATCTATCGCTGACGACGACGGGGCGAGCCGCAGGCGACTGCGGCCCGCCTCTTCCAAACAGATACGGAAGAGGCGGCAGCGCCGCCGATGACATTTCGGGATTTCGCCAATGGTTGACATCGCACTCGAACCCAAGGCCGCCAGGCGGCCGATCCGCGAGGCCACCAGGTGGGATCTGCTCAGGGCTAATCGCAACTGGCTCGGCTTCTGGTTCATGCTTCCGGCGATGGCATTCCTGATCCTGTTCCTGGCTTATCCGTTGGGTTTGGGGGTCTGGATTTCGTTCACCGACGCGCGCATCGGGCGGCCGGGCCATTTCATCGGGACCGAGAATTACGAGTGGTTGTGGGACGACTCGATTTTCTGGTTGTCGGTGTTCAATACGCTGCTCTACACGACGATCGCGAGCGCCATCAAATTTGCGATCGGTCTCTATCTAGCGCTGCTGTTGAACGAGAACATGCCATTCAAGGCCATGCTGCGCGCACTGGTACTGATCCCGTTCATCGTGCCGACCGTGCTATCCGCGCTGGCGTTCTGGTGGATCTTCGATTCGCAATTCTCGATCATCTCGTGGTCGCTGAAGCAGATGGGATTGATCACCGAGAATATCAATTTCCTCGGCGATGTTACCTGGGCGCGGATCTGCGTGATCTTCGCCAATATCTGGCGCGGTGTTCCCTTCGTCGCGATCACGCTGCTGGCGGGCCTGCAGACGGTGTCGCCATCGCTTTACGAAGCCGCGACGCTCGATGGCGCGACCAGCTGGCAACGATTCCGCTTCATCACCTATCCGCTGCTGACGCCCATCATCGCTGTCGTGATGACGTTTTCGGTGCTGTTCACCTTCACCGACTTCCAGCTGATCTGGGCGATGACGCGCGGCGGCCCGGTCAATGCCACACATTTGATGGCGACGCTGTCCTATCAGCGCGCGATCATCGGCGGCACCCTTGGCGAGGGCGCGGCGATATCGAATGCGATGATTCCGTTCCTGCTGGCGGCGATCATGGTTTCCTGGTTCGGTCTGCAGCGCCGCAAGTGGCAGCAGGGAGAAAACAATGACTGAGCCCCGGCGCTGCGTTTTGTTTGCGCGAACCGGGCAAGCCCCGCGCGCGCTGCCGCAAGTGGCAGCAGGGAGAGAACAATGACTGATCTTCCCACCTCGCGGATCGATCTCAAAGCCGTGCTGTCCGGCTCGTCCGCGGCTGCGGCGAAGGACGATCACAGCGAGGGCATGAGCTACCTGGAGTCGGTGCCTCGCCGTCTGGTCACGCTCTATCTGCCGCTGTCGATCATCGTGATCGTGCTGCTGTTCCCGTTCTATTGGATGGCGCTCACCGCCATCAAACCGGACGAGCAGTTGCTCGATCTCAATACCTATAATCCGTTCTGGACCTGGAATCCGACGTTCAAGCACATCCACAAGCTGCTGTTCGAAAGCTACTATCCGCTGTGGCTGTGGAACACGATGTATGTGGCGGTTGCCTCGACCATATTGTCGATCATCGCCAGCGTGCTGGCGGCCTACGCCATCGTGCGGCTGCGCTATCGCGGCGCGCAGTGGGTCGGCGGGCTGATCTTTCTGTCCTATCTGGTCCCGCCGTCGATCCTTTTCATTCCGCTCGCCACCGTGGTGTTTCAGTACGGTCTCTTCGACACCCCGTTCGCGCTGATCCTGACCTATCCGACCATATTGATCCCGTTCTCCACCTGGCTGCTGATGGGCTATTTCAAGACCATCCCGTTCGAGCTGGAAGAGTGCGCGCTGATCGACGGCGCCAGCCGTTGGCAGATCCTGACAAAGATCGTGCTTCCGCTGGCAATCCCGGGGCTGATCTCGGCGTTCATCTTCTGCTTCACGCTGTGCTGGAACGAATTCATCTACGCGCTGACCTTCCTCACTTCGGTGCAGAACAAGACGGTGCCGGTCGCCATCGTCAACGAATTCGTCGATGGCGACGTCTACCGGTGGGGCTCGCTGATGGCGGGTGCGCTGTCGGGCTCGCTGCCGCTGGTCATCCTTTACGCCTTCTTCGTCGAGCATTATGTGTCGGCCATGACGGGAGCCGTGAAAGAGTGAGCGCTTGAGGCCCGTGTCGGACATTATCTCTTGACGCGTTTTCTTCACGCGAACCGATTCCCACTTCGCTTGAAAACGCTATAGAAGGGTTCAAAAAGGAGACGGGTCTTGCACATTCTGATTCTCGGCGCCGCCGGCATGGTCGGCCGCAAGCTGACCGAACGGCTTTTGCGCGACGGCCGCCTCGGCAAGCACGACATCACCCGCATGACGTTGCAGGACGTGGTGGCGCCCACCAAGCCCGCCAACGCCTCGATCCCGATAAGCGTCGTGGCTTCCGATTTTGCCGATCCCGGCGCGGCGGTACCGCTGATCGCCCATCGGCCGGACGTGATCTTCCATCTCGCTGCGATCGTCTCCGGCGAGGCCGAAGCCGAGTTCGACAAGGGCTACCGGATCAATCTCGACGGCACGCGATATCTGATCGACGCCATCCGCCATGCCGGCGGCGGCTACAAGCCGCGGCTGGTATTCACGTCCTCGATCGCGGTGTTCGGCGCGCCGTTCCCGGAAAAGATCGGCGACGAATTCTTCCATACGCCGTTGACGAGTTACGGCACGCAGAAATCGATCTGCGAACTCCTGATCAATGACTACACCCGCAAGGGCCTGCTCGACGGCATCTCGATCCGCCTGCCGACGATCTGCGTGCGGCCGGGCAAGCCGAACAAGGCCGCTTCCGGCTTCTTTTCCAACATCATCCGCGAGCCGCTGGCGGGCGAGGAGGCGGTGCTGCCGGTGTCCGAGGACGTGCGCCACTGGCACGCCTCGCCGAAATCGGCGGTGGGCTTTCTGGTCCATGCCGGCACCATGGACCTCAACGCGATGGGGCCGCGGCGCAACCTCAGCATGCCCGGCATGTCGGTGACCGTCGGCGATCAGATCGCGGCGCTCGATCGCGTCGCCGGCAAGAACGTCACCGCGCGCATCAAGCGGGTGCCCGATCCGACCATCATCGGCATCGTCTCTGGCTGGCCGCGCGACTTCGTCACCGACCGCGCGCTCAAGCTCGGCTTCACCACCGCCGAGAAGACGTTCGACGACATCATCCGGATCCACATCGAGGATGAGCTGGGCGGCAAGTTCGCTGCCTAGCGTGACTTCACGTAGCTTCACGCGGATGCGGTCATGACCAGGGTAGCCTGCATCGGCGAATGCATGGTCGAGCTGAAGCAGGCTGACGGGGGCCTGTTTTCGCGTGGCTATGGCGGCGACACGCTCAACACCGCCGTCTACCTCGCCCGGCTCGGCGTCAGCGCCGACTATGTCACCGCGCTTGGCGACGACCCCCTCAGCGATGAGATGATGGCGGGTTGGGCGGCGGAGGGGGTTGGGACCAGGCTGGTGGCGCGGCTGCCGGGCAAGCTTCCGGGCCTCTACATGATCCAGACCGATGATCAGGGGGAGCGCCGGTTCTTTCACTGGCGCGACAGCGCCGCCGCGCGCAGCCTGATGGACTTGCCGCAGACGCCGGAGATCCTGAATTCGCTGGCCAGCTATGACGTCGTCTATCTCTCGGCGATCACGCTCTCGCTGTATGGCGCGGAGGGAAGGGGGCGGCTGTTCGCGGCTCTGAAACGCGCCCGTGAAAAGGGGGCACGTTTCGCTTTCGACACCAATTTCCGCGCCCGCGGCTGGCCCGATCTCGATGTCGCGCGCGCCGTTTTTCAGGACGCCTTTGCCGCAGCCGATATCGTGCTGGCTTCCACGGAGGATTTGCTGCCGCTCTATCCGGGCATAACCAACGAAGCCTTGCTGGCGCGAATTCCCGGGACCGAGGTGGTGTTGAAGCTTTCGGAACCGGCGAGCATCGTGCGCCTGGAAGGCGTTCCTTATCCGATCAAGGCGAAGCCGGTCGAGGCGCCCGTCGTCGATACGACAGCGGCCGGCGACAGTTTTGCGGCCGCCTACCTCGCCGCGCGCCTCGTGGCCGCGGATCCAATTGAGGCCGCCCGTGCCGGGCATCGTCTGGCAGGCGTTGTGGTATGTCATCCCGGCGCCATCATCCCGCGCGCGGAGATGCCGCCCGGCCTCATCCCGAACCACGCCAATTCTCGCAAGGCATCGCCATGACCGCAGCCACAAGGCAGGAACAACTCGCCGCCATCTTCAAGTCCGCCATTGTCATCCCCGTGCTCACCATCGAACGGCCGGAAGATGCGGTGCCGCTGGCGCGCGCGCTGGTGGCAGGCGGGGTCCGTGTGCTGGAGGTTACGCTGCGAACGCCGGTCGCCGTCGAGGCCGCCAAGGCCATGATTGCGGAGGTGCCGGAAGCCATTGTCGGCATCGGCACGATTCTGAACGGCGACGATCTGGCTCGAGCCCGCGCGCTCGGGGCCAAATTCGGCATCAGCCCCGGCGCGACGCCGGAGCTTTTGAAGGCCGCCGCCGCAAGCGACCTGCCGTTCGCCCCGGGGATCGCGACGGCTTCCGAGCTGATGCAGGCGCTGGCGGCCGGCTTCGATCTCGTCAAATTCTTTCCCGCCGAGCAGGCCGGCGGTATCAAGGCACTTCGGGCGCTCGCCGGGCCGTTTCCGAATATCCTGATATGCCCGACCGGCGGCGTCGGCGAGGCCAATGCGGCGAGCTGGCTGGCGGAGCCGAATGTGGTGGCGGTGGGTGGTTCCTGGCTGTGCCCGGCGGCCGATATCCGGGGCGGCAACTGGGCCGGCATAACCGCCATGTGCGCGCGGACGATGAAATCGCTGAAACCGGCGTGAAGTCCTTTTCCCGATAGGCTACAAAGGCTTCAGAACCGAAACAGGGAGAACGACCATGACAGCCAGCATCGTCGGATGGGCGCACACGCCGTTCGGCAAGTTCGACGCCGAAACCGTCGAAAGCCTCGTGGTGAAGGTTGCGACCGATGCACTGGCCGACGCCGGCATTTCCGCCGAGGACGTCGACGAGATCGTGCTTGGCCATTTCAACGCCGGTTTCTCGCCGCAGGATTTTACGGCCTCGCTGGTGCTGCAGGCCGACCCGAAGTTGCGCTTCAAGCCGGCCACGCGCGTCGAGAACGCCTGCGCCACCGGCTCGGCGGCGGTGCATCAGGGCATCCGGGCGATCGAAGCGGGGCATGCGAAGATCGTGCTGGTGGTCGGCGTCGAGCAGATGACGCGGACGCCCCCGGCCGATATCGGACGTTACCTCCTGAAGGCGTCCTATCTGCCTGAGGACGGCGACACCGTCGGCGGCTTTGCCGGCGTGTTCGGCAAGATCGCGCAGGGCTATTTCCAGAAATATGGCGACCAGTCGGACGCGCTGGCGATGATCGCGGCCAAGAACCACAAGAACGGCGTCGCCAACCCCTATGCGCAGATGCGCAAGGATTTCGGCTTCGAGTTCTGCCGCTCCGAGAGCGAGAAAAACCCGTACGTCGCAGGCCCCCTGAAGCGCACGGATTGTTCGCTGGTGTCGGACGGCGCCGCGGCGCTGGTGCTGACGGATTCGGAAACCGCGAAGACGATGGGCAAGGCGGTGAACTTCCGCGCCACCGCGCATGCGCAGGACTTCCTGCCGATGTCCAAGCGCGACATCCTGCAGTTCGAAGGCTGCACGGTGGCTTGGCAGCGCGCGCTGGCGCAGGCCGGCATACAGCTCTCCGATCTGTCCTTTGTCGAAACCCATGACTGCTTCACAGTCGCCGAACTGATCGAATATGAAGCAATGGGCCTGACGCCGCGCGGGCAGGGCGCCCGCGCCATCAAGGAAGGCTGGACCCAGAAGGACGGCAAGTTGCCGGTTAATCCGTCCGGCGGCCTGAAGGCCAAGGGCCACCCGATCGGCGCTACCGGCGTCTCCATGCACGTGATGAGCGCGATGCAGCTCGTCGGCCAGGCGCCCGAGGGCATGCAGCTCAAGAACGCCAGGCTCGCCGGCATCTTCAACATGGGCGGCGCGGCGGTGGCGAACTATGTCTCCGTGCTGGAGCCTGCGAAGTAGCCGCGAACGTGCTATCGTAGGGTGGGCAAAGCGCAGCGTGCCCACTACCAAGGATGTCGCTGTCGATGGTGGGCACGGCGCAATCTCGCCTTTGCCCACCCTACATATCGGGCCTGCCTGCGGCAGCCACTTCCGGAGCGTGCATCATGAGCAACGAAAGTTCGTTGTCACTGGCAGAACTCAACGATCGGATCAGGATTCTGGAAGACAACATCCGGCAGCTGATCGAACAGGCTGCCGCCGCTTCCGGCGAACGGAACGAAGCCCGTATCGCCGACCGGCTCAGCCAGCAGAACGAGGAACTGGAAAGGCTGACCCAGGAACGCGACGCAAGGTCGAAGAAGTAGCGGCTATCGGGCGCGCATACGCCCATACCCCGGGCGCGCCTTGATCTTGGCAGGCGCCTGCCGCTACTAGGGTCCCCAGAATAACGCGGGCTAAGGATGGCCGCATATCGGGGAGCAGGCTGATCCATGGGACCATTGGCGGGCATTAAGGTCATCGACATGACGACCGTGCTGATGGGGCCCTATGCCACCCAGATGCTCGGCGATTACGGCGCTGACGTCATCAAGGTGGAATCGCTCGATGGCGACGTGACGCGGCAGATCGGGCCGACCCGCCATCCCGGCATGGGGCCGGTGTTCCTCAACACCAACCGCAGCAAGCGCTCGATCTGCCTCGATTTGAAGAATCCTGCCGGGCGTGACGCCGTGCTGCGGCTGATCAAATCCGCCGACGTGCTGGTCTATAATGTGCGCCCGCAGGCAATGGCGCGGCTGAACCTCGGCTATGACGTGGTGTCGGAAATCAACCCGCGGCTGATCTATGCCGGCGTGTTCGGCTTCGGCCAGGACGGGCCCTATGCGGCAAAGCCCGCCTATGACGATTTGATCCAGGGCGCGACGGCGTTGCCGGCGCTGATGGCGCAGACCGCCGACGGCGTGCCGCGCTATGTGCCGAATGCGCTGGTCGACCGTATCGTCGGGCTCACGGCGGTGGGGGCGATCTGCGCCAGCTTGGTCGATCGCAACCGTACCGGCCGCGGCCAGCGCGTCGATATCCCGATGTTCGAGACCATGGCCGGTTTCGTGATGGGCGATCACATGGGCGGTCTCACCTATGAGCCGCCGCTCGACAAGGGCGGCTATGCCCGCCACCTGTCGCCGGACCGGCGGCCGTACAAGACCTCGGACGGCTATATCTGCGTGATCGTCTACAACGACAAGCAGTGGCAGAATTTCTTCGATGCCACCGGCCGTGACGACCTTCGCGTCCACCCGAAATTCGCGACCTTCGCCGGCCGCGCCACCAATATCGACGTGGTCTACGCCGAACTGGCGCGCATCCTCGAAACCAAGACCACCGCGGAGTGGACTGCTATCCTCGAGAAGGCGGACGTACCGGTCATGCCGATGCATGATCTCGAAAGCCTGCTTGGCGATCCCCACATCGTCGCGACCGATTTCTTCCCCGTCGTCGATCATCCGACCGAGGGCCGCATCCGCAACATGCGGCCTTCGGCGCGGTTTTCGGAAACGCCGGTGGAAACGAAGCGGCTGGCGCCGCGCCTGAGCGAGCACAGCGCGGAAATTCTTCGCGAAGCCGGCTTTTCGCCGCACGAGATTGCGGCGCTGGTGCGCGATGGCGTCACCAAGGCCGCGTCAAACACGTAAGGACGAGATAGATGGATTTTGCGCTGTCGGCCAACCAGGAATCGATCCGCGACGCGGTCGGAAAAATCTGTTCGCGTTTCGACGATGCTTATTGGCTCAAGAAAGACAAGGAGGGTGGTTACCCCGCTGACTTCCACCGCGCACTGGCGGACGCCGGCTGGCTCGGCATCTGTATCCCCGAGGAATATGGCGGGTCGGGGCTCGGCATCACCGACGCCGCAATCATGATGCGGACGATTGCGGAATCGGGCGCCGGCATGTCCGGCGCGTCCGCCGTACATATGAATGTGTTCGGGCTCAATCCCGTGGTCGTTTTCGGTACCAAGGAGCAATGCACGCGCATGCTGCCGCCGATCATCGACGGCCGGGATAAGTCGTGTTTTGCGGTGACCGAACCCAACACCGGGCTGAACACCACGCAGCTAAAGACCCGCGCGGTGCGCAAGGGCGACAAGTACGTCGTCAACGGCCAGAAGGTCTGGATTTCCACCGCACAGGTCGCCAACAAGATCCTGCTGCTGGCGCGCACCACGCCGCTGGAGGAAGTGAAGAATCCGACACACGGCCTCAGCCTGTTCTACACGGACTTCGACAAGCAGCGCGTCACCGTGCACGAGATCGAAAAGATGGGCCGCAAGCCTGTCGATTCCAACGAACTGTTCTTCGAGAACTTTGAGATCCCGGTCGAGGACCGCCTGGGCGAGGAAGGCCGCGGCTTCGAATATATCCTGCACGGGATGAATCCCGAGCGCATCCTGATCGCGGCGGAGGCGGTCGGTCTCGGCCAGATCGCGCTGTCGCGCGCTGCGGCCTACGCCAAGAACCGCATCGTGTTCAACCGCCCGATCGGCATGAATCAGGGCATCCAGCATCCGCTGGCCAAGAACTGGATCGAGCTGGAAGCCGCGTGGCTGATGGTGCTCTCGGCCGGCTGGCAATACGATCAGGGCATGCCATGCGGCCCGGCCGCCAATGCCGCGAAATATCTCGCAGCCGAAGCCGGTTTCCACGCCTGCGAGCAGGCTGTCATGACACATGGCGGATTTGGATACGCCAAGGAGTATCACGTCGAGCGGTATTTGCGGGAGTCCCTGATTCCGCGCATCGCGCCGATCAGCCCGCAGCTCATTCTCAGCTTTATCGCCGAGAAGGTGCTCGGTCTGCCCAAGTCGTATTGAGAAACAAACGGCCATGAGCTTCATCACCGGCGTCGGGCTGACGTCCTATGGCAAGCATGAAGGATCGTCCTCGCTCGATCTCATGAGTAAGGCGGCCGAGCTTGCCATTGCCGATGCCGCGCTGAAGCGATCCGAGATCGACGGCATTCTCTGCGGCTACAGTACAGTGTCGCCGCACATCATGCTGGCGACCGTGTTCGCCGAGCATTTCGGCATTCAGCCATCCTATGCACACGCCGTCCAGGTCGGCGGCGCCACAGGTCTCGCCATGACCATGCTGGCGCATCATCTGGTCGACGCCGGCGTCGCACAACATGTGCTGGTGGTCGGCGGCGAAAATCGCCTCACCGGGCAGAGCCGCGACGCCTCGATCCAGGCGCTGGCGCAGGTCGGCCATCCCGATTACGAGGTGACGCTGGGACCGACGATTCCCGCCTATTACGGCCTCGTCGCGTCGCGCTACATGCACGAATATGGCGTGACCCAGCAGGACCTCGCCGAATTCGCGGTGCTGATGCGCGCTCACGCCGCGACCCATCCCGGCGCGCAGTTCCACGAACCGATTACGGTTGCCGACGTGATGGCCTCAAAGCCGGTGGCCATGCCGCTCAAACTGCTGGATTGCTGCCCGGTGTCTGACGGCGGCGCGGCGTTCGTGGTCAGCCGCGAGCCGACCGGCCCGGCCGGCATTCGCGTGCGCGGTGCTGCGCAGGCGCATACCCATCAGCACGTCACGGCCGCGCCCGCGTTGAGCGAACTCGGCGCCGAGATCGCGATCGCCAAGGCGAAGGCCGCGTCCGGCGTCGCGATATCGGATGTACGTTACGCCGCCGTCTACGACAGCTTCACCATTACGCTGGCGATGCTCTTGGAAGACCTCGGCCTTGCCGGGCGCGGCGAGGCGGCCGCGCGGGTGCGGGCAGGGTATTTCGGCCGCGACGGCGCCATGCCGCTCAACACCCATGGCGGGCTCCTGAGCTACGGCCATTGCGGCGTCGGCGGCGCGATGGCGCATCTGGTCGAGACACATTTGCAGATGACGGAGCGCGCCGGCCCTCGCCAAGTCCGCGATGCGTCGGTCGCGCTGCTGCACGGTGACGGCGGCGTATTGTCGTCGCATGTCAGCATGTTCCTGGAGCGGGTGCGATGACCGACAAACTCGCCGACTGGACCAAGGGGGCCGAGGCCATCGTCTATCAATCCTGCGGCTCTTGCGGGAACGTGCAGTATTTTCACCGCAGCTTCTGCGCCATCTGTGGCGCGCCCGATCCGGTGGAGAAGCGCGCCAGCGGGGCAGCGACGGTCTATGCGACGTCGCTGGTGTGCCGCGCCGCGACGCCGGAGACGCGCGCGCATGTTCCCTACAATATCGTGCTGGTCGATGCGGCCGAGGGGTTTCGCATGATGGCCCACGGCGACAACGATCTTGCGATCGGTGACAAGGTCATCGCAAGCTATCGGCCGTTTGCGGGAAGGCTGGTCCCGTATTTCGAGAGGATAAAGTGAGCTTTGGACATCAAATGCTCACGCAGCGAAGCAAACCCAGATTACGCGGAACGGTGAAAAATCCGAGTTGCTTCGACGCGTCAACATTCAGTGCCAGTAGAACACAACGCTGGCGATGACGAGCATCGCTGTTACCGCCAGCATCTGCGCAAGTGCTTCCGAGGCCGCCTTCCTGGTGGCTTCCTTCATGCCTAACTCCCTAGACTTGGGCATGAGTCATCCTTGCCCGTGAAGGCCTGATGAACTCAGTTTGGTTTTACTCGGAACACCCCGCGACGAGTATTCGCTCCTTTGAGTCCCCACTCAGCGAATATCGACAGTCCTGAGAATCGACCAGCAATGAGGCGGCAATTTGGCTCGCTCGTAGCCGGTTTGTGCACGAGAGAGGGAGTTTTTTGGCGCGACCGGAACGGCTTGGACGCAGGCCCGAGCCTGTGCCGGTAGCATTTCGGCGGTTGATCAGCCTCCTGCTGCAGTGCATGATCCCGCTGTCAACAAATCAGAAAATCCCCAAACCCCAAGGTGATGAATGGCCCGCGTCGAATACAGCGATCCCGCCAAACACAACGACCGCACCCGCGAATTGCTGGGTAAAAACCGCAATGCCAACATCTTCCGGATGATGGCGCATTCGCCGAGCTACCTTGAACAATACTGCCGGCTGGGCGGGGCCATCCGGCACAAGGGCGAGCTGGACCCGATCGTGCGCGAGCTCGCCATCACTCGCACCGGCATCCTGTGCGAGGCGCCCTATGAAATCGTCGCCCACAAGCGGATCGGCAAGAACGTTGGCGTCACCGACGAGCAGAACGAGGCGCTGGAGAACTGGGAGGCGGCGTCATGCTTCAACGAAGTGCAGCGGGCTGCGCTCGCCTTCACCGATGAAATCGTCAGGCGTCACAAGCCGACGGACGCGACCTTCAACGCGATTGCCTCGAAACTGACGCCGGCTGCATTGGTCGAACTGCAGCTCTCGGTCGGCTTCTACATCATGACGTCCAAGTTTCTGGAAACGTTTGCCATCGATCTGCAGCCGGTGACGGAAGTCGTAGGCTGAACTGCGGCGTTCTCAGCTCGCAGGCCCGTATCGTCGTAGCGCCTCCAGTGTCAATCCTTTGCCGACGGCGCCGAAGATGTCACCTTCGACGACTCGCGCCGACGGCACGGCCTTGGTGATCGCCTTATGGACATGAGCGAGTTTCACCGAGCCACCGGTCAGGAACACGGCGTCGATGTTACCGGGAGCTAATCCCGCCTGAACGAGGCAGTTGTTGATTCGCGCCGCGATGCGATCGGCCAGCTGCTTTGTATGGCTGACCAGATCGGGGCGGCTGATATCAGCGCCAAGACCGGGGGTAACCCACTCCAGCGGGATGTCCGCCCGACGCTTCTCGGACAGGGCGATCTTGGCGTCTTCGACTTCCATCGCCAGCGTATGGCCGCGCTGTTCGTGCACCACGCGTATCAGCCGGTCGAGGAGTTCCGGCTCGCTGGCCTCCTGCCGCACCTGGCGGATATCGGCCATCACGCGCGGCTCATACATGCGGTTGATGCTCGACCAGGTCGCGAGGTCGTGGAAGTAGCTCGACGGCACGTCAAGCCCGGGACGCTTCATGGCGCTGCGGAATCCGAACAGCGGCATGACCACGCCGAGGCTGAGCTGACGGTCGAAATCGGTCCCGCCGATGCGTACGCCGTCATTGGCGAGAATATCGGCCGCGCGATCGGCCTTGCCGTGACGGTCGGGCCCCAGCCGCACGATCGAGAAGTCGGAGGTGCCGCCGCCGATATCGGCGATCAGTGCCACTTCCTCCGATGTGATCTGTCGCTCATAGTCCAGGGCCGCGGCGATCGGTTCGAACTGAAACGTGACCTCGTCAAAACCGATCCCCCGCGCAATTGTCAGCAGGATGTCCTCCGCCTTGCGATCGGCGTCCGGCGCATTGTCGACGAAGTGAACCGGCCGGCCGTGGACAACATTGCGCAGTTCATGGCCGGTGGTCTGTTCCGCGCGGCGTTTGACCGCACCGAGGTAATAGGCGATCACGTCGCGAAAGCTCACGCGTTCGCGTCCGAGCCGGGTGGTTTCGTCGATCAGCGAGGTTCCAAGCACCGACTTGAGGCTCCGCATCAGGCGGCCGGGCGCACCTTCGACATAGGCTTCCACAGCCCTGCGGCCGATCAGAGCACCACCGTCGACCTCATAGAAGATTGCGCTGGGAATCGTGGTCTGGGCCGCCTCCAGCGCCACCAGAACCGGCGCCTGGCCCTCGATGGTGCCAAGCGTCGTGTTCGACGTTCCGAAATCAAGGCCGCAGATCGACATGGGCACTCCGGGAGGGAGCGTCCGTTTACACATAACAACGCCATCGATCCACCTTTATCTCGCCTTTTCATCCCGACGGGTGCTTCATATCTGTTGCGTTGCCCGGTGAGCGCCCATCCACAGATCAATTTGTTTCCGCGGACGCCTTGATGAAATAATCCGCGATGGTCCATAAGCGACCTCCCGGCGGCGGCCGGCGATTCACCAGCCCTGATGGTTTTGAGGAAGATTTGGCGTGGCAAATATCAATCGACAGATCGCGCAAGAGCTTGGTGTTCGCGAAGAGCAGATCTCGGCGACAGTCGAATTGCTCGACGGCGGCGCCACCGTGCCGTTCGTGGCGCGCTATCGCAAGGAAGTCACCGGCGGGCTCGATGACGCGCAATTGCGCACTCTGGAAGAGCGGCTGACTTATTTGCGCGAACTCGAGGAGCGCCGGGTCGCTATCCTCAATTCGGTCCGCGAGCAGGGCAAACTCGACGCCGCATTGGAGGCCGCCATTATGGCGGCCGACAGCAAGGGGCGTCTGGAAGACATCTATTTGCCGTTCAAGCCGAAGCGCCGCACCAAGGCCGAGATCGCCAAGGAAGCCGGGCTCGAGCCGTTGTCCGAACTGTTGCTGACGCAACCGCAGAACGATCCGCAGGTGGTGGCCGCGACCTTCGTCGACGCCGAGAAGCAGGTGGCGGACGTCGCCGCGGCGCTCGAAGGCGCGCGTGCGATCCTGGTGGAGCGCTTTGCCGAGGATGCCGATCTGATTGGGCGCTTGCGCGAGGAGATGTGGTCGAACGGGGTGATGACATCCACCGTGCGCAAGGGCAAGAAGACCGAAGGTGAGAAGTTCAAGGACTATTTCGACTACAACGGAGCCCTCCACAAGCTGCCGTCGCACCGCATTCTCGCGCTGTTTCGGGGCGAGAAGGAAGAAATCCTCGAGTTGCAGATATTGCCCGATGCGCAAGTCCCGGTCGCCAACGTGCCGAGCGCGTATGAACTGAAGATCATGCAGCGCTTTCTCATTTCCGATCAGGGCCGCCCGGGCGACCGCTGGCTGATCGAGACCGCACGCTGGGCCTGGCGCACCAAGATCCAGGTGCATCTCAACATCGACCTGCGGATGCGGCTGTGGACGGCGGCGGAGACCGAGGGCGTGCGGGTGTTCGCCTCGAATTTGCGCGACCTGCTGCTGGCGGCGCCGGCCGGCGCGCGCGTGACCATGGGGCTCGATCCCGGCTATCGCTCCGGCGTCAAGGTCGCCGTCGTCGACGCCACCGGCAAGGTGGTTGCGACCACCGCGGTCTATCCGCACGAGCCACAAAGACAATGGGATGCGGCGCTGGCGACGCTGGGCAAGCTCGCGGTCGCGCACCGCGTCGACCTGATTGCGATCGGCAACGGCACCGCCTCGCGCGAGACCGACAAGCTGGCGACCGAACTGGTCAAGCTTTTGCCGGACCTGAAGATGTCGAAGATCGTGGTGTCGGAGGCGGGCGCTTCGGTCTACTCCGCCTCGGCCTTTGCGTCCGAGGAATTGCCGGAACTCGACGTCACCTTGCGCGGCGCGGTGTCGATCGCACGGCGCCTGCAGGATCCGCTGGCCGAACTGGTCAAGATCGATCCGAAGGCGATCGGCGTCGGGCAGTATCAGCATGACCTCGGCGAAACCAAATTGGCGCGCTCGCTCGATGCCGTGGTCGAAGACTGCGTCAACGCCGTCGGCGTCGATGCCAACACGGCTTCCGCGCCGCTGCTGGCGCGGGTGTCGGGCATCGGCGCCGGGCTCGCGCAAAGCATCGTGCAGCATCGCGATGCCAACGGGCCGTTCAAATCGCGCAAGGCGCTGAAGGAGGTGCCGCGGCTGGGACCAAAAGCGTTCGAGCAATGCGCGGGCTTCCTGCGGATCAATGATGGCGAGGATCCCCTCGATGCGTCCGGCGTGCACCCCGAGGCCTATCCCGTGGTGCGGCGGATTCTGGCGGCATCCAAGAGCGACATCAAGGCGCTGATCGGCAATGCCGAGATCGTACGCCAGTTGAAGCCGCAGGCCTTTGTCGACGAAACGTTTGGTCTGCCCACGGTCACCGATATCCTGCGCGAGCTCGAAAAACCTGGCCGCGACCCGCGTCCGGCCTTCAAGGCCGCGGTGTTCAAGGAGGGGGTCGAAGAGATCAAGGATCTCAAGCGCGGCATGATCCTGGAAGGCACCGTCACCAACGTCGCCGCCTTCGGCGCCTTCGTCGATATCGGCGTGCACCAGGACGGTCTGGTCCACATCTCGGCGATGTCGAAGAACTTCATCAAGGACCCGCGCGAGGTCGTGAAGCCGGGCGACATCGTCAAGGTCAAGGTGCTGGAGGTCGAGGTCGCCCGCAAGCGCATCGCGCTGACGCTGCGGCTCGACGACGAAGTCGGCGCCAAGGGCCCCAAGCTGTCGGAAAGCAAGATGCGCGAGTATTCCAAGGCGTCGATGACGTCGTCGTCACCGGGCAAGGCGCAGGAGCAGGGCGGCGCACTGGCCGAAGCCCTGCGGCGGGCGGCTGAGAAGAACGGGCGGGGCAAGGCGGGGACGTAGAGCAGGCGTTCGGGCTTTATCCTTCGAGACGCATCGCTTTCGCGATGCTCCTCAGGATGAGGTCCTACAGTTCGCAGGATGAAGTCTTTGACCCTCATGGTGAGGAGCACGGCAACGCCGTGCGTCTCGAACCATGTGGCCCGGAGATTAGCTCGGCGTCAGCAGGTTCAGCTTGGCGTTGGCGAGGATCAGGCGATCGGCCAGCAGTTGCGCGAGGTTGCGCATGATCCGTTCGCCGGCGCGCGGATGCTGCTTTCGGAATCGCTCGAAATCGCGCAGCGGGATTTGGTAGGCGGTCGCGGCCATGTCGGCGAAGACGTCGGCCGAGCGGCGCGGCTCCAATAGCGCCATCTCGCCGAACGGCATTCCGGCCGTCAGCGTCGCCAGGCGGATGCCGTCGGGCAGGGTGACATGCACCACGCCGCTCCTGAGAAAGAACATTGAATCGGCGGGATCGCCGGCGGCGATGATCTTTTCGCTGGCCTGATAGGTCCGGATCGAAGCGAGCGAGGCGAGATCGGTCAGTTCCTCGTCCGTCAGCCCCGCCAGCAGCGCCTGTTCGGAGAGTTCGGTCGTCTCGAAGAAATCGATCGCGCCGCCGTAACGATAGACCACCTGATCTTCCGCCCATTCGATCGCGGCATCGAGCAGGTAGTAGTTGCGGATGTTACCGAGGCCTTCTGTCCATTCCCCGATCATCTTCCATTCCGGCGACGACCGCCTGATGCCGGACAGGATCACGGTGACATGATAGGCCGCGAGCTCGCGGAATTCCTCGGCGAGCAGGCGGGTGCCGGCGCGGGTCATGGCCGTGACGCGGCGCAGGTCGAAGATGACGAGCTGCGGCCGCGGCTTGGCCGCCAGCTGGCGCGAGACGTAATCGACATTGGAGAACGACAGCGTGCCCACCAGTTCGATGACGCGAACGTCCTGGCGGTGCGCGGCCAGGATGTTCTGTTCATGTGCGCGCCGCACGCGCCGCGACGGGCTGTTGCCGATGTCGTAATCGGCGATGATGCTGTTGCGCGCATCGTCGCTGCGATTCAGCATATGCAGGTCGTAATGCGATGACAGCGCCTCGCAGACCTTGATGCCGCGCACGCTGTTGCCGTGCTTGTCGAGTTTCGGCGAATAGCTGCCGAGCCCGAGCCGCGCCGGCAGCGCCGCGAGGATGCCGCCGCCGACGCCGCTCTTGGCGGGGATGCCGATCCGGTAGATCCATTCCCCGGCGTAATCGTACATGCCGGAGCTCGTCATGACGGAGAGCGTCCGCGAGATGGCATAAGCGCTCAACACCTGTTCGCCGGTCACGGGATTGATGCCGCGGTTGGCGAGGGTGGCCGCCATGACAGCAATATCGCGCGCCGTCACCAGGATGGCGCATTGCCGGAAATACACTTCCAGCACGGCAGCCACGTTGTCCCGGATCACGGCATTGGTACGCAGCAAATAGCCGATCGCGCGGTTGCGGTCACCGGTGGCGCTTTCGGAAGCATAGACGGCGTCGTCGACGTCGAGATCGCGCCCGGCAAACCGGCCCAGCGCCTGACGGATATATTCGAACGCGGCGTCGCCCTTGGCCTCGTGGATCAGGCCGGAGCAGGCGATCGCGCCGGCATTGACCATCGGATTGAAGGGGTGGTTTTCGCCATTGAGGCGAATCGAGTTGAAGGGATCGCCGGACGGTTCGACGCCGATCGCGCTCTCGACCCGCGCCGCACCCAGCGTGTCCAGCGCCAGCGCGAACACGAAGGGCTTTGACATCGACTGGATGGTGAAGGGAATCTGGGTGTCGCCGACCTCGTAGACATGGCCGTCGAGGGTGGCGAGGCTGATGCCGAAATGGGCCGGATCGGCCTTGCCGAGTTCAGGGATGTAATTGGCGACCGCGCCGCTGGTCTCAGTTGCGAATTCGGTGTGGCACGCATTCAGGAACCGCAGCAAGGGCGGTTTCGAACTGGTCCAGGCAGCGGGGCTGGCGTTAAGCGGAGGAGGCGATTGTTTCATCGCCTCCTCTTGTGCAACGCAATCAGGGCGCGCGCAACTGGTCCGGCACCAGGGTCTGGCGCCGTATCAGGACGAGTGCGACCAGCACGGTCGGGATCAGGATCGCCAATCCGAGGGACGTGATCTGCCATTGCGACAGCGGCATGATGCCACCGCCGGGCGTCGCCACCACGAAACCCCCGATCACGAGCAATACGCGCAGCGGCCATTCCAGCGCGCCTGCGCCTCTGAGGTCGCCGACAAAAGCCTGATAGCCCTGGATGCCACCGCAGATGAACAGCGTGCCGAAGCCAGCCAGCGCCATCAGCCCGAGCCCTTCCAGATACGGGTTTGGTCCCTGCAGCACCAGCGCCGGGTTCAGCACGAAGAAGAACGGAATGAAATAGATGATGCTGCCGACCCACATCGATTCCCATCCCGTCTTCATCGCCGGCGAGCCGGCAATGCCGGCCGCGGCAAAGGAGGCGATCGCCACCGGCGGCGTGATCGAGGACAGCATGCCCCAGTAGAAGATGAACATGTGCACGGCCATGCGGTTGAGACCGAGCTTTTCCAGCGCGGGCGCCACCAGGATGGCGAGGAAGATGTAGCAGGCCGTGGTCGTCAGTCCGAGCCCGAGAATGAGGCTGGTGATGGCGCACATGCCGAGCAAGAGCAACGCATTGTCGCCGGCGATCCGCAACAGATCGTTGGCGAGGCTGGAGACCACACCGGTCATCGAGAACGCGCCGATCAGAAGCCCGCAGCCCGCCAGGATGCCGACCAGCTCGACGAAGGTGCGTCCGTTGACCTCGAGGAACTTGTTGATGGTCGCGAGCGTCCAGCGCGTGTCCTTGGAGAAAAGCTGGTTCAAGACCAGCAGCAGCGCGGTCGCGTAGAACGGCGCGTGGCTCTCGCGCTTGAAATACAGCAGCATCACGATCAGGAGCGCGATGACGAAAATGTAGTACCAGCCGGCCTTGATCGTGTCCCACACTTTCGGCAGCTCGGCGCGCGGAATGCCTTTCAGCCCGTGGCGCGCGGCGTAGGAATCCACCTGCATGAACAGGCCGATGTAGTACAGCGCCGCAGGAATGATCGCGGCGAGAGCGACGTCGGCATAGCTGACGTTGAGGAACTGGGCGATCACGAACGCGGTCGCACCCATCACCGGCGGCGCCAGCACCGCGCCGGTCGACGCGCAGGCCTCGATCGCGCCGGCATAGGAGGCGCGGAAACCGCTCTTCTTCATGACCGGAATGGTCATGGTGCCGGCGGTCAGCACGTTGGAAATGATCGAGCCGGACATCATGCCGAGCAGCCCGGAGGCCAAGATGCAGACCTTTGCAGCGCCGCCCCGGAAGGTGCCGCACAGCGCAAAGGCGATGTTGATGAAGAATTTTCCGGCGCCCGTCATCATCAGCGCGGTGCCGAACACCAGAAAGCCGATCACGGTGTCGGCGAAGGCCTGGATCGGAATGCCGAGCAGGCTTTCGCCCGACAGCACGTGATAGGACGTTGCCTGTTCGAGCGTTGATTCGGTACCGCGGAACGGTCCCAGCCATTTCGCGTCGGCGAACAGGGGATAGGCCGTAAACGGCAGCACGCTCAGCAGCAGGCTCCAGCCTCCCGTGCGCCGCAACGCCTCCATCAGCACCACCCACATGATGACGCCGGCGACGATGACGGTCGTCGGCGCACCGCCGAATTCCCAGCCGGCTTCCGCCGCCTTGCGGACGCTGCGCATCAGGAGAATGGCGCAGGCGAAAGTGGCGACAAAAAGCAGGATGTCATACCAGGGAATTCGATCGAGCGGCGCGCTCTCGGTTCCTGGAAAGATCAGGAACGTGAACGGCAGCATCAGCGCGATCAGGAGATAGAAATACTCGGTGTTGAGCTGCGTGTAGCCGAGGAAGAAGCGCAGCGAGAATTGCTGGTTGATGCACAAAAGGATGGTGACCGCGGTCGCGACCACCAGTGCCCAGCGCCACGCCCCGTGCAACGTTCGCACCCGCGTGACTTCGGCTTCCTGCATGTTGGCATGCGGGTCGTCGAATACAATTCGCGTTGCAGGCGCGGCTGCGCTATTGCTCGCAGAAGGTGACATCATTTCTCCCGAGACGGTGTTCGCCTTCGACTTGAGCGAATAGGGCTTTCTATTGTTCAAAGCCGTTCGGCATGCTGGCTTTGGTCAGCGCCGCGGCGCGCGCCTTCATCCAGCCTTCGAGAAAGGCCTTGTCGTCGGATGGCGGATTGGACTTGCCGTAGTCCGCCCATGCAGCCGCCAAAACCTGCTGACGCTTGAGCAATCCCTTGTTGTGGGCTTCCTGTTCGTCGGTCCATTGCCCGGCTTCCTTCAGCGCCCTCGCGGCGCCTGGATGCACCGGGACCACCCAGTTCTTGGTCTGGCGGTCGGCCGCAAGGCCGCTCGCGCCCGGCGCGGAATCCTTATACGCGTCGTAGCCCGTGATCATCGCCTTGGTGATGGCATAGACATCGTCGGCGGCCAGCGATCCATAAGACACGAAGATCGGGTAGGGGTAGTTGCCGAGCTCGATTGGCTTGTCCTTGCTGATGCCGGCACCGCAGGTGGCGACGTGCGGGAAGAAGAACGAGCCAACCTTTCTCACGCGCTCCCAGCCGGCCTTGTCGCCGGGGGGCAGGGGCGGCCAGATGATGCCGCGCGGCGATGTCTCGAGTTCCTTCGCCGGGCCGGTGATGGTGGTGGCGAAGGCGGCATCGACGTCGTTGTTGATCATGCCCTTCCACATCGCGCCATAGCTCGAGAATTCGACAATCTTGACGTCGCTTTGCTTGAGGTCGCCGAACGCCAGGATCGCGAGTGCGTTCTGGTTCAGCGCGGGCGAACCGACCACGAAGCCGACGCGCTTGCCCTTGAGCTGCTTGATCTCGGTCACGCCGGTATCGCGGGCGACCCCGAGGGTTGCGGCGTTGCAGTCGACGGTAGACAGCACCAATTGCAGGGCCTGCGGACCCCATTCCTTGGTGCCGAATTCGAACACGCCTTCCTGAGCGAAATAGGAGCCGGAACCCATCGCGGACATCGCCGCGCGCTTGGCGCGCAACGGCGCCAGTCGCGCCACGTCGTTGCCGGCGGGCAGCACGCGGACATCGGTGCCGTATTTGTCTTTCATCATCTTGCCGATGCCGACGGCGATGTTGAAGCCCGCGGTGCCGGTGTCATAGGCGGTGACCACCATGGTCGGCGGCAGTTTTACATCTTCGGCGTATGCCGCGGGTATGGCCAGCAGCGAGATGCTTGCAAGGGCGATTGGCGCGAACGCCTTCAAGCGATGAATCATAGTTTTCCCCTCAGATGGTTTCGCGATGCGAAATTCTCTCGTTAGCATTGATCATGTCATCGGCTGCTTGTGATGGCAACGTTAGGTACGCATACGACAACATCTGAGTTGGACAGATTGTCGCGGAGCTCGTTCGAGGAAAGCTTATGCCGTGATCTGGTTAAGCTTCGATGATCGCAACGACCTGTCCTTCGGCGATGACGTCGTCGAGTTCGACCAGGATAGCCTTGATTCTTCCTGCCGTCGTCGACGTGACCGGAATTTCCATCTTCATGGCTTCGACGAAAGCAATCTCGTCACCGTCGCCGACATTGCCGCCGGTTGTGACGGGAAGCGCGCACACGCGGCCGGCGACTTCGGTGACGATCTTGATCTCTGGCATTTCCGTTCTCCGGGGGACCGTCTGACGGACAGGTGTCCTCGCGAACGGCTTTTTGTTGTGGCCGCAGATTGCCTGAGGTAGTTTGTTCTGCAAGTGGAATTTTATTCCGCAGGGCGGAATGGAGCCGTAAAACATGGGAAGACGCTCGGAACGGCTTAGCAAGCAGGGAATGCTCGCCAGCGATCTCGCAGGCGAGGGTGATGTGATCCAGGTGGTGTCGCGGGCGTTCGACGTCCTGCGCTGCTTCGAGGGTCATGAAGCGAGACTGGGCAATCTGGAAATTTCCAGCCGCTGTGGTCTGCCGCGGTCGACGGTATCGCGGCTCACGCACACGCTGACGCGGATGGGCCAGCTCGTTTATCTGCCGCGCGACCAGAAATACCGGATCGGTCCAAGCGCGGTGGCGATGAGCACCTCGATGATGAAGGGGTTGCAGCTTCGCAATCTGATCCGGCTGCGACTGCAGGACGTTGCCGATCAATTGCCGGGCACCGTCGGCTTCGTGATTCCCGATCGCTATCATCTGGTCTATCTCGAATTCGCGCGTGCGGCGAACGCGCTCGGCCTGCACGAAGGCACCGGCAGCCGCATCTCGATGACGAGCACCGCGGCCGGCTTTGCCTACACCGCCGCGCTCGATACCGACGTCGGCGACGCCTTGATCGCCGAAATGGAGCGCGAGATCCCGGGAAATTCGGGATTGTTGAAGTCGCGCATCGAAGACAACCGCCGCCATTTGCGCGAACACGGCTACGTCGTGGGCTGTGGCACCTGGAGCCCGCATATCAACGGTTGCGCGGTGCCGGTGTGGTCGCCGCAATATCAAACCTTCGTCGTCGCGACGATCGGCCTGCTCTCCGCGATGTTTGATGAGAAGCGGTTGCACAGGGAAGTGGCGCCGCAGATGCTTCAGCTCGGTGTTGCGCTCGGCAGCCTGCTCGAAGGCGCCGAGGGCGACATCTTCGCCAACCGTATCGAAAGAAAGCCGCTTCCGGTACCGACCCATAATAATAACAAGATCATCAAGACGGAGGATACGAATGAACTGGAAGCCGGAGCTCGACGACCTCGCTCGGCGCGAAGCGTTCGCGCGCGAGATGGGAGGCGTTGACAAGGTCAAGCGCCAGCATGACCAGGGCCGGCTCACGGTTCGTGAGCGCATCGACGGACTGATCGACAAGAATTCCTTCCACGAGATCGGCGCGATTTCCGGCATCGCCGAATATGATGAAAACAGCGAACTCAAGCACCTGACGCCGGCCAACTGCGTGTTCGGCCGCGGCAAGATCGACGGCCGCACCGTGGTCGTGGTCGGCGACGATTTCACGGTGCGCGGTGGGTCGGCGGATGCCTCGATCTCGGCCAAACCGCTGATGGCCGAGGAAATGGCGCACGATTTTCGCCTGCCGATCATTCGCGTGATCGAAGGCTCAGGTGGTGGCGGCTCGGTAAAGACGATTGAAACGCGCGGGGCGGCCAATCTGCCCGGCGGGGTCGGCGGCACACGCTGGTACTGGTTCACGATCGCGAACATGGCGCGCGTGCCCGTGGTGGCCCTCGGGCTCGGTTCGGTCGCGGGCCTTGGCGCGGCGCGGCTTGCGGCGAGCCATTATTCGGTCATGACCAGGAATTCCGCGATGTTCGTCGCAGGTCCGCCGGTCGTGAAACGCCTCGGCCAAGATCTGACCAAGACGGAACTTGGCGGTGCCGATATCCAGACCCGCGCGGGCGGCGTCGATGATGCCGTCGATACCGAGGAGGAGGCGTTCGAACGCGCGAGGCGTTTTCTGTCCTATCTGCCGTCATCGGTGTACGACCTGCCGCCGACGACACCCTGCACGGACGATCCGGAGCGCGCAGAGGAATCGCTGTTGAAGGCGGTGCCGCGCAACCGCCGCCAGGTCTACAAGATGCGTCCGATCATCGACGCCGTCGTCGACAAGGGCTCGTTCTTCGAGGTCAACGCCAATTTCGGCCGGCCGGTCATCACCGGGCTTGCCCGGCTCGAAGGCCGCGCGGTGCTGCTGCTGGCCAGCGATCCCTTCCACTATGGCGGGTCGTGGACGGCGGAGGCGTGCCAGAAGGTGGTGCGCTGGGTCGACTTCGCCGAGACCTTCCATCTGCCGGTCGTGTATCTCATGGATTGCCCCGGCTTCATGATCGGGCTCGAGGCCGAGAAGTCGGCGACCATCCGTCACGGCGTGCGCGCGATGGCGGCGGTCAACCAGAGCACGGTGCCCTGGTGCACCATCATCGTGCGCAACGCGTTCGGCGTGGCTGGAGTCGTGCACCAGCCGGCCAACCGCTATTCGATGCGCTATGCCTGGCCGTCGGCCTATTGGGGCTCGCTGCCGCTGGAAGGCGGCATCGAGGCGGCCTACCGCGCCGACATCGATGCTTCGGATGATCCGGCTGCGAAGCTGAAGGAGATCGAGAATCGCCTGAACAAGCTGCGTTCGCCGTTCCGCTCGGCCGAGAAATTCTGGGTCGAAGAGGTCATCGATCCCCGCAAGACGCGCGCGCTATTGTGCGAATTCGCGCGGCTGGCGGAACCGATCCGCAACGTGGGTCCGCCATCCAACATGTCGACGCGGCCGTGAAGATGCGAGTAGCGAGTAGAGAGTCGTAGAGTGGGCAAAGCGAAGCGTGCCCACCATTCTGTGCCGACGAGGAAAGATGGTGGGCACGGCGCAAGTGCGCCTTTGCGCACCCTACGATCGCATCACGCCGCCGCCGCTTTGGCCGTCGGCCGCGAGATCGCCAGCACGATCAGCGCCGCGACCACACAGAGCGCACCGGCGACGAAGAAGGCCGGTAGATAGGTTGCCAGTACTGTTCGCGACAGGCCGGCGCCGAAGGCCGCGACACCCGCGCCCAGTTGATGGCCGGCAAAGATCCAGCCGAATACGAGGTTGGCGCGTTCGGGACCGAAGCGCTGGGCGGTGAGCCGCACCGTCGGCGGCACCGTTGCGATCCAGTCGAGCCCGTAGAACATCGCGAACACGGACAGGCCGTAGAACGAGAAGTCGGTGAACGGCAGGAACAGCAGGGACAGGCCGCGCAGCCCGTAATACCAGAACAGGAGCCAGCGGTTGTCGTAGCGGTCGGACAGCCAGCCGGAGGCGATGGTGCCGACGAAATCGAAGATGCCCATCGCCGCGAGCAGGCTTGCCGCCTGCACTTGCGGAATGCCGAAATCGAGGCACATCGGAATCAGGTGAACCTGGATCAGGCCATTGGTGCTGGCGCCGCAGATGAAGAAGGTGGCGAACAGGATCCAGAACACGCCCGACTTCGAGGCATCGCGGAGGGTGCCGAGCGCCGCCGCCATGATCGGCGTGTTGTTGGGGGGAGGCGCCGGCAGCGGCTCGGTGCCTTCGTCGCCGAATGGCCGCAGGCCGACGTCGCTCGGCCGGTCGCGCATGACCATCAGCACGGCGAAGGCGGCGACGCCCAGCATGACGCAGACCAGCGCCAGCGCGATCCGCCAGCCGTATCGATCGGTGAGACTTGCCAATAGCGGCAGGAAGGCGAGCTGTCCGGTGGCGACGCTCGCGGTGAGGATGCCGACCACGAGGCCGCGCCGCGCCACGAACCAGCGTGCGGCGATCGTGGCGCCCAGCACCAGCGCGGTCATGCCGGTGCCGAGCCCGATCACCACGCCCCACAGCAGCATCAGCTGCCAGACCTGCGTCATCGCCAGCGACGCGACGAGGCCGGATACGACGATCAGCAGCGCCAACAGCGTGATGTTGCGCAGCCCGTAGCGGTTCATCAGCGCAGCGGCGAAAGGCGCCATCAGGCCGAACAGGATGAAGCGGATCGACAGCGCCGAGGAAATCTCCGCCGTGGTCCAGCCGAATTCCTTCTGCAGGGGCACGATGAAAACGCCGGGCGCGCCGACGGTGCCCGCTGATATCAGGGCGGTGAGGAAGGTCACGCCGACCATCACCCAGCCGTAATGGATGTTGTGGCGGGCGAGGGTGGCTGACAGCCAGTTCGAGATCATTGGGCCTCGGGGGATTTCAGAGGGAAGATTTGCTTGGTTTGGCTTACGTATTCTGACGTGATGGTCGTCTGACGTGAATGTCGTACTTCCCTCATTTCAGGACGTGACGAGACAGTGCTGGCGCCATGATCGATCCGCGCGAGCGTCAGTCTCATCATTGGATTATGTCTATAATATTATATGCGGCGGGAATCGCAACGGATCATCCCATGAAAAATCTCGCCGCTCGCATGAGAGAAATTGATCGATCGGCGCTCTGAGAGCGGGGATTGCCGCGGACAGTCGCTATTCCAGCCCGTCGAGCGCGGTTTCGATGGCCTTCCGGAAGACCGCGATGTCGCCGAGCTCATGGCCGAGCACCAGTGCAAGCCGGGTCAGGAACAGCGCTTCGCGCGCAGGCCCGGCCTGATCGATTGCGGTTGCCAGCGCCTCATAGGCGGTTTCGAAGTCCTCGAACGGCATCGCGCTCATGGCATCTCGCTTCCCAGGCAAAGGCCTGCGGTTTTCAGGATCTCGCCGGGAACGACGGCCTTCCATCGCCCGGCAATGTGCAGGTCGGGCCGCAGCAGATAGAGCGTGCCGGGCGCTGCGGCGAACACGCGGGCGATTTCGCCGTCATTATCCGTAATGGTTTTCGCTTCGGAGGCAGAGCCACGTGACGTGACCAGCACCGGAACGAAGCGCTTGTCGATCCGGCCGAGTTGCGCGAGCAGCGCCACCTGTTCGGCGGTCGGCTGCCCCTCGCAGAACAGGATCGCCGTCATGCCGTTGCCAGCGCGATCCAGCAGATAGCTTCCATCGGCGAGCCCAGCGTTCGGCGCGACGCTGCCGCAAGGAGGGCCGCCGGCAAATTCGGCGTCGCGCCCGGCATAGGGCGTCAGCAGGCTTTCCGAATAGCTATAGGGCTGCATCTGGCGCGGATTGGCGAGCCCTCGCGGAAACGCGTGCTTCAAACTGAGCGACAAAGCCGCTTCGCGCGCCAATCGCCAGCCGCGTGTCGGCGGCGTCATGAAGCGCGTGCTCTTGGTGGCATTGGCGAAGACATCGAGCGTGGCGCCGCGCCGCTCCGGCGAATAGCTGTCGAGCAGCCGCTCGTCCGCCTCGCCATGGAGCACGAGCGCGAGTTTCCAGCCGATATTTTCGGCATCCGCGAGGCCGTTGTTCAGTCCGCGCACCCCGAAGATCGGCACAATATGCGCGGCATCGCCGATGAAGAAGACGCGGCCGTGGCGATAATCGTCAAGGCAGAGCGTGTTGGCGGAATAGACGCTCCACCATTCCAGTTCCCACGGTTTGGCGTGGCCGATGTCGGCAAGGATCGCGCCGACGCGGGCGCGGATGCTTTCTTCTTTCAGGGCATCTGCCTCGCTCTCGCCTTCGCGAAGCTGGTAATCCACGCGCCAGATATCATCCGGCTGCTTGTGGATCAGCACCGTGCCGCCGGGATTGCCGGCCGATTCGAAAAAGGCGCGGCGCTCGGTCGGAAAATCGTGATCCATGCGGATATCCGCGATTACATACCGGCCTTCGTAATTGTCGCCCTTGAGCCGCAGGCCAAGCATCGATCGGACAGGCGAACGCGCGCCGTCGGCGGCAAGCACATAATCGGCATCGAGCCGATAATCGCCCGCTGGCGACGAAATCCGGACTGATACGCCATCATTGTGAGGCTCGATGGCCGATAATTCGCTCTGCCAGCGCATGTCGATCAGGTCGCTCGTCGCGACCGCATCGTGCAGGAATTTTTCGATGTATTGCTGCTGCAGATTGTACATCGGCAGATATTTTTCGCCCGGCGGTTGCGGCATCTCCAGCCGGAAAATCTGCTCGCCGCGATAGTAGCTGCGGCCGAACCGCCAGCCGAGCGCCTTTTCGACAAACGGCGCGACCGCGCCGATCCGTTCCAGGATATGCATGCTCGGCCGCGCGATGCAGATCGCGCGGCTGCCGTCATTAAAGGTGTCCTTGCGTTCGATCAGCACGCTCCTGATGCCGTAGCGCGCCAGCACCAGCGCGGCCGTCATGCCGATCGGGCCGGCGCCAACGATCAATACCGGGTGCCTTGGCGTGGCGCCGTCAAGTTCAGGAACGCGCCGCGCCGCAAACCTCGGATAGTCGAAGTAGAGCGACTCCAGCGCTCCCTTGCCGGCAGGTCTCATGCGTCCCTCCGTCTATTTCTTGCGGTCGAGAAATCCCTGCATCAGCCGCTGCGGCTCGCCGGTCACGAAGGACTTTCCGAATACGCCGACGCTGAGATTGACCGACTCCGTCAGCGGCAGCTCTTCCCACTGGCGCAGCAGCGCCTTCTGCGCGCGCAGTGCTTCGGGTCCGCATTCGAGCAGCGCTTTCACCGTATGCTCCACCGCAGCTTCGAGGCCGCCTTGCTTGGCGACCATGTCGACCAGGCCCCAGGCGAGCGCGGTCGGCGCGTCGATGTTCTCCGCCGTCATGACCAGCCAGCGGGCGCGGCCCCAGCCAATCAGCCGCGGCAACAGGGCGGCATGGATCACCGAGGGGATGCCGACACGCACCTCCGGCATGCCGAATTTGGCGTCATGGGCGGCAATGCGGAAATCGCAGGCGGCGGCGACCTCGAGGCCGCCACCGAGGCACCAGCCGGGAAGCCGCGCGATCACGGGTGCAGGAAAGTTGCGCACGGCCTCGCAGAGGTCGCGCAGCCGCGTGATGAAGGCTTCGGCGGATTTCTGGTCGAGCCGCGCCATCTCCTCGATGTCGGCGCCGCCGATCATGCTCTTCTCGCTCTGGCCGGCGAGGATGACCGCGCGGATGTCCTTGTCGCCGGCGAGCCTCTCAAACCCTTCGCGCACGGCATCGGTCACGGCGGACGAGAGGATGTTGAGAGAGCCTGCGTTGCAGATCGACAGGCGAACGACGCCTCGATCGTCGCGGTCGACCCCACAATGCGGATTGAGCATTTCCATTTTGTTTTTCCGGACGTGTTCGGGACGGTTACGCCACTTCCAAGGACATTGCGCCGGCTTGTCAAGGGCAGGCGGGCGAGGGGCGTTGCGCGGCGGCACACGCCGATATAGAATGATGATCATAATTTAAAAGGAGCCGTCATGACCACGACCGACACCGTCGATCTGTTTTCGCTCGATACCCGCAGGCACCGGGTAGTGGACTGGCAGGCGCCGGGGCCTGTGGCCAGGGCGGCCTCCGGGATGTCCGGGCTGGAGACGATGTGCGCGATCCGCGACGGCATCCTGCCACCGCCGCCGATGGCCCGATTGATCGGCTTTGAGATGCGCGTCGCTGAACCCGGCCGGATCGTGATGGAACTGGATCCGGATGAAAGCCTCGAAAATACCATCGGACTGCTCCATGGCGCGACGGCCGCGGCGCTGCTGGATACCGCCATGGGTTGCGCCATTGCCACCATGCAGCCGGCGGGGCAGACCTCGGTCACGCTGGACCTCAAGCTGACCTATCTGCGGCCGTTGTCGGTACGGTCAGGCGCGGTCTCGGCGGAAGGCAAAGTGGTAAAACTCGGCCGCCAGACCAGCTATGCCGAAGGCTTCGTCCGCGACGGCGCGGGCAATCTTGCAGTGCACGCGACCGCCACATTCACGATGATCGGCGGTGAAAAGGCGAAATAGATGCAGCTTTTCGCCCGCGCAACTGCTATTATATGACTGCAGACATTTCATGGGACGCCTCGATGCGCTATTCGAAAGAGCACAAGCAGGAGACCCACGCGCGGATCGTGAAGAAGGCCTCGGTGCGGCTTCGCGAAAAGGGCGCGCATGGCATCGGCGTCGCCGACCTGATGAAGGAGGCCGGCCTGACCCATGGCGGCTTCTACGCGCATTTCGATTCCCGCGAGGCGCTGGTGATCGAGGCCTTCGCCTATGCAATGGACCGCTCCGTCGAGCATTGGCGCGCGATCGCTGCTGAAACGCCGCTGGAGAAGCGGCTCTCGACGATCGTCGATTCCTATGTCTCGACGGTGCATCGCGACGATCCCGGCCGCGGCTGCGCGGTCCCCACGCTCGGCGCCGAGATCGCCCGCGAAAGCGCAAAGACCCGCAAGGCCTTCAGCGCCAAGCTCGAACAGTTGATCGATGTGATGGCCGAACAGATTCTGGATGTGCCGCGAAAGACGGCGCGCAAGCAGGCCATGGGCACGCTGGCGACCATGATGGGCGCCCTGGTGATGTCCCGCGTCGCGGGCAGCGGTGAATTATCGGACGAAATCCTCGCCGCCGGCCGCGAGGCGGCGCTGGCCCGTGCCGAGGCGACCAAGCCAGCCGTGAAGAAGGCGCGGGCGAAGGCGAATTGATTGTAGGGTGGGCAAAGGCGCTCTTGCGCCGTGCCCACCATCTTTCCGCGATCGTCGTCTGGAATGGTGGGCACGCTGCGCTTTGCCCACCCTACAAATTCACCGCCCGCCAAACAGCGCGCGTTCACCCTCCACCGTCTCGTGGATGTAATCGGCGACCGCGCGAATGCGCGCCAGATCCTTGCTGTCGGCGTGCATCAGCATCCAGAAGCTGCGCAAAATCCTGATCTCGTCAGGCAATACCGGGCGCAATTCCGGATGCGTCGTCGCCATGAAGTGGGGCAGCACCGCGATGCCGAAGCCCGCGATGGTGGCGTTGAGCTGCGCGATCAGATTGGCGCTGCGGAATTTGGCGGAAATTTTTGGCGAGACCTGGGGCAGATAGTCCAGTTCCGGCGTGAACAGCAATTCCTCGATGTAGCCGACGAAGCGATGCCCGGGCAGGTCGCCACGCGATACGATCTTCGGCGCGCGGTCGAGATAGGCGGGCGCGGCATAGAGCCCGAGGCTGTAGTCGAGCAGCTTGCGCCCGACGATGCGGCCTTCCTTGGGCATCGTCAGGCTGATCGCAATATCGGCCTCGCGCTTCGACAGGCTGAACAGCCGCGCGGTGGCGACGAGCTGCAAATCGAGATCGGGATACCGCTCGGTGAACTTCACCAGCCGCGAGGCCAGGAAGTGGCTGCCGAACCCGTCGGGGGCGCCGATCCGGACCGTGCCGGTGAGCTGGGCGCGCGAGCCGCCGACCGCCTCCTGGTTGGCGACGATGGTCGATTCCATCGCTTCCGCGCTGTCGGCAACACGCTGGCCGGCTTCGGTCAGGAGATATCCGGTCTTGCGGCGATCGAACAGTTTTGCCGAGAGATGCCGTTCCAGGCGGTCGACACGCCGGATCACTGTGGCATGATCGACCGCAAGCTGCTTGGCGGCAGCGGAAACCGATCCGCCGCGGACGATCGCCAGCACGAAACGGAAGTCATCCCAATCGATCGTCTTGGTGCCTTGATCCAGCATTTCCGCACATCTATGGTGCAATATATCGGACTTGTATCCTAAGAAATGCAGGTCAAAAAGGGCTCCAAAGCGAACCATCCGGACCCTTAGGGAGATTATTCATGCGCTCAATCGGACATTTCATCGGCGGCAAAGAGGTCAAGGGCACGTCCGGGCGGACGGCCGACGTTTTCGAGCCGATGACCGGGGACGTCCAGGCCAAGGTCGCGCTGGCCTCCAAGGCCGAGGTTCGCGCCGCCGTCGAGAACGCCAGGGACGCCCAGGTCGAATGGGCCAACACCAATCCGCAGCGCCGCGCGCGCGTCATGATGAAGTTCCTCGAACTGGCGCAGCGCGATTACGACAAGCTTGCCGACGTGCTGGCACGCGAACACGGCAAGACCGTTCCCGACGCCAAGGGCGACATCCAGCGCGGCCTGGAGGTCGTCGAGTTCGCCTGCGGCATTCCGCATCTGATGAAGGGCGAATACACCGAAGGCGCCGGCCCCGGCATCGACATCTATTCGATGCGGCAGCCGTTGGGCGTGGTCGCCGGCATCACCCCGTTCAATTTCCCGGCGATGATTCCGATGTGGAAGTTCGCACCCGCGATCGCCTGCGGCAACGCCTTCATCCTGAAGCCGTCCGAGCGCGATCCCGGCGTGCCGATGATGCTGGCGGCACTGATGATCGAGGCTGGGCTGCCGCCCGGCGTGCTCAACGTCGTCAACGGCGACAAGGAGGCGGTCGATGCCATTCTCGACGATCCCGACATCAAGGCGGTCGGCTTCGTCGGCTCCTCGCCGATCGCGCAATATATCTACGAGCGTGCCGCCGCCACCGGCAAGCGTGCGCAGTGTTTTGGCGGCGCCAAGAACCACGCCATCGTCATGCCCGATGCCGACATGGATCAGACCGTCGATGCCTTGATCGGCGCGGGCTACGGTTCGGCCGGTGAGCGCTGCATGGCGATTTCGGTGGCGGTGCCCGTCGGCAAGCCCACCGCCGACCGGCTGATGGAAAAGCTGATCCCGCGAGTCGAGAGCCTGAAGATCGGCACTTCGATCGATCCCTCTGCCGATTACGGTCCGCTGGTGACGAAAGAGGCGCTCAATCGCGTCAGGAACTATGTCGAGATCGGCATCAAGGAGGGCGCGACGCTCGCCGTCGACGGCCGCGGCTTCAAGATGCAGGGCTATGAAAACGGCTTCTACATGGGTGGCTGCCTGTTCGACAACGTCACCAAGGACATGCGCATCTACAAGGAAGAGATCTTTGGACCCGTCCTGTCGGTGGTGCGCGCCCACGACTACAAGGAAGCCCTCGCGCTGCCGTCGGATCATGACTACGGCAACGGCGTTGCAATCTTCACCCGCGACGGCGACGCCGCCCGCGACTTCGCCGCCAAGGTCAATGTCGGCATGGTCGGCATCAACGTGCCGATCCCGGTTCCGATCGCGTATTACACCTTCGGCGGCTGGAAGAAGTCCGGCTTCGGCGATCTCAACCAGCATGGTCCGGATTCGATCCGCTTCTATACCAAGACCAAGACGATCACCTCGCGCTGGCCGTCCGGCGTCAAGGAGGGCGCGGAGTTCTCGATCCCGACCATGAACTGACGGTATAGCCCAAGCCGTCATTGCGAGCGCAGCGAAGCAATCCATATTGCCGCGAAAAGGAAGAATGGATTGCTTCGTCGCTTCAGCGCAAAATTGCTTCGCAATTTTGTCGCGAGCTCCTCGCAATGACGAAAAAAATGAGCAGCCCAGAATGCATTTCGCTCTCGACGAGGACCAGATCGCAGTCCGCGACATGGCGCGGGCGTTTGCGGCCGAGAAGATCGCGCCGCATGCGCTGCGCTGGGACGAGGAGAAGCATTTTCCGGTCGACGTGATGCGGGAAGCGGCCACGCTCGGCATGGGCGGCATCTACATCAAGGACGACGTCGGCGGCTCCGGCATGACCCGCTTCGACGCCGCGCTGATCTTCGAGGCGCTGGCGCAGGGGTGCCCGACCGTGTCGGCCTTCATCTCGATCCACAACATGGCGTCGTGGATGATCGACGCCTATGGCAACGACACCCAGCGGCAAAAGTGGCTGCCGAAGCTTTGTACGATGGAACTGATCGCAAGCTACTGCCTCACCGAGCCGGGCGCCGGCTCGGACGCCGCGGCGCTGCGGACCCGCGCGGTACGTGAGGGCGATCATTACGTCTTGAACGGGCAGAAGCAGTTCATTTCAGGCGCCGGGGGCACCGATCTGCTGGTGGCGATGGTACGGACGGGCGGTGATGGTCCTGGCGGAGTTTCAACGCTCGTCATCGACGGAAAGACACCGGGGGTGTCTTTCGGCGCCAACGAGCGCAAGATGGGTTGGAACGCGCAACCGACCCGCGCGGTGATCTTCGAGAATGCCCGCGTGCCGGTCGAGAACCGGTTGGGCGACGAGGGCATCGGCTTCAAGATCGCGATGGCCGGGCTCGACGGCGGCCGCATCAATATCGCGGCATGTTCACTCGGCGGCGCGCAAAGCGCGCTGGAGAAGTCATTGGCCTATATGAAGGAACGCAAAGCCTTCGGAAAACGCCTCGACGAATTCCAGGCGCTGCAGTTTCGCCTGGCCGACATGGCAACCGAACTGGAGGCGGCGCGAACCTTTGTGTGGCGTGCCGCCGCCGCCCTCGACCGCAAGGATGCGGACGCGACCATGTTGTGCGCGATGGCCAAGCGTTTTGGCACCGACGTCGGTTTCGAGGTCGCCAACCAGGCGCTGCAACTGCACGGCGGCTACGGCTACTTAAGCGAATACGGCATCGAGAAGATCGTGCGCGATCTGCGCGTGCACCAGATTCTAGAAGGGACCAACGAGATCATGCGGCTGATCGTGTCGCGCAAGCTGATCGAGGGTGCGCGATGACAGCGATCGCCGCAGCCGCACTCATCGAAGGTGACCTGATCGCGCAGCGCGAGGGATCCTGCGGCGTGATCCGGCTGAACCGGCCGAAGGCGATCAATGCCGTGACGCTGGAGATGTTTCGCGACGTCGACAAGGCGCTCGACGCGTTCGAGGTAGACCCGGCCGTGTCCGTGATCCTGCTGGAAGGTGCGGGCGAGCGCGGCCTGTGCGCCGGCGGCGACATCCGCGCGCTCTGGGAAAGCTCGAAGGTGAAGGGCGACCTCGGCAAAATCCTGTGGCGGGAGGAATACATCCTCAACGCCCGCATCAAGAAATTCCCCAAGCCTTATGTGTCCTTCATGGACGGCATCGTGATGGGCGGCGGCGTCGGGCTGTCGGCGCACAGCAGTCACCGCGTGGTGACGGAAAAAACAAAGCTCGCGATGCCTGAAGTGGGGCTCGGTTTCTTCCCCGATGTCGGCGGCACCTGGCTGTTGTCGCATTCGCCGGGAGAGATCGGGACTTATTTCGGATTGACCGGGCAGACCATGAATGGTCCGGACGCGATCCATGCCAAATTTGCCGATGCAGTCGTTCTCTCCGCCAAACTGCCTGCCTTGCGCGAGGCTCTTACCAAGGTACAGGCCGGGATCACTTCCTCAGAGGTCAAAACCTTGATCGCGGGTTTTGCGACGGGCGAGACCGCGGGTCCCGTCGCGGCGACGCAGGACAAGATCGATCGTTGGTTCGCTCACGACCGGATGGAAGACATCATCGCGGCCTTGCAGCGGGACGGGTCGGAGTTGGCGCTTTCAACGCTGAAGACGCTGAACGAGAAATCGCCGCGCGGCATGGTGGTGACGCTGAAACTGTTGCGGCTGGCGCGCAAGTCAAGCTCGCTGGAGGAATGCCTGGTGCGGGAATATCGCGCCGCGCTGGAAGTCTTTGCCAGTGATGATTTTCGCGAGGGCGTGCGCGCTGCCGTGATCGACAAGGATCGGAGTCCAAAATGGTCGCCGCCGCGCGTTGAAGATGTCACGCCGGAAATGGTTGCGCCTTATTTCGCCGAGATCGGCATCGACGAACTGAAGTTTCCCTGATCAGAACAGAAAAATTCCAAGCGGAGGATTCGAGATGACAAATATCGCATTCATTGGCCTCGGCAACATGGGCGGACCGATGGCGGCCAATCTGGTCAAGGCCGGCCACAAGGTCACCGCGTTCGATCTGGTGGCGGCCTCACGCGATCAGGCCAAAGCCGACGGCGCCGCCATCGCGGAGAGCTCCGTGGCCTCGGTCAAGGGCGCCGAAATCGTCATCACCATGCTGCCTGCGGGCAAGCATGTGCTGTCGGTGTGGAGCGAAGTGATCCCGGCGATGGCCAAGGGCACGCTGATCATCGATTGCTCGACCATCGACGTCGAAAGCGCCAAGCAGGCGCATGCGCTGGCCGCAAAAAGCGGGATGCTATCGGTCGACGCACCGGTGTCGGGTGGAACCGGCGGTGCCAAGGGCGCCACGCTCACTTTCATGTGCGGCGGCGAGGACAAGGCGTTCGCGGCGGCAAAACCCGTGCTGGAGAACATGGGCAAGAAGCTCGTGCATTGCGGCGGCGCGGGTGCGGGGCAGGCGGCCAAGATCTGCAACAACATGATCCTGGGCATTTCCATGATCGGGGTCGGCGAGGCCTTTGCGCTGGCGGAAAAGCTCGGCCTGTCGCATCAGGCGCTGTTCGACGTCGCCTCGACCTCCTCAGGCCAATGCTGGGCGCTGACGTCGTATTGCCCGGTGCCCGGCCCGGTGCCGGCCTCGCCCGCCAATAACGGCTACAAGCCGGGTTTTGCCTCGGCGCTGATGGTGAAGGACCTGACGCTGGCGCAGGACGCGGCCAACGCCGCCGGGGCCGTGACGCCTCTGGGCAAGCACGCGCAGGAGATCTACAAGGCCTTCGACGCCGCCGGCCATGGCGGGGTGGATTTTTCCGGGATTATCCAGCACGTTCGGAGCCTCGCCGGGAAATAGCCACCGTCGTCACCCTGAGGTGCGAGCACTTGCGAGCCTCGAAGGGTGACTTGGTCGGTGCGCGCGGCCCATCCTTCGAGACGCCGCTTCGCGGCTCCTCAGGATGACGGTCGAAGGCGTGGAGAGGCCGATTAAGGGACCAGCATGACGACTTTCCAGGATGCGCGCGCCTTTCTGCTCAAGCACCGCACCGATTACGATGCGGCCGTAAAAGGATTTCGCTGGCCGGACCCTGTACCCTTCAACTGGGCGCTGGACTGGTTCGATGCGGAACTCGCTGGGAATGCCGACAGCCGGGACCGCACCGCGCTCTGGATCGTCGATGCCGGCGACAAGGAAACAAAGCTCTCCTTCGCAGCGCTGTCGCGGCGGTCCAACCAGGTCGCAAACTTCCTGCGCGCGCAGGGGCTCAAGCGCGGCGATCACCTGTTGCTGCTGCTCGGCAATGTCGTGCCGCTGTGGGAGACGATGCTGGCAGCGATGAAGCTCGGCGTGGTCGTGATCCCCGCCACCACGCTGCTGACCCCTGACGAATTGCGCGACCGGCTCGATCGCGGCAAGGCGAGGGTGGTGGTGGCGTCACAGGATCAGGTGGCGAAGTTCGCGGGCCTCGGCAGCGAAAACCTGGTCCGCATCGTCGTCGGCGCGACGTCGAAGCACGACGGCTGGCTGCCGTTCGAGCAGGCGGCGAGTGCGCCCGAAACCTTTGCGCCTGACGGTCCAACCAACGCCGACGATCCGATGTTGCTCTATTTCACCTCGGGCACCACGGCAAAACCAAAGCTGGTGCGGCACAGCCAGCGCAGCTATCCCGTCGGCGCGCTGTCGACGATGTTCTGGCTCGGCCTGCAGCCGGGCGACGTACACCTTAACATCTCCTCGCCCGGCTGGGCCAAGCATGCCTGGAGCTGCTTCTTCGCGCCCTGGAACGCCGGCGCCACCGTGTTCGTGGTCAACCAGCCGCGCTTCGATGCCAAGGCGTTGCTCGCGACCGTCGGCCGCTGCGGCGTCACCACGCTATGCGCGCCGCCGACGGTGTGGCGGCTGTTCATCCAGGAAAGGCTGGCCGACTTCAAGGTAAGCCTGCGCGAGGTCTGCGGCGCGGGCGAGCCGCTCAACCCCGAGGTGATCGACCAGGTGAAGGCGGCGTGGGGCCTGACTATCCGCGACGGCTACGGCCAGACCGAAACCACGGCGCTTGCCGGCAACTCGCCGGGCCAGAAGGTCAAGGTCGGTTCGATGGGCCGCCCGCTGCCGGGCTATCGCGTGCAGATCACCGACAATGACGGCCACGTCACCAAGGAGGGCGAAGTAACGCTGGTGCTCGGCGCCGATCGTCCGGCCGGCCTGATGCAGGGCTATCAGGGCGAGGACGGCAAACTGAGCGGCGCGGACGGCGATCTCTACCGCAGCGGCGACGTGGTGTTCGCCGACGACGAGGGTTATCTGACCTTCGTCGGCCGTTCCGACGACGTGTTCAAATCCTCCGACTACCGCATCAGCCCGTTCGAGCTGGAGAGCGTGCTGCTGGAGCACGAATCGGTTGCGGAAGCCGCGGTCGTGCCGAGCCCCGATCCGATCCGGCTCGCGATCCCGAAGGCCTATGTGCTGCTGGTGTCGGGCGTGGAACGTTCGCCCGAAACCGCGCTGTCGATCTTCAAGCATCTGCACACCCGGCTCGCGCCGTTCAAGCGGATCCGCAAGATCGAACTGGTGACGGAGCTGCCGAAGACGATCTCCGGAAAGATCCGCCGCGTCCAGTTGCGCCGGCTCGAACATGATAATGTCAGAAGCGACGCGCTGCGCGGATCGGAATTCCGCGAAGACGAATTCCCGGAGCTGCAGAAGGTGCGGACCGCCGGGTTGGAGAGTTAATCCATGAATGAAGTCTGGAAGAAGCCGCCGGTCTCGTTTGAGGCCTATCAGGCCATGGTCGGCAAGGAGATCGGGGTGTCGTCCTGGCACCTGATCGACCAGAATCGGATCAACGTCTATGCCGACGTGATCGAGGACCATCAGTTCATCCATGTCGATCCGGAGCGCGCGAAGAAGGAAACCGCGTTCGGCAATACCATCGCGCATGGCTTCCTCACGATGTCCCTGATGAGCATCATGTCCTATGAGGTGATGCCGGTAATCGAGGGCACCGCGATGGGCGTCAATTACGGCTTTGACAAGCTGCGCTTCCTCTCGCCGGTGCGCGCGGGCTCGCGGGTCCGCGGCCGATTCACGCTCATGGAAGCCAAGCTGCGCAAGCCGAAGGAGCTGCAGTCGCGCACCAATGTCACCGTCGAAATCGAGGGCGAGGATAAGCCCGCTTTGGTCGCCGACTGGATCGGCCTGATCTATTTCGAGTAACCTCTGTACGTCATGGCCGGGCTTGTCCCGGCCATCCACGTCTTGCTATGCAGCAACCAAGAAGACGTGGATGCCCGGCACAAGGCCGGGCATGACGAGAGAAACCCACATCCAGGAATTCCACTCATGGCAATCAGGTTTGACGGACGTGTCGCTATCGTTACCGGCGCGGGCAATGGTCTGGGACGGGCGCATGCGCTGGGGCTGGCGAGCCGCGGCGCCAAGGTGGTGGTCAACGATTTCGGCGGCGCGCGCGACGGCACCGGCGGGTCGCTGACGCCGGCCGAAACCGTAGTCGAGGAGATCCGCAGAGCGGGTGGCACAGCGATGGCCGACGGCGCCGACGTCTCGAAGTTCGGACAAGTCACGGCGATGGTCGAGCGGGCTACGAAGGAGTGGGGCAGCGTTGATCTCCTGTGCGCCAACGCTGGCATTCTCCGCGACAAGTCGTTCGCAAAAATGGACATCGCCGACTTTGCCAAAGTACTCGATGTTCATCTCGTCGGCACGTTTTACTGCTGCAAGGCGGTATGGGAGGGTATGCGCGAGCGCAACTATGGCCGCATCGTGCTGACGACTTCGTCGTCGGGCCTGTTCGGCAATTTCGGCCAGGCCAATTACGGCGCCGCCAAAGCCGGAATCGTCGGCCTGATGAACGTGTTGGCCGAGGAAGGCCGCAAGAACAACATCCGCGTCAACACGATCTCGCCGACGGCTGCGACCCGGATGACCGAGGAATTGCTGCCGCCGCAGGCGCTGGCGCTGATGCGGCCCGAGGCGATTACGCCTGCGGTGGAATTCTTGCTCAGCGAGGACGCGCCGACCCGCACCATCATGGGCGCGGGCGCGGGCTCGTTCGCGGTGATCAAGATCATCGAGACCGAAGGCATCAATCTGGCCCAGTCCGACTGGACCCCCGATGCCATCGCGGCGCATTTTGCCGAGATCGACGATGTCTCGAAGGCCAAGGCGCTGCAGGGCGCGTTCGAGCAGACGCAGAAATACGTCGCCCAGGCTGCGGCAAGGGCGGGGATCAAGCTGTAGATTGTGGGCGTCATTCCGGGGCGATGCGAAGCATCGAACCCGGAATCTCGAGATTCCGGGTCTGGTCCTTCGGACCATCCCGGAATGACGTTCTTCTCTTTGGCCGACGAATCCGGCCTAGACTCGCACCATGTCATTGCCCTCACAACACGTCGCTGTCATCGGTGCCGGCCCCGCCGGCCTGATGGCAGCCGAAGTGCTCGCGCAGGGCGGCGCCTACGTCGTCGTCTACGATGCGATGCCGTCGGCCGGCCGCAAGTTCCTGATGGCGGGACGAGGCGGGCTGAACCTCACGCATAGCGAGCCGCTGCCGGCATTTCTCGCGCGCTACCGGGAGGCGATGCCGCATCTGAAAGCGGCCATCGAAGCATTCCCGCCGGAGGCGTTGCGCGACTGGAGCGGAGCGCTGGGGCAGGAGACTTTTGTCGGCTCCAGCGGGCGAGTGTTTCCGAAAGCGTTCAAGGCGTCGCCCTTGCTGCGCGCTTGGTTGCGGCGGCTCGACGCTATGGGCGTAAAATTGGCGCTGCGTCACCGCTGGACCGGCTGGGACGAGCAGGGCCGTCTTCGTTTTCGAACACCGGATGAACCGCACGTCGTCGAGGTAAACGCGACGGTACTGGCGCTCGGCGGCGCAAGCTGGCCGCGGCTCGGGTCTGATGGCGTGTGGATGGAGACACTGGCGGCGAGAGGCGTGAAGATATCGCCGCTGCGACCGGCCAATTCCGGTTTCATCGTCGCCTGGTCGGACATCTTTCGCGAACGCTTCGAAGGACAGCCGCTCAAGGGTATCGCGCTGACGTTCGATCGACACACGGTACGCGGTGAAGCCATCATCACCCGTACCGGCATTGAAGGTGGCGCAGTCTACGTTCTATCCGCCGAATTGCGCGAGGCAATCCTGCGCGATGGAATGGCAACGCTGAACGTCGCCCTGCGTCCCGAAGCGGAGATTGGCGAACTGACCGCGAAATTGTCGGTCGCGAAGGGCAAGCAGTCCTTCTCGAATTTCCTCCGCAAGGCCGCAAATCTCTCACCCGTCGCGATCGGCCTGTTGCAGGAGGCCGCCAAAGCATCCGGAATATCGCTGGCATCGCTTTCGCCCGTTGATCTTGCCCGCTTGATCCAGGCGGTACCCGTGCGGCTTAGCGGTGTGTCTCCAATCGCGCGCGCGATTTCAACTGCGGGCGGAATATCATTCGATGAACTCGATACTGATTTCATGCTCCGCCGCTTGCCGGGCGTATTTGTGGCGGGCGAAATGCTGGATTGGGAAGCGCCGACCGGCGGCTATCTGCTGCAGGCGTCGTTTGCGACCGGGGCGGCGGCCGGGCGGGGGACGCTGAAATGGCTTGGCCGAAAAATCTAACCCCGTCATTGCGAGCGAAGCGAAGCAATCCATCTTGCGGCATAAAGAAAGAATGGATTGCTTCGTCGCTGCGCTCCTCGCAATGACGGTGGGAAGCGCGGATGCCTACCGCAACTTCCCGCGCGCCGCGACCGGCAGCGTGCCGATGATTTCGTCGCCGCGCACCATCACCACTTCGTCCATCATGTTGACGACGACGCAGACATGGTTCGGCACGATCCGCACGACGTCGCCGACGACGGGCCTGGTGTTACTGCGGGCCAGATCGAGGAAGCCGTGCTCTTCCGCAAAGCGCGCGATCTTCGCCTCGGGGTGCTCCAGGATCAGCCCATGACCTTCTAGCCCGCCGCCGGTATCGGACGTCAGCGTCTTGGAGCCGGCGTCGAGGATGCCGCGGTCCGGCCCGGCCCGGCTGACCACGGTGGAATAGATGTTGAGCGCACAATCGTCCCATTCAGCGACGCCAGCAGCGACCTGCATGCGGTCGTTGTAGATATAGGTACCGGGCCGGTGCTCGGTCGCGCCCTTGAGTTTGCCGAGGTTTTTGAGGTTCGGCGAGCCGCCGGTTGAAACCATCGTCGCATCGAGCCCGTGGGCGCGGACGCCGGCCAGCGCTTCGTCAAAGAACTTCTGCGCTTCCGTCCAGCCGGTTTCGGTTGGATACAGCATGAAGCCCGCAAACTTCAGTCCCTTGGAGGCAGCAATCTCGCGCGCTAGCGCAATGGCCTCGCCGGGCGTTTCGACGCCGGCGCGCTTGCGCCCGGTGTCGCATTCCACCACGACCGAGAGCGGACGGCCGGAAGCGGCGGCGGCCTGCGGCAGGCCCGCGATCACGACCGAATTGTCGGCGGCGACCGTCATGTTGGCCTTGGCCTGCAGCGCGGCGAGACGGGCCATCTTCTCCTCGCCGATCAGATTGTAGCTGATCAGGATGTCGTCGATGCCGGCTTCCGCCATCACCTCGGCCTCGCCGAGTTTCTGGCAGGTGATGCCCTTGGCGCCGGCCGCAATCTGCATCTGTGCCAGCAAGGGGCTCTTGTGGGTTTTGATATGCGGCCGGTTGGCGACGCCTGCGGTGTCGCAGGCCACCTGGATGCGCGCAATGTTGCGCTCGACCCGGTCCATGTCGATCACGGCGCATGGCGTGCCGTATTCCCGGGCGATCTTGGCGGCGAGGGGCGTTGTCATGCTCTTCTCTCTTGAATTCGTAGGATGGGTAGAGCGCAGCGAAACCCATCAACATTGTCAACGGTACATGATGGGTATCGCTTCGCTCCACCCATCCTACGCTCAGGCCTGTTCTATCTCTTCCCGCAGCACTTCCAGTTCCAGCCAGCGGTCTTCGGCCGCAGCAAGCTCTTCCTGCGCCTTTGCCATCGCCGCGGAGGCCGCGTCGAATTTCTTGCGATCCTTGGTGTAGAGGTCGGGATCGTCAAGCAGCTTTTGCTGTTTGGCAATCTCGGCCTGCAACTTTGCGATTGTTTTCGGCAGGGTTTCCAGCGCGTGCTTCTCGTTGAAGTTCAGCCGCCGCTTGGGCGCCTCAGACGGGGCGGCAGCCCTGGTTTCCTTCTTTTCCTCGACGGCAGTTATATTCGGAGCTTCGCGCGCGAGATCTTCGCCGCGCTGCGCCAGCATGTCGGTGTAGCCGCCGGCATATTCGATCCAGCGGCCATCGCCTTCGGGCACGATCACGGACGTGACCACCCGATCGAGGAAATCGCGATCGTGGCTGATCAGGATCACCGTGCCCTCGTAGTCGCCGAGCATCTCCTCCAGCACGTCGAGGGTTTCGAGGTCGAGATCGTTGGTCGGCTCGTCGAGCACCAGCAGGTTGGAGGGCTTTGCAAGCGCACGTGCCAGCATCAACCGGCCGCGCTCGCCGCCGGAGAGCACCTCCAGCGGCGTGCGCATCTGCTCCTGCGCGAACAGAAAATCCTTCATGTAGCTCGCGACGTGCTTCGGCTTGCCGCCGACCATGACGTGGTCGCCGCGCCCGCCGGTCAGCGCCTCGGCCAGCGTCGATTTGGGGTCGAGGCTTTCGCGGTGCTGGTCGAGCGTCGCCATCTCGATATTGGCGCCGAGCCGGATCGTGCCGCTGTCAGGCGGGCTGCCGCCGGTCAGCATCTCGATCAGCGTGGTCTTGCCGGCGCCGTTCGGGCCGACGATGCCGATTCGGTCGCCGCGCTGGACGCGGATCGAAAAGCTATCGACGATGGTGCGATCGCCATAGGCCTTGCTGATGTTCTTGGCCTCGATGACCAGCTTGCCGGATTTGTCGGCCTCTGCCGCGGCGAGGTTGGCATTGCCGGTCGCGCCGCGATAATTGCGCCGCTGGTCGCGCAGCGCATGCAGATTGCCGAGCCGCTTGACGTTGCGCTTGCGGCGGCCGGAGACGCCGTAGCGCAGCCAGTGTTCTTCGTTGACGATCTTGCGGTCGAGCTTGTGCTGGTCGCGCTCTTCTTCCGCCAGCACCTCGTCGCGCCAGGCCTCGAACGCCGAGAAGCCGCGGTCGATCTGCCGGATCTGGCCGCGGTCGAGCCAGGCGGTGGAGCGCGAGAGATTGGAGAGGAAGCGGCGATCATGGCTGATGATGACCAGCGCACATCTTCGACTTTCCAACTCGTGCTCCAGCCATTCGATGGTCGGAAGGTCGAGATGGTTGGTTGGCTCGTCCAGCAGCAGAATGTCGGGCGAGGGCGCCAGCACCCGCGCCAGCGCGGCGCGGCGGGCCTCGCCGCCCGAGACATGCGCCGGATCTTCGTCGCCGTGCAGCCCGAGTTGCTCCACCAGATAGCGCGCCTGGTAATGATCGTCGCCGGGGCCGAGGCCGGCCTCGACATAGGCCAGCGTCGTCTTGTGGTCGCCGAAATCAGGCTCCTGCGGCAGATAGCGGATGGTGGCGCCGGGTTGCACGAAGCGGCTGCCGCCGTCGGGCTCGACCAGGCCAGCGGCGATCTTGAGCAGCGTCGATTTGCCCGAGCCGTTGCGGCCGATCAGGCAGACGCGCTCGCCCGACGACACCGACAACTCGACGCCCGACAGCAGCGGCGTGCCACCGAACGTCAGCCTGATATCCTTCAACTGGATCAGCGGCGGCGCCATCGTTCGCTTTAACCTTGATCTTGCGCGGGCTGTTGCGCCCGCTGGCGCTGGATGCGGCGGATGGTCTGGTCGAGCGCCGACAAAAATGCCGAGCGGTCGCGCGGGGAGTAGGATTTCGGGCCGCCGGTGACTTCACCGGATGAGCGCAGGTCGGTCATCAAATTGCGCACCGCCAGCGTCATGCCAATGGATTGTTCGGTGAACGGCTTGCCATTCGGCGCGATCACGTCAGCGCCTGCTTTCACGCAGCGGCTGGCGAGCGGGATATCCGAGGTAATAACGATATCGCCTTTGCCGGCGCGCTCCGCGATCCAGTCATCGGCGGCATCCATTCCGGAACCGGCTGCGATGCGCTCGATCAACTGGTCCTGCGGCACGCGGATGAAATTTCCCGCGACCACGCTGACCGGCAGGCCGTGCCGGATCGCGACGCGATAGATCTCGTCCTTCACCGGGCAGGCGTCGGCATCGACATAGATGCGGGTTGGGTTCACGTCAGGCATATTCTCGGCAGCGTTTTCTTGCCCGCGGGTGGTAGCCTATTCGATACCCGAATGCGAGGAAAACAGGGGTGGGAACACGCTTGCCACGGTACATTCTTTGCGTACGATAAACGGCTGAAAACAACCAAGAATAAGAGGAAACCGGCATGACCATCGCGCCGTACCGCGTCCAGGCCTACAACACCGCAAAACAATCCGAAAACAAGATGCATGACGACACCGTGGCAAAGCGGTTCGGATTCTCGGGCGGGCTGGTCCCGGGCGTCGACGTGATGGCCTACATGATGCACCAGCCGGTCGCAAAATGGGGCCGCGCCTTTCTCGAACGCGGCCTGATCGACGCCCGTTTCATCAAGCCGGTCTATGATGGCGAACTCGCAGAGCTGACGGCGGAGGAAAGCAACGGTGTGCTTTCGATAGAAGTGCAGAGCCGCGGCGAGCTTTGCGCCACTGGCACCGCGTCATTGCCGGCATCCGTGCCGGCGTTTTCGATCGCAGACTACAAGGAAGTCGCGGCCGTAGCGGAGCGCAAGCCGGTCAACGCCGCTACCTACGAAGTCGGCAAATGGCTCGGCACCGCGCCGCTCGACTGGGCGGACGGGGCGGCCAGCGAATATCTCGAAAATATCAGGGAAGCCGATCCGATCTACGCCAGGGAAGGTCTCGGTCATCCCGGCCTGCTGCAACGGGTGATGAACCGGGCGCTGGTCGACAACGCCATCCTGGGCCCGTGGATTCACGTCGGCAGCCGCATGCAGCTCTTGTCGGCGGCGAAGACGGGCGATGTGATCACCGCCCGCGCAAACGTTATCGGCAATTACGACAAGAAGGGCCACCGTTTCGTCGAGCTCGACGCCCTGGTCGTCAGCAACGGCCAGACGCCGCTGGCGCATTGCCATCACGTTGCGATCTACCAGCCGCGAGAGCAGGCGGCGGCGTAGGACGCGACGACTCGCGCTGTCATTCCCCGCAAAGGCGGGGAATCCAGTACGCCGCGGCTTCTCGGTTCAATCGCTGACGTCTCTGGAATACTGGATCGCCCGGTCAAGGCCGGGCGATGACGATTGTGTGTTTGGCGGGCGACGTTCAATTACCTCACGCCGCCTTCGCCTTCGCATCCTGGATCGCGCGCCACACCCGTTCCGGCGTCAGCGGCATGTCGATATGGGTGATCCCATACTCCGACAGCGCGTCGACCACCGCGTTGACGATGCAGACGAGGCTGCCGGCGCAGCCGGCTTCGCCGCAGCCTTTGGTGCCCAGCGGATTGGATTTTGCGGGCGAGGGATGGTCGCCGACTTCCATCGGCGGGATGTCCTCCGCGCGCGGCAAAGCGTAGTCCATGAACGAGCCGGTAATCGGCTGGCCGCTGGAATCGTAGCTGACCTGCTCCATCAGCGCCTGGCCGATCCCTTGCGCCACGCCGCCATGCAACTGGCCGGCGACGATCATCGGATTGACGACAGTGCCGAAATCGTTGACGGCGAAATAGCGCACGATTTGCACGACGCCGGTCTCGGGATCGATTTCGACTTCCGCGACATGGCAGCCATTGGGGAAGGTCGACGGCGTGTCCTTGGTGGCGTGGTCGACGTCGAGCGACAGCGGCACGCCCTCGGGCATCCTGCCTTCGCGCATGCGCTGCGCCAGTTCCATGATGCCGATCGAGCGGTCGGTGCCGGCGATGGTGAAGCGGCCTTGTGCGAATTCGATATCGCCTTCGGACGCTTCCATCAGATGCGCGGCGGCCTGCTTGCCCTTTGCGATCACGAGCGCGGAGGCCTCCACGATTGCCTGACCGGTCGCCGTGATCGAGCGCGAGCCGCCGGTGCCGTTGCCGAAACGGACGAGATCGCTGTCGTTCTGCTCCAGCGTGATCTTTTCGAAGGGGACGCCGAGCTGCGCCGACAGCACCTGGGCGAACGGCGTGGCGTGGCCCTGGCCGTAATCGAGCGTGCCGGTCGTCAGCTTCACCGAACCGTCAGGCTCGAAGGTGATCTTGCCGAGTTCGCCGCTCGGCGGCGCGGTGACCTCGAGGTAGGAGCCGACGGCGATGCCGCGCAGCTTGCCGCTCTTCCTGCTCTCCTTCTTCCGCCTGGCAAAGTTGGCGTGGTCGGAAATCTCCAGCGCCTTGTTGAAGACGCCGGCGAAATCGCCGCTGTCATAGGTGACGCCAGAGGCCGCCGCGAACGGCAGTTGCGACGGCTTGATGAAGTTGCGCTTGCGCAGCGTGAGGCGGTTGATGCCCATCTCGTCGGCGGCGCGGTCGATCAGCCTTTCCATGTAGTAATTGGCTTCGGGTCGGCCGGCGCCGCGATAGGCGCCCATCAGCGTGGTGTTGGTCAAAACCGTCTTGATGTCGACGCCGAGCAGCGGCGTGCGGTAGACGCTCGCGAGATTCTTGCCGGTGTTGAGCGACAGCGGCCCCGGCGCCACGCCGGTGATGTAGGCGCCGAGATTGCCGTAGCCTTGCAGGCGCACCGCCAAAAATTTGCCTTCGGCATCGAGCGCCAGTTCGGCGTGAATGAGCTGCGCGCGGCCGTGGCTGTCGGAGAGGAAGCTGGTCGAGCGCTCATCGGTCCATTTCACCGGGCGGCCCAGCGCCTTCGCCGCGTGCAGGATGCAGGTATATTCGGGATAGCTGACGTTCTTCATGCCGAAGGAGCCGCCGACATTGGCGGTCAGGATGCGAACCTTGTCGTTCGGCACGTTGAGGATTCTTGCCAGCGTCACCTTGTTGCCGGAGACACCTTGCGTCGGCACCTGCAGCGTGAAGCGTTCGGCCGCCTTGTCGAAGGCGGCCAGCGCCACGCGCGGCTCCATCGACACCACGGCAACGCGGGTGTTGACGATGTCGAGTTTGGTCACATGCGCAGCCGCTGCAAACGCCGCGTCGATCTTCGCGCTGTCGCCATAGTGATAATCGAGCGCGACGTTGTTCGGGATGTGATCGTAGAGTTGCGGCGCGCCGGGCTTGGCGGCCTCCGCGGCATCGGTCACGGTGGGCAGCGGCTCGATGTCGAGTTCGACGGCCTCCGCCGCATCGCGCGCCTGCGCCGGCGTTTCCGCGACCACAAAGGCCACGGGGTCGCCGACAAAGCGCACCTTGTCGGTCGCCAGCGCCGGACGGTTGGTCTGCAACAGCGGCGAGCCGTCCCGGCTCTTCAAGGGCAGGCCGCAGGTAAAGGGGGCGTAGCCGGCGGCTTCCAGGTCCCTGCCGGTCCAGACGCCGAGCACGCCGGGCAGGGCCTTGGCGGCGGCCGTGTTGATCCCCTTGATGATCCCGTGGGCATGGCTGGAGCGCACCATCCAGCAATAGGCCTGGCCGGGCAGGGTGAAATCGTCGGTATATTTACCCTTGCCGCGCACCAGCGTGTCGTCTTCCTTGCGGCGCACCGGCTGCCCCACTCCGTATTTTTGCAGTGCGATAGCGTTGTCCAGGGAGGAGGCCGGCGTGTGATCTTGCATCGAAAACACCTGAAATGCTGGATTTTCTTGGATTTTCCCGGTTCCGCGGGTTCCTGCTCAGATAACGTACCGCTTAACGCCCGACAACGCCTGATTGGGCATAGTCCTATGTGAAGGGTTGTTGCGTAGCCCCTTGGCGCTGCTAAAGTTTCCGTGAACGGTAATTTTCTTCGGCGGCCCGGCAGTGGCCGCGGAAAGACAGTTTTGATGAAAGACGATACGCGGCTGCGCGAGGGTCTTGAGGCCTGCGCAAGCCCGTCAGGGTCGGTTGCGGCGGCCACGGCAGACGGTGTCTATGCCGCGCTCGACCTTGGCACCAATAATTGCCGGCTTTTAATCGCCAGTCCGGCCGGCGACAGTTTTCGCGTGGTGGATTCGTTTTCGCGGATCATCCGGCTCGGCGAAGGCATTTCCGCGACCGGTTCCATCAGCGAGGCGGCGATCGACCGCGCCATCGCGGCGCTCAGCATCTGCAGCGACAAGATCCGCTACCGCAAGGCCCGCCGCCTGCGGCTGATCGCAACCGAAGCCTGCCGCGCCGCCGCCAATGCCGACAGCTTTCGCGCCCGCGTCGCTGCCGAGACCGGCATTCGGCTCGAGGTCATCGACCGCGAGACCGAAGCGACGCTTGCCGTGATCGGCTGCTCGCCGCTGCTCGACGCAAAGGGGCGGGGCGCAATCCTGTTTGACATCGGCGGCGGCTCGACCGAGCTGGTCCGGATCGAGCGCGGTCCCGCCGAGCAGAATGCATCGCCGCGGATCAAGGCGTGGATGTCGATCCCGCTCGGCGTCGTCACTTTGGCCGAGCATTTCGGCGGGCGTGACGTCACGGCCGAATCCTATGCGCGGATGGTGAGTGAGGTCGCCCAATATATCGCGCCGTTTGCGGCCGAGCACGGCACGGATTTGCGCGACATGCATATGCTGGGCACCTCCGGCACCGTGACGACGCTCGCCGGCGTCCATCTCAATCTGGCGCGCTACGACCGCCGCCGCGTCGATGGCATCTGGATGAACGGTTCCGACGTCACCACGGTGATCCAGCGGCTGCGCGGCATGAGCTATCAGGAGCGCGCCAACAATAATTGCATCAGCGTCGAGCGCGCCGATCTGGTGCTCGCCGGCTGCGCCATTCTGGACGCGATCCGCGATGCTTTCCCGCTGCCGCGGTTGCGCGTCGCCGACCGCGGCCTGCGCGAGGGCATGCTGGTCGAGATGATGCGCGAGGACGGTGCGCTCAGGGCGTGCTAATGCGCCCCGTGGCGTGATGTGCTAGATCGCGTCTGACAGCTCAAGGCACAACCGATATGGCAAAAGACACCACCGGACGGCTGCACGTCACGGTCAAGAGCGGTGGCAAGCGCAAGCTGTCGTCAAAACTCTGGCTGGAGCGGCAGCTCAATGATCCCTATGTGGCGCAGGCCAAGCGGGACGGCTATCGTTCGCGCGCGGCCTACAAGCTGATCGAGATCGACGACAAGTATCGTTTCCTCAAGCATGGCATCGCTGTGGTCGATCTCGGCGCCGCCCCCGGCGGCTGGAGCCAGATCGCCGCCAAGCGCGTCGGCGCGGTCAGCGGCAAGGGCAAGGTGGTGGCGATCGATCTCCTGGAGATGCCGGAAGTCCCCGGCGTCAACTTCGCGCAGCTCGACTTCCTGGCCGAGGACGCGCCCGAGAAACTGATCGCGATGATGGGCGGGCGCGCCGACGTCGTGATGTCCGATATGGCGCCCAACACCACCGGCCACCGCAAGACGGATCAGTTGCGCATCGTCGGCCTGATCGAAACGGCGGCAGCGTTTGCCACCGACGTGCTCAATCCCGGCGGCACGTTTCTGGCCAAGGCCTTTCAGAGCGGCGCCGATGCCGAACTGGTCGCGCAATTGAAGCGCGATTTCGCCAGCGTCCGTCACGTCAAGCCGGCCTCCAGCCGGCAGGATTCGTCGGAGCGCTACGTCCTGGCGATGGGATTTCGCGGGCACCGCGATCAGCCTTGACGCGCAACCTTTACGGCGCGCTGACTGGACAGCGTCTCCAGCGGTTGCAGTACGAGGCCGAGGCGGGCGCTAGGTCTTGTGCGAATCCGGTGGAACTTTCCTCCCATACGGCGTATTTCATTAGTCAGGCGCGGTCTGTTTATCCGCATGCAGCTCTGACGCCACCGGGAATTCTGCAGCGAGCCGCGCCTCCGTCTGGGAAGGAGTATTCCCGTGATGGAGCAGAGGACCAGGGTTGGTAATCGACTGTTAGCTGCGTTGCCGCCAGCAGACCTCGATTTGCTTGTGCGCCATTTCCGACTGGTTGAACTTGAACGGGACGCCGTGCTGGTGCGGTCGGGCGATCCAATCGAACGGATCTATTTCCCCATCAGCGGCCTGATCGCCTTCATTATGGATATGCCGAGCGGACAGACGGTCGCGACCGCCGTCGTCGGCAATGACGGAGCCGTGGGCGTCCTGTCGACATTGGGGCCCACCCGCTCTCCGATGACAGCGGTGGTGCGGGTAGCAGGGCTGGCATTGCAAATTTCGCCGACACGATTTCATGCGGCGCTCGGCCGTAGCAGGGCCTTGAACGCCGCGGTTCAGACCCTCAACAGGTCACTGATGGCGCAATTCCAGCACGTCGCGGCGTGCAATGCGCTGCACTCGGTCGAGGCGCGTCTGGCGAGGTGGCTGCTGCAGGTGCGCGATCGGGCTGACGGGGACGTCCTGCCGCTGACCCAGGAGACGCTTGCGGAATTTCTCGGCGTGCGGCGGACGACGGTGACGCATGTCATTTCCAGGCTTCGCGATTCCGGCGCAATCCGATCCAATGCTCGCAGCTCGATCGAGATTGACAGGCCGCGGCTCGAAGCGGCGGCATGCGAATGCTATCAGCTCATGCGTCGCAGGATCGATCGCATCATTCTGACGGAGGAGGTGAAGCCGCCACCGCTTGGGGCTGAAGTCCCCCTGTTTGCCGACGCCGACGAAGTGCAGCGGCGCACAACGATGCAGGGAGCGACCGGCCCACGGCCACGGGGCCACTGACCGGATTGCGGTGCCTCGACGGCTCTATGCCAGTTCCGGGACAAACGCGGCCTCGTGCATGCGCCATTTCTCTTTCGGCTCGTGAACCCAGGCCTCCCGGGCAAACCATTCGTGATTGGCCTGGCAGATCGAGCAAAAGGTGCGCGCGAAAAATACCGGGCTGGATCGAAACCTCTCCCGGTCCGCTTTCATGCCTGTCGAGATAGCTTGCCCTGTCCCGGGGCATTTGATCATGACTACGCCCATATTGTTCCTCCTGGAATTTTTTGTGCCGACGGCAAGTTGCTTCGCCATCGGCTGGAACGCGTCCTTCTCACGGGGAGCGCTTGTTCCAGCCGATCCCGGCGGGCTGCAAAGGTTCGACTAAGAACTAGGCCGCCTTCTGCAGCACGCTGGCAAAGCTTTTCTTGATTGGATCGGCGGTCTCGCTCGCGACCTTGCGCGTGAGCTCCCAAAGTTCCCGGCTCTGCGCTGCCGTGGCTGCGATGTTCTTGCTGCCTTGCGCGGCGGAGAGCTGCAGGACTTCCGAGGGCGACTTCATGCCCAGCAGATGGGTGAGAAAATCAAAGGCGGAGCTGGTATTGGCGCCGGAGAACTCGATTACCTTGGCGGCGTAGTCCGCAGCGCCCTTTGCATTGACCGAATAGGCTTGCAGGAGAGCGTCATTGATCGCTCCCGAGGCCATCTTTATCTTCTCGATGTTTTCCTTTGCCCGGATCATGTTCTGCTCGGCGAGCCCATTAAAAATACCCGGCACTGCAAGGAACGGCACGCCAGAGTGCTCTCGTCGGTGTCGGCTTTCGGATCGACATTCGTTTCCTTCGTATTGACTTGATTCACGCGTCTTCTTCCTTTCCGTCGAAACTGGATTAACGGATGAATTTCCCCGTCACGGCGGGATCCTGACACGGAACGGCCCCGTGCCGTGTCTGACCAGATATGGCTGACCGCTGCGGAAGCTTCCGTTCGCTTTCTGACTCTCACGCCAGATTTTTTACGGCGCGGGATGTCCGCGGTCAGGAGCGGGGCCAATCCGGCACGGGAGCCGCGTGAACCGCGGTGAACCCTGAGAGCTAGCCCAGCCGCTGATCCCGCGCGTCCCCGGGGCCTTCGCTGGCGGCCTTGGTGGCCGCCTTTTCCGCGCCCTTGCGGCTGGAAATCTCGACCGCCTTGCGGCCGGAGATTTCGTGGCCGGCATCATCGGGCATCTGCCAGAAGAAATACGCCGACGCCGCCGAGATGATCGCGACCACGAGGAACGCCGGCGGGAATACGCCGGCGCCCAGTTCGGTGACGTGCTGATAGAGCATGGTCGATTCCACCGAGAACGCGCCGACCGCGACGCCCGCGGAAATCGCCAATTGCTGGTTGACGCTGACCAGCGTGGTGGCGCGGCTCATCTGCGCCGGCTCGACCTCGGCATAGGCGACCGTATTGATTGCAGTGAATTGCAGCGAGCGGAAGAAGCCGCCGACCACGAGAATGATGAAGATCAGCAATAGCGGCGTCGTTACCGTGAACAGGGCGCAGGCGGCGAGGAAAACCGCGCTCACGACAGCATTGACCGTCATCATGTAGCGGAAGCCGAAGGCGCGGATAATGCGCGCGGCCAGCGTCTTCATCCCCATGGCGCCGACAGCCGAGGCAAACGTCACCAGCCCGGACTGGAACGGCGTCAGGCCAAAACCTTCCTGCATCAATAGCGGCAGCAGGAACGGCAGCGCGCCGATGCCGAGCCGGAACAGAAAGCCGCCGATGATGCTGGCGCGCATGGTCGACAGCCGCAGCAGCGAGAAATCCAGCACCGGCGATCCGGTCCGCCGCGCATGCATCACATACAGCGTCATCGAGATCGTGCCGACCGCGACGAGGCCGGCAACAACAGGCCATGGCAACAGGCCGAGGCCGGCGACCGAGAGACCGAAGGCGATGCCGGCAAGCCCGATCCCCGCCAGCACCAGCCCGTAGAGATCGAAGCGCTCCGGATCCTCGCTCTTGATCGGGTCGATGTACTTCATCGCCATGAAGATTCCGAGCAGCCCGATCGGGATGTTGATCAGGAAGATCCAGTGCCAGGAGAAATAGGTGGTGATGAAGCCGCCGAGCGGCGGGCCGATCACCGGCCCGATCAGCGCCGGCACCGTCACCCATGTCATTGCGTTGACCAGCGCGCTCTTGTCGATCGAGCGCAACAGCACCAGCCGGCCGACCGGCGTCATCATCGCCCCGCCCATGCCCTGCAGGATGCGGGCGATGACGAAATGGGTCACGCTCTGCGACAGCGCGCACCCGATCGACCCGATCATGAATACGCCGATGGCGATCGAGAACACCATGCGCGCGCCGAAGCGGTCGGCGGTCCAGCCGCTGGCGGGGATGAACACGGCGAGCGAGAGCAGATAGGACGTGATCGCAAGCTTCAGTGTCAGCGGGCTGGTGCCGATGTCAGCCGCGATCGCCGGCAGCGAGGTCGCAATGACCGTCGAGTCCATGTTCTCCATGAACAGGGCCGTGGCGACGATCAGCGGAATCAGGCGTTGCTTGTCCATCGGGATCAGGAGACCGGAGAAAGAGGCAGGCGAGGGGCCTGTATCATTCCGCTGTCGCACAGGCCATTGCGGAACCGCGCATACCACCTAAATCCTGCGTGACGCTGGCATGCACCGCGCCAGCCGCTGGAGGTCCGCATGATCTACGTTCTCGCCGCGCTGTTGCCGCCGCTCGGGCTGCTGCTGAATGGGCAGCCATTTTCGGCGATCTTCAACCTGGTCCTGATCGTGTTTTGCCTGGTTTTCGGGCTGATTTTCCACGTCCTGCTGCTGGTGCCATCGGCGCATGCGCTGATCGCGGTTCACATGAAGCGGGAGGACCGCCGGCACCGCGAGGTGGTGGAGGCGATCCGCCAGCACGGCCCGCCGCCGGGATATCGGCTCTAGGGTCGTCGCTAACCCCTTGGGATTGCGGCTTTTCCCGAAAAGCCTGTGCATAGCTGGCAAACGCTTTGATTCGGCGTCCCGCCATGCTATCGACCACCGTCAACCCCACCGATGGGCTTCGATTCGACGGCGATGCCGATAGCATCGCCGGAGGCGGCGTTCATCCATAAAACTGATCGCGGCGGTGAGCCGCCGAAAGGAGTTGGCAATGGCGCAGGGACTTCAGGGTATCCGTGAAGCCTTCACGTTCGACGATGTGCTTCTGAAACCCGGTCTCTCGGATATCCTGCCCTCTGAGGCCGATATCCGCTCCCACGTCACCCGCGCGATCCCGCTCAACATCCCGATCATCGCATCTGCGATGGACACGGTCACCGAAGCGCGCATGGCGATCGCGATGGCGCAGGCGGGCGGTGTCGGTGTCATCCACCGCAACTTCGATCCCGAGGGGCAGGCCGCCCAGGTGCGGCAGGTCAAGAAGTATGAATCCGGAATGGTGGTCAATCCGCTGACCATCGGCCCCGATGCGATGCTGTCGGACGCGATGGCGCTGATGACCGATCACGGCTTCTCCGGCATCCCCGTCGTCACCGGCGCTTCCAAGGGTGTACCGGGCAAGCTGGTCGGCATCCTCACCAACCGCGACGTGCGGTTTGCGACCGATCCGCGCCAGAAAATCTCCGAATTGATGACGCATGAAAACCTCGTCACGGTGCGCGAAGGCGTCAGCCAGGACGAGGCGAAGCGGATGCTGCACCAGCATCGCATCGAAAAACTGCTGGTTGTCGACGATCAGTATCGCTGCGTCGGCCTGATCACCGTCAAGGACATGGAGAAGGCGGTTGCGCATCCGCTGGCCTGCAAGGACGCGCAGGGGCGACTGCGCGCCGCAGCCGCGACCACCGTCGGCGAGGGCGGCTTTGAGCGTACCGAGCTACTGATCGATGCCGGCGTCGATTTGATCGTGGTCGACACCGCGCACGGCCATTCCTCGCGGGTGCTCGAAGCCGTCAACCGCATCAAGCGGCTTTCCAACGCCGTGCAGGTCATCGCCGGCAACATTGCGACGAAAGAGGGCGCGCAGGCGCTGATCGATGCGGGCGCGGACGCGATCAAGGTCGGCATCGGCCCGGGCTCGATCTGCACCACGCGCATCGTCGCCGGCGTCGGCGTGCCGCAGCTCACCGCGATCATGGACGCGGTGGAAGCGGCGAAGAAGGCCGACGTGCCCGTGATCGCCGACGGCGGCATCAAATATTCCGGGGATCTCGCCAAGGCGCTCGCCGCCGGCGCCGACATCGCCATGGTCGGCTCGCTGCTCGCCGGCACCGATGAGACGCCGGGCGAAGTGTTTTTGTGGCAGGGCCGTTCCTACAAGGCCTATCGCGGCATGGGCTCGGTCGGCGCGATGGCGCGCGGCTCGGCCGACCGCTATTTCCAGCAGGACATCAAGGACACGCTCAAGCTGGTGCCTGAGGGCATCGAGGGGCAGGTGCCTTATAAAGGCCCGGTCGGCAACGTCATGCACCAGCTCGCCGGGGGCTTGCGCGCCGCGATGGGCTACGTCGGCGCGCGCAACCTCGCCGAATTCCACGAGAAGGCGCAGTTCGTCCGTATCACCGGCGCGGGCCTGCGCGAAAGCCACGTCCACGATGTCACCATTACGCGGGAAAGCCCGAACTATCCGGGCGGGGTGTAGTTGATTATTATGGTCGATTGGTCGGACGACAGGATAGCCGCGCTTTCAAAGCAGGACTTGAAGAATCTGCTCGCCAATGCTGAGCGGAAATCCGCCGCCGAGGTCATCGCGCGATGCAAAGCCGAGATGGATAAGCGGGATACGTCAAAGCCGCGCAAGGCATCGAAGCCGCGTACCGAGCTGAAAGAGTTTGAGCACCGCATGTCGGAGCAACTCGCTGAAATCGGCAAGGCGATGGCCGCGAAATACGATCTGTCGGAGCAGACCGCGAAAGCAAGATCGGCTGGCGTGAAGGGCTTCAAGGCGCACAAACTGCTGGACTCAAATGGCTATGCAAAACTGGGCGGGATGCAACGCGACGGCTCGGTCGCGGTCGACCGCTATATTTCGTACCGGCGTGGCAAGGATATCGTCTCGATCGGGGTCTTCCTGCTGAAAGACCAGCCCGTCGAAGCCCATGAGTTTCATGTGATCGCGCCCCTGGCTGTGCTTGATGGTGGAAAGCCGATCGCGGAGATTCGCCCCACCGCAACGGAAGCGCAGAAGCAGACCGCGGATAGCGGGCTTGCCTTCACGGATTTGGCGAGTGCGGCGGCTGTATTCGAGGCGGCGCTCTCCAAAATCGCGGCCTGATTTTTTGGAGTTCAGGCGATAATTGCGATCAAAGACCGTCATTGCCTGCGACAAACGCGCAGCGTTTGCGCAAGGGATCCAACGGGTCGCGCGAATGCGCGCCCCGCGACGAGCGCAATTGCGCTCACGCGGTGATGACAGCCTCCGCGACCGGAGCAATCCAGCTTTTGTTTGGCAACAATGGATTGCTTCCGCCTTCGCTCGTTGAGCTTCGGCGGACAAGTCGCTAGGCTCGCAATGACGAAAAACAACAAGCAAAAATCTGGAGGAACCTCATGTCCCAAGGCAAACGCATCGTTCTCGCCTCCCGTCCCGTCGGCGAACCCAAGCCATCAGATTTCCGCCTCGAGGAATGCCCGGTGCCGACGCCGGGCGCCGGCGAAGTGCTGCTGCGCACCATCTGGCTGTCGCTCGATCCCTACATGCGCGGACGAATGAGCGACGGGCCGTCCTACGCGCAGCCGGTGCCGATCAACGGCGTCATGGAGGGCGGCACGGTCAGCGAGGTGATCGCGTCGAACAATCCCGGCTTTGCCAAGGGCGACATCGTGCTGTCGCGCGCCGGATGGCAGACGCATGCGATTTCCGACGGCAAGGGACTGGCAAAAATCGATCCGAAGATTGCGCCGATCTCGACCGCGGTCGGCGTGCTCGGCATGCCCGGCATGACTGCCTATACGGGCCTGCTCGACATCGGCAAGCCGCAGGCGGGCGAGACCGTCGTCGTCGCGGCTGCCTCGGGCGCGGTCGGCTCGGCGGTCGGCCAGATTGCGAAGATCAAGGGCGCACGCGCGGTCGGCATCGCCGGCGGCAAGGACAAGTGCGCTTACGTGAAGAATGAACTCGGCTTCGACGATTGCCTCGATCACCGCGAAACCGATTTCGCCGCGAAGCTGAAGTTTGCCTGCCCGAAAGGCATCGACGTCTATTTCGAAAATGTCGGCGGCGCGGTATTCGAAGCGGTGTTTCCGCTGTTCAATGCGTTCGCCCGGATTCCGGTCTGCGGCCTGATCGCGCATTACAACGATACGCAAGCGGTGGCGCCGAAATGGGCGCCGGCCTTGATGCGCAACGTGCTGACCAAGCGCCTCACCATCCGCGGCTTCATCGTCAGCGATTTCGCGGCGCGTCACGGCGACTTCCTGCGCGACATGTCGCAGTGGGTGCGCGAGGGCAAGGTCAAGTACAAGGAGTTCGTCACCGAAGGCCTCGACAGCGCGCCGGCCGCGTTCATGGGGCTTCTGAAGGGCGCGAACTTCGGCAAGCAACTGGTGCGCGTCGGACCGGACAAGGCGTGAGCCTTCCGGCGTTGATCGGCTAGTTCTTCGCCGCCTTGCCGAGCAGCTCGTCCAGCCCGACATCGATCTGGCCGGGCACCCTGACGTGGCGGACTTCAAAACTGTCGGGCGCAAAGCGATACTCCACCAGCCCGACTTCCTTCGTGCCAATGACCGGCTGAATCCTTTCGGGAAGGATGAAGCCGGTCGACGGCGCCCAGACATGGCGGGTTTGGCCAAAGGTGAAGTCGCGGCGCTGATGGATGTGACCGGAGGCCACCAGCCGCAGATCGACCGCCGAAAACATCTCGATCAAACTTCTGCGCCGTGGCTGCGGCACATAGCGGATTGCCGTTTCGGCCGCTTCGGGATCATCAGGCGTGTTCAGATAAAGCGGCTTGTGCAGGAACAGCGCGACTGGTCTGCCGTTGATGCGTCCAAGCTCTGAAGCCAACCAGCCGAACTGCTCGGCCTCGCTCTCGATTCCGGTATTCATGATCAGCGAGTTCAATCCGATAAAGCTCCAACCCGCCGCATCGAAGCGCCAGCGGTCTTCGCCGATCACGGACAGATAGTTCTGCCGCTCTTGTTCGGTCGCCAGTTGCTTTGGCACGGGACTGACGGCGGTCGGGTTGTCGCCGACGTCGTGATTGCCGGGCAGGTGCCGGCACGGTACCGGCAGCGCGTCGTGCAGTTCCTTTGCAAACTTCAGATCATCCCGGCTCGTCGGCGCGTCGAACGCGAGATCGCCGCTGTTGATGACAAGATCCGGCCGCGTCGCATCGATGTGCTCGCTGACGCGATGAAAATTGTCGGTGAGCTTTTGCAGGCGGCGGGCGAGGTGGGTATCGGAAATTTGCGTCAGGCGGAATTCGTGCATGCAACAATCCTCTCAAGTCTAATCATACCGGACCTGAAGTCGGAACGATGACGGGAGTGCATGAAGGTTCAGCCCAGCGTCCTTCTCCAGAACGCCAGCATATCCGCCTTGAACAGTTCGGCGTCGCCGTCGCGGCTTCCGATCTTCGCTCCCTTGCGGCCGTAGCCGGCCTTCAGCGCGTAGATCATGAGGTCCCGGTCGGTCAGCTTGCTGTCCGCGACACCGTGAAGCGGATGGATGAAGGCGCCGTCATTGGCGATATAGGCCGTCGGCGCAGCGGGAGAGACGGATGCGTCGGGAACATTCTCGATACCAGTGCCGCGATCAAAGCTGTGCTGCGCGCCGCCGATCAGCCGCATCGTCGCTCTTCCGCCGGAAAGGCGAATGGCCTGGCAATGGCCCTGCACCTGCATCGGCGAGCACCATTCATCGGCATCCCCCATGATGACGCGGATTTCGGTTTCATCGACGGATGGATCGAGGAACTGGTGGCCGCTCCAGGGATAGGCCGCGAGCACGCTGCGAAAACCGGCGCCGGCACCGACCACGGCATCGGCAAAGCGGCGCGTCGCCGCCGTCAGCACCGCCGAGCCGCCACGGCTGTGGCCTTGCGCGCCGATCCGGGAGGCGTCGATCTCCGGATGGGCCGACAGCACCTGCCAGGCCGCCAGCACGTCGTAGGCGCTGGCAGCAAACGAGAACTGGGTCTGGTTGGCGACGGTGGACGTCACATCGCGCGCGCCAAAGCTGTCGAGCACAAACGCCGCAAAGCCGTCGCCGACGACCGTCTCGGCATGAGCGAGGTGCGAGGGCGCGACGCCGAGGCTGCCCGGCACCACCATGACAAGCGGCAATTTTCCGTTGCGTTTGCGGTTGTTCGAGGCCGGCAGGAACAGCTTGCCGTCGATCGCAAGCTTCGCCAGGCCGGTGGAATTGCTGATAACGTGGAAGTAGTTGGCAGGATTGGCGGTGGGAATTTCGAAATTCTGTCCCTTGCTGGGTCCGTCGGCGCCGTTGGCGAAAACAATGTCCTGATCGCGAAATCGCAAGTTATAATCCTCCTGCGGCTGCTCTTTTTTGGCGACCGTCACGGACAGAGTAAAGCGCCGGTTGTTCCCGTCAAAGCAAATGTGCCCCGCGGTCTGGCCGTCTTTTGCTTCTTGATGCGTATGGGCAACGCCATCTGCATGCTGGCGGGCACACCGACGCCGGCGGGGGACGGCGATCGCCATGATTGTGGCGAAACCGATTGTTGCGGCCAATATCAGCGCGGCCAGTTGCGCGAGCGCCCGCGCGCGTCAGTGCACGCGGTAGCGGATCGCGAAGGCGTCATGAAGCTCTGACGTCACCGCGCCGCCGTTGACGGGGATGATGCCGTCCGCGAGGTGCCACGGTCCGAACTGGTCGGAATGCGAAGGGCTTGCGGGCAGCCGCAGCCGGAACGTGCTCTGGCCCTGGCCCGGCAGGTTCACTACCATCATGCGTTCCGTGGTGCGGTAATCGAGCGTCACGGTCCCCCGCAAGATGCTGCGGCCGTCGGGGGTCGAGGCGAGCGCCTCCTGAACCTTTGCAAGTTTCTGGTTTCGATCGGTCAGCAATTCGACCTGGGTATCGGTGGCCGTCGTGAGCGCCGCCTTCGGCAGGCGGATTTCAAATTCGACGGCGGGCTTTGCCGGATTGAGGCCGAGATAGGCCAGCGCCGCGTTCCGCATGTCCGAGATCACGAAAGCGAGCAGCACGAGCACGGCGGAGGCGGCAAGCCCGTGCTTCACCAGATCGCGCCGGCTGCGGTAGCCGCTGCGGAAATAGACCGACAGCGTGATCGCGACCGCCAGCGCTGCGGCGACGCCGGCCAGGGCCGACATGATCACGCCAAGTCCGCCGTCCGGGCTACCGGCCCCGAACGCCCCAAGAAAGGAGGTCACGGTGTCGCCGGGCAGCTCGGTTGCGTTGGCTGCGCCGGTCAGGATCGGGGAGGTGATGTTCATCGCCTGCTCGCGGGTTGCTTCAGGGCCGGTTCGAGCCCAGAACCATCGGAATTCTCGATAGTTGGTCGCCAAGCCTTGAGCTGTGGTTCAAAGCCTTGAGCTGTGGTTCAAAAGGCTCGGTTTGTGGTTCAAGCGAGCCCGGACAAGCGGATTTGTCAGGCGAAGGGCGCCTCGTTATTGCTTTGAGGTGTGGTGCAGGTTTCGGGGGAGATTCTCATGTCGGTTCAGATGGTTTTGCTGCCGGTCTTCGTCTCGGTCGGGCTCACTTTCTTCCTGCTGCTGTGGATGGTGACGGCCCGCACCCGCGCGGTGAAGGCCCGGGAAACCAGCCTGAAGGACATCGCGGCGGGCCAGCCGAAATATCCGGTCCGCGTGGCCCAGATCGGCAATTGCTTCAGCAATCAGTTCGAAGTACCGCTCCTGTTCTACTTCCTGATCGCGCTGGCGCTGCCGCTGCGCCGGGCCGATCTCTTCATCGTGCTGATGTCCTGGGTGTTCGTGGTGACACGATTTGCCCATGCCGGCATTTTCGTCACGTCGAACAACATCCAGCAGCGCAGCCTGGCCTGGTTTGCCGGCGTGCTGGTGCTGCTGGCGATGTGGATCTACTTCGCGCTGAAGCTCCTGCTTCTGATTTAATCTTTGTTTGACGCGTTTTCTTCACGCGAACCGGTACCCACTTCGCTTGAAAACGCTATCGGAAAGTTTTTGATGACCCCTGCTGCCCGGCTGTCCGCCGCCATCGAACTGATCGAGACCATCGACGCGCAACGCGTTCCCGCGGCCAAAGCGCTGAAGGAGTGGGGCACCGCGCACCGCTACGCCGGATCGGGCGATCGCGCCGCGATATCAGGCCTGATCTGGGACGTGCTGCGGCGGCGGGCGTCGAGCGCCTGGCTGATGGATGCGGACACGGCGCGCGCGCGCGTGCTCGGCATGCTCAAGCTTGAACGCGGCATGGATGCCGACGCCATCGCCGCGCTGTGCGACGGCGGGCGTTTCGCGCCGGAGCCGCTGAGCGAGGCCGAACGATCCGCGCTCACATCTCGAACTCTCGACGACGCGCCGCCGCACATCGCCGGCGACTATCCGGAGTGGCTGGATGCGCCGCTGGCTGCCGTGTTCGGCGACGACCGCGTGGCGGAGGCCACCGCGATGGCGAGCCGCGCGCCGCTCGATCTGCGCGTCAACACGCTGAAGGCCAAGCGCGAAAAGGTGCTGGCTTCGCTCAAGCATCTCGGCGCCACGCCGACGCCGTGGTCGCCGATCGGCCTGCGCATCGAACTCGGCGCCGACGCGCGCAATCCCGGCATCCATGCCGAGGAGGATTTCATCAAGGGCGCGGTCGAAGTGCAGGACGAGGGCTCGCAACTGGCGGCGCTGTTTACGGCCGCAAAGCCCGGCGAACAGGTGATCGACCTCTGCGCCGGCGCCGGCGGCAAGACGCTGGCGCTTGCCGCGATGATGCAGGGCAAGGGCAGGTTGATCGCGACCGACCACGACAAGCGCCAGCTCGCCCCGATCTACGAGCGGCTCTCGCGCGCCGGCGTCCACAACGCCGATGTCCGCGCGCCGAAAGGGGACAGTGATCCATTGGCCGACATCAAGGCCTCAGCCGATCTCGTGCTGATCGACGCGCCCTGCACCGGCACCGGCACCTGGCGCCGCAACCCCGACGCCAAATGGCGCATGCGTCCGGGCGCGCTCGAAGTCCGCTTGAAGGATCAGGCCGAAGTGCTTGATCGCGCGGCAGCCCTGGTCAAGCCCGGCGGCCGCATCGCCTATGTCACCTGCTCGGTGCTCCCTGCGGAAAACGGCGACCAGGTGCGCAGCTTTCTCAGCCGCCATCCGGAGTTTTCGATTCAGCCATTGAACGAGACGGCGAGCGTGCTCTGGGACAAGGCGGAAGATTTTGAGAAGGCGGCGCTGCGATCCCCGGAAGGCTGGCTGATGACGCCGCGCCGGACTGGGACCGACGGATTTTTTGTGTCGGTGCTGAGGAAGGTATCGTCATCCTGAGGTGCTCGCCGTCTTCGGCGAGCCTCGAAGGATGCGGCCACAGCCGGGCTGTCGCCCTTCGAGACGCGCGCGAGAGCGCGCTCCTCAGGGTGACGGTCAACCATGGGACACGCGGAAAAATATCTTTCGTCCGACGGCCGGTCGTCACCAGCCCTTAATCCACGATAAACAACTTCGCCCCCGTCTTCGTCGATGACCTATGCGCGGCGTCGCCGAAGTCCGAGACCTGGTAGCTCATGCCCGCCTTGAGCTTGAACGTGCGTCCGTCGCGCAATTCGGTATTGAGTTCGCCCTCCAGCACATAGAGCACGTGGCCGCGGTCGCACCAGTGATCGGCGAAATAGCCCGGCGAATACTCGACCATCCGCACGCGCAGATCGCCGATGTTGAGCGTGCGCCACAGCGCTTCACCGGTTTCACCGGGATGTTTGGTCGCTTCGATCTGGCTCCAGTCGGTGACAGTGAAGGGCAGTGTCGGAATCTTCATGCGGGATAATCCTGAGGTAAGGGGAGTGGGGTAGCTCTCGCCTCCGTCATTGCCTGCGACAAACGCGAAGCGTTTGCGCAAGGGAGCGAAGCGACGAAGCAATCCACTCTTTCTTCGCGTGGTGAGATGGATTGCTTCGCTTCGCTCGCAATGACGATGGTGGGTGCTTCATCCGTCAATGCGCGAGATGGTTCGCCGAACCCTGCCGGATCTTTCCCTCCGCATCGAGCCGAAGATATTCGCAGATCTGCGCGCCGCGCTCGTTGTGGTAAAACACGACCACGCTGTCGGGGCTGACATAGGTGTCGATCAGATCGAAATGCAAATTGGGCAAGAGCTGGAACGCCTTGCTCCAGTACATCCGCAAGCTCGCCTTGCCGCGGAGCGTGCCGCTGGCCGAAAGACCCAGCGCCTGAATGCGGTCGGAGGTCATCTCGGCATCCTCGGCATAGAGCGCGAGGATGCGCTCGAGGTCGTGCGAGTTCCAGGCTGATATCCACTCCCGGCCGAGGGCGGCGAGGTCGGACGCCGCGTAATGCTGGCTTTGCATGGTTCCTCCATTCGCTCTCGATTGGCCCCGCGAGAGGCCCATGGGCAAATTAGGTCAATAATACTTACCTAATAGCCTTTGTCCATGCCCCAGAAAGAATGTGGGTCAGCCATTTCTCGCGGTTGCGAGGCCGCGCCCCGTCGCGTAATTCCTGTCCATGACAGCAGCACAAAAAGCCCGCGAGTCGTCGGCGCCCTCCGTGGCCTCGGCGCATGACAAGATTCTGATTGTCGATTTCGGCAGTCAGGTGACGCAACTGATCGCGCGCCGGGTGCGCGAGGAGGGCGTCTATTCCGAAATCGTCCCGTTCCAGAAGGCGGAAGCTGCCTTCAAGGAGATGAAGCCGAAAGCGGTGATCCTCTCCGGCGGCCCGGAATCGGTGCACGAGGAAGGCTCGCCGCGCGCGCCGCAACTGATCTTCGATTCCGGCGTTCCCGTGCTCGGCATCTGCTACGGCCAGATGACCATGGCCGCCCAGCTCGGCGGCGAGGTCGAGGGCGGCCACGCCAGAGAATTCGGCCGTGCCGATGTCGAGGTGAAGGCGGCAAGCAACCTGTTTGAATCCACCTGGTCGATGGGCGAAAAGCATCCGGTCTGGATGAGCCACGGCGACCGCATCACCAAGATGCCGCCGGGCTTTACGGTGGCCGGCGTCTCGCCGAACGCGCCGTTCGCGGTGATCCAGGATGAGAAGCGAAAGTATTACGGCCTGATGTTCCACCCCGAAGTGGTGCACACGCCCGACGGCGCCAAACTGATCCGCAATTTCGTCCGCAAGGTCGCCGGCCTTACCGGCGACTGGACCATGCGCGCCTTCCGCGAGGAAGCGATCGAGAAGATCAGGGCGCAAGTCGGCAAGGGCAGGGTGATCTGCGGCCTGTCCGGCGGCGTCGATTCAGCTGTCGCCGCGGTGCTGATCCACGAGGCGATCGGCGACCAGCTCACCTGCGTGTTCGTCGACCACGGCATGCTGCGGCTTGATGAAGCCAAGACCGTCGTCGACCTGTTCCGGCATCACTACAACATCCCGCTGGTGCATGTTGATGCGTCGAAACAATTCCTCGGCGAGCTGGCCGGCGTCACCGACCCCGAAATCAAGCGCAAGACCATCGGCCGCCTGTTCATCGACGTGTTCGACGCGGAAGCGAAAAAGCTCGGCGGCGCGGATTTCCTGGCCCAGGGCACGCTCTATCCCGATGTAATCGAGAGCGTCTCCTTCACCGGCGGCCCGTCGGTGACCATCAAGTCGCACCACAATGTCGGCGGTCTGCCTGAGCGCATGAACATGAAGCTGGTCGAGCCCTTGCGCGAACTGTTCAAGGACGAGGTCCGCGTGCTGGGCCGCGAACTTGGCCTGCCCGAAATCTTCGTCGGCCGCCACCCGTTCCCGGGCCCCGGCCTCGCCATCCGCTGCCCCGGCGACATCACGAAGGAAAAGCTCGACATTCTGCGTCAGGCCGACGCCGTCTATATCGACCAGATCCGTAAAGCCGGCCTCTACGACCAGATCTGGCAGGCCTTTGCCGTGCTGCTGCCGGTGAAGACCGTCGGCGTGATGGGCGACGGCCGCACCTACGAATACGTCGTGGGCCTGCGCGCGGTGACGTCGACCGACGGCATGACCGCCGACTTCTATCCCTTCGACATGAAATTCCTCGGCGAGACCGCGACGCGGATCATCAACGAGGTGAAGGGCGTCAACCGGGTGGTGTACGACGTGACGAGCAAGCCGCCGGGGACGATTGAGTGGGAATGAGGGAACCGAAACACATCTGGTTGCTCCGGCCGATCATTTTTTCCGCGTGCCCGAGCGGTTCAATTGAACTCTATAACTCTCGTGTCGAGCAACCTTTTAAGCACCGCAGCTGCGCCGCAAAATCCAACTACCGCAGTGGGGCTAAATACACGATCCGCAACGAACTTGCCGCTGGTGTAATGGTTGGTACACGCCCAGAGATATGGGGAATTTATCCCGTGCCGGGCGGTAGCCTAGGCCATTATATTTTTCCCAACGCAGCAATGTTCTCGCCAAGCTCCAATCACTTGATTCGGCGAGGGCGCCAAACGTGAAGGCGTCAACTGCGCTGTCCTCCCACGAAAATGGCGGATCGCCGGTGGGCGGACGTCCCCTTGGCACATGCACAGTTCTCGCAGTCAGTGGATCACCGTTGTGCAAGTGGACATCAAAACGGAACTCGGCTTCTATGCCGTGCGTGATGCCGATGACATACCAGGGAACGTTCACCCTCGTTCCAACGGCTTCATACCGATCGCGCCCGCGCAGCAGTTTGGTAACATAGTCGTCTAACCTTGCTTGCTGTGTCGGAGGAGTCGTACTGGTCGCGAAAAGCTGGACCATCTCAAGCAGTGATGCGTTGTCTTTTGACAATCGCTCTGCGACCGATCTTTGCTCATCGGCGTATTTCTTTTGTTCCTCGGCGATTTTCCTTTGTTCCTCGGCGGTTTTCCTTTGCGATTCGGCCGCGGCGCTCGCCTGCCTGGCAGTCTCTTCCAGTCGGAACGCGTAGAGGCCGAACAAGATTGCGAGCACAGCCACCGCGCCTCCCGCAACAGCAGCTATGCGAGTGTATTTGGTGGTGACCTGCCGCCGCTGCTCTCGTTCGCGATCCCTGAGTTCCTGTTCCCGAACCCTGTCGTCTTCGGCGATGCTTTGGTCGATGAATGTTCGATCCGGTTGCGCTATGTCGCTTTGCAGCCGCCGATGCACCCAGTCACGTGCGATCTGCAATTCACGGCCCGCCAGCAGGCCGCGCTCGTTGGCTTCGAATGCCGTCCGCGCCCGGCTCAGCCGATCGTACCAGACGAGGAAGTCGCGATCTTCCGCCAGCCATTCGCTGAGCGGAGGCTGACGCAGCAGCGCCTCGTGGGCAACCTCGATGACTTCTTCGCCCTTCCGGCGGTCCTTGATGAGAAGACGCTGGTCCGCCAGGCAGTCGATCAACGGCTTTGCGTCCGCCGGGATCGTGTCTCGCGTCGCCACCCGCCGGGCGATCTGACCCGCCGCGTTGACCTGCGCCAGATGGGGAATGAACGCGGCTCGCGCCAATGCGCGTTGAGCGGCGGCATCCTTTGGCAAGACGCCTTTCGCAGCTCCCTCGGCAATCGCCTCCGTGACGGTTGTGTTGATCACACCCTTGAGGCGGCCAAGCTTCTCATATTCGGTCAGGGTGAGTTCGTTGTCGCCTGCGTATTGCTCGTAAAGATGTGCCAATGTGAATGCAAGCAGCGGCAACGCGTCCTGGCCGGAAATGTCTTCCAGCAGAGCGTCGGTAAGTTGCGGGTCGATCCTGAGCGGAATCGGCGCGACAAGACGCGCCGGTCCTTCGATCACGGCGCGGTACGAGCCCTCCAACATCATGTCGAGCGTGAAGGTATCCTTCGGAAGATCGACTAGATCGGGCTCCGCCTGCAGTTGGGGGAAAGCATCGGAGCGCATGGCCAACAGCGCGAGTGCGTGCGGATCTGCCTGCAGCGTGCGGGTCAGAATTGCAATCAAGTGTTTTGCTTCGTCGCGGCTTCCTTCATTGAAAAGTTCCTCGCCCTGATCGATCACCAGAACGATCGTCGGCGGTGCCGTGCTTTCGCCGGGCAACATGAATCCTAGCGCGATCTCGCGTAGCGCGGCGAAAATTCTCTGGAGCCCATCCTCGTTCTTTTGAAGAAATTCCTGAATGTCGGCGCGGCTGCGTGGCAAGCCTCGATTGTGGATCTCAGCGGCGAAACGTTCGTCGCCCACGGTTTGCTGAAGCGCCTGTGCCAGGCCGAACTTGCCGGAGATTGCAGCGCGTTCCGGGCGGATAACCGGGAGTGGCAGCCAGCTTCGATCGTCGCGGGCAAGGCGCGGCCAAAGCCCCGCACGAAGAAAGGACGACTTTCCTGAGCCCGACGCTCCCAGGATGACCAGCATGCGATCTACACCCGTTCGGGCGAGACCGCGGATCTTGTCGAGTCCTCGTATAATTTGTGCGTCTCGTCCGAAGAAAATGGCTGCGTCCTTCTCCTCCAGGGACGAAAAGCCTGGATAGGGCCGCCGGCCCGGCTCCAACTCAAAGCTCGCTGGATCGAGGCCAGCGCGCTTCAAGCCGTCCTTCAGCCGGAGATAGCCGTCTTGGTCGCCGACGAGATCGACCCATTGCTCATCCCCCAGGTCCGGCGGTAGCTGGCCCTTGTCGACCCCCATCAGCGCCACGATGATTTTTTTGCCCATCAGTCGGGCAGCGTCGACCTCCGACTTGCACCAGCCCGAGGCGAGCCATTCCGATGACACCAGCGCAAGCACGATTTGGCATCGATGTGCAGCCTTCTGCAGCGCTTCCTTCCAGCGCTGACCGGCTACAATCCCGCGCTGCGGGTCGACATCGAGGAACACATCGTCCCAGCCGTTGCCGCGTAGCCAGTCGCGGACTTCAAGGGCTCGATCATTGTTGCGGCTGGAATGGCTGATAAAAATACTGGCCACGGGACTACAATCTCATGACAAACGGAAATGCCTGTTCGGCGTTGCTCCGATACAACTTTAGAACGAACCCATTCTGTACGATATGCTTCATCGGCACAAGTTTATTGCCTGAAGCAAGTCGCGGGATACAAGCGTGTGATGATGGAATGGGGGTAAGCCCGTAAGGTGGCTTAGCCGGAGGGGTAATCCACAGCAGCTCAGCGAGTCGTGTTCGTAATGGTGGGTTACGCTTTCACTGGCACACCCCATAAGCTGTTGCCGGTGAAGGCGGTCGTCGTGATGGGCGACGCCAGAACCTACGAACACGTCGTGCGCGCGGTGACTTCCACCGACGGCATGACCGCCGACTTCTATTCCTTCGACATGAAAGTTCTCGGCAAGACCGCGACGCGGACCATCAACGAGGTGAAGGGCGTGAATCGGGTGGTGTACGACGTGACGAGCAAGCCGCCGGGGCTCAGCGGCTCTCTTGGTCCTGAAGTGCTTTTAGCCTTAGGCCCCTGCCACGAGCATCAGCCCCGCGCCGATCAGGCTGACGCCGATCCAGCCGCGCAGCGGCACCTTCTCGCCGAGGATGAGCCAGGCGCTGGCCATCAGGAAGACCGGCGCGAGACCCTCGAAGGCGTAGAGTTGACTGAGCTCATATTTGCTCAGGAGATCCAGCCACAGGAAGAACCACAGGCTGAACAGAGCGATGCCGGCGAAGAGCCACAGGCCGGTGTGAACCCGTGACCGCCCTTGTCCGTCCATGCCGGCCATCGCGTGTTTGAGCAGGAGGTTTCCGGCAACGACGAGGACCTGGCAGAACAGGCAGAGAAAAAGCGTGAAGGCGGTCATAGGCGTTCATCCGCAACTGCCGACGGCGCCGCCGCCAGGAAGACACCGACGAAGACCGACAGGATTCCGAGCGCGCGGCCCGAGCTGATCTGCTCATGCAGGAAGAGCCAGGCCGAGATCGGCACCATCAACTGCACGATGCTCTGCACTGCGAAGGCGATACCCACGGGGATCGTCTTGAGAGCTTCGAGCCACGCGACGAAGTTCAGGACGTAGAAGGCGATGCCGATCCAGGTGGCCCAATGCGTCATGGGCGAGTCCGGTTGGGCGGTCGCTCCGATCTTCAGGAGAAGCTCTCCGGCCGCGAGCAGGCCGGCGCACGCGCCGAGCTTCAGGTAGGCCTTCGTGCTGGCCGAGAGCTTCAGGCTCAAGCCGGGCAGGGTCTGGTCAGAGGTCAGCATAGTTGGAAAACTCCGCGAGGGTTTTGTCGTGGCGCGTCGGATCGAGCCATCGAACGACGTACTTCATGACGAAATTCCCGATTGCGGACCGGTGCCGCACGTAGAGATCGAGCGGCACGAGTTCCTGCTTGAGGTGCAGTTTCGGGTCGTAGCAAAGGCCGGTGCTTGCATAGGCCTTCAGGCCGTTGCGGAGCGCCCAGTTCACGATGTCGCGGAACGTGTAGTGGTAGAGGCCGGCGCTGACGCTCGATTGATAGTCGATGCCGATGTATTCGTCGCAGATGGTGTCGCCGTCGATCGTGCAAATGCTGAAGGCGACCGGACGACCGTTCTGCCGCCACACGAAATAGCGCACCTTGTCGGGCATCGCGCGGCCGAGCTGCACGAGAAACCCGGGCGTGAGCTTCTCGAAGCGCATCGAGGATTTTTCATAGATCTGCAGATAGAGCGGATAGAGCTCGTCGATCTCCGCTTCGATGTTGGTCGAGACGGTCAGCTCGATCGGATCGGCCGCGTCGATCGCCTTGAACTTGCGGCGCAGGTTCTTCCGGGTGGCGGAACCGAGCTTCTTCGACAGGTATTCGTCGAATGAAGCGAAGTCGAAATTCAGCCGCGTCATCGGCATGCTCGGAACACGGGCAAAGCCGTCTGCCTGCAGGCGATCGAGCACCGCGCGATGGGAGGCGCGAAATTCCTTGAAGACGATCAGGCCCGCGCCGAGCTTGTAGGCCTCTTCGACCAGCGCGTCTTTCAGCACCGGGATGCACTGCATCTGCCACGTCACGTCGCCGTCGAGCACGCCTTCGCCTGCAACGCATCCCACCATCAGCACCCGCGTGCGCAGGAAGCCCGGCCACGCGCGGCGAACGGTGTTGATCCAGGATTTCACGCTCGTGCTCACGCCCTCGGCCATGTCGATGGACGTGACGAAGAACGGTTGCACGGTGCCGGCCTGGCTGAGCTGATCCGTGATCATCAGATAGCGGTGTGTGATCTCGGGATGCATCGTATCTTCGACGATGTCGTAGTAGCGATGGTCCTTGCGCTTGCCGGCAAAAGCTTGCTTCCACAGCGGCGACAACCGGATTTCCGTGCCTCTCGCCACGAAGGCGCGTAGCGCAGCCCCGACAGCTGCCGTGGGGGCCTGTACCGATGGAGGCACTGCGATCGTTGCGGTCATTGCGTCCCACATGTTGAGTTCGAGAAAACGATGTCGCGTTCGATGCAGGCAGACTATCGAAGTCGCAGGCGGTCTAATGTGAGGGCCCTCACGCAGACTCGTGCCAGGTTGCCCGGCCGAAGACCTGTGCCCCAAGCCGGCGTGCTGTTCCTGCCCACAAGCAATCCACGGCCACGGCAAGGAGCGCTATGGATTGCTTCGCTTTGCCCGCAATGACGGAGTTTGCTCGTCGAGCGGGACAAAACAACCCGATGGGCAAATCACTTCTGATTTTCCGAAATCGTGTCAAGCCCGGGAATCAAAAATATTCCGCTTTCGTTTTCACCCAAATCAGCGGCACAACTCCGCCCGTCTCACGGCAGATGAGGGGCGCTTCGCGAACGTCACGAACGCGCGGTGAGATGCGATGGACGCTGAGGGCGCGCTAGACGTACGCGCCGGAAGCGTACGGCGAAGTCGTGTGGTTCGGGCGCCGCGGTGCTGGCGCTAAGTCCAAGAGAAGCGAAGCTTCTCGGGGACGACGGAGGCAAAAGAGCCGTTCTCCGGGAAGAGCACGAAGTAAGCCGTAAAGCCATTGCGCAGGGAAGGCCGGAATGCTCCCGCTGCCCTGTACGCTCGTGTGCACTTTTGTTTGCGCAAATCGCACGCGAGACCGCGGGTGCAGCCAGCACCCGGTCTTCCCTGCGCCCTCTGATTACTGCGAGGGCCGAACGAAGATGCAAAACTCGGGCGGGATGCGCCGCGAGAACGCGAAACCGTTTTTCGTAGGATGGGTGGAGCGCAGCGATACCCATCACCACACGCGCCGGCATTGATGGGTATCGCTGCGCTCCACCCATCCTACGGGACTATGGATTGCTTCGCTGCGCTCGCAATGACGTGGAGAGAGCGGAGGCCACCAGGCAGCTACGCCGCGGGTTGCGAAACGTTCGCTCTCGATCATGGTTGCAGGTCTGCCATTCTGGTCGAGGGGCTGCGGCGCACTGCCTGTCGTGGCATGTTCGACGCAGTGTTCGAAGGCTTCATCACATTTTCGGATCGGGCGTCATGTCTGACGATTTGAACTGGCTTTCCGCCCGCGAGATGACCCGGCGCTTCGCCAGGGGCGAGGTGTCGCCGGTCGATGTGCTGGAAACCACTTTGGCGCGGCTGCACACGGTCAATCCGGTTCTCAATGCCATCTGCCTGCTGGATGAACCGCTGGGGCGGCGCCTGGCCGCCGAGTCGGCGGAACGCTGGCGCAGCGGCACGCCGCTCGGGCCGCTCGACGGCGTGCCGGTCGCGATCAAGGACACCGCGCATGTCGCCGGCTGGCCGACGCGCATCGGCTCGCATTCGACGGCAGCCACGCCGAGTGCGGAGGATACGCCCGGTGTTGCCCGATTGCGTGAAGCCGGCGCGGTGTTCTTCTGCAAGACGACGACGCCCGAATTCGGCTGGAAGGGCATCACGCATGGCCCGCTCACCGGCATCACGCGCAATCCCTGGGATACATCCCGCACGCCGGGCGGCTCCAGCGGCGGCTCGGCCGCGCTGGTGGCGGCAGGCGTCGTGCCGCTGGCGACCGGCGGCGATGGCGGCGGCTCGATCCGGATTCCGGCGGCATTCAGCGGCGTGTTCGGATTGAAGCCGAGCTACGGCGTGGTGCCGAATTTCTTGGGACCCATGGGCACGCTCGCGGTCTATGGCGGCCTGTCGCGCGATGTCGCTGACAGCGCCTTGATGCTGAACGTGCTGACGCAGCCGGACGCGCGTGATTCCTTCGCCATTCCGTTTCGCGGCATCGATTATCTCGATGGGCTCGACGGTGGAGTAGGGGGCATGCGCATCGCATGGTCGCCCGATCTCGGCTTCCCGGTCGCAGATCCTGCCGTCGTGGCCGGCATGCAGCCGGCGATCGACGCGCTGGTGAAGGCCGGTGCCGAGGTGCAGCAAGTTGCGCTCGATCTTTCCGGCGCGCAGCATACGCTGGAAGCGATCTGGGGCGCGTCGCATGCCGCATTGGTGCGTGATTTCGACGGCGCGCAATTGGCGGCGCTCGATCCGGGCCTGTTGCGGTTGGTCATATCAGCCCAACATATTTCCGCGAGCGAATTGCAGGCGGCCTATGCCGAGATGCGCGCGCTGAGCCAGAAGATGCAGTTGTTCCATCAGGATTACGATCTCCTGCTGACGCCGACCGTTCCCATCACCGCCTTCGCCGCCGGCGTCGATACGCCCGACACCACGCGCTTCCCGCAATGGTTCGATTGGACGCCGCTGACATGGCCGTTCAACCTCACCCGCCAGCCTGCGGCCTCGGTGCCTTGCGGATTTGTCGAGGGTCTGCCGATCGGGTTGCAGATCGTGGGGCCGATGTTCGCCGAGCAGAACATTTTTCGGGCCAGCCGCTGCGTCGAGCAGGCCTGCGCCACCGGGGCGCGGCCGAGCCCTGGAGCGGGCGGCGATGCCCACAATGCGCACCATCAACGAGTTGAAGGGCGTCAACCGGGTGTTGTATGACGTGACGAGCAAGCCGCCGGGGACGATCGAGTGGGCATGATGATTTCAACTTGCCATCTTCAGCTCCGGCTGGTTTCCACCGTTGTGGATTGGTTCACGTGCTCTCGGACGTATTGAAGCCCAAACACATCTATGAGTTCTTCAGCCGTTCGGCGGTCGAGAAGGGCCACGTCTACAAGGCCCAAGGGCGCGTCAGCGAACTGGAGATCAGCGAAGACCTGACGCACATTCGGGCCAAGGTGCGGGGAAGCTCAGCCAGCAAATATCGTGTCGATATTCAACTGGATTTCGGTCACGACCGGCTCGACGCCCTCGACGGCGAATGCAGTTGTCCGATGACGTTCAACTGCAAGCATGTGGTGGCGACCTTGCTGGAAGCTCTGAGCGGAAAGCCGCAGCCGCCCAATACCGCGAGGGCGGGCAAGCAAGGTGAGCCGGCGCCCCGGGCCCCGCCACCTCTGCCTTACGAAATCAACGAATGGCTTGAGAAGTTTGGCACGGCGTTGCGCGGCGACGACTATCCTGCCGAGTTGAACCAGCGCCTGCTCTATTGCCTCGGTCCGTCTCACGATGGCGCGCAAACACCTGTTCTGGCGATCTCGCTACGTTCGCTCCGCGTATTGAAAGGCGGAGATTTCGCCACCAATTACGCGCAACCCAGCGTGCACGACTTTGTCGCGGAACGTGCGCCGAAATATTACCGCGACGCCGATATCGACATTCTGACGCAGCTTTCGCGCCGTTCGAGCCGATACAGCTATCGCGAGCAACCGCAATCGGTCGAGCTGTTGCAGCGGATCGTCGCGACCGGCCGCGCGTTCTGGCTCGATCATAAACGACCGCCGTTACGCTGGGGAGAGCCGCGCGAAGGGCGGGTTGAGTGGCGCCAGGCCGACAAGCGCGGCGTTGCTCCGCAGCTCATTGTCCCGGGAACGATCGCGCTCAATGCCGAACCGCCGGTCTATGTCGACGAGGCGGGCGGGACGATCGGACCGGTGGAGCTGAACCTGCCGCCGCGGCTTGCCTGCCAGCTCTTGTCGGCGCCGGCGATCCCGCGTGCCCAAGTCGCGGAAGTGTCGCGCCGTCTCGGCCAGGCATTGCCGGAACGTCACCACGGGCTGTTGCCCGGGGCGCCCGCGCCCGCGGTCGAGATCGACGAGGACCCGGTCCTGATCTTGCGTCTGCAGCGCGGCCACGTGAATGCGAGCGGCTATTACTACGGTTACAAGCAAGAAATTGACCGGAAGATCGCCGTGGCGCATCTCAGTTTCCGCTACGGGCCGATCGAGATCGAGGCATCGGAACGGGCAAGCCGGATGGAAGCCTTCCACGCCGGACAGGTCTATTCGATCACGCGCCGCCCGGGCAAGGAGAGGGCGGCGCGCAAACGTCTCTCCGATTTCAGTTTTGTCGAGGCCAGGGCGGCGTTCCCGTCGCTCGACCATCGGCATGCCCGCGACCTGACGCTGAAGGAGCCCGACGACTGGCTCGATTTTCTCAACCTGCACGCAGCGGGACTGCAGGCGGAGGGTTTCGAGATCGTCGTTGATGACAATTTTCCCTATCGGTTGGCGATGTCGTCGGGCGACTTCGATGCGGAGTTCGAATCGAGCGGCATCGACTGGTTCGAGCTGGCGCTCGGGGTCGAAATCGACGGCGAGCGGCGCGATCTTGCGCCGCTGCTGGCCGCACTGGTTTCGACGCCCGACTTTGCCCCGGACCTGATCAGGCAGCTCGCCGAAGCGGGTGATCATTTCTATCTGCCGCTCGCCGACGGCCGCCATCTTTCGCTCGCCGCGGATCGCTTCCTGCCGTTGGTGCTGGCGCTGCATGGTCTGCGGCTGAGCGGCGTTTTCGCGGATGCGTCCGGGAAGATCAGGCTGTCGCGTGCCGAGGTCGTGCCGCTGCTGGCGCTGGAAAACGAGAAATTCGTCTTCCGCGGCGCCGACAATCTTCGTCGTCTTGCGGACCTCTTCCGGGCTCGAGGCTTGAGCAATCTGCCGCTGCCGGAAGGCTTTCGCGCCGAGCTTCGGCCTTACCAGGCGCAAGGTGTGGCCTGGCTCGATCTGCTGCGCGAGAGCGGCCTGGGCGGGGTGCTCGCTGACGACATGGGGCTCGGCAAGACCGTACAGATTTTGGCGCTGCTGGCGCTGGAGAAGGCGCGCGGCAATCTCGCGCAACCTGCGCTGATCGTCGCGCCGACCAGCCTGATGACCAATTGGTTCAGCGAAGCACGGCGATTTGCGCCAGATCTGCGAGTTCTCATCCTCCACGGCTCCGGCCGCAAGCAGAATTTTGCGGCGATTCCCGAACATGACGTAGTGCTGACCACCTATCCCCTGATCGCGCGGGATCGCGAGGTCCTATTGTCGCGCGATTGGCACATGGCGGTGCTGGACGAAGCGCAAACGGTCAAGAACCCCAATGCCGCGACGACCCGCTGGCTGCGCGACGTCAAGGCGCGGCACCGCTTCTGCCTGACGGGAACGCCGATGGAAAATCATCTCGGCGAGCTCTGGTCGATCATGAGTTTCGCCAACCCCGGCTATCTCGGCGACAAGGCCGCGTTTTCCCGCCTTTGGCGCCTCCCGATCGAGAAGCGCGCCGACAAGCAACGCGCGACTGCGCTGGCGCGCCGGGTCAAACCGTTTCTGCTGCGCCGGACCAAGACGGAGGTCGCGACCGAACTGCCCGCCAAGAGCGAGATCGTCGAGCGCATCGCATTGGAGGGCAGCCAGCGCGACCTCTACGATTCGATCCGCCTGTCGATGTCGGACAAGGTTCGCAAGGCGATCGCGCAGCGCGGCCTGGCGCGGAGCCACATCATCGTGCTCGAAGCGCTGCTCAGAATGCGACAGGCCTGTTGCGATCCGTTGCTCCTGAAGCTCGATGATGGTGTCCAGCGACCTTCCGCCAAGCTCGATCGCCTGATGGAAATGGTGTTGGAGCTGTTGAGCGAGGGCCGCAAGATCATTGTCTTCTCGCAATTCACCTCGATGCTCGATCTGATCCGAAAGCGCTTCGATGCCGAGCGCATTCGCTACAGCGTGCTGACCGGAGAAACCAGGGACCGCAAGAATGCGATCGACGGTTTTCAGAATGGAGCCAGCGACGTTTTCCTGGTCAGCCTGAAGGCAGGCGGCGTCGGGCTCAATCTGACGGCGGCAGACACGGTGATCATCTTCGATCCCTGGTGGAATCCCGCGGTCGAAGAACAAGCCATCGATCGCGCCCATCGCATCGGCCAGGACAAGGCGGTTTTCGTCTATCGGCTCGTGGCGTCAGGCACGATCGAAGAAAAGATGGACGAACTCAAGGCCAGGAAGCGCGCACTCGCCGACAGTCTGTTCGATCGCGACGGGCGGATCGCGTCGGCTCTCACGGAAGAAGATGTGCAGGCGTTGTTTGATGCGTAATTCGGTTCATCTCGGGCCGGCAGCGGCGAAGGAGAGGGTGCGTCGGCCGACGCGCGAATTCCTGGCGCGGCTAACTCGTGGAGTGAACGCTGAAAGGAGCCGGCAACCGATACGGCTTCTTTCACAATTCAAGCGAACGCAAATCTCATCGGCAAGCACGATATTTACCGTGTGCGCTTTGCCGTCGGCCCAAGGCGCCGCCGCGGAACAGCCCCGGCACACCGGTGCTCGAAAAAACTACTGACGAGGCGTCGTAAACTGCGGACACCGATGGACATAGTCCCAGGGGATATCCAATACGCAGGTGTAACGGAGGTCGTCCGATGTTTTCGGCGGCGGAGCCTCTACCACCGGTTCGCGAACTTCATTCGGCAGGCCATAGAAGACGCCTCCGGTTGCAGGGAAGAAGCCGCCTCGGTGATGGTGATGTCGGGGGAATGACGGGAAAGCCGGACGCGCCGGAGCAACCCCTGCACCGCGCGCTACGCCTGGATCGGCAAATGTCTCGCCCGTGGCAAGGACAAGCGCGACTACACCGAGAGACGCGATAAACGTCATTCTATAGGTCATGGCACTCACCCATTGGTAGGTTACTGAGCAGCATTCCCAAAACGCTAAGCCCTGCCTTTCGTGCCCGCAAAGGCATAATTAATTATTAGTTAAGACGTAATCTTAATGGAGGGGCGTATTCATCTCAACTGCGCGACATCTTCTCAAACCGCCTGATCAGCCGCTCGCGCTTGAGGCGGGACAGCCGCCTGATCCAGAACAGGCCGTTCAGCTGATCGATCTCGTGCTGGTGGCAGACCGCGCGCAGTCCCGCCGATTCCTCGGTCTGCAGGTTGCCGTGGACGTCCTGATAGCTGATCCGGACGCGCGCATGACGTTCGATCTCGTCGTTGACCCCCGGCATCGAGACGCTGCCTTCCTGATGCGGGATCATCTCTGATGATGCCCAGATGATCTCCGGATTGACGTAGGTCCGCGCGCCATCGGTCGCGTCGAGGTCGAGCACCACGACCCGCAGGGGGATGCCGATGTGCGGTGCGGTGATCCCGATCCCCGGAGCGGCGTGCATGGTCTCCAGGAGGTCTCTCGCCAGTTCGCGCAGCGCGTCGTCAAATACGGTGACAGGCTGCGCCGGGAGCGCTAGCCGAGGGTCGGGGTAGCGGATGATCGGGCGGATGGTCATGGTCTGGTTGGCATATTTCGGTGAATGTCTCCGGACCGCTGCCGGTGATCATGGGCTGTAGGGCGGAATAGCGTAGCGTATTCCGCCATATCGGGAGACGCAGCGCTATTGTGCCCTCGGCGCCCGGCGGAGATCAATACGCAGGGGAGAGAAGCGCCTTGCTGCTTCGCCTTTCCCTCGCAAAAAAGTGAGGCGGCATGCTCGTCGGTCTGTCGGCTTCCACCCATCCCGTTCGTCTTCCACTCAGAGAGAGCTAAAGTGGAGATCACGGAATGGAAAATTCTCACTATCGCTGGGTGATCGTCGCAGCCGGGGGCTTGCTCGGCTGCGTCGCAATCGGCGGCATGTTCTCGCTGCCGGTGTTCCTGCAGCCGATTGCGCGGGATACCGGCTGGTCGGTCACCGGCATATCCAGCGCCATGACCATCGGCTTTCTCGCCATGGCCTTCACCAGCATGATCTGGGGCACCTTGTCGGACCGGCTGGGGCCGCTGCCGGTGGTGCTGACGGGCTCGGTCGTGCTGGCGGCGAGCCTGGGGCTCGCGAGCTTTGCGACATCGCTGGTCGTCTTTCAGTTCGTCTTCGGGCTGCTGGTCGGCGGCTCGATCGCCGCGATCTTCGCGCCGATGATGGCCTGCGTCACCGGCTGGTTCGATACCCATCGCGGCCTCGCCGTGTCGCTGGTCTCGGCCGGCATGGGCATGGCGCCGATGACGATGTCGCCGCTCGCCGCCTGGCTGGTCTCGAACCATGACTGGCGGACCTCGATGCAGATCGTGGCCCTTGTCGTCGCGGCGATCATGATCCCGGTTTCGCTGCTGGTGCGCCGTGCGCCCGCGCTCGAGAGCGGGGCGTCCGCGCCGTCGAACGCGCCGGCGGAACCGGACATGACGCTGGCGCAGGCGCTGCGCTCGCCGCAATTCATCATCCTGATCGCGACAAACTTCTTCTGCTGCGCCACGCATTCCGGTCCGATCATCCACACCGTGAGCTATGCCATCAGTTGCGGCATCCCGATGATCGCGGCCGTCACCATCTACAGCGTGGAAGGCCTCGCCGGGATGGGCGGCCGCATCGCCTTCGGCCTGCTCGGCGATCGCTTCGGCGCCAAGCGCGTGCTCGTGTTCGGCTTGCTGGCGCAGGCGTTCGGCGCGCTCGGTTATGTCTTCGTGCGCGAGCTCGCCGCGTTCTATGCGGTCGCGGCGCTGTTCGGCTTCATCTATGCCGGCACCATGCCGCTCTATGCCGTTCTGGTGCGCGAAAACTTTCCGCTGCGGATGATGGGCACCGTGATCGGCGGCACCGCGATGGCCGGCAGCCTCGGCATGGCAACGGGTCCGCTGGCCGGCGGTCTGATCTACGACACGTTTGCCAGTTACGCCTGGCTCTATATCGGCTCGTGGATCATGGGGCTCGGCGCGTTCCTGATCATCATGACGTTCCGGCCGATGCCGGTGGCGCGGGCTGTGCCAGCACCGGCGTGAGCCTCCCACGCCGTCATTGCGAGGAGCGAAGCGACGAAGCAATCCATGTCTCGGCAAGCCGCTCTATGGATTGCTTCGCTGCGCTCGCAATGACGATGTGGAGGCAATGGTTGCGACAAAATCACTGACGGCGGGGTTGTTTGAAAACTGAATCGGAAAGTGTCGACTACTTCTCGACATGCTGTCCGACGAATGACGCGAGCGGCTGGCCTTGCTCGACGATGTAGGTCGACAGCATCCGTCCCGTCTCCGGACCGAGGTCGCGCGCATTGTGCGGCGTCCGCGGCGGGATGAGAAATCCGTCGCCGGCATGCAGGATGACGGTGGGACGTCCCTGGACTTGCATTTCGACATTGCCGGCGACGATGAAGCCGACCTCTTCGCCGGGATGAACGTGCCATCCGGATTCGACTCCGACCGGAATCTCCGTCTCCACCTGCACGATCTCGCGGCCCGGTATCGAAGAGGGCGCGCGCTGGATCACGCGCCGCACAAGCTTGCCGGCCAGATCGTCGCGTCGCTCGGATGATGTTGCGGTTCGATCACCCGCGGCGCCCTGTATGGACTGAGCCGATGCCGTTCCGGCCGAAAGCATCACGGCCAGCGCGAGCGCGGGAAGCGAAATGAATGAGACGCTTTTGGATGACATACGCATGGTGAATCCTCCTTGTTGGGCTGGCGGCCTCACCGGCGGCGAACGCACTGGGCGAACCGCCGCCGGTGACAGCTTCGCCTGCTCATGCGGCGTGCTGCTGGCCGTGCTGTTCGTTGACGATGTAATCGGCGTACCAGTCCGGCCAGTTCTCATCGTGCTTGCCGCCGTTCCGCTCTTCGTACTCGCCATGGGCGGCGGCCGCCCGGCGGAACGCGGCGGCGAGATCAGCCGGCGAGGTGAACGAGGTGCCGTTGCCGTCGATGCGTCCGGGCAACCGCGCGGTGACTTCCTGCAGCAGCCAGCCATTGCCGTCGGGATCGCTGAACGAGGCATACGAACGGTAGCTGCCGCGCGCCGGATCCGGGCCGCTCAGCCGGACTCGTCCAAACAGATAGGGCTCGTCCGGGCCAACGTGCACGTCGCCGCCGGCGTGAAACGCTTCACTGATCGCAACGCCCCGGCCGAGCAACGCGTTGCGGGCGGCTTCGATGTCGGAAACGACGAGGTAAAGGCCCTGCGCGGAGCCGGGCGCGGCCGAGGTGACATTCTGGCCGAAGATCACCGAGGCGTTGGAGCCGGGCGGGGTGAACTGGATCACGCGGTAATCGTCCGGGCCGGCGAAATCGGCGTCGAGCCGCCAGCCGAGTTTTGCATAAAACTGCTTGGCGCGTTCGACGTCGGAGACGGGGATGACGACGATTTCGAGCTTCAGGTCGACCGCCGGCGCGGCGTTCGTTTCGGCGGAGGTGGTGTCGGTGCGTTCCTTGAGGTCTGACATGGTTCTCTCCTTTGTGTTGTGGTGGCTGGGATGTTCCCAACGCGCCGTGGTTCTCGTCTTGACGGGTGCAGAGGTAGATTGCTTAGTTAGATCGTGTACGATACAATCGAATGCGGTGTATAAAGCGCCGACATGTCCAGATGTCAAGCCTTCCGATTTAATCGGATACGATATATATGGATGCGAGACTTCACATCTTCGTGTCGGAAAGGACGCGCCCAATGAAACCGAATGAAGGTCCCAAATCCGCTTCAAGCGCCGGTTCCAGGGACAATTCCAGAGACAGTTCAAGGGGCAATCAGAAACCGAAGCTGCCCACGGGCGATCGGCGCCTTGGCGACTTCCTGTGCTTTGCGATCTATTCGGCCAACCTCGCCTTCGGCCGGGCCTACAGGAAGGGCCTCGAGGATCTCGGCCTGACCTATCCGCAATGGATCGCGATCGTGGCCTTGTGGGAGCAGGACGGCCAGACGGTGAGCGAGCTTGGCGAGAAGATGTTCCTGGAATCCAACACGCTCACGCCCGTCCTGAAAAAGCTCGAGACCATGGGTTATCTGCGCCGCCAGCGCGATCCCGCGGATGAACGGCAGGTGCGCATCAGCCTCACCGAGGCCGGCCGGCTTCTGCGCGAGAAGGGTATGCACATGAACCTCGTGGCCTCGACGGGGCTCAAGCCGGACGAGTTCGCGCGGCTGCAGGAAACTGTCGTCACGTTGCGCGACAATCTGATCAAGGCGACGGCGGAGGAGGCGTGACGATCGAAGAGACGGCGGAGCCTGTTCCCAAGGTCGCGGACGTTGGCGGCTGCCGGTAGTGAGGTCGCGCCATTAAGTGAGAATGAAAGCAGCCTGATGTCCGTTTACAACAACTCCAGCCATCCGCTCGATTATCCAATCTGGACCGCGCTGACGACCACGCACCAGGCGTTGGCCGAAGGCGATGCCCGCGCGCGGCGCTATCCGACGGAAGTGACGCCGTTCGCGGCCATGGCGGATACGTCACCCGAAAGTTTCGCGGCGCTCGGTGCGCTGATGTCGCCGAAGGATATTGCCGTGCTGTTCACGCCGGAAGCCGTAACTCCGCCCGCGGAATTCAAGGTTGCGCTGGCGGATACCGGCGAGCAGATGATCGGGACGCCGATCGAGACGCCAACCAACGGCGTCGATATCGTCACCCTCGGTGCCGATGACGTTCCGGCGATGATGGAATTGACCGCGCTCACCAAGCCCGGCCCGTTCAGCGCGCGGACCCATGAACTCGGCACATTTCTGGGTATCCGCGTCGATGGCCAGCTTGTCGCGATGATCGGTGAGCGGATGAAGCCCGCTCAATACACCGAGATCACCGCCGTCTGCGTGCATCCATCCCATCGCGGCCGCGGCTACGGACAGATGCTGTTATCCGCCATCTCCCGCCAGATCGTGTCGCGCGGAGAAATTCCCTTCCTGCACGTCTTCACCAGCAATCACTCGGCGATTGCGCTCTATCGGCGGCAGGGGATGGAAATCCGGCGCCGGCTCCACGTGACGGTGTTGAAGAAAGAGGACTGATCGTCCAGCGATGCGCGCCCTCACTGATATCATCCTCACGCGTTGCGGGTGCCGTTCGGCCCCCGATCCGGGCCGGGATCCTGGCCGGCGGCGGCCTTGGTCAACCTGTCGATATAGTGGATCCAACCCTTGGCATGGCTCGCCTGGTGAGCGGCGCTGGGAAGCCCGCTATGGGTCATGCGCAACAGCGTGCCGCCATCGCGCTCGATCAGGTCGATCTCGATCAGGCCTGATCCCGGTGGCACCTCGTCATTGCCTTCCCAGCCAAAACTGTAGGCGAGGCGATGCACCGGCACCACCTCGCGGAACGTGCCGCGCGCCGTCGCACTGCCCACGCCCTTCAGGAGGTACAGCCCGCCCGGATGCATCTCCGTCACGGCCTCGCTGCCCATCCATTGCACGATCTTCTCAGGGTCCGTCAGGAAGGCGAAGACGCTGGCGCGCGGTGCGGCGATCTGGGTCTCGCGCTGGACCACAAACGATTCAGGCATCAAAAACCTCGCGGCTCGTTGGCATAAGGGCTGCTGCAGCCGTGCCAACATATGCTGGCGCGGGAATTTACCAAGTGCAGATGGTGATAATGAATTTTCCCTGCCATAGGGTCGGACCATGCAGCTGAGTTCGACGCTGACATGGCTGGTCGATGCGGCCGGCGCTTCGCCGGGCGCCGAGCGGTTCCTCGCTGAACTCGGTACGCGCTTGATCGCGGACGACATGCCGCTCGCCGGCGGTGCACTGACGCTTGCCGTGCCGCACCCGATCATCGCCCGCCGCACCTGGCTGTGGCGGGCCGGGAACGGAGAGGTGATCGAGGCGGTGGGATTTGCACCGATGGGATTAGGAAGCGCGGGGAGTTTGTCCGGCGATGCGGGCCGGAGCTGGCTGGCCGGGCTCGCGGGCGGTGCGGTCCATGAAGACAGCGTTGGCGCGGGAGAAGGTGGGCCGCTGCTCGGCTGGATCGGGCCCCGCCGGTTCACCGAAGCGGAAGCAGATCGATTGCGCGAAGCCGCCCGCTTTGCCGCAGCGCCGCTTGCCGCACTCTCGGCGCGGGCGACGCTGTCTGCCGCGCTCGAGGCCTATCTCGGCCGGCGCAGCGCCGCGCGCGTGCTGGCGGGGCCGCTGCGGCGTGAAGTCGGCGAGACCATTCGGGCCGTGTTGCTCTATGCCGATCTGCGCAGCTTCACCGCGCTGTCCGAGGCCGAGCCTCCCGCCGCCGTCATCGCCGCACTCGGCGGCTGGTTCGACTGCATCGGCGGCGCCGTCCATGCCTTTGGCGGCGAGGTGTTGAAATTCATCGGCGACGGCGTCCTCGCGATCTTCCCGGTCGGCGAGAAGCCGCGCGAAGCCTGCGACGCTGCGCTACACGCCGTCGCTTCCGCGAAAGCCGGAATGGCGCATCTCGATACGAGCCGGCGAGAGCAGGGGTTGCCGCCGCTTTCGTTCGGCGTGGCGCTGCACCTTGGCGAAATTCTGTGGGGCAATGTCGGCGCGGCCGACCGGCTGGATTTCACCGCGATCGGTCCTGCGGTGAATCTGGTTAGCCGGCTCGAAGGGCTCTGCCGGCCGCTCGGCCGCACGGTTCTGATCTCGGGCGCGGTCGCCACTGAGACAAGCGCGACGCTGATCCCGCTGGGAACGCACGCGCTGCGCGGCATTGCATCTCCCTGCGCCGTCCACACGCTGCCGGACGGTTAGGGCGGTCCGGAACCCATCACGAAAACGTTGAACCGATCGGTTGACTATTCGTGCTGCCCGTCTATACTAAACCACATGGTTGAGTATTCGAGACATCTCGACGCTGTTTTTCACGCGCTGGCGGACCCGACGCGCCGGGCGATGCTTGGTCACTTGGCCGAGCGGGAACTCACGATCGGGGAACTGGCGACGCCGTTCCACATGAGCTTCGCCGGCGCGTCGAAACATGTGCGGGTGCTGGAGAATGCCGGGCTCGTGAAGCGCACGATCCGTGGCCGCACCCATCTGTGCCGCCTTGAGGCGGCGCGGCTGGCGGAAGCAAATGCGTGGCTCAGGCGTTACGAGCGTTTCTGGAATGCAAAGCTCGATGCGTTGGAAGCTCTGCTGCTTGAAGAAGACAAGGCGAAGGCAAAAAAGGTGAAGGAGTAGAACGATGAATGCAACGACAAGGCCCGATGCCTATGGCGAGTTGATCGAGCCGACGACGCTCAAGATCCAAAGGCTTTTGCCCGGCCCGATCGAACGCATCTGGGCCTATCTCACCGACAGCGAATTGCGCCGCAAATGGATGGCGGCAGGCGACATGGAGATGAAGGCCGGCGCCCCCTTTGAACTCGTCTGGCGCAACGACGAATTGACCAACCCCCCTGGCGAACGCCCGGCCGGATTCGGCGGCGAGCATCGCATGCAGAGCCGGATAACCGAATTTGATCCGCCCCGAAAATTGTCGATCACCTGGAGCAGCACGGGCGATGTGACGTTCGAACTTGAGCCCAAAGGCAAGGGCGTGCTGCTCACGGTCATCCATCGGCGTTTCCCCGATCGCGCCACGCTGCTCAAGCACATGGCCGGTTGGCACATGCATCTCGATGTCCTGGTCGCCCGTGCGAGCGGCGAAGAGCCGGCGCCGTTCTGGGACGGCTGGAGCGGCCTCATGAAGGAATATGACGCCCGCCTGCCGGCCTGATGCTGCAGGTTGAAGCACTCGAGCAACAAGCATCACAACAAACAGGAGGTTAGCTATGCAGATTCACGCCGTTTCAGCGCAGGAGTGGGAAGCCGCCCGCCAGAAGTTGCTTGTGAAGGAGAAGGAATTGACCCACGCCCGTGACGCACTGGCCGCCGAGCGCCGGCGGATGCCGTGGCTAGCCGTGGAGAAAAAGTATGAGTTCGAGGGACCTAAGGGCAAAGCGAGCTTGCGCGACCTGTTCGAAGGCCGCCATCAACTGATCGTCTACCGCGCCTTCTACGAACCCGGCGTATTCGGCTGGCCCGACCATGCCTGCCGCGGCTGCTCGATGGTGGCCGACCAGATCGCGCATCTCGCACATCTGAACGCCCGTGACACCACGCTTGTGTTCGTCTCACGCGCGCCGCAGGCGGACATCGCACGCCTGAAGGCGCGGATGGGATGGGAGATGATCCCCTGGTACACCATCACGGACAGTTTTGACGCCGACTTCGGCGTCGGCGAATGGCACGGCACCAACGTGTTCTTCCGCGACGGTAACAAGATTTTCCGCACCTACTTCATCAACAACCGCGGCGACGAGCAGATGGGCGGCACCTGGAACTATCTCGACATCACGCCGCTCGGTCGCCAGGAGGAATGGGAGGATTCGCCCGAGGGCTATCCGCAAACCCAAACCTACAAGTGGTGGAACTGGCACGACAGCTACGTCGAAGGCGCCGCGCCCGACAAGAGGTGGGTCGAAGTGTCGGACGCCGGAGAGGCCGCATTCCGGAACCAGCAGGCGGGCGCGAAGTCGTGAGCCAGGCCTGCTTCGGCACAGCACCGATCGGTGTTGCCGGCTGGCTGTCGCTGGCGGCCGCACCGACCTTCGCGATCATGGCGCTGATGACGGCCGTCATCGGCGGCGGGGCGCCCGACGCGTTGTGTTCGAGTGCGTCTCCGCTGAGCGGAATGGTCCCGATGTACCTGCTGATGAGCGCCTTTCATTCGGCGCCGTGGCTGAAGCTGATCGCAACCCGGCGAAGCGGTGTCGGCCGCTCCTGACCCGCGTTCGAAATGTACGCGGCCTCGCGACACTCCGCCGAAAGGGAACAACTTGAGCGAGGCTTACACCGGCGGCTGCGCCTGCCAAGTCCGCGGGCGGCGCGATGTGATCGCGCTCAGGATTTCGTGAGCACGACATGCATGGCGGCAGCGCTGCTGGTGTGCTCGCTGCAGCGATACCCGAGCCGCACCAGATCGAGGTCCGCCAGCAGACTTTCGCCGCTTCCGAGCAGAACAGGCGAAATCGCCAGGTGCATGGTGTCGACCAGCCCTGCTTCCAGATACTGCCGGATCGTCGCGGGGCCGCCGCCCAGCCGCACGTCCAGCGCTCCAGCGGCTTGCTGCGCCCGCTGCAGCGCGGCGTGAATGCCGTCGGTCGTAAAGTGAAAAATCGTGCCGCCCGCCATTTCGATCGGTGGCCGAGTGTGATGGGTGAGCACGAACACCGGCGTGTGATAGGGCGGGTTGTCGCCCCACCAGCCCTTCCACTGATCATCCGTCCAGGGGCCGCGAGGGGGGCCGAACATATTGCGGCCGAGAATCCAGGCGCCGATCCCCTCAATACCACGCGCGGCAAAATCGTTGTCGATCCCAATTGTCCCGTCGCCACCGCCGAACATCGCCTGAAACGTGCGTGTCGGGTAAACCCATTCGTGCAACTGGGTGCCGCCGACGCCCAGCGGGTGGTCCAGATCCTGACCGGGACCGGCCGCATATCCGTCGAGCGATACGCTGAAGCCGTGAATGCGAAGTTTGGTCATTCAATTTCCTTTTGCAGCCAGACCGTGGACCCATAGATGTGCCGGGCGCACGGCTTGCTGTGAAGATTTCGGGATCAGCCGGCATATGCCTTGTCGAGGTCGGCGATAACGATCTTTTGCATCTTCATCATGGCCTGCATGGCGCGGTCGGCCTTTTTACGATCGGGATCGCTCAGGTAACGGCCGAGGGCCGTGGGCACAACCTGCCAGGACAGGCCGAACTTGTCCTTGAGCCACCCGCATTTTGATTCTTCGCCGCCGTCGGCGGTCAGTCTGTTCCAGAAGTAGTCCACTTCTTCCTGGGTCTCGACGCTGACGAAGAAGGAGATCGCCTCGCTGAACTTGTACTTTGGGCCGCCATTGAGGGCGTTGAACTTCTGCCCCTCGAGTTCGAAGGTCGCCATGAAGTCATTGACAGTTTCGACCTTGGCATTGGGAAACACCGATTTGTAGAAGGCGACAGCCTCGGGGACGTTGTTATCGAACCAGAGGAACGGCGTGATGGAAGTCATGACGGATGTCCTTATTGGCTGGGTTCAGAAGAATTAGGCGTACTTCGTGCTTTGTCTCGAGGCGGTGGTACGGGCGAGATCGACAGCTAAATTAACCGAGGATTATTGGTCATCATGAACGCCGTTGGCGTGGGCTCGTCTGGAGGACGAACGAGGGGGCCGGAATCCGACAGTGGTCTACTTCTTTTTTTCGGCGATTTCGCAATACCCAATCCAGCCTCCTCGGCGCCCGCCTCGGCGGTGTCGGGACGCACGGTTCAATCCATTCGGAAGGGCCGGCGGGTAAGGGTTGACTGCTGGTCGGGTGGGATGGCCCAACGGGTCTGCGCAAGGCGCGGCCCGAAGAATCGCGTGCGGCGGCGAAGTCGACCCAACCAGGTTTGACCAGTCATATTCGCCAGCGACGGCGACAAAAAGGAATTCGTCGCCGGCGAGAGCACAATGCATTTGCACGTCTGCGTCGGTTTACTGCGCCGTGACTTGACGCCGAGGCCGCAAGCGACGATTGAGAAAGCAGGCTTTCGCCAAATAGTGTCCCACACGCCAACGATAAGAGGAAACCCGATGGCACGCGTGCGCTGTATCACCGAAATGGGCATGGGCGTCGACGTTCACGGCCGCGATGCCACCAAGGCCGCCAAGCGCGCCGTCTCGGACGCCATCCGCCACTCCAGCCTCGGCTTCTTCCGGATGCTGGGCAAGACCGCCAACGACATGTTCGTCGAGGTCACGATCGCCGTGCCGGACCCGAGCGGGGTGGATACGGCGGTCGTCGCAAAGGAATTGCCCTACGGCACGGTCAACGTGACGGCGGTCAAAGGCGGACTCGAGATTCCGGCCGAGAGCGGAAGCGACTCCATCATCATCGCAAACGCCGCCGTAATTGTGAGTTTCGACGACGGCAAGACTGGCTCCACAAGACTGGCTGAATTCGTTTAGCGCCAGTCAGGCCCGGCACCGGAAGGCCTGGAACACCCCATGACGACGCAGGACAGCAGCACCTATTGGAAGCGGGGCGGGTGGATGGTCAGAAGCGCAACTTCATGAAACTGCTGGGTTGAAGCGATGCGGCGCGCGAAGATTGAGCAACAGAACGAATATCTTCTGGGTCAACAGCGCAGGTTTCGCGTAGCCGCGGACATCGTGACGGATGCGTGGATGGCGTTTCCGGAGGTTCATGCGGTCGCCGTGATAGGCTCGGTTGCAAAGGCGCTATGGAAGGAGGTTCCGCGTTTCAGCGATTTCCGTCGTGAGGGCATCGAGGTGTGGCATGAATGCCGCGATCTCGATCTGGCGCTCTGGATCGAATCGCAGCAACGTCTTCGTGAAATACACCGGGCCGCCAATCGTGCTTTGAGCAAGGCATTTACGTCGGGTGCCGACACCAGCGTTGTCCCCCATCAGCTCGATATCTTCATGTTCGATCCAGCGAACGACGCCTATCTGGGCAGGCTCTGCTCGTTCAACCAATGTCCGAAGGGAAAGCGCGATTGTCTCGTTCCGGGTTGCGGCGCAATCGCGTTCAACAAGGTGATCGACGGCTTCGTGCCGCGCGCTGACCTTTTGACGCCGGCCCAGCACGCGATGCTCTATCGGCGAGGTGCCGGGAGATTGCGGTCTGCACTTGATTTGCCGGCTGTGGAGCCGGGCTAAAGCGTGATGGCATTAGCTTCGATAACCTGAGTTTTTAAGGTAGTTGGCGCATTCTTCGGGTGTGAAGGCGTCGA